>JAKQHT010000027.1 GCA_029557895.1 Bacteroidota bacterium | reverse complement strand
CCCCAAAAGGATGTGCCAAGTTCTGGCAAAAGGGAATAAAAGACATTCCGATACCAATCCAGATGTTGCCATGGCGGTAATGGTGCATAACTGTCTCCCCAATATCGCTGTAAAAAATCATTCCCAATTAAATTCCGCAAGGTGAAAAGATAAGATGCGAAAAACGTTCCTCCCCATACCACTCCCATTCCCAACAGCAAACGAAGCTGGGAATATTTTTTTGCACGAATTTTTTCAAAAGCCAGCAAAACGCCGACAACAGGTAATACAAAAGCTGCCGGATGCGATGAGAAAATCGCAATAATTCCCAATACGCCCAAAATCAGGACGTCACGCAATTGCAAGTCTATCTTTTTGAGGTAAAAGACTCCACACCAGGTAAGTGCTGTTGCAAACATAACATCGCTTGAGTATTGTTTCAACTCGGAGGAGTAGTAAATCATCGAGCCAGAGAAGGAAAACCAAAAGACAACAAGTAAACCCAAACGCCCGAGCAATTCATTCGCAAGGCGATAGACAAAATAAAGGGAAACCAGCCCGGCGATCAATGGAAATATTCTAAGAACGTAGTCGAAATTTCCAAAAATCGTGACAAGGAATTTCTCAATAAACAAAAATCCAATCGGCGCGCCCTGGTTGTAATCCAAAGGTTTCATCAACATAGCAAAATTACGATCTACGATGTTAAGCGCGAGACTGGCTTCATCCACCCAAAAAGACCGATTTGCAGCATACTGTCGAATGCGAAACAATGCACCAAAGAGCATAACGATCCAATAAAGGTAAATCGAATAATCGTAAGTACGAATTCGATCAAATATATTTTTCATATAAACAATACCTTCGCCAACTAGGCGGTAGAAACTGGTTCAAAAGGGGGGTGAACCATGCCCAAGCGAGCGATTTGCTGGAAAATCTCGGCTAACAAAATGCCATCAGGTTTTCGCGGAAGTAATTTTATTGTCTCGGCGACATATCGATACCCACGATAATGGGATTTCAAATCCAAGACACTGAACTCTGGATTGGACTTTCGATGCTTCCGCAACAGGACGGAACTGAAGTTCACCATAAAGAATGAAAGGTTGGCGGCATTGGTCACTGCTTCTTTCTTTACGTTCATAAAGTCGTCCAAGCCCCAGTACTGCTTAGCATCCCGGAAGTTGAATTCGATCTGAAAGCGCAAGGTGTAGTAATCATACAGTTTCTGGTAAGACAATTCCAAATCGGTGCTGAACAAAATCACATGTGCCTGCTTCTTGCTGGAAAGATTGGTTTTCAAAATGACCACGACATTGATCGGGGCAGCAAACTCACGGTTGAGCAGTGTGGCATGGTAGACCTGGGTGCGAATACCTGTTTCGGTTTCATCAGCTTTCAAGTATTTCTTTTTCATCCTGCGCACATCAACTTTGTCCCCATAGGTCGGGTGGGGACCATGTCCGCAATACTTGCCTATGAAGGGTTCAAATAAGGCAGCATCCGAACGGAATTTGGAAACCAGTTGCAAGCCTGTCTGCAACACCATCCAAGCGCTTGGATAGTTTCCGAAATGACCGTCCATCACCAGGTACCGCACCGTCAAAATACCCTTCAATACTGCCAGAAATGC
>JAKQHT010000010.1 GCA_029557895.1 Bacteroidota bacterium | reverse complement strand
CAAAAAAAAAAAAAAAAAAAAACGGTTTAACAAAAATTTAACAGAAAATAGTCGTTTTACAGTGTTGAAATTACGGAAAAACCGTAATTAATTAAGAATCAACTTACAAAAAATATCGCGCAACAGAAAATCAATCCTTATAAAGCGACGAGCGCCTGGTCAGATCCTGGATCAGTTTTTCGTCTTCCTCGCTTTCGAGCAGGGTGTTGTAGTTTTTCCAGAAGTCTTTGTTATAGGGTTTTATGGCAAAAATGTCCGGATCCCATTTACGGGAAAGTGCCTGACTGATTTTGTCCCTGTCCAAAACTACTTCTGTAAAGAGGATTTCCTGAACGGTATAGTAGTAACGTTCGTCCTTATTGTAGGTAACGGTTTCATCTATGCTTTTTCTCGGTTCGGTGGGTTTCATGCCGACGTTTACAAGCTTTGGCGTTTCATAGTAAATGTAACTTGGGTACATCTTTTCTTCATATTCCATATAGTTGACCACCAGCTTATGGTTTATGTTGGTATCAAAAAGCGTTTTGCTCCTGCTCTTTTGTTCGGGCGAGGCGGCCACAAGCTCGTATTCTATTTTTTTGATGGCATAAGTGTCCCAGTAAATGTAGATCCAGCCCCTGGCCTGGTAACCGTCATTGAACACGCCGGGAGTTTTGAGATTAACGTAATCGGGACCTTTTTCTATTTTGATCTTGTAGATCTTGCGGTCATTGTTTACCAAAACGGTATCGAGCTCGAATTGGTGCATGGACAGGATGTTTTCTCCAAACAAAGCTTTTGGCATCGCTGAATTGCGCACCAGGTTGAGCTTGCCCTCAAAAAGATTTTGCAGACCGTTGATGCGGTTGTCGTTCCACTTGATGGCCTTGACCAACGAAGCCGTTCGGATGGTATCCCTTCGCAAATTTCGCCCTCTCAGGTTCCGGACATTGGCTTTTTGCTGCAAATAGGCCGTGTAGGTCAAAAGGCTGTCCACATCACGGAGGTCGTAGCTCTTACGTACTTCATCGACATTGATCTTGAGATCGTCATTGGACCCGTATCCGACATCATAAACCGTTATAGCACTTTCTATCAACCATTTGAACTCTTTCTTGTTGCGCTCCTTATGACGAAGAAACCCTTTTTGCAAATACGACGTATCGGGCATGTTCTTTGGCAATCGCTCCAAAGCCTTCAGGACAATCTCATTGGCGGTCTTGGGCCGGGTTTCGGCCACCAAGACGACTTCGTCGAGCGAGGCGATGTCCTCTTCGAGAAAAATTTCCATGCTATTGTCAAAATCCTTTACGGCGGTCTTGAAACTTTTGTAACCTATAGAGGAAACTATCAATGTATCATTGGAAAACTCGTTGGGAACCAGAAGCACAAACTTCCCATCGGCATTGCTGACCGTCCCGATGGTGGTGTTCTGCACATAAATACTGGCACTTTCGATGGGGATCATCGTAAGTATATCGACGATCTTGTTCTTTACTTCCACCTGTGCGTGAGACACTTGAACTATTGCAATGGCAACTAGAAATTGTAGGAAAGATTTGGAGTTCATAACTATATTATTTAAGTAGCTGGTTTATAATCTTTTTTGTCGATTACCATTTTGGATATAATTTCACGAAGAATTTCCGAAGTTCCACCACCAATGGGCCCGAGCCTGCTGTCGCGGAGCAACCTGGCAAGTGGGTAATCTTCCATATAGCCATAACCGCCCAAGAACTGGAGGCAACCGTAAATGACCTCATCGGCCATTTTTGTTGATTGAAGTTTTGAAATGGTGGCTTCCTTCACAACATATTCGCCTTTGTTCAAACGATATGCAACGGAATAATTGAACCATTTGCAAACTTCCATATCACTGTAAAAATCGACAAATTTATGGCGCAGTGCCTGAAACTTATCTATTGTCTTGCCAAAAGCGGTGCGTTCGGACATGTATTGCAACGCATATTGCAGCGCATATTCTGCTCTTGCGTGTGCGTTGATACCCATTACCAATCGCTCCAAAGCAAAATGCTGCATGATATAGGAAAAACCCATTCCCTCTTCGCCCATCAATTGGTCTGCCGGTATTTCCACATTGTCAAAAGCTATTTCGGCAGTATCGGATGCCCGCCACCCCAATTTGTCCAATTTTGTGGATGCAATCCCCGGTGTATCCCTATCCACGACAAAAATGCTCATCCCTTTATGTCCTGCATCGGGATTTGTCTTGGCAGCGACGACCAAATAGTCACTATAAACTCCGTTGGTAATGAAGGTTTTTGATCCATTGAGCAGGTACTTATCGCCTTTTTTTTCGGCGGTAGTCCTCATACCCGCCACATCACTGCCCCCGAATGGTTCGGTAATGCACAGACATCCGATCATGTCCCCGGAAATACTCGGTGCAAGATATTTTTGCTTGATGGCATGGTTGCCTTCTTTGTTGAGGTGTGTCATGGCCAGATAGGCATGCGCCCACATGGCAGCGGCAAATCCTCCGGAGTTGACCTTTTGGAGTTCTTCAAGAAAAATGACCGTATAGAACAGATCGAGATTGAGCCCACCATACTGTTCAGGATAGTTGAGCCCAAAATAGCCCATATCTCCAAATTTCTTCCAGATAAAACGCTCAACCGTGCCTGTTTTTTCCCATTTGTCGATATGGGGCACAACTTCTTTCTGCAAAAAATCCTGTAAGCTTTTTCTGAATAATTGGTGTTCTTCTGTGAAGTACATTGGGTTCATCTGTATGTGTTTATATATTAATCGAGCGTCAAATATAACTTAATTATCTCAATTTTATTGGCTGGAAAGTCTTTTACCTTGAGCAATTCGTCGAAAGATTTGTAGCCTTCACGTAGCGTGCGTTGTTCGATAATACGGTGGGCAATTTCATAATCGATGTGCTGAATGGTAACCAGTTGGTCTCTTGTAGCCGAATTGAGATTGAACTTTTCTATTTGTCTCGGGGTTTTTACGGTAAAATCGTTGGTGATGCGTTCGATAACTTCCGGCGTAAGTCCATAAATGTCCCAAAGTTGTACATCGGCAATAAATCCTCCTGCGAATTTGCTCCTATATTTGATGATCCTGTCCGCCAAAGTTACGCCAATACCGTTGACACGCTGCAATTGTTCCGTAGTGGCATGGTTAAGATCTATCTTTTGTGCAAAGGTTTTTGTTTTGTTTCCTGCAGTGCTGCCAAATTTTGAATCATCTGCCCAATCTTTCCTTGGCTTTGGGTCGGTTATCCATTCGGGAAATTTGAAATAGGGCGAAAGGGTATTGAGCAGTGAATCTGAAACCTGTGTAACCTGTTGAAATTGTTGTGCCGAATTGACCCACTTACCTTGCGCCCTGAAATGCAAGAGCCTGTCGATTTCTTCGTTGGACATTCCCAATGTATAGCCTTTGTAATCTGTGATATAGTTTGGGTTGAACGGAAATACTTGTGGCTTTTGGGCTTCGGTAGCGGCCAATTTAAGCGAATCGACCTCATGGCGGAATTTTTCCACCAATACTTCATCGGTTTTTATTTCATCGTGACGATGGCCCACAAAGAAACTAAGCACTTGTAGCAGCACTATAAGTGCCAATAACAACAAAACCCCATTGCGTTGCTTTCTTGAAAACATGTAATGGGATTTTGCCATAATTCGAAATTTAGGGTTTACTCATCCGAGGTGTCTTTTTTCCGAATAAGCACATCGTCGTTTTCTGAATAGGAATCCGGCTCTGGCTTGGGCGGTGTCTTTAGCACTTTATAGAAAAAAAATGCTGTAAATGCAATAACGATCGCTTGCGTAACGACCATTATAATGATTGCTGATGAATTCATAATGTTGCCCTCCCTTCTCTTTTTCTTTTTAAGAATGCTAAATATACCAAAATTGAAATAAACAAAAACAGTCCAAGTAACATGGCCCTTCCTATGTTTTTATAAAAGACATCGTTTGTAAAACTTCCCGTGGCAATCAGATCTCCCGGTTTTACGACATCGCCCAGTTGGACAGCTGTTTTTTGACCGTCCTTAAACGCATATTCCTTATAATCGGTAAAGGTTTCTGTCACCGCTTCATTGGTAACTTTGTCATAGCGTTTTCTGGTATTTTCAAACGAGAACTTGATGTGCTGGCCGTCCACGGACTCAACGGTGCCTACGGAGGTACCCGAACCTTCAAAATTTTCGGCATAAAACTCATTGGCAAAAGCAGCCTTGTTATAGGTGTTCTTGTGTGAAATATTGTCAAATATGCTTGGCAAGCTTGCGAAGAAAACCCAGCCCAGCAACAATGGCGTTATGTATTTGATTATAAACCTATAAATTTTAGGGACTCTAATATCTGCACCGGAGTTGATCTCGGCCCATCCCTTGTCCATCCCAAAAATCCAAGCGAACAGAATCACTTCAAAAAATGCGAAGATGACCAAACTTACGGTTCCAGCCCAATAGTCATAGTCGTCAAAAACACCGTTCTGAAAAAATAAAACCGTAGGCAATCCCATAATAAGCGCAAGAGCACCAAAAGACCAAGCACCTTTATTTCTACTCCATCCAAACTCGTCCCTCATAAAGCCCATCCACGGGGTACCCATCCCCAAGGAACTGGTAATCCCTGCAAAAAACAAGAGCCCAAACCACATAACCCCAGCTATGGCTGCCAAAATTGGCCCCCACTGCTGGAAAAGATATGGCATGGTCTGGAAGGCCATTCCAAAGCCTGCGTTGTTGATGACCCAATCCAATCCAAGATAACCGGCTGCAATTGGAATTACGATAGCGCTTCCCAATACCACTTCGACAAACTCGTTCATAAACCCTGCCGAAACAGAATTCAAAGCAATATCATCTTTGCTTTTTACGTACGCTGCATAACAGTGTATGGTACCCATTCCCACAGACAGGGTGAAGAAAATCTGTCCTGCTGCTGCCAGCCACACTTTAGGGTTGGACAACGAATCAAATTGGGGTGTCCATAAAAAATTGAGCCCATCCCAAGCATTGGCATTTGGGAACAGGTCTGAAGCGCCGCTTGTGCCAAGGGTATAACCTCTAATAGCCAAGAAAACGCCAAAAATTATCAACATTGGCATACCTATTTTTGCTACCTTTTCCACTCCTTTCAATCCCTTGGATAAAATGAACGTGTTGAGTGCCAAACATAAAATATAAAAAACAACAGCTTCATAAGGAATCCCGGTAGTACTATGGGCCACATCAACATACGAATTAAAAAATCCTGCTACTTCACTTTGTGACATCCCCGAAAATGTACCTCTCAAAGAATGATACACATAAGACATGGTCCAAGATTCTATATATGCGTAGTAAGCTACCACCGCAATGTTCGTGAAAATACCAAAGACGCCTATATACTTAAACAACCTGCCCTTTGCCATTGTGTCCAAGATGTACGGCGTACTGTGGTTCCCAAATTTACCTCCGTACCGCCCTGAAGACCATTCAATGAAAAGCAAAGGAATACCCATTATGAGAAAACAAACTAAATAGGGGATGATAAAAGCACCACCACCGTTTTGGACCGCTTGGACAGGAAACCTTAAAAAGTTACCCAACCCCACAGCATTTCCAGCCATGGCGAGAATGAGGCCAACCCTCGAACCCCATGATTCTGTAGTTTTTAACATAATTTTGGTTGATTTAATTTATGATATTAGTGTTGTTAGCAATGCTAAAAGGCGACAATATGCTAAAAAAAATCGGCATATTCAAAACATCTGCTGTTAAAATAGTTTGCAGGCACTGATTTATGAGCAACTGATTTGACAAAATCGCCACAAAATTCAATCAGAGATCAAAAACCGAAGATCTTTTGGTATATACCAAATCCTTGATCCGCATCCAGAATGCAATAAAGAGGTACAGGGCAAAACCAAAGCCCAAAGTCACGAAGGTCAAGTACATAAACGATGTGCGCACAACCTTTGCACGAATGCCCAAGCGATCGGCAATTCTTTGGCAAACGTAATATCCCCTCTTTTGGAAATATAAAAGTGCTTTATAAAACAGGTTCATGCCGCAATATACTTTTTAAAAAAATGGTATGCAAAATTCTCAAGCGTTGAGCAGTGCATTGCCAATGGCACAATCAAGGCACCTGCTTTTGTTACAGTACACTGTTTTGAGCTGTATCAAAGCTTGCGACTCCATCGCCGACATTTTAATGCCCTTTTTTAGGGAAAAAAATGTATCCACAATAGCATTTTTTTCAGGCACAATCTTTTTGACGATGTTGAGAATTTCTTCATCGATGTCCTGTCCCAGGTGCTTGGCATAGCAGAACTTCAAAGGCAACAGGGTGTTGATGGCCAAAAGATCGATAAACGAATGGGTCAAAGCTTTTTTGGTACGTGCAGAAGTTTTTCCAAAAGTATAATGGTTCTGCCAAAATGCCGTTGGCGCTATACTAAATATACTGTAAAACCCTTCTATCGAACTTTCACCGATAACTTTAGAGAACAAACCCTGCTCCCGATGATACAACATGGCCAATTGTGCCAGGCGTATTGTCGGAAAATTAGGTGGTCGAAGCCTGAAAAATTGCGGCTTCACTACCTGAAAATTTGAAATTCCAAACTTTTGCTTTAAAAAAAAATACGCTTTGGCTAGCATTTGATAATGCGGATCTTCAATGGGCTGATCCAAAATACCCGACTGTCCCAAAAACAATGCTTCTAATTGCAGAACATCTGTTTGCAATTTTCTGACAATCGGAAAATCAAAAGAACTCGCCATAGACAAGAAAGCATCACCGTTTACCTTAAGCCCGAAATTTTTGGCCAAAAGCCTGAACAACACTGCTTCCCAATCGTTTTTGGACGATTTGAGCATCTCTGCAATTAACTGCGCCTTTTGTTCCAAACGTTCAAAATACAAACGCTCTGTCCAATTGCGCAACAAAAAATCATCTGTATCGGCAAATTCATTTTCGCAATTGATCCACTTTGGTTTACCGTGCAACAGATTCTGGTAGCCTTGCAATACCGATGGATCGATAAACGATTTTAGCTCCAAAGCAGGAATGGCGGTATTGTCTTTTCTAAAGACCTCAACGTCATCTTCATAAACCACATGCAGGATTACATTGTCATATGCGGGATCGTTCTCGTGATTGTGCAGGTACCAATCGCTGCTCTTTACATGGATCTCTACATTTCCCGCCCAAAGCTGTCCGCCAATTCTCATGCGTGCATCAAAAAAATCAGGGCCGGAATGCCTGTTATGCTGGCCAGCTTTCACCAATGTGACGACTTCGCCAGTGGTAGTCTTGAGCTTTGGCGTGTTGAATTTCTTGTACTTCCAGATATAATGTAGAAAGTTTTCTTGCATGATATTGAAATTATTAAAAGTAAGGAATTCTTTCAAGATAAATGGAGCTCCTTATTAATAATATGTGAGAAAAGTTGTTACGAAGATTTTTTGCAAAATGGATATTCAGCAAAAACGCATGAAAAATTAAAAGTTTTTGTACTAAACAAATCGCATTTGCTTTTGGGACAACTACACGCTTTCTAAAAAAACAACAACGATGTAGCCAAAAAGTTGCAAAACAATAAAATTAATTCGCAGTGCATCATTTAAAAGAAATGCAAATTATTGATAATCAAATAATTTTGTTTATCCGCAGATGTACAGACAAGTTTTTTATTGACAGTTATACAATTTCATGGATATATGGGTGTATTGCATTCGATTAAATCAGTGCAATTGTTTGATTTTTTTATCTTTTAATTTAAATCTGTACGCCTGTTTCCAAAAAAATGATGCGCTACGGGTAAAAATCGGGCAAATTTTAAACGGGCACTGAAAATCTGCCAAGCTTTTTTTTGCCTTTATTGAAATTTCGATTTGTACGGAAAAAAATCGTTACTTTGAAAAGCCAAAAGCCAATGCTGGCATAGCCTTATATTGATTTTTTTTAAAAATTAACTTTGAAAACTTTGCACCCGTTGAGGGATATCCTCAAAAAAATCATTGTGAGATTGCGAACCTTTTTGGCGACCAATTTCAACTATAGGGATGAGCGTCTTCCATACCTCATCACGATAGGCATTGCCCTAACAGTGGTTGTTGCGGGCATCTTTTTTTTCTTAAAACTCACTGGCAATTTGCACACCAATGGCTTGACAAAAATTGATGAGCAGGTTACGGATTTTGTGATTTCTTACCGATCGCCGCTACTCACGGATTTTTTCAAAACCATTACACATATAGGAGATGTGTATGGTTATATCGTGGCGGTAGGACTCTGTCTGGCACTGTCATATTCATATTACAAGCATTGGAGATATGCCGTACAAATACTTACCGTCCTTATCTTGGCATCGGTTTCAAATGTCATCCTGAAACATTTCATCGACCGAGCAAGGCCCACCATCGAGCATTTGGTTTCGGTAAGGAGCTTGAGCTACCCGAGCGGTCATGCTATGAGCGCGATGGCTTTTTATGGTTTTGTGATTTTTTTGGTTTACAGATCGCGGTTCAATGTGTTTATCAAAGCAGGCATCATCCTTTTGCTTTTTGCACTGATCTTGGCCATCGGTGTTAGCCGAATCTATTTAGGGGTTCATTTCCCGTCCGATATTGTTGGCGGTTTTATTGCCGGGATGGTTTGGACAGGGTTCTGCATTGTGGTTTTTGATGTCATCGACATTTTTAGGAAGACCCATGACCACCTCCCGTGACCATCAATCAATATATGCCATCTTCCGCATCCAATCATCGTTGAACATCTTGCCAACATAACGGCTGCCATGGTCATGAAAGAGCACCACGACAACATCATCCTTGGCAAAATGGGCCTTTAGTTGTAACACGCCCTTTATGGCCGCCCCGGCACTGTTGCCCAAAAACATACCTTCTTTTTTGGCCAGCAACTGTGTATAAATCGCAGCATCTTTATCGGTCACTTTTTCAAAAGCATCAATAATGTCAAAATCCACGTTCTTGGGCAAAATATCTTCACCGATGCCTTCTGTGACATAAGGATAAATTTCATTTTTATCAAAAATCCCCGTTTCGTGGTATTTTTTAAAGACACTTCCATAAGTATCTATTCCCCAAATCTTTATATTAGGATTTTGTTCTTTGAGATATTTACCAACACCAGATATAGTACCTCCGGTTCCTACGCCCACGACAAAGTGGGTTACCTTACCATTGGTCTGTTTCCATATTTCGGGCCCTGTGCTTTCATAATGAGCCTTGGTATTGCTCAAATTATCGTACTGGTTCACATACCACGAATTGGGTATCTCTTCGCTCATGCGCCTTGACACGGAATAGTAACTCCTTGGGTCATCTGGGGCAACATCCGTTGGACAGACCACAACTTCGGCACCGACGGCACGCAAAATGTCCATCTTTTCCTTGGATTGCTTGTCGCTCATCACAAAAATGCATTTGTACCCTTTGACGATAGCAGCAAGCGCCAGCCCCATACCTGTATTTCCGGATGTTCCTTCTATGATGGTTCCCCCTGGCTTTAAACGTCCATCGGCTTCGGCGTCCTCTATCATTTTCAGGGCCATTCGATCCTTGACGGAATTACCGGGATTAAAGGTTTCGTATTTGGCCAAAACCAGACAAGGCAAATCTTTGGTAAGCTCGTTGATTTTTACTAAAGGCGTATTGCCAATGGTTTCCAGTATGTTATTAGCGTAATCCATAAAAGCAGTTTTGCGGTGCAAATGTAAACCGATTTTTTTTAATTGTCATCCAAAGAATAATCACTTGCCGAAAGTTCACTCAAATCGAATGGCTTTTACAGGCGTTATCTTTGTGATAATCACCGATGGCACCAACAACATTAAAAGGCAGACAAAAAAAGTACCAAGGTTCAACAGCAAGATATAATCCCAACTGATGTAAACCGGAGCTTCTGTGACATAATAAACCGAAGGATCTAAAGGGATTAATTTGAAATATTTCTGGGCCAATAAAAGGCTTATACCAATGGTATTGCCCCACAACAGTCCCAGCCCAATAAGGTAGGCGGCATTGTACAAAAACAGTTTTCGAATGCTCCAATTAGAACTTCCAAGCGCCTTGAGGATACCAATCATGTTGGTTCGTTCCAAAATGAGGACCAATAGGGCCGTAATCATGTTGATCCCTGCCACGAGCAGCATCATACAGATGATGCCGTACGTATTGTTATCAAAAATCTTAATCCACTCAAAAATGGAATAGTATTTTTGCGAAACGGTTTGCGCGTTAAGTTTTGAGGGAATTGCTTCGTAAATTTCCAAGCCTTTTGCTTCAATTTTAGAAAAATCATCAATGAATACCTCAAAATTGCCCACTTCATCAGGAAGCCATTTATTCATTCGCTGAATATGCTTCAAATCGCCCATGACATATTTTTCGTCCAATTCCTGAAAGCCCGAATTGTAAATCCCGACCACGGTGAAAGCCCTGATAAACGGAATTTGACCGATGTCTTCCTTTCCAAAAAGTGTCTGGAAAGCGTCACCTACCGCAAATCCCATTCGGTCAGCGAGGTATTGCGAGACCAGCACTTCATTGCTCACTGTTTCAGCAAAATCGGGCAAACGCCCGGCAACCAAAAACTCCTGAAAATACCGCCAATCGTAATCGCTACCAACGCCTTTAAACACAATTCCCTCAAAATCCGATTCGGTGCGCACCACACCAAATTTGGTCGCGACCGCCTGTATGTGCGTCACGCCCTCAACACTGTCAAACTTGGGATAAAAATCCTGTTGGGTACTAATTGGGCTTGCCGATTCATCCGATGTATTGGTATCAAAATTGGTAATGGTAACGTGCCCGTTGAAAGCCACCACCTTGTCCCTGATTTTTTGTTGCAGCCCAATCCCCGTTGCTATGGCAATCAACATCACGATAATTCCGATAGCGATTGCTGCAATGCCAATTTTTATTATCGGCGCCGAAACACTACTTTTATACGTTTTATTGCCAATAATACGTTTTGCTATAAAAAACTCGTAGTTCAACTTTTGAAATAATAATTTGATGCTGTCCAAAAATACGCTTTTCCCAATAATTACCGGGTTGCTTTTTGCATTCATTTCTTGCGGGAATTTTTCAACTGCTGAAAACCAAACTGCTGCAACGGCTCCAACAATCTCTAAAATGGAGCCATCGCCACCCATCGTCGGTGCGAACCAAACCGAACATTATCTCCAATTTCTCAAAGGCAAACGAGTGGGCATTGTGGCCAACCAAACATCCGTGATCTTTAAAAATAACAATTCGGAATCTGTCCATCTTGTAGATTCACTAATGGCTTTGCAGGTAAATGTCACAAAGGTGTTAGCTCCGGAACACGGTTTTCGAGGCACGGCCGATGCCGGTGAACTGGTTAAGGACGGCAAAGATGCCCGGACAGGCCTTCCGATCATTTCGTTATACGGCAACAACAAAAAGCCAAAACCCGAACATTTACAAGATGTTGATATATTGCTATTTGATATTCAGGATATTGGAGCCAGATTTTACACATATATATCTACGCTTCATTATGTTATGGAAGCATGTTCAGAACAACATGTACCACTGCTGATATTGGACAGGCCCAACCCAAACGGGCATTACATTGATGGGCCAATCCTCGAAAAAGAACATTCCAGCTTTGTTGGCATGCACCCCATACCAATTGTACATGGAATGACCATAGGCGAATATGCCCGTATGATCAATGGGGAAAAATGGCTCAAAAACGGGATACAATGCAACATAGATATCATCCCCGTAAAAAATTACACTCACCAAACACGATATAGTATCCCCATCAAGCCTTCTCCCAATATCCCCAACGACATCGCTGTCAATCTATATCCGAGCATCTGTTTGTTTGAAGGGACCAATGTTTCTGTCGGTCGTGGCACCAACAAGCAATTTCAAATTTTCGGTAGCCCGTACCTACCCAAAGAGCGCTTTGGGTTTCAATTTGTTCCAAGGCCCAACGAAGGCGCTAAAAATCCGATGCATTTGGGGAAAACCTGTTTTGGTAAAGATTTGAGCAATGCTAAACACTTTGACAAGCTGCAACTAAAATGGTTGATAGAAGCGTACGTCAACACACCGGACAAATCAACTTTTTTCAATGATTTTTTTAAGAAGCTTGCCGGAACCAACAAACTTCAACTCCAAATAGAAAAAGGAATGAGCGAGGAAACTATTATAGCTTCCTGGCAAGATGGATTGGACAGCTTCAAGGCCATGAGAAAAAAATACTTAATCTATGATTAGTTGCTGATACTGGTTACCTCTTTTTGCGTTGTCAAAGCCAAAGTTCTATGGTCTGAAAGCACCCTGACCACAAAAACGATCTGTTTTTTGGAATGGGATACCACAAAAACGTGTTTGCCCTTTGTCAATTGTTTTAAAGGTATCGAGAGATTGTTGGTATTGTTGTAAAAATCGATTTCCCGCTTGTATTCACTGTTTATGGCATATACATAGTCAATGGTCTTGTTGCATTTCAACATCAGGGTATCATTACTTGCATTGAGTTCGTGCACCAAATCTTTGGCACCCTCATTGTGGTTCTTTTCAAGAATTGCAAACTGGTTTTGGGAAATTAACTTTTGAAAAGCAAGCCCGAAAAACGAGGCCAAAAGGAACTTACTAAATCTGAACATAAAGTACCGGCTGGTTGGTTTAACAACAGTGAGCCAAGAACATATTGTAAATCCCTAACGACGAATCTATGTTATTTACCGTTCAGAATATTCAACTATCCTTTGAAGTGCCAAAAAATCCGATAAAAAGTCAATATTTACTTGTATGGCTTTCCGTTGGGCCGCAAATTGCTCCTGCGATATTCCTCACGGGTCTGCATGCCGGTCCTATCTAAAGATGACAAGTCATAAGCCCTCCTTGCCATGTTCAGTTCCGGGAGGCCTTCACCAACATTTTCCTGTGAGGCCAATTGGATGCTTTCAGACAACACATCAATATTTTCTATAAGCTGATTGTTTTTTTGTTCAGGGGCATTGGCCAAAGCGACACTTCCAAAACCAGATTCGATACCTGCATAAATTTCCATTTCGGGAACTCTTGTTTCGGGCATTTCGATTTCGATCAAACGCTTGATGTGGAACACAATAATACGGTCCTTTTTATATACCAGTACTGTATAGTCGCCCACGATAATGTCATGCAACGGGATATTTGCCTCAAGTAAAGGCGGATTGAACTTATAAACCTTTTTGTCAAGGCTGTTCAAAAACGTCACCTTATAAAAAATGGATTCCGCCTTCAAAAACAGTGTATCGCCTTGCGGAGATAGTTCATGGTAAAGATTTTGTGCTTCAGGGTTGAAATTTTTTAGAATAGTAGTGTATTGCTTTTGGGCATTTGCTCTAGTGGCAATCATCGTCATCGCCACAAGGATTATGACGGAAATGTAAAACTTAACAGTAATTTTGTTCAATAGGTTCATGATTTGGGTTTTTGGGCAAAATCAAAATGCGATTTGCATGTTAATTTATGCTTCAAAGGTAAACCAGCCACAAACCTCGACCCCAAAGTTTTAGTCAAATGAAATAAAAGTGCAGACGAATTGTAAATGTCTTCAAAAAAAATCGACGAAATGCATACCGAAGCAAGGCGATAAAGTTTTAACTCCTATCGGACAACAATCAACTAACGTAAAATCAACGATTTAAATCAACCGTTCATCGTTGTTGGCTTACGGTACTTATGGAAAGGCTGTTTGAGCAAATCCTTGATATTGCTGTTCGTTTTTTCATCGGGAAAGGTATCTACACCGTAAATGATCTTTTCCCTGTCCAGGGTCATATACGTACCAAAAATGCGGTCCCAAATCGAAAAAATATTGCCATAATTAGAATCTGTATAGGGCAACATATAATGGTGGTGGACTTTGTGCATATCGGGCGATACGATGACATAGCTCAACACTTTATCCAGTTTTTGGTTCATCTTTATGTTGGCATGTGTAAATTGTGTCGCCACCAACGATAACGACTGGTACAAGAATACCAAGGCTATGGGCGTGCCAACGATAAAAACCCCGAAAAGTGTAAACACAAATCGGATAACACTCTCAACGGGATGGTGCCGATTGGCCGTGGTGGTATCAACTTTATGGTCAGTATGGTGTACCAAATGCACCATCCATAAGAGTTTTACTTTATGTTCCACAAAATGGGCCAGGTATGCCCCAAAAAAATCCAGAAGCAAAATGCCCAATAACGCATAGAGCCAAAGCGGCATTTCAGGCAACCAATTGATGATACCAAAATCGTTGGCCTGAACCCAATCAGCAGTTTTCAGCAGCAAAAAGGCCAAGCCAAAATTGACAATTACGGTCGTGAGCGTAAAGAAAATATTGGGGATGGCATGCTGCCATTTTTTGTATTGGAAACGAAAAAGGGGCAAAAAACCTTCCAGCAACCAAAAAAATGCGATGCCGCCAACAAGAATTATGGACCTGTGAAGCGAAGGAATGGTTTCAAAATAATTGATGATGGATTCCATTTGATTTAAACTTTGGTTTTAAAGATAGCAAAAAGAATGAATTTTTTACGTCAAAGTTTACATCTTGATCCGGCGCTTCATTTCTTCCACAATATTATATGCCGCTGGGCAAATGGCCACATTCTTCATCGTCAAGTTTGCTATCTGCTGGAATTTCTTTCGGTCGGTGTGCGGAAACTCACGGCAAGCCTTTGGCCGCACTTCATATATTGAACAATGGTTGTCTGTACCCAAAAAAGGGCAAGGAACGTTCTGTAAGACATAATCGTTATCTTCATCGACCCTCAAAAACTCAGCAATGAACTTTTGCTCTTTCATCCTAAAGTGCTTCGCTATGCGCTCAATGTCCTTATCGGTAAACAACGGCCCGGTGGTTTTGCAACAATTGGCACAGGCAAGGCAATCGGTACGTTTGAACTCTGCCCCATGCAGTTCCAACATCAGGTAATCAAGATGTTTGGGCGGCTTTTTTTTGAGCTTTGCAAAGAAATTTTTGGTTTCCTTATGCTTATCTTTGGCCAAATTTGGAAGTTGTTCGATCATGTCCTGCATGGGACAAATATAATCATTTGGATGAAGGATTTATTTGGAAAAGCTTTGATGGATTACCAATCCGGAAATTACACAGAGGATCTTGTCACTTCGACAAGTATTTCGGATGAGGATGTGTTACCGCTTCCGTATCTCTTTAGGGATTATAAGGACATGCCAAAACTGGAACAGAAAGCCCTGAAACTGGCTAAAGGCAAAACCCTCGATGTAGGCTGTGGTGCAGGAAGCCACAGTTTATTTTTACAGTCAAAAGGAATTGATGTGAGCGCCATAGATACTTCGAGAGGCGCAGTTGAAGTTGCCAAACAACGGGGGGTACACCATGTGGCCCAAAAAAATATCCTTGACGAAACCGCTACATACGACACCATACTCTTGCTGATGAACGGTACAGGAATCTTTCAGGAGTTGTCACAGACAAAAAAGTATCTCACCCATTTAAAATCGCTTCTAAATCCTAACGGCCAGATACTTATCGACTCTTCTGACATTAAATACATGTACGAAGATGATGATGGCGGGTTTTGGCAAGACCTGAACGCTGATTACTATGGCGAAATCGATTATTTTTTATGTTATAAAGGCGAAAAAGAACAACCTATGAAATGGCTCTATCTCGATTTTGGAACATTTCAATCGGAGTGTAGGACTGTTGGGATACAGTGCCAAATGGCCATGGAAGGACCACACTACGATTATCTGGCGAGACTAACGGTATAAATTGTTATTTCCCATTGAGATTCTCATATTGAAGAACGCCATCCACAAAGGTTTTCACGACTTTTACCTGTGGAATATCGGCACTGTTAATCTCCATAATATTTTTGTCAAGGATAATGAAATCGGCAAATTTACCGACCTCAATGCTACCCTTCTCGTGTTCTTCAAAATTGGCATAAGCCGCCCAAATGGTCATCCCTTTAAGGGTTTCTTCCCTGCTCAAGGCATTTTCCATTTGGAAGCCATCCTTTGGGTAATTATCCAGATCTTGACGTGCAACAGCAGAATGAAAGGTCAGAAACGGGCTTACTTGCTCCACGGGAAAATCCGTCCCAAGAGCTACCATACCATTGGCTTGCAATAATTGCCGATAAGCATAAGCGCCTTTGACACGCTCTGCAGCCAAACGTTCTTCAGCCCAGTACATATCACTGGTTGCATGAGTGGGCTGTACCGAAGGGATGACATTTCCAAAGTTTTCAAAATCTTGCGGAGCGATAACCTGTGCGTGTTCTATGCGCCATCTACGGTCTTCTTTACCCTTTAGAGCCTTATTGTACACAGCCAAAAGGGTGTGATTTGCCGAATCTCCGATGGCATGAGTGTTCATCTGAAATCCGGAGTTGGCAATTCGGTGTGCCATGGTATCTATATCTCTCAAAGCTGTGACCCACAAACCGTAATGTCCAGGGTGGTCACTATATGGCGCACGCAACAAAGCACCGCGTGAGCCCAGAGCTCCATCAGCATAAACTTTAAAAGAACGCACATTCAGCCTATCGGTTTTGTAAATGCCTTTGCCCAAAAAATAATCAAGGTTGGCATTTGTAGCAGAAACCATGGCATAAACCCGTATTTTTAAAGCATTTGCTTTTTGCAAACTGTCGATTACCTCAATGGCATCGGTGTCCAAACCGGCATCATCGACCGTTGTTAATCCGTATTTGAAGCAAATATCCTGTGCTGCAATAAGTGCTTCTGCAATATCGCTTCTTGTAGATTTTGGCCAATGCGCCATTACCAATGATTCGGCATTGTCAATCAAAACCCCGGTAAGTTTGCCGTCTTTCACAACTACCTCCCCCC
Source organism: Bacteroidota bacterium (assembly GCA_029557895.1). Taxonomy (GTDB): domain Bacteria; phylum Bacteroidota; class Bacteroidia; order Flavobacteriales; family Flavobacteriaceae; genus JBPOFM01. Next base: position 142,148 of record JAKQHT010000010.1, on the reverse strand, counting down.
CATCGATTTTGCTGTCTTTGGTCACTTTACCCAAATCGAGCGCAGCCTGATTACATATTACCGCATGGCCATCTATTCTGGACAATACCACTGGCGTATCGGGAAATTTGGCATCCAACAAATCCTTGGTCGGAAAAGCCTTGACAGGCCAATCATTTTGATCCCAACCTCTACCTATGATATATGAATCGTTGTTTCGTTTTTGGAAAGCAACCACACTGTCAACAACCTCTTCAAAGCTTTTGGTCCCTACCAAATCCACACTTTTTTGATTGAACCCCAATCCCAAAAAATGGCAATGGGAATCAATAAAGCCCGGAACAACGGTCTTTCCGCCGGCATCTATCACATTGTGTGATCCGTATTTTTGCAGTATTTGGCTATTGCTGCCAACATCAACAAACTTGCCGGCTTTGATTGCAAAGGCTTCGGCTTTGTCAAATGCGGCATTGACGGTGTAGACATTTCCGTTAATGACAATGGTGTCCACTTGAATTTTTTCCTCTTGTTTACAGGAAAAAAATGCCAAAAGAATTAAGAACTTGAAATATCTTTTCATTTTTTGGATTATGAATTATTTTGTAAAAGTAAGAAGAAGCTGTCTCAAAACATTGCCTTTGTTGAGTTGGACATGTCTCAACCTTATGCAAACCATTAACAAACAATGATATAAGATTCCAAAAAAATCGGATTGACAGTTTTTTTTGATTTTTGGGTCAACTTCATCCTTTATCTATCTGACAAATCCAAATCTATTTCCATACAAATGCAATCTGCACATGGGATTTCCTGATTTTTTATCTATTCGACATATAATTAAAAAAAGGGTTCCTATTTGGAATGTGTTTTCACTATAGAAAAACCAAATCGGTGGAATCAAAAGTCGAACTGATAGGTGGCTCCAATCAAAAACTGGAATCCCTGAACCGGATAATTGAGCCATCGCTGGTAACTTTTGCCGACCATATTATTGAGCTTTGCAAAGGCCGATATATGGTCTGTTATGCGGTAACCCACATGGGCATTGGCATCAAAATAACCATCTAAAGTTACTGTCTGATTATATGGCGGCACCAAAGTACCTTCTTCAAAGAACAAATCCTTTCGTTTGCCAACAAAGAATAAACCTGCTCCGGCAAACCATTGATCATCAATTTGATAATCCATAAACAAAAACCCCTTGATACTGGGCAGGTTCCAAGCTTCGGATTCACTCTTGGTATTGTAAGAAAGCAATTCGGTTTTTGCCGTCAATTTAAAATCGCGGTTGATATCCACATTGAGTTCGCCGGAAAAAGACAACGTTTTCACATCATCATACACTATCGTTAGCGAATTGCCCAGTTGGTAATCTTCAATTGCCTCACCGGAAACACTGTTTGCACGGAACAAAGCCTTGCTCCTGTCAGCAGTATAACGGGCATTGACATTGTAGCCAATATTTTCGGTAAACTTTCCTTTAATACCCGCATGCAGATTGTACTGTTGGTCAGTTGGTGCAATGAGAAGGGTTGGCGACACAAATGGGTTTTCGTGTGCAAAATCTTCATAGGTGTTTTGAAACAACCCACCTTCAAGACCTCCATACGCAATTAACAGCTCATCCACCAACCTATAACTTGCAGTGATGTTTGGATAAATGTAAAATTTGTTTCTACCTGCCTCGTTATCATTTAGATAAACGAGACTAACGCCAAGATTGAGGGTCAGATCGTCTTGGGCCAATTGGTACTGTGGCGCAATACCAAAGTTGACGTTACCGTATTTGAGCGCTTCATTGGTATAATAATTTCTCTCAAAAGAACCGCCAAGAAAATCCAAGGTTACTTTAGTGGCAAAAACTTCATCGTTTATGGGCACATCAACATCGCCTTTTACGGTAAACCTATTTTCTGAAGAGCCAAAATCATCTGAAAAATGCCGGAAACGCACATTGCCAGACTTAAAATACCCGTCATCAAATTTCACTTTCCCACCGATATTGACACCCAGATATGAATGTCCTACATTAAGCGTATCGGCAACTTCTTGAACAAAATAACCCTCCGGCAATCCGTACCAATGGTATTTTTGATAGAGTCCACCGCCATCAACGGACCATGAATGGTCACGGAGCTTTTTTGTGTAATTGACATTTAGATTCGTATTCCAAAATCCGCTTTTGAGCTGAACATCCTTGACTTCTCCACCAGATGAGTGATGTGCCAAATATCCTCCAACGGATTCGCCTCTGCCGAGTTCATAGTTCAAATAGACTTCACCGGCCAGCGTCGTGTAATTGCCAACGCCAAGCGAAGCAAAATTGTCGTAACGTTTTTCCGGTTTTGACTTTTCCACAGTAGCGGCCTTACCTTTTGCAGGTGTAAAGGTCGAAGCCACGGGAAAAGAAAATATATTATAGTCAACCCCCTTTTTGGTCGTTGTGACTTCGTCGTCCAAAACAGGTGTTTCCTTAACCTTAAAAGCATCGGAAACTGTTGGAGTGTAGGGCTTTACGATGTTGACCACTTCAGGATCGAGCGTGTCTTTGGTACGCACTTGGGAAAATAAAGCAAAACTCGACAAGAACGTTATGATGAGGGAATATTTGAGGTATTGTTTCATGGTTGTATTAAAAATTCCAAAAAATTAAATTCCAAAGGATCAAAAGCTTGTCAACCGACAGGCAAACATTCCGATGGTTGCATTTTAATCTCCTGTTATGATTGATGAATTGGTCTTTGCTTCTTCTGTTTTTATTTGGTTAAGTTCGGTTCTGGCTTGTTCAACCACATCTTCAAATTCGGTAAAGTTGTCTATGACGCTTTCCAAAATATAAGTTGCCTGAAATGCATCTTTCAAGGCATAATAGTTCTTTGCCATGACCACCAAACCTTTGGCACTATAATACTTATATCCAGAAAAATCCTTGGCCAACTTCTGTATGACGGTATTTGAAGCTTCATACTTGCCTTCTTTGTTCTTAAAATAGCCGTTGTAGAAAAGTGCTTCTGCAGCCAGAGCGCCCGTTGCAATCTTTTCCACTTCGGCATAAGCAGTCTTTGCTTTTTCTTCGTTGCCTGTTTTAACAGCAGAACGGGCCACGATGACTTTTGCATCGCTTATTACTTTGTTATCCAATTTGGAACTCAAAAGCACTTTTTCGGCATACGCTTCGGCATCTTGGTAATTTTCCAATTGATAATATGCGTTCATTATGTTCGATTGTGCATAAAGGATATTCTGCGGATAGTCTGCTTCAGTCTCAAGGCGCTTTAAAATAGGCAAAACCTTGTTCCATTGTGAAGTGTTGAGATAGATTTCGGACAATTTAACCAACGATTGTTCTGTGTATTCGCCCTTGGGACGATTGCTCACATATTGGTAATGCGCTTGGGCATTTTCCGGCAGGTTTTTTTTCGAATAAGACTCTGCAAGGTAAAAATGGGCTTTTAGTGCGTGGGTTCCATTCGGGAAATCGTTCAAATATCGGTTAAATTGTTTGATAGCCCCGTCGGTATTTCCGTCCAAATATTGCTTTTCTGCCGCAAGATAGCTTGTGTTGTCAAGTTCGGCGTCGGTCACGTTGACATAGTCAAGGGTTTTCACCCAAGCAGCATAGTCGTCCACGCGACCCAAATCAATATAAATCAATCGGGCAGTGCTGACAGCCTGCATGGCCTCTTCTGAGCCCGGGTAATCCTTTGCCGTTTTTTTGAATTTGACCAACGCCGCATCATTTTGACCAGCGTTATAATGTACGAGGCCTTGTCGCAACAATGATTTTGGGACAAACACACTGGTTTTGTACTCGTTGTTAAGCCTATCATAGGTCGCCAAGGCTTTGTCGTCCTGATTTGCCTTTACGTAGGTATTGCCCAATTCGTACATGGCATCATCCCGCAAAGAAGACTTTGGATAACGGTCGATAAAGTCAACCAATTCTTGTGTTTTTCGATTGTCTTTACCGAGGTATCCGTGACACATCGTTTTTTGGAAAGCAGCATAATCGGTCTCGATTTCGCCCATAGCCATGGCTTTTTCGTATGCGACAATCGCCTCTTGGTAATCGCTTGACACAAAGTGGCCATCGCCCAACCTCAAATAAGCATCGTTGAGGCGGAGTTTGTCTTCTGTATGGTTTGCTATAAAATTTTTAAACAACTCGGTGGCCTTGACATAATTTTTCTGCTTGAAATATGTATAGGCCAAATTGTATTCCAAATTGGTATATTCCGGAGTGGTAGTTCCCTCTGCTTGCTGTTGGAACTGCCTATATCCTATCAAAGCTTCTGCGTAGTCTCCAAGATTGTAGTCGCACTCTGCTTTCCAAAAAGTGGCGCGGGCCGTGAACTTTGCATCACGGGGTTCTTTCAAGGATTTTACGAACATTTTTTTTGACTCGGGATAATTACCTTCAACAAAAATCTCGATACCACGGTAAAAGGTCACTTTTTGATAAGCCACTTTATTTTCAAAGCCTGTTTTTCCTTCAAGTAGTTTCAAAGCTTCACCATAATTTTTTGAAGTGATATATGAATCAATCAAAAGTGTCTCGATTTCCTCTCGATAGGCGGTTTTGGGATACTTGGTCAAATAGCCTGTTAGCACCTGCGGGACAGACTGATAGGGATTACCGATTTCATAACTGATTTTGGCATAGTTGAGCCACGCATCTTCTTGAATCTTAAGGTCAAAATCCATTTGCGAAGCATTGCGAAAGGCGTTCAGGGCTTCCTGCTTTTTGTCAAGATTGATGTAACTTTCGCCCAAATGGTAGTAGGCATTTTGCGCTACGCTGTTATTGCCGCCCACAATTTTGTTGAACTCTGCAATGGCAGCTTCAAAATCGTTTTGTTTGTAATGGGCATAGCCCAACTGATAATAATCGGTGTTGTTCCACTTGCCGGCTTTTCCTTTATATTTATTTAGATACGGAATGGCTTCGTCATATTTTTGAAGATTGAAAAGGCTTTCGCCGATAATTTTGTTGAGTTCCGATTGTTCGGCAGGCGTGCTTTTGGGCAACTGCTCTTTTGCCATGGCAATGGCTTTTTCAAAATTGCCGAGTTTAAAATTTAAATCTGCCTGGTAGTAAGAGAGTTTTTCGGCATATTTTTCGCTATTGCGCACTTGGTCAAAATATTCATTGGCCCTGTTGTAATCATCGCCTTGGTAAGCCATGTAACCGAGATAATACTTGGCTTGAGATCCATACTCTTGGGAGTTTATGACACGGTTGAAATATTTTTGAGCACCGGTTTCATCCTTTGTGGTGTAAAGGGAATAGCCATAGTTGAACGAGAACTTGTCGAGCTCGGTCCGGGATATATTGCCTTCATCAACCTTTTCGTACCATTTTCGGGCATAAGCATATTGCCCATTTTCAAAATAATAGTCGGCAACATCTACAAAAGCTGTATTTTTTTTGGTAGATGTCGGGTAGGTTTCCACAAAGTTTTCAATAAGACCGTCAGCGTTGAGCTGGTTGAGGCGCACGGCGCAATTGGCATAATAATAGGCACAATCGCTTTTGAGCTGCCCGTCTTCTGTACTGTCCATGATTTTATCAAACAGATATTGTGCGGCTTGGTACTGCTTGTTATCGTAGAGCGTGAGCGCTTTTTGGTACACAACCAAATCATTGGTATAGGTGGCAGAAAGTTGCGCAGACCCATAATTGCAATGAACGATAAACGCCAGCAGTAAAGTGATTTTTTTGAGGGACATGAATTATTTTTTAGATTGACGCGCCAAAAATAGCAGGAATTACATTGCCATAACGGTAAAACAGCACAATAATTATAAACCAAGTTATGAAAATCTGCAAGCTTGATGCAATCTTCCCAAGCGGACAGGTTATGGTCCAATTTATTACAAAAAAATCCAATGCAATTCACTATCTTTGGATTTGGCATGAACACATTAAAAAAATGCCGAACCCTTTGTTTCCCATTAAAAAAAGCTCGAAACCATGCGACAAAAATTAAATTTGATAACACTCGGAACCGATAATTTTGATAAATCGCTCAACTTTTACGAAAAAGGTCTTGGCTGGAAAAAATCGGACAAAAGCCTAACAGGTCTTGCCCTGTTCGATCTGGGCGGGATAATCCTTGCCCTGCATCCAAGGCACGAACTTGCCGAGGACGTAACATTGGCATACCAGCCAACCACATTTTCGGGGCTGACCATCTCATACAATGCCAAGACCGAACAAGAAGTTGATACAATTTTGGAACAAGTGGCAAAACTTGGCGGCACTATTGTACGGCCGGCACAAAAAGTTTATTGGGGCGGTTACAGTGGCTACTTCAAAGATTTGGACGGGTATTTGTTTGAAGTAGCTTACAATCCATTTTGGGAATTTGACGAAAACGACAATATAAAACTGTGACCGTTTATTATCAAAACCCATAGAAAACGGGCACATAGAGACACATTTGCGTCGATACGCTCAATACAAAGTATTACGCAAGCAATACTTCGTTTACTTTCTCCAGGCTTTCTTCGTTATCGAGCAGGACTACCAAGGTATCATTACCCTCAATTATCGTTGAACCACCAGGTCGCACAAATTTTCCGTCGCGCTTTATCATAACGATAAAGGCAGATTGCGGGAAGCGCAAATCGACAATACGCTTGCCCGGGGCAAAACCTTGGGGCGACACAACTATCTCTTTCATGACAGATTTTGGCAAATCCAAGATATAGCGTTCGTTTTCCTGAATGCGCTTTACCTTCTGCGGAAGTGCAACATGCAGCCATTTTGCGACAACCGAAAGCGTTGTGCCTTGCAAGATAACCGACGTTACCGATATAAAAAATACGATATTGAAAATCATGTTGGCTTTTTCGATTCCTGCCAAAAGTGGATACGTAGCAAACACAATCGGGACGGCACCGCGCAAGCCCACCCATGATATGTAGAACCGACGACGCAACTTCATCTTAAAGGGCAACAGGCTCAAAAACACACCTATGGGACGCGCCAAAAAGATCAAAGCCAGAGAAATGAGCATGCCTATACCCGTTACCGCCCAAACCTCACTCGGAAAAACAAGCAGGCCCAGTGTAAGGAACAGGATAATCTGCATGAGCCACGCCAACCCGTCAAACATTTTGAGGATTGTATATTTATGTATCAAATCTTGGTTTCCAAGATAAACGGCACAAATATAGAGGGCCAAAAACCCGTTGCCACCAATAAAATCCGTTGCTGAAAAAGTAGCAAACATTAGTGCGATGACCAATATCGGGTATAAACCTTCAAAATCGAGATTTATTTTATTGATAAAATACTTGCTAAACCACCCAAAGGCAAAGCCAGCTATCCCGCCAATGATCATTTGCTTCAAAAATATAGGAACAATCGAAACCAAACTTTGGTCCTGGTTGATGACCAAGGTAAGAAACGAAATGGTAAGTACGTAGGCCATCGGGTCGTTACTTCCGCTCTCAAACTCTAGCGTAGGTCGAAGATTGGTTTTGAGCGCCAAGTTTTTGGATCTCAAAATGGAAAAAACAGCTGCAGCATCTGTAGATGAAACTATCGAGCCCAACAACATGCTTTCATAAATGGTAAAATCCGTCACAAACCATACAAAGGTACCAAGGGCTACCGCCGTGAGCAAAACCCCCAAGGTCGAAAGCATCAACCCTTGCCCCATTATCGGTTTTACACTCTTCCAATCAGTGTCCAGACCACCCGAAAACATGATGAAACTCAACGACACAACCCCTATGAACTGTGCCAGTTTTGGGTCGTCAAAATGAATCCCGAGAATACCTTCTGAACCTGCCAACATCCCAACTACCAAAAACAACAAGAGCGTGGGAACGCCAAACCTAAAAGCCCTTTTTGCCAATACGATGCTCAAGAGCAAAAGCAAGGAGCCTATTAGCAAAATGTTCTCTATGGTGATGTTCATATAGTAAAAAAGCGATGTGAAAATATCAGCAAAAATAGCAAAAAAATGTGTTTCGATGTTTTATTATTTTGGCCGGCTTCAGAATTTGGTCAACCAACCATGTGGAATAAAATAAAAAGGCAAAAGAGAGAAACCAACGAACCCGTCAAGATTGACAAAAAGATCAAAGTGATCACTTCGCTTGCTCTCAAACACTCTTTGTTGATAGGAATGAGAAAAAAACTAACTATAGCGTTTTTTCAGTAACTTGCAAGTGACAATCATTTCATAGAATGGCAAAGCAAAAAAACCTTTCTCAAGAAGCGAAGGACACGCTCATCAGCATCTTAAAAACCCGTTTTGAGACCCATAGGGCACGGCATGAAAACATACAATGGACAAACGTTGAAGAAAAACTCCGAAGCCAGCCCGAAAAACTGTGCTCGCTCTACCAAATGGAACAAAGTGGTGGCGAGCCAGATGTTGTTGGCCAAACCCCTACCACCGGAACTTATCACTTTTTTGATTGTTCTCCAGAAAGCCCGACCGGGCGGAGGAGCCTGTGCTATGACATGGAGGCATTAGAATCGCGAAAACTGCACAAACCCAAAGACAGTGCTGTAGCAATGGCAATTGAGATGGGTTGCAAACTGCTCACCGAAACCCAATACCAAACCTTGCAAACTCTTGGGACTTTCGACATCAAGACGTCCAGTTGGTTGTGTACGCCACCGGAAATCCGTGCACTGGGAGGAGCCATCTTTGGCGACCGTCGATTTGGAAGGGTGTTTATCTACCACAACGGTGCCGAATCGTATTATGGTGCCAGGGGTTTTCGTTGTTTTATTGAGGTTTAAAATGGCTGTGCATAAAAAAGCAGAGAATGGTATTTTAATCCCGTAATAGTTTTACCACAAATCATATCGGAATACAAACACTTATTTAAAATATTGTATTACAGCATTTTGCTTAAGCAATTACGACGAAGATAAATACTTCATGGTGTGGGTGCGCGTTTTCATTCGAGCCAATCACTACAGTCCCATCCCAATATTTCCTCAACTTTTTTGATTTCATTTTTAAATCTACTAATCAGAAATTTTTTGTCTTCATTAGAAATATTGGAGTGTTTTTCCCTTTCATGTATCGTTTTATGTTCAAAAGTAAATTCATCTGGATTGACCCCTAAAAACTTGAATATGTCAAAAAGGGTTTTTTCCTGTTCTGTTTTGAACTCCTCATATTTTATAAACAGCAATTGTTTATCGGGAAAATAACTTTTATACCGTTTAATCTGTTCAAAATACAAACCTCTATCAATATAGGAATACACCCTGTGCTGTAGCGGCAATGACTCTTTTACACGTTCTGATTCATTTACAATAGCATTACTAAAGGTCTCACTGTCATAATTTCTGTCAAATTCCATGTTCCAATGCGAAAAAGCCCTGGATATAGGATTGCGGAGTATAAAAATCAATTTAATCTCTGGATTGTATTCCCATATGCGTTTACAACAGGGCTCCCAATAAAAATAAATAGGAGTGGCTTCACCATAAATTTTTTTTTGGGATTTAAAATTAAATTTCTTTTCATATTCAGAATATCGAACTTTTGGTTTGGAAAAAATGCGTTCATTATCGAAAAAATGCAGCTCTTTACGGTCTGCCATTCCTATTTGAGGGTGCCTGCGCAAGTAATAATCCAAGGCAGTAGTACCTCCCTTTTGGGTTCCCCCAACTATAAAATCTATTTTTCGCCCTTTTTTAAATAATTGCATTGTGATTGCTATTTACATTTATGACAATGGACTGGGTTTTGGTGGTTCCTGGATTGCTCCAAACTTGCACAGGCACAAACAATTTGATATACGTTAAATAGCGTTTTTTTATCATTGGCAACAGCTTCTTCAGTGTTTAAAAAATCTTCAAGTTGCGATAGGGTTGACGATATATAATCACTTAAATATCACCTTGTAAATACCAAACTATCGCTTTTGGAAAGTTGTTCGCTCAACGCATAGCCTTCATAGTTGAACCCTTTGATATCATCAAGGTTATTTGCGTTGGTATCGATAATGTATCGTGCCATCAAGCCTCTTGCCAACTTAGCAAAAATACCTATGGTTTTATACTCCCCGTTTTTAAATTCCTTAAAGTCGATATGTACGACCGGTACTTTCAAGGCTTTGACATCTATTGCTTTAAAATATTCGTTGCTGGCGAGATTCAGGAACAGTTCATCGTCTTTGAGTTCCTGATTAAGTGAACTTGTGATATGTTTGCGCCAAAATTCATACAGATTTTTTGATTTTCCGACAGGAAATTTTGTTCCCATTTCCAATCGGTACGGCTGTATCAGATCCAAAGGTTTCAACAAGCCATATAGTCCCGAAATAATCCTGACAGTGTCCTGCAACCTCTGTATTTTTTCTTTGGGAATGGTATAAGCGTCCAATCCTCTGTACACATCGCCGTCAAATGCATAAACGGCTTGCCGTGCATTGTTTGCCGTAAAAGGCAAATGCCAATTTTGGTTTCGGTCGTAATTGAGTTGTCCCAGAGCATCGGAAATATGCATCAGCTTTGACAGGCTTTTGGCAGATTTCTTTTTTAATAGTGCATTAATACGCTGTGCCTCATTCAAAAAACAAGCCTCGGTAGCGGTTGTTGTTGGGGTTTTGCTTTCATAATCAAGTGATTTAGATGGCGATATGACGAGTTTCATTTGTATGGTGTTTACTGGTTCTCAAAGATAAGAATATTTTGAGTGGTGCAATTGGTGTATGGAGCAATGTGTTGCAGGCAGTTTACAAATTGGGATTATAGTTGACCCAAACCGACGGTTGCCTACTTTTTTATACCACAAAGCCATTAGCGCATTGAGTGTTGGGACCTTACCCAAGCCTTTATTGGCCATTGGCTATTCTTCCCCTTGATGCCTGGCATAATTCCTCCATTTTTCGATACAATCCTGCATATCTTGGGGGATTTCAGAATCAAAACGCATCACGGCTCCTGTTTTGGGATGTTTAAAGCCCAAGGTCTTGGCGTGTAGTGCCTGACGGGGCAAAATCTTGAAACAATTTTCCACAAACTGCTTGTACTTGCTGAATGTAGTTCCTTTCAGGATTTGGTCGCCACCATAACGTTCATCATTAAAAAGTGTATGTCCAATGTGTTTCATATGTACGCGGATCTGGTGCGTACGTCCGGTTTCGAGCACACAGGACACTAAGGTGACATACCCCAAACGCTCCAAAACCTTGTAATGTGTAATGGCCGGCTTTCCCTTTTCGGCGTCATCGCCTTCAAAAACAGTATTTTGTAAACGGTTTTTGGGATGTCGCCCTATATTTCCCTTGATAGTACCTTCGTCCTGTTCGACGTTGCCCCAAACGAGAGCCACATATTCTCGCTCACTCGATTTGTCAAAAAACTGTTTTGCCAGATGTACCATGGCATCTTCCGTTTTGGCAATTACCAACAGACCGCTGGTATCTTTGTCTATACGGTGTACCAGTCCCGGCCGGTTACTGGAATTATTGGGGAGATTTTCAAAATGGTAGGTCAGTGCATTGATAAGTGTACCGGAATAGTTGCCATGCCCGGGGTGCACAACCATACCGGCTGGCTTGTTGACAATCAGAAATTCGTCGTCTTCGTAAACAATGTCCAAAGGAATGTTTTCTGGCACCAACAGATATTCGTATGGCGGATGCGAAAACAGGACACGAATCTTGTCAAAGGGTTTTACCTTATAGTTTTGTTTTACCTGAACGTCATTAACGTAGATGCTTCCATTTTTTGCCGCCGTTTGTATTTTGTTCCGAGTGGCATTTTCCACTCTATTCATCAGATACTTATCTATGCGCAAAGGTTGCTGGCCTTTGTCCACGGTAAAGGCAAAATGCTCGTACAGGTCGTCGTCGTAGGCCTCATCGTTGGGAAGAAAGTCCTCGCTCATCACTCCTCTTGGGTTCGGTTGCCATTGCCCAAAACCATATCAATCTTGGAGGTCATGGGCAGCATGTCGCCGCTGGCAATCTTTTCTCCGTTAAAGCTTATGGAAATAACCTCATCTTTTCCTATGTCGTCCACATAGGTAATCTTCCCTATCTGGAACCCAACGGCCTCCAGCGTTGGCTTGGCCTGCCTAAAGGTGCGTCGCACCACGTTGGGCACTTCCACTTTTCGGAAACCGGACGGATTGAGGGTCAAGTATATTTTTCGGTTTTCTTTTACCTGTGTTCCCGCAACCGGATATTGCTCAATAACCGAATATTTTGGGTATCTGGGGTTGAAATTGGCCGAGTCCTGAATTTCCATACGCAGGTCCTTGTCGTCCAATTCAATCTGAACGGTTTCCAAAGTTTTGCCGGTAAGGTCGGGCACCTCAACAAAACTTCCGTGATTGGTAGTGATATCCAACCATTTCAGTAAGATAAAACACAGTACCGTCAAGGCTGCAACTGCCATTAACAATTGTTTGAAAAAGGTTTTGCTTGTCAAAAATTTTACTATGCTCATGGATTTTTTGCAATTTAGCAAATATATAAAATCCAAATCTTTTCGTTTTGGATTTTAAATGATATTTTAGCTAAACTCAAATAAGAGTGATTTAGTATAACTTTATCCAAGATTCCCACCACTGCGGGAACATGAACATGAAAAAAAACATTGCAATTATCATGGGAGGCTATTCCAGTGAATACGAGATTTCCCTAAAAAGCGGACAGGTTGTTTTTGAAGTACTTGACAGGACCAAATACAACTGCTACAAAATCCATATTTTTAAAGACAAATGGGTGTATGTAGATATGGACGACAACGAATTTCCGGTCAACAAAAATGATTTTTCGGTAATTGTACAAAATCAAAAAATCACATTTGACTGTGTTTTCAACGCCATTCACGGGACACCCGGCGAAGATGGCTACATGCAGGGTTTTTTTGAATTGCTTGGTATACCACATACCAGTTGCGGCATGTACCAGGCAGCATTGACTTTCAACAAACGTGATTGCTTGAGTACACTCAAACCTTATGGCATCAAAACCGCCACTTCCTATTTTGTTAATTTGGGCGACACTATTGACGAAGATGCCATCATCAATAAAGTGGGACTACCTTGCTTTGTCAAGGCCAATAAAGCCGGAAGCAGTTTTGGCGTGAGCAAAGTTTACAAAAAAGAAGAATTGCAACACGCACTTGAAGTCGCTTTTAACGAAGATGACGAAGTGATTATTGAATCGTTTTTGGACGGCACCGAAGTTTCTGTGGGTGTCATCACTTACAAAGGCGAAGTAAAAGTGTTGCCCATTACCGAAATCATAAGCGACAACGACTTTTTTGATTATAAGGCAAAATATCTGGGCGAATCCAAAGAAATCACACCGGCACGACTCACAAAAGAACAAGAAGATAAAGTCAATGCTGTTGCCAAAAAGGTGTATGAAGCACTTAAAATGACCGGTTTCAGCCGCAGCGAATATATTTTTAAAGACGGCGAACCCCATCTGCTGGAAGTCAACACCGTACCGGGCCTGACCAAAGCCAGCATATTGCCGCAGCAAGCCGCTGCCGCAGGTATTAGCTTGCAGGAGCTATTTGGGAATGCGATTGAAGAGAGCCTTTCATGAGCCAAAATCTGCATTAATTTTATATCTTTGGCTATTCAATCATAAAATGATATTCTGGTTTTAATGGGAGTTGGATTATGAAAAGAGCGCTATTTCCTGGGTCGTTTGACCCAATTACGTTAGGGCATTTTGACATCATCAAAAGAGGTGTCAACTTGTTTGACGAAGTTGTTGTTGCCATTGGCATCAATGCCGACAAGCAGTATATGTTTTCGCTTGACCAGCGCAAAGCCTTCATTGAGAACGCTTTTATGGACGAACCCAAAGTAAAAGTGACAACCTATAAAGGACTGACGATCGATTTTTGCAAAGAAATAGACGCACAATTCATTTTAAGGGGTTTGCGTAATCCGGCCGATTTTGAATTTGAAAAAGCCATTGCCCATACCAACCGAAAGCTTTCAAAAATAGAAACCGTGTTTTTACTGACGGCCGCAAGAACGTCATATATTTCTTCTTCCATTGTACGCGATGTCATTAGGAACAACGGTGATTATACGGTGTTGGTACCGGATAGCGTTCGGGTCAAATGACGGCCAAATCAGAATTTGGGCTCCATTTAAAGTTTCAACCTTTTAAAATCCTGTTTGATTTTTCATATTAATTAAAAACAGGCTTTAAATCAATTTATTTTTCTTCGCTTTTTGCACCGCTTCGAGTTTGTTGTGCACCTGAAGTTTTTTGTAGATATTTTCAATGTGTTTCCTTACCGTCCCTGTTGAGAGGACAAGGTTTTCGGAGATCTTGATATAGTTGAGTCCTTTGCCCAGTTGTTCCAAAACGTCCATTTCCCTTTGTGTCAGCCGTATGTCTTCTTTATCTTCGTTGTTTTCTATATCTATCGGGTTACGTAGCAGTTTCAAGGTTTTTAAGGCGATGGAAGGGTTCATGGCAGCACCGCCGTTCAACGTGTCCAAGATACCGTCGTGCAAGTCCTTGGCGTTGATTTCCTTTAGCAAATACCCATCGGCTCCTGCCTTGATGGCATTGAAAATGTTTTCGTCATTGTCAAATACCGTTAGCATGATGATTTTGATATGTGGGTATTTCTGTTTGACAATCTCTGTGGTTTCAATGCCATTGAGCACGGGCATTTCTATGTCCATCAATATCAAATCGAGGTTGGCGTTTGCTTCGAGCTTTGTTAAAAGTTCAGAGCCGTTCATGGCAGAGAACTTAAAATCGAGCACCTTAAAGAACGATAGTTTTTCTTTAACGGCGTTGATCAAAAAAGAATTATCGTCAACGATAGCTATTTTGATAGTATTCATATAAAAAAATGGGGTTGGTAAAACCCGTAAGTTATCAATAATTTCTTTTTATGGAAATAGGTCATTTGCCGTATTTTCCAAGGCGATCTTCAACAACACTTTGGTCCCTTTGCCCAAACCTGTCTGGACATCAACGCTGGCACCAAGATCGTTCGCCCTTTTTTTCATATTGTTCAGCCCATTGCCGTTTTCTACTTTGTCCGGTTCAAAGCCCCGGCCGTCATCGGTCACCGACACTTCCAGACTGTCACCCGATTTTTGGAATGAAACCTCTATGTTTTTGGCTTCTGAATATTTTATGGCGTTATTGATGGCTTCCTGAATGATCCTGTATATGTTCATTCCATCAACGGAACTAAAAGTGATATCGGTAGCCAACGTTTTATCAATGTTTATTGCAAAATCGATATTTGAGGCAGCTGTGGTTGCTTTGCCCAAAAAATTTGATGTACGGGTTTGCAAATCTTCCATGGAAATGCGTTCCTTGTTCATGGCCCAAATGGTGTCTCGCAACTCATAGATGGTTGCCGTGGCAAACTCGCCAATGTTTTTTAGCTTTTGGTTAAGTTTTTCGGGGAGCTGAAATCCATATTTCAGGTTATCCAACGAGGCTATGATGAAGGTGATTTGCGCACCGATGTTGTCGTGCAAGTCCCGACTGATGCGCATGCGCTGTTCCTGCAATCGATTTTGGGTCTCTATTTTCAGCAAGGCATCTTTAAGTTCGTTTTCTTTTTGCAACTGGCTGTTTTTGAGTTTTTGCTGACTGTAGAGAAGATAGCCCAACAGGCAGAGTACGATGGCAAGTCCGGCCAACAGGATGATATAAAGATTCTTTCTGTTCAAGTGAAGTTCTTTTTCGGAAAGTTCGGCTCTTTGGGAAAGGATTTCTTTTTCCTTTTTCTCGGTTTGGTACTCAATTTCGAGCTTGGCCACTTTGGCATTTGTCTCTATATTGAGAAGACTGTCCTTAAATGCCGTATAGTTCTTGAAATATTTTAGTGCGCTTTTGGTATCGCCCTTGGCTTCATAAAACATTGAATATATGTTCAATGATGTTTCTATATCTATCGCTGAATTGGTCTTTACCGCAAAATGGTACGCGCTGTCCAGATAACTCTTTGAAGCATCGGCCTGGCCATTTTCTATCAATAGCATAGAAATGTTGTTGTAGATGGCCCCTACTCCTTCAAAATTACCGATAGATCTTTCGGTGGCGGCAGCTTTTTTAAAATATGCCAATGCCGAATCAACTTTTTGCATATAATAATATACGCCTCCTACATTATTTGCAGATTCGGATATGCCCTTTTTATCGTCGAGGTCTTCTTCGATCAAGAGTGAAAACTTGAAATATTCGAGAGCTTTCTCAAGTTCTCCATCGTTGGCGTAGATGATAGCGATGTTGTTGTAAGATTCGGATAGGCCTTTCTTGTTGTTACCGGATTCAAAAGCATCCTTGGCTTTCAGGTGATATTCTATGGCTTTAGCCTTCATGCCAAGATAGCTGTACACCATACCGATATTGTTGTTTGTGGTAGCTTGCCTATCAACGTCATTTCTTTTTTCATAGATATCAAGAGCAGACAGATAAGCCTTTAACGCCTCTTCATAAAGCCCTAGATTCCTGTTAACCGCACCAATATTGTTGAGGGCGGAGGCAATAATAGTTTCATCTTTGCTATCCATTAGTGCTTGGGAAGAAAATTTTTTGGCTTCATTAAAAGAACCAAGGATACGATATACAATTCCCAAATTGTTTTTTGTAAGGTTTACCAATTCTGCGTCTTTGGCATCTTGGGCCTTAACGAGTGCTTCTTCGAGCAACTTGATAGCTCTGTTTGCATCGTTTCTATAGATGGCCATTGCAGAATCATTGAGCATTTGAGACGCGGGTTGCGCACTAACAAATATTGCAACAAAAAGAGCGAAAAAAGGCGTGAGGATCCTTTTCATGTTTATTTACAATTGGTTTCCCAATTTATGAAAAATTATGATGGGAACAACATTTTTATTGAGGTGCCACTCCCATCTACGGAATTGACAATAAGTTCGCCCCCTACATCATTGACACGCTTTCTCATATTGACCAAACCATTGCCCAATTGTACATTATTGACATCAAAACCTTTTCCGTTATCAAATATTTCAAATTGCAGATTTCTGTTAAGTTGGTCCACGGTCACTTTTATTTCATCTGCATCAGAGTGCTTAAGGCTGTTGTGGATGGCCTCTTGTATAACCCTATAAATGTTCATGCCCTCAACCGATGTAAATTTTTTTGAAATATCGACCTTTGGAGCCACTTGAAACGAAAAATTGATCTTTTCATCAAACACATGTGCTTTGTCAATATAGTTGGAAATCCGGGTCTGAAGGTCTTCAAAGGTTATCTCACTCTTGTTCATGGCCCAAATGGTATCTCGAAGTTCATATATGGTAGTTGAAGTAAAATCGCTGATGTTCTCGAGCTTTATTTTCAGGCTTTCATCCTGTATGTCAAAACCGTACTTTAAGTTATCAATGGAAGAAATTATGAAAGCGAGCTGCGCACCGATATTGTCATGTAAGTCCCGACTGATGCGCAACCTCTGTTCTTGGAGCTTGTTCTGTGTTTCGATTTTTACCAAGGCGTTCTTGAGCTCATTTTCTTTGTGCAGTTGTGTGTTCTTAAACTTCTGTTGGCTGTAAAACAAAAAGCCGGTGAGCGACATGACTATGGCAAGTCCCAAAAGCCCAAAAACTTGAAGGTTCTTCTTCTGGATGATAAGGTTTTGTTCTGCCAGTTCTGCACGCTGCATGAGGATTTGCCGCTCTTTATCTGCAGATTTGTAACGCTCTCCAATCTCGGCTATTTGTTTTGTCTTGGTCTCGTTGAGAATCGAATCCTCGATGGTTTTGTAGCTTATGTAGTTATCGAGCGCGCTTTTGTAATCACCTTTTTTTGCATTGAGTTCATGAAATCGGTAATAAGCTTCCAATTGGTACTTTCTGGTGCCGTACTTTTTTGTGTTTCGCATGGCACTGTCGAGTACTTTTTTTGCTTCGTTATAACGGCCGGTCTCTAAATAGATCTTACCAAGGTTGACCAAGGTTACTCCTTTACGGTCCTCATATCCCGGCACGGCCAACGATCTCAAAGTGTACTCTTCAGCCTTTTTGAAATCCTTGAGCTTGGCGTAGGTATTGCCTATATTTGAATAGACAGTCCTCGCAAATCCTGTCGCATTTAACTCTTCACATAACTTGGCAGCTTTTTTGTTGTAGTACAAAGCACTGTCAAAAAGCCTTGGGTTGAAGTTATCCTTTTCGGCAAGCTCATCGTAGGCAATGCCAATACGCCCATAGCAATGCGCCTCCCGCAACTTGTTGCCCGTAGATTTTGCAATCGCCAATGCTTCACGGTTCCATTTGATGGACTCCTTGAATTCGTACATGCGGTCATAAATATATCCTATTTGCGACATATCCCTTAATATCTTATCCTTAATACCATTGACCTTATTGAATTCCAGCGATTTGAAACCAAACTTCAATGCATCGGGAAATTCTGAAAATGTCGTATATATCTCAGCCTGGTTAAAATAAACATCTTGTAGGAGCTTGTGCCGTAAAGGCTCAAGGATTACAGTGGCTTGTTGATAGTATTCCAGTGATTCTGTATTGGACTTATCCTGGACAGCCATACCCTTGTAATACAATGCAATACCTTGTTTCTCGGGGTCATTCTCCTGCAATGCTTCCAAAAACATGCTTTCAGCCTCTTCAAGACTGATGGAATCGTGCTGTTGCAAAATGAGATTTGGACCCTGAGCTTCAGATAGAAGACCATAAAAAAAAGACAGAAAAAAGAGAAAATACTTGAGCATAGTATCTTACATTGGATTCATTAACAATTGTCCCATTGAATACAAGTCATAAACTTTCAACTCTTCTGAACCCAAAAGGCTTTTAGAGTCATATTTATTATCCATAATCAATGTCTCAAAATACAAATATTTTATTATCCGATAGCTGCTGATTGGCTTGTCCCAATATTTAGAAATATTGCCCTCAAAAAAGGATTAAGTGCAACATTAATGCTGCACTCAATCCAGAAATAAAAAACAACCCTTAATTGTTCAGATTATAAGAATAAATAGTTTTGTCATTGGCTTTATAGAACAAAAACCCACCATATTCATCTACCTCATATTCAGGCTTTTTATCTTTAAGAACTATTTCTTTTTCGGTTTTTCCGGTATCTTTGTTTACTTTAACCAAGCCTACGCCATCGTCAAGTTTTGTTAAAATAAACTGCGAATTTTCGGTGGCGGCAGTTGCTTTAAAACGAGTTGACAAGTAGTCAAAAGAAGCACCAGCAATACCGGCAAACATATCAGAAGCCATCTTAGCTTGTTTACCATAATCGTTATAGCTGCTCAAGTCGTTAATACCGCCATAACCTGTACGGTTTGCTCCTGCTGCTGCACTCATAGACACTGTCATTGCGGTAGAAGCAACAGCCATAACACCACCCATAATTTTACCAAAAGTGCTTCGTCCCGGCGATTTGTGATATTCGTGATAGGTTTCACTGCCGTCAAATCCAAGTAGGGTCATATTTTGCGCTGACGAAAGAAAGATGCCCGAATCCCTTATTTCGAGATTGTTTGGGTCTTCTTTTTCGCCAAAATTACATTTTGCAAGGTCGCTCACTTCGCCTGTATTGGCGGCAATTGCCATAACTTTACTATCGGCGGCGATGAGGTATCGGTCGTTTTTACTGTCAAAAGTTGAAGCTACCGAAGTTGCCTTTTTGTATTTGAGCGGCTTGTTCCACACTTGGTCACCGGTTTGTAAATTCACGATATTGGTATCTTCGCCGGTAATGTAGATCAATCCCTGCGGCGTATGTGCCATGATCATGATATTCTCGCCGGTCTTGAGCGGTTTTTTGAACAATGTTTTACCGTCGAACGAAATCTTATTGATACCGCCTTCATAAATCCCGAACAAAATACCATCGTCCATCACATAAAAGTGTTGTACATAACCGTTGGTCTTGGGTGCTTTTTCCCAAAGATCTTCACCGGAACCTGCCGATAAAAACGCAATATGGCTTTGTGCTTTTGCAGCCATGAGCTTGTTCAAACCGCTGCCTCCCGAAGCTGCAACGTCGCTCACCACGGCAATACCTTGTGGCAAAATCTGGAAGTTTGAAACTTCGCCTTTTACTTTGCGGTCGTCTTTCCATAATTCGCTGCCATCACTTCCTATTTTGTGGATGCGGGTGTTTTTTCCGTTATTGGCACCTTCAAAAGCGTATATTTCTTTTTCGGTTTCGTCGGCAACCATCCATTTTACACCTTTAATTTTATTTGTCCACAACTCATCGCCTTTGTGCGACAATGCGATAACACCTTGTGCCGTAGGAACAAGAATCGAGTTTTTAAGCAACATTGGCGTTCCGGTGACGCTAAAATCTTTGGCGACACCCACACGTCCAGGCTTGTCCAAAAAGAAAGCGAAATCTTGCTTGCCGCTTATCAGATCATAGACAGCGACTTTGGGCACTTGACTTTCAAATTTCTGGTCGCTTTTTTGAAGCCCGCTCACAATAACTTTGTTTTGGGGCAATACCACATTACAGGTATAAATTTGACGCCAATTGTCGGTTTCTGAATTGAACAGCACTTTGCCCGAAACATAATCGATTACGGCACGTTTGGTTTTCCCAAGAGCAGAAAAATTAGAATCGGTACCTTGTGAGACGACGATGTAAGGCGAGTTTGGAATGAAGTTCGTTTCTTCGGGTTTTAACTTCCCAAAATTGTTAAAACTAAAAACAGGTGTGTTTTTTTTGGGGTCAACCCCTACGAGGCCGTCATTGGTAGCTACAACCAAAATACCGCCTTGGGTTAAGGTCATTTCGTTGATTTTGGCACCAAGGTCATATGACGTTTCAGGTTGCTCTGCCTTCTGGGCGTAAACCACGGTCGCACTTGCAAGAAGCGCAACCATGGTATAATTTTGAAGTTTCTTGACAATTTCCATAGTATATTTTATCAAAGTTCTTGAAGTTCTATGTTGAAGGAACCTTCGGTAATATCCTTATAGTTTTCACCTTCGGTTTTGGCTTTATACTTGAACGTTCCAATAATATGCGTACTGGTAATTTCGGAAATTTTAATTTCCCCCACTTCAGTATCATCATAAGGCGCTTGCCAAGTGGTTACGTCAGGCTGGGTCGGGTTGGACAAATCCACTTCGGTTTCCACATAGGCGGCTATATTAAAAATATTGGCTCCACCGCCAATGGGATAAGTGCCCACGCCATCAAATCCTATAATGGTAATCACAAAAGCTTTACTGGATGTACCTCCGGTGTTGCCTTGTATTTGCAGGTTTCCGCTTACCAAATGGGCAAAAGTTGCCATTTCAATTGTTGTTACGGATGTACCATCCACTTTGGCAACTATGGTGCCTTGGGCTGCACCGCCTCCGCTACCACCGTCATCGTCTTTAGAACACGAGGTTAATGAAACCGTTGCAACGGCCATAACCAATAACATAATTTGTCTTAAATTTTTCATCGTTTAAAAATTTTAGGGTTTATAATGAGGCAAATTTGGGGCACAAAACCATGCAAGACAATACGACAAATGCCGTATTTTTACTTAAAAAAACCATAAATAGCTTTAAACAAGCTTATTGAATGTGCTTTTGGAACAACCCAGCGCAGACTAAAATACGATGTGCGGATGTTTTGACCGAAGTGATTCTTTTTTTGATTCGAGGTTTTGAAGAAATAACCTGTGTGTTTCAGAACCGGGGTAAAATGGCTTGTGCAAAAGGCTTTTTTGCAAGATGTCCACGTCGTCCATAGTCTTTGAAGCTTCGGCAGCAACACATGCAAGGCAAAACTTTTCCCATATATAATCAATCGCAGTTTGACTTGGATGCAACATATCTTCGGCATAAAAACGATAATCGCGAAGCTCGTCTATTAGAATTTCATACGACGGAAAATAAAGACATCTTGACTGCGCTCGATGTGACAAAAACTGATGAATTGCCGAAATCAAATGCGCTTTGCTAACGTTGTTCTCAAAAAAACCATCTTTGATATGCCGAACGGGCGAAACGGTAAAAATAAATTTTGCATCAGGATTGATCGAGGTGATTAACGAAATGATATTCTGTAAACTTTTTTCAACAACCTCAACCGAAAGCAGTTCTTTGGTAAATTCTTTTTGTGGTACTTTATGGCAGTTGGCTACTATTTTTTTGGTTTCGCTATGGCGGTAAACCCACGATGTTCCAAGTGTGATGATGATGTGTGTTGATGTGTTGATGTATTTATTTGCTGCATCTACAAGTACATTCAATTCGTTGAGAAACTTTGTTTTATCAGGGTTTGAAAGTTTGGAATGGACTTCAAAACAATGCCATAAATTGTTGTTAAAAAAAATGTCTTTTTCGGTAAATTCTATTTTGTTTACCGCTCGATTGATAAGATTTTCAATAGAAACCGGATTGAAAATAATACCAAACGGATTTTTTATGGCTTGGAATTTAAAATAATGAAATTTTTCGGCTATGTTTTCGGCAAAGCACGAACCCAATAGCAAAACTTCCGATTGATAATCTATCGGGAAACTGCTTTTTGAAATGGGTATTTGGGTTGTGAAATTCATTGGTTTTATTTCTCGCAAAGACGCAGAGATGCAAAGGTTTATATATTATATGACTATTCTGGTTATGTCTGTTCTAATTGTACTTGGGTTGTGAAATTCATTGGTTTTCTCTCGCAAAGACGCAGAGATGCAGAGAATTATAAATTGTTGACTATTCTGGTTATCCCTGTTTTTATCAAAGGACTATTGAAATTAATAAGCAATCCTAGTTTCAAATTTGTCAATCTTAAATAGGTTAATACTTGTTTTGGATGTACCGGATGAATTTCTTCAACCGATTTTATCTCAACTATTACTTTATTTTCAACTATTAAATCGGTTCTGTATCCTAAATCTAATTTCACATCTTTCCAAACTACTGGTAACACTTTTTGTTTCTCAACATGTAAACCAATACGTGTCAATTCATAAAAAATAACTTCCTCATAAACAGACTCTAATAATCCCGGACCCAAATCTACGTGTATATGATAGCAACAATCAAACAATTATTGATGCAATCTCATTTTCGCTATAATAATTTACGTCTTTCAAATTCTAAAGTTTCCGTTTTCAATAACCTTAAAAACCTTTGCGCCTTTGCGTCTTTGCGAGATAAAAATCAATCCAAATATGTTTTTGCTTTTTCCAATGCTTCCTTAATTCCCGAAACATTTTTTCCGCCGGCAGTTGCAAAAAACGGCTGTCCGCCGCCACCGCCTTGAATGTATTTTCCTAATTCACGAACAATTTGTCCGGCGTTCAATCTTTTTGTTTCAACCAATTCTTTTGAAACATAACATGTTAGCATTGGTTTATCATCTGTAACGGTTGCCAAAACCAAAAACAAATTATCCTTGTTTTGTCCTAATTCATACGCCAAATCTTTTGCGCCGTTGGCATCTAAATCCACTTGGATTGCCAAAAAGTCAACATTGTTAATTTGCTGTAACTGTGAAGCCAATTCGCCTTTTAGATTTTTTGCCTTGTCTTTTAAAAGTTGTTCCAACTGTTTTTTCAATTTGGCATTTTCCTCTTGAAGTGACGTCACAGATTTCAAAATATCCTGTGGGTTTTTCAAACTTTCTTTGATTTCTGCCAATGTATGTTCCTGATTTTGGTAAAAATCTTTCACGGCATTGCCTGTAATGGC
Source organism: Bacteroidota bacterium (assembly GCA_029557895.1). Classification (GTDB taxonomy): domain Bacteria; phylum Bacteroidota; class Bacteroidia; order Flavobacteriales; family Flavobacteriaceae; genus JBPOFM01. Next base: position 118,536 of record JAKQHT010000010.1, on the reverse strand, counting down.
TTCAATACGACGGATTCCGGCTGCAACTGCGCTTTCTGAAACAATTTTGAAATGCCAGATTTCAGCTGTGTTTTTTACGTGAATTCCGCCACAAAGTTCTCTGCTTTCTCCAAATTCAATCATACGAACGTTGTCGCCATATTTTTCGCCAAAAAGTGCCATTGCGCCTTTTGCCAACGCTTCCTTTATAGGGATATTCCTGTATTCGCCCAACTGCAACTGTTCTTCAATTTTGCTATTTACAAATGCTTCCACTTGGCGCAGTTCTTCATCGGTTACTTTGCTAAAATGCGAAAAGTCAAAACGCAGATAATCAGGATGTACCAATGAACCTTTTTGTTCTACATGCGTTCCTAAAACAGTGCGTAACGCTTGATGCATCAAATGTGTAGCCGAATGATTTTTGGATGTTGATGTTCTTAAACCTGTATCGACTTTTGCGGTAAAACTGCTTTCCAAATTTTCTGGCAGCTGTTTTACAAAATGAATAATCAAATTGTTTTCTTTTTTGGTATCCAAAACTTCAACAGCTCCTTCTCCTTTGGAGAAGGTTGGGATGAGGCAACCTTTGTCGCCAACTTGTCCGCCACCTTCGGGATAAAATGGCGTAGCATCAAGCACGATTTGGTATAAAATTCCGTCTTTTTTACTGTCTATTTTTCGGTAACGCGTTATTTTTACTTTGTTTTCGGTTTGGTCATAACCAACAAATTGCTCAACATTTCCATCAATTAAAATATGCCAATCGCCTGTAGCCACTTCTGATGCGGAACGCGAACGGTCTTTTTGTTTTTTGAGTTCGGCTTCAAATTCGGCTTCGTCAAAAGTGTATCCTTTTTCCTTTAAAATCAAAGCTGTCAAGTCTTTAGGGAAACCGAAAGTATCGTATAATTCAAATACTTTTTCTCCTTTTACTTCTTTGTTTTGGGTTTCGGCAACAATTTTATCCAACAATAAAAGTCCTTGTTCCAAAGTTCGTAAAAACGAAGTTTCTTCTTCTTTGATTACTTGTGTAACGAGATGTTGCTGTGATTTGATTTCAGGAAAAAATTCGCCCATTTGGTTTGCCAAAACCTCAACTAACTTATAAATGAACGGTTCTTTTTTGTTCAAAAATGTAAATCCGTAACGAATGGCACGACGCAAGATTCTACGGATGACATAACCTGCACCGGTATTGGATGGCAGTTGACCGTCGGCAATGGCAAAGGCAACGGCGCGAACGTGATCAACGATAACACGAATGGCAATGTTTGTTTTTTCTTGGTTTTCGGTTGTTGGTTGTTGATCGTTGGTTGTATATTTTAATCCTGTAATTTGTTGCACTTTATCAATTAGCGGCGTGAAAACATCGGTGTCATAATTTGAAGTAACGCCTTGCATTGCCATACACAAACGTTCAAATCCCATTCCGGTATCAACGTGTTGTGCGGGAAGTTTTTCGAGCGAACCGTCGGCTTTGCGGTTGAATTCCATAAATACGTTGTTCCATATTTCAACAACCTGCGGATGATCAGCGTTGACTAAACTTCTACCTGAAATTTTGGTTCTTTCTTCGTCGGGACGCAAATCGATATGGATTTCTGAACACGGTCCGCACGGTCCTTGGTCGCCCATTTCCCAAAAATTGTCTTTTTTGTTTCCGAGAATAATTCGGTCTTCCGAAACATATTGTTTCCATATGTCGAATGCTTCTTGATCAAACGGAACATTTTCGGCAGAATTTCCTTCAAAAACCGAAACATACAATCGGTCTTTATCTAACTTTAATACTTCGGTCAAAAATTCCCAAGCCCATGCTATTGCTTCTTTTTTGAAATAGTCGCCAAACGACCAATTTCCTAACATTTCAAACATTGTATGGTGATAGGTATCAAAACCGACATCTTCCAAATCGTTGTGTTTTCCTGAAACGCGAAGACATTTTTGCGTATCGGCTATTCTTTTTGATTTTGGCGTTCCGTTGCCAAGAAAAAACTCTTTGAATTGTGCCATTCCCGAATTGTTGAACATCAGCGTTGGATCGTCTTTGAGAACGATTGGTGCTGAAGGAACAATTAAATGTTCTTTGCTTTCAAAGAAATTGAGAAATGCTTTTCTGATGTCTTGTGATTTCATAAAAAAAATGATAGAACTGAATCTTATAAAGTACTGTTAAAAACGGCACCATGTCCGGAAATTGGCAAATTACGATTCTTAATTTTACCCCAATTGAAGGGTGTTTTGAAAATTGTCATTAAGTTTTATTAAATTTACATTTAAAATAATTTAATAACGTGTCCGTTATGGTTGACGAGTGCATGGCAAATTAACCGTGCAATGGTGCAAAAATAGTACAAATTAGCCAATGAGTAAGGTAAAATATTACTACGATTCCGAATCGCTCTCGTACAAAAAAATAGAGCGTAAAACAGGCAGGACCCTCAAATATGTCCTGACATTCTTTCTGGCCTCGGCCTTGTTTGGCTTCTTGTTCGTTTTTATAGCGAGCCAGTATGTAGAATCGCCCAAAGAACGTGCCCTTGCAAGAGAATTACAGCACATGGAACTGCAATACAAGCTTTTGAACAAAAAAATGGAGCAAGCCCAAGCGGTACTTGCCAATGTAGAAGAGCGCGACAATGCCATTTACAGGATTTATTTTGGAGCCAACCCAATACCTGACGAACAACGCAAAGCGGGTTTTGGCGGTATCAATCGGTACAAAGACTTTGAAGGATACGACAACTCCAAATTGATTATAGAGACCAACAAGCGCATGGATATCCTCCAAAAACAGATTGTGGTACAATCGCGGTCACTGGATGAAATTGCCGTTTTGGCAGAAAACAAAGAAAAACTCCTTTCTGCCATACCCGCCATACAGCCCGTCAACACTGAAGATTTGACACGTATGGCTTCTGGCTATGGTTACCGTACCGACCCTTTTACCAAAGTCATGAAATTCCATTTTGGCATGGACTTTACAGCACCAAGAGGCACTCCGGTTTATGCTACCGGAGATGGCGTTGTAACCAGGGCCGATAACAGCGCCACGGGCTATGGAAACCACATTCGCATTGACCACGGCTATGGCTATGTATCGCTATATGCTCACCTATACAAATACAACGTCCGGGCCAACCAAAAGGTAAAACGCGGCGACCTCATAGGTTTTGTTGGCAGCACGGGACGCTCCGAAGCACCACACCTTCACTATGAAGTCTTTAAGGACGGTGAACGCATCAACCCTATCAATTTCTACTATGGCAATCTCTCTGCCGAAGAATACGGCAGATTGCTTGAACACGCATCATTGGAAAACCAATCACTTGACTAAAACATGCACATCGACCTGCCAGAAAAACGCTATTACAGCATTGGAGAAGTAGCAAAGGCCTTTGAAGTAAACGCTTCCCTGATTCGCTTTTGGGAAAAGGAATTTGACGTATTGAAACCAAAAAAGAATGCCAAAGGCAACCGAAAGTTTACGCCCGAGGACATCAAGAACCTAAAGTTCATTTACCATTTGGTAAAAGAACGCGGTTTTACCCTCGAAGGTGCCAAAACCCACCTCAAGGAAGAACGTCAGAAATCAATGGATGCATTTGAAATTATCAACAAACTTGAAGATATCAAATCCCAACTAATAAAAATCAAAGAACAACTGTAACAAACCTCGAACAATCTCAACAAATAAACGCTAACACTTAAAAAAACTACGAATCATGAAAAAATGGCTCATTCCCGTAATCATTATTGCACTCATAGCAATCGGCCTGTACTCTTGGGGAAAAAACTTCAACAACACCGCCGTTGAGCTCAAAGAAACCGCAACCCGAACTTGGGGCGATGTAGAAAGCAGCTACCAACGCCGCAACGACCTTATCGGCAACCTGGTAAAAACCGTTCAAGGTGCTGCAGATTTTGAAAAAAGCACATTAGAAGCCGTGATCAAAGCACGAAGTGAGGCAACCAAGACAACCATAGACCCAAGCAATATCACACCAGAAGATTTGGCAGCATTCAACCAAGCACAAAGCGGATTGAGCAGTGCATTGTCCCGATTATTGGTTACCGTAGAGCGCTATCCGGATCTTAAGGCAAACCAAAACTTTTTGGAACTCCAGTCGCAACTTGAAGGTACCGAAAACCGTATCAACGTAGCACGCGACCGCTTTAACGAGGCGGTAGAACCTTACAACAAACACATCAAAACATTCCCTAACTCCTTGCTTGCGGGGTTGTTCAACTTTAGCGGCTTGGAGTATTTCAAAGCCGAAGCGGGAAGTGAAAAAGCACCCGAAGTAGAATTTGACTTTAAATAATCCATGCCCAATTTGGAAGACTTTTTAACCGCTGAAGAGGAAAAGGAAGTGATAGCGGCTATACGTACCGCAGAGATGAACACCTCCGGCGAAATCCGTGTGCACATCGAAAAAACATCAAAAATCGATGTCTATCAACGTGCTTTGGAAGTCTTCCATCTTTTAAAAATGGACAATACCAAACTCCGCAACGGTGTGTTAATTTATGTTGCAGTCCAGGACCACAACTTTGTGATCTTGGGCGATGAGGGCATCAACCAAGTTGTGGAAAGCGATTTTTGGGAATGTACCAAAAACACCATACAGTCGCATTTTAAAAAAGGACATTTTAAGCAAGGCCTGGTGGACGGGATCCTAAATTCCGGAAAACAACTGGAAACATTTTTCCCTTGGGTTTCCGGAGACAGGAACGAACTTCCTGACGACATATCCAAAGGCTGATGGCAATGGCAAGAAGCCCGATTTCATTAATCTGTATTCAGCATGCAACGAATAGTTAGCGGTATAATAAGACAAAGGCTGTTTTTTGCAGCCCTAACGGCCATTGGCTGCATGCATCTTGGGTTTTCGCAGTTTAAAATTCCCGATAAGCCAAAAAACATTTCGGAACAGACCAGTGTTTATGATTATTACCACTTGTTATCCGCTACCGAAAAAAACAACTTGGAGCAAAAGCTTATCCGCTATTCCGACACGACTTCTACGCAAATCGTTGTAGCCATCATCAGTTCCACCCAAGGAGAAAACATCAACTACCTTGGCGCACAATGGGGACACAAATGGGGCATTGGCCAAGCCAAGGAAGACAACGGCGTATTGATTCTTTTGGCACGTGAAGATAGGCGGATTGCCATCAACACCGGTTATGGCGTTGAACACCTCCTGACCGATGCCATGAGCAGGCGCATCATAGAAAACGACATCATCCCCTACTTTAGACAGGATGATTATTACGGCGGACTCAACAGTGGCGCCGATGCCATTTTTGAAGTCTTAACGGGTGAATACCAGGGTACGAGACAAGCCGATTCTGACGATATCGTCCCTATTGGGGTCTTCCTGTTCATGCTCATTATCTTCATTATTTTGATTATCGCCATTTCTAAGGGCAGCCGTGGCGGTGGCGGGCCGAAAGGCCGTAGTTCAGGTGACGGTTTTAGTATCCTTGATGCTATTATCTTGAGCAATATGGGCAGGGGAAGTTACGGCGGTGGCACCTCCGGTGGCTTTGGAAGAAGTTCCGGTGGCGGTTTCGGCGGTGGTGGCTTTGGAGGTGGCTTTGGTGGAGGTGGCTTTGGTGGCGGCGGCGCTTCAGGAGGGTGGTAGTATTCTCATGATAAATATATTAAACGGTTTGTATATGAAAAGTAGCAGGTTTGTGTGTGCCATTATTCGGTTTATGATAAAGATAGCAGAAAAGAACCAAACCTTTGGTTTGGCGCTTAACTGCTATTTTTTATATACTTTGTTGTGTGTAGTTTTTAATTTAGGCTTATTTTATCCAATCTAATTAATATCGCCAGAAGTAAAAGCAAGGCTGCACATAGATAATATCCTATTTTTGCACTTTTCCTTTCTGGAAAACTAAATATTTTATGACTCATAAAACTTGGATTTAAAAGTTCCTTAAATATTCTCAATATCTGCAGTATAAATGCTAAAGAAAAAACTATTAATATAACATAATTCATAACTTTAATTCTTATAAGCATTCAGTTGCTATATCGTATCCAACGAATGCAACTATAGCCCAACCAGCATATCTTCTAACAAAATTTCTGACAACAGGCCAAACAGTATTCCAACTTGCTCCTTCTGTAAATAATGTTACGTAATCAGCAATAAGTGTTTCAATAGAAAAATAGCCAGCTACAACATCTATAGCGCAATTTGCCCAAGCAGGTAATCTATTTGCGCTTAAATCGCTGCTAAATCGATTTTCTTCAGCTATCGCATGGACTAACCCAAAATGAAATATAGCTAAATCTTTTGTATCGGCATTAGCTGCATCATTATATTGTGGATATTTAGAGACTAAATAATCTATTATCTCTACATTTTTTTCTTGAATATAAGAGGTTATTTGTGATTCATTGCCGCTTTTTAAGATGGTTTTGTCTAAAATTTTGTATAATTCAGATAGAGTATTATAGGAACTACCTTTTTAAGAAAATCTGGTTGAACCATATCTTTTGATTCAACACTTTCTATTTCTGTTTCTTGATTTGAGCAAGAAAAAATAGCACAAACAATTAAGGTTAAGAATAAAATATTACTCAATTTTAAATTTTTCATGCTATTTAAATTTAGAATTTATATTATTTATTTTTTTTTCGATTTTTAAAATCGGTCTACTTATTTTTTTATTTCGGTTTCAACTTTCACATTTCCGAATTTGGATGGTCAGTCCATTTTTGACCGTTATGTTTGGTTTAATTACACACAACCCCAGGCTAACAGAATTTGAATTTGCCTACAGTTGCACAAAGCCTTGTATTTATTCATTAAAATTCCTTCGAATCTACATCTTTGATGAATTTTATCAATGCAGGGAAATAGTTTTCCGGATCATCAAATTGCGATAAATGACTTCCGTTTGTAATTACGCTCCTCCCGTTTTGAACCTGGGCAGCCATCCATTCCATATATTCTGGATCCATAGTGTCATACTTGCCACCCAGCATCAGGGTAGGGACACTTATTTCTTTGAGTCTATCGGATACATCCCAATTTTTTAGTGTAGCGTTTCCTGTCATCCCAAATTCGCTGTGACCTTGCATGTACACATAAATATTTGCATTCAAATGCTCAAACATCAAGAGGATTGATTTTGGCCATTTTTCAATTGGCATTCTTAAAATATGTGAGGTATAATAATGGTTCATCAAAAGTTCTTCATATCGTGGATTGTCAAAATCATGGTTGGCTTCCATATCTTTTATCTCTTTTAGCACATCAGGATCCATTTGTGGCCCCAAAACCTCATTGGCATATTTGGTGTATTCGGGAGCACTGGCCACCATATTAGAAACGATGAGTCCTTTTAGGTTTTCTTGGTATTTTAAGGCATATTCCATAGCCAATATACCGCCCCAAGACTGACCGAGGAGATAAAAATTGTCCTTGTTGAGTTTAAGAGCTTTTCTTACCTGTTCTACTTCTTCAACAAAATGTTCGGTAGTCCAAAGTGTGGAATCATTGGGTTTATCGCTGTAATATGAGTCCAATTGATCGTAATATATGTATTCAATTTCGGAATTGGGGAGGTAGCCGTCAAAATTTCCAAATTCCTCATGTGTCCCACCCGGTCCACCATGGAGCAGCAATACACGCATTTTTGGATTATTGCCCATGCGTTTGGTATAAACATTAAAAATCCCTTTGGTTGTAGAAATAGGTATCATTTTGATACCGCCGGTAACTTGGTCATCGCTGTTGGAATAGTCAAAATATTCACTCTTTTCGGCAATATTAACGCTTTGATCGTGATTGTTTGCACAACTCATGAACGTTAGCCCAATCGTTACTAATGTGGTTAAAAATTTCATATTTGTCATTTTGGCAACTTAATGTGTTATCGCAATTTTCGTCCATTGCTGTTAAAGATACCAGTTTTTTCTATTTTAATCTATCTCAAAACCACAAATTGTAGAAATTATCACAACCTGCATTTATTGTTTTCCTACGGAATATAGTATTGAAAAACAGCAATCCCGACTTGTTCAATCGGCAATTTGCACATTACGGTTGTCTTTGGGCTTGTACGGGCATTTGGGTTTGAAAATCAAAGTTTTTGTTACATATGCATCACTTATTACACAAAACTTCAATGCACTGATAAAATTAAAAACTGTTTGTGAAACACATTTGGGCTTTAAAAATTTCCTGTATTCGGTTTGGGCTTAAACTAAAAAACGGTCATTTTGCTCAAGAAAAACATTTGGCAACAAAAACAAAGGTGAGACAGTGGCAAAATTGATTGTTCAAAACCAACGAGAGCAAGAAATCAATCAATGAACCTTATACTTCCCTGCCCTATTTCGCCGTTTTTACCGAGACTGTTGAATTTCCAACTGAAGCTCAACATAAAGTACTGCTGCAGCACTGTACTCTGCGAATCTTGTATATAGTTTTGCGTCGAAGTACGCTGTGCGTTGGTGTTTTGGTTGAGTAGATCGTAAGCCTTTAGGGTCAGTGTGGCTTGATCTTTCATAATGGAGTATGCCAAAGTCGAGTTCCAAAACCAAGAACTTTTCTGGAATCCGGGAGCAACATTGGGGTTATAAACATAATTTATGTCATTGCGCCACTCCAGTTTTTTGGGAACGAATGTCGCCGTGCGCAAACCAAACGAATGGCGCACAAATTCATTGTCGTCAAAATCTTCTAAATCAAAACTATTTTTTGAAATAGACAGTCGGTAGTTCGGCACGATTTCCAGCACTTTGTTCCAATTGAAAGTAATGCTGCCATTGGGCGTCAGAGAGGTCGTAATTGACGCATACTTTACTTCGTTGTTGTAATTGATGTTTCTGCTGGTGTTCCCCCATAATCCTACCCGGTATTTCAGGGTATTGAGCGTATCGAGTTTGATGGACTTACTATAATTGCCACCAAGGTACATCCTGTAATTCCCGTTGACATTTTCATAGGTGGTACTTCTCACAAAATTTTCATCGACAGTGGTTTTGGAAACTACCTGATTGTTGGTAAAGTCCGAATTGAAATAAACATTAAAACCAGTCCCTTTTTGAAAATCAAAACCGTTGTAGCTCACATAAATACCGTGATTATTGGAAGGTTCCAAATTAGGATTTCCCGTGATGGTGTTCAGCGGATCGGACACGTCCTGAAAGGGCTGCAACTGACTTATTTGAGGAGGCTGGTTGCTTAAGTTATACCCCGAATAAATAGATGCCTTGGGGCTAAACCTATAACTGAAATGACCGCCAATCTCCAGTGCCTCAAAGTCTCGCTCCAAGCTCAACTGCGGCCGGAGGTGATCCTTGTTCCCAAGAGTCCTGAAAACGTATCCGGTGCTAATGTTGGCCGACATTTTTTCGGTGTTGTACGATAGGCTTAAACTTGGTTTGTTGCTTTTGTCCGTAAAATCAAAATTGGTACTCAACTGCATATTGAACACATCGTATTGCTGTGAGGTCTCGTTAAAGTCAAAAGTGCTTTTGATGCTTTCACGATTTTCACTGTTGATACCATACATAAAATCCAAGGACAATTTGTTTTGTACCAATGGCAATCTGTAGGTAAGTGTGGCGCCAAAACTTTCCAAGCTTTGCTTGCCATCGGCATATTGGTCGCGGACCAAATCACTTGGGTCATCACCAAAAATAGTAGTTTCCGAATTTAAAAAGTCGTCGGTATCCGAAAGATTGACTTCGGTATTGATGGCCAATTTTACAAAGGCGCCGCGACTACCAAAGCGTTTTGTCAAATCGAGTTCATTGGCAAAATTTTTGGAAAACGTTTCCACATAAGACGATGCAGTCGATTGATTGGTCAACACATTGTTGTCGTTATAGGACTGCTCGTCATTGCGGTAGGTGTTCTTTGATTTCGCGAACCTGAAATTGGGCGCAACGGTTATCAGAAAAGTTGAATCGACTTTGACTTCAAATTCCATATTGGCACTGTGGTTCTCGGTATCGTTTTCCGATCTGGAATTGGAATAGGTAAAATACCGTGAATCGGGCAAAATATTCTCCCTATTGGTCATTGTTTCATTTACCGAATTGCTCGCAGACATAAAATAATCGGCAGTTACATCAATACCTTTAGCCAAAACATCGGCATAGTTTGCTCCGATATTTTGCGAAGTCGTAATACCCTGTCCACCACCAAATGAGCGTCCGTCAATACTGAACGCACCTGTACTGGACATAGACATGCTCCTAATGTTACTGAACATTTTTTGGATTTCTCCAAAACTGAACCCCGGCGAGTTGGTATTGTTTTTTCCTGCAAGCACACTGATGCGCCGGTCATTGTCGAACTTATTAAACATTCCCGCCAACTCATAGCGTTCATCGGTGCCGCCTCCGGCAGATAGCCGGCCAAAAATGCCTTTATTGTTCTCTTCCTTGATGGTCAGGTTGATGGTTTTGTTTTCCGAATCGCCTTTCTCACCGGTAAAGACTTCCGACTTTGTTTTGGTGTCAACAATCTGGATTTTTTCAATAATTTCCTTTGTCAAATTTCTTGTGGCTATGGTTGGATCGTTCCCAAAAAAGGGTTTGCCATTGACCAATATCTTACTTACTTCCTTACCATTGACCTTTATTTTTCCGTCTTCATCCACTTCGACACCCGGCAATTCTTTGAGCAAGTCTTCCACATTTGCATCTTTTTTGGTCTTGAAAGAGGCGACGTTAAACTCCAAGGTGTCTTTCTTGATGGTTACGGGCGACCGCGACTTGATGACCACTTCATCCAAAAGATTGGCCGTGGGCATGAAAATGGTGCCAAGCGCCGTTTTGCCTTCTTTCAGTGTGATTTTTTTTGTGTAAGTCTCAAAGCCCACCAACGAAACCACCAAGCGCAACGTCTTGTCATAGCTGCGATCTTCGAGTTTGAACCTGCCTTCTTTGTCAGATATGGTATAGGTTACCAAAGTGCTGTCCGTCAAGGTTTCGAGAAATACAGTGGCTGATTCTAATGGGACCGAATCCTGTTCGGCTTTTAAGATTCCGGATATTTCAAATTTTGTTTGAGAAAATGAAAAACTTATCCAAAGTAAGGCAATAAAAAAAAGCGGTTTTCGCATTAATAGGCAGTTTGCACTGTTAGGAAAGACGAATTTAGCCCAATTAGAATATCCGTTCTCTTAACAAAACCATAAAATTGCCGCACAATGCGTTATTTTTTCCGCATGTAGATATCGATGGGCACGCCTTTAAAATCAAAATGCTCCCGTATCTGGTTTTCCAAGAAACGCTTGTAGGGCTCCTTTACATACTGTGGCAAATTGCAGAAAAACGCAAACTGGGGCTGCGGTGTGGGCAACTGCATGATGTATTTGATTTTTACGTACTTGCCTTTCAAAGCAGGTGGTGGATTGTTTTCGATTATTGGCAAAAGCACCTCGTTCAAAACACTGGTTTTGACTTTCTTTGATCGGTTGTTGTACACTTCGACCGCCGTTTCGATGGCCTTGAAAATCCTCTGTTTGTTCAATACGGAAATAAAAATGATTGGCACATCGGTAAAGGGTTCAATCTCCTTGCGGATCTTTCGTTCAAAATCTCTGGCCGAATTGGTTTCTTTTTCCACCAAATCCCATTTGTTTACCAGAATGACAATGCCCTTCCTGTTGCGTTGGGCGAGCCAAAAAATATTTTGATCCTGACCGTCAAAACCTCTGGTGGCATCCAGAACCAAAAGACAAACATCGCAATGTTCTATGGCACGTACACTACGCATCACAGAATAAAATTCAAGATCCTCCTTGACTTTTGATTTTCTACGAATACCTGCCGTATCCACAAGATTAAATTCAAAACCAAACTGGTTGTATTTGGTATCTATGGCATCCCTGGTAGTCCCGGCAATATCGGTCACAATGTAACGCTCCTCGCCTATAAGCGCATTGATGAACGACGATTTGCCCGCATTGGGCCGGCCAACAACGGCAAAACGCGGCAATTCTGCTTCTTCTACATAATCGTCTTCTGGAAGTGCTTTTACTACGGCATCGAGCAAATCACCTGTACCACTGCCGCTTACGCTGGCGATGTTATAATATTCGCCAAGTCCCAATGCGTAAAACTCCACAGCGTCTTCTGCCCTTTTGTTATTGTCCACCTTGTTGACCGCCAAAAATACCGGTTTATTAACTTTTCGGAGCAGGTTGGCAACATCTTCGTCCATCCCAGTAACCCCTGTTTCTACGTCCACCATAAATATGATGGCATCGGCTTCATCGATGGCCAGTTCTACTTGTTTATCGATTTCGGCTTCAAAAACATCGTCACTCCCCAATACATAGCCGCCTGTATCAATGACCGTAAATTCCCGGCCGTTCCAATCGGATTTCCCATAATGCCTGTCTCTTGTAACACCGCTCACTGCGTCAACAATGGCTTCCCTGCGCTGTATCAAACGGTTGAAAAATGTCGATTTGCCTACATTTGGCCTTCCTACTATGGCGACTATACTACTCATTTTTGATTTACTATTTACGATGTACGATTTTACGAATTTTCATCTATTGTTCAGCTGTGGGATTTGATCTTTGGAAACTTAAACTCTTTATGTACTTACCACTTGCCCTCATCTACTTCTGGTTATAACCAAAACGTTTCAATTGGTTTTGGTTCGATCTCCAGTTTTTGTTGACTTTTACGTACATTTCCAAATGCACCTGCTTGCCAAAGAATTTTTCCAAATCCTTTCGGGCTTCGACACCTACACGTTTCAACGCACTGCCTTTGTGCCCAATGATGATACCCTTTTGTGTTTCGCGCTCTACCATGATGACTGCCCGCATCCTGATGATGTCTTCTTCTTCAAAAAATTCTTCGGTATCGATCTCAACGGCATAAGGAATCTCTTTTTTGTAATGCATCAAAATTTTTTCACGGATGGTTTCATTGACAAAAAAACGCTCGGGCTTATCGGTCAATTGGTCTTTTGGAAAATACGGTGGCGATTCCGGAAGCAGTTCTACAATACGGTCAAACACCTCCCTGACGTTGAAGCCTTCCAATGCCGAAATGGGATAAATTTCTGCATTGGGAACTTTTGCGGCCCAAAACTGTACTTGCGCCTCAAGTTGTTCCTGATCTGATTTATCGATCTTGTTCAAAAGCAACAATACGGGAATTTTCGTGGTGGTAATCTTTTTAAAAAACGCTTCGTCCTTGAGCTCTTGTTCGCCAATTTCCACCATGTACAATAGGATATCGGCATCATCAAAAGCAGACTTTACAAAGTCCATCATCGACTCCTGCAACTCATAAGCAGGCTTGATAATCCCCGGCGTATCTGACAAAATCGCCTGAAAATCTTCACCATTGACAATCCCCAGTATGCGATGCCTTGTAGTCTGTGCTTTTGAGGTTATGATGGACAGTTTCTCGCCCACAAAAACGTTCATGAGTGTTGACTTGCCCACGTTGGGGTTGCCGATGATGTTTACAAAACCAGCTTTGTGTTCCATGATAGTATAACAAAAAAGTCCTACCGTTGTGAGGTAGGACTTAACATTCGTAGCGGGAACAGGACTCGAACCTGTGACCTTTGGGTTATGAGCCCAACGAGCTACCTACTGCTCTATCCCGCGATATTGGACTGCAAAGATAATAGGTTTTTCCGTATAAAAAAAATGTCCCCGAATTTTCTTCAAAATTCAAGGACATCAAAAAATCAAACAGGTAGATCAAAAACTTAATCTTCGTCATCCAGGGTGGCGATGGCACTTTCCCCAGAGCTTATATAATCAAAATTTTTCAGGTTGGGCAATTTCTTTTGCAAGTCTGCAAGTTCGCCCTTAAAATTGTTTTCACTGATCATCAAAGTCTTGAGATTGGTCAGGTTAGCGAGTTCGTTTGGTAGATCACCATAAAAAGCATTGTTGCCAATGATCAATTCTTTCAGATTGGTAAGTTCGCCTATGGACGATGGCAAGGTACCGAACAGATTGTTGTCAAAAGCGCTCAATACTTCCAATTTCTTGAAATTTGATATGCTTATCGGTAATTTTCCTTTCAATTCGTTACTGCTTACCAAAAGTTTTTGAAGGTTTTTCAGGTCGGTCAACGAAGCAGGCAATTCACCCGTAAGTTGGTTATTGTAGAGTTCGAGCGTTCTCAAATTGATCATATTCCCTATAGTGGCAGGAATTTCACCTTCGAGTTTGTTCATGAACAACTGGAGTGTTCTCAAAGAGGTCAACTCGGTAATTTCATCCGGTATCCTTCCTTCCAACGCATTGAAAGCCAAATTCATTGAACGAAGTTGCTTAAGATTTCCTAAACTTGACGGAATGGTTCCAGAAATTTGATTGCGGAACAAATCCAATTTTTTGAGATTGGTCAAATTTCCCAATTCGGCGGGCAATGTGCCTATAAGATTGTTAAAAGCAAGATTAAGTTCAACTACCTTATCATCGGCAATCACTACGCCATACCACTGTGTTTCTGATAAATCTAAATTCCAGGTATTGGTCCATGTATTTCCCTTTGTGCTATTGTAGAGCGCAATGAGAGCTTCCTTTTCTTTTGGAGAAATGCCTGCGAAACTTATAAAGCTGACAAGGCACAGCAAAAACGTAAGTTTAATTGTTTTCATAAAAATAGATTTGAGGGATATTCAAAGCGAATGTATAAAAAAAATCGATTAAGTACCAATTTTTTTCGATGAAATGCACTATCAATTTATCACATAAAAATCAACATGTTGATTTTCAATATATTGAAAATAAAGATAAAATTTGTAAATAAAAGGGGGTAGTGGCAGATTTACATCAAATTATGATGTAAAGAAATTTTTTCAAAAACCAAAAAGCAATCATTCCATAGCTTCAATTTCTATTTGGATAAGTTCCCAGTCCTTCATGAGTTGTTCAAGATGTTGCTTCTTGGCGTGGTAAACATCAAAGAATTTGGGATCGGCGACGGTATTGTCATAATCCGTGGCCAGATCGATATCCATGGTCTTTATTTCCTTTTCGCACTGCCCAATCTGAACCTCGATGCTGCCCAACTTATTGTTCAATGTCTTGATTTTCTTTTGGGATTCATAAGATTGTTTGTTGCGATCTTTACTGGGTTGTTCTGAAGGTTCGCGTTTTTCGACCTCCCGTAGGTTTTGCACATTTCGCTGTTCAAGATAAAAATCGATGTCTCCCAAATACTCTTTGAGCTTTTGATCTCTAAATTCATAGACCTTATTGACCAGGCCTTGCAGGAAATCCCTGTCGTGTGACACCAAAATCAAAGTACCTTCAAAATTTTTAAGGGCATCTTTGAGTACGTTCTTGGATTTTATGTCCAAATGGTTTGTGGGTTCGTCCATAACCAGAACGTTGAACGGTTGCAATAGCAATTTTGCCAATGCCAACCTGTTACGCTCGCCACCGGAGAGTACACGCACGAATTTTCCCACCTCATCACCCCGAAACAGGAAGGAACCCAATATGTCCCGTACCTTGCTTCTGTTGGTTTCATTGGCGGCATCGATCATTGTATCCAGAACGGTCTTACTTCCATCGAGATATTCTGCCTGATTCTGGGCAAAATAACCGATCTGTACATTATGTCCCAACTTCAGATGGCCCTGGTGCTTGAGTTCGCCCACCATTATTTTGGCAAGTGTTGATTTGCCTTGTCCGTTTTGTCCTACAAAGGCAATTTTGCTATCACGTTCAATGGTAATTCCGATATCGTCCAAAACCTTAAGGTCGCCATATGATTTGCTTATATGGTTTGCTTCCACAACCACTCTGCCAGGAACAATAGATACGGGAAACCGCAAGTTCATGACGCTGTTGTCATCTTCATCAACTTCGATGCGTTCTATCTTATCCAGTTTTTTGATGAGCGATTGTGCCATGGATGCCTTGGTGGCTTTTGCCCTAAATTTTTCAATAAGCTTTTCGGTATGTTCTATCTGTTTTTGCTGGTTTTTTTGCGAGGCCAACTGTTGCGCTTTTATTTCGTTGCGCAAAACGAGGAATTCGGTATAAGGCTTTTTGTAATCGTAAATGCGTCCCAAAGAAATCTCGATCGTCCTATTGGTAACGTTGTCCAAAAACATCCTGTCGTGAGAAACGATTACCACAGCACCAGAATATGTGTTGAAAAAGCTTTCCAACCAAATGATGGATTCGATATCGAGGTGGTTTGTAGGTTCGTCGAGGAGTAATATGTCGTTGTCTTGCAACAATAGTTTTGCAAGTTCAATTCGCATCCGCCAACCTCCTGAAAAGGTATCGGTAAGCTTGTCAAAATCCGTTCTTTTGAAACCTAAACCCTGAAGTATTTTTTCGGTATTACCTTGATAGCCATATCCACCCTGTATCTCAAACTGGTGCTGTAGCTCGTTGAGATCAACCATTAACTGATGATAGGCCTCGGATTCAAAATCTTGACGTTCTGCCAATTCTTTGTAGATTTCGTCAATCTTGGTTTCCAACTGTCGAATTTCGGAAAATGCTTCGTATGCCTCTTCCAAAACGGTTCTTCCAAAGACAAAATCAATGTCCTGTTTTAAAAATCCAATGCTCAAATCTTTGTCCGCTGCCATCTGGCCCGAATCCGGTTCAAGTTGCTTGGCGAGTATCTTGAGCATCGTTGACTTGCCGGCACCGTTTTTTCCGATAAGGCCTACCCTATCACCGGCACCCAACTTGAAACTTATTTCCTCAAATAGGTATTCACCTTGAAACGATATGGATAGATTGTGTACGTTGAGCATTGTGTAACTTTGGATACAGTCGTTTGAACAAATAAGCTTACTTTTGTAAACCAAAGTGCAAAATTACACATTCTTTATGATTAAAAAAGGGACCAAATTATACAGCATACTTTTTGGGTGTTGCCCAAAATGCCATTCAGAATCGATGTACATCACAAAAAATGCATACAATCTCCCGGAAACCTTGAAAATACACGAACGTTGTTCTACATGTAATTTTAAGTACCGGATTGAACCGTCGTTCTTTTATGGTTCGATGTATGTTAGCTATGCGGTGGGCGTGGCTTTTGCCGTGGCGGCTTTCATCATCAGTTTTCTGTTTATAGGTACCGGGCTACTTACTTCTTTTGTAGTTATTGTGGCAACTTTGATAGCTTTTGGCCCAATCATCATGCGACTTTCAAGAAATATTTGGATCAATCTCTTTATCAATTATGACAAGGATGCCGTAGCAAAGGCTAAAGCTTCCTGAAACGGTCTATGTTGATTTCGTCATCCAATGGCGTTCCATATTCGAGCATTTCGAACAATTGTTTTGCCACCATAGGCGCCACCATGACACCCCGTGTACCAAGCCCGTTCAAGATTGCAATATTTTTTTGGCTACCATGAATGCCAACCAATGGTCTTCGATCCTTTACCGTGGGTCGTACTCCGGCAGCTTGATCTATGATTTCGAAGTCGCATATTATCAACTCTTTAAGTTGTTTTGAAAGTTGTTCTGAAGCTTTATCTGTGACCGTATTGGTCTTGTCGTCCCAATCATAGGTTGCACCTACGGTGTAAATGTCATTTCCTTCGGGTATGACAAAAACGGATGACTTGATCGCGTGAGAAAGTCTTAATTCTGGTGCTCGTACCGTTAAAATTTCACCTTTTACGCCAACAAGGGGGAGATCGTTAAAAAACGGATTTTGCTTCATGCCAAAACCCTCGGCAAAAACAACACACTTTGCATGGTATGGGCCATAGTGATGCCCTTGGCCAGAAGATTCCAATTCACTATAATTAAAATGGATACCGACAAAACTTCCTCGATTATTGAGATATGCTATATAATGAGATACTAATTTTTTGGTGTCAACCTTTCCAGCATTCAATACTTTTCCAAATCCAAAAGGTGCCACAATGTTTTTGTTATCGTTTTTGATCAATGTTGGGTGTAGATGCTTTTTGAGGTTGGGTCTGTCTGATGCTACGGCCCATTGGTTCTGCTCTTCAATGGAAGCAATCCTCCTTAAAACAGGAAATTCATGGTTTAGCCTTGTATCCAGAAGAGCTTCAAGATTCTTATAAAAAGGTTTTGCCAAGTCCAATTGTTCTTGGGCTCGCCATACTTCGGTAAAGCGTTTCAATACCACCGGGTTATAGACACCACCCGCCACTTTTGTAGCAATTTGTGAAGTGTCATCAAAGACTACAAATGTCTTGCCGTGCTGGCGCAATTGCTCACAAAAAGCAATTCCGGCCAAGCCGCAGCCAACGATGATATAATCTAACTCCATAAATACAAAAATACGTAGTTAACAGGGCTTATTTGGTTTTTGGAACATAAAAAAACGCCCGCTGTAACAGCGGGCGTTTTGTATTCTATCTAATAGAAACATCAATAAGACCACATATCCTGTTCAAAATCGCGGATTTTTTCCTTGATTCGATCAGACTCCAACAATTGCATCAAAGCATTGTCGGCCACATAATCTTTGACTTCTCTATCGCCATAGACATTCTCCTCTTTGTACATATAGCCATTAAAACGCCTTGAGTTCAGCAAATGGTCAAAAGAGAACGGCATGGAACTGTTTTTGTTATTGAAAGCTTTTGCTTGGTGCAATACTTCACGTACTTCAGGATAGAACACCCAAAAAAGTGCAATTGGTTCTTTGTTGGCCTGATCTTCAGAATCAATGAAGTTAACATCTGGAGCAGCGGGAGCAATACCTAAAATGCGGTATTTAAGTTCACCTTGGCGCTTGTCAAAAAACCAGAGACCTTTGATGAGATATGCACTGATGTCATAAGACTGGATGTCCCTCTTTGTAATGTATTCGGGGTCTACCTTGCCTTCGGCATTGAATTGTTGATAACCGATGTCCAAAGTATCCACTTTGTGAAGGGCAGACTCAATGTCCTTTAGGGTATGTTTTGCAGTAAAATACGAATCGTCATAAAGATTTGCAATCTTACCGTTTTTCACGTTCTTCAAAAGCACGTCATAGAGTGAACGCCTGTCTTTGCCAATGTTGTTGGTATCCACAGGGAAGTACAGCGGAAAATTGACACGCTCGTCCAAAACTACTTTTTCCCAAGTCATTTTGGAGAACAGGATGTCTCTGTCATCCACATAACCATACTCCAAAGGCTTGTCATTGTCCATCGCCAATTGTGCTTCGGACTTTTTGCCAATTTCATCTGGAGTCTTGGCATTTAGTAAGTTGGCTTGTGCAAACGTGTTTGCTGCAAAACCTACGCACAGTACGGATAGTAAAACGCTTTTATAATTCATAATCCTTTGTTATTTATTTGGGGCTTTAGATTTTGCGATAAAAACGCATAATCTCTACCAAAAATTATAATTAGTTGGTAATTTCAACGAAAATTCCTGAAACTGTTGGTAATTTATAACTTGAGTTACCAACAATTTGCGCCTTGATTTCAAAAATCTGAATACCGTCGCCTCTTGATGCTTTTCTTATGGCATTCTTGGCCTGATCGTTCATCTTGTTGCCATTAACGACAACTGATGGCTGTCCTGGCACCTTGATTTTGAACGAAGTAACTGTTAGGTTCAAATCAAAATCAAAATCGTTCAACACGGCACCAACCGTACCAATCTCAAGGTTTTGCTTGGGCAATTTAACATCGTCTTGCTGACCAGCAATAACACCTGATGGTTTTGGGATATCCTTGATACGGAATGTAGCCTTGTCGCTCACTTTTTGTCCGTCAGGTAGTGTACCAGTTACATTGATAAGGACTTCCCTACCAGCACCTGGTCTCATTACATACTTGCCAACACCTGATCCTTTACTCAAGCCTGGAGCACTGGCAGATACATTATTATCGGAAACACCAGCGAAGGAAATTGTCATTGGGTTATCGACGCCTCGGTAAACAACGTTCATCTTATCAGCAGAAATAGTAGCCGAATTTGGTTTAGGAACTACAGCGTAGCTGCTCTTTACCGGAATGCTGATGATGGAATCACCTTCCTTGAACTGGAATTCACCAACAATCTCTCTTTCTCCAACAGCACCTGCAGGAAATTTCAACATTGTTTGACCAGCTTGCATTGCATCAGCTTCCAATTCTTTTCCGTTAATGATAACTTTATTGGCTTTTAAGGTCTTATCGTTTTTACCAAGGATAATTCTTCCGGTAAATTCTTCACCAGAGAAAAAAGCCGTCTTGTCAGGAACAACGATTGCATCAAAGTTTGTCAATGAAGCCTCAACTTTTAGTTTGCCGGCAAGCATTGATGATAATACTTCAGATTGGGTGTTTTTAATATCGGCCTGTAATTGGGTCATTTTTGTCAAAGAAGCAACCAATGGGAAGCCTTTGTAGTGGTAGTCAAGCCAATTGAGGGTGTTTCCATCCCTGTTTTTCACAGGATCTGTGCTGAATTTGGCTTTTACATCTTTAGAAATACTGGCCATATCGGGGTTATTGTCCAAAACAGACACCACCCCGTCCCTGAATTTTGCGATTTGATTAAGAAACTCCTGTCCTTCAGGCTTTAGTTTGTCGCCTATAAAGAAATTATTATCAAGATAATCTCCTTTGTCCATTGTTTCGTAATCCTTTGGGTCTTTCAGTTTGGCGGTCATTTTGCTTTTAAGGTCATCTAAATAAGCGTTGAAATCGTTTGCCAAAACGGAAATCTGATCGGCTTGTGCCTTTAGCGGCCGATATTTTTCTGGTTGCTCTTCAACTTTTTCGGCCAACCCGGACATAAAAGCTTCGTTGCGTGTTGTCGCTGCCTCGTTGGATTCAGTCAGCTTTTCGTTCATCAAACCAAATGCAGAAAGCACTTCTTTTGACATATTCAAAGCCAACATCGCAATGAAGATCAGGTACATCAGGTTAATCATTTTCTGCCTTGCAGATAGTTTTCCACTTGCCATTTTAATTAGTTTTAGTTCTGTTAATCAAATAAATTTTCAGCGCACTGCACTAATTAATTGTTTCGGTTCATTGCAGAAAGCATTCCTCCGTAAACACCATTTAATGATGACAGGTTAGAAGCCAGTGATTGCATTTGTTCTTTTAATTTTTGGGCGTTTTCAACAGCTTCTTCGTTGATTGTAGCCTGACGACTTGCTGCTTCCATTTGTACTTTGTACAAGCTGTTCAAAGATTCCATTTGTGCTGCTGCAAGTGACATTTCTTCACCATATTTTTTGGTGGCAGCAATAGAATCAACTGTTGGGCTGATACCTTTAGCAGCGCCTTCAAAGTTTTTGATACTGTTGCCCAAGCTTGACATCAATTCAGCATCGATTTTAGCTTCTTTCAACAATTCATCAAGTTTTTTGGACAATAAACCTTCTGCATCTTTAGGTTTTTCTTCTTTCTTATTGGATTGTCCGCCAGCCAATTCAGGATAGACCAATGACCAATCCAAATCGTCGTCAACCGGCTCAAACGCCGAGATGGCAAAGATGATTGCTTCTGTGACCAATCCGATGGTCAACATAACGTTACCGTTCAAAATGCCTATCTCAAAGTGTGTGATTTTAAAAAGTGCTCCAATGATAACGATTGATGCTCCAAGGCCGTAGGCCATATTCATAAATTTCTTGCTTGCTCTTGATTGTGCCATGATTTTTTTGTTTTTTAGTTAAGTGTTAAAACTTAAGTTAATTAATAAATTAGTTAATTTAGTTGTGGTTTTGTTTTTGTCATCTTTTATTGACGCCATTGCCTGCATTACCGGTCACATTGGTTCCCATATAGTCTTGTACGGTCCTGAAACCTATGTAGCTTCTTGCAGAATCTGCGTATTCGTAATCGCGGGAACTTACCTGTAAGAAGTAAGCCACATCTTTCCAAGAACCTCCCCTAACGACCTTGCGTTGGTTTTCGGCGTCATTGACATTGGGATTGATCGTTGACATATACTCATAGGATGATGCGTCATAAGAACCATTTACCCATTCAGACACGTTTCCGGCCATGTTATAAAGGTTAAAGTCATTGGGGTCGTACGATTTTGCTTCTACGGTATATAGTGCTTGGTCTGCGGCATAATCGCCACGCAATGGTTTAAAATTGGCCATAAAACAACCTCTGTCATTCTTGGCATATGGACCACCCCATGGATATGTTGCGCCTTGTATGCCTCCTCTGGCTGCATATTCCCATTCTGCTTCGGATGGCAACCTGAACCTATTTACCGGCTGAGCGCCTTTTTTCTTTTGGTAAGAATTTTTGTAAAGTGTTCTCCACTGGCAGAATGCGTTGGCCTGTTTCCAAGATACGCCTACTACCGGATATTCATCATAGGCTGCATGCCAAAAGTAATCGTTGTGCATAGGTTCGTTATAGGAATACGCAAAGTCTCTGATCCAAGCGGTTGTGTCGGGATAGACCAATACTTCTTCTTGCTTGATGAACTCAGAACGTTTTTGGTTTCGGTTCTTTGCTGCTTTGGCAAGATCCATATACGTATATTGAAACTTGAACTTTGTAACGTCCCATGTGCGCTGTCCATTATAGGACTCTTCAATAGGGAGGTACATTGTGTCCATTACCTCTGCATAATATTCATCGGGATATTTAGCGGTATCAAAGATAAGGTCAACTTTGTGGTTGAGCTTTCGACCCTCATAGCCTGTGGGGCCCAAACCACTATAGTTGTCGTACATATACTTTTCGTACACCGTCATTTCATCAGGGTTGGCGTCCTTAAAGGCAAACTCTCCAATACCACCTGACCCGGGTGTTTGACCAACTTCATCGGCTAGGATGGCCAACTTGGTACGTACGATCGAATCTCTAACCCAATTCACAAACTGGCGGTACTCACTGTTGGTTATTTCGGTTTCGTCCATATAGAACGCACTAACGGTGACCGTCTTGGTCGGCGCATCTTGCACCCCAGCCAAATCATCATCCGATTTACCCATGATAAAGGCTCCACCAGGAACCAAAGTCATGCCATAAGGCTTTTGAGGATGCCATTTTTTTCCTTTAGCTCCTACCAGCTCTCCTCTGTCCCCAGAGCTGCAACTGGCCAACAGGGCTAACACAGCGGTTAATAAAGCAAACTTCTTCATATTCATATAAACTCGAGGTTAAAATTTTAGTTTTAAATTGGTTGTAAAAAAATTTGAGGCAGTAAACATATTTATATATTTTTAAATAAACAATTTTTTTTTTACTTTTTTTACACTTTATCTAAAAAAAATGCATTTCATCGATAAATTCGCTATTTGAGCCACAAATACTAAATTGTTCAAAAACTGTTTTTTTTATGGGCTTTGTACCATCTTTCGGGTATCTTTCCATGGCTTGCCTCTATATAATCCTCATGCATGCATGGTAATAACGTGTGCTTCTTCAATTTATTACTGACCTCTGGCAAAAATGGGATTTCTATCCACCAACGACCTGTTTTGATACTTTTATAGAAAATAAGTTCATCTTCTTCTACAAGGACATTGAACTTTTGATAATTTGTTTCAATTTCAAAGTCGTCATCCTTGACCCTGCAATTGATTCCTTCTACAAAGTACCATATTATCTGCGCAACCAACATGGATGTTGCGGTGTCGTCTTTTGAAGGCTTGTATTCATAAACGCCAAAAGATGACACTTTATTGCTGATGCCCGCATATCTTGCAATGGTACATATTTCTTTTCCATCAAAACCGTTGGGCGAAAACTTTTGTTTTGCGGATACTTCAGAGGCTTTTACCGACTTCAGGTCAATGGTCACAATATGTGCATCTCTCATGACGGGTTCTACCAAATGGATGTTCTTGGATATCTCTCCAAGCCTGTACGCCTCGAAATATAGCTTTTCCATAAGGTCTATTTCTTCCTGGGGATTGAAATAAGTTTGATAGCCAATAGAAGAATAATTGAATAGGTTGTAGGGTTTCTCTGTGATGATCTTGCCAAAGTAGCTGTTGTTCTTGATGGGCTCTGATGCGTCTCCAAGATCAAAGTTAGAATCAACATTGACAATATTGACCATCGGTGCAAAGGTGTCATAAGCCCTATAGTTAGGGTAGGTCAAATCTTGACTTCCGCCTAATATAACCGGTATGATCTTTTTGTCAATAAGAATGGACAAGGTGGTACGTAAAGCAAAATAAGTATCTTCGACCGAATCACCCTGAAGAATGTCTCCCAAATCTGCTATCTGGGTACTCCAATTGCCGGGGTACAATCCATAGAGCGCAATTCTTACGGTGTCAAATTGCAATTCGCCAAGGCTATGGCTGGCATCATTCCTGTTTTCTCTTACCGCAATAATTCCTACTCTAACGCCGTCAAGATCGGGCATGCCGCTTTGGGTGGTGTGTTTCCTTATTTTTTTTCCGAGCGCTTGTTCGGGCAATAGCTCGTTATGAGCCAAGACACAATCTGAAACGGGGGACAGAAAATTAAAATTCATTTAAAGGGTGTGCTCTACAATCAATTGCTTTGAGATGCCATAATCAGGCTGCTCCAAAGTTAATCAAAAACTTTTTCTTCAACCAATTTGTTCATAACTTCTTTTTCTTGGCGGGTGTTTTGCTTTGGATAATGGCAATAGCCTCCTCTAACGTCATTTTTGAAACATCTTGGGATTTGTCCAGTTCTACTTTTGTTTTTCCTTTGCTAACGATGTGTTTTCCCCATCGTCCTTTTTCTACTTTGATACCTGCCGTTTCCCAGTTGTGGACAACTTTTTCCTTGTCTTTCTGCAATTTATCCTCAATGAGTTCTTTGACATCATCTTCGGAAAGATGATCCCAGTCGTATTTTTTGCTTACATTGATAAATATACCGTTCCATTTGATAAATGGACCAAAACGACCCTTGCCTTTCACTACGGGCAAACCTTCATATATATATATAGGAGCATCTGCTTTTTGTTTGTTCTTGATAAGTGCAATGGCTTCATCTAGGTCAACGCTCATCGGATCCGTTCCGGTGGGCAACGAAATGAAGGTTTTTCCAAACCGAACATAGGGACCAAACCTCCCGTTGTTCACTTCAACTTCTTGGTCCTCGAAAGTTCCCAAATCTTTGGGCAATTTAAAGAGATCCATGGCTTCGTCAAATGTGATGGTCGACAATTGTTGATCTGGAAGTAAGCTTGCAAACTGTGGCTTTTCGACGTCATCGGGCGTACCGATCTGCACCATGGGCCCAAATTTGCCCAAACGCACAAGTACTTTCCTGCCGGTTCTTGGATCTACCCCCAAAATACGTTCACCCGACTCGCGCTCGGCATTTTTTTCGACATCGGCAACTTGTGGATGAAAATCCTTATAAAAGGTTTTCATTATTTTAGTCCAGTTTTCCTTGCCTTCGGCGATATTGTCAAAATCTTCTTCCATTTTGGCGGTAAAGTTGTAATCCAGAATGGTATTGAAATGGTTGACCAAAAAATCGGTAACAATAAAACCCACATCGGTCGGCACCAACTTTCCTTTGTCTGAACCAAACTTTTCTGTCAATTGTTTTTCCTTTATATCTCCTGCTTCGAAAGTAAGTTGCGAATAGTTGCGCGACACGCCCTCAACATTTCCTTTCTCGACATAATTTCTGTTTTGGATAGTGGAAATTGTTGGTGCATAGGTAGATGGACGTCCAATACCAAGTTCTTCGAGCTGTTTTACCAATGAAGCTTCAGTATATCGATATGGCGCCCTTGTGTATCGCTCCGTGGCGGTAATGTAATTGTTGGTCAGCGATTCGTTAACCTTCAACGGTGGGAGCATGCCTTCTTGTTCAACATCTTCATCGTCGGTATCTTCAAGGTAAACTTTCAAAAATCCATCGAAGGTTATGACTTCTCCATTAGCCACAAATTGTTCAGAATGGGTGGATGCGCTGATTTTTGCATTGGTGCGTTCCAGTTCGGCATCGCTCATTTGCGAGGCTATGGCTCGTTTCCAAATAAGCTCATATAGACGTGCCTGATCTCTGTCCAATGCCACTGAATGTACTGAAAAATCTGTGGGCCTGATGGCTTCGTGCGCTTCCTGTGCGCCTTTGGATTTAGATTGATAATTTCGCGATGTACTGTATTTTGAACCATAGGCGGCTTCGATTTCTCTTTTGGCGCCATTTCTCGCCTCGTCGGAGAGGTTGACGCTATCGGTTCTCATATAGGTAATGAGCCCTGCTTCATAAAGTCGTTGTGCCAAGGTCATGGTCTTGCTCACCGAAAAGTAAAGTTTTCTTGAGGCTTCCTGCTGGAGGGTGGAGGTGGTAAATGGAGCTGCAGGGGATTTCTTTCCCGGTTTTTTATCGAGCTCCGCCACTTTGAAATTCGCGGCTGAATTTGACTTCAAAAATGCATACGCTTCTTCCTTGGTTGAAAACACTTTTGGCAGTCGTGCCTTTAACGTTTGTCCGTTTTCTGTAGAAAATACAGCTTCTACCCTAAAGGATGCCTCTGGCAAGAACGCCTGTATTTCCCGCTCTCTTTCCACTATAAGACGCACCGAAACCGATTGTACGCGACCAGCGGAAAGACCGCCCTTGACCTTTTTCCACAGCACGGGCGACAGTTCATAGCCTACAATCCTGTCCAGAACGCGTCGAGCCTGCTGTGCATCAACCAAATGATAATCAATACCCCGTGGGTTTTCGATAGCTTTTTGGATGGCAGATCTTGTAATCTCATGAAAAACAATACGTTTTGTTTTTGCCTTGTCGAGTTTGAGCGCTTCGGCCAAATGCCAGGCAATGGCCTCCCCCTCACGATCCTCATCACTGGCAAGCCAAACAGTATCTGCCTTACTGGCCAATTCCTTTAGTTTTTTGACAATATCACGTTTGTCTTTTGATATTTGATATTTCGGCTTAAAATCGCCCTCGACATCAACTCCTAGCTCTTTGGATGGCAGGTCTGTGATATGCCCAAAACTGGATTCAACCTTATAGTCCTTGCCAAGAAATTTCTCAATAGTCTTTGCCTTCGCCGGCGACTCAACGATCACTAAATTCTTTGCCATTTTTTAGTTTATTACACCTGCAAATGTATATGAAAAAAAAAGAACCAACCTAATATTATATCTGACCATATAAAATAAAGACATTGTCCAGAAAACTAAAAATCAGTAACAACACGCTGTATATCAATATACTGCGTTAAGATTGCAATTATATCAAATCATTAGTTTACAACAAATTACCGAACGTCGCCATCATAGTACCTATTTCCGATTTGTTCCAGTTCGTCACCATTTTCAAAACCGACGCTTCCTTTATACACAAAATATACCGGGATATAAGCAAAAAACGCAGTTACAAAAACACCTATGAAACACATTAAAAGCCCTACTATTTGTGCCAAAAAGCTTGCAACTACTATCAAACCAAATGTGAGGAACCATTTCTTGTTGCCCAAACTAAAACTTGCCTTGGCTATCTCTGTGGACGACAGTTCCGGATTGAACGCAAAGATTATCGAAAAAAACGACAGTGGGACCATGGCATAAATTATTGGCAAACCGCACAACAGCATTGCCAACATGACAATTCCGACAGAAATCAAAGCCAACTTCATCACTTTGCCAAGGTATTGTTTCTTCAAAAAATAAAAATAATTATCGGAGGCTTCAATGCCCAAATCTTTATTTCTGCAAATTCTATAAAAAGCCGCAAGAAGCGAAAACGAAATGCACATGGCAAAAAACACAAACACCAGCACGATCAACACCATGGGCAATACAATGAAAAAACTTGGGTCACCACTTTGCCCAACAGACATTTGCTCCATCAAACCAAGGGCAATCAGAGGCAGGTACATCAAAATATAAAAAGGCACCATCAAAGCCGATGAGATAATAAGTGTCAGCAACCCCTGCAGCCACACTTTTTTAAACAGTTCTATGGATTGGTTGAAAATGGTACCAAAATCAAGGTTGGGCGCGTTTTGGATTTTTGATTGCAGTTCTGGTAATCGCATTTTATTTTGTTTTTTTTGGTTGGTCCAACCAAAGAACGGACAAATAATCAAGATTTTCAAACAAATTTAACAACTGCCACTTTGTCATAATACTTGAAATAATTCGTATCTTTGCAAACTTAACCCGAAATTTTGGGCCGTTTTCATTACTGACATGGAGAAGATAATTGAAGAAAACAAACAAGGGACAAGCCTTGCCTTGGAACAAAACAAGGCCAACGCTAAAAAACTGTTTATAGAAAGCTACGGCTGTCAGATGAATTTTTCTGATAGTGAGGTCGTGGCTTCTATTTTGGCAAATCAGGGATACAATACCACTCAAAATTTGGAGGAGGCCGATTTGGTGTTGGTCAATACATGTTCAATTCGTGACAAGGCAGAGCAGACTGTCCGCAAACGTTTAGAAGCTTTTAATGCAGTCAAAAAGATCAATCCTACGATGAAAGTCGGGGTTTTGGGCTGTATGGCTGAACGCCTGAAAAGCAAATTCCTCGAAGAAGAAAAAATCGTGGATATGGTCGTAGGTCCTGATGCCTACAAGGATATTCCGAATTTGTTACAAGAAATTGACGAAGGGCGTGATGCCATAAACGTAATTTTGTCCAAAGACGAAACCTATGGAGATATTTCGCCTGTCCGTCTTAACAGTAACGGAGTTACCGCTTTTGTAACCATTACCAGAGGTTGCGACAATATGTGTACGTTTTGCGTAGTGCCATTTACCAGAGGTAGGGAACGCAGTCGTGAACCGCAGAGTATTATGCAGGAAGTTCAGGATTTGTGGGAGAAAGGCTTTAAGGAAGTTACACTTCTCGGACAAAACGTAGATAGTTATTTATGGTACGGAGGAGGTCTGAAAAAAGATTTTGTGAAGGCAACCGAAATGCAGAAAGCCACGGCTGTTGATTTTGCCCAGCTTTTGGAAATGTGTGCAGTAAATTTCCCGAAAATGCGTTTTCGTTTTTCAACTTCCAATCCGCAGGATATGCACGAAGAGGTATTGCACGTTATTGCAAAATACCATAATGTTTGCAAGTATATCCATTTGCCGGTTCAAAGCGGAAGTACCAGAATTCTGAAAGAAATGAACCGTCAGCACACGCGTGAGGAATATATGGAACTTGTTGATAAAATCCGAAGAATTATTCCAGATTGCAGTATTTCGCAGGATATCATCACCGGTTTTCCGACCGAAACCGAAGAAGACCACAAGGATACGTTAACCTTGATGGAATATGCCCAATACGATTTCGGGTTTATGTTTGCCTATTCGGAAAGACCGGGAACTTTGGCTGCACGAAAAATGGCAGACGATATTCCCGATGAAGTGAAAAAACGAAGGTTGCAGGAAGTTATTGACCTTCAACAAGCCATGGCATTAAAGAGAACTCAAAGATTTGTGGGGCAAACAGTGGAGGTTTTAATAGAGAAAGAGTCCAAAAAATCCGATTTGCATTGGAGCGGACGGAACTCCCAAAACACTACGGTTGTTTTCCCGAAAGAAGGTTACAAAGCAGGAGATTATGTTTTGGTGCACGTTACGGATTGTACAACCACAACACTAATTGGTGAAGCAGTTGGATATTCTGAAATGCAGAGTTGATCTGTTCTAGGTTCATTAGTTTAAGTCCAAAATAGTTCTTAAGCTATGGATGAATTAAATAGTGATTACAAAAAAAATTAATCGGAAAAATAATTCATTTTGAAGCTGATAAAAAGAGAAATTAAAGAAAATAAATTATTGCAAACCGGAATCAACATCAAACGAAAAATTAAAAAAAAGAAAAAAATGAAAATGAAAATGAAAAAAGTACATTTAATCCTGATTTCGATCCTTACGGTTATGTCCTGCGACACCGAACCCATCGATCCGGCCATCATGGTCGATACTGGCAACGGAAACGGAAATCCTCCCAATGGATCACTGACATTAAGGAGCTATAGCTATAATGTAAGTTCTACCGACCCAATATTCGGGAATATGGTTGTCAACACCGACTTCAATTTTAACGCACAGAACCGCGTGTCTTCGTCCACAGTGACATCTACCTTTTTCGGGCAAAGCATAACGGAGCAAGTTACCTATACGAGAAACAGTGCAGGGCAGGTAACAGGCTATTCGAGCACTTCTGGAGGATCAACGACAAATTCTGCAACCGTAAGCTATACCAACGGCAACATCACACAGATTACCTACGATTATGTTGGAGATGACGAAGACGATTATACCTACAATTTCCAATATTCGGGCAACACTATCACACGCACCGAAGTCGGTTCGGACATTTCAACTGTTTTTACGCTCAACGGTGCCGGACAATTGATAAAAAAACAATCGTTTGACGGCTCAACAGTCATAAAAACCGAGGTTTTAGACTACGACGGACAGGGCAACTGCGTTTCGTCCACTGTCACCGGCGAAGACGCAACAACATCAACATATATTTATGACAATCAAATAAATCCGTTAAAAAATGCCTTTAGCGACCAGTACATGCTGTCCTTCCTCAACGATGATTATTCCGATCAAGCAGGGCCAGAAATAGCACAATTTGCAAGCACCAACAACTGGACAGGGCTGACTACCCCCGAAGGCACCATCAATTTCACCATACAATACGACCCAACCAATAGGATTACCAACCGTAACGGCAGTTATGACCTTGGCAACGGCATCCGGGTACAACAATCTGAAACTTTAAATTTTGTAAATTAAAAAAACGTTCCTAAAACTACATGGAATCAGTACAAGCCATAAAACAGCGTTTTGAAATCATCGGCAACGACCCAAAGCTAAACCGCGCCATTGAAAAAGCGATACAGGTTGCGCCAACCGATATTTCGGTGCTGGTTACCGGCGAAAGCGGTGTCGGTAAAGAAAGCATCCCGAAAATCATTCATTCGCTTTCTCACAGAAAACACGGCAAATACATTGCCGTAAACTGTGGCGCCATCCCCGAAGGAACGATTGACAGTGAACTTTTCGGACACGAAAAAGGCGCTTTTACGGGAGCAACAAACACCCGTGAAGGCTATTTTGAAGTTGCAGATGGCGGCACGATTTTCCTTGACGAAGTAGGCGAATTGCCACTTACCACGCAAGTTCGATTGCTGCGTGTGCTCGAAAACGGCGAATTCATCAAAGTAGGCTCCAGCAAAGTCCAAAAGACGAACGTTCGAATTGTGGCAGCCACTAACGTGAATATGTTCGAAGCCATCAAAAAAGAAAAATTCAGGGAAGACCTCTACTATCGGTTGAGCACAGTAGAAATCAACATCCCGCCACTTCGCGAACGAAAAGAAGACATCCATTTGCTCTTTAGAAAATTTGCCAGCGATTTTGCCGTAAAGTACAAAATGCCCACCATCAAGCTCACAGAAGACGCATCGGAGCTGCTACTTAAAAACCGATGGAACGGCAACATACGCCAACTACGCAACGTTGCCGAGCAAATATCTGTTCTGGAGCAAAACAGAACCATCAGTGTCGATACTTTGGCCAGCTACCTGCCAGACCACGGCAACAACCTGCCCGCTGTAGTGCAAACATCGAGGGCCGAAAGCGATTTTGGCAATGAGCGAGAAATCCTGTACAAGGTTCTTTTTGACATGAAAAACGACCTCAACGACTTAAAAAAACTCACACTTGAGCTGATGAACAATGGCAATATGGGCGATGTCCAGAAAAAAAACGAAGGGTTGATACAGAAAATTTACGGGCGACAGAGCGAGGCCGAATATGAAGATGCCCTCGAAGAAACAGACTTTTTGCCATTAAACGACAAAATCGATAACGACAAAATTGTAAACATCCCTGACGTGTCGCAAACCGCCAACGACAAATACCATTTTGCCGAAGAAATTGAGGAAGAAGAAACTTTATCTTTACACGACAAAGAACTGGAACTCATAAAAAAATCTTTGGAACGCCACAACGGAAAACGCAAATTGGCCGCCGCAGAACTGGGCATTTCCGAAAGAACATTATATAGAAAAATCAAGCAGTTTGATTTGTAAATGAAAAACAACAAAATAATAGTTGGCAGCTATTTAATAATCAGTCTGATTTTGATATTAGATGTTTATTCTAACTTGTATGGAAGTAGAATTAGTCTAGCAGGTTATTGGAGCGACCGAATTTTATTTTGGATTTGGATAATTTTTACAATAACAATTTTAGTGAAATTTCGGAAAACAATTTTTGCTAAAATTTATTTTCTTTTAATAGTAATTGGATTAGTTTTAAGCTATTTACCTATGAGAATCCCTCTTGTTGCAATTTATTTGTCATCAACAGGTAAAGGCTTAATGATGAAAAAACAACTAACACCAGAATATAGATTTCAACACACTTGTTATAGCGGTTTTGGAATTGCTCAATATGAGATTGTTAAAAACAATGTAATTACAGAACGTACCGTTTCAAAAATGAGAACAGGTGTAGATTATTTAGATGAAGCAATTCTTTTGTCTGAAACCAATGATTCATTAAAACTGAAATTATACGAAAAAGGAGCATATACAGAAATAATATCTTTTAGTAAAAAATGAACAAACATATAATACAATATTCCATTGCCCTACTTGCGCTTCTGACATTTTCGGGCTGCTGGAAGTACTCGTTCACCGGCGCATCCATACCCGCTGGCACGAAAACCTTCCAGGTCAATTATTTCCAAAACAATGCACCACTCATCGAACCCGGATTGGAACGTGATTTTACATTGGCTTTACAAGATTTGATTTTAAACCAGACCAGTCTTGAGCTGGTTAAATCGGGGGGCGACCTTATATATGAAGGTGAAATTGTCGAATACCGAATTTCGCCCACCACGGCAACATCAGACATCAGAGCAGCACAAAACAGGCTGTCCATCGCCGTGCAGGTTCGTTTTTATGACAAAAATGATCCAGATGCTGAAATAAGCCAACGGTTTTCGTTTTTTTATGATTATGACGGCAACGCTCAATTGGTGGGTAGCCAAAAAGATACAGCCCACCAAGAAATTTTTGAACGGATAACCCAAGATATATTCAATGCCACATTGGCCAAATGGTAAAGCAATAGCAGAATAAAAATCATTTTGGAAAGTAAAGAACTCATAGCACTGTTGCAGCACCCGCAGCATATCACTGAATCGCAGACCAACGAGATCAACGATATTCTGCAGCAATATCCTTATTTCCAATCGGCAAGGGCACTCTATCTCAAAGGTCTCAAGAACAAAAGCAGCTTTAAATACAACCAAGCGCTGAAAATCACAGCCGCCCACACCACAGACAGGAGCATCTTGTTTGATTACATCACATCGGAAGTGTTCAACCAAAACGAAATTTCCGAATCCATCAAATACAATTCCGACCGGCTCAAAGACATCGTCGTCAATGACCTGGACGACATATCAGTCAAAAAAAGTGTAAAGATAGATGATGCGCTGAAAGAACAAATCAGGGCAACGGAAGGCGTTTTGGACCCCAATCTTTTTGAAAGGCGCACCACCATCGGCACTATAGCAAACTTTCATCTTGAAGGCACACCCGAACAAGAAGATGATGCTGAAAACGAAAATAATCCGGAGAAAATCCTCGGCATTGGCATGCCATTGGAATTTGACAAATCAGAAACACACTCCTTTGCCGAATGGCTCAAAATAACAAGTTTCAAACCCATTGTTCGGCAACAAGAACACGATAAACCGATAGAAACCGGATCATCGATAGAAAAAAAGTTTGAGTTGATCGATAAATTTCTTGAATCCAATCCAAAGATCATCCCAAGCAATACCGCACCCACGCACAACATTGCAAAAGCGCAAGTACCACAAAACGATGGCCTGATGACCGAAACCCTGGCAAAGATTTATTTGGAACAAAAAAATTTTGACAAGGCCATTAAATCTTATAAAATTTTAAGTTTGAAATATCCGGAAAAAAGTGGTTTCTTTGCAGACCAAATTAAAGCGATAAAACTTTTACAAGAAAAAAACAATACATAAATACAAATGAGCACACAATTTACAATATTTTTAGTCCTTATCATCATCGTGTCCTTTTTGTTGGTCGTGGTCATCATGGTCCAAAACCCAAAAGGTGGCGGATTGTCATCATCATTTGGTGGCGGTGGAACCCAACAATTGGGCGGCGTGAAAAAAACCACCGATTTTTTGGACAAAAGCACTTGGGCATTGGCAACGGTCCTACTTGCATTGATCTTATTGTCAAACGTAGCGATAGACCATCCAGGAAATTCTGAATCCAAAGCATTGGACAAAGATGCAACCACAATTCCGGCTCCCAGCACAACGCCAGCCACCGACAATGGCACGGCAACCCCTGCCGATGCAACAAACGAATAAATTTCAGTAAACCAAACCATAAAAATGCCAACTTTTGAAGTTGGCATTTTTGTTACTGCAACTTTGTCAGGTATTATTGCTTGGCATACTTTTCGAATAGTTAAGAAGCATTACAACAATATTAATTAATCAAAAATTCAAAAAAATATGGGCTTAAACATTAAACCATTGGCCGATAGGGTACTGATAGAACCTGTAGAGGCTGAAACCAAGACAGCTTCCGGCATCATCATACCAGACAATGCCAAGGAAAAACCTCAAAAAGGCAAAATCGTTGCCATAGGCAAAGGCACCAAAAAAAATCCGATGACAGTTAAAGTCGGAGAGACCGTTCTCTACGGTAAATATGCCGGCACCGAACTCAAACTTGAAGGCAAAGACTATCTTATTATGCGCGAAAGCGACATCTTGGCCATCATATAAAACCTCTCCGTACTTCCAAAAGGAAAGCACAAAAACTTTAAATCTGAAACATTAAACATTAAACTAAATACTATGGCAAAAGATATAAAATTTGACATTGAAGCACGTGACGGTCTCAAACGTGGCGTTGATGCATTGGCAAACGCTGTAAAAGTAACTTTAGGACCAAAAGGCCGTAATGTTATCATTGGTAAATCTTTCGGTGCACCGCAAGTTACCAAAGACGGTGTTACCGTGGCAAAAGAAATAGAACTGGAAGACGCCCTTGAAAACATGGGTGCACAAATGGTAAAGGAAGTGGCATCAAAAACCAATGATTTGGCCGGCGACGGTACCACAACCGCTACCGTTTTGGCCCAAGCTATCGTTAAAGAAGGGCTAAAAAACGTTGCTGCAGGAGCCAACCCAATGGATTTAAAACGAGGTATCGACAAAGCCGTTGAAGCCATCAGCAAAGACCTTGAAAAACAAGCAAAAAAAGTTAGCAGCTCTTCAGAAATGATCAAACAGGTTGCTTCCATTTCAGCCAATAACGACGACACAATCGGCGAACTTATCGCCAAAGCTTTTGACAAAGTTGGAAAAGAAGGTGTCATTACAGTAGAAGAAGCCAAAGGTACCGACACTTATGTAGATGTTGTGGAAGGCATGCAGTTTGACAGAGGTTACCTTTCGCCATATTTTGTGACCGATGCAGACAAAATGATTGCAGAGCTCAACAACCCTTACATTTTGTTGTTTGACAAAAAAATATCCAACCTGCAGGAAATACTTCCCATTTTGGAACCTGTGGCACAATCCGGACGTCCGTTGTTGATTATTGCGGAAGATGTTGAAGGTCAAGCATTAGCAACATTAGTGGTAAACAAACTTCGTGGTGGATTGAAAATTGCAGCAGTAAAAGCCCCTGGTTTTGGCGATCGCAGAAAAGCGATGCTCGAAGACATTGCCATCCTGACAGGCGGCACGGTGATTTCTGAAGAACGTGGGTTTACACTCGAAAGCGCCGATATAACCATGCTCGGTACGGCTGAAACCATTACCGTTGACAAAGACAATACAACCATAGTGAACGGTTCCGGAAATTCATCGGACATCAAGGCAAGGGTTAGCCAAATCAAAGCGCAAATAGAAACCACAACTTCAGAATACGACAAGGAAAAATTGCAAGAACGCCTTGCAAAATTGGCAGGCGGTGTTGCCGTACTTTACGTCGGTGCAGCCAGCGAAGTAGAAATGAAAGAGAAGAAAGACCGAGTTGACGATGCTTTGCATGCCACAAGAGCAGCTGTTGAAGAAGGCATCGTAGCCGGTGGCGGTGTTGCTTTGGTACGTGCCAAATCTGTATTGGAAAAACTATCTGCCGACAATGCCGACGAGGCAACCGGAGTGCAAATCGTGGTGCGTGCCATTGAAGCACCATTGCGCACAATCGTAGAAAATGCCGGTGGAGAAGGCAGTGTGGTAGTCGCCAAAGTCATGGAAGGCAAAAAAGATTTCGGATTTGATGCCAAGACAGAAAAATACGTCGATATGCTGAAAGCCGGAATTATAGACCCGAAAAAAGTCACCAGGATTGCTTTGGAAAATGCAGCATCAGTTGCCGGAATGATTCTGACCACTGAATGTGCTTTGGTGGACATCAAAGAAGACACCCCTGCAATGCCAATGGGCGGCGGCGGTATGCCCGGGATGATGTAAAAAATACATCCTCAATATATCCAATAAACAAAGAGGCTGTCTCAAAAATGTGCTTTTGAGACAGCCTCTTATCATTTTGCTTATTACTCTTTGTGGTTGTGCTTCACATCTTTATCCCGATACATACAGCATCCATGAACACTGTTGTAAGCCTCATCGGTGGCTTTTATCTCTTTGGTATCGTGGCCTACATCTGCAATGTTTTGCTGAATGGTTTTTAAATCGGTTTTGCTTTCGTCATAAATCAATTTCAATTCGTGGGTCTTTACATCCCAAACGGCCGATTTCACACCCTTTGATTTGATTGCCGCTTTTTCTATCCGCTCCTTGCACATCATGCAAACCCCATCTACTTCTACCATGGCCTTGGCATTTTTGTTTTGGGCAAACCCAAAGGCTCCCACTAAAAACATAACTAGTACTACTGCATTTTTCATTTTAAAAGGTTTTTAAGTTTATTTCTGTCCTATTTGTTCTGAATTTCAGGTTTCGGGTTTCTGAATAGAAAAAATCAAAAATCTTAAACCGCAAATCTACTTCATTGTATTTTAAATCTTAATCCCGCATAATACATACTCCCGAAAATCGGGCCATAGACAAAAGTTGTATCAAAATTTGAGCCAAAAGGGTCATCAGCTCCCAAAATTGGATTGTCCTGTTTGACATCGGTCACATTCTCACCTCCCACATATACCTCAAAAACAGGAGAGAACACTTTGGTTATCTGCACATTCAACGTACCTACCGTAGGCGTGTATTCTGCCAATTGATATGCAACGGGATTAGCAGCAGTAGATGGAAACCGCTGTTTTGCCAGCCAATTGTACGTAGCATCAAATTTCCACTGACCGCCAATTTCGCTCAAATGGGTTTCATAGGACACATTGACAAATAGACGGTGTTTTGGAGTCAATGGTTTTTCGAGTTTACCAGAATTATATTGAGTTTTCACGTCATATAATTTGTAGGCGGTTCTCAAATCAAAATGTTCAAGGACATTATAATTGAATTCCAACTGAAAACTATTGGCATAGCTTTCGCCATTCAAATTATAAAAACTGATTTGCTGCGGATTTTCATAATCGACCACAATTTGGTTCTGGAAATCAGTTCTGTAAAAATCAAAAGTAATATCGGCTTTCCTGCCGAACAAATTGAACCCTTGCAGGAATGAAGCCCCATAATTCCAAGCGATTTCTGGATCGAGACCATAGATTTTGCCACCAGAATTGATAATATTGATACTTCTTGAGGATGCAAAAACCGATTGGTTTTCCATAAAGATATTGGCACTTCGTATTCCTCTACCAAACGAAAACCGCAATGCTGATTTTTCCCAAGGCGTGTAACGTGCATGAAACCTTGGCGTGACAAAAGTCCCCAAAAGATTGTGCCTGTCCACCCGAATGCCGGCCGTTAAATTCCACTTTTCGAGATTGTCAAAATTGTACTCAAAAAATGCTCCTATGGAATTTTCGGTGCGTTCAAAATCGGTAGTTGTCAACACTTCATCATAATGGTCGTAAGTGTAACTGATGCCTGTTTTGATTTTGTGCCTCGAATCGCTGATAATAGTGTTATAAATCGCAGTGGAGTACAGACTGTTATGTGTTATATCATAGCTACTCAACCCAAAATAGGAGTCTTGGCTGTGCGAACTAAATGCAGCTTGCACACCAACACTTTGCCAAGGAATTTCGGGATTGATGTACCCCGTTTTTACAGAAACATCAAACCGTTCGGTTGTAATCTCGCTGCCCCAAGCATTGGTGGTAAATTTGTCGGTTTTCGGGTCAAAATCGGTCTGGCCTGTTTGCTTGGAATCATTTAGATATCTCAAGTTGATAAAAGAAACAAAACCTTTTTCGGCATTGGTGTATTGCCATCGGTTCATCAGATTGATCTGCTTCTGCAACGGCATATCCAAAAATCCATCGTGGTTCATATCAAATTTTTGATTGCGGAGATTACCGTGAACATACAGTCCGGTATGCCATTTGTCATTCAGTTCATGGTTCAGGTGGGTATTGAGTTCATACCTTGCTCCATTGGAAGCAAAGGCGTTTACGAACAGTTTTGCATCTGTTGAAGGCTTGACCAGCTCGGCATTGATTTGCCCTGCGATGCTCTCAAAACCGTTGACCACACTACCAGCACCTTTAGTAATCTGGATGCTTTCTACCCATGTACCAGGTGTAAAACTCAATCCATAAGCTTGGGAAGCGCCACGAATCGTTGGGATATTTTCGGTGGCTATCAATATATATGGGCTTGTGAGTCCCAACATTTTTATCTGTCGTGTGCCAGTGACCGCATCTGCAAAATTGACATCTATGGACGGATTGGTCTCAAAACTTTCCGAAAGGTTGCAACAAGCGGCCTTCAACAACTCGGCACTGCTTATGGTCATTACATTGGCGGCTTGCATGTAGGATTTTGTTGTGGCTTGTTTTCGGGAGGTCAGGGTGACTTCATCCAATGCATCGGTGGCTGTCAACATATGCCGAACTGTTTTTGGAGAATTAAGGGTCAAGGTATCGGTTTTATATCCTACATAGCTGATAATAAGTTTTTTATATTCTATTTGATAGGGAATAGAAAATGTACCTTCGATATCTGTCGTGGTTCCAACCGTGGTGTCCAACCAATACACATTGGCTCCCGGAAGTGGCAGTTCTTTTCCTGTACTGCTTTCAGTTACGACGCCTTGGACCGTTTCTTGGGAAATAAGCCCCAAAGGCAAAATCATCAAAATATAGAGTGCTTTTTTCATGATTACCGGCAAATTAAGGTTATTACAGGCATCATTATAGTGATGTCGTTTAGAGAAACTCTCTGTTTAAAGGGAACGTTTTTGGAGATCTCAACCGCTCCAAAAGCTTTTTTTTCGGTAGCTTGGCAACCTTTACAGGACTTGCCTGAAATTATATATACATGTTTCATTTTTTTGATTTATAGTGTTCAGAAATTTATGATTTTCAAGATAAGATACTGAAAATCATTGATTAAAATCTAAATCAAAATAAATCAAATGATGAATACTCGGTCCAGAACGTGTATGTCCTTGACCAAATTGGGAGGTGAATAATCGTTATGCGGAACAATCTGTCGATTTAAATTTTCAAACAGATTACTGAATGTGTATTCAAATGAAGCAACTATAAATTGCTGACCGAGTTGCAAGTCCTCAAATTTTGTCAGCTTTAGTTGGTCCTGTCCTTTTATAATTTCGCTGATGTCCTTGCAGCAATCTTTTTTGACGGTTGTCCCATCCGCAGTTCCAAAAGTTTCGGTTTCGCATTTTTGAGCCTGTGAAAATACCGCTGTATCTATCAAAATACCGCCACAAAAATGCTTATCGACCTTAAATGATGTTGTCGAGAATAGCACCAAAAGTGCCATTGCAACCGAAAAAATCTTATAAGTTACTTTTGTTAGCATGATTGCAAAGTTAAGAAAATAAAATTTTGACAGTCATTTTTTATGACAGCTTTAATAGCGCTCTGCATTTTTGATAGCTACTTCGGTCAACATTCTATGATAACTTCTATAGAGCAGGTATTACAATCTCCTTTATCAACTGTCCAACCACATTTTTCGCTCATGGGATTTTAAGCAACAGAACGATGTTGCCCTAACATGGCCATGATTTTGTAGAATTGGCGCGCTCAAGATTTTTTACTTGACAATTTAAAATAATAAAAAGCGGGCAACAAGAGCAACAACGGTATCGGTTGGATCAAAAACCGCCTGATATTAAAGAACAAATAATAATATTCTTGCTTCGGATATATCACAAAATACAAAAAAATGGGCAACAGTACCAACAATGCCAATGTATAGATCAATAAAGAAAATTTCAATATGCCACGATCCCTGAAAACCAAGAAAATGATCCCTAATGAAAAGCTGGTATTGAGTGTGTACCGAAGCAATGTAAACAGTGTGAGTTTCAGCACTTCCCGTTGAGGATGGTCCATAATCAAGTAGTCACCCTTAAAAAACAATAGATACGGATCATAGAACAACTTGTCCTCAAACGCCCTGACACAGACCAAAAGCCCAAACAACAGAACGAGCAGCATATATCTGGCAATGTTATGCATCTTTGCTTTTTTTTGGAGTTGAAAACCGATTGACCCAAAACACCCACAGCAAGAATACCATGCCATAAATGATCAAAGGGAAGATGATGGTATGGAGCAATTCCTTTCTCCAAGGATAATGGTACAAACCAATGGTAATGATGGCTATCCGCAATAGATTGACACTGTAAATCAAAACACTGCCTGCAAGTGTATAAAAAAAAGTTACTTTAGGACTGGAGGCAAATGCTACCATAAACGAGATAAACAATATAATGATGCTTACAGAATTGCATCCCTCAACGATCCTTGCCAAAAATTTACCGTTTATGTAGAGGTTCATGGAAGGCACCTCTGGATGTTTGGCTATCTCGGCATCATAGCCAACGGCCTGCAATACCGATTGGCTCTGTCGTGCCACCAAATTGGTCACATAATCGGGATAATAATCGCTTCCATCTGAATTATCTAAATACAGCTTGTAGGAAAAGGAAAGCACAGCATACACCAATAAAAAAGTGACAATAAACTTTATGACCGATTTATATTTTATAATGACGTCTTTCAAGAACCCAGCTATTTTGGTTGTTAAATTTAGATAAAAAAAACCCTACGCCATACATTTACCATAATTTTGCCCAAACTTTTGATCATGACTTTTTCAAAATTAAAACCCTTTGTTGAACAAATAGTTGACAATCAACATCTATCTATAGATGAACGATTGCTCGATATCTGCACCTTACTCGAGACAAGTGTTCCACATTACAATTGGGTAGGTTTTTATTTCAGGAACGGCCATAAAGAAGAATTGAAACTCGGCCCTTATGTCGGAGCACCTACTGATCATACGATCATCCCCTTTGGAAAAGGCATCTGCGGACAGGTAGCCTTAAGCAACAAAAATTTCGTTGTTCCCGATGTAACGGCACAGGACAACTACATTGCGTGCAGCATGACCGTGAAATCCGAAATCGTAATCCCCATCTTTGTAAATGGCGAAAACATTGGACAAATCGACATAGATTCAAACGTGCTAAACCCTTTTACAGCAGAAGATGAGCGCTTTTTAGAATTTGTCTGCGCCAAAGTTGCAACAATTCTTTAAGATCAAATGTTTTTTGGCAACTTTTGAACAATGGGGTTTGGAGCGCGGACAAATTCCCAATTTTGGAACACCCAATCCCAAATGGCTCAATTAGGAATTTGCAATTTTTGCAATGGGCATGAGATTTGAGATTTCAGGATCACATTCCGGTCCTGATGGCTTCCACAGGGTCGAGCTTCGAGGCAGAGATGGCCGGAATCACGCCCGAAACTAAACCAATGGCCGTAGAAAGCATAAAGCCCAGGGCCATATTACCAAAAGAAAGGACAAATTTGAAATCGCCGGTAAATGTCGAGGCAACCATCGAAGTAATCCATACCAACAACAACCCGACCAACCCTCCTATAACTGCAAGTACCACGGCTTCAAACAAAAATTGAAAGAGGATAAACCTGTTTTTGGCCCCAAGTGATTTCTGGATGCCAATCAAATTGGTACGTTCCTTGACACTAACAAACATGATATTGGCAATGCCAAAACCACCCACCAACAGCGAAAAGCCACTTATGATCCACCCCATAAGGTTCATGGTGCCGATGACACTGTCAATAGCGTCGGTCATGCCAGACATTTTGTTCACAAAAAAATTATCCACATCCCCGGCTTTCTGTCCTCTGTAAACCCTGAATTTCTGGACAAGAACACTCTCAAAAGCACCCATATCCACGCCTTTTTTTGGCTTTACGATCACAGCACCCGGAACACCTTCAGGGCCGCCAGTCCTAAATCGCCTTACAAAATTGGCAGGTACATACGCTTTGTCATCTGGCGAATCAAACAATGAAGACCCAAATTTCTGGATGACACCGATGACTGTCAGTTTGCGTCCATATATCCTGACCTGCCTTCCAATGGGGTCAACATTCTTAAAAAGATTTTCGGCCAGAGAATATCCGAGAACCACCACCGGAGCTCCAGAAATAGATTCTGCCTCTGTATAAAACCTCCCCTGCCCAATCTTTATTTCCTCAATTTCATAAATCTCGTTCGAAACGGGAGTGACCGAAACACCGGCTATTGTTTCTGCTTCGTACCTTACCGTTTCATTATTGCCAAAAATCACGTAGGCTACAGCTTCGGCATCGGTAATATTTCTTTTTAAAAATTCGTAGTCCTTGTATTCTGTTTGCGGAAAATGATCTCGCTGCCAACGTGGTACCGCAGTGGGCCCAAACGAATACTTGCTAACATACATTGTGTTTTTGTCAAGCCCAGAAAGGTTTTCCTGTATGTTCCTATCCAAAGAGTCCACCGCAGCCAGTACTGCGATGATGGAAAAAATGCCAATGGTAACGCCCAGCAGCGACAAAAATGTACGCAGTTTGTTGTTTGTTAAGGCATTAATTGCAAAAGCAAAGCTTTCTTTTATTAATCGAAAGTATAATAACATCCGGGCTGGTGTTTTAAAAGAGTTAAAGATAGGTCGTTTTCAACAATTTTTTGTTACAAAAAACACAAATAATATGCGTGTTTGCAAGAACTATTTTCTTTGAGAATACTTACTTTTGCACCTATAAAAAACACCATTGGCAATGGAACAAAACAAATCTATCAAATCGGCATTGATCTCTGTGTTCAGTAAAGAAGGGCTGGAACCCATAATAAAACATTTGGATGCATTGGGCATCACCATCTACTCTACCGGAGGCACCGAATCCTTTATCAAAAATCTTGGCACACAGGTAATACCCGTAGAAGAAATTACTTCCTACCCTTCCATTTTGGGAGGACGTGTCAAAACGTTGCATCCGAAAATCTTTGGAGGTATCCTAAACAGGCAAAACAAAGACAGTGATATTGCAGAACTCGAGGAA
Source organism: Bacteroidota bacterium (assembly GCA_029557895.1). Taxonomy (GTDB): domain Bacteria; phylum Bacteroidota; class Bacteroidia; order Flavobacteriales; family Flavobacteriaceae; genus JBPOFM01. The sequence continues at coordinate 75,170 of JAKQHT010000010.1, read as the reverse complement.
TTTGGAATACCACAGATAGATTTGGTCATCGTCGATCTGTACCCTTTTGAAAAAACCGTGGCATCCGGGGCCAACAATTCGGACATCATCGAAAAAATAGATATTGGGGGCATTTCGTTGATACGAGCCGCCGCAAAAAACTATGCGGACGTTCTGTGCGTTTCGTCAATGGACGATTATTCCGAATTCTTAGAACTTCTTAAATCAAAAAACGGGACAACATCCGAGGCCGACCGAAAGCATTTTGCGGCAAAGGCGTTCAACGTATCATCACATTACGATACCGCGATCTTCAATTATTTTAACCACGACCACAACATCACTTCTTTAAAAATAAGCCAAACCAAAGGCCAGATATTACGTTATGGAGAAAACCCGCACCAAAAGGGTTTTTTCTTTGGAGATTTTGAGGCAATGTTCAGCAAACTCCACGGAAAAGAATTGAGTTACAACAACTTGCTTGATGTTGATGCTGCGGTAAACCTGATCAACGAATTTAAAAACGAGGCTCCTACTTTTGCCATCTTAAAACACAACAATGCTTGTGGCATTGCCCAGAGAAGCAACATCAAGGATGCCTATCTCGACGCACTTGCAGGCGATCCCGTTTCTGCATTTGGCGGTATATTGATCAGTAACACAGTGATTGATAAACCTACCGCAGAAGCCATCAACGATTTGTTTTGTGAAGTAGTGATCGCCCCACATTTTTCTGATGATGCACTAATAGTTCTAAAAAGCAAGAAAAACAGGATTATCTTGGCACAAAACGATGTTGCATTGCCAATAACCACTGTGCGAAGTTGCTTGAACGGCGTACTCGTTCAAGAAAGAGACAACCATACCGATGCCGCTGAAGATTTGGCAGAAGTTACCATTACCAAACCCACCCCATCGGAGCTGGAAGATTTGTTGTTTGCCTCAAAAATCTGCAAGCACACAAAATCGAACACCATTGTTTTGGCCAAAAACAAACAATTGGTTGCCAGTGGCACTGGACAGACAAGCCGCGTGGATGCGCTTAACCAAGCCATACACAAAGCGCAGTCTTTCAAATTTGAATTGAATGGCGCCGTGATGGCGAGCGATGCGTTTTTTCCATTCCCGGACTGCGTAGAAATTGCCCACAATGCAGGAATTACTGCTGTGATACAGCCCGGTGGCTCTATAAAAGACCCTTTGAGCATTGACTACTGCAATGCAAATGGCTTGTCCATGGTCTTTACAGGGGTAAGGCACTTTAAACATTGATTGAATGATTTTGAAGAAGTAACCAAAATCCAAAAAATTAGATATTATAATAAAATCGCCAATATTTAGTTAGTTTTATTACATTTACGACAACAACCAAAAAAACAGTATCAACCCTTACAATACAATAGCCAATGGGATTTTTTGACTTCTTAACAGAAGAAATAGCCATAGATTTAGGAACCGCCAACACTCTCATCATCCATAACGACAAGGTCGTGGTTGACAGCCCCTCTATTGTGGCACGGGACCGCGTGACATCAAAAATTATAGCCGTGGGAAAAGAGGCGAGCATGATGCAGGGCAAAACCCACGAAAACATTAAAACCATCAGACCTTTGAAAGATGGTGTTATCGCCGATTTTGACGCTTCAGAACAGATGATCAATCTGTTTATAAAAAACATTCCTGCCCTCAAAAAGAAATTGTTTACCCCGGCATTGCGGATGGTTGTCTGCATTCCTTCGGGAATTACCGAAGTGGAAATGAGAGCTGTAAAAGAATCCTGTGAACGTGTTAACGGGAAAGAAGTCTATCTGGTACACGAACCAATGGCGGCCGCCATTGGTATTGGCATCGACATCATGCAGCCAAAAGGCAACATGATTGTGGACATAGGTGGTGGCACCACAGAAATAGCCGTGATTGCACTCGGCGGAATCGTCTGTGACAAATCTGTAAAAGTAGCCGGCGACGTGTTTACCAACGACATCGTGTATTATATGCGCACACAACACAATCTTTATGTGGGAGAGCGTACCGCCGAAAAGATAAAGATACAAATTGGCGCTGCCACAGAAGACCTCGACTTGCCACCTGAAGAAATGAGCGTTCAAGGTCGAGACCTCCTAACCGGAAAACCAAAACAGGTCCAGATTTCATATAGAGAAATTGCCAAGGCCTTGGACAAATCCATTTTGCGAATCGAAGATTCGGTCATGGAAACACTATCCCAAACTCCACCGGAACTTGCCGCAGACATTTACAACACCGGTATCTATCTTGCTGGTGGTGGTTCTATGTTGCGAGGTCTGGACAAAAGGCTCTCTCAAAAAACCGACCTCCCGGTATATATTGCAGAAGATCCTTTGCGCGCCGTGGTAAGAGGAACAGGAATTGTACTTAAAAATCTCCCGAGATACAAGAGCATTCTGATAAAATAATTAAGGTAAATGCAACAAATCGTCAACTTTATCATTAGAAACAAAACTGCCCTTTTGTTTCTGTTGTTGTTTGGCATTTCATTGTTTCTGACCATCCAATCCCACGCTTACCACAAGAGTAAATTTATCAGTTCGGCCAATTTCCTGACAGGTGGACTCTACAACACTACGCACGGTATCGGGCAATATTTTAACCTAAAGGACAAGAACAGGCAGCTTGTTAAGGAGAACCAAAGATTGAGGAACCTGGTTTTCAACCTGAAACTGGACACCTTGAACACTTTGGCCATTGACAGCACCCTACTGGGCGAATATTACCGGTTTACTTCTGCTGAAGTACTAAAAAACAGTTACAGCCTGTCAAATAACTACCTGACCATCAATCGTGGGAAAAAAGACGGGATAAAGCAGGATTTTGGCGTTATCACCTCCAACGGTATCGTCGGGATAGTTGACAATAGCTCAAAAAACTATGCGACGGTGCTTTCGGTTTTGAGCATCAAGAGCAGAATCAATGCACAACTCAAAAAGACCAACCACATTGGTTCATTGGTTTGGGATACAAAGTCCCCAGAACTGGTACAATTGGTGGATATTTCAAAATTTGCCCCTGTTGCGGTTGGCGATACCATTATGACCGGAGGGCAATCGGCCATTTTTCCAAAGGGTATCCTGATTGGTAAAGTTGAAAATTTTTCGCTGGATGTAGGCGGTGATACCTACACCATCAATGTTCGGCTCTTCAATGACATGACCAATATTGGCCATGTGTACCTTATCGAAAATTTTAATGCTTCTGAAATAAAGGCATTGCAGAACAAAGCAGATGAATAGTGCAACCATCAATAGCATCCTTAGGTTTGTGGCATTGGTGCTGCTGCAAACGCTGGTTCTGAACCATGTCAACTTTTTGGGGTACATCAATCCATACCCCTACATATTGTTCATCATGCTCTTTCCTGTGGGCAACAACAGCACATGGTTTGTTTTTCTGGCGTTTCTTTTGGGTTTTTGCGTTGATTTGTTTACAGATTCTGGCGGCATCCATGCGGCAGCTTGCGTGACCATAGCATTTGTGCGTCCCGCTATTCTGAAATTTTCTTTTGGAACCATATATGATTACCAAAGCATCAAATTCCACCAGACTGACCTTGGTAGCAGATTGGGCTATTTTGCCACCATTATCCTGATACACCACCTTATTTTGTTTTCATTGGAGGTTTTTAACATAACCAATATAATTTTGATCCTGAAAAAAACGTTATTCTCAAGTATTTTTACTATACTGCTATGCACTATTATATCAATATTGTTTAGCCCTAAACGCAAATGAGAAAACTTTTACTTTTTTCTTTGGTCATTTCGGTCGGGCTTGTCTTTATCGCAAGGCTTTTTTATTTACAAGTTTATAAGCCGGACGAATATAGCCTTTATGATGACAATGCCATCCGCAAAGTCTATGATTACCCCAAGCGGGGCTATATCTATGACCGTAACGGTGTTTTGCTGGTTGCCAACCAGCCATCTTACGATGTCATGGTTATACCGAGGGAAGTAAGGCCATTGGATACATTGGAATTTTGTTCGTTGTTAAGAATTACCAAGCAAGATTTCATAAACATCTATACCAAAGCTTACAACTATTCGCCAAGGCTACCGTCAGTGTTCATTCCTCAATTGTCACGGAACGACTTTGCAATGCTTCAAGAAAAGATCAGGAAATTTGAAGGTTTCTATATCCAAAAACGCTCCCTGAGAGATTACCAGCGTTCGATAGGCGCCAATGTACTTGGCGATATTGGAGAAGTCAACAATTACATCATCCAGAACAATCCGTATTACAAAATGGGCGATCTCATAGGAAAACAGGGCGTCGAAAAGACCTATGAAGATGTTTTGAGAGGTGTGAAAGGCATCAAGTTCATCCAAAAAGACCGTTTCAACAGAGATATTGGCCCGTACAAAGAAGGCATTTACGATACCCTGCCACAATCGGGGAGAGACATCACCATTACCATTGATGCGACCCTCCAAGAATACGGCGAACTCTTGATGCGCCACAAACGGGGCGGTATCGTAGCCATAGAACCGGCAACGGGCGAAATCCTTGCCATGATTTCGGCGCCCACATACAACCCCAACCTGCTGGTCGGAAGGCAACGTTCGGCAAACTTCAATAAACTTTACCATGACACGATAGCAAAACCTCTTTATGACCGAGGACTTCAGGCCATGTATCCCCCGGGTTCTCCATTCAAAATATTGAATGCGCTCATAGGTCTTCAAGAACAGGTAGTAACAACCGAAGAACGTTTTGGCTGCAACCTTGGCTATAGCTATGGTGGACGTAAAATGGGATGCCACTCACACGCCAGCCCACTAAATATGAATGGTGGCATTTACAATTCTTGCAACGCTTATTTCGCCAATGTTTACAGAAGGATCATCGACAAAAATGGCAATCCGGGCGATGGCATGGATGTGTGGAGCAAACACGTAAAAAGTTTTGGTTTGGGCGATTTCCTTAACAACGACCTATCGGTCGGGCAGCCCGGAAAAGTTCCCGATCGCAAATTGTACGACCGTACTTATGGCGAAAACCGATGGGGAAGCACATACAACCTTTCCAACGCAATCGGTCAAGGCGAAATCCTCACCACACCCATACAACTTGCCAATATGGCTGCGGCCATTGGAAACAGGGGCCATTATTACACACCACATATCATAAAGCAGATTGAGGGCGGTGAAATCGATCAGAAATTTACCCACCCCAAACACACAACGATAGACAAGCAGTATTTTGAACCCATAGTACAGGGGATGTTTGATGTTTATAACCACGGTACAGCTTCGACGCTGAAAGTTCCCGGTATCGAAATATGCGGCAAAACAGGTACAGCAGAAAACTTCACAAAAATCAATGGGGTCAGGACACAACTTACCGATCATTCAATTTTCGTTGCTTTTGCTCCAAAGGACAATCCCACAATCGCCATCGCCGTTTTTGTGGAAAACGGGTATTGGGGAAGCCGTTTTGCTGGTCGCATCGCAAGTTTGATGATCGAAAAATATATCAAAGGCGAAATCACCCGTAAGGATATGGAGACATGGATATTGACCCACGGCCTGGAAAGTGAATATGCCAAACCTTATTCCGGTGAACCGTTTACAATTAACAAAGGAGCGACTATAGACATCATCCCTATGGAAGATAAACCCAAATCAGTAAAATAAATTAAGGACTAACCGACAAATATGCAGACAGAACAACGCAGCTACAGACTTGATTGGATATCCATAGTTCTATTTTTGCTATTGGTCATTTTTGGCTGGTTCAATATTTTATCTGCTTCGCATCATGGTGAGGTTACCAATTATTTTGATATGGATCAACCATATGGCAAACAGGCCTTGTTCATATTGATGACTTTTGGACTGATTGTAATTACCTTGGCCATTGAGGCCAAATTTTATGAACGTTTCGCAAGTATCATCTATTTTATTTCACTGCTATCATTGGCCGGGTTGTTTATTTTCGGAAAAAACGTTAACGGGGCCACATCATGGTACGGCATTGGGGGCATGACCTTACAACCAAGTGAATTTGCAAAATTCGCAACTGCATTGGCCGTTGCAAAATACATCAGCGACCTACAGACCAACATCAAAACCATCAAAGACCAACTACGTTGTGCGGCCATCATCATGGTGCCGGCGGTTCTCATATTGTTACAGAACGATGCGGGCAGCACGGTGGTTTACGGGGCTTTTTTCTTTGTCTTTTACAGGGAAGGAATACAGCAGATTTATCTTCTCATCGGAGTTGTTGCACTTGCTCTGGGTATCCTTACCTTGAAATTTGGCATTACTACTACCGTAATAATCACAGCTGTAGCTGTCATATGTATCCATTTTTTCGGCAAAAAAAGACGACCGATGATTCTTGAAAGTGCCAGCATATTCCTATTGTGTGCGGGGCTTTGTTTTGGGGTCAATTATTTTTATGAAAACATTCTCAAACCGCACCAACAAGACCGTTTGGGCCTGTGGCTACGCCTCGAAAAAGACCCGCAGAAACTTGAGGAAATGAAGCAGACCATCCTATACAACCTTAACGAATCTGAAAAGGCCATCAGCTCAGGAGGTTTGAACGGAAAAGGATTTATGCAAGGCACAAGGACAACCGGAAAGTTTGTACCGGAACAACATACAGACTATATTTTTAGCACCGTGGGTGAAGAATGGGGTTTTGTGGGAAGCGCATTGTTGGTCATCCTTTTCGTTAGCCTCATTACCCGGATCTTGTATTTGGCAGAACTTCAAAAATCGCAGTTTTCCCGAGTTTATGGTTACAGCGTGGCATCCATATTTTTTGTCCATTTTATGATCAACATTGGGATGGTGATGGGCCTGATACCCACCATCGGCATTCCCTTGCCGTTCTTCAGCTATGGAGGTTCAAGCCTTTGGGGCTTTACCCTTTTGCTGTTCATATTCATAAAATTGGATTCAAACAGACTGTACGACTGGTAAAAACTTTATCAGAAACCCATATCAAAATTACTGTGACAGATTTGCGAGACTTGCTTTCAAGGTCACTATCTTGGCCAGAGCGTCGGCTTCTTTCTTGCGTTCGTTCTGCAGCACTTGCTCTGGTGCGTTGTTTACAAAACGTTCATTCGACAGTTTGCCCTGCACCGATCTTAAAAACCCTTCGGTGTATTTTAATTCATCGTTAAGTTTCTTTAGTTCTTCTTCTATATTGACGTTTCCGGAAACAGGGACAAAATATTCATTGGATTTTACCCTAAAACTCATAGCGCCATCCAAAGATTTTGACACCAAACTTATTTCGGAAACATTGCCGAGCTTGGTAATCACGGCGTCAAATTTACCCGAAAGATGTTCATTGTCGAGCACAGAAAGCGCGATAGGTTCTCTAAAGGCAATCGATTTTTCTTTACGAAGCGATCTAATACCTGCTACAACTTCCTTAATATTCTCAAAATCATTGATGATGGCCTCATCAAAAGCTTCGGTTTTTGGATAGTTGGCAACAATCAAGGCTTCTTCGGGCTTGCGCACTACAATATGTTGCCAGATTTCTTCTGTCAAGAAAGGCATAAATGGATGTAGCAACTTAAGGTTTGATTCCAATATTTTGATGGTGTCATTAAAAGTTACCGAATCTATTGGTTGCTGGTAATCAGGTTTTGTAATTTCCAATAACCAAGAACAGAAATCGTCCCATATCAATTTGTAAATAGCCATCAGCGCATCCGAAAGCCTAAACTTGCTGTAATGATCTTCTATTTCGCTTAATGTTTTTAGGAATTTTGCACGGTACCATTCCAGAGCTGCTTTTGCGGCCTGTGGCTGTTCGATATCGGCCACTTCCCAACCTTTAATTAAACGAAAAGCGTTCCAGATCTTATTGGCAAATGCTTTGCCTTGCTTGCAAAGTTCTTCATCAAACATGAGGTCGTTTCCGGCTGCTGAACTCAACAACAACCCGACACGGACACCATCGGCTCCATAATCGTCAATCAGTTTTAGAGCATCTGGCGAATTGCCAAGCGATTTGCTCATTTTTCGACGGTGCTTGTCCCTGACCAGACCTGTGAGATAAACATTTTCAAACGGTTTTTGGTCTCGGTATTCATATCCGGCAATGATCATCCGTGCCACCCAGAAAAACAGAATATCGGGACCCGTGACCAGATCGTTGGTTGGGTAGTAATACTTGATTTCGAGATTGTCGGGATTACGGATACCGTCAAAAACGCTAATGGGCCAAAGCCATGAAGAAAACCAAGTATCCAAAGCATCTTTGTCTTGGGTCAAATTGTCGAGTGACAAATTTGGATTACCCGATTTTGATTTGGCCAATGCCAATGCGGCTTCTGCGGTTTCGGCCACTACAAAATCTTCTTTGCTGTCACCATAATAATACGCTGGGATCTGCTGCCCCCAGATTAGCTGACGGGAAATGTTCCAGTCCCGGATGTTTTCCAACCAGTGTCTATAGGTATTGTTGAAACGGTTTGGGTAAAGCTTGATGGTTTCATCTTCCAAAACAGCTTTTAGAGCCGGTTTTACCAAATCGCCCATTTTAAGGAACCATTGGTCAGAGAGGCGAGGCTCAATCACTGCACCTGTTCGCTCACTAGTACCTACTTTGTGCAGTATGTCTTCGGTTTTTACCAAAATACCCATTTGCTCGAGTTCTTTGGCCATGTCCTTACGAGCCACGACCCTATCTTTCCCTTGGTGGTGCAGGCCAAAACCGTTGAGCGTTCCATCTTCGTTGATAACATCGATGATCTGCAATTTGTGACGTTCTCCAATTTCTTTATCATTGACATCGTGGGCAGGGGTAATTTTAAGACAGCCGGTACCAAACTCCATATCTACATAATCGTCGGCTATGATGGGCACCGTTCTGTTACAGACAGGCACTATGACCATTTTCCCTATCAAATGCTTGAACCTGTCATCATTGGGATTCACGCACACGGCAGTATCTCCCAAAATGGTTTCCGGCCTCGTGGTGGCAATGGTGACAAAACCATCTTCATTTTCGAGCCTATAGTTGACATAATAGAGCTTGTCAGTCCTTTCTATATATACAACTTCTTCGTCTGACAAGGTGGTTCTGGCTTCGGGATCCCAATTGACCATTCTATAACCTCTATATATAAGACCTTTATTGAACAGATCGACAAAAACCTTTATGACCGATTCGTTCATATCGTCGTCCATGGTAAACTTGGTACGATCCCAATCGCAGGAGCATCCGAGCTTTTTCAGTTGTTCGAGGATGACCCCACCGTATTCATGTGTCCATTCCCAAGCGTGCTTTAAAAACTCTTCCCTTGTAAGGTCGTTTTTGTCAATGCCTTGTTCTTTCAATTTTGCAACCACTTTAGCCTCTGTGGCTATCGATGCATGGTCCGTACCGGGTACCCAACAGGCATTTTTGCCTTGTAGCCTTGCACGACGTATCAGTACATCTTGCACCGTGTTGTTGAGCATATGCCCCATGTGCAGAACCCCGGTAACGTTTGGTGGCGGAATGACTATCGTATAGGGTTGTCTACTATCCGGCACCGACCTGAAAAATTTGTGCTCCATCCAGTAGCTGTACCATTTGTTTTCTATGATGTCTGCTGAATATTTTGTCGGGATCTGCATATTTTGGTATTGTTTTTGTAAAGTAATGTGCAAAAGTACTTATATTTCTTTTTTTGTGAAATGTTCTAATGATTTTATACCCATTTGAGCAGGCAATAAATGGTACAAGATGTCTAATTTATTTTGCAGGATGGAAAAAAGTAAGTAGTTTTGGAATGCAGGTTTGGTTGTTACAGAATATAATCACCTAATGATCAGACCAGTAACAAAAGACGATTTTTTTGTTTAACGAATATATATATCAAAACCTATGAAACAATTAGTAGCAATTTTGTTAGTGGCTTTCTTGAGTTTTTCAATGAATGCACAAGAAAAGAAAGCAAAGATTGAATTCAAAACCGAAACCATTGACTACGGCACCATCAGCAAAGGCGATGACGGGGTCAGGGTATTTGAGTTTACCAATACCGGTAATGCGCCATTGATCATCAGTGATGTCAAATCTACTTGTGGCTGTACCGTGCCAAAAAAACCCGAAGGACCTATCATGCCCGGTGAAAGTGGCGAGATTTCTGTAAAGTATGATACTAACAGGGTCAATCCGATACGTAAGACCATTACCGTGACTTCCAATGCCGACAGGCCAACGGTTTCACTGAAAATTAAAGGAGAGGTCATAGACCCGGCAAACGCCAGTGTACTCGAAAAGAAAAGCAAGAGCGTGATGGAACAATAACAACACCATTAAAACGATAGCGCCTCCAGAAATGGGGGCGTTTTTGTTTTCAGAACAAACTCTTGAGCCTAAAAGAGACCAATATGATAAACCCGTTCCGGTCTATTGTCATCTTTACAAAGTCGCCGTCATCGCCTTGCAATAGTTTGTTGACCTCCTGAAGTGTCAGGTTCTTGGTTTCGTTGCCATTTATCTTCAGAACAATATCGTTTTTAATAAGACCCGCCTGTTCTGCAGGTGAACCTTCCCGAAGTTCGACAACCTTAAAAGCCGGTTTCAACATAAACCGATAAGACGCTATTACAGTGACCATGCTGTTGCTATTGGTCCGGTTGCCATAGTCGTCTTTTGCAACTGCATCGTATTGCTCCTTTACAATCCTAAACCCTTCTTGTTCAAGTGTAATTCCGCTCATATTATAGTTGAATGGCTTTTTGAAGTACTTGTTTTTTTTGAGCGTTAACTTTTGGTTGCCATAATCCACGATCAGGTTAAAGCGTTTTAAAATTTCACCGGCTACACTCCCATTGCGTTCTTTGTAAGACCTTGCCACTCCAATTGCCGAAGCCTCGGGAAAAGCTGCATTTACCTTATTCAGGTGGAAATCGCCAAGAGAAAAGGCGCCAATCCTTGTACGTTTGCCATAAATACTTCCACTCAATCCTTTGCCGAGAAAATCGTCAAAAAACTTTACACCGTGTGGTACAATGCCCAATGAGTCTTCTTCAAAAAGCCACAAAGCATCACTGCTGCCGGAATCAATCAGGAGCTTGACGGGAACTTGACTATCGTGGATCTCTATTTTTGCATTTATGTAAGGCTTGTTCTGGTGGAAATCCAGGTCTAAGGTCTTGCATTTCTTACACTTTTTGTATTGATATGTTTTAGGATCGAAAAGCATAAGGTATTTTGAAGCATAGTTGACCTCAACGATAAAATCCTTAAAAATATCATAGCCAATAATGCCATGGACAGGCACACCGAGGCGGGGGGTAAAATTTATGTCTTCATCAAAAATTACAAAAATATCTTGATCGTCCTTTACTGCCTCGCCCACCTGGATCACATTCTTTTTGGACTTCAATGCCTCTACCGAACCTTGGTCGCCAAGACCTCTTATATAGATGCTCTCAACATGGTTGATGTGGAGCGAGTCTGACATGTTGACAATGTTGAAGAGTATCGGTTTGCTTACTCCTGAATCCAGCAGAAACGAAAGTTCTGCACCGTTGACTTTCAATGGAAAAACGATTAAATTATTTATCAGTTCAAATTCGATTTTTGTGCTTTTGGAATTCTTGATTTGAAACTTGCTTTGAGAAAATCCAAATGTACACACCAGAAGGAAATAAAACAGAAATATGGTATTATGGTGCATGTTCGTGGCTTAGTGCAATCCAATTTACAAATCTTTATGACATCAAATCATTTTAAATGGTTATCTTAGAGAAATTTTAAGATAATTTTTCTGAACTTTGCCGGACAAATACCAACCCATGCCAAAAATTTCGAAAAAAGGGCAATCCATGCCCGAGTCGCCCATCAGAAAATTGGTCCCTTATGCTGAAAAAGCGCTTCAAGAAGGAAAGACCGTTTACCATTTGAACATTGGCCAACCCGATATCAAAACCCCATCAATAGCTTTGGAGGCTATAAAAGAAAGTTCTATAGACATTCTTGCCTATTCGCGATCTGAAGGGTCTGAAGGCTATAGGAAGAAAATCGCAGCCTATTATAAAAAGAACCATATCGATGTATCGCACAACGACATCATTGTGACTACCGGTGGTAGTGAGGCATTGCTCTTTGCTTTTGGCAGTATCATGGATCACGGCGACGAGATTATCATACCAGAGCCTTTCTATGCCAATTATAATGGTTTTTCTACAGCATCGAACGTCAAGGTCGTGCCGGTTATCTCAAAAATCGAGGACAATTTTGCGCTCCCACCCATCGAAGCTTTCGAGGAACTCATCACGCCAAAGACCAAAGCCATTCTCATTTGCAATCCGGGCAACCCAACGGGATATCTGTACTCAAAAGAAGAAATAAAAAAACTGGCCGCCATCGTAAAAAAACACGACCTATTCCTTATTGCCGACGAAGTTTATCGCGAGTTTGCCTATGACGGCTCCGAATTCTACTCCATCATGCAAGAAGCTGGTTTGGAAAACCACGCCATCATGGTCGATTCTGTATCAAAGCGTTACAGTATGTGCGGCGCACGGATTGGGTATTTGGTGTCAAGGAACAAAGAATTCATTAAAACCGCTTTAAAATTTGCCCAAGCACGTTTGAGTCCGCCAACATTTGCACAGATAGCGAGTGAAGCCGCACTCGATACGCCCCAAGCATATTTTGATGAAGTTATTGAAGAATACACCAAAAGGCGCAATACCCTAATCAGCGAACTTCAAAAAATACCCGGGGTAAAAGTGGCAAAACCAAGCGGTGCATTTTATTGTATTGCACAACTGCCGATAAAAGATGCCGATCATTTTGCTCAATGGCTTTTAGAGAGTTTTGACATTAACAAACAGACTGTTATGGTTGCGCCAGCAGCCGGGTTTTACTCAACTCCAGGTGTTGGTCTTAACCAAGTTCGAATTGCTTATGTGCTCAATGAAGAGAGCCTTAAAACGGCGGTACAAATTTTGGGCGAGGCACTCAAGGTTTACAAAGACTGATGCACATCGAAGAAAACAAATCTCTTAAGCCATACAATACCTTTGGCATTGAAGCTGTGGCCTCTCACTTTGCGAAAGTACAATCTGTTGATGAATTGGCAGCCCTATTGTCCATGCCCGAGTATCCTCACCCATTCATCCTTGGTGGCGGCAGCAATATGCTTCTAACGAAAGATATCGATACCTTGGTCATCCATATAGCCCTTAAAGGCATCGAGATTGTTGAAGAAACAGAAAACGACGTGTATGTACGGGCCCATGCCGGCGAAAACTGGCACAATTTTGTGCTTTGGTGCATTGCCAAAGATTTTGGCGGCGTAGAAAACCTATCTCTCATACCCGGCAATGTTGGCGGTGCACCCATACAAAACATTGGCGCCTACGGTGTAGAGCTCAAAGATGTGTTCGTCAGTTGTGAAGCATTTGATATCAGCGAAAAAAAAATAAAGACATTCCACCTCAAAGCCTGCAATTTTGGTTATAGAGAATCCATCTTCAAGAACCAAGAGAAAGGAAAATACATCATAACGAGTGTTACGGTACGTCTCACCAAAGGCAATCATCAACTTCGCACACAATATGGCGACATCCAAGCACAATTGGAAGCCAATGGTATTGCCAATCCTACCATACGGGACGTCTCAAACGCAGTAATCGCCATTAGGCAGAGCAAACTTCCAGACCCGAAAGAGATAGGCAACAGCGGTAGTTTTTTCAAGAATCCTGTGATATCCATTGCGCAACTTGATGACCTGAAACGCAATTTTCCGGACATACCCAATTACAAGGTTTCGGATACTGAAGTGAAGATTCCCGCGGGTTGGCTTATTGAAAAGGCAGGGTTCAAGGGAAAAACATTTAGCAATTATGGTGTCCACAAAAAACAAGCCTTGGTTCTGGTAAATTATGGCGGAGCCAAAGGGAAAGACATCTTCGAACTCTCACAGCTCATTCGAAAAACCATTTACCGAATCTTTAACATCAATCTGGCAACAGAGGTCAATATCGTGTAAAACGAAAAAAGAGCCTCAACAAAACCTGAAGCTCTTTATCCCTGTCAATAAAGAGAACATAACGGAAAGGCTATTAATCAACTTCGTATGAAGACGTTACATTCTCAATAAAATTAACAATACTCAAACAAATGCTGTTAATTTATATTTGCTAATTTTACAAGTTTAACACTGCTTATTTAGCAATTTTATATAAATACGTTTAAAACAGCCTTTTGGATGTTTTTCACATAAAAAAAATAACCATTGAGCATTTCACTGGAACAACATATAGTTAAATTACTCGAAAAAGGAGACAAAGCAGCCATCAGCCTATTGTACGAAAACTATGCTGACAGTCTGTACGGGGTCATATTGAAAATTACCAACAACGAAGAACTTGCTGAAGACGCCCTACAGGAAAGCTTTGTGAAGATATGGAAAAACTCAACAAAGTATGATCCATCAAAGGCCAAGCTTTTCACCTGGCTCTACAGGATAGCCCACAATACCGCCATAGACAAAGTCCGAAGTTACAACAATAGATTTGAGAAAGAAGTCCAAATAGACAAATCAAACGTATATATCCTACCAGCACAGAACTTAAATCAGGAAGTAATCGATTTGAGAGCTCATGTTGACAGGTTGGACATCAAGTACCAGATTGTGCTTAAAGCCCTATTTTTTGAAGGACTCACACAACAAGAAGCCAGCGATGAACTCGACATTCCGTTGGGTACAATAAAGTCCAGATTAAAAATCGGATTGCGAGAACTCAAAAAGATCTACGATCCTAAAAATGAATGACAAAATGGAAACAAAACTACACGGTTTAATCAATCCAAGCCTTTGGGACAGATATGTCCTTGGCAAAACCTCTCCTGAAGAGTCGAGAGAGGTCGAGAACCTGATTTCCAAACATCCGGAAATAGCCACAGAATATGAAAGGATCCAGAAAAATCTGGAAATCATGGCCAAAGTTAATGCTGTTGAAGCTCCAAACCACATTTTGGGTGCCATCATGGACGAAGTCAATGAAATTCAAAATCCTGTCATCCAGATGAATGCCTTAAGACGAAGCATGTCCTGGTATAGTATCGCCGCCAGTTTTGCCGCCATAGCATTTGCTGTTACCGCATTTTTGCTCTATCAAAAAAACATAGCACTCATTGAAGAGAACAATGTGGTTGTCGAAGAAATATTTGACCTACGGGGAGATATTCAGGAAAACAACAACAAACTCGAAAAAGTGATGTTGCAATTCGATAAATTGAACAATCCCGAAACTGAAAAATATGTTTTGCGCGGAAATTCAAGAGCAAAGGATCTAAAAACAGTCGCTTACATAAATTCCATAGACAAAACATCGATGATCGATGTGGTTTCATTACCGCAACTACCTGAAGCGCAACAGTACGAAATCTGGGCAGAGCTGCAGGACAAAATGGTAAACCTCGGTATCCTTGATGCAAATGACAAAGAGCTGAAATCCATTCCTTACTTTGAAAATGCCCTTGGTTTGAGCATTACCATAGAAAACAAGAACAAGACACCCAATGAGGCAAGTGCCGAAAATTCAGTAGCAGAGATTGCATTGCGGAATAAATAAACACTATGAAAAAACAAAAAAAAACCATTCGGTGTGCCGAATGGTTTTTTTATTTATTTCAATTTACATCAGGCAACTTCGCTGTCCGATTTTTGAAGCAGTGTTTTGTATATCAACCCACCAACTATTGCCCCTGCAATTGGCGCAATCCAGAACAGCCATAATTGAGAAATAGCTTGTCCCTGAACAAAAACAGCCTGCGACAAAGATCTCGCAGGGTTTACGGATGTGTTGGTAATAGGAATGGAAATAAGGTGAATCAATGTTAGGGCCAACCCAATGGCAATACCGGCAAATTTACCATTGGCAAACTTATCGGTAGCTCCCATGATGATGATCAGAAAAAACATTGTCAATAAAAATTCAGCGGCAAAAGCCTGTCCTACACCGTACGATTTGCCAAAATACACTGCAGAATCGTAAAAATTGGTAGCAAAAGAACCTGCACTGCCATCACCTACACCACCGTTAATAAAGGCCAAAGCTCCGGCAGCAGCAATCGCTCCGACACATTGCGCCACAATATACGGAACAAGATCTTTCATCGGGAAACGACCTCCAAGCGCCAATCCGAAAGATACCGCCGGGTTGAAATGACCACCTGAAATATGGCCCACGGCATAAGCCATAGTGAGCACGGTAAGGCCAAACGCTAGAGCGACACCAACAAGTAAAATACCAAGTTGCCCGTTATCGGATAGGGCAATTTGAGAAGCGAAGATCGCACTGCCACAACCTCCAAAAACAAGCCAAAACGTTCCGAAGAACTCTGCAAATAGTTTTTTCATTTTCTTTAAATTAATTAGTTAGTATTCATAAAATTACACAATTATTTAAATTAGGAAACCAAAATTCTAAAAAGTCACTCAAAAGAGTCCAGACAAACCAATTGGTTTCCATCAAAAAACGGCTTCAGTCTTTTACTTTGTTGGCATAAATACCCTATCTTTGCATTAAAATCAATAGAGATGAAACTTTTTCTTATCACATTGATACTTTTGGGACTCGGAGTAGCCGGTATCGCCATAAAAATTTGGGCAAAAAAGGATGGTAAATTTGCCGGTACATGCGCTAGCCAGAACCCTATGCTCAACAAAGAGGGGCAAGCTTGTGGCTTTTGTGGAAGGATGCCCGATGAATTTAAAAACTGCAACGAACCCCAACATCCCTGACGCTACATGCTTTTTTTTGACGTACTGCTGCTCTTGTTCATAGTAGTCGTAATAACACAGATTGTGTTTTACTGCATTGTTTTTGGGGCTTTTGCCTATTCCAAAACTGAAAGCGGCGACGCCTCTCTAAAATCGGTTTCTGTCCTTATCTGTGCCAAAAATGAAGCCAAAAACCTAAAGAAAAACCTCCCTTTCATCATTGAACAGGACTACCCCAAATATGAGATTGTCCTCATAAACGATGGCTCTACCGATGACACCTTGAGCGTGATGGAAGACTTCAAGCAACAGCACCAAAACATAAAAATCGTAAACGTCAAAAGTATCGAAGCCTTTTGGGGCAACAAAAAATACGCTCTGACACTCGGAATCAAGGCCGCCACACACGAACAGCTTTTGTTCACTGATGCAGACTGCAAACCCGTATCCAACCAATGGATCAAGGAAATGGCAGGTCATTTTTCTGACGGAAGGAGCATAGTCCTGGGATATGGCGCCTATAAAAAGAAGCCGAAATCATTTTTGAACAAACTCATCCGTTACGAAACACTCCTTACAGCAATTCAATATTTTTCTTTAGCAAGAATTGGCGACCCTTATATGGCGGTTGGTAGAAATCTTGCCTATACTAAAAGTGCCTTTTTTGAAGCAAGAGGTTTTATGTTCCACATGAACATCAAGTCGGGGGACGACGACCTCTTTGTGAATCAAACCGGAAACTCCAACAACACAGCTATTTGCACCACAAAAAACAGTTTTACAGAATCATCTCCAAAAAAGACCTATTCTGATTGGATCCTGCAAAAAAGAAGACATATCAGCACAGCCAAACACTACAAAATGAAACATAAAGTAATACTGACCATATTTTTTATGTCACAGTTTTTGTTTTACACGCTTGCCGTCACGTTGTTGAGCTTTTTGTTTTTCTGGGAGCTATTGATTGGTCTAATCATTTTAAGGTATATCCTTGTTGGAATTACTCTGTTTTTGGCATCAAAAAAACTCAATGAAAAAGACCTGATGGTGTTGTTCCCTTTTTTAGAACTTTTTTTGGTTATCGCCCAATTGTCTATATTTATAAAAAATCTACACTCAACACCTAGCCATTGGAAGTAAAAACAGCCATCCAAAGAGCCAAAGCGAATGACCAAATGGCATTCAGTTTTCTTCTGGATACTTTTTGGCCAGACGTCTATGGATTTCAGTTAAAACGGACAGAAAATGAAAACGATGCCGAAGATATTACTATCCAGACGTTTTCAAAGGCCTTTGACAAAATAGATACTTTCAAAGAAAACCACGAGTTCAAGACCTGGCTCATTGCCATTTCCAAAAACGTCCATATTGATCTTTTGAGAAAGAAAAAATCCGTTTTTCCCAGCCCCGATGAAAATGGCTCCGAAGAAGAAGCTTTTGACATCATTGACAAATCGCCGTCACCGGAAGACAAACTAATCACCGAACAAAACCTTGCCAACCTTTTGAGGGATATCAAAAAACTTAAGCCCCACTACCAAGAGGTAATCAACCTACGGTATTTTAACGAATTGAGTTATAATGAAATTTCTGACCAACTTAACGAACCCATCAGCAACGTCAAAGTGAAACTGCTCCGTGCCAAAAAACTTCTTGCCGAAATCATTAAGAAGAAGTGACACCTTTAAATTAGGCATTTTCAGAAAAACAATTTAACCATCCAACGGCCCATCATCCAATATGCTCAAACACTTCATGATCGAAATGTTTGTGAAATAGATATTGATCTAAACCGAACACAATATCCATTCCCAAAAAAGAAATAAATACCTCTACTGCAAACACAATGGACAGTGAGTTAAAAATCATCGGTTGTCCCCAAGAAATCGGTACATCAAGAAGCAAAAAAAATTCCACCGCGGCCCAACCCATTGCTTTTGTTCATATCTTCAACAGGTAATAAGCCATTATAACCTTGGTAAGCAACCTCACAAATACCATTCAACAGACGGCCTCGTATTTTTCGCAGTTCATTATGAACAACAAATACAATTATACTTCGTATCTTTGGCACTCAAATATTATATTTGGCACATGGATACATCTATAGCCTCAAATATATTGCCGGAAAAACTCGGAAAGCCCAAATGGCTCCGCGTAAAGTTGCCCACCGGAAAAAAATACACCGAACTCCGTGGCTTGGTCGACAAATACAAGCTTAACACTATTTGTACCTCTGGCAGTTGCCCAAACATGGGCGAATGTTGGGGCGAAGGTACAGCTACGTTTATGATCCTTGGCAATATTTGCACAAGATCCTGTGGTTTTTGCGGGGTAAAGACCGGCCGACCAGAAACCGTGGATTGGGATGAGCCCGAAAAAGTGGCCCGTTCTATCAAGATCATGAAAATAAAACACGCCGTACTTACCAGTGTTGACAGGGATGACCTCAAAGACATGGGAAGTATCATGTGGGCCGAAACCGTAAAAGCCGTTCGCCGAATGAATCCCGAAACTACGCTCGAAACGCTCATCCCCGATTTTCAAGGCATTGAAAGACATATCGACAGAATCATTGACGTAGCACCCGAAGTCGTGTCGCACAATATCGAAACCGTGAGGAGACTGACAAGGGAAGTCCGAATACAGGCCAAATACGACCGAAGCCTTGATGTATTGAAATACCTGAAAGACAGTGGACAAAGGCGCACCAAATCTGGTATTATGCTGGGACTTGGCGAAACTCGCGAAGAAGTCATTGAAACCCTTCACGATCTTAAAGCCCATGATGTAGATGTGGTAACGATAGGCCAATACTTGCAACCAAGCAAACGCCACCTACCCGTCAAACAGTTCATCCTTCCGCAACAGTTTGATGAATATAGGGCAATAGGGCTCGAACTCGGGTTCAGACATGTAGAAAGCAGCGCCTTGGTAAGATCTTCCTATCGAGCGCAGAAACATATCGATTGATGGCAAGGGTGGCGATAAACGGTTTTGGGCGTATAGGGCGCCGTATTTTCCGGCTTGCACAAGAGCGGAAAAACATAGAAATCGTTGCCATCAACGACCTTGCCGATACCAGAACCTTGGCTCACTTGCTCAAATACGACAGCATCCATGGGATAATGAAAGACTCCATATCTCATGACGAAAAACACATCATAATAAACGGAACCAAAATACCACTAACCAACCATTCGCATCCCAAACTGATCGAATGGCATCCCTACAATGTGGATTTTGTGGTCGAATCCAGTGGAAAATTCAAGTTACGGAAAGACCTGCAATATCACATTGAAAACGGAGCAAAGAAAGTTGTGCTTTCCGTTCCACCATTACACGATGATATAAAAACAGTGGTTCTCGGTGTAAATGATTCTATTTTGGAAGGTGATGAAACAATTATTTCCAATGCTTCCTGCACGACCAATAATGCGGCGCCGATGATTGCAGTAATCAAAAAAATAGCAACCATCAGACAAGCATACATCACAACCGTTCACTCCTACACCACAGATCAGAGCCTACACGACCAACCCCACAAAGATCTACGCCGGGCAAGAGCTGCCGGACAATCCATAGTACCAACAACGACCGGAGCCGCCAAAGCTCTCACAAAGATTTTCCCCGATATTTCCGATGCCATCGGAGGCTGCGGTATCAGGGTACCTGTAGCCAATGGCTCATTGACCGACATTACATTCAACATAGAAGAACAACTCTCGATAGCACAAATCAACGAAGCTTTCAGGCATGCCTCACAAACTTACCTTAAAGGTGTACTGGAATATACCGAAGACCCCATTGTTTCGATTGATATCGTTGGAAACTGCAATTCCTGCGTTTTCGATTCACAAATGACCTCCACCATCGGCAGTATGGTAAAAATCGTGGGGTGGTACGATAATGAAACCGGATATTCTTCCAGAATTTTAGACTTAATATGCAATTTGTCGAAAAAAAAAGTCCTTTTATCGAATAAATAATTATATTTGTCCATTAAAAGTTGTTAAAAATGTCCCAATTCAACTCCTTTTTTACGGCAATTTTTATGTGTTTCATATTTTCGGTTACTGCGCAAACAGCCAATACCGATGATATTGACCTTTTAAAAATGCGTATTGAAAACCTCATCAACCACGCAGAACTCGAGACCGATCGTGGTGATTATTATACAGCCAATGACAATCTGGAAAAAGCCCTGGAGCTTGCAATACAAATAGAAGACAGGCAGAAACAAGGCATACTCCACACAAAAATCGCAAAACTCCAGTACACTGTTGAAGAACCTCAAAAGGCGCTGATCTCTTTGACAAAAGCTGCAGAAATACAACGCGAACTCAACGATTACCCCAACCTTGCCATAACTTACAGCGTAAGAGGTGTTTTGCACGCGAGCAAAAAAGAATACCAGACAGCGCTTGATTACTTTAATTCTGCCAAGACAAAATTTGAAGAAGAAGGTCTCGAAACCAATATTTCCACCATAAACTTACGAGAGGCAAAGATTTACATCGAGCTGAAGGACTATACCACCGCAAAATCGCTCTTGGAAAAATCCATTTTACTGTCCAAAAAACACAATCAAAACAATGTGTTGAGCGGTGCCATGATACAAAATGCCAAAGTGCTGAACCTGATGGGCAATAGCGACAACGCACTTGCCATGGTCAAAGAGGGCATGGCCATTGCCAAAAAGCACAATTTGGTTGAAAACGTAAACGACAGCTACTCCGTCCTCAGCGAAATTTATGAGAGCACAAAAAACTACGAGCTTGCCAATGAATACCTCAAAAAACATGTGCGCCTGTCAGATTCAATACTCGACATCAAACGCACCAATCTGTCACCAAGCCAGAGAATACAGTTGATCAACAATTACCATGAGGCCCAAAAAAAGCAGATGGAAGTGAAACTCGAAGAAGCCGATGCTTCCAACAACCTCACAAGGATCACAACCATTTTGAGTATCGCATTGATAACCATACTGTCGTTGCTTACGATATCGCTGTACAAAAACAACAACATGAGGCTCAAGAGCAACAACATGCTGCACAAAAAGCATGACGAGTTGGTCATTGCCAAAGAAAAGGCAGAATTGGCATCAAAGACCAAAGCCAATTTTCTATCCACAGTAACCCATGAATTGCGAACCCCGCTTTATGCCGTTACCGGTCTTACCAATATATTGCTCGACGAAGATCCAAAACCAGAACAGGTACCTCACCTAAAATCGCTTAAGTTTTCGGGAGATTACCTTTTGGCATTTATCAATGACATTTTGCAAATCAACAAGATAGAAGCCAACAAGGTAGAACTCGATCCGGAACTCTTCAATCTCCATAAAAAGGTAGAAAACGTGGTTTCGGCACTCAACAATTCGGCATTGGACAACAACATCACCATGCACTACGAGTATGAAGATGGATTGCCTACCAACTTTATCGCAGACCAGTTGAAAATCTCCCAAATTCTTATCAACCTTATTGGCAACGCCATAAAATTCACCAAAGACGGTGACATTTGGGTCCGGGTTTACAAAATAGGGCAAGAGGGCGATGTCTATACGCTCCGCTTTGAGATTGAGGACAACGGCATCGGCATTACCAAAGAGAAGCAAGAGCACATGTTCGAGAGTTTCTCGCAAGGTTCCATCCAGATCAACAGAAAATACGGTGGTACCGGCCTTGGCCTTTCCATCGTTAAAGGTCTTATCGAGATCCTTAAGGGCAAGGTTTACCTGAAGAGCGAACTCGGCAAAGGAAGTACGTTCATTTTTGAAATACCGCTAACCTACTCCCCAGAAACCGTTGAAATAGAAGAAAAACCTAAACAATTAAAAAATCTCGAAGCCTTGGAACTGAGCAATATCAAGATCCTGGTTGTGGAAGACAACAAGATCAACCAGATGATTACCAAAAAGATCCTCAACAAGATGAACCTCTACTGCGATGTCGTTGACAATGGTGAAGAGGCTGTTGAACAGGTAAAACAAGAGCGTTACGACGTGGTGCTTATGGACATCCATATGCCCGGTATCAGCGGACTTGAAGCGACTAAAATCATCAGGACTTTTGACAAGGAACTTACCATCTTTGCACTCACGGCAGTCACAATCGACGATAAGATGCATGAGTTTGAAGAAGCTGGTTTTGACGACATTATTTCAAAACCTTTCAGACAGGACGATTTCGAGAAAAAACTGTTTACGGCCATTAGGTCAAACGAAAAAACGACTCCATCGGTTTAATTTTACCTTTTACCATCGCTTCAAATGCTTCTGGACGGTCAAGTTTGTGCGCTATCGGCAAGTAGTACAGTCTTTTGCTATCGGCAAAAAATGGCCGCAACCTCGCATAATCTTTTTCAGTGGTAATTATCAATTGTTTTGACGACAAATCCTTGATTTCTTTTGGATTAAAATCATGGTGGTCGCCAAACTTAATATGCTCAAATTCCAGATCTTTGACCTTCAAATGCGCTACTAACGGTTCTGGATTGGCAATTCCGGTTACCAAAGTAAAACTTGTTGGTTTTAATGTTTCAAGATCGATAGCATCAAAATGGTTTTTGACAGTTCCGGCATAGTCGATACTTCCAAAAAAAACCTCCTGGTTCGGTTTTGGTTTTAACCTATTGACAATTTCCTTTTTGCTTTCCCCATCAAGATTTGACGGGCATTTTGTCACGATGATGGCATCCGCTCGGTCAGCCCCGCTCTTTGGTTCCCTCAAGTTACCTGTAGGAAGAACCATATCATCAATATAAAGATCCTTAAACGGCGTCAAAAGAATATTGAGTTGCGCCTTAACCTTTCTGTGCTGGTAGGCATCGTCCAGTAGGATGACCTGCGGTGGCGTTTTTAATGCCATTAACTTATTGATGCCGTTGCACCTATCGGTATCGACACTTACAAGGATATTTTCAAACTTGGAGAAAAATTGGAACGGCTCATCTCCAATGGATTTTGCCGTTGCATTGCTATCGGCAAGAACAAAACCTTTGGTGTTTCTTTTATAGCCACGGCTCAAGGTTGCTACTTTAAAATCTTTTTCTAACAGACGGATTAAGTATTCTATCATCGGGGTTTTCCCGGTACCTCCAACGCTCAAATTCCCAACACACACCACAGGCACAACAAATTGGCTGGATTTTAACACGCCCAAATCGTAAAATTTGTTGCGAAGCCAAGTAACGCTATAATAAAGCGGAACAACGGGAAATAAAATGTATCTTAAGATTTTCACGATAGCGAATGTAAAAATTTTATCTTTGAACTTGTTTAAACTTTTTCAATTAGCTTAAAAATTGTCCTTTTTCGTCCACTTTTGGCCATTTTGTCTCCCGTAGCGATGTTTCTTTCCCGATACCCTTCGAAATCAAAAAGGCTCCAATTGTGCAAAAAAATGCCTAATTTTCGCTATAATACAAAAAACCCAAACACGTTCTGTTAAAAACCTAAAAACACAAATTATGACTATCAAAGATGTGACCGACCACCTCGAAGCTTTGGCTCCGCTACAATACGCTGAAGACTTTGACAACGTGGGCCTATTGGTCGGGGACAAAAGCGAGACTGTCACCGGTATTTTGGTCACTTTGGATACCTTGGAGACCGTTGTTGAAGAAGCCATTGAAAAGCAATGCAACCTTATAGTTAGTTTTCATCCCATAATTTTCAAAGGATTAAAAAAAATCAACGGCAGCTCTTATGTAGAAAAGACGATTATCAAAGCCATACGGCACAACATTGCCATTTTTGCAATCCATACGGCACTGGACAATTGCAAAAACGGAGTCAACGACATTATCTGCAATGTCTTGGGATTAAAAAACAAACAGATTTTGATGCCAAAATATGGCACTATCAAGAAGTTGGTCACTTACGTGCCAAAAAACGATGCCGAAAAAGTGAGAAAAGCCTTATTTGCTTCCGGTGCCGGGCATATCGGCAATTATGAAAATTGCAGTTTCAATCTCGACGGTATCGGCACGTTTAAAGGGAACGGCAACTCCAATCCCGTTAAAGGAAAAAAAGGAGAAGACCATCAAGAACATGAAACCCAGATAGTTGTCACATTTAAAAAACACCTTGAACAAAAAGTGCTCCAGTCGCTTTTTGACAACCATCCCTACGAAGAAGTAGCATTTGAGGTAACCACGCTCGACAACTACAACCAAAACATTGGAATGGGGATGGTCGGCGAGCTCGATGAAGCTATGGAAGCCGAGCACTTTCTGATATTTGCAAAAAAAATCATGGGAGCATCCATCATCAGGCATTCAGCAACAAACAATAAAACCGTGAAGCGCATTGCGGTTCTGGGTGGATCCGGGAGTTTTGCCATACCGGCAGCAAAGGCTGCAGGAGCTGATGTTTTGCTCACGTCAGACCTAAAGTACCACGACTTTTTTTTGGCAGAAAACCAGATTATTTTAGCTGATATCGGACACTATGAAAGCGAACAGTTTACAAAAAACTTTTTAGTCGATTATCTATCAAAAAAAATTATTAATTTTGCACCTGCTTTGCCAAAAGGCAGGGTCGTTTTATCGACAACGAACACAAATCCCGTAAAGTATTTATAAATATATGGCAAAAAAGGCTGAACTAACCGTAGAAGAACGATTGAGAGCATTGTACGATTTGCAACTAATCGATTCGAGAGTGGATGAAATAAGGAACGTAAGGGGCGAACTCCCTCTTGAAGTAAGAGACCTTGAAGATGAAGTGGAAGGCCTGAACACAAGGCTCGAAAAACTCAACGCCACCCTTGAAATCATCGACAACGACATCAAGGGCAAGAAAAACCTCATTGAAGAAGCCAAGGCACTCATCAAAAAATACGCCGAGCAGCAAAAGAATGTAAGAAACAACAGGGAATTTAACTCTATAAGCAAAGAAATTGAATTTCAGGAACTTGAAATCCAATTAGCCGAAAAGCACATCAAGGAATTCAAGGCACAGACAGAACAGAAAAAAGAGGTAATTGCCGAAACCAAAGAGCGACTGAAAGATCGCCAAACACACTTAAAGCACAAAAAAGGCGAACTCAATGCCATCCTTGCCGAAACTGAAAAAGAAGAAAATGCATTGGTAGAAAAATCCAAGGAATTCCAAGAGCAAATAGACGAGCGTTTGGTATCTGCATACCACCGCATACGTCAAAATGTAAAAAACGGTCTTGCCGTAGTGGCCATAGAAAGAGGCGCTTCCGGAGGTTCGTTCTTTACAATCCCGCCACAGGTACAGGCAGAAATCGCTTCGCGCAAAAAGGTAATCACCGATGAACACAGTGGAAGGATCCTGGTAGATGCCCAATTGGCCGAGGAAGAAAAAGCAAAAATGGAAAAATTGTTTGCAAAACTAGGTTGATATCAAGACCTATTGACTCCCATTCAGGAGAAAAAGTCACAAAACCTTACAATCTGTCCATTCTGAATTAATTTCAGAATACTTAGAGCCCGTCTAAAATTTATCTAATTTTTAGACGGGCTCTTATAGTATTGTTTCTTTCCGTTTAAGTGGCAATAAGTCATTCCATCGCGGCAAGGAGTTAGTTTTGAGACTGCTTTATTTTTTTGAAATGTCCAATCTGCCGTCAATATTATTTCTATAATTCTTACTTTTGTGTGAAACCAAAAACAGCCACACCTTGTCCGATTACCAAACAGGTTTAGAATTTGCTAAACAACAAGACCAGAAAGATATTTTGGCCCCATACCGGCATCGCTTCCACATCCCAAGGGACCAATCGGGAAACGAGTTAGTATATCTCTGTGGAAATTCGTTGGGATTGCAGCCAAAATCGACCAAAGAGTATATCAACCAAGAGCTTGAAGATTGGGCGAACCTCGGTGTCGAGGGCCATCATGAAGCCATGCATCCCTGGTTGCCCTACCATGAATTCCTGACCGAGAACATGGCAAAGGTCGTTGGGGCAAAGCCCATTGAAGTGGTCGTCATGAACACGTTAACGGCCAATCTCCATTTTATGATGGTATCGTTTTACAAGCCCACAACAACACGCTACAAAATCCTTATTGAAGCTGACGCCTTTCCATCGGATAAATATGCAGTTGAATCACAATTGCGCCACCATGGGTTTGATGACAAAAACGGGCTCATCCTCTGGAAACCCAGAGAAGAACTGTACCACTATGAAGACCTCGAAGCCATCATGGCGCAACAAGGCGACGCGATTGCCCTAATTTTGATTGGCAATACCAATTACTACACCGGGCAGTTTTTTGACATGAAACGCATTACCCAACTGGGCCATAGTTATGGTTGCAAAGTGGGTTTTGATTGCGCCCACGGAGCCGGCAATGTGCAACTAAACCTTCACGATTCCGGAACCGATTTTGCCGTTTGGTGCACCTATAAGTATTTAAATTCCGGTCCTGGGAATTTAGCAGGAGCCTTTGTGCACGAACGCCATGCATTCGACAAGAACATAAACCGCTTTACCGGTTGGTGGAGCCACAATAAACAAACGCGCTTCAACATGCGCCAAGAATTTGATGTGCTTCCCGGTGCCGAAGGTTGGCAGTTGAGCAATCCACCCATCCTTGCCATGGCCGCCATCAGGGCTTCTTTGGACATATATGCCGAAGTGGGAATGGAATCCCTGACGGCAAAATCAAAAAAACTTACAGGCTATTTTGAATTCCTTTTAAAGCAATTGGGCGACGATGCCATCCGCATTATCACTCCCGAAAATCCGGACGAGCGGGGTTGCCAACTGTCCATTCAGGTAAAAAATACCGACAAAACCCTGTTTGACAAGCTCACGGCATCTGGCGTAATTGCCGATTGGCGTGAACCCGATGTAATACGATGTGCGCCAGTACCGCTTTACAATAGCTTTGAGGATGTATATAAAATGGTAGAAAAATTAGCCCACCTTTGACCCTAAAAAAAGGTATGGAGCAGTTTGCCTTAATTATATCCAAACGACAATGAATAACGATATAAATACAAAAAACCAACAGACCAACCCCCATTTGGGCGGACCCAATGGAACCAATATCCTAATTATTGGTGCCGGCCTTTGCGGTTCACTCCTCGCTTTGCGATTAGGACAACGCGGCTACAATGTTACAGTAATGGAAAAAAGGCCCGACATGCGAAAAGTGGACATCAGTGCCGGCCGCTCCATCAACCTGGCATTTTCTGACCGAGGCATAAAAGCCATGAACCTCGTTGGCATTTTGGACAAAGTCATGCCGTTATGCATCCCCATGAACGGCAGAATGCTCCATGACATGGAAGGAAATACCATTTTTGCACCTTACAGTGGACGTAAGGAAGAGTACATAAATTCCATTTCGCGGGGACAACTGAACGCATTGCTATTAGACGAAGCCGAAAAGCACAAAAACGTGACCATCCATTTCAATAAAAAATGCCAATCGGTAGATTTTGAAAAAACCACTGCTCGGTTCAAGGATTACGAATATGGCAATACGTTTGTTGAGGATGCCGATGTCATCATTGGTACTGACGGAGCGGGCTCGATACTGCGACAAAGTTACTTTTTGGAAAAAAAATTCTTGTTCAGCTTTTCACAAAATTGGCTATCACACGGCTATAAAGAATTGAGT
Source organism: Bacteroidota bacterium (assembly GCA_029557895.1). Taxonomy (GTDB): domain Bacteria; phylum Bacteroidota; class Bacteroidia; order Flavobacteriales; family Flavobacteriaceae; genus JBPOFM01. The sequence goes on along the minus strand of JAKQHT010000010.1, from coordinate 46,834 downwards.
ATCCTACCAGCCGAGGGCGGCGCCTACAAGACCTTCAAAAATGCACTCCATATCTGGGGACGAGAAGCCTTTATGCTTATTGCCCTCCCCAATCTGGACGGCAGTTTTACGGTAACACTGTTTTTGAGCTGGGATGAAGGCACATACAATTTTAACAACCTGACTACCAAAGAACGTGTTCTGGAATTCTTTGGGATCTATTTTAGGGATGCCCTGGAATTGATGCCGAACCTTGTTGACGATTTCTTTGAAAACCCTACTTCTGCACTTGGTACCGTAAAATGCTCGCCGTGGCACTACAAAGGCAACACGTTGCTCATGGGCGATGCCGCACATGCCATTGTACCGTTTTATGGACAAGGAATGAACGCCTCATTTGAAGATGTTACCGAATTTGACAAGGTTTTGGATATGGGCCACAAAGATTGGGAAAGCGTCTTTAATATCTTTGAACAAAACCGAAAAAAAGATACGGATGCCATTGCCGATCTTGCGATTGACAATTTCCATGAAATGAAAGGCCACGTAAACCACCCGAACTTTAGGGAAAAGCGCAACCTTGAAATGCTATTTGAAAAAGAGTTTCCGGAGGACTATTCGTCAAAATATTCATTGGTTACCTTCAATGAAGACCTGGGCTATCGCGATGCAATGCTCCGAGGTCGCGCACAGGACAAAGCCATACTCAACATGCTGGCCGATGGCGTTATCTCTGCTTCTACGGATATGTCAAGTGAAGCACTAAAAACTGTTTTGGAGAAGGTAAAGATCGAGACCGAGAACATTCTGGAGAAAGACCGAATTGCCGGAGAAGCGTGAAACAATCGGCTTTTGACCTTAATTTGATCACTTTGAGATACAAAATAGCCTTATCAATACTTGAAAAATCCGTACCTACATCATGTTTAAAGGTTCTTGCCAACCCCGTTTTTACGACGCTCGTTTGTAAAAAAATTATCAAACCTGCTTCATTGATCGACAGGGAACAACCAGTTTTGGCTCCAAGCCAAGGTACAGTTACACTTTGATTTCTTATGGCCTTAACAGCCACTCTCTGCTTGTTTTCCAATAACATTTGTTATCTTGCAGTACAATCCGTTAAAAAAACCACTATGAGCACCGAACTCCCAAAAGGTACCAACGTCACACCTCGCGGCGCCTATCCACACGTTAAAGTTGTGAACGATTTCATTTTTGTATCTGGTACGAGTTCGCGACGTGCAGACAACTCCATTGCCGGCGTGGAAGTCATTGACCAAATGGGCACAAAAAAATTGGATATTGAAGCGCAGACCAGAGAAGTGCTAAAAAATATTGACCGCAACCTACAAACAGTGGGAGCAAGTTTAAAGGATGTGGTTGACGTGACCTCGTTCTTGGTAAACATGAACGATTTTGCAGGCTACAACAAGGCTTATGCAGAGTTTTTTGATAAGGAAACCGGGCCGGCACGAACAACTGTGGCCGTACATCAATTGCCCCATCCGGATTTGGTTGTGGAAATCAAAGTTATGGCATACAAGAAATCATAACTCAATATTGCAGCATAAAATATTTATCGTATGCTTTGATTTGGTCTTTTCCGTTTAGAAATTCCAACTCCATCAAGAAATTTACCTGAACGATCTTTCCTCCTAATTTTTCGACCAGTTCGGTTACGGCTTTTATCGTTCCTCCTGTTGCCAGAACATCATCGTGAATCAAAACATTTTCGCCTTTTGCAATCGCATCAGTATGGATTTCTAACGCGTCTGTCCCATATTCCAAATCATAGGAAGCACTCAACGTTTCAAACGGAAGTTTTCCTTTTTTACGAACCGGAACAAAACCCGCTCCAAGCGCTTCTGCCAATAAAATTCCGAAGAAAAACCCTCTGCTTTCCACTCCAATCACTTTGTCGATTTTTACATCGGGAAGATTTTCGATAAATTTTTTCAAAACTTCTTTTCGTGCTTTGGCATTGTTGAGCAAAGGTGTAATATCCTTAAAAATAATTCCTTCTTTCGGGAAGTCTTTTATATCTCTGACGTATTGTTCTATATTCATTTTAAAGTTTTTTCAAAACCTTTTCAAAGGTATTTATGTTGCGTGAAGTAAACGCATTTTTCAAGTTTTTTCGTCCCAATATTTTCCCGAAATCCGATTCGAGCGTATTGCCTTTTGGTACTTTCCAGTAAAAATTATCTGCTATTATTTTAGCTTCTTCGTTTTCTGCTTTTTTTCCTTTTTCAAATTCTATCATTAGAGTTTTCTCAATTCCTGAAATTCCTGCAAAGCCGTAAATATGAAAATCAGGATGAGCTTCAAAAGGATTTTTATTGCAAATTGTTTCTATTTCCTTTTTATCTTTCAAAAAAAGAAAAGCATCATAATCAAAATGTTTTGACATTGCTTTTTCCAGCGCCGTTTTTAATTCTGTTTTGTCTTTATCAGAAGAAAAAATAATATTTCCCGAAGCCAAAACAGATGTCACATTTTCCATTTCTGCTTTTTCAAATACAGCACAAACTTCTGCCATTTTCATTGTTGTGCCTTTTACGTTTACACCGCGTAGAAAAGCGCAGAATTGAGTGTGATTTTTCATTTCTGTTTTCTAAAATCTTGAAGTAACCGCATCAATCGCCTTAATCGTAAAATCCAAATCATCATACGAAAGTGCAACGGTAATAAACCAAGTTTCATAGGATGATGGTGCGATGTAAATTCCCTCTTTCAACAATCCGTGGAAAAAATCTTTAAATTGTTGTGTATCTCCAAATCCGGCAGTTTTAAAATCATAAATTTCTCTTTTATCAAAGAAAACCGAAATCATCGAACCTACTCTGTTTATAGTAAAATCAACATTGTTTTTGGTTAAAACTTCTCTCATTCCTTTTTCGAGATAAGCTGTTTTTTCTTCCAACCGTTTGTAGATTTTGCTGTCATTATCAAGAGCTTTGAGCATTTCCAAACCTGCTGCCATAGCCAGTGGATTTCCCGACAAAGTTCCTGCTTGATAAACTGTTCCAAGCGGTGCCAAGTGATTCATAATTTCGTTTCGTGCGGCAAAAGCTCCAACAGGAAGTCCGCCTCCGATTACTTTTCCGAAACAAACAATATCTGCATTTATCCCAAATAATTCTTGTGCACCACCTTTTGCCAAACGGAAACCGGTCATTACTTCGTCAAAAATCAGTAACGAACCGTTCTTATCACAAATTTCACGCAATCCTTCCAAAAATCCTTTTTTGGCAGGCACACAACCCATATTTCCTGCAACGGGTTCGATAATGATTGCTGCTATTTCATTTTTATTATCATCAAATAATTGTTGAACACTTTCGAGTGAATTGTAATCGGCCAAAAGTGTGTCTTTTGCCGCACCTTGTGTTACTCCTGCACTGTTTGGAACTCCAAAAGTTGAAGCTCCGCTTCCTGCCGCAATCAAAAAAGCATCGGAATGCCCGTGGTAGCAACCCGAAAATTTGACGATTTTTTCTCTTTGGGTAAATCCTCTTGCCAAACGAACAGCACTCATTGTTGCTTCTGTTCCTGAATTCACAAAGCGTATTTTATCAATATTCGGAACCATCGCAACAGCTAATTTAGCGATTTCGGTTTCGATTTCGGTAGGTGTTCCAAATGAAGTTCCGAGTTTTGCTTTTTCGATAACTGCATTTACAACCGGTTCAAAAGCGTGTCCCAAAATCATTGGTCCCCAAGAATTGATATAATCAATATAACGGTTATCATCTTCGTCAAAAAGATAAGCACCTTTGGCACTTTTGATAAAAACAGGCGTTCCGCCTACGCCTTTAAACGCTCTTACCGGCGAGTTTACGCCACCCGGAATATAATTTTGTGCTTCTGCAAATAACTGACTGCTTCTTTGGTAGTTCATATGTTGTATATTGTATAATGAAAATGGTTTGAGCTACAAAATTACTGCACCCTTAAAACCTGTCCCAAACTGATGTTTACATCGGTCAAATTGTTCAACCGTTGGATTGCCTCTACGGTAGTTCCGTATTTTTTTGAAATTGAATAAAGCGTGTCGCCTTTGACGACTTGGTGCGTGACGGGCGCATCTACCTGTACCTCTGATTTTTGAGACGAACGTTTTCTTCCCAAAACTTCTTCGTCGTATTTGTAGAGTTCAAATCGTTCGATAAGTCCGATAAGTTTCTCGGGGTACTTTTTGTCGGTGGCATAGCCTGCTGCCCGTAATTCTCTCGCCCAACCTTTGTAATCGTCAATATCCAATTTAAATAACTTGGCATAGCGGCTACGGGTGCTCAAAAAGGTAGAATGATCCTCAAAAGATTCGTTGGCATGCTTGTATTTTCTGAAACATTCCTGGCGCTCGTCATCGTCGTGATAAATCTTTCCTCCTGTCCAATTATGGCATTTGATTCCGAAGTGGTTATTTGCTTCAACAGCCAGCCTGCCTTGCCCAGACGCAGATTCCAAAATACCCTGTGCCAAGGTTATGCTCGCCGGAATCTTGTACTTGCGCATTTCTTCTTGTGCAATACTTTTGTAATTGGCTATATACGCTTCAGTAGCATTGGCATAATTGCCACGGTTACCGGTGCTTACCACCACTTCAGATGGCGTTTCTGTCTTCGGTTTTTCGACCACGCGCTCGTTTCTATGGCTGGCATTGCGTTTTTTGGTTACTATTTTCTTCTTGGAACCGCAACCCACCATCAGGATTGTGGCCACCATTACTATCAGTATGTTTCTCATGTTTTACTATTCTATTACTGGTAGACCGCTCCTCACCAAACTCTCGTTCATCCCTGCTATGCCCTGCAAGCCTCCCGTATGTACGGCCAATATTTTGGCGCCTTTAGGGAAAAAGCCTTTTGAGACCATATCAAATATTCCGTACAGCATCTTTCCGGTATAAACCGGATCTAAAGGGATGCCGTGCCGAGCCTTGAACCTATTGATAAACCCAATAAGTTCTGTATTGATTTTTGCATAGCCCCCAAAATGGTAATCGGTGATGAGTTCCCAGTTGTCCTTTGCTGCAAATTTAATGATTTCATCCTTTAAAAAAGAGCCCTTCAAAGCAGAAAATCCAAGGATTTTTTGGTGAGGAAGGCAGCTGTTAACCAATCCTGCCACGGTGCCACCCGTGCCCACTGGGCAACAGATATAGTCAAAACCGGCATCGGATTTGGTCAAAATTTCTTCACACCCCTTGACGGCAAGCGCATTGGTACCTCCTTCGGGCAAGATATAGACAGAACCAAATGCTTGTTCCAAGCTTTTGTGGAAAGCGGCATCGTGGCGCTTTTTATAGGTTTCGCGCGATACATATTTGAAGCGCATACCTTGTTTTTGTGCAAACTGCAAGGTAGGGTTGGCATCCACATTGGCGAGTTCATCACCACGGATAACCCCAATGGTATCAAAGCCACATACGGCTCCTGCCGCAGCTACTGCGGCAATATGATTGGAAAAAGCACCACCAAAAGTAAGGAGCGCATTTTTTTGTAACTTTTTGGCTTCAACGAGGTTATATTTTAGTTTTCGGTATTTGTTGCCCGATATTGCCGGGTGCGATAAGTAATCAGGCTTTAAGCTGATTTCGTCCGTTATTTGGATGTTTATTTGATCTGGAAGATGGAGCATTGATACAACAGCAATAAAAAAACCCATTCCTTATCATAATTATTATTTTTAAGATACAGGCCTTAAATTTTGCAACTAATGAATATTTTTTTTAAAAAACATTATTTTATACATTAATTTTTTGTTAAAAGTTATATATATTTGTCACTAACAGTCAAGATTAAGTACAGACTAATACCCAAATCTGCACAACCGATCCATACTTCGGTTTATGGTTAAGAACTTTAACCTAAATAGTCTATGCAATTAAAATTACACACTCAAAAAAAAAAGAAACACATAACAATCGGATTTTCCATGTTATTGTTTTTGTTATTACCATTGTGCATTTATTCACAAACAGCTACAAATTCCACTTTAGCAGATAATATATCATCTAAATTAACGGACGGGGCCAACCCAAACATTCCAGATATCTTGTTGGAATGGGATTACTCCCAAATTACAAACACAGAAAACCTTTCTTTTTATATTGAGGTACAACCAATGGGAACATGTTGGGAAGGAGTAAACGGTAAATTGAGGTCTGAGAAAAAAACGTACCAAATTGAGAACACAGTTATCGGACTAAAGAACGAATTGCGATTAACATTATCTGCATTAGACTGCAAATGTTTAAAATGGAGGGTCAAAGCCATTAACAATCAAACCGAAAGCGAGACTTATACCGATTGGGTATTTGCAAGCTTTATGTAATCAAACTACCGCCATTCTTTTTTATTTAATCTTTTGAGATATGAAAAAAATCACACTCCTTTTAGTATTCTTACTATCTACCCATATAAGTTTTGGCCAAGGAAACTCTGTGTTAACCGCAGAACCATTTTGCGCAGGCAGCTCCCCGTTATTGTTTCCAAATGTAACAGGGCAGCCCAATCTATCAACCGTCGGTTGTTTGTATACAACACCTAACCCTGCATACTATTATTTGACCATAGACCAACCCGGAAACCTGGTTTTTACTATAACCCAAGTAGATATGGATGGATTTGGTATAGATGTCGATTTTATCGCTTGGGGGCCGTTTACCTCCATTGCAGATGCCGATGCCAATATAACTCATGCCGCATGCACCCCTATAGCTTGTCCCAACAACACTGTCAATCCCGGATTTTATCCATATGCGACAGATCATATTGTAGATTGTAGTTATGATTCCAGCCCTAACGAAACATTGACCATTAATGGTGCCTTGGCAGGACAGATCTATGTAGTATTGATTACCAATTTTGATGGCGACCCGGGATTTATTTCTTTCCATCAAACAGGGGGGACAGGCACAACCAGTTGTAATGGAATACCTGTATGTGGTGGCGATTTTTATGACAGCGGTGGCAATACCGGCAGTTACTCCAATAACGAAAACCGTACCGTTACCATTTATCCCGATACTATAGGCGGTTGGGCAACTGTTAACTTTACCATGGTAGATATTGCCGCCGGCGATGTATTGACCATCTACAACGGACCGAATGCCACCTATCCATCCCTCGGCACGGTTACCGGTCCGTCTTCATTTGCTTCTACAGACCCTTCCGGAGCTTTGACATTTGTATTTACCAGCAATGCTTCGGGCGTGGGTGATGGTTGGGAAGCCAATGTTGTTTGCCACCCGCCTGCGGTATGTGGCGGCAATTTTTACGACAGTGGTGGTAACTCGGGTAACTATACCAACAACGAAAACCGAACCGTTACACTTTATCCCGACATAGCGGGGGGATGGGTAAGCGTTAACTTTACCATGGTAAATATAGCCGCTGGGGACATATTGACAGCCTATGACGGGCCAAATAACTCTTATACGTCCCTTGGAGCAGTTACCGGTCCGTCTTCTTATACCTCAACAGACCCTTCCGGAGCATTGACCTTTGTGTTTACCAGCAATGCTTCTGGCGTGAGTGCTGGTTGGGCAGCAGACGTGGTTTGCCACCAGCCGCCGCCGCCATCCAACGATTTGTGTGCAGATGCCATAGATTTGCCTTGCGGAACCACCAACATGGCAGGAACCACCAACTTCACTACCAATATTCCAAATAATACCGGTTGCTCTATGAGCGACTACGGGGTTTGGTACACCTTTGTAGGTGATGGCGACCAAACCACCATTACGACTACTGCAGCTGCCGGGTTTGACCACGAAATGGCCATTGCAAGTGGATCTTGTGGAAGCCTCACCAATATTGTTTGTAGAGATTCCGGTTTTTCCGGGGGCACTGAAAGCTATACGTTTTTAACAACATTGGGCGTAACCTATTATGTTTATATCGCACATTGGAATAATTCAAGTAACGCAACCGGCAATTTTACCATTTCAAGAACCTGCTATACGTATACCCCCCCTGTTTGTGGAGGCAATTTTTATGACAGTGGTGGCCCAACAGGAAATTATGGAGATAACGAAAATACGACTACAACAATCTATCCTGATACTCCAGGCGATGCGGTAACTGTAACTTTTACTGCGTTTCAACTAGAAGGCTGTTGTGATTACTTAAGCGTTTATGATGGCCCAAACAATACATACCCATTATTAGGATCTTATAATGGAACAACAATTCCAGGGCCATTTACCTCATCGGATCCTTCGGGTGCTTTGACTTTTGTGTTTACAAGTGATAGTTCAGTTAATTATCCCGGTTGGGCTGCCGATATTACCTGTGGTCCTTACGTACCTCCTGTAGTTTGCGGCAGCACATTTTACGACAGCGGTGGCCCTTCAGGAAATTATGGAAGTAACCAAAACACAACCACCACATTTTATCCTGATACTCCCGGAGATATCGTAACTGTTACGTTTACCGCATTTAATACAGAGAACGGTTGGGACGGATTGATGATATACGACGGCCCGGATGCTACTGCACCCCTAATTTCATCTGGTTCTACATTCAATAGACCAACATGCCCCAATGGTGCTTGGACCGGAACCGGTGCATTTACTGCCCAAGGACAAACTTTTACCTCTACACACCCTTCGGGCGCACTAACGTTTGTTTTTACAAGTGATGGCTCTTTTCAATATGCAGGTTGGGCTGCAAATATTACATGTACTAGCCCTTGTGATGATTATATTGTTTCTGTTACCAATGGCGATAGCTGCGGCGAAGGCGAAGTGGCACTCTCGGCAACAGCCACACCGGGTACAACGCAATACTATTGGTACACAACACCTACTGGTGGCACACCAATACCTCCATATACAGCAAACTGGACAACACCCACAATCAACACTACCACCACATATTATGTAGCCGCCTATAACGGTACTTGCGAATCCGACAGAGTCCCGGTAATGGCCAGCATCTTACCAACCCCAACAGCCGTTACCATAAATACGGTTTTGGAACCATTGGGCGCAGACCCTTGCGATTTGGACTACGCAGAACTAACGGCTTCGGGAGGTAACGTTCCTGCCCTGCCAAGTACAATCTATTCTGAAAATTTTAATGCTGCTACATTACCTGCGGGTTGGACAATATCTAATCAGTCGGGAACAACTACACAATGGATAATTTACAACTCAAATATAGCTGGCGGCACGGCATACGAATTAAATTTGGAATCAGGTGGATTGTATGATGATGGCACTTGGATTGCTAAAACACCTGCTATAAATATTAGCGGGTATTCAACTCTTGAATTAAACCTAAAGCATTATCTTTATCATTATCAATCAATAGGTTACCCTTATTCAACTTTTATCGAAATTTCAAACGACGATTCCAGTTGGATTACTATTTGGAGTAGAAATAATGTTACAACTTCGGAAGGTCCGCAAACATTAAATTTTAATTTAAATAGTTATATAGGGACTAATTTATATATTCGTTTCAGAATTATCGGAAGAACCTTCGGTATTTTTAGATGGAATATTGATGACATTGAAGTTACCGGAACCGGTATAGCATCCTCCCAAATCACGTGGTCGCCCACCGCAGGGCTTTATTTGGATGCAGGCTTAACCACACCATATACCAATGAAGATGTAGCAACCGTATATGCGGCACCCAACGATAGCGAGACCTATACCGCAACGGCAACCGGCAGCAATGGTTGTACCAGTTTTGATACCGTTACGGTAACACGTGGCAACAAAGTCTGGAACGGATCGGTAAACAATAACTGGTACAATCCCAATAACTGGACGCCTGCAGGAGTCCCGACACCTGTAAGCTGTGTGGTCATACCCGATGTGGTATCCTCCAATAACCGTTCTCCAATTGCCGATTATTCGCTGATAGGACCTCCGGTACCCCCTTCTACACCCGCTTTGGCAAGAAATGTTACCATAAACAACAATGGCACATTGACAGTCAACGCTAATTCCTACCTCGAAATTGTCGAATGGCTCAATGTAGCAACCGGCGGTGAAGTACTCATCAGGGATAGTGGCAGTTTGATACAATTGGGCAATCCGGCAAGCAACAATAATACGGGTAGCATCCGTGTGCAACGAACCGCAACCGGAGTGGGCAACCAAAACTATGTGTATTGGTCATCGCCAGTGGAAGGATTTAATGTGGAGGACATTAATACAGCAGCATCAGAATTGCGTTGGGAATGGAACCCAACCATTGATGGCATCCACAACGGTATTTGGGTAGCGGCTTCTGGCACAATGACGCCCGGCAAGGGTTATATTGTAAGAGGATTGGCAACACCTCCAGCCCCAATACCACCGGAAACAGCCGAATTTGTAGGGCGTCCGAGCAACGGTATCATTCCAGTACCCATCACACGCGGCACTTATACAGGAGCACCTTATACCGCGGTTGGCGGTGGAGATACACAAGCCACAAATATAGACGACAACTGGAATTTGGTTGGCAACCCCTATCCATCGGCGGTTTCGGCCAATGCCTTCATTGCTGCCAATGCAGCCCAATTGGCCGATAACGGTGCCATTGTGGGTACCATCTATTTATGGCAAAGGGGAAATCTGCCAACAGGCGGTCCAACCGATGACCCTTTTTACGGCGATTACGATTATAATTATTTGGATGATTATTTGGCATACAACTCCACCGGTTCTAACCCTCCTGGTTTTAGTGGTAACATTGCAGCCGGACAATCCTTCTTTATACAAATGGATGATGGTGTAGGCACAAGCAGTACCGTTACCTTCAACAATACCATGCGAGACAGGACACTGGCCAACAACGATTTCTTGAGATCCGGTGAGCGTCACAGGATTTGGTTAGACCTGATCAACGATGCAGATACAGCGGTTTCTACATTAGTAGGCTATACCGAAGGTGCTACAAATGAAATAGATATATTGTACGATGGACATCATTTGAGCGGAAGCAACTTAAAACTGTACTCATTGCTTGAAGAAGAAGCCATGACCATCCAGGGCAGGGCGCTTCCGTTTGACAACAACGACATTGTACCCCTTGGGATAAGTGTACCGGAAAACGGAACTTACAAAATAGCGATCAATCAAGTGGATGGTCTATTCATTGACCCATCACAACCTATCTATTTGGAAGACAAATATGTAGGCCTAATTTATAATCTGCGTTCGGCCCCATACCTGTTTACTACAGGCGGTGGCGAGTTTAATGACCGCTTTATCCTCCGCTACACCGATCAAACTTTGAGCATTCCAGAAGAAGCAGCAGATTATGGGTTCAACATCATTGGTGTTCAAGACTACATCAAGGTCACTTCGAGTGGAAGCCCCATAAACTCGGTAACAATCTATGATGTTTTGGGACGCGTACTTGCAGATTATAAGCAAATTAATTCCCAAGAGTTCAAAATTGAACTTACCAACATCAGCAATGGCACTTTGATTGTAAAAGCTACACTCGATAACGGCCATAGAAAATTCAAGAAAATTGTGTATTCACAATAAGTGTATAAATCAAAAAAATGCCTTGACCATTTAGTCAAGGCATTTTTTTTATACCACAAACAAACTTCGGTCGATAGGTAAACACCGTACTACGTTCCGGTTAATAGTTCCTTATAATTTACAACCTTGGCCCACCCATCAATTTGCCCCAAAACATTCACAAAAACTTTAGAAAATTCCAAAAGCTTCGTACTTTCAAATAAATTAGATTTGATTCGTTGGCATAAGCTTCCCTTTCAAAAGAAATGTTGCGATAAGCCAATCTCCAATGACGGTACTGCGCAAAGCGTACCAAAAATTCGACCATATACCATACAAAAAAGGGAAGTACCAATAACTCCAATTGCTGACGTAAATGTATCTTTTCATGGTTCACAAATTGGGCATCAAACCTTGAACTGGCATGTCTAACAAACACAAAAGGAAAAAGTGCAATGCCGGAATAGCCCTTTGGAACGAGAAACCTGGAAACTAAAATCATAAACAACACCTCTCAAAAATCTTTCCAATTTACATTATCTTTGTGATAATATGAAATACATAAAGACAATACGGAATGACAATTCTGGCATTGCATTTGACCTTTGACAAGCAATAAAGATTTTAGATGAAACAGATTGTCCCAATAGAAGAAGGCGACTATTACCTCACACCCGAAGGCTATCGCTGTTTTACGGAACAGTATCACCTAAAGCGTGGCTATTGCTGTAAGAGCGGTTGCAGGCATTGCCCATATGGTTTCGATAAAAATTCATTAAAAACAAAATAATGCAATCATCAAGTACCGATTTTAAGAAGCAGATTTTGGCAGGTATCCCAGAAAGCTTACCTCCCCTAAAACCTTTTGACCCACACACAAACCATGCACCAAAGCGCAAGGATACCCTATCAAAAGCTGAAAAAAAATTGGCACTGCGTAATGCACTGCGCTATTTCGATCCAAAACACCATGAAACACTGCTTCCGGAATTTGTAAATGAACTGGACACATACGGTCGGATCTATATGTACCGATTGCGACCGGATTACGATATGTATGCCCGTCCGATAGACGACTATCCCGCAAACTGCAAGCAAGCAGCAGCTATAATGATGATGATCCAGAACAATCTGGATCCTGCAGTGGCACAACATCCACACGAATTGATTACCTATGGTGGTAATGGTGCAGTGTTCCAAAACTGGGCACAGTACCTTCTGGCAATGCAATATCTTGCACAAATGAACGACCACCAAACCCTTGTGATATATTCAGGACATCCAATGGGATTGTTCCCATCCCATAATGAAGCACCACGGGTAGTAGTTACCAATGGGATGATGATTCCCAACTATTCCAAGCCCGACGATTGGGAAAAATTCAATGCGCTCGGTGTTACCCAATACGGGCAAATGACAGCCGGAAGCTATATGTACATTGGGCCACAGGGCATCGTACACGGCACAACAATTACCGTTCTTAACGGATTCAGAAAAATGGGAAAATCGCCAAAAGGCAGTCTCTTTGTGACCTCTGGATTAGGTGGCATGAGCGGGGCACAACCAAAAGCAGGAAATATTGCCGGATGCGTTACCGTATGTGCAGAAGTGAATCCCAAAATCACACAAATTCGCTTGGAACAAGGTTGGATTGATGAGAAGATTACCGACTTGGATGAATTGTGCCAAAGGGTAAAAACGGCCTTGGCGCAAGAAGAAACTGTCTCGCTGGCCTATCTAGGAAACATAGTGGACGTTTGGGAAAAATTTGACAAAGAGAACATTACCATAGATTTGGGCAGTGACCAAACCTCCTTGCACAACCCTTGGGCGGGAGGTTACTATCCGGTAGGCATTTCATTTGAGGAAGCCAATAAAATGATGGCAAACAACCCTGAACAATTTAAAGCCGAAGTTCAGAAATCACTCCGCCGCCATGCCAACGCCATTAATAAACATACCAAAAAAGGCACCTATTTTTTCGATTACGGCAACGCCTTTTTACTGGAAGCCTCTCGTGCCGGGGCAGATGTACTGCCCGACAGCAGTACGCCACCCGAACGAGAATTCCGGTATCCAAGCTATGTACAGGACATTATGGGGCCTATGTGTTTTGATTTCGGTTTCGGACCGTTCCGATGGGTATGTGCTTCCGGCAAGAAAGAAGACCTCCAAAAAACGGACGAAATCGCTCGTGGTGTACTGGAAGACATAATGAAAAGTGCACCAATGCAAATACAACAACAAATGGCAGACAACATTCAATGGATCAAAGGCGCACAGGAAAACAAGCTTGTAGTTGGTTCACAGGCCCGCATTCTTTATGCTGATGCCGAAGGCCGTATGAAAATTGCCAAAGCATTCAATGACGCCATTGCAAATGGCGAAATAGGTTATGTGGTTTTGGGGCGTGACCACCATGATGTATCCGGCACAGATTCGCCATACAGAGAAACGAGCAACATCTATGACGGCTCACGCTTTACTGCGGATATGGCCATACATAATGTAATAGGCGATAGTTTCAGAGGCGCCACCTGGGTAAGCATCCACAACGGCGGCGGCGTGGGTTGGGGCGAAGTGATAAACGGTGGATTTGGTATGGTTCTTGATGGCACTAAAGATGCGGAAAGGCGCCTGAAATCCATGCTTTTCTGGGATGTGAACAACGGTATAGCCAGACGAAGCTGGGCAAGAAACGAAGGCGCCAGATTTGCAATTGAACGGGCAATGCTCAACGAACCAAATCTAAAAGTGACACTTCCGAATGAGGTGGACTCAAATCTATTGAATGTTATTTAAAAAAAATGCAATTATGAAAAAAGCAACAAAACTAATGACCTTGCTATTATTGGCGATAATGGCAAGTTCTTGCAGTTCCGTTAGGGTAGCTGCAGATTATGACAAAAATGTAAAATTCAGTGAGCTGAAAACATTTGCTTTCTACAAACCCGGCATTGACAAAGCGGAAATCAGCGATCTTGACAAAAGACGGATTCTTCGCGCCATCGAGTCGGAACTCCTTGCCAAAGGAATGACAAAATCTGAAACCCCCGATATGCTCGTGAGTATTTTTACCAAATCGCAACAACGGGTAGATGTTTACAACAACGCCTGGGGTTGGGGCGGTTGGGGTTGGGGTGGTTTTGGACCCGGCTGGGGATGGGGATGGAACCAACCTTCCGTTTCAACCAACACTGAAGGCACACTGTACATCGATTTTATTGATGCCAACAAAAAAGAACTGGTTTGGCAAGGCATGGGTACCGGCTATTTGGCGACAAAAGACATAGAAAAAAAAGAAGCCCGTATTCGGGAATTTGTTACCAAAGTATTGGAAAAATATCCTCCCGGTTCAAGAAAATAAACCACTATTTGGATTGCGCCGTAAATAGGGCGAATGAACAGTATAAAAAAAGGGCATAAAAAATGCCCTTTTTGTTTTTATGACTATCTTAAATCAATAGAAATTAGCCCTTTGATCATCAATATCTGCTGCTTCTTTCAAAGCTTCATAAGCTTTTGTCTGAACCGCATTTCCTCTAGTAGAGGTCAATCTATTGACAATAGACTGATAGTTATCGAGTTTTGGCGCTTCGGTCCTTTTGACTACGGACACTAAAAAGACACCTTTTTCGCCATCGATCAATTTGCTTGTCTGGCCTTCTTTAAGCCCGAATGCGGTACCTACCACTTTAGGCTCAAGTCCTGCACCAGATAGCGTTGGCGATTTCATATTTACAGCTGGCACAGTTGTAGGTGTTTGCCCTTGTTCTTTGGCAATCGCTTCCATATCCTTACCTGCAATTTTCTCACGGATCATTTTGGCTTTTTTCTCTTTTCTGATTTCAGGAAGTGCCGTTGCTGAAGCCGATTCAACACTCATCAACCCTTTTTTGTTGACGGCAGTAACCTGGGCTACCACATATCCTCCACTTGGTACTGAAAACCGTTTTGTGTTGCCTACTTTAGTACCATCTTCAAAAGCCCACCGTACAATAACTCGCTGGCTGCCAAGTCCCGGAATGTTCTCATCCAGTTCCTTGATGCCGTTTACGGGTCTTACCGTTAGGTCTTTTTCTTTGGCAACATCCTGAAAATCTTTATCTTGAATTGCGATTTCAAAGTTGGACACTGCATTGAACACATCATCGATGGTTTTTTCTGAAGGTTCAATTTTTTGTGCCAAGGTGGCCACTTTGTACAGTTTGCTGGTTCCAGTTTGTCCTAAAATCTCAATGACATGGAATCCAAAATCGGTTTTTACAACACCTATATCGCCTGTTTTGTTTTCAAAAGTGTAATCCCTGAACTCGGGAACCATAGCGTTGTAGGCATACCAATCCAAAACCCCTTCTTTTTCGTTGCTTACCTTATCGGCAGAAAAATCGAGAAGTGATACAAACTTTTTACGATCTGTTTTGACAACTGCCATAATGCTATCTGCGGTTGCTTTTGCCTGCGCTTCTGTCTGTTTGGTCTCTTCGCTGGCTGATCTAGAACCTAAAAACGGAATCAGGATATGCCTTGCCTTCACCGAATCGGGGAGGTTTTTCTCTGCCAAAACTTTGGTTATCTTGTACATTCCGGCATCCTTGTATGGACCATAAAAACTCCCTGGGCCAAGCTTGGCCAAAGTATCGGCTGCTACAGTTGGAAGCGCTTCTTTTTTGACATAGGCGTCATCAAACTTAACATCTGAATAGGTGTTGATGAATCCTTCTATATCTTGGGTGTCTCTAAAACCAAGGAGTGTATCGTTGAGCTTGGACACATTATTGTATTCAACGGTATTGCCCATAAGGTTCAATACATTTCTTTTTACATCTTCTTCGTCTTGAAGTGATGCATTTTCTTCAAACTGCACAAAAACAATATCTCTTGTTGCCTCGGTTTCGTATTGTTTTTTGTGTTTGTTGATATAAGCAGAAATATCAGACTTGGATACAGTAACAAGGCTATCGGAAATACTGGTGTATGGCACCATAGCATATTTAATATCGGCTGTGGCATTTTCCAAATCATATTCGAGTTCTGCTTCACCGATGGTGCCAGAAACACCTGCTTTTATCATATTGAAATATGATTGCTGCTGTCCGGTAACGGCAATGGACTTCTCACTACTGACCCATTCTTGGTAATTGATCATCGAGTTGCCCAACGGTGCTCTTTGTGGGCTTATGGCCTTTAAGTTGGCAATAAACTCGTTGAGCTTGTTTTCATCAAACATTCCAACTTCGTTGCTGAAATCCGGAATACCTGAAAGGTTCTGTTTCAACAACTCTCGCATTTGATCTTTTTCTACGGTAAGCCCGAGTTTTTCAAACTGTTTTTGCAATACAATTTTTCTGACTTCCTGATCCCAGACGCGGTTCATGGCTTGAGTAGAGGTGACATTAGGGCCCAATTGTCTTTGAGCCATTTCCACTTTACCCATAAAGTCTTCCCTGTGCAACTCTTCGCCATCAATAGTGGCCACGATATCTTGTGATCCAGAGAATGCCGTCGAGTTTCTAAACAGGTCGGAAAGCACGAAAGCGAATAGCGCCAGGGCAATGATTGCAATAAGAAATATAGAGCGTTGTCTAATTTTATTTAAAACTGCCATTTGTTGTATGTGTATTTGAATAATTAAGTGCGCGAAAATACCATTTTCTATCCAATAATGAAAATTGGTGCGTGTTTTTTTAATGAAGTCCCGTTAATAGGTTATGGAGCCTCAAAATAGCTTTCAATAAATCACAATATGATTAAAGTTATATAATTAAAAAGGTGATAAAGCTATACAACTATTGTTTACGTCGCTGTTCTTCTATTTTTTTTGCAAATCGCCTGCGGAAGAAAAACATAAAGACTGCCAGAGCGGCTATCAATAACATCATATAGGAGCGGTTCCTGTCTGTATCCCAAGCGGTAATGGCTTCGTATGTGAACAGTACGGCAAAAAAAAGGTAGGCGTATTGAAAGAATTTTTGGATTTTCATGGCTATCAATGTTAAGGATTGGGCAAATATAAGCCTATTCGTCCAAATAAATGATACCGGTGACTTCAAGGGCTTCAAAATGTTTGAAGTTTTTATCGGAATTAAAGCCATTTCCCGTCATGACTTGTGTGGGCGAGACAAACCTGAAGGCTTCATTGGTAAAAATCTGCTCGTTTTTCTGGTTGTAATAAAGCTGGTTTGCAAAGATACTATCGTTTTGTTGTGTAACGATGATAACGTTTTGCTGAAGGTCTATCAGATCTGAATAGCTGTAAGAAACGGCATAATCAGAAAGTATGGTGCTTTGTTTGCCGTTGTCGTACAGCAAGAGTTTTATGCCATCGGGAAATTCGGTATAGGCAAACTCTCTATTGGAAAAATCCAGCATCTTGGGGCTAATCAAATTGGCTTTGACCTTACCGGAATCTGTATATTTGAGGTTAATATGTTCTGCAACCCCTACCGGCTCGTTTTGAAGAACTCCTATTTGCTGAACTTCTTTAAAATTGTCCTTGCACGAAAAAAGCATGGTCACAGCTAACGCTGCGACCATGCACTTTGTATTATATGTTATTCTTAACGATATCAAAGGTTTGGAACTTTAACGCTCAACCCTATCCAACAACCAATATTAATGGTTTTTCCGGCCATGTTTTGGGTAAAGATATCCTGTCTTGAAGGTGCTTTTGCTTCATAGTTCGCAATTAACTGGTTAGCGTATGATGCCACACTGCCATCTACTTTTGCTGCTTTGCGAGCTTCATCGGCAGCCAACCAATAGACTGCTCTTTTGTTGAACACGGTATCCCCACAATCGTTAGCGCTTGCATTGTACATTTGTGCAATTTCAAGATGTGCCCTACCCATAGAAGGGCTCAACCTCAAGGCGTTTTGGAAATAGGTCCTTGCTTTGCCATATTGTCCTTTTTTTCTCAAGCTTTTTCCAATTTCATAAGCTCTTTTGGCTTTTTTAATAGGATTGGTCTCAAGTTCATAGGCTTCATCAAGATATTTGTTTCCTTCGGTGGTTTTACCTTGCGAAAACAGTAGGTCTGCAACAAAATATTTGGTATCTGCAGAAGGGGTTGCCGCATCGTAAGCTTTTACCAAAGTGGTGTATAGCGGATCAGTGGTACACTCCTTATTGTACATACGGCTAACGGCGCGCTGTAGCCATTCGGTATTGGATTTGTTGGCTTCAAAATCTTTTTGGTAAAGCGGTATCAAGTTTTCACAATTGGCCAGTTGTCCCAACTTGGTATCCATACTTCCCGAAATGGTGTTGTAGTTTTCGAGGTAGCTGGTATATGAATCCTTGTACTGCAAGTCTTTACCTCCAAGTGTTTCACCCGCTTCTTCTCTTTGGACCAAAGGATTCAACTTTTCGGTATAATTGTCGATTTCTTTATTTATTTTTTCGCTGACATCATCATAAGCATTGAATACTGACTGTACATCAACCTCGCCGGCTTCGTACATGTCCACCATTGATGAAAAATAAATATAGAGTGCTCTTGGGTGGGTAAAATTGTCAATGTCTTCGTTGTAAGCTTTATCGAGGACGTCATATATCTGTTTGTTGGTAGCACCCAAAACATCTTTTTGGTCGTACATCAACTGACCCTTGTCGCTCAACACGCCGCCTTTGGTATACTTGGAAGGAAAATTCAGTAAAGCTTCATCCCAAAGTTTCATAAGATCATTCAAATAAGCGACTTTTTCTGCCCCGGTAGAGTTGTCAATTTTATGTTTGAGTATTTTTTCTCCATAAGAATAAATGGCAGCATGAAATTTTGGACATTTGTTCCTTACCTGCATCCAAGGCTCATAGGCTTCATCAAATCTTTTACTCTTGTAATAATCAGTGAAAATGGACAAATTGGTGACACATTCTTCATCTTGTTGGGCAAAACCCTGAAAATTTGCTCCGAACATAAGGGCTGCAACTACCAAAATAATTCTTGTTTTCATCTTTTAATTTATATTATGGTTAATCATACTTTCTCTTTTCGAACCATCTTTGGTTTAAAGATAGGCTAAATTGAAGATTTACAAAATTCTCCTGGACCAAATTCTGGTTTTGGGTACCTCGTTTCCCGATTTCCAGTCCTATGTTTCCATTGGAGAACAAACCTCCCATTGGCAATCCTAAACCAAAAGATATGCCAAACTCTTTTATCTTTTCGTTATTAATTTCTAATCCTGTGTTTTCAAAATGCATTCCTGCCCTGTAAACAACTCTTTTCCAGTATTTTGAAAAAGAGTCATAATCTGGGATATAAAAACCTCCAATAGCAAAATTAGAAGCGTTTACAAACTTGGCATTGGAAATATAATACACCGGATTAGAGAATTTGCTGGTATTTTGTAAGGTTAACTCCGTCCCTACAAACCATTTTTTCGGCGCACCAATACCCACTCCAAAGGAAGTGCGGGATGGCATGGTAAGGTTGGTTTTTTTAAGCCCCAACGCGTTCAAATCTGTTTCAATGTAACTTATCGTATACTCTTGATTTGTCGATTCACTGAAAACAACCGTGGAAATATAGCGCTCATTATTTGATTTCAAAGTGCTTTCGGGCGCATAGGTAAAGGATGACATCAACTGGAGCTTATCGTTGATCATGGTTTTGTAGCTGAGGCCAAAATTAAAGTTGAGACCGCTCAAATCGGACCTGTTGTTCTCTTTAGAATGGTATTGTACCGGGTCGCCTTCTTCATTATAAATAAACGCAAGTGAGCTATTCTTAATATTACCAAAATTATAGCTGGCATCTACCCCGATGCTCAAATCATTCGTTATTTTGTAACCAAAGCCCAAGAAAACCTTATTGGTACCGCCTTCTCCTTTGTACCTGTTTGCTCGTGATCCATCAGCATTGTACGATTCCAGCTTATAACCCACCGATGTGTAAGGCAATATACCGAAGCCTACCCCGAACTTGTCCATCGGGATGGAAACGGCAAAATAATCAAAAGTAGATGTATTTACCATGTCGTCGCCGGAGTTGCTTTTAAGGCTCGTGATGTTGTGGCTTCCACCAATGGCAAACTTCACCGGTCGGCTTTCTCCATTGTACGGGGCTGTACTTAAGTCGGGGCCAACATAGCTTGCGGGATTTCTTAAATTTACATGGATGCTGTCCATAAAAACGCTCAATCCGCCCATACTCCTGTTCTCTACCGTGCCTTTAAACTTAAGGCTCCCAATACCGTAAAACGAATATGGCGACGCTGTACCTTCCTGCCCTTGGGATTGAAATGATATAATAGTCACGAGAACTATTACGATTTTCTTTATCATCCTTGTGAATTAAATTCTAATATATGGTTCAAACCCTCCAAAAGAAAATTAGAGTTGGCAAATATGCTATTTTTTAATTGTTTTGACAAGAAATTAGAATTTCCCCCTGTTAAAATAACTGTTAAATCTGGATATTTGACCTTGTAAGCACCAATTGCACCGTCAATTTCGTCCAAAACCCCAAAGATTACACCCGAATGAATGGATGCCTTTGTGGTATCGCCGATACGTATGTCCGTAAACTCTGGCTCGAGGTACGGAAGCTTGGCAGTAAAGACATTGAGAGCCTTGTAACGCATATCGAGCCCCGGAGAGATAGCGCCACCGAGATATTCGCCATTGTGATTGACAAAATCATAGGTTATGCAGGTTCCGGCATCGATAACAAGCGTATCGGTATTTGGATAATTGCAATATGCCGCCATGGCAAGCGCCAGACGGTCTGCTCCCAGTGTGTCTTTGGTTTTGTATCGATTCTTGAACGGGAAGTCTATTTGACGATCCAAAACCACAAGGCTTACTTTTGAACCTATTTTTTCCAATACCTTTGTATCATGATTGCCCACAGAAGCAAACAGAGCCTTTTTTATCGCAGGGTACGATTTGAACAGAGTTTCGCAAATTGATGCCAACTTGGTGTGCGCAACGGTGTTCTTTTCGACCATTATATTGTTGCTGAATACAGCAACTTTTGCGGATGTGTTTCCAAAGTCAACGATAAGATTCATGCTAACGGCTTGAAAAAAAGCAAATTTACAAAAAGCAATTTTTATATAATTTAATTTGCGGATAATAAAATTGGATTTATATTTGCACCCGCTCAACTAAGGTACCTTAGCTCAGTTGGTAGAGCAACGGACTGAAAATCCGTGTGTCCCTGGTTCGATTCCTGGAGGTACCACCATTAATAACGCAACCTGTTTATAGTTAACTGGTTGCGTTTTTTTATTTGATCAAATCCAACACGAAAGTAAAGCATGGGCATCTTAAGCAACAACAATTTAAACGGCGCTAACGACATCCTACAGGATTTCTATTTTCCAACCTCCAAAAAGGCCTTGATCATTTTTGTGAGAAATCCGGAGCTCGGAAGGTGCAAAACACGCTTGGCAAAAGCCATTGGCGATGTAGCCGCCTTGGAAGTTTACAAACTTTTGTTACAACATACGGCCAATATTTCGAAAAACGTCGATGCCGACAAATATGTGTTTTATTCAGAAACGATCCAGAACAACGATCTTTGGGACGAACCCATATTTAGAAAAAAGCTGCAAAAAGGCCTCGATTTGGGCGAAAGGATGTGCCATGCTTTCCAAGCACTTTTTGAAATGGGCTACGAAAAAGTCGCCATCATTGGCAGTGACCTTATAGATTTGGATACCAAAACCATTGACCTTGCCTTTTCGCAGTTGGACCATTTTGATTACGTCATCGGCCCGGCACTCGACGGTGGTTATTACCTTCTGGGAATGAACCATTTATATTTAAAAATTTTTGAAAACAAGCACTGGGGTACCGATACGGTTCTGGCGGACACCTTGAATGATTTGAAAAACACCAGTGTATTTCACTTGAAAGAGTTGAATGATATTGATACCTTTGATGACCTGAAACAACACAGGCAATTCCAAAAATTTTACAGTAACCAACATGATCAAACTTATTAAAGAAACCGCAACGTATTTGCAGGAAAAAGGCTTTGAAAGCCCCGAAGTTGGGATAATTCTCGGCACCGGATTAGGGCAATTGATTGACGATGTGAAGATTTTGCACGAAGTGAGCTACAACCACATCCCTAACTTCCCGACCGCCACAGTAGAGTTTCACAAAGGAAAACTGATCTATGGCAATCTTGAAGGCAAAAAAGTCGTGGTGATGCAGGGTCGTTTCCACGTTTATGAAGGTTATTCGTTACAGGACGTAACCTTCCCTGTACGTATCATGGAGCGATTGGGCATCCAAACGCTTTTGGTATCCAACGCCGCAGGCGCCATCAACCTGAACTTCAAAAAAGGCGACCTGATGCTCATTGACGACCACATTAATCTTCAGGGCAGTTCGCCACTGGCTTTCAATGGTGTCGAACATTTGGGAAATCGCTTTACAGACATGAGCCAACCTTATGACCCTGAAATCAACGCAAAGTTTGAAGCCATTGCCAAAAAACATAGCATAACCCTCCATAAAGGCGTGTATGCATCAGTAGTAGGTCCACAATTGGAAACCCGTGCCGAGTATCGGATGCTGAAAACCATTGGCGCCGATGCGGTAGGCATGAGTACCGTACCGGAAATCATTGTTGCCAAACATTTGGGGCTAAAGGCTGCCGCAATTTCCGTTTTGACCGATGAGTGCGACCCTGACAACCTGCAGCCCATAGTGGTGGAAGACATCATCGCCACTGCAGAAAAAGCCGAGCACAAAATGGTGAAGCTTTTCAAGGAGTTGATCTCACATATTTAACTCGCTTGCGTACCTTGGACAATCCCTTATCACAACCACTTATAAAGGTCATTATCCCTGCATACAATGAGGCACGTTCCATCGCATTGGTCATCCAAGAGATACCAGATATTGTCAATGAAATTATCGTGGTGGACAACAATTCTAACGATGGCACCTCAAAAGTGGCACAACACGCCGGGGCAACCATTGTGTCCCAGCCCAACATGGGCTATGGCAATGCCTGTAGCAAAGGCGTGGAATATATTGCTAATCAACCAATAAAACCAGAAATTGTTGTATTTTTGGATGGTGATTACAGCGATTATCCCGAAGAACTGACCAAAATCGTGAAGCCCATTATTGATGATGGCATCGATTTGGTCATTGGGGCAAGGGTCAAGGCATTGCGCGAAAAGGGTTCTTTGACACCACAACAGGTGTTCGGTAATTGGCTCTCAACGTTTTTGATGCGGTTGTTTTACGGGGCGCGATTTACAGACCTCGGGCCTTTCAGGGCCATCCGTTATGATAAGTTGCTCGATCTCAAGATGCAGGACAAGACCTACGGTTGGACAGTGGAAATGCAATTGAAGTCCGTGAAACAAAATTTATCGTATATTGAAGTACCCGTACACTATAAAAAAAGAATTGGGACCTCAAAGGTATCAGGTACGATAAAAGGTACTATATTTGCAGGCGCAAAAATATTGGGTTGGATTTTTAAATACAGCTTAAAATCATGATAATAGAATCTCTGATCATTACTATTTACACAGTTGCCATTGTACTGATTTTCATGTACGCCCTTGCGCAATTGAACCTTCTTTTCAATTATCTAACATCCAAAAATTCCGAAGCCGATTCGGATGTTTTCGACTTTTCAAACCCAGAAGAAGTACCATTTGTGACCATACAACTGCCGGTTTACAATGAAATGTACGTCATGGAACGCCTTCTTGACAATATCGCTTTAATCGATTATCCAAAGGATAAATTAGAAATTCAGGTGCTCGACGATTCTACCGACGAAACCGTAAAATCCACCTTTGAGCACGTTCAAAAACTAAAAGCAACCGGTCTTGACATCGAGCACATCCGCCGTACCGACCGCAGCGGATTCAAGGCAGGCGCCCTAAAGGAAGGCCTAAAAATCGCCAAAGGCGAATTTATCGCCATTTTTGACGCCGATTTTCTGCCCGAACCCAACTGGCTCAAAAAAACCATTCCTTACTTCAAGGATCAACAAATAGGTGTGGTACAGACCCGTTGGGGGCACATCAACCGCAACTATTCATTATTGACCAAAATACAGGCCTTTGCACTGGATGCACATTTCACTTTAGAACAAGTTGGCAGAAACAGTAAAGGGCACTTCATCAATTTTAACGGTACTGCCGGCGTGTGGCGCAAGACCTGCATCCTCGATGCAGGCAACTGGGAAGGCGACACCTTGACCGAAGACCTCGATTTGAGCTACCGTGCGCAATTGAAAAACTGGAAATTCAAATACTTGGAAGATGTTGAAACTCCTGCAGAATTACCGGTGGTTATCAGTGCGGCACGTTCACAGCAGTTCCGATGGAACAAAGGCGGCGCCGAAAATTTCCGCAAAATGCTTTGGCGCGTACTAAAGGCGAAAAACATTTCTCCAAAGACCAAAATGCACGGTATCATGCACTTGCTCAACAGCACCATGTTCCTTAACGTGTTCATCGTTGCAGTCTTGAGCATCCCGATGTTGTACATAAAGAACGAGTATGCACACCTGCGTTTCTACTTTTACTTCATGAGCTTTTTTGTGATGAGCACCTTGATTTTCTTTGTGTGTTACTGGATGATGTACAAGAGCATCTACGGTAATGGGTTTAAGAATTTCTTTAATTACGTTCGGACGTTCTTTACGTTTTTCTCGATTGCCATGGGCTTTTCTTTGCACAATTCGATAGCAGTACTCGAAGGGCATTTGGGCAAGCGCAGCGAATTTGTCCGCACACCAAAATTTAACATCAGCAACCTTAAAGACAGCTGGAAAGGCAACAAATATCTGGCAAAGAACATTTCGATGAACGTCATTATTGAAGGCGCCTTAACGCTCTACTTTGCATTCGGACTTTACAGTGCCTTTATCGTGGGCGACCAAGGTGGCGATTTCGGATTGTTTCCGTTCCATTTGATGCTGGTCGTGGGTTTTGGCTATGTGTTTTTCAAATCGTTGACTTCAAAGGCATAAGACAAATAACATAATATTTTATTAAACCCGTCTTGTTAAAAAAAATAAGGCGGGTTTTTTATTCCAAAATACGAAATGGCTTAACTTGTCATTGGATTTACCAATCCCACATAGAAACAAATGGCCATCGCAACCTTCTTAAAGCTCAATAAAATTCCCGTCTTGTTCTCGGTGTTGTGTGCGTTTTTTTACGCTTCATTTGCTTACGATCTGGACCGAACCGATTTCATAAAGCTCGCCATGCTGTATGGCGCTTTGTTTTTTTTGTCCTACAAGTTGGTGCAGATATGCAGGGACAATTTCCGATTTTTGGTCTATCTATCGGTTGCTTTCCGGTTGGTGTTCATATTTTCGATCCCCAATCTTTCTCAGGATTTCTACCGGTTTGTCTGGGACGGGAGGATGCTCTTAAACGGTCTGAACCCTTATCTTTTCACTCCGCAATCGTTGATTGAAATGGGACAATTGCCATTTGTGCAGGCCCAGGAACTCTACGACGGCATGGGCATGCTTAACGCCAGTCATTTCACTAACTATCCACCCATCAAACAGTTGGTTTTTGTCATTGCGGCAATCGTTTCGGGAAAGAGTATTTTGGGCTCGGTCATTGTCATGCGGTTGTTTTTGATAGCGGCCGACCTTGGAACTTTATATTTTGGCAAAAAGCTACTCGAAAAACTTCAAATGCCCACAAACGCCATATTTTGGTTTGTCCTCAACCCTTTTGTCATCATCGAGCTCACGGGAAATTTGCATTTTGAGGGCTTAATGGTCTTCTTTTTGGTCTGGGGACTTTATATGGTTCACATCGGCAAATGGCAATTTGCAGCGCTTGTTTTTGGGCTTTCCATTTCGGTAAAATTGGTCCCACTGCTCTTCCTGCCTTTGTTTATTGGATGGTTCGGGCAAAAAGAAAAGGGATACCTACACTTGGTACTGTTTTACCTCATCACGGTACTGACCGTAGTTTTGACTTTTTTGCCATTTGTAAGTACGGAAATGCTCAACCACTATATGCAAACCTCTTCTTTGTGGCTCAACAAGTTTGAATTCAATGCGGGCCTGTATTACATTGCCCGGGGTATCGGCTTTGCGGTAACTGGCTACAACGCCATAGCAATCATCGGAAAAGTGATGCTCGCTTTACTGGTCGTGATCGTATTGAGCATAGCACTATTCAGGAAAACCAAGACTTTACCAGAGCTCGCATCATCAATGCTGTTTGCGATGACGGCTTACCTGTTTTTGTCCACAACGGTGCACCCTTGGTATTTGGCCACTGCATTGGCCTTATGTGTGTTTACGGTTTATAAATATCCGTTGGCTTGGTCTTTAGTTGTGTTTTTGAGCTATCTCGCCTACATGAATCCGGACTACAAAGAAAACCTTTGTGCACTGGCCATCGAATATGTGGTTGTGTACGGTTTTTTTGTTTGGGAGGTTTTCTTCAAAAAACGCTTCAGCTTTTAAAGATTTCTTCCTTATTGGTAAAACACTTGAACTCGACCGTAAAATCATTGGGGTCTTTGACAAAAAATGAACGATGTTCGCCTGTCTTGTTTTCCAAAAATTTCACTTCAGAAACAATGTCCTGCTTTTTGGCCTTGAGTCGGCTCAAAACAGCATTCCATTCTTCATCGTTGAGAATTACTCCAAAATGGAACGACGGCAGGATATCGCCATTGAAACTATAGCTCCGGGATTCAAACTTGAACGGACCACACTCCGTAAATGTAATCTGGTTGCCATAAAGATTGACATCTGCCCACTTGACCGATGAGCGGCCTATGGTAGCTCCCAAAACATCAACATAAAAATTTCGGGTCCTGTTGACACTGGAACAGGGTAGTGCGAGGTGAAATTGCGTTACCATACGACATTAGTTTTCATAAAATTAATGAATTTTTTGTCAAAAAAACATCAGAGGGTCAAATCTTTGCCAAAATTGCAAAAAACAAAAAAACCGCTCATCAGAGCGGTTCGTTTATATTGATTATTGAATTCAATAAATTATTCGGCATCCCCCATGTCCATGTCCATATTCATATCATCATCCATATCGTCATCCATTTCTGGATCATCCTCACCTATTTCGGGTTCTTGGACTGCATCCGGATCATCCGGATCGAAGTCTTCGTAATCGTCTTCGTCGTAGTTCTCCATGGTAACCTGGAGCTTGGTGCTGACTTTTACCAAATATTTGGTATCGTCTGTAGAAACTTCAACAGCTTCTACAATCTCATTGTTGGCGTTACGAAAGGTTATGATGTTTTGGTCATCATAACCGTCTGGGTACTTTTCGACCAAAAGTGCAAGAATCTCTGGAGTGAGTTTCTTAAAATCTACAATGACACGTTTTTTGTTGTCTTTCATAATTACATATCTAATAGGTAGGCAAAAATAAGTGGCGCCACGATGGTAGCATCACTTTCTATTATAAATTTTGGTGTGTCGATACCTAATTTTCCCCAAGTGATTTTTTCATTGGGAACTGCTCCGGAATAAGAACCGTAGCTTGTAGTGGAATCACTGATTTGGCAAAAGTAACTCCAGAAAGGCGTATCTGTGCGTTCCATATCCTGATAAAGCATCGGCACAACACATATAGGAAAATCGCCAGCGATACCACCTCCTATCTGAAAAAAGCCAATGCCGTTTCCAGAATTTGCTGTGTACCAGTCGGCAAGGAAGGCCATGTACTCAATGCCCGATTTCATGGTGCTTGCCTTAAGATCTCCTTTAAGAACGTAGCTTGCGAAGATATTACCCATGGTACTGTCTTCCCATCCAGGTACAATTATAGGCAAATTTTTTTCTGCTGCTGCATACATCCACGAATTTTTTATGTCAATTTCATAATATTCTTCGAGAACGCCACTCAAGAGCATTTTGTACATAAACTCATGTGGAAAGTATCTTTCTCCATTGTTTTCGGCATCTTTCCATATTTTATAGATGTGTTTTTGCAATCTCCTGAAAGCTTCTTCTTCGGGGATGCAGGTATCGGTAACACGGTTCATCCCTTTTTCGAGTAAATCCCATTCGTCTTGTGGTGTAAGGTCGCGGTAGTTGGGCACACGCTTGTAATGCGAATGGGCTACCAAATTCATGATATCCTCTTCAAGATTGGCTCCGGTACAAGAAATAATCTGCACTTTGTCCTGTCTGATAATTTCGGCAAAGATCTTTCCCAATTCAGCCGTGCTCATGGCGCCAGCCAAAGAAACGAGCATCTTGGAACCGCCTTGTAATTGTGCTTCGTAGGCCTTGGCAGCATCCACTAACGCTGCTGCGTTGAAGTGCAGGTAGTATTTTTCTATGAAATTGGATATTGCTCCTTTAGTTTTCGTCATCATCTGCAAATTTAGAGGGTTTATTTGTATTGGAGCCGGAATCCCTGAAGTTGCTTTCGTATTCATCATCAGCATTGTCATCCATAAATTTATAGCTCAACATTTTATAGTAAAGTTTTGCGGCAAGAAAATCTGAAGATCTTTCGTCCGGATTAGGGCAAAGTTCAACGATATCAAAACCGACCACATTTTTTTCTTCAAAGACACGCCTTAAAAAGTCGAGTGTTTCATACCATAGCAGACCACCGGGTTCGGGCGTGCCTGTTGATGGCATAATGGAGGGGTCAAAAGCATCGAGATCTATTGTGATAAATACGTTATCGGTCATTTGGTCGATGGCACTGTCTGTCCAGAATTCATCATTTACCATATCATGTGCAAAATAGGTTTTTTCTTTGTCCATTACTGTGGTTTCAATGATGTCCATACTCCTGATACCTACTTGGATAAGGTTAGTGGTCTGGCTAGCTTCGTAAACGGCGCAGGCATGGTTGCATTTGCTGCCCTGATATTCTTTTCGCAAATCGGCATGTGCATCAATCTGCAAAACGGTAAGATTGTCAAAACATTCGTTGAAGGCCCGAATGGTGCCAATTGAAATGGAATGTTCGCCACCAAAAATCGTCACAAACTTGTTGCGCTTGATGTATTTCTTGACCGTCTGGTGCACTTCGTCAACCATTTTTTCGGGTGAGGAATTTTCGGTTACGGCATCGGCAAGGTAAACACCTTGTTTATACACCTCCGTGTCAGTCTCAATATCATATAGCTCCATGTTTTCTGACGCGTCCAAAAAAGCTCTTGGCCCTTGGTCCGCTCCTTTTTGCCATGTACTGGTACCGTCATAAGGTACGGGTATCAAAACGATTTTTGCACTCTCAAGTCTTGAATACTCTTCTGGTATTCCTGCATATGTATTACTCATTGTAACCTAAAATTTTAAGTAAGTCTTCACTTTTTTGTTGTTCGCTAAATAATTCGGTTTTAATTTCGCCATTTTCGTCCCTATCTATCAGTATATGCTTTGGCGAAGGTATTAAACAATGCTGCAATCCACCAAATCCGCCAATGGTTTCCTGATAAGCACCTATGTTGAAAAACCCAAGGTAAAGTGGTTTTTCCTTGTTGTATTTGGGAAGGTAAATGGCGTTCATGTGCTGCTCACTGTTATAGTAATCATCACTGTCGCATGTAAGGCCGCCGAGCAAAACCCGCTCATAACTATCATACCAACGGTTGATGGGGAGCATGATAAAGCGCTTATTGATGGCCCAAGTGTCCGGCAGTGTGGTTATGAACGACGAATTTATCATGTTCCATTTTTCTCTGTCGTTCTGCTGTTTTTGGTATAGCACCTCATAGATAGCGCCACCACTCTCGCCTACCGTAAAACTTCCAAATTCTGTAAAAATATTTGGCACAGGTACTTCTTCCTGCTCACAGAACAATTTCACCTGATTGATGATTTCATCGACCATATACTCATAGTCGTAATCAAATGCAAGCGAGTTTTTTATAGGAAAACCGCCACCAATGTTCAGACTGTCCAAAGTTGGACAAATGTGCTTGAGGCTGGTATATACTTTAAGGCACTTGCTCAATTCGTTCCAGTAATAAGCATTGTCACGGATACCCGTGTTGATGAAAAAATGGAGCATTTTGAGCTTTACTTTTTTATTGTCGCGTATCTGGCTTCTGTAGAACGGCAGGATGTTCTTGTATCCAATGCCAAGCCTTGAAGTGTAAAACTCAAATTTTGGTTCCTCCTCGGAAGCTATGCGAACGCCTATATCAAATTTCTTTTTGATGGATTGGGAAAGCAGATCTATCTCTTCATAATTATCGATGATAGGGATGCAGTTTTTATGTCCGTTGTTGATAAGATTGGCAATATTGGAAATGTACTTGTCCCTTTTAAAACCGTTGCAAATCACGTAAGTCTTGTCGGTTAATTTGCCTTCACTTTTAAGTTTTTGAACAATGTCTATATCAAATGCCGAAGATGTTTCTATATGGATATCGTTCTTGAGTGCCTCATTGAGCACGTGCTTAAAGTGTGAGCTCTTTGTGCAATAGCAATAATGGTACTTGCCTTTGTACTTATGTTTTTTCAAGGCTTTGGCAAACCAACCCTTGGCTCGGTTGATATTGTTCGAAATCTGTGGAAGGTACGTAAACTTGAGTGGCGTGCCATAATCTTCCACGAGCTGCATAAGGTCAATATCGTGAAACTGCAAATTTTTATCTTCGAGCTTAAACTCGTCTTGCGGAAAATAGAATGTTTGATTTATAAGGTCTATGTATCTCGTGTTCATTGTTTGCTATTGAATTTTTAAATTTCTAAAAAGAATTGTTTGGGATAGAAAGTGATTAAATAGCAAAGCAATCAAATCCGGATTTGTTGATAGGACGGTATGGAACCGACCTGAAAAAATCTATCTACTGTCGCTTTGGAAAAAAACAGGCGTATCAGGGCTTGGCAATTTGCCCTGTTCGGTATCATTGAATTCGGCCAAATGGGTTTCATCGGCACAGATGTAAAAACATGATTCAACTATTGAATGATATGGCTTACAAAAAAACTATATTTTTTTTAAAAACAAATAGGAATCTGAAGATTTTTTCATCGCTCTATGCTAACATCTTCAAATTGTTCACTTCTTGCTGCGACAAATGCCTCCATCGGCCTCTTGGCAGGTCTTTTTTGGTAAGCTCACCAATGGCCACACAGTCGAGGGTCACGATTTCATAACCCAAATGTTCAAATATCGACCGGATAGTCGAATTTCCGATATTTCTCAATTTCAGGCCTATCTGATTCTTGTCTTTGCCTTCAACATAGCTGATTTCATCAACTGACACCGTTTTGTCATCGATATACAATCCTGCCTGAATCTTTTTCAAATCGCCGAGTTTTAGGTTGGTTTCCAGTTCAATATGAAACAGCCTTGGAACACCGGTTTTGGAACTCGTAAATTTTTTTACGATGGCTTCATCATTGGTAAAGAGGATAAGCCCCAATGAACCCCTGCCCAAGCGTCCTATGGGTCGGATGCTCGTAGAACCAACATTGGCGACCAAATCCATTACGGTCCTTCCTTTTCCCTCGCTGGCAGTAGTGGCATAACCTTTTGGTTTGTTGAGGAGTACGTACATTTTTTTCTCTGGGGTCACTTTAGAACCATCAAACTTGACTTCGTCGGTTTTCTTGACCTTGTAGCCCATCTCGGTCACAACGGTACCATTGACAGTGACACTGCCTATGGCTATATGCATATCAGCTTCCCTGCGCGAGCAAAGTCCGGAATTGGCGATGTATTTGTTGAGCCGCATCTCGTCCGGATTGGACTTTATGGACGGAGCATTATTGTCGGTTTTAGGTTTTTCGATAGGCGTCTGGCGCTTTCTCATAGGGGCATTACCACGGGAATAGCTCTCTTTGGGCCGGTCGCCTCCTCTGCTGAACGATTTGTTCCCTTTTGCCAACTGGCCTCTGCCAGAAGATTTTCCTTTACCGCTGCTGCCTTGATGTCTGCTCATGATGTTTTTATATATGTTGCAAAGATACTTTTAAATTTGCTTCTTGCGATTTCTGGCCAATCATTTTCAAACATGCCTCAAAACCACATTGACATTAATCAACACAATACTGAAAACCCCGGCTACAATAATGAATTTCAAAATGTTGTGCAATACCAAATAATGAATCTTGCTGTTTGATTTCCAAAGGAGCAGCACAAAGACCAACAGAAAAAAAACACTTAAATAGAAAAACCACTTCATCTGTCCCACGTCAAA
Organism: Bacteroidota bacterium; assembly: GCA_029557895.1. GTDB lineage: Bacteria > Bacteroidota > Bacteroidia > Flavobacteriales > Flavobacteriaceae > JBPOFM01. The sequence continues at coordinate 14,259 of JAKQHT010000010.1, read as the reverse complement.
ACGCCATATCAAAAGTGAAGATGGTGCCAGAGTGAGCACGGCAAGTACCGTGAGCATCATCTTCGATACGCGTTCTCCATAAACGATGGGAATGGTTTGGTAGTTTTGCGCCAAATCGCCTTTGATGTTTTCCAAATCTTTGGTCAGTTCGCGCATGGAAACAATAAGAAACAGATAGGTGGCATGGACAAAAATGACGTGTTCAAAATTTTTGTAATAAATGAAAATGGCAAAGAATGGCACAATGGTCAATATGGCCGAGGTCAGGTTGCCGATAAAAGGCAATTTTTTGAGTTTGTGCGAATAGAACCAAATCCCAAAGATATAGGCCGAAAAGAACACCACGGCATTGAAAGAAACATAACTGGCAAAAATGACCGCAAGGAAATTAAGTACAAAATAAAAGGACAATTTGGTGTTTTGGTTTACCAATCTGTCCAACATGGTTTTTCTCGGACGGTTGATGAGGTCTTTCTCCGAATCGTAAAAATTATTGATAATATAGCCTGCCGCTATGGTCATGGCCGAGGCCAGCACCAGCAGAAAAAGGTTGAGGTCCAGCACGACTTCGCGCAATGGGATGTCGTGTGCAAAAATATAGATGGAGGTCAGATATTGGGCAATGACAACGACCAAGATATTGTATCCGCGAACGACAGAAAACATGCTGAAAAACTTTAGCAACAGGTGTTTTTGTCTTCGGGATAGCATTGGAATGCGTTTAGAAGTTATAGACCACTTCTAATTTGTATTCTGCAAGGGAAGCTCTGGCTTTTTCGATATCTTCGGTAAACCCTAAAATATAACCACCGCCACCGGAACCGCAAAGTTTGAGATAGTAGTCGTTGGTTTCGATACCTTTTTCCCAAAGCGAATGGAACTCACTGGGAATCATTGGTTTAAAATGACTAATAACTACTTGTGAAAGCTTTTTGGTGTTGTTGAACAACGATTTGATATCGCCTTTCAAAAAATCGTCCACGCAAGCGTCTGTATGTTTTATGAATTGATTTTTGAGCATGTTCCTAAAGCCTTCCTGCTTCATGTTTTCCATAAAAATGCTTACCATCGGCGCCGTTTCTCCCACAATACCGCTATCCAATAAAAACACCGCACCTTTACCATCGGTTTTTTGAGACGGAATGCCCGTGGCTTCGATATTGTCTTTTGAATTGATAAGTATAGGAATGCTCAAATAGCTGTTCAATGGGTCTAATCCTGATGATTTTCCGTGAAAAAATGATTCCATTTCAGAAAATATGGCTTTAAGCTTCAAAAGCTTTTCTCTTGTCAAATTTTCAAGAACTGTGATTTTGTTTTGTGCATATTTATCATAAATGGCGGCAACCAACGCACCGCTGCTCCCTACGCCATAACCTTGAGGGATGGATGAATCAAAATACATGCCGGCATCTACGTCTTTATGCAACGAAGCTATGTCAAAGGTGACCAGCTCGGGATGGATGTTTTCAAGGTATTGGGCAAAACGCTTTAAACTTTGGTTTGATTTCAGGGAAACTTCGGTTGGCGTTTCGGCTACTTTTAAAGCACCATTGTAAAAATTATACGGAATGGACAATCCTTTGGAATCTTTGATAATTCCGTATTCGCCAAAAAGTAAGATTTTCGAGTAAAAAAGCGGTCCTTTCATTTATTAGCAATCAATGTTCAGAAATTCAACAACAAATATACGTTAAATTATGATACTCGGCTCGCTCCAAAGCCAATTTCGTCGCAAATATATTGCCCACCTTGACAAAAACCAACCAATTCATTCTTAATGAAATCCATGATTTGGTCGGCCTCAGCTTTTGGGTACAGCACGTGCACGTTGGCGCCGGCATCGAGGGTAAAGCCTATGTTTGCGTTTGTTTCTGCCCTGAATTTCCAAATCCTGTTGATGACTTCAAGCGTGTTGGGTTTCATCAATATAAAAAAGGGCAAACTGGTCATCATCATCGCATGAAGTGTTAATGCTTCACTTTCAATAAGTTGTATAAATGACTTTATGTCACCCGATTCCAAAATGGTTATCAGCACTTCCAGATTTTGGTGTGCCTGCTCAAAACGCTTTGCTGCAAACGGATGATTGTGCATCAAGTTATGGCCAACAGTGCTGCTTACCTGTTTTTCGCCTTTATCGACCAGCAAAATGGTATCTTGATATTGTTTAAAGTTTGGGTGAATATTGTACGGATATTTCACTCCATACAAATCTGAACTTCCTTCTATTTGCTGATGTTTGCCCCAAACTACCAAATCGCCTTCAATGCTCCTACAAGCACTTCCGGATCCTAAACGCGCTAAAAAAGAAGCTTTTTGGTTGAAAAAAGAAGTCTCTACCGTGCTCGTACCGGCAGAAAGTTCATTTTCAACACTCATCAAGCACAACGCCAGCGCACTCATACCTGATGCCGACGATGCTATTCCCGAACTATGCGGAAAAGTATTGCGGGTTTCAATCTTAAAATGATAGTGTTTTAAAAAAGGTAAATATGGTTCAACACGTTCAAAAAAAGTCTTAATTTTTGACTTGAAATCGTCTTTTTTTTCACCATCAAGAAACACCTCAAAATCAAATGCCGATGGATCTGCTTTTTTTGAATACGTAAGCGTGGTAATGGTTTTGCAATGGTTAAGCGTGAAACTTATGGACGGGTTTTCGGGAAGTTGGTGATGCTTTTTTCCCCAATATTTTACCAATGCGATATTGCTGGGCGATTGCCAGGTAACGCTTCCCGAATCAACAAATTTTGAATAAGGTGGCGGAATAAACTGTTGTTCTGTCATTGCGCAAAGATAGAAACTTATATGATGTTTTTATGGTGCAAACAAATGGAAACCGTTTTATGTTTAAACTGTAAAAAATTTTGGTCTGCAGCTCAAGGATGTTGACATCTTAATTGTCCCGAAACTAGTTTGACAAGACAAACGCGAACTCTGTAAGCAAAAATAATTCATTAAAAACAGATCATTCAGATACAGATTTCGATACAATAAACGCACTTGTCCATGCATTTTGAAAATTGAAACCTCCGGTAACAGCATCAACGTTGATCACTTCGCCTGCAAAATATAAGTTTGCATGCAACTTACTTTCAAAGGTTTTAAAGTTAATTTCTTTTAAATCGATACCGCCTGCTGTGACAAATTCTTCCTTGAACGTGCTTTTGCCATCAACGTTAAAAACCGCTTGGGTCAATTGTAATGCCAAGGCTTCTGTTTGCGGTCTTGTAAGTTCTGCCCAACGTGTTGTTTCGTCAATTTCGGATGCCTCAACCAGTTGTACCCACAAGCGCCTGGGCAATTCAAACAGCACCGAATTCATTACGGTTTTCTTCGCAAATTCCTGCTTGAACAGCTTCAACATTGCAATGCAGTCGCTATAGGGCTGGCGGATAAAATTAACCTGTATTTGAAATTTATAATTCCGTTTTGCCAAGGCAATCGCGGCAAATGCCGAGAGTTTTAAAATTGCGGGTGCGCTCATGCCCCAATGCGTGATGAGCAACGGCCCTTGTGATTCAAAATTACTGTCTAATAATTTAACCTCAACATTTTGCACAACAACACCCGGGATGTCTTTAATGCGCTTATCTTTTATATTGAACGTAAACAGGGATGGTACCGGCTCTATAACGGTATGCCCGAGCTTGGCGATAATTTGCCACATTTTTGGGTTGCTGCCTGTGGCAATCACGAGTTTTTTGCAAGTAAACCGTTGCTTTGCAGTGTAGATTTGCCAGTTGAGTTCTGTTTTAATGATGGCCGTAACCGAGTGGTTATAAAAAATTTCGGTGCCGTATTTTTTGGCTTCGCCTAAAAAACAATCAATAATGGTTTGCGACGAATTTGTAACCGGAAATATCCTTCGATCATCTTCAATTTTCAATGCTACGCCCCGTTTTTCAAACCATTCAATGGTATCGCCTGTCATGAACTGATGAAATGGTCCAAGCAATTCTTTTTCGCCTCGCGGATAATTTTGTGCCAATTCTTTCGGGATAAACTCGGCGTGAGTCACATTACAACGACCACCACCGGAGACTTTTACCTTTTGCAAACCTTCTTTACCGCGTTCTAAAACAGCAACTTTCAACGTTGGATGTTGTTCTGCAATGTTGATAGCCGCAAAAAATCCCGCAGCACCACCTCCTATGATTATAATATCTTTGTGGTTCAAGGTATTAAATTAAATTTTCGAAATTCCAAATCGTCAATCGTTAATCACTTTGGACGCATCAATCCTTCTTGAGCAACTGACGCCACAAGTTTGCCATCCTGCGTAAAGATATTGCCTTTGGAAAACCCTCTGGCATTGGAAGCATTGGGCGATTCGATGGCATACAACAACCAATCGTCAAAATCGAAATCACGAAAATACCACATGGAATGGTCAAGGCTTGCCGTTTGGGTATTGTCCCAATGCGCTTTGCTCGCATGGCGGTTCATTGCAGCTGCAAGAATATTGTAATCGGATATGTAAGTAAGAATTTGCTGTTTGGATGGCAGATTCAATGGTTCGGATACATCCTTGAGCTTAAACCAAACATTGGTAGCCGCCGGAAGGTCTTTCTTTTCAAACGGATTGGTTATCTCCAAGGGCTTAAACTCCACAGGACGGTCGATTTCCAAAAATCCACGGGTTCTTGGTGGGATAAATTCCCCATATTCTCTCACAATCTCCGTCCAACTCATCAGTTCATGCGGTTGTTTTATGTTTTTCGGCATTTCTATTTGGTGCTCGTGTCCGTCTTCGGTTTTGTGGAAAGATGCCGAAAGAATGAATATTGTCTTGGCTTGCTGCAAAGCCGAAACCCTCCTTATGGAAAAGCTACCGCCGTCTCTTACCGAATCCACTTCAAATTCGATGGGCAACTCTAAACTTCCCGGTTCAAGAAAATAGGAATGCATTGAATGTAGCGTCCTGCCGTTGGCAATGGTACGGTAGGCAGCATTGAGCGCCTGTGCAAGTACTTGTCCACCAAAAACATTGGGGCTTCCTACGGTTTTACTATCGCCCAAAAAACGATGGGGCGCAACCTGCCTCAAATTCAATAGTCCCAACAGATCTTTGGTACTGTTCATGGTGTTGTTTTTATTATCCTCCCAAAGATATTGAAAATTGATTTTTAACCAACAGTGCAATGTCTTAATATTTGCAAACCTTTAATAATGAATATGTTTTACATAGAACCATTATGTTTCATCAAGGTTTGTTCTGCAAACAGAGTTTTGCCTTTAAACTTATTAAAGCCTAATAAAGAGACGCTTAATTATAAATTTTTTGAAAAAAAAGAAACTGTTCAAGGTTTATCCCTTAATATCAATTTATCACCATAACGCTCACGGAATTTTGCGAGTTTCGGTGCGATGACATAATTGCAATAGCCTTGCTCCGGATTGGATCTGTAATAATCTTGATGGTAGCTTTCGGCTTCATAAAACTTGTCCAGCGGCGATATTTCAGTAACTATCGGAAAGTCATAATACTTTGAAAATGATGCAACAACCGACGCAGCAACGTCTTTTTGAACATCATCATGGCAAAACACCACGGATCGGTATTGCGTGCCGATATCGGCGCCTTGCCTATTGTACGTGGTAGGGTCGTGAATGACCATAAAAATCTCCAGAATTTCCCTGTATGAAATCTTAACGGGTTCAAAGGCAAGCTGCACCACTTCTGCATGGCCTGTCAAACCCGAACAAACTTCCCGATAAGTGGGCTTGCCCGGAACTTTGCCACCCGAATAGCCGGATGTTACGGAAACAATGCCCGATACCTCACGAAAAATCGCATCGAGACACCAAAAACATCCACCTCCAAGAGTTGCTTTTTCAAGATTTTGAATTTCCATTGGTTACCATTTTTATCGATGCCGAATTGACACAATAACGCAAACCACTTGGCGGCGGTCCGTCTGGAAAAACATGTCCAAGATGTGCATCGCAAACATTGCAGGAAATCTCTACCCGAACCATGCCATACGAACTGTCCTTTTCGTATTTAATGGCATTGGCTTTAACGGGTTGGGTAAAACTCGGCCATCCGGATCGTGATTCATATTTAATGGACGAGTCGAACAAGGGTGTGTCGCAACAGACACAATGGTAAGTACCACTTTCAAATGAATGGCAAAAAGCTCCAGTGCCTGCCATTTCGGTGTTTTTTCCCCTTGTAATCCGATATTGATCATGGGAGAGTTGGGCTTTCCACTCTACATCGGTCTTTACCAAACGATTGTCCGGTTCGGGATTGCCCCGAAGCGTAAATTCTATGATGTCGCTCCAAGTAAGCATCAATTGTTTACTAAAATCCTGAATTCCCAAGGTTGCAATGTAACCGTACCTCCCTCAAGTTTTGTGGTTTGGCTCAAAAGGAAATCGGTAAATTCACCTGTGGCTTCTGGGGTTATGGTCTGTATTTCTTTTGAAAAATTACCAATAAAGATGAGAGTATCACCGTCTTTTGCACGCTGAAATACCAATACATTTTCATTGTCGGCATTCAATCTTTTATAAGCTGCAGGCTGTGTACCTCCGTTCAGGGCTTTGTTGGTGTTTTTTAATTGTCCCATGTTTTTTAGAAACTCAAAATAAGCGCCTTTTGTCTTTGGGATAGAATCTTTTTCAAAAAATTTCAAACGATGCTCCAAATCGTATTCCTGTCCGGAATATAACAACGGCATACCGGGAATTGTATAGCTCAAGGCCGTAAAGATTTCCTTGCTGTGCGGCATACGTTCTTTTAAAGTTCCTTTCCAAGAATTTTCGTCATGGTTGGTTACAAAATTCATGTTGATACCTTTGATTTTAAGCACAGTATCGGTCTTTAACATATATTCATCAAAATCCTTCAGTGTTTTTTCGCCCATAGCAATTTGGTTAAAAATGTGATGGCCTTCCCAAGCGTAATGCATGTCAAACCCATTTTGTAATAAATCCAATTGTTCAGCTTCTGCCAACATAAATACTGGTTTTATGGCCTTTAATGTATCTATGGCACGCTTAAAGAAATCAGCAGGAACTTTGTGAGCCACATCCATACGGTAGCCGTCGATATTGAATTCTTCTACCCAATATTTCAAATCGGATATCATGGCATTGCGCATTTCTTGGTTATCGTAATTAAGGTCGGCAACGTCGGTCCATCCCCACGATTCGCCTGTATCCGGGTTGATGGGGTCAATGATTTCCCCGGCTTCATTTTGCGTGTAATATTCCGGATGTTCTTCAATCCAAGGGTGGTCCCACCCGGTGTGGTTGGGCACCCAATCTACAATCACATAAATACCGTTTTTGTGCGCAACATCAACCAGATCCTTAAAGTCTTCTAAAGTACCAAATTCGGGATTGATAGAACGGTAATCGGATACGGAATAATAGCTGCCCAGATATTTTTTTCGTTCGTTTTCGTCTTCGATTTCACTTGTGAACTTATTGTCGGTGGCCTTGCGTTTTACTTCCGAAATTTTATTGATGGGCATTACCCAAATGATTTTTACGCCTAATTCTTTCAACACCGGAATGTCTTTTGCAAACGCCTTAAAAGTTCCTTCGGGTGAATATTGGCGAATATTGGCTTCATAAATCACGGCTGTTTCGGCAAGTTCGTCTGTTATTGGTGCAATATCGGGCTGTGTTATGGCTCCTGTTTCTACAGCTGGTTCATTCTTGTTTTCCTTACAGCTTATTATAGCTGCCATTACTAAAATTGCAAATACGAGTTTTTTCATAGTGTTTCTATTTTTAAAATAAACGACTCCAAAGGCCCTACATCTATCCGTACTTTAGCCTTTCCGTGTTGTACTTTTAATGTTGATGAGTATGTGTTGTACAATTGATCTTTGACACTGTATTCGCCGTCTGAAAGTCCTAATTTCGTAACGACATCTTCGGGCAATTGCAGTTCAAATCCATAAGTATTTTCGGCATTGAAATTGGCCACCACAATCAAACGTTCGTCGGTGCTCCAACGCACAAACGACAGTACCTTATCGTTGTACCATTCGGTATGGGCTTGGTTGTACAGGTGGATATCCTGATACTGTCCTGCCAATGCCGAGCTGTTTATGGTAAAATTCAACAATCTCTTGTAAAAATCACGGAGTCCCAATTCTTCTGGAGTGGATTGCCCCCCGTCAAATTTTTTGTCGTTTACCCACCGCACCACGCTTGGTACGCTTCCGTAGTCAAAAATGGAGGTTCGCGTTGGGTCGCCGTAACCTAAATCTTCGGCACCCGGCTCACCAAATTCCTGCCCGAAATACACCATTGTAGGCGAAGTACTGATGGTTGTCGATACCACCATGGCGGGTTTCCCTTTTTTGGCATTTCCGGCAAAATCGGGACTGGCGATACGCTGTTCGTCGTGGTTTTCCAAAAAGTGCAACATGTGATGTTCAATATCCCTCAAATCGTCCTGAATGGGCGGGATATGATTGGTACTGCCGTGGCCTTGCATCACGTTTTTAATGGTGTCATACAACTGTACCTTGTCGTACAGATAATCCATTTTCCCTTTTTGGATATAATCCCTGTAAAGCGACGGATTATACACCTCGGCCAACAAAAACGCATCGGCATTTTGCATTTTGATGTGGCTGTTCATATAACTCCAAAATTCCACCGGAACCATTTCGGCCATATCATACCTAAAACCGTCAACACCTTTATTGATCCAATACAGGGCTATATCCTTGAATTTCACCCAAGAGCTGGGCACGGTCTTGTCTTTCCAAAAGTCATAATGTGCTTTATAATCTTCATGTTCAAACCCTTGTGGCAACTCGTCAAAATCTTTGTGACCATCGGGACTCACACCATAATTCACTTTTACGGTTTCGTACCAATCGTGCATATCGGGTTGCGAGGCACGCGACCCGTTGCCGGTCCATTTGGCCGGATTTTCGTCGAATTTGCCATCAGCCAAAGGATGTTTTTCGCCACCCAAAGGCAGATAACCGTTGCGCCAATTGGGCACTAGGAAAGGCTCTCCCGGATTGTAATAAAAATTGTTGTTTACATGGTAGGTCACCGAGGTATCGTCTTCGGCACCAAAATCGGTCGTGCCTTCGGGATTGGTCAAACTTTGGTAATTCCGTGCCACGTGATTGGGCACAATATCGATAATTACTTTCAGTCCGGCTTTGTGCGAACGGGCAATTAGGGCATCAAATTCCTGTAAACGATTTTCTACATTTTCGGCTAAATCCGGATTCACGTTGTAATAATCTTTAACCGCATAAGGCGAACCGGCACGTCCTTTTACCACATCTGGGTCATCATTGGAAATGCCGTATTGGGTGTAATCGGTAATCACATCGTGGTGAGGCACACCGGTGTACCAAATATATGTGACGCCCAAATCCTTGATTTCTTCCAAGGCTTTATCGGTAAAATCATTAAATTTTCCCACGCCGTTTTCCTCAATCGTACCCCAGGGTTTGTTGGTAGTATTGGTGTTGCTGAATAATCGTGTAAAAACCTGATATACAACTTCTTTTTTCTTCATCTCCTGTTTTGGTCTTGTAGGTTCCTGTTTAATTTTCTTTTCGTTTTTACATCCAAAGAAACCGACAATAATCAAGGTTGATAAGATATAGTTTAAGTGTTTCATTTTGGATTATTTTTAGAGTTTGATATTTATTTTTTTCGTCTTGGAAGTATTCCAATCTACGGAAAACGTTAGAGTTTTTTGCACCGGATGCCACTGAAATTTTTGACGTTTGCGGTCGGTTTTTATCTGTTTGGGTTGCTTCTGTAAATTATGAATGACCAAAGTGATGTCTTTGTTTAAATCTCGTTGATTTTTACCAATTTCAGCTTCAAAAGTAATGTTTAAAGTTTGCTGGTTCCGTTCGGCCTCAAATTCCAGAATTTCATATTCGCCTTTTTCATAAGCGTTTGCTGTTTTGCCGTCGTCGTTGTATTGTTCGTATTCCGAAGCACTTACGGTTTCATCAAAATAATAATGGAGCACCAGCGCGTTTCCGTCGTATTCCTTGGTGCTCTGCATGGGTTTTGCAAGCGGAATAAAACTGCCGCCACGCACAAAAGTCGGGATGCTGTTTTCCTTGACTTCGTAGTTCACCGTGCTGCCACCTTTGAAGGTTTCATCGGAATAAAAATCGAACCAATTGTAATGTTTTGGGAAATACACCACTTGCGATTGAACCCCTGACTCCAAAACAGGCGACACCAAAATATTTTCGCCCCATAAATAGGTCTTGGAATAATCGTTCAAATTTTCACTGTCATCTTCAAAAAACAAGGGTCGCATCAAAGGTTTTCCTTTAGTCGAATTTTCAAAAACCATATTGTAATTATATGGCAGCAGTTGGTAACGCAATGCGATGGCCGTTTTGGACAATTGCTTGGCTTTTTCACTTCTAAAGATGGGTTCGCTGGGCACTTCTTCTTGGGCATGAGGGCGGAATATAGGCTGAAACACACCATATTGCAACCAACGCACATAGAGTTCGTCGTCGAGATTGGCTCCTGCAAAACCACCCAAATCGGAGTGCATATAGCCAATGCCTTGCATGCCCATTTGCAAGGAAATTTCTGGCTGGCTCTGGAGTCCTCCCCATGTACGGTTTACATCGCCCGTCCACGGCACCATACCATAGCGTTGCGACCCTGAATAACCGGCACGCATCAGGATAAACTCCCGTTGGTCGGGTTTTGCTTCACGGAAGGCTTCTTGTACCATTCTCGCCCAATCGTGACCGTAAATGTTGTGGACCTCATTGGCTGTTCCGGTGGCGTGTTGTACCCAATGCGGATGTACTTCTGGCTCGCCCAAATCGCCCCAAATGCCGGTAATACCTATATCTAATAGCTCCTTATTGATGTTTTTGAACCAGTCGTAACCCGAGGGTTTGTAAATATCGATCAAGCCTGTGTTTCCGAAGTAAAAATCGTATGTGGCCGGTTTACCGATACTGTCTTTTGCCAAGGCATTTTTTGATACCGCTTCGTCCCAACGGTTGGATGTGGTCAAAATAAACGGCTCGGTGATAAGGATGGTTTCCACGTTTTTATCCTGAAGGGTTTTTATCATCTGCTTCGGGTTGGGAAACGAATCCCTGTCGAACGCCAAATTACCCATTGTGCCTTGAACCTCTTTGCCAAACCAATACAAATCGAGGATTATCGCATCTACAGGAATTTCATCTGATTTAAATTTTTCAATGGTTTCGATCGTTTCTTTTTGTGAATGATAGCCAAATCGACTCGAAAAATTGCCCAAAGCCCAACGTGGCAACATGGGTTGTTTTCCGGTCAAATCGGTGTAGTTATCCAACAAATCATCCCACGAATCGCCGACCACAATTTGATAGGTTTTCCGGCCCGAAATGGTTTCGTAGGTCAGGGTATTGTCTTTATTGCTGTCCAAATCCAAATACCCAATGGGAGCGTTGTCAAAATGGATCATATATTTTTTGGACGACAACACAATAGGCATGGTGTAGTTCATCAGTTCGCTATGGGTTTCAAAACCATAATGTGCCCGGTTGTAGAGTTGCAAACGGTAGCCGCGACGGTTCATGCCCAGAGCCCTGGCGCCACCGCCATAAAGCATTTCTTCCTTGGCGAGGTTGAACTGTATGGACTCAAAATGATCGTTCTTTACATAACCCAACTTTTCCGACAAAATATCTTTTCCTTTATATTGATATGAAATCTGAAATGGCTGTTTTTGGATGCTGACGGTTAAACCTTCGGTAAAAAGTGCGATATGGTCTTCTTTGGCATCAAATCGGAATCCAGAAAAGGTTTTGTCCGATACCACGGCATGCGAGTTGGCCATTTTAGCTTCTCCGGTTGGCACAAAAGTGGTTTCAATGATTTCCGGAGTATAAAATTTGATTTGGTACGTGCCGTCACTGACTTCCACTTTTGCTCCGTAAGCCGTTTGCTCACAGGTTTTGAAGATCCGATTTGGGTTTTGCGCAAAAAGGATTTGGCCAAGAAAGAGGGATATGCAAAAAAGCTGTTTCATTGTTTTTTATTTTAACTTCCCTTAAGTTTGAAAACTTTGGAACGTCGTAAATTAAGAAAAATCAGAAACGGATTAGCGTTTCATCAAAAATGTAAAAGGTACATCCAGTCGTTTTTGCCAAGAACTTTCAGAATGGTTTTCGCCTTCAAACTTTAGGTTCTTAAAATTAACATCGGTATAACCTTTTTGATGAAAAATGGCATCCACATCACTTGCATATTGTGGATAGTGCGCATCCAGTGTTTCAGTACCATAATCAAAGTAAAACCTATGATTATTTGGGTCGGGCAAATGGTCATTCATATAGGCAAAAATAGCCTCTGGCAATGGATTGTGTTCAGCAGGCATCAGTCCGGGCCAGTGTGTGGAAATACAGCCCGCTCCACCAAAAACTTCGGGATACTCGCACATAGCGTACATTGAAATGAGCCCGCCCATACTGGAACCGGCAACAAAAGTGTTTGCACGGTCTTTATGGGTAGAAAAAGTTCTGTCAACCACTGGTTTCAACTCTTCTACCAAAAATTTCAAGTAATCGTCGGCTTTAAATTCAAGACTGAAATTATTGGCTTTGGCTGCTGCTCTCAACGAATCTTGTTCTTTATTGGGCAAATAATCGAACGCTTTCTGCGGAAAATAATCCTGCCAACGGATGTCCGGAATATTGTGGGTTGCCACAACAATAAAATTGACAGTTGCTTGTTCGTTCATCAATAGTGTGGCCCATTCGTCCACTTTCCATTCCTGCTTGTTCCAAGTTGCTGTAGCGTCGAACAATGACTGGCCGTCGTGCATATACAAAACTGAATACACATTGTCTTGAGAGTAATTATTTGGCAGCCAAATGTCTACAGGTCTGGGTGTTATGAATTTTGATGGAAAGTTATCTACACGCAGCAACTTGCCGCTTGACAGTACCAGTGCTTCATAAGGTTGAAAAATCGGGTCGTTTTCTTGTAATGGCTGTTGTTTTTCGGTTTCTTTTCCTTTACATGAAACCAAAAATGTGAATACCAAAAATAAGAGTAAACCGTATTTATACATGATGTGGTTTTTAGCGATATGGTTTTATTTAATTTCTATGATCATCGGGGTTTTTCCCGCAATGGTAATCGTACCGGTCAATGGCACGTCTGTCCCCGAAATAATGTCTATTCCAACTTTGGATCCGTCGAGTACTTCCTGAAAACGCTCCGTACCGAACGTTTGAGTTTCGGGGCTGTTGTTGATGACAACCATAACTTTTTCTGAAGTATTGTGCCTAAAATATACATACACATTATCATAAGGCACAAAATGGGTGGTCTTTCCGGTATGGATGACGTGTTTTTGTTTTCGCCAATTGAAGAGCTTTTTAGTAAACTCAAAATATGCGTTTTCTCTTTCGGTACGTCCTTCGGACGTAAATGCACTGCGTTGGTCATCCGGCCAGCCCCCTGGAAAATCTTGGCGTATGTCGCCATCGCCTTTTTTATCCTTATCGCCCATCATGCCTATCTCATCTCCATAGTAAACCTGTGGAATCCCGCGAACGGTAGCAATAAGCGCCAAGGCCATTTTATATTTGTTCAAATCGTCTTGGTACAACTCGTTGATGCGCATGGTGTCATGGTTACCTGCAAAAACCAAAATATTATTAATGTCAGGATATAGAAAATCATTGGCAAAATTGTCGTAGGCGCGCAACATGCCTTTGTCCCATCCCTGGTCATTTTCATTGAACATTAGCATAATCGCATCATGCAATGTGAAATCCATAACGGATGGCAGATGGGAATTATAACCTTGCATGGCTCCAATCTTGCTATCCTTTTGCCAATAAGCCATTTGCGCTTGGTCGTGCATCCAAACTTCTCCAACGATATTGAAGTTGGGGTATTCGTCCATAATTGCTTTGGTCCATTGGGCGATACCTTCTTTGTCGTTATAAGAATAGGTATCAACCCGAAGACCGTCAAGATCTGCATATTCTATCCACCAAATTGCGTTCTGGACCATATAATTCACTACCAAGGGATTGCTTTGGTTGACATCGGGCATGGTAGTATCAAACCATCCGTCCATGCAAGCTTTAGCATCAACCACGGAAGCATTGGTATCAAATTGGGTAGTCATTCTGTAATTGCTGCGCTGGAATCCTTTTTCGCCGTTTTCCCAATAATGAATCCAATCTTTACTGGGCAAATCGAGAATCATCCAGTGCTTGCTGCCCCAATGGTTGGTCACGTAGACCATGACAAGCTTCATGT
>JAKQHT010000019.1 GCA_029557895.1 Bacteroidota bacterium | reverse complement strand
TGCCGTGCCCACTGCGGAAGCGGGTGCCAACTACACGATTCCTATCTCTACGCCCTATGCCCTTACGGCCTCTTCGACAGATGCCGATGGGATTGCATCGCACACCTATACATGGGAGCAGTACGATTTGGGACCTGCCGGAATTCCTTCCCAAACAACTGCCACCGGACCCCTTGTCCGGTCGTTTGAAGGAACCAACAACCCTACCAGATATATACCTAGATTGAGGGATTTGGCCATTAATTACGGGTCGTCTGATTGGGAAAAATTGGTGTCTATTAGTAGGGCAATCAACTTCCGCGTAACCGTCAGGGACAATGATGTAAGAGGAGGGCAAACGGCCGTTGACGATATGACAGTAAATGTGACCAATGCGGCTGGGCCGTTTGTGGTTACATCACAGACTGCAGAACAAATGGTGTGGACACCCGGAAATACGGAAACCATTACATGGAATGTAGCGGGAACAACCGGAAATGGGGTTAACACTGCAAATGTTGATATATTATTGTCAACAGATGGTGGATTGAACTATGACACGGTTTTGGTTTCTAATACCCCTAATGATGGCTCACAAACTATAACGGTACCCGATCTTTCTGCGCCTTATTGCCGAGTAATGGTAAGAGCCGTAGGGAATATTTTCTTCTCTATCAACACAAAGAGTTTTGCAATAGGAAATTATACATATGTGCTTGGCAATGTGTGTGAAGATTATACGTTTAACCTAAACGCCCCAATAACAGAGAGTTCCGACAACTCCTATCCAGGGATGATATTGCCAATATCGGATGCTTTTACTATTTCCGATATTAAAACCCATGCAGATATTACCCATCCCAATATCGGGCAGGTAAACATATTGTTTTGGTTTCCATGGTCAACTGCGCTAAATACTGGTATATGGTACAACAATACATCTTGTACCAATGCCGATATGGATAAATGGTTTGATTTGGCAGGTATTTCAGCCACATGTGATACCAATGGAGGCGATCCATTCCTTCCATATTCACAAGGCAATTTTAATAGTGCTATAGGAAACAATAGCGCGGGCGAATGGCGAATTTATTTTAAAGATGTAGTGGTTGATGGATCTGGAGGTTATTTAAACACCTTTACAATACAACTATGCCGCGAGGAGTTAGTGCCTACTTTGTCAACAGAGTCTTTTGATTTTAATGACCTTTCAGTATATCCAAACCCGAACAATGGCACATTCAACATCAAGATGGATGCTCGTTCCAACAATGTTAAGATTGGGGTGTACGATATGCGAGGAAGGCAGATATTGTTGAATGACTATGCGACCAATGGCGGCAGGTTTGACCAAAGTATTGACCTGCAAAACGCCCAATCAGGAGTGTATCTATTGACGATTCAAGATGATAACAGAAAAGTTACCAAAAAAATAATCGTAGAATAAGTATTTGAAGTTAAACAGATAAAGAGGCTGTCTTAAAAACGTTACATTTTGTCATTTTGCCCGGTAATTATAGGGTCTGAATCTTATAAAAATTTTTGTTAATTGTTTATAAGAAGTCGCAATAAGATCAACTTGACAAAAGGGTTTTTGAGGCAGCCTCTATTTTTATGAGCCATTGTAAGTGTTCATCGTGTTGCTCACCCCGGAGGTGCCGAACGACTTGATAGCCTCTGCTGATTTTTCCAGACGTTCAGAAAGCTTTGCGTTTTCTTCCTCTGTCCATTCGCCCAAAACATAATCTACCTGACGCCCTTTTGAAAAGTCATTGCTGATGCCAAAACGGAATCTGTTGTAGTTGGGTGTCTGCAATTTGTCCTGTACGTCCTTTAGCCCATTATGGCCACCGTCACTGCCTTTGGTCTTTATGCGGATAGTGCCAAAAGACAAATTGATGTCATCGGTTACTACCAGTACGTTTTCAAGCGGCACGTTTTCTTTGTTCATCCAATAGATTACGGCCTTTCCGCTCAAGTTCATATAAGTGCTTGGCTTGAGCAAAATGAATTGTCTCCCTTTGAATTTGAAAGAACAGACATCGCCCAACTTTTGTGTTTCAAAAGTTGAGGATTCGTTTTTTGCCAAATAATCAAGGATTTTAAAGCCGATGTTATGACGGGTGTTGGCATATTCAGCACCTATATTTCCAAGGCCCACGATCAAGAATTTTTTCATATCAGAAACTTTTTCAGGGTAACTGCCAGAATTTTTAAACACATCAAACAGAAATCCGAACATCTATTTTTTTTGTAAAAATAAAAAAAGCATCCCGATTGTTTCGGGATGCTTTGTGGTTATTGAACAAAATTGTTTATTCTTGTGCTTCGGGGGCTGCACCTTCGGCAGCAACTTCAGCTTCTGCTTCTTCTTCGTCGTCAACATCAGCAACACTTGCCCTTGATCGTCTTACTTGACAAACAACCGTGTTGTCTGGATGCATGAATTTGTAGCCGGATGTTGGCAACGCTGTGATGTAAAGTTTGCTACCTACGCGGAGAGGTGTAATGTCAGCCTCGATAAAATCTGGTAAATTGGCCGGAATAGCTTTTACTTTCAGCTTTCGAAGGTTTTTGCGGAGCACCCCGCCATTGAGCACCCCACGGGAAGTCCCTATAGTGTGAACAGGTATTTCCATGGTGATTTCTTTATCAGCAAATAGTTGATAGAAGTCAATATGGAGGATTTTATCGGTCACTGGATGGAACTGGATATCTTGCATGATAGCGTTGTAGGTTGTTCCATTGTCCAAGGCAATCACAACTGTATGCGCGTTGGGCGTATAAACCAAGTTGGAGAAAGCCAGGTAAGGTGCAGAGAAATGCACTGGTTTATCCCCTCCGTATAACACGCAAGGAATCTGCCCAGCATTACGTAGGGCTTTTGATGATTTTTTGCCCACGCTTTCTCTTTGAGATCCGTTGATTGTAATTGATTTCATTGTTTGTGTTTATAGTTAAAAATTAATATTCTTCTTTAATAGTTTTTGTTGATACTGCTTGAATATGTCAAGAACTACATTAAAAATTGTGAACTGATAGACCTGTTGTAATGTACATTGTGCATGACATCGGCAAACAGATCGGCGCAGCTCAACACGTGTAGTTTATTGTTTTGTTGCTTCAACGGAATCGAATCGGTTATGATCAGTTCTTGGAGCTTTGAGTTTTCAATGCGTTCATAGGCATTTCCGGACAGCACCGGATGGGTGCAAATTGCTCTGACACTCAACGCACCTCGATCCATCATCAGATCGGCAGCTTTGGTCAATGTGCCTGCGGTATCGACCATATCGTCCACCAGAACCACATTTTTTCCGGTAACGTCGCCTATCAGTTCCATATGCGAGATGACATTGGCCTTTGCTCTTTGCTTGTAGCAGATGACCACGTCGCTTTCTAGGGCTTTTGAGTAGGCATAGGCTCTTTTTGAACCGCCCATATCCGGTGAGGCAATGGTGAGGTCCGGGAGGTTCAGGTTTTTTAGATAGGGAAGAAAGACTGTGGATGCAAACAGGTGGTCCACTGGTTTTTCAAAAAATCCTTGTATCTGGTCAGCGTGCAAATCCATCGTGATAATGCGTGTGGCACCGGCAGTTTCGAGCATCTTGGCAACCAATTTTGCCGCAATAGGCACCCTTGGTTTGTCCTTTCTGTCCTGTCTTGCCCATCCAAAATAAGGAATCACCGCGGTAATGTGTCTTGCCGATGCGCGTTTTGCGGCATCTATCATCAGCAACATTTCCATTAAGTTTTCTGCTCCAGGATGGGTTGAACCAATGATAAAAATCCGCGTGCCTCTTATGGATTCTTCATAAGAAGGCTGAAACTCTCCGTCGCTGTAAGTCGATGTTATGACATTGCCCAATGGGGCGCCAAATCTGGCCGCAATCATTTCTGCGAGTTCCCTGCTTTGCGAACAGGCAAATATTTTGGCTTCTGTAATGGTGTTGGACATCGGTTAACGAGTTGTTTTAAAACAAGTTGATGCTTCGCTGTTTTTAACGAGGTGCAAATTTATGAATTTATTTGGACTGCTAAAGCATAAAGCCACAAATTTTGGTTGTTTGTAATAAAATATTTTATAATTTTGCAGTCCGTAATTGCTCAAGTGGCGGAATTGGTAGACGCGCTGGATTCAAAATCCAGTTCTTTCGGGAGTGTGGGTTCGATTCCCACCTTGAGTACAAACCCAGTAGAAATACTGGGTTTTTTTGTTTTTAGATAGTTTTTGTGCATTGCGCATTGCATTGGCAAGCACTCGTTTTGTTATGTTTTTTATTGACTATATAATTCTCGCACTACAAAGAATGCAAACCAAAACATGACCTCTTTTCGTTTGTTTATCCCCTGTTTTTTAACGGTTAATCTTTCGGACTTATGAATGTAATTACCTGTACATCAAATTTTTACAATCACGATTGCGGAAAGCAACAATATAAGGACATTGTTAGGGTGCATAAGGTCCATGGCAATACGGTGACCTTTTACGTTATAACTTCTTGATGACATGGGTCACGATGCCCCAGATCTGGAAATTGTTTTCTACAGTAACTGCTATGGGTTCATAGGCTGGGTTTGCGGGCATCAAAAACACAGAACCCTTTTCAACCTTCAAGCGCTTTACCGTGAATTCCCCATCGATAAAGCAAACGGCAATCTTGTTGTGAGAGGGCTCCAAGCTTCTATCGACTACCAATAGGTCGCCGTCGTCCAATCCGGCGCCTACCATCGATTGTCCGCTTACTTTCGCATAAAATGTGGCTTCTTTGTTCTTTACCAAAACCTTGTCAAGGCTTATCCGGTTGTCCCTAAAATCATCTGCCGGTGAAGGAAATCCGGCAGAAATGCCCGTTTGTGCCAAAATGATATTGGCCTCACCGGTCTGGTCTGGAGCGTAAAACTCTATTGCGTTTTGGGGTGTCAGGAATTTCAGTGGCATTTTATAACAAGTATTTCGTTGATGTTTGTTGTGTATTTGTGCGATAGGCGTTCCTGTCGCATTTTCCAGGTGCGTTTTAGGTCTTGGTTGCCGAGTTTTATTTTTTCAGATTCGTATTTACGGTTCAGGGCATCGATACACTGCATTAAAGGTTTGTGTTTTGGGTTTTCGTGCAGGAACATGTCTAATTGGTAGTTGTCATTTGGCACTAGGCCGGTCACGATGACGCCTGCCCGTTTGTACTTAATGCCTTTCTTGAATAGTTCTGATATGGCCTTAACGGCACATTGGCTTATGGTCAGTGATGAATCGGTTGGGTGCGGCAAGCTTATCAGCCTGCTTGTGTGGTGCTGTGGCAAATTTTTTTTGTGCCGATCGCTGCTCAACATCACGATGACGGCATGGCAGCTCGATTGTTGTTTGCGGAGTTTTTCGGCACAGCTAATTGCAAAGGTGGCAATGCGCTCTTTTATGTTGTCAATATCGGAATAGGTGCATTCAAAGCTTCTCGTGGTTGCAATGGAATGTTTTGGCATTTTGTGGTCGAGCTTTAGGGTGGGGATGCCCTCCAAATCTTTTTTCAGTCGCCACGCAACGATTGAAAACTCTTTGCGGACCCATTCATCCGATAGTTGTACGAAATCGAGGCCTCTATTGCAGTTTTTGGACCTTAACTTTTTTTGTAGGGCGCGTCCTATTCCCCATACGTCCTCGATTTTTAGCCATTTTAATGCTTTCAGTCGTTTTTCTTCTGAATCGATGACGTAAACGCCCTGGGTTTTTTCTGGAAATTTTCGAGCTATTTTGTTGGCGACCTTTGCGAGAGCCTTGGTTGGTGCGATACCCACGCAGGTTGGGATGCCTGTCCATTTGAGGATGCGTTGGCGTATCTGCTGTGCGTGTTTGTCAAAGCACAGGTTTTCAAAACCTTTAAATTCCAAAAAAGCTTCGTCAATGCTATAAACCTCGATATCTGGGCTAAACTGTTCCAGGATGGCCATTACGCGCTCGCTCATATCGCCGTACAGCGAATAATTTGACGAAAACACGTGCACGTTGTTTGTTTTGAAAAAGGCTCTGTATTGAAAGGCCGGAGCGCCCATGGGCAGCCCCAGTGCCTTGGCTTCATCGCTGCGCGAAATGACGCATCCGTCATTGTTTGACAGTACCACAATGGGCTTGCCTATCAGTTGGGGCTGAAAGACACGCTCGCAAGAAACATAAAAATTGTTACAATCGACAAGTGCAAACATGTGCTAAAGTTAATCCAAAACCACTGAATGTTTATTGGTTTTGGCATAAATTTATTTTGCTGTTATGAGGTTTTTTTGCCCCTTTTGGGGCAGCCCCAAAGTTAGGCTTATTGTGATTTGTGTGGGTTGTGTTGGAGGGAAATTTTACTGGAAATCACCTGTAGTTCATTGTTGAATATACGCACAAATCATTGACAATTAATGTTTTCTAATAATTATTTGTAGAACACATATAACAATCTTACAGATGTGAATGCCCTGTGCTCAATGAAATTGGTGGAATATTTGAAAGTATTGCTTTTTAATAAGAAATCGGTGGAACTGTGGCCAAAATATGATGTGTTACGGGTTGATCGTAATAAAAAAAACATGCGGCTTTGACCGCCTTGCCAGTATCACTATTGAAGGTTGGACGGCAGGGCAACAAAACGGTGTTAAGGTCGGAGGCTCTAAAAATAATGCTAAATTTATGGGAATAAAACCTTGAACCGCTTATATTCGCCATAGATTTGCGTTAGGGATGGAAGCGGCATCCTTTTTTGCCCGGTTGAGCAATTGTCATGAGTGCTTGCAACCGGTTTTTCTGGGCAAAAAAGATACAGTGGACAGCCCGACCCCGCCGTGGCGAGGGAACGCCAAAAAAAAATCAAACAAGAGATGTCAAAGAAAAAGCAATTGCGGTACGACAAGGCTTATCTGCGGATGGCAGAAGAATGGGGCAAACTGTCGCACTGCAAGCGCAAACAGGTAGGGGCCATTATCGTGAAGGATAGGATGATTATTTCGGACGGCTATAATGGTACGCCTACGGGTTTTGAAAACTCCTGTGAGGATGAAGATGGCTATACCAAATGGTATGTGCTGCACGCCGAGGCCAATGCCATACTTAAGGTGGCGTCATCTACACAATCGTGTCGTGGAGCAACATTGTACCTTACACTATCACCGTGCAGGGAATGCAGTAAGCTGATACACCAAGCGGGCATCGTAAGGGTTGTTTACAGGCAGGATTATAAGGACGATTCGGGCTTGCTCTTTTTGGAAAAGGCAGGTATAGAGTTGCATCACATAGAACATCTGGAAGCCGAATGAAACAGAGTAGAAAGTACATACCGCTGATTGTGGGGATAGCTATTGCCATGGGCGTGTTCATTGGCAGCAAGCTAAACTTTAAGGATACCTCTGACCGATTGTTTACTTCCAATAGCAAAAAAGACAAGCTCAACAGGCTTATAGATTATATTGATTATGAATATGTTGACCATGTCAATACGGATAGTATCGTAGATGTGACGGTCAACGGTATCCTTGATAATCTGGATCCTCACTCTACGTACATTCCCAAAAATGCTTTGCAGCGGATTACCGAAAACATGAAGGGTGACTTTGTGGGCATAGGGGTAAGTTTTTATACATACCACGACACCATCACGGTCATCCGGCCCGTGGAGGGAGGCCCCAGCGCCAAGGCAGGTATCAAGGGTGGTGACCGCATCATCATGGTAGATGGCGATGCCGTTTTTGGACGCTCGTGGAGCAATGATGCCATCATGGCGAAGTTGAAAGGAGAGAAAGGCACTAAAGTAAACCTCAAG
This sequence comes from Bacteroidota bacterium, assembly GCA_029557895.1. Classification (GTDB taxonomy): domain Bacteria; phylum Bacteroidota; class Bacteroidia; order Flavobacteriales; family Flavobacteriaceae; genus JBPOFM01. Next base: position 45,569 of record JAKQHT010000019.1, on the reverse strand, counting down.
GTGTATCGTAAAGCTACGGGAGAATTATTGGATTTTTCCGTCAAGCGCAGCGATATTCCTATAAAAAGTGTGGATGCCGCCTATATGCTGACCCCAGAACTGGGTTATATAAAAATCAACCGTTTTGCCGAATCGACCTATAAAGAATTTAAGACGGCATTGGATAGGCTCCAAGAAAAAGGAGCTACCAAGTTGGCCTTGGACTTGAGGGACAATCCCGGAGGCTTTTTGGGCATTGCGGAGCAGATAGTCGATGAATTTTTGGAAGCGGATAAGTTGATTCTTTTTACCAAGAACAAGTCTGGCAAGATAGAAAAAAGCTATGCGACGCACAGGGGCGATTTTGAGGAAGGCGATGTTTTTGTCTTGATCAATGAAAACTCGGCTTCCGCCAGTGAAATCATAGCCGGAGCGTTGCAGGACAATGACCGTGGCACTATTGTAGGAAGGCGTAGTTATGGCAAGGGCTTGGTGCAGCGCGAAATGGCTCTTGGTGATGGCAGTGCTGTACGCCTTACGGTATCGCGTTACTATACGCCCACTGGACGCTCCATACAAAGGCCATACGAAGCAGGAAAGAACGAAGACTACTACAATGATTACTACAAACGGTTGAGCAACGACGAACTCGTGGACGAATCGCACATTGAAGTGGCAGATTCCCTTCGTTTTACTACGCCAAAAGGCAAAGTGGTGTACGGCGGCGGTGGAATCATCCCCGATATTTTTGTACCACTGGATTCAAAATCTAACAATGAAACCTTTAGCTATATACAAAATCGCGGCTATATCAACTATTTTGTGTTTGAAGAACTCGACAAAAACAGAATGCCTTTTGATGGAATTACCAAAAACGATTTTATCCGTAATTTTGAGGTCAGCGACGATATCGTAGTGCGGTTTCAAGATTATGTGAGTGAAAGAGAGCAGGTGCGGATTACTTTTGTGGCTTACCACGCAGAAATGAAACAATTTATAAAAGCTGCATTGGCAGAACAGCTTTATGGGCGAAATGCCTATGAAGAAATCATGAACGCTACCGATGATATGATTGAGGAGGTAATCAAAATGACGAAGGACGGTGCAGGAGGATAATTGCCACCCTATTGTTGGGTGTTTGGAGCCTTGGTTGAAATAGTTGCCCGGGAACGAAACATGCCACCTGTTATGTGACACGCGTTCAAACATACAACATATCGATATGCAGCAAAATGACTCAATAATCCAATGACCAATTGATGCGCTATGAAGAAATCGGTTTTTATCTATGGTTTGTTTATCCTTTCAGGAATTTCGGGTTTTACCCAAAACACCTCTGATGGTTCTTTTTGGGAACATGTGCGTTTTGGTGGTGGTGTCGGGTTGAGTTTTGGCGACGGCTTTTTTAGTGCGACACTTGCACCAAGTGCCATCTATGAGTTTGACAAGCAGTTTGCATTGGGTGTAGGGCTCAATGGCACTTACAATTCGTTAAAAAACAATTACAAATCCACGATTTTTGGCGGAAGTGTCATAGGATTGTACAGTCCTATACAGGAACTTCAAGTTTCGGCGGAGTTTGAACAGCTTAACGTGAGCCGAAAATGGGAAGACAATCTGGGAATTGAAGACCAAAACTATTGGTATCCCGCTTTGTTTGTGGGGCTTGGATACCGCAACCAGAATTTTACGGCTGGAATTCGGTATGATGTGCTATATGACAAAAGCAAAAGTATTTATGCCAATGCATGGATGCCTTTTGTAAGGGTATATTTTTAAGTGGGAATATGGTCAACTATACTTGCTTCTAAACCAAACCTTTTGCCATTCACGTTTTAAGATTAAAAAGGTTACCTGTTCTGAAAGTTGCAACATATCACTGCCGTCCAATTGTTTTATTTGATGCTCCGGCACATCGATGATGTATAATAAGTTAAGATAATCGGCAAATTTTTCATTAATCAGTTTATAAACGGTTTCGTGGAGCATCAGTTTTAAACTTTCGGGCAATACGGCATCGTCAAATTGCCGGTCAATGTTGGCATAGAGCAAATCTTTATTGAGTTGCTGCACAAGTTTTGGGTATAAATTGAGTTTTTTTGCTTCAACAAATATAGTATCGGCATTTGTAAGCTGTGTCATCGACGAGTATTAAACATTCCTATCCATAAGTTGCTTGCCAAACTGTCGCAACACCGTTTTTTTGTCATCGGAAATCCGTAATGTATCCAATACCTCAAAGGCTTTATCGGTGTAGTTTTTAATTTCGGTTTTGGTTGCTTCTGCAGCACCGCTTGATATAAATAATTGCTTTACGGTGTTTATTTTATGTGTTGTATCGGTTGGGTTGATGCTGTACAGATGTTTGAGTTCCTGTTGGTCAATAGCTTTAGAAAACGCAATGGCCTTTAAGTATAAATAAGTTTTTTTGTTCTCAATAATATCGCCGCCCACCCGTTTTCCAAAGGTTTCGGGATTGCCAAAAGCATCCAGATAATCATCTTGCAATTGAAATGCGATGCCGAGATTTTTTCCGAATTGGTATATATGGTTTTTATTTTCCGAATCCGTTTTTGCCACAATCGCACCCATTTGCATTGCTGCACCTACCAATACGGCGGTTTTGTATTCAATCATCTTCAAATATTCGGGAATGGTCACATCGTCGCGGTTTTCAAAATCCATATCGTATTGCTGCCCTTCGCAAACTTCCAAGGCGGTTTTGCTGAACAACTTTGCAAGTTCATGAAATGTTTCAGGCTCATAGGTTTCAAAAAGTCGGTATGCCATAATCAGCATCGCATCGCCCGACAATATACCGGTGTTGGTGTTCCATTTTTCGTGTACCGTTTGCTTGCCTCTGCGCAATGGTGCGGCATCCATAATGTCGTCGTGGATCAATGAAAAGTTGTGGAACAATTCAACAGCCAGTGCGGCATCTAACGCTCTTTGACAGGATGTCCCGAAAATTTCGGCAGTCATCAAGGTCAAAACCGGACGTAACCTTTTGCCGCCCAACGATAGGATGTACGCAACCGGCTCATACAGGGTTTGGGGTTCTTTGGCGTTTTTGAACGTTTTTAGATAGTCAGAAATGTAGGATTGGTATTGCGTGACGGATTGCATTATTGAGATTGTTGTTTTTCGGTTTTGCAAAAATAGAATAATTGTGTTTGTAAAGCTAAAGCAGTCCCGTTTTCGTGAAAACGTTAAAAAAAAACAAAAAGCAAAAAATCACTTTTATCTTCAAAAGATTGTCTTACTTTTGCATTTGACAATTTTGTCAAACATAAACGTTAAACTATTATGTCAATACAAAAGAAAGAGGACGCAACCTATGAGTTGATCATAAGCACTGCAAAAAATTTGTTCTTCAAAGAAGGAAAATTTAATGCGACAACTCAAGAAATTGCCGATGCAGCAGGCGTAAACAGAACACTCATTAATTATTATTTTCGGTCAAGGGACGCTCTTTTTGATCTGATATTTGAGGAGGGTAAAAAAGAAGATGAAAGAAGACAGGAAATGATTGTTCTTTCTGATTTGCCCATAAGAGAAAAGTTGGAAATGTTTATTGATTATTTTTTGTCACAGGCAAAAATGTATCCATACAGGGAAGTCTATATGCTTACCCAAATAATTAAAGACGATTGTTGTATTTATGATAAAAAGGAACACGTAAAACGTATGTCCGAAAAATTCTATGTTGAGTTGGAACAGGAAATGGAAAAAGGGACGATCCAAAAAATGAAACCCATTCAGTTTATGCTGAATTTCATCTCAATGCTTATTTTTCCTGTTATTATGCGACCGTTTCTTCAAAATAATTTTGAATTAGACGATAAAGAATACGACAAACTTCTTGCCGGGAGGAGAGAAGTCATCCTCAAAACCATTTTCAGGAACCGAGAAGAAAGTAATTTAGATTCATTATAAATAAGTAATTTTACCAAATTTTTTTAAAACACTAAACCCAGAATAAATTTATGAAAAACCATTCGTACAGACACAAAACACTTGTTATAAGTGCTTTTGCCTTGCTTTTCGGTGGCTTTTTAGTGAGTGCGCAAGAAACGCTTTCGCTCAAAGATGCTATCCGTTATGCATTGGAAAACAAAGCCGACGCCAAAAAAGCCAAGTTGAACGTTGTCAACAGTGAGCATCAAATAGCCGAAGTCCGCTCAAGGGCCTTGCCTCAAATTAACGCATCCGGTAACCTGATGCACAATCCCATTTTGCAGGAAATGGCAATGCCGGGCGAAATCGTGGGAATGCCCGGAGAAACGCTTTTGGTAGCTTTTGGGCAAAAATGGACCGCTATTGGTGGTGTGTCGCTTACACAAAACCTGTTTGATTATTCGGTGTTTACAGGATTGAAGGCCGCAAAAACCACCCGCGAATTTTATCAGGTAAACGAGCAGCTTACACAAGAACAGGTTATTGAAGCTGTGGCAAAAAGCTACTATCAATATTTCATCACCAAACAAAAACTGCAAACCGTCAAAGAAACACTCGACAACACACTGAAAGTTCAAAATTCCGTACAAGGACTTTTTGATAATGGGCTTGCCAAAAAAGTAGATTTAGACAGGATAAAAGTAACGGTCGTTAATTTGAATTCATCAAAACAACAACTTGACAATGCGGTAAAACTTCAGGAAAATTCATTGAAATTCCTGATAGGGATGCAAATAGATACGCCCATAATACTGGAAGAAGAACCCATTGCAGTAACCCCCGTACTTCTCGAAACACCCAACGTAAAACTGTTAACGCAATACCAACTTTTGGAAACCCAGAAAAAACTGTTGGAATACAATAAAGAATCGATTGTTGCCGGATATTATCCTACGCTCTCATTTTACGGAAATTACAACTATCAAGGTTTGGGCAACACGGTTCCATTTTTCAAAAAACCTGCCGACGGCGTGTACTGGACAGATTATGCGTCTATTGGATTGAATCTTAACATTCCTATTTTCAGCGGATTTTCAACACGATCAAAAGTTCGTCAGGCACAAAACCAATTGGATGTTCTTGAAGCCGATATGAAAGAAACAGAACTCGCTCTCAATTTTTCATTTGAAAACGCAAAAACACAAATCAACAATAGTGTGATTACCATTGAAAGCCAACGTGAAAACATGGAACTGGCTCAAGAAGTACTTGACAATACCCAAAACAATTATATGAACGGATTGGCATCTTTGACAGATTTGCTCGAAGCCGAAAACGCTCTTGCAGATGCCAAAAACAACTATTCAAACGCACTTTTGGAATATAAAGTAGCCGAAATAGAGCTTATAAAATCAAAAGGACAATTAAATACGCTTAAATAACCTAATATAAATAATCAACACAAAATGAGAAAGATAATATACACAATAGTTGCAATAGCCCTAATTGTTTGGGCTGGCTTTACCTTGGCGGGCAATAAAGCAAAACAAGAAGCAGAAACCGCCATTGTAGCACAAAAAAACATATCGGTAGCAGTGCGTATAGATACTGTAAAAACAGAAATAGTAAAAACAGATTATAGAGCCAATGGTAATTTCATTCCGCTTCAAGATTTAAAACTGTCGTCTGAAAGAGGCGGGCAAGTTGTTAAAGTTTTGGTACATGAAGGTGCCAAAGTAAGCATCGGACAAACCCTTGCCGTTATTAAACCCGATTTGTATTCGGTAGAATTGGAAACCGCAGAGGCAGCATACCAAACTGCACAAAAAGATGCCGAACGTTTTGAAAGTGCATTTCAAACAGGTGGCGTTACACAACAGCAATTAGACCAAGCAAGGTTACAATTGCAATCTGCCAAAGCACGGTTCAATCAGGCAAAAATCAATTTGGGCGATACCTATGTGAAAGCAACCATCAACGGTGTTGTCAACAAAAAACACATCGAACCCGGAACGGTTGTTGGCCCGGGAACACCTTTGTTTGACATAGTTAACGTATCAAAATTGAAGTTGAAAGTTAACGCATCAGAAAATCAGGTAGCCACTATCCGTACGGGCGATCAAGTTGCCATTAAAGCCGGTGTATATCCCGATAAAGAATTTAAAGGCAAAGTGGTATTTGTTGCCGCAATGGCAGATGAATCATTAAATTTTCCGGTAGAAGTCGAAGTGTTGAATAACAACGACGATATTAGAGCAGGAATGTACGGTTCGGTGATTTTCTCGTCAAAAGAAGAGAACAAAACACCTGTAACCACCATTTCAAGAAACGCCTTTGTGGGTAGTGTGAGCAATAACGAAGTATTTGTAGCAACAGACGGCATCGCAAGGCTGACAAAAATTGTAACGGGAAGAAATTTTGGCGACAAAGTGGAAGTCCTTGAAGGATTGAAAGCAGGCGACATCGTCATTACCAGCGGTATCATCAACCTTGAAGATGGAGCAAAAATAAATATTGTGAAATAGAGAACACAGAGAACAGAGAAAGGAACACGGAGATAATAATACAGATACCATTACAACATCTGTTTTCCGTTTTCTGTACTCCAAAATCCTTTCTCCAAAAAAGAAAAATATGAAATTAGCAGAAATATCAATCAAACGTCCTACCATCATTGTCGTGCTGTTCACGATTCTTACACTAGGAGGCATATTTTCATACTCGCAGTTGGGTTACGAGCTTGTTCCAAAGTTTGAATCCAATATGATTACGATTTCTACGGTATATCCCGGAGCATCGCCATCAGAGATTGAAAACACTGTGACCAAAAAAATCGAAGACGCGATTTCGTCACTTGAAAACATCAAAAAAATCGATTCAAAATCCTTTGAAAGCGTTTCGATGGTTATGATTCAGCTAAATGCGGGCAGCAATGCCGATTATGCTTTGAATGACGCACAACGCAAGGTCAACACCATTCTTGCAGACTTGCCGGACGATGCCGACCCGCCATCATTGGTCAAATTCTCACTCGACGATTTGCCCATTATGACCATTGCCGCAACGGCACAAATGGACGAAGCAACATTTTACGATTTGTTGGACAAAAAAATCCAACCAATGCTTTCGCGGGTTCCAGGGGTTGCTCAAGTAAACCTTGTAGGTGGCGAAGAACGTGAAATACAAGTCAATATCAGCCAAAGTAAACTGGAAGGATTTGGCGTTTCCATACCCGAAATAAGACAAGCTGTACAAGCATCGAACCTCGATTTTCCGACCGGAAACGTCAAAACAAGAGAAAACACGACCTTGATCCGTCTTGCCGGAAAATACAAAGATGTGCAAGAACTTAAAAACCTTGTTGTCAAGGAGAAAAACGGTGTGCAAGTTCGCTTAAGCGATATCGCCGAAGTATTGGACACACAAAAAGATGTTGAAAAACTGGCTCGTAACAATCAGGAAAACACCATCATACTTCAAGTGCTGAAACAAACCGATGCCAATGCGGTAGCGGTTAGCGAATTAGTAAAAAATGCAGCAAAAACCATAGAAAAAGACTATGAAGTAAACAACCTAAAACTCAACATTGCAAACGATACCACAGAGTTTACTCTGGTAGCCGCAAACAACGTCATGTTCGATTTGTTTCTTGCCATTTTCCTCGTGGCCGCTGTAATGTTGTTGTTTCTGCACAGCTTAAGAAACGCCCTTATCGTTATGATTACCATTCCGGCCTCACTTATTGCCACCTTTATTGGTATTTATTTTATGGGATATACCCTGAATCTGATGAGCTTGGTAGCACTCTCGCTGGTCGTGGGTATCCTCGTGGATGATGCTATCGTGGTATTGGAAAACATACACCGCCATATGGAAATGGGAAAAAATAAAGTGCGAGCAGCCTATGACGGTGCTTCAGAAATCGGGTTTACCGTATTTGCCATTACCCTTGTTATTGTAGTGGTTTTCTTTCCGATTACCTTGAGCAATGATTTGGTCTCCAATATCATCAAGCAATTTGCGGTCACTGTAATGATTGCTACAGCTTTCTCATATTTGGCATCCTTTACATTGGTGCCGTGGTTGTCTTCAAGATTTGGCAAGATGGAACACATCACGGGCAAAAACTGGTTTGAAAAATTTATACTTTGGTTTGAAGGCAGATTGGAAGCCTTTACACATTGGATTTCAGGACTATTGGAATGGTCACTAAAAAGCTGGAAAACCAAATTGGCAACACTTTTATTGGCTATATTTTTGTTCATTGGGTCGTTTACTCTGGTTGGCGCAGGATTTGTGGGTGGCGAGTTTTTCCCTCAAATGGACAGGGGCGAATTTTTAGTTCAGATAGAATTGCCCAAAGACGCATCCATAGAACAAACCAATTTCATCACACAAAAAGCAGAGCGTTATTTAGACAAAAAGCCCGAAATCGTCAATATGGTAACCAAAGTCGGCGAAACAAGTTCAGGATTTCTGGGAACTCAGGCCACTGCCTATATGTCCGAAATAAGTGTAAAGCTCATAGATAAAAACTCAAGAAAAGACAATACGTTCATTTACGCCGCCAAGCTGAAACGCGAAATAGAAGCCTATCTGGTTGATGCAAAAGTAACCATAGTCCCAATCGGAATTTTTGGCGCAGATGACGCGCCGTTACAATTGGTGGTAACAGGACCGGACCTTGAAAGCGCAATGATATTTGCCGAAAAAGCCGAAGAAGAACTACGCAAAATTGCAGGAACTTCGGAAGTAGAGCTTTCCGTTGAAGATGGAAACCCCGAAATTACAGTACAGGTTGACAGAGATAAAATGTCACGTCTGGGATTGGATTTATCAACCGTTGGTATCACAATGCAAACTGCTTTTAGCGGCAATACCGATGCAAAATTCCGTGCCGGGGAATATGAGTACGACATCAATATGCGTTATGATGAGTTCAACCGTTCGGGTATTAGCGACGTAAAAAGCTTGATTTTCATCAATAAAGATGGAAAAAAAATACGATTGGACCAGTTTGCCGACGTCAATCAAGGTTCGGGACCAAGCGTATTGGAACGACGTGACAAAAGTCCGTCGGTAACGGTGCGGTCACAAGTTGTAGGTCGTCCAAGCGGAGATATCGCAACCGAATGGGAAGCCGCATTTTCACAAATTGAAAGACCAACAGGTGTTAACTACGTTTGGGGAGGCGATATGGAAATGCAGGGCGAAGGTTTTGGCACCCTGGGTATAGCATTATTGGCGGCAATTATCTTGGTTTACTTGGTAATGGTAGCGTTGTACAACAGTTATGTGCATCCATTTGTGGTGTTGTTTTCCATTCCGCTGGCACTTATTGGGGTATTGATTACGCTGGCGCTTACTGGTAATACAATCAATATATTTACCATTTTGGGCATGATTATGCTGATTGGGCTTGTGGCGAAAAATGCCATCCTGCTGGTGGACTTTACCAACCACAGGAAAGAAGCCGGCGAAAGTACTTATAATGCTTTGATTCAGGCAAATCATGCAAGGCTTCGTCCAATTTTGATGACCACCATTGCAATGGTTTTCGGGATGATTCCCATTGCGATTGCCAAAGGTGCTGCCGCCGAAATGAACAACGGTTTAGCCTGGGTAATCATTGGAGGATTAATCTCGTCGTTATTCCTGACACTTGTAATTGTCCCTGTAGTGTATTCTATATTTGACGGCATTACCAGAAGACTTTCCAAAAGAAGGCAACAAACAGATTATGCTGCCGAAATAGTTGCCGATTACCAGCCTTTGGAATTGAGCGACGACGGGTTTACGCCGAAACATCATTGATTTTATTAAATAACAACCCGATTGCCGCAGAAGCCGTCCGAATATTTTTAACAAACCGCTCCATAAATTGGGGCGGTTTTATATTTTTGCACCATGATAAACAATGACGACCATTTTAAAAAAGTCATCTCTCACGCCAAAGAGTACGGTTATGTATTCCAGAGCAGTGAAATATATGATGGCTTGAGTGCCGTATATGATTATGCACAGAACGGTGCTGAACTCAAAAAAAACATTCGCGAATATTGGTGGAAAGCCATGGTGCAGATGCACGATAACATCGTTGGGATCGATGCGGCCATTTTCATGCACCCGACCACTTGGAAAGCATCCGGCCACGTTGATGCTTTTAATGATCCATTGATAGATAATAAGGATTCAAAGAAACGGTACCGTGCCGATGTATTGATTGAGGAATATTGCGCCAAGATCGAAGCAAAAATTGACAAAGAAGTCGAAAAAGCAGCCAAGCGTTTCGGTGAAGCTTTTGACAAAGCACAGTTTTTGGGCACCAACCAGCGCGTGGTGGAGTATCAGCAAAAAATTGATGCCACCTTGTCCCGTATGGCAAGGTCACTGGAAAAAGAAGATCTGGCCGATGTAAAAGCCCTGATTGAAGAACTCGAAATTGCTGACCCCTTGACCGGCAGCAGGAACTGGACAGACGTCAAACAGTTCAACCTGATGTTTGGCACCAAACTTGGCGCTTCGGCAGATAACGCCACGGACCTTTACCTACGCCCTGAAACGGCACAAGGCATTTTTGTAAACTTCCTGAATGTGCAAAAAACAGGCCGTATGAAAATCCCTTTTGGAATTGCACAAACCGGAAAAGCCTTCAGAAATGAAATCGTGGCACGCCAATTTATTTTTAGGATGCGCGAGTTTGAGCAGATGGAAATGCAGTTCTTCATCAAGCCAGGAACACAAAAAGAATGGTTTGATTATTGGAAAGAAACCAGGCTCAAATGGCACCTGTCCTTGGGCATGGGCCAAGAAAACTACCGCTACCACGACCACGAAAAGTTGGCCCACTACGCCGATGCTGCAACAGATATCGAATTTAAGTTCCCTTTTGGGTTCAAGGAACTCGAAGGCATACATTCCCGCACAGATTTTGACCTTAAACAGCATGAAACCTATTCTGGCAAGAAACTCCAATATTTCGATCCGGAACTCAACGAAAGTTATGTGCCCTATGTCTTGGAAACATCCATTGGTCTGGACAGGATGTTCCTCGCCGTGTTCTCTAATTCGTTGGTTGAAGAGGTGTTGGAAAACGACACCACAAGGACTGTCTTAAAACTCCCTGCCGTATTGGCACCGGTAAAAGCAGCCGTATTGCCATTGGTCAAAAAAGACGGCCTTCCTGAAATAGCCAAAAAGATTGTTGACGACCTCAAATGGGATTTTAATGTGGATTATGACGACAAAGATGCCGTGGGCAGACGTTACAGACGACAAGATGCCAACGGTACACCTTTCTGCATTACCGTGGATCATGAAACGCTCGAAAACAATACAGTAACCATCAGATATCGAGATACCATGGCACAAGAACGCGTTAAAATTGAAGACTTGCGGGATATCATCAAGCAGGAGGTTGACATGAAAAATTGGTTGATGAAGATGTAACCTACGTCGTTCTCAATACGATATTATGATTTTTTGGGTCAAATACACGGTGTTCTTAAGCAGCATCACCAAAGTTGTTTTGAAGAATATTGTGTGCTGTCTTGGCAATTTTTTTCATAACAATTTTTATTCTCCAAAAAACAAAACATAAAATACATACATTTGCAATGTTACAATGTGTGTTGTAACCAGCTAAAGTGTTTAATTATCAAACAATAATAAGATGAACGAACAAAAACAATTTGTGGCCACAGACGAGGCAAAAGGACAGGCAAAACAATTGCGCATATTTGCGGCATTGCTGTGGATAGGCGCCTTAGTAGCACAGATAGTCGCTATACGCCTTATATTAAAGGCGGTCAATATGGAAGAATCCATTCTGAATGTGTGGACAATCGGGTTAGTGGTGCTTGACTTGGCATTAGTGCTTATTGGCTCCATGTTGTGGAAAAAGGCTGGCCGTCTTGACCCGCCCTCCGAAAAAAACAAATTCTTGTTTATGTTGCAGAGCCAACTGGGTGTGATTGCCGCTATTGTGGCATTTTTGCCATTGATACTATTTGTATTGACCAATAAGAACATTGACGGAAAACAAAAAGCCATTTTCGGAAGTATTGCAGGGGTAGCAATGCTTATTGCAGGTATAGGGAGCTATGATTTTAACCCTCCTTCCATTGAAAAATATACTGAACAGATCAATGCCCAAACCGATGTAATCAAAGAACTGAACAACGGTGTTGATATGGTATATTGGACGCCTTCCGGGAACAAATTGCATATCTACAACGATTGTCAGCACGTTAGAAGTAGTGTGGTGTCCGAAGGAACTGTCGAACAAGCTTGGCAAGCACGCAAGATTGACAATAACGAAGTGTGTAAAACCTGTATTGCAAAAGCAGAAAACGCCAAAAAGGCAAAGTTGAACGAACTTGTTGAATAACCAGCATTGGTTGTCATCCATTCAAAGGGAAACAATAATTTCAAAAACTACTGGCGTAGCGTGGCTGATTTTTGTTGTTGATAACAATATAAGGTTAAAAATAAGCCTTTAGCTGAACCGTTCCCGTATGGATAACCTTTGAGGTTTCGGTCTTTCTACCAAAATAATTGAGGTTCAGGTCCAAATATTTGGTCAGTTTTTTTTGAGCCAAGAGGCTCCAAGTAAAGTTCTTTCCAGGTTGCAGCCCTTCCAGCATTTGATAGGCCACGGGCGTATTGGGATTGCCATGATAATTATTCTTGAAAAAATTGACCTCCCCATTTAAGGCGATTTTCTGCGTGTGGTTGTAGGTAAACGAGACGCCATAGTTATCCTGTTTGAGCGTTTCAAGATTGCCCACAGTATTGTCTTTGCCCGTATAGCGGTAAAAAACATCAAATCGGGCATTCACATTGAAAAGATACGAAAGTTTGGGTTGGAGGCTGTACACGTCCAAGCTATAGTTTCGGGATGTGAAATTCTCGCTTTTGCCTTCATTTTTGCCCATATCCATAACAATATTAAAAAGCCAACTGACTGCAAACTTATGGTTAAAGTTCAACTGGTGGCTTTTGAGCTTGCTTTCCTGAAAACCAATGGATAAAAGTGATTTGGAAGTATTGGAAAGATAGGTATATGAGGTGGTATAGCGTTGCAAACCACGATTATAGAACAAGACGTTGCGGATACTTTTGTTCAAACCCAACGGATTGTTTCCTGCGTCCGAAAAAGGGTTCAAATCAAAAGTATTGCCTTCTTTCCTGATTTTTCTGTCCACCAAAAACGATGTTTGGTTGTAAAAATGAGACCAGAATTTTTTTGAGCCTTTTGCTTCGTTGGCCCATTGCTGAAAATTGATAGTAAAGGTCTGAGCCAAACGGTTTTGGTGTGTTTTGACATAAATCTGGTTGGGCAACAAAACCCTGATGTATTCTCCTTGGTCCTGAAACTGTGCTATTTCAAACTCGTTAAGTTCCTGAATACCGTTTTCGTTGTAATCGATCCATGTGTAGGCACCTTGACCGGGCTCCACCTGTGTATATGTAAAATCTTGTTGGGGCATGGTGCCGGAGTTGGTTTCATAAACGGTGTTGGACTGTATGATTTGTCCAAACAACCGCTGGTTGTAGCCAACCCTTGAATTCAGGGATTGTTCGTTTTCAATGCCGGGATCTTCAGATTTGAGTTGACGGTAATTGACATAAATCCCCAGATCCGTTCGCTCGTTTTGTATCATTTTTGACTTTAGGTAATAAGTATTTGAGCTATTGACACGTTCCATGTTATTGTTTCGCAAACTATCATTGATGCGGTATTTGTACCCAACCTCGGCAAAAATCTTGGTGCTGTCGCCAATACCGTAAAAAACTTCATACGATTTGAACCGTTGGCTCAAAGGCGTCAAACTGTCGCTCTGGCGTTGGCGTTGTTCGTTGTCTTCAGCGGCCAATTTGGCGCCTATCCATTGTTTCTCCATACCATAAACCATTCTGTTGAAAGTCCTCAAAAACGATGTATTAGATAGGTCACTGTTACCGTTTAGCATACTCGAATTGGTAAAAAAATGCCATTTCCCCAATGTGAGATTTGCCAATATGCCGTGACGGTTTCCATTGTAATTTTCAGAATAGTTCAAATGCTCAAACTTGTAAGAAGCGATGCCTTTGTCGGGATGCAAGAGCTCAATTCCCGAGGCCAGTAGAGCTTGGTTGCCCAATGGGTTTTCAAGATTCCAATCACGGACAAACTCCGGGCGGTACAACCTTTGGATGGATCTAAAGTTCTCCTGGAGGTAATCGGCATCTATGATGGCTGCAACGCTCCATGGATTGTTTTTGTTGGTCAATGACTGTCTTATCTTGATTTTTCCTGCAAAGCCGTCGTTATTGCCATCATCCAAACTCGAATAAAGGTTCAGGTCGTTTTTGCTTGCAGCAGCTTCAAAGTAAACATTGGTCCTTTCCGTGGGTTGATACGTGCCGTTAAGTACGGCGATTTGCAGTTTCGTAGGCGCTATCAAACGCACCAATGGTGCATAATTGCCTTGTGGCACTCCCGAAATCGGGGCGACATATTCATAGATATTGCTTATGGCGTTGCTGTTTGTGAGTACATAATCGCCTTGGTGCTCTCCTACAAAATTAAATTTCACGCTGTAGAGGACATCTTCGGGATTGTTTGAAAAAACATACACCTCTACACCGCTTATAAGTTCTTTTTTGTAGAGAATCCTGTTTTCCGAATAGGTTTCCGGCGTTCCCGATGGAGCGACCATCAATGTTTGGTCATCACCTGCATTGGCCAAGATTTGTACTTGCTCATCCGATAGATTTTGTTGCAATGGCTGGTTTTTAGAATCAATTTCAGAATAGACAGACACGCCGAGTTTCAATTTTTCGGTTTCATAACTGCCACCACCGAACACCGTAAAACGCGAAAAATTGCGCTCACTGTACTGGTAATCTACCGTAATCCGCATTTCAGATGTGATGGGAAATGTTGCATTGAAAATAATCTCGCCCGCATTGTAATCGATGATATAATCTTCGTTTTCGCCCCGTTTCAACGGCAGCCCATTGACATATACAGTCTCGCTCCCCGATACGATAAGTACATATAGTTCATTATTGGGGCCGCGTAACTTGTACGGGCCTTGGTTGCCTTCTTGCGCCACAAACTGGCTGCTGGTAAACTGTCCGCGGACCAGTGCGCCGGAAGCGAAAACGTTGGTCTTTGAGGTATCGCCGCCAAAATTGGCATTTACCATCAATCCTTGTACGCGCTTACTGAACTGTGCAAAATAGGTATCATCATTGACCAAATCGATATCGCCCGCTCGGATATTCCATCGCTCGCTGAAAAGTTCGATGAACACTTGGTCAAATTCGTCCAGCCGCTGCGAATATCCACTTTCCTGCAACGGAATATTGGCATCCTGTATTGAAGCCCTCAAGGACACTTTATCGCTCAATTTTCCCGAGATCTGGAGGTCGAGCTCGCTATTGAGCACAGAGTTTTGGTTGTTTCCCACTGTTACGCCACGCGAAATGCTGCCGGAAGTCATAAGCCCGTCAAACGGCGTGTAATTTTTTGTCAGTGTAGATTGCGATAGCTTGTAAATCTTGTTCAGGTTATCAGTATTTTCAACAATGATGCTTTTGTCAAGCTGAAAATAGTTTCGTGTGATAAAATCGGGATATCGTAAGTATTCTATGACAATGGTATCGGTTGCAATTGGTCCATGGAATGTTAGCACGGCTGTTTTAAAATCCATGGTGTAATTGGTGCTGTCCACAACGGTGCCAAGCTTCGTTTTCACAATTAACTTTCTGGGGTTAATGCTCAACGTATCAACAGCGATACTATCAGCGAAAGCCACTTTTTTCGTCCTATAATTGGAAGGTAGCTCTTGCGCCAAGGCACAGAACCCAACAAGACATAGTAAAAGTGAAATTGTAGTTTTCATCTAAATTGGCAAACTCTACAAAATGTAAAATATTTTGTAAACATAAGATCAGAACTCATTAAAACGTTTTCAATTGGTCACAAAATGGACTTTTTGCCACATTTTTTACCTGTTTCCTAACCCTGAAACCGAAATAAAAGTTAAAATCAGGTACAGGATGGAGCGTATAAAACAATCCATTGGATTATATTAGCCAACGAGCCAGCCTGTGCAATGGCTGTTTTTCACTTCAATAAAAAAGTTTGAACGAGTTCTTATTAAAAATATCGAATAAAAGTACAGCATTATTTATTTTTGGCTTTAAAATAAATAAAAATGAAAATCTTATCCTATAACGTCAACGGTATCCGTTCAGCAATGAGCAAAGGACTTGTAGAATGGCTCAAAATTGTCAATCCGGATGTGGTTTGCTTTCAGGAAATAAAGGCCATGAAAGAACAATTGCAACCAGAATTATTTGAAGCCATTGGCTATACGTACCATTATTGGTTCAGTGCCAAAAAAAAGGGGTACAGTGGTGTTGCCATTTTGAGCAAGATAAAGCCCAACCATGTGGAGTATGGGACAGGAATTGCATCGATGGATGATGAAGGACGTAACCTTCGGTTGGATTTTGACGGTTTTTCCGTTATGAGCCTTTACCTGCCTTCCGGAACCAACGACCTGCGATTGCAGCACAAATTTGACTATATGGACCTATTTCAGGATTACATCAATGCACTCAAAAAGCAGATACCCAATCTGATCATTTTGGGCGATTATAACATTTGCCATGAAGAGATTGACATCCACAATCCCAAGGGACTTTCCAACGTTTCCGGCTTTTTGCCTGTGGAACGCAAATGGATTGGCGCGTTCATAGATAGCGGGTTTATTGATTCATTCAGATATTTTAACCAAGAACCCAATAATTATACATGGTGGAGCTACCGCGCCAATTCAAGAAACAACAACAAAGGTTGGCGACTTGACTATGCGATGGTCAGTCAACCATTAAAGGACAAAATGCAGCGGAGTATCATTCTTTCCGATGCGGTACATAGTGACCACTGTCCAATATTATTGGAAATTGCGAGTTGATAATTATAAACCTAAATAACTATATAATGATAAAAAATCTAATCTTACTGTCTTTATCAGTCTTAATGTTCTCATCATGTGTATCAAAAAAGATATACACCGATCTCGAGAACCGATATGCCGCCCTGAAAAAGGAGAACAGAGAACTATCCGATGAAAAAGCAACCCTGTCCAGGTCGCTTGCCAATGCACACAATGAGTTGGCAACCTTACAACGAAATTACGACAATTTATTGGCCACAAGGGACAGGCTTCAAGACGAGCTCAATACCACCAGATCGAGTCTTGATAATCTTCAGGCATCATATGAAGCCTTGGAAAAAAACAGTTCTTCCGCATTGGAGCAAAACGCACAACGAAACAGGGAACTTCTTGCACAGTTAGAGGCAAAGGAACAAGCGCTTGCCGCAGAGAATGCCCGTTTGGAAGCCTTGAGAAAAGATATGGAATCGCGTTCGCAGCGCATTGCAGAATTGGAGAATATCATTTCGGCCAAAGACGCAGCAATGAACAGGTTAAAGAACGCCATTTCTGAAGCTCTGACCAATTTTGAGGGAAAGGGATTGACCGTTGAACAGCGCGACGGCAAGGTGTATGTGTCTATGGAAAACAAGTTGTTGTTTGAGTCCGGTAGCTGGGCAGTGGGTAAAACTGGTAAAGAGGCCATCAACCAATTGGGAACTGTATTGGCTCAAAACCCTGATATTGCGGTGCTTATTGAAGGCCATACGGATAATGTTCCTTATACTGGTTCCGGACAGTTGAGCGGTAATTGGGATTTATCGACCAAAAGGGCAACCGCTATTGTTGAAATTTTGATGCAAAACCCAAGTATCAATCCGGAAAACCTAACAGCAGCCGGGCGTGGCGAATTTGCACCTCTGGCAAGCAATGCAACTGCCGATGGCAAGGCAAAAAACCGACGTATCGAAATCATCCTGACACCAAAATTGGATGAAATTTCAAAGTTGCTTAACGAAATTTGATTTTGACATTTACCTAACAGGATTTTTTGGTTAGGGTATTCCGGACAGCAAGAGCCATTTGGTTCTTGCACAATGCCTTTAAACTATTAAAGTGTACCGTTCATTTTGTTATTCAAAGCTTGTATTAGGGTTTATGGAAACCTTTCAGGGAAAAAATCGCAATTGGTTCTTTTAATTTGGTAATATAAAAACAAAAAAAATCCCGAAGACAGATTCGGGATTTTTTTTGTAAAGACATTTTTCTTAATTTCTGTTTTCAGAGATGTCGCCCTGCCGTGTTGTGTAGTTAATTTTCAAGGCATTTACTTTACGTAATTCTTGTTTGATATCACCTACAATTCCCATATTGGCATCCTTGTCCACCTTTAGGGCAGCGGTGAGGTAATCTCTCAACTCCTCACGTTTGGAAGCCCGTTCTGCCGCGACGAACGATTTGATATCGCTCACATAAGAAATCTTGTCGTTCAATTGAATGACAGATTCTTTGCCATAGCGTTTTTGTAGTTCTTTGACAGGCTGACCCACATAAATGTACATGATGAGGTCTTTCTTGTCCAGTTTTTCCACTTGGTCTGCATTTGGCAATACGTTCTTTACCTTTAAGGAATTTTCACGCATGACGGTTGCCACCATGAAAAAGAACAACAGCATGAACACTATGTCTGGTAACGATGCGGTAGAGATTGCAGGTAAATCTCCTGATTTCTTCTTTTTAAACTTTCCCATAACGGTCCTTTATTTGTTTTGTACTTCTGAAAGCTTTTGAGGGTATTCGATTTTTATTTTCTCGATTTGCTCCTTTAGCTTTTCTTTATTGCCCTTATAATTGACGTCGTCATAGTTTTTTTGCATTTCTGCAAAGGATACACCGTAAAGTTCTTGTGCTCTACGGTTTCTCAAAAAATTGTAAGCAGCGACCAACTCGTTCTGTACAGATATGTAAGTAGAGTAAGTGGTTCCTCTCTCGTTCTTGAGGGAAATAACGGCTTTGTCCGGGTTGTCAGATGAAGTTGGGCTCTTTTTGCCTTTGCAATAGCTGCAAGCATCTTCACCGGTACCACCGCCATTGTCCAAAAACTCAATGGCTGCTTTACGGAGGTCTTTAATCTCCATCAATTCTTCTTCGACCATCAATTGGTTCTTGTCGTTAATCAATACGGTAAAAATGTTTTTTTCCTTGATAACAACGTCAACATCTTCTTCGTTTATTGGCGGTAACTTCCTGTTAAGGCCTGTATCGGTCTCAATTGTGGTGGTTACCAAAAAAAATATGAGAAGCAAGAATGCTATATCGGCCATTGAGCCTGCATTTACTTCTGGTGCTGCTCTCTTTGCCATAATTATGATATCATTT
This sequence comes from Bacteroidota bacterium, assembly GCA_029557895.1. Classification (GTDB taxonomy): domain Bacteria; phylum Bacteroidota; class Bacteroidia; order Flavobacteriales; family Flavobacteriaceae; genus JBPOFM01. Next base: position 26,379 of record JAKQHT010000019.1, on the reverse strand, counting down.
TTTTAACCCCGGTAACCACCATCGACAAGGCTGCCACAACCATCAGGATGTAAAAAGCTACTAACCCAGCTCCGACCATTTGCGATTCGCCAGCTGTCACTGCTGCACCGTTGTATTTGTAAATTGTTGTATCGCCTCCAGAAACGAAATAGGCAATAAGGAGCACCAATAAAAAAGCCCCGACACCTATTAACGTATTTTTCAGCGAACTGGTATCCGTAAAGAGGTTTTTCAAAACAAAAAACAGTACGAATGCCACTGTAATGGCGAAAATTATATATGTTACCCAAGCCATTGGATCTATAATCTCGGTATCACCTGTCAAAGAGGCAACTTTGATGGCTTCGTCGCCTTTCGCAATGATACGGATCAGGAATACTATTCCCAAAACACTCAAAACGGCTGCAACTATTCTTAATATTTTATGTAAGCCCATAGTTTTTGTTTTCTATAGATTTGTGTTTATTTATTTTTTCCTTCTGATCAACAAATCCATCAAAGTAATAGATGCATCTTCCATATCGTTGACGATACTGTCGATTTTTGCAATGATGTAGTTGTAGAAAATTTGGAGGATAATCGCAACGATAAGACCGAATACCGTGGTCAACAAGGCCACTTTGATACCGCCCGCTACGAGAGAAGGTTGCATGTCGCCGGCTGCTTCGATTTTGTCAAACGCTTGGATCATACCGATTACCGTACCCATGAACCCAAGCATCGGGGCCAAGGCGATGAACAATGAAATCCACGAAACGTTTTTCTCCAATTGGCCCATCTGTACGCCTCCATAAGCTACAACGGCTTTTTCAACGGCTTCAAGACCTTCGTCAGTTCTGTCTAATCCTTGGTAAAAGATTGACGCGACTGGGCCTTTAGTGTTTCTGCAAACTTCTTTAGCTGCATCTACGCCGCCAGAATTTAGTGCGTCCTCAACATCTTGTGTCAGTTTTTTTGTGTTGGTTGTGGACAAATTTAAGTAGATGATTCTTTCGATAGCGATGGCCAATCCGAGAATCAAACACAACAAAACGATACCCATAAAACCGGGACCACCTTCGATAAAGCGCTTTTTGAGCTCTTGGTGGAAACCCAATGTTTCTGCTGCTGGTGCCGCATCGGCTTCGTCTTGTGCCACAGTAGCAACCGTAGTGGACATTGAGGATGTTGAGATTGCGTTGGTTGCATTAACAGTTCCTAAAGCCATGATACCTGTTATGGCAAGGATTGAAAATAGTCTTTTCATTGTTCTGATCTTAATTATTAGTTAATGTGTTAAAGATAAAAAAAAATTGTAATTAAAAAATAAAATATCCCGAAGGTTTGTTAAAACGCCGTTTATTGGCTTCTGTTGAACCTCTTGATATTTCAGAAAGGAGTGGCATAAATTTGCATTCATGCCATTCCTTTTTGCAGAGAGGAAGGGATTCGAACCCTCGATACGCTTTTGGCGCATACACACTTTCCAGGCGTGCTCCTTCGACCACTCGGACACCTCTCTAAATTGAGGCAAAATTTTTTTGCGCCACCAAATAACGAAAAAACTTTTAGCCCAAAAAAATTTTGGACGTTAATTTTAGGACATTTCTCCACGAAGCGAAGTCTCGAATATGGTTTTGAAAGAATTATGCGTAATTTTTTCTCCCAATAGATACATTAGTTTAGCGAGCGCTGCCTCTGTGGTAATGTCAAATCCCGAAATGACCCCCAAAGCCTTGAGGTGCGAACTCGTTTCGTACTGTCCCAAGTTCACGCTACCGCCAGAGCATTGGGTTACGTTGATGACGTGGGTGCCTCTTGCTATGGTTTGTTTTACCAGATCATAAAACCAATCTTCGGTAGTGGTATTGCCTGCACCATAAGTTTCCAAGATAAGTCCTTTAAGCCCGGGAGCGGACAGTACACATTCCAAATAGTTTTTGGAAATGCCCGGATATAGCTTTGTCAAAGCAATGTTGGTGTCAAGGTTTTTGTGAACTATCAATGGTTTTCTTGGGTCGGGTTTCCATAAATGCTCTTCCGAAATTTTTAAATGAACGCCCGATTCTGCCAAACAGGGATAGTTGAGCGATGCAAAAGCCTCAAAATGCTCGGCGTTGATCTTGGTTGTGCGGTTGCCCCGATATAATTTGTACTCAAAATAAAGGCATACTTCTTTTATTATAGGGATACCTTGCCTTTGTTGCGCTGCCATCTGTATGGAGGTGATGAGGTTCTCTTTGGCATCGGTCCGCAGGTCGCCTATGGGCAGTTGCGAACCGGTAAAGATGATCGGCTTGGCGAGATTTTCGAACATAAAGCTCAAGGCAGATGCAGAATAGCTCATTGTGTCACTTCCGTGCAGGACCACAAAACCGTCAAAAGCGGCATAATTGTTTTCGATGATCTCTGCGATTTTTACCCAATAGTCAGGGTTCATGTTCGATGAATCGATAGGGGTGCCGAACGAAACGGTCTTGATGGAACAGTCGAGCAGTTTCAGTTCGGGGATGTTTCTCAAGAGATTTTTAAAATCGAATGCTTTCAGCACACCGCTGTTGGTATCCTTTATCATCCCGATGGTTCCGCCGGTGTAGATGAGCAGGATGTTGGGTTTTCTTGTGTTTGGCATAAGTCTATATCTTGAATACGTCCTTTGAGTTCTGTGTGGTAATGTCTGCTATGGTTGTTTGGGGCAGCCCATAGATTTCCGATAGCTTTTCCAATACCTTGATTATATAGGCGCTTTCGTTCCTTTTCCCCCGATAGGGCACGGGAGCTAGATAGGGAGCATCCGTTTCGAGGACGATGTGTTTGAGGTCTATCTTGTCCAGAAACGCATCTATTCCTCCATTCTTGAATGTGGCGACGCCGCCAATTCCGAGCTTCATATTATAAGAAATAGCTCGGTGGGCTTGCTCCTCATTGCCGGTAAAACAATGGAAGATTCCGAACAGACTGTCGTCTTTGGTAGCTTCGAGCACCTCAAAAATCTCTTCAAAAGCCTCTCTGCAATGGATGACTATAGGCAATTGGTAGTGCTTGGCCAGACGAATTTGATGGTGGAACGCCTCGATTTGAATGTCCAAAGTAGATGTGTCCCAATAAAGGTCGATGCCGATTTCGCCAACGGCACAAAAAGGTTTTTGTGAGAGCAACCGTTCCACGTGCTGCAATTCTTCCCTGTAATTTTCTTTAACGTGAGTAGGATGGAGGCCGGCCATCAAAAAGACCTTGTCGGGGTAGTCGGCTTCTAACCGAAACATGGCATCTGTATAGGTCGAATCGATGGCAGGAATAAAAAAACGGGTAATGCCAAGATCGATGGCCCGTTGCACCATGGCGTCCCGGTCGTCATCAAAAGCTTCGCTATACAAATGAGTGTGTGTGTCGGTAATGATCATTTCACAAAATTAGCTAATTTTTTATACAGGCTCTTATATTTGCACAAACAATAATTATGACAACCTTAAGCGATTTCCTAATAAAAAAAGGCTACACCAAAGTAAAAATTACGCTCACTAAAACCAATCATTTTGAGGTCAGTGTGATGCTCAACGGCATCAATGGTCAGTTTATTTTGGACACCGGGGCATCGAGTTCTTGTGTGGGTTTTGAAGCCGTAGCAACCTTTGGACTTGATGCCAAGGAAAGTGCGGTGAAAGCCTCGGGTGCCGGCGCTACTGAAATGCCCACAGGGATTTCGAAAAAAAATACCATCAAGATTGGCAAATGGAAAAAAGAAAAGGTCACTCTGGTACTGTTTGATCTTTCCCATGTCAACACAGCCCTTGCCAGCCACAATGCCAAAACGGTAGATGGTATCATTGGTGCCGATTTGCTCAAAAAAGGCAAGGCCGTCATCGACTATGATAAAAGAAATCTTTATCTTAAACCGTAGCTCATAAGCGATTTTGCCAAAAGTTGGTTATATTTGGAGTGAAACCTCGTGACCTCTACCACTATGCCAACCTCTATTATTATAGCCGATGACCACCCTTTGGTACTGAAAGGTCTTTATGATTTTCTCCTTGAGAAAGGGTACAACGTTTTGGGTGGCGCCGAAGATGGCCGTAAAGCCCTCGACCTCATCAAGCAATTGCACCCCGACATTGCTATACTCGATATCAAGATGCCGTTTTTGACGGGTCTAGAAGTGGCAAAATACTGTCAAAACCTTGGACTTCCTACCAAAATCGTGCTGATAACCTTTGAGAAAGACCTTGCCATCTATAATGAGGCCAAATCACTCAACGCCTATGGCTATGTGCTAAAGGAGTTTGCGCTTGCCGAAATCGAAAAATGCATCCACTCTGTTATAGAAGGCAGGCCATATTTCAGTGAAGACTTACTGGACCATTTAGAAATAAAACAAGTACCAAAATCGTTTGAGTTGCTTACCCCCACCGAGATAGAGATCTTGAAATTGATAGCAAAGAACAATACGGGCATCGAAATTGGAGAGTTGATGCACATTTCATCAAGAACTGTTGAAAAACATAAGAGCAATATCATCAAAAAATTGGATTTGCCGCCCAAACAAAACAGTCTGTTGATCTGGGCAAAGGAAAATCAGGAGTTTTTATTGTAAAAAATACGTAAAGTTACGTATTGTTTGGTGTTTGGTTAACCCCGACATTTGTGATAGCTATTAATCGACTTTTTTGGGTTTTTTAAGCCTCGGATTAAAACTCCGGGGCTTATACCCAAAAAAGGGGTAAATACACAGCCGCCATGAAACCCAAAAATAACGTTATCAATATCCTGTTTGTAACTGCACTGGTAGTGGTTTCCCTCCTGATTATCTGCATAAACATCATCACCATCTTTTTTTAGGTTGGTCTTGTTGGAGTTGGTTTAGTTATTGCAGGAAATGCAATCGGTTCTTCAGACACAGCATTTCTTGCACAAGCGTTAACTGGCATTTTGGGGTAAAATATCTTTATGATTAGAAAAAGCAAAATATTGTGGCTTTCAATTTTAGCCGTATTAATTTTATTGACGATTTTTGACTTCATAAGTTTAACTGTTGCGATATCAATATTTGTGTCAATTTCATTGGTGACTTTGGCAATTATACTTGCAAATAATAATATTGACAGAAAGTAAAATTTTTTTTACGGAAGTAGTTAAAAGCAAACATTCTTTAGCGTTTACAACTTTTTCTTTCTTTCTTTTATTAGGATATAAAGACATCTGTATTTTGTTGTACTAAAAGAAGTTGCCTAACACAGGATATGATAATAACGGATAATTGCCGAGCTTAAGTTTTAGTTCTTTTCTGCTATTTTTTTTAACCGAAAAATGGCACACATAAATCAGCTACTTTTCATATACAAAACCGATGTCAACAACTCTTTTGCTCCATTTATAGGTGCTTGGCAATGGACAATTGGGACAGATACATTTGCCATTGTGTTTAAAAAAATCACAATCGTTTACAGCAATTTAAGAAATTGAAACAAACAGTCGCATGAAAAAACTCGTTCAGAAGGGTGGAAATGTAAAAATACGTAAAGTTACGTATTGTTTGGTATCCTCTCAACGCCGAGATTTGTAGTGCTATTAATTTTTAGAGGGATTTTTATAATTTCTTTAAGACCCTGGGCCGCAATGAGGATCAGGGTCTTTTTTTTTTTTTTTGAAAAATACGGCAAATGTCGTATTGCTTTGTTAGGCTCCGATAACGACTTTTACAGTGTTTATTCAAATTAATTAGGGGTAATTAATTTTAAAGCCCTGGATTGTTATTGGTTCAGGGCTTTTGTTGCAACAATATGCGAGTGAAAAACAAGGCAAATCTGCTCAACAAAGTATTGGTGGCTATTCTGGTTTTGGCTGCATTGTCTGTCATTGTCGCCAATGTCATTGTTTGCCTTTTATAATGTTTCCAAAATGTGTTGCCTAACAAAAAAGGGCGACCTGTATAGTCACCCTTTTGTTTGTTATATAGATATTTTGCCTACAATTCCAATGCTTTTTTGACGTCATTGCCCATCAGCAGTTCTGTAGGATTTTCCAAGGCTTCCTTTACGGCTACCAAAAACCCGACACTTTCCCTGCCGTCAATGATTCTGTGGTCATACGAAAGCGCTACGTACATCATCGGGTGTATTTCTACATTTCCGTTTACTGCTATGGGCCGATCAATGATATTGTGCATCCCCAATATACCACTTTGCGGTGGATTGATAATGGGTGTGGACATCATACTGCCAAAAACACCTCCATTGGAAATGGTAAAGGTGCCACCCGTCATTTCGTCTACGGTTATCTGTCCGTCGCGTGCACGCAATGCCAAACGTTTTACTTCTGCTTCAACACCCCTGAAGGTAAGGTTTTCGGCATTCCTGATAACAGGCACCATTAAACCTTTGGGTCCTGAAACAGCAACACTGATATCACAAAAATCATAGCTTACCATCTCTTGTGCATCTATCATGGAATTGACCGCTGGATAAAGTTTCAGCGCTCGGACCACTGCCAAGGTAAAGAAGCTCATAAACCCAAGACTCAAACCGTGCTTGTTCTTGAATGTGTCTTTATATTCCTCCCTGATTTTGTAAATGGGCGTCATGTTCACTTCGTTGAACGTGGTGAGCATGGCTGTTTCGTTCTTGGCCGACACTAATCGTTCGGCCACTTTTCGCCGAAGCATAGAAAGTTTAGTGCGTGTTTCACCTCTGCTGCCCCCGGTTGGTGTTCCCATTGATGGCACGGCTTTTACGGCATCATCCTTAGTGATGCGTCCGTCTTTTCCGGTGCCTTTGATGGTGGCAGGGTTGATGTTTTTTTCGTCCAATATTTTCTTTGCGGCCGGTGAAGCCGTTCCGGTAGCGTAAGTAGCTGCAGCGACCGTAGAATGGGCTTGCGGGGTTTGAACGATTTCTTGTTTGGGTTTTTCTTCAGCTTTTGGAGCTTCGGTTTTAGGGGCTTGCTCGCCAGTATTGGGCTTTGCTGCACTGGTGTCAATCAAGCACACCACTTGACCTACGGCAACGGCATCGCCCTCTTCGGCTTTTAGGGTAATTGTGCCGCTAGCTTCTGCCGGAAGCTCCAAAGTGGCCTTGTCGCTGTCAACTTCGGCAATGGCCTGGTCTTTTTCAACATAATCACCGTCTTTTACCAGCCATGTGGCAATTTCTACTTCTGTGATGGATTCTCCCGGTGAGGGAACTTTCATTTCTAAAATCATTCTATCTATATTTTAGTGTTGTTATCGTTATCGTTGGTTGTTTTTTGTTTTGTCAAAAACATAATCCATGACTTCTTGATGGCGACGTTTGGATCTGGTTGCACTACCGGCGGCCGGAGCAGCATAAGGTCTCAAAGAGGCGATCCTAAAAGTTTTTGCTTCGTCAAGGTGCATCAGGATGTGGCTGTAAGCACCCATGTTCCGTGGTTCTTCTTGCGCCCAGACAATATCTGTTGCCGCGCTGTATTTTTTTATTGCCTTACGTATTTCGTCCGTGGGCAATGGGAACAACTGCTCGATTCTTACCAACGCGACATCGTTCCTTTGCAATCTTTCGCGTTCTTCCAACAGGTCGTAATAAAATTTACCTGTCAGGAATACCAAAGTCTTGATATTTCCGGCTTTGGCGTTATCTGTATCGATGAGGGTTTGAAAACTACCATTGGCAAACTCATCTACGGTAGAAACGCATCTTGGGTGGCGGAGCAAACTTTTTGGTGTGAAAACAATCAATGGTTTTCTGTATTTGGCCTTGACCTGGCGCCTCAAAAGATGGTACATATTGGCAGGGGTGGTACAATCGGCCACAAACATATTATCGGTAGCACAAAGTTGTAGGTACCGTTCCATACGTGCCGATGAATGTTCGGCGCCTTGGCCTTCGTAGCCATGCGGCAATAATAGAACCAGTCCGTTCGAGATTTTCCACTTGTCTTCGGCGGCAGAAATGTACTGGTCAATCATGATTTGTGCGCCATTGCTGAAATCGCCAAATTGTGCTTCCCAGATGGTCAACGTTTTTGGGCTTGCCATAGCGTAGCCATAGTCAAAACCTAAAACGCCATATTCTGATAGTAATGAATTGTATACAAAGAACCGGCCTTGTTCATTGCTTATTTGGTTCAAAAGGACTACTTCTTCCTCACTGTCCTCGACCTTCACCACGGCGTGGCGATGCGAAAAAGTACCTCTCTCAACATCCTGTCCGGAGATACGGACGTCGTACCCCTCGTCGAGCAAGGTGCCGTATGCCAAGTGCTCTGCCATGGCCCAATCCAATTTGTCCTCATCAAACATGGTCTTTCTGGATTCGACCAAACGCACGATCTTGTTTATGAATTTTTTGTCTCCCGGCAAGGTAGAAATCACATTGGTAATCTGTGACAGTTTTTCTCTTGAAACTTTAGTGTTTACGGGTTTCATCATTTCTTCTTCAGTGACACTAATATAGTTTTGCCACTCATTCTGCATGAACGGGGTGATGACCGTTTTTTCTATTTTTCGGGAATCTTCCAGATTTATCTCAAGTGAATTTCTATAAACTTCTTCGAGTTTTTCCACATAATCGTTGCCGATGACACCTTCTGCCACTAATTTTTTATTGTAAATCACGCTCGGATTGTCGTGCTTGGCTATGGCTTTGTAAAGTTTGGGTTGCGTAAAGCGTGGCTCATCGCCTTCATTGTGGCCGTATTTTCTGTACCCCAACAGGTCTATGAACACATCGCGCTTGAACGTCATTCTGAAATCTAGGGCAAACAATACTGCATGTACTACTGCTTCTACATCATCGGCATTGACGTGGAGCACCGGCGAAAGGGTCACTTTTCCGATATCGGTGCAGTAGGTACTGGATCGAGCATCGAGGTAGTTGGTGGTAAAGCCGATTTGGTTATTGACCACAATATGAATGGTGCCACTGGTTTTATAGCCGTCAAGCTGCGCCATTTGTATAATTTCGTAAACGATGCCCTGTCCGGCGATGGCTGCGTCGCCATGAACGATGATTGGCAATACCTGTGAAGGATTGTCGGGATACTTGTCGTCTTGTTTTGCGCGTACGATACCTTCTACCACAGAACCTACGGTTTCCAAATGCGAAGGGTTTGGGGCAATGTTCAGATTGATTTTACGGCCACCTTTGGTTTCTCTGTCACTGGTCCAGCCCAAATGGTATTTTACGTCGCCGTCAAAAACCTCTTGTTCGTAATCTTTTCCGTCAAATTCACTGAACAGATCTTTGGCAGATTTCCCAAAGATATTGATAAGTGTGCTCAAACGGCCGCGGTGGGCCATGCCCATAACAAATTCTTGAACGCCGTACTCTGATGCTTTTTCAATCAGGGCGTCAAGTGCCGGTATCAACGATTCGCCGCCTTCGAGCGAAAAGCGTTTTTGACCAACGTATTTGGTGTGCAAAAAGTTCTCGAAAGTAACAGCCTCGTTGAGTTTCTTTAGAATATGTTTTTTTTGCTCTGCCGAAAATTTTGGTTGGTTGTCATTGATGTTGATTTTTTCCTGAATCCATTGGATTTCTTTTGGATTTCGGATATACATGTATTCAACACCAATGGATGAGCAGTATATTTTTTGAAGATGGGCCACTATTTCACCCAAGGTCTGTGGGCCAAGGCCCAATATTTCGCCTGCATTGAAAACGGTGCCCAAATCCGATTGTGCAAGGTTGAAATTTTCGATCGCAAGCGTTGGTTCATATTTTCGTCGCTCACGGACGGGGTTGGTCTTGGTGAACAAATGTCCACGGTTTCGGTATGCGTCTATCAATCGGATGACGTTAAACTCTTTCTGCATGTGTTCCGGAACTTCGGGAAGGATGCAGTTTTCGGCAAGTACGCCATTGATTTCGGCATTTTCGCTACCAAAATCAAAACCTTGGAAAAAGGCCCTCCAGCTGGGTTCTACAGAATCGGGGTTTTGTAAGTATTGATCATACAAATCAGCAAAATATGCTGTGTGTGCGGCGTTGAGAAAAGAATATTTATCCATTGTATTTTATGAAACATTATGGGAACCACAAATTTCCCCAAAAGTACAACATTTAACAATATTAAAATTGATTTTTCGTATATTTAAATGATATGATTCTATCTAAAAGTCCTATGGTCAAATTGATATAATTTCAATTCGAAAAACTATCCCTAAACAGCTACCTTGTCGTGTACTTGTGCGTCTTTGCCGCCGTTCCAGAGCGTCAGGATATCAGTGGCTACCTGTGCGCCGCTGCCTGCTGCAATGGCAAACTGGCTGCGCCATCCTGCCAAAGTGCCTGCAACATAAAGACCGTCATCGATTTTATGGTCGGTATTTTTTAGCCAGATGCGTTCTTTTTCTGCAATGGCACGCGGATGGGGTGCAATATATTGTTCAAGACCTTTGATGTCCATCAGATTGGTGTATCCTACTGCGACCACGATAAGTTGTGATGTGTATTTGGCCTTATTGGTAGTAATTGAAAACACATTGCCGGTCTTGGTAATTTCGAGTACTTTTTCATTGTCAATCTGTACAATGTGCGGATAGAGGGTTTTCAGTTGGTTTTTTCCATTTTCTAAAATCGAGGCCCCGGTAGTGCCCGGAGCAAGCCCCAAAGCGTTATTGAAAAGCGCAGTCTGCAAGTGCGAGGCGCGTTGGTGTGTGACAATGCCTATTTTTTTGTCTTTGGCAAACGGTTTGTTCCCGGCCGATCCGAGTATCAGGGCGCAAGAAAGCCCTGCCACGCCACCTCCTATGATAATCGCATCAAACATTAATTTTTACTTTTTGAAAGCACCTCAATTTTTTTTGAAATCCGCAGTATCTGTAATAGCAAAATAGCGCACAGCAAGGCCAAAATCGTGATGACGGCAATTTTGCTTTCACCAATAAAGAGATTGTCAAAATTGAGTTTTGTGGCATTGAAAATGATTAATCCCAAAGCCAAAATGGAAAGTATGTTGATAAAAGTCTTCATATATCAAAGGTTTAAGCCAGTTCAAACAATGCCTTGATGTTTTGCGCAAAAAGTTTTACGGCTATGGCCATCAATACAACGCCAAATACCTTGCGGATGATGCTTATGCCGTTTGGTCCAAGGAAACGCTCAATCTTTGCCGATGTTTTGAGCACGATATAGATGATTATGACATTGAAAATTATTGCCAGGATAATGCTTTCTATCCTGTATTCTGCGCGGAGAGCCAACAAAGTGGTCAAACTTCCGGGTCCGGCAATCAAAGGGAATGCCAAGGGAAAAACAGTGGCGGTGGTCAGGTCATTTTCCTCATGTTTGTAGAGCGTGATGCCCAATACCATCTCTAATGCGATAAAGAATACCACAAAAGCACCGGCCACGGCAAAAGAGTTGACCCCAATGCCTATCAAGGATAGGATGTTTTGCCCAAGAAACAAAAACAAGATCATGATGACGCCCGCAATCACCGATGCCTTTTCACTTTGGATATGCCCAACTTTTTTGCGCAGATCGATGATGATAGGGATGTTGCCAATAATATCGATAACAGCAAAAAGGACCATAAATGCCGTAAATATTTCCTTAAAATCCAGATGCATGACCGTGCTCGATTAATTTTTTTGCAAAAGTAGTGCTTTAATGCTGATACATAACGTTAAATAACTGTAAAAGTTTGAGTAATTTTGCCCCATGTTTCAACTTGGAAAAGCAATCGTATCAGAAGATATCCTCGACAAGGATTTTGTGTGTAACCTCAATGCCTGCAAAGGCGCTTGCTGTATAGACGGCGAGGCTGGCGCGCCATTGGAAGTGGAAGAAACCCAAATACTTCGCGATATTTACCCAAAGGTAAAACCGTTTCTGCGAAGAGAAAGCATCGAAGCCATAGAGGCGCAAGGTACTTCGGTGACCAATGATTTTGGTGAACACGAAACGCCATTGATCAATGGTGCCGATTGCGTTTATGTGGTTTTTGACAAAAAAGGCACGGCGCTTTGTGGTATTGAAGAAGCTTATAACCAAGGTCTCATCAATTGGAAAAAACCTGTTTCTTGCCATCTGTACCCCGTCCGAATTAGGGATTACACTGAATTTTCTGCTGTAAACTACCATCGATGGGAAATTTGCAATCCGGCTTGTGCTTTGGGCATGGAACTTCAGGTCCCAATATACCGATTTGTGAAGGAGGCACTTATTAGGAAGTTTGGTGAAGATTGGTATGCCGAACTGGAAAAGGTAGCACAACAGGGCCGTTAAATAATTGTTAAAAAGCAGATTAGGCTATTTTCAACGCACTGGGTCTTACCGGGATGGTCAAGATGACCTTGGTGCCTGATGCTTTGCCATGATCGTCGTGGAGATCTTCAAAAGTCAGCTTGGAATCACCCAAATAATCTTTTGAGAAATATGCCAAGCGGGCTTTGGTAATGCCAATACCAACGGATTTACGCTTTGTCATCTTGCTGTTATTGATTTTTTCTGATGCTTTTCTGCCAATACCGTTGTCGGTTATGGTTATTGTCACGTAATAGTCAGATGATTTTGTGACCTCAAGAACAATTTTTTTATCGCCTTTTTTTGAAGAGAGGCCGTGCCATAAGGCATTTTCCAGAAACGGTTGCATTATTAACGACGGTACACGTATGTTGGCAAGGTTGACGCCTTTTTCCACAATCACTTCAAAGTCTATTTCGTTTGAAAAACGTATATTTTCGATGTTCATGTAGAGCCGCATGGTTTCTAATTCATCTTCGAGGTTCATGTCCTTTTCGGTAGATGCAATTAATATTTTCCGTATGAATTTCGAAAATTTGTTGAGGTAATAAACAGCATTTTCTTTTTCATTGTTGATAATGTAAAGCTTTATGGAATTGAGCGAATTGAAGATGAAGTGTGGGTTCATCTGGCTGCGGAGCATGTCCTGCTCGAGTGTCAGGATCTGTTTTTCTTGTCGGAGTTGTTGGTTTCTGTTGAAGGCGACCACCAATCCTGCCAATACAGCAAGGCCAATAAGTGTCAGCCAAAACAGCCTTTGATTGCGTTCAAGTTTTGATTTTACCAGCGCGTTTTCTATGGCCAGTTCTTTGATCTTGATGTTTTTGGCCTCATTTTCGCTTTGGATGATGATGTCGTTTACATATTGTACATTGCGTTCACTGAAAATCTGCTTTTCGAGTTCGGTTGCTTTTTTGTAGTGCCTCAATGCTTTCTCAAAATCGCCGGTTTTTCCATAAAGTTCCGAAAGTTTGGAGCTGGCTTCTACGATTGCTGATTTTAAACCATAATTTTCTGCTATGGAAAGCCCGTTCTGTAGGCTTTTTTCGGCATCTCTAAAAGTTTTTGTTTCTAACTGCGCCCACCCCATATTGATGTAAGATGAGGCTATATAAAACTGGTCGTTGACAACAATGGCTTTTTTAAGGGCTTCTTCGATGATGATCTTGGCGTCGTTGTATTTTTTTTGTTTTATGTAAACCTGCCCAATACTGTTGTAGCAGATAACACGCCCGACTTCTGACCCGATCTGGTCATTGTAGTCCAGTGAGCGTTTGTAGTTTTTGAGGGCGTGGTCGAGTTTTCCCATGGCTTCATCAGCATAGCCGAGGTTTTGGTAGTTGATGGCAAGCCCCAGCCTGTTATTAGCTTCCTTTTCGAGCTGGAGCGATTTTTCAAACTCGTTGATTGCTAGGTTATATTGCCTCAAAGTCAGATAAATATTGCCCATACTGTTCTGTGATATGGCGATATTGGCTTTCAGGGCTTTAGTGGGATTGGGCTCTGTATTGGCGAGATCCAGAGCTTTCTTATGATTGTCCAAAGCAGATTTTACAAGGTCCATACGCCTATAGACCACACCTATCATATTGAGGCTCCATACCTGAAATTCAATGTTTGCGATTGTTAGTGAAAGTTCATAAGCCTTTCTGTGGGCGTCTACCGCTTTGTCGTAATGCGATATGTTTCGGTAGATGATGCCCAACGAATTTAAAGCATAACATTGCCCCTCAATATATCTTGTTGATCGCGATTTTTGCAATAAGGTTACCATTTTCAGGCTATCGCTGTCGTAGCTGCCAAATAAATCTTCAAGCGGGGCATAGGTTTTTGGCCTAAATGCCATTACAGAATCTATTGCTGTGTCAAAAACAGCGTCGTCATTGGTTTGTGCCGCCAAAGTGCCGCCCGTGATGAACAAAAAAACGATATGAACAAAAACCTGAAACCGAAGGCTGTAGGCTATTTCCGTGGGAATACTTGGCATGGTAACTTATATCTTTTCCAAAAAATCCGACTTGCGCTGCCTTGCCACCGGAATCTTGTGGTTGGACTCCATGACCACGTAGCCTTCGTTTTTTATGAATTCTTTTATTTTGTTCAGGTTGATGATGTAGGAGTTATGTATCCTGAAAAAGTAATGCTCCGGCAATATATCGTTGACCTCTTTCAGCTTTTTGGTGATCAACAGTCTTTGTCCATCCTTTGTTACGATGGTGCTGTAGTTGCCATCCGATTCCACGAAAACCACATCGTCGGCATTCAGGAATATCAACTTGCCATCGGTGTTTATCGTGATTTTTTTCTGATCAAACTTGGCGTTGAAGTTGGAAAGCGCCTCTTCTATCCTTAAACTGTTAAATTGCTTGCTGACGTGTTTCTGGATCTTTTTGATGGTATCCTTTAGGTCGTCTGAATCAATGGGTTTTAAGAGATAGTCGATTGCTTCGTGCTTTAGCGCTTTGATGGCATACTCGTTATAGGCCGTGGTAATGATGATGGCAAAATCTTTGTTTCTGATCTTTTCCAAAAACTTAAAACCGTCCATTGTGGGCATTTGTATGTCGAGGAACAAGCAGTCGGGCATGGGCGCACCAGAGGTGTTGAGATACGCTATGGCTTCTTCCGGTTCGGTAAAGCTGGTGAGAATCTCTATTTCATCGCCAAAGTTTGACAGCTCCCAAGTCAGGCTTTGGATTGCTTTTGGCTCATCATCGACTATTACTGCTCTTATCATGTTACCAAATATAAAAAATAACCCTGATTTATTGCACTGACAAATGTACGGATAGTAGTTTTTTTTGTGTACGGGGCATTTTTTTGACGTATACCCTCTTTTTTTGTGTTTGGGATGCTGGTCCGATTGGTTTTGCGTTACCGATTATACAGTTTTTTTTACCATTCGTACAAAACTGGTTTTGCGACGTCGTTTTTTTATCCAAATTTGTCCCAATGAAAAAAATCACTGGCAACAGTGGTCAAAAATATAGAGTGATCGTGGAGATTCACTTCTTTTGATTAAATGCTATTAATCAAGGTTAAAAAGCCGGGTAATTCCCGGCTTTTTTTAGTATGGAGGTACGCTCCGCCACTCATAATTCCTGCTGGCCCGATTACTCCAAAAACACCTCTTCTGACCCTCTTTTTTAAATTGCCGCAACCCCATATTTTATAAGGGTTTTACACGCATCACATTTTTTAAGTTACTGATTTTAAACGCATTAAATTTAAATGTTAAAAATCGCTCGCAAACCCTTGCCAGCACTGCATTGTTAAAAACTTGTTGACATTGTTTATAAAAATGGCTTTCATTTTCGACCTTGATTTTGAATCTTTGTTAACCCCAAACCGTACCATTTTTTTGTTTAATTTTTCTCATAATAAAGCCAACATGTCTCAATTTATTGAACCCATCTTACAAGAAAACAAAGACCGATTCGTCATTTTCCCGATTCAGCACCATGATATTTGGGAATGGTACAAAAAATCAGAAGCGAGTTTCTGGACCGCTGAAGAAATCGATTTGCATCAGGACCTATCGGACTGGAAAGGCAAGCTCAACGAAGACGAACGCTATTTTATCAAGCACATTTTGGCATTTTTTGCTGCAAGCGATGGTATCGTAAACGAAAACCTTGCCGAAAATTTTGTTAACGAGGTTCAGTACAGTGAGGCGAAGTTTTTTTACGGTTTCCAGATCATGATGGAAAACATCCACAGCGAAACGTATTCCCTTCTCATCGACACTTATGTTAAGGATGAGGTCGAAAAAAACATCCTTTTTAAAGCCATAGAAAACTTTCCTGCCATCAAGAAAAAGGCCGATTGGGCTCTCAAATGGATCGAATCCGATTCGTTTGCTGAAAGACTGATTGCTTTTGCCGCCGTTGAAGGAATATTCTTTTCGGGTGCGTTCTGTTCAATATTTTGGCTCAAAAAGCGCGGTTTGATGCCTGGGCTAACCTTTTCCAATGAATTGATTTCTAGAGATGAAGGTGTGCATTGCGATTTTGCCGTGCATTTGCACAACCACCATTTGGTCAACAAAGTCCCAAAAGAACGAATCCGTGAAATCCTTGTCGATGCCCTCAATATCGAAAGGGAATTTATAACCGAATCACTCCCTGTGAGCCTTATTGGGATGAATGCCGTTCTGATGACACAATATTTGGAGTTTGTGACAGACAGGCTGCTCACCGAACTTGGCTGTGAAAAGGAATACAACGCCGCAAACCCATTCGATTTCATGGACATGATTTCGTTGCAAGGCAAAACCAATTTCTTTGAAAAACGTGTTTCGGAATACCAAAAAGCAGGCGTGTTGATCAAAGAGGAAGAGAAGGACAAATTCAGCTTTGATGCTGATTTCTAAACAATTACAGGCGTTCTGACGGTAGCTTTATCTATCAAAATCAAGGGCTTGTAACGCACTTAATATCATAAAGAAATAAAGATTTGGAAGGCTTCCGATAGTTTCGGGAACGGCATTTTTCAACCTTTATTCTGAAAAAACCAACTAATAATTAACCCATGACCTTGACTAAAATCAGGGAGAACAAAAACGTATTTTAGACCATGTTTGTAGTAAAAAGAGACGGCCGTAAAGAACCGGTCATGTTTGACAAAATCACAGCGAGAGTAAGAAAATTGTGCTATGGCCTCAACGAGTTGGTTGACCCGGTAAAGGTGGCCATGCGTGTCATCGAGGGGCTTTACGATGGGGTGACAACCAGTGAGCTGGACAATTTGGCCGCCGAGATTGCAGCAACAATGACCACTGCTCATCCCGATTATGCCCGTCTTGCAGCTCGCATATCCGTCTCAAACCTTCACAAGAACACCAAAAAGTCGTTCAGTGAAGTTATGGAAGACTTATATACGTATGTAAACCCGCGCACCGGAAAACACTCGCCATTGCTAGCCGATGATGTTTTCAAGGTTATTAAGGATAACAAGGAATTGCTGGATTCTACCATTATCTACAATCGCGATTTTGGCTATGATTATTTTGGATTTAAAACCTTGGAACGTTCCTATCTGTTGAAAATCAACGGTATCATTGCCGAGCGTCCGCAGCACATGCTTATGAGGGTGGCAGTAGGAATCCATTTGAACGATTTGGATGCCGTGGTAGAAACCTATGAGTTGATGTCCAAAAAGTATTTTACGCATGCCACCCCCACACTTTTCAATTCTGGTACGCCAAAACCACAAATGTCGTCCTGTTTTCTTCTGACCATGAAAGATGACAGCATAGACGGGATTTACGATACATTGAAGCAAACGGCAAAAATATCGCAATCTGCAGGTGGTATCGGACTTGCTATACACAATATCCGAGCAACAGGTAGTTATATTGCCGGAACAAATGGCACCAGCAATGGTATTGTTCCAATGCTCAAAGTGTTCAATGATACCGCAAGGTACGTTGACCAAGGCGGTGGCAAGCGAAAAGGCAGCTTTGCTATTTATATTGAAACTTGGCATGCCGATATTTTCGATTTCTTGGATTTAAAGAAAAACCATGGAAAAGAAGAAATGCGCGCTCGCGACTTGTTTTACGCCATGTGGATTTCTGACCTGTTTATGAAACGTGTACAAGAAGACGGTCAATGGACCTTGATGTGCCCCAATGAATGCCCTGGGCTTTGTGATGTGCACAGTGAAGAGTTTGAGGCTCTTTATACAAAGTATGAGGCCGAGGGCAAAGGCCGCAAAACCATTAAGGCAAGGGAACTTTGGGAAAAAATCATGGAATCCCAGATTGAAACCGGTACACCATACATGCTCTATAAAGATGCCGCCAATCGCAAATCAAACCAAAAAAACTTGGGAACCATACGTTCATCCAACCTATGCACCGAGATTTTGGAATACACATCGGCAGACGAAATAGCGGTCTGCAACCTGGCATCGATAGCCCTGCCGATGTTTGTAAAGAACGGCACATTTGACCACAAAGAACTGTACAGGATTACAAAGCGCGTAACCAAAAACCTCAACAAAGTCATTGACAGGAACTACTATCCGGTAATTGAGGCCGAAAACTCTAACATGCGCCACAGACCGATAGGTTTGGGTGTTCAGGGACTTGCAGATACCTTCATCATGTTACGGATGCCATTTACCAGTGACGAAGCCAAAAAACTTAACCAAGATATCTTTGAAACGCTGTACTATGCAGCCGTCACAGCCAGTATGGAAGAAGCCCAAAAGGACGGTGTTTACCAAAGTTATGAAGGCTCCCCAATCAGTAAAGGCGAATTTCAGCACAATATGTGGGGCATCAAAGATGAGGAGTTGAGCGGTAATTGGGATTGGAACAAACTTCGCAATGACGTTATCAAATATGGAGTGCGTAACTCCTTGTTAGTGGCGCCAATGCCAACGGCGAGTACTTCCCAAATCCTTGGTAACAACGAATGTTTTGAACCATATACTTCTAACATTTATACCAGAAGGGTATTGTCAGGTGAATTTATCGTGGTCAACAAGCATCTATTGGAAGACCTGGTGGAGCTCGGTTTGTGGAACGAGACCTTGAAACAAGAGATTATGCGTGGAAATGGCTCTATCCAGAACATAGAAAGCATCCCGCAGCACATCAAGGAACTGTACAAAACCGTATGGGAGCTGAGCATGAAGGACATCATCGATATGTCAAGGCACAGAGGCTATTTCATTGACCAATCGCAATCATTAAACCTTTTCATGGAAGGTGCTACAATGGCAAAATTGACCTCTATGCATTTTTATGCCTGGAAAAGTGGCCTGAAGACCGGAATGTACTATTTGAGGACCAAGAGTGCTGTTGACGCCATCAAATTCACTTTGGACAATTCCAAAAAGCAGGAGCCGGTGGTAGAAACTTCTGAAGTTACAGATGAGGTAGAAGTTGATGATACACTTTTGAACAAACAAAAGCAAGCAGCAAAGACCGCCGCAAAGTTTGCAAAAGAAAAGGTCGATATCGAACCATTGACCGCAGAAGAAATGAAAGCGCTTATTGCGCAAGCCAAAGAGGGCCAAGGCGATGATTGCTTAATGTGCGGTTCATAACCCACGGTTGCATTTTCCTTATTGGACAATGGAAGATATCTTTCATTGCTAATTTAGATCTCTCCACTTCGCTCCAGGATTACATCAAAACCCCGTATTCGAAGCTGAACTTGTTTCAGCTTCTTTTTTTGAATGTCGTTTAAAATTTAAGGGAGCGAGCCGATAAAATCGTCAATAGACAAGGCATCTTTTACATCAAAATCGCCAATTTTGGTACGGCGCAAAGCAGAGAGGTGCGCTCCCGAACCAAGCGCTTTCCCGAAATCGTGCGCCAAGGAGCGGATATAAGTACCTTTGCTGCATACCACCCTAAAATCAACACTCGGCCAATCGATTTTGGTGATTTCAAATTCTGAAATATGTACCTTGCGCGGCTGTACCTCTACTTCCTTGCCTTCTCTGGCAAATTCGTATAGCCGTTTTCCATCTTTTTTTATGGCCGAAAAAACCGGGGGCAATTGCAAAATGTCACCAACGAACGATTCTGTGGTTTTGTAGATGGAGGTTTCGTTAATATGATCTGTAGGGAAATGTTTGTCAATTTCTGTTTCCAAGTCGAAAGAAGGCGTGGTGCTTCCCAATACAAAAGTGCCGGTATAGGTCTTGGTCTGCGCCTGAAAGTTGTCTATTTGCTTGGTCATTTTTCCTGTACAGATCACTAAAAGTCCGCTAGCCAAGGGATCGAGGGTTCCGGCGTGGCCTACCTTTATGTTTTTTAACCCGAACGACCTTTTGATTTCCCAACGGATTTTGTTAACCACCTGAAAGGAAGTCCAATGCAAAGGCTTGTCTATCAGTAGTATTTTTCCGTCGGTAAATGCTGATGCGGCTTTCATCAAACGACCGTTAAGCTGTAAATAAAGTAATGGATGATCAAAAGCGAAGCGCCAAGAACGATACGATAATATCCAAAAATTTTGAATCCGTTTTTGCTTAAGTACCCGATAAAAGATTTGATGGCAATCATAGCTACGACAAAGGCGACAATATTTCCAATAATCAGGTAATTTATTTGGTCTCCGGTAAGTTCAAATCCTGCTTTGTAGAAGTCGTATGATTTTTTGGCCGTGGCACCGAACATCGTTGGTACGGCAAGAAAAAAAGAAAATTCTGCGGCGGTCTTCCTGTTGAGATTTTGAATCAAACCACCTACAATGGTTGCGCCGCTGCGCGACGTTCCGGGTATCATGGCAAGCACTTGGAAAAAACCGATTTTTAGTGCGCTCAAATAACTAATTTTTGTGTGCAGGTCGGGTTGTTCCATGTCCTCAATTTCGTTCTTTTTAAACCAATGGTCCACTTTTAGCAATATGATCCCGCCAATAATCAGTGTGATGGCAACTGTGAGTGGGCTTTCGAGAAGGTCGTCGATGAAATCGCTCAAGAGCAAACCGAAAACTACCGATGGAATGAACGCGACCAACAGTTTGAAATAAAAATCCAGGCTTTGGAAAAATCGCTTCCAATAAAGGGCGATTACGGCAATTATGGCGCCAAGCTGTATGACGATGGTGAACAGTTTTGTAAAGTCGTCACTGGCAATTTTCATAAACGACGATGCAATGATCATATGTCCTGTGGATGAGACCGGGAGATATTCTGTCAATCCCTCAATAATAGCTAAAACAATAGCGTCAATTACATTCATAAGTATTTAATAATCAGTAAAATATCTAAATTTCAATTGATGCCTTGGTACCACTTATTGAAATTTTTAGGATTTGGAATTTTTTTCTTTGTTTGGGTCGATCAAGATAGCATATACTTCTACGGCAAATCCTAATAGAACAAGGGTCGGGGCAAGCCGTATGCGCCTCCAATTGAAAATGGATTCATCAAAAACATTGGGATCGTCGCTGCCGCCACCTGCCATTAGGATAAAACCGAGCGCAATCAGTCCCAAGCCTATAAGCATCATTTTGTAGTTTTTATGTCCGAAGATAAAACCTTTTTTGACTTCTTCTTTTCTCTTTTTTTCTCCCATGGTGATGATTTATAAATGATGTTGCAAAGTAAAGGTTTAATTTAAAAAGAACCGATAAACAATCTCATAATACCTAATAGTACAACCCGTCCGTCTTTAGATTTAGGAAGCGTTGGGTGGCGATGTAGGTGCTTATCCAAGTGATAAAAATACCCAACAAGAAGATACCCGAGAACAGTCCTGTTAGCATTACCGGGTTATTGGCCAGTTGCAATTCGGGGAAGGTCAGGTTAAGGTAATACAGTACAACCGCCATACCTGTCAGTGCCACAACAGACCCGATGATACCCAACTGTACGTTCATGAGCACAAACGGTCTTCTGATAAATGCTTTTGTGGCGCCTACCATTTGCATTGTTTTGATAATGAATCGTTTAGAATACACTGCTAATCGGATGGAACTGTTGATAAGCAATACCGCTATCAGTGTAAAAACCGCACTAATGACCAGTACCCAAAATGTAATTTTTTTCACGTTATCGTTCATCAGTTCAACGAGGTCGTTGTCGTAGCGTATTTCGTCAATGAATTTTTTTGTCGAAAGTTCTTCCGAAATGCCTTTGAGTGTTTCCGAGGTCACATAATCGGCCTTTAGATGTACATCAATGGAGTTCTGTAAAGGATTGTAGCCAATAAAGTCCATAAAATCCTCGCCCGATTCTGCTTTCATCGATTCAGCGGCTTCTTCTTTGGACACGTAATGGGTACTTTTGGTATATGCGGCCATAGCAAGGCTTTTTTCCAACTGGTTCACTTCTACCTCTTTGGCGGAATCGTTTAGGTAAATGGTCATGACTACCTGCTCTTTGAAATGGTCTGCTACTTTTTTTGCGTTCAGCACCAAAAGGCCCAAACAGCCCAATAAGAAAAGTACCAGTGCTATACTGATCACTACAGAAAAATAGGAAGAAACCAAACGGCGTTTTTGATATCTGTCGAAAGAAGAACTCATAAATAATCTCTATGTCGGCGTAAAAATAAAAAAAGAAATCTTTTGCATTGGTTTTACAACGTTTAATCTTTCAACATTGTTATATTAAGTGTAATTTTGCTTGTCTTCCCTTGCTGGCCAAAAAGCGTTATTTGAAAAGTAAAGAATAGCAAAGGGATGGTACAAGTACTTTTAAAGTACCAAAATGAAAGATTGACAACAATTATATCTTGGGCAAATCCCGTATGATCATAAAATTATCCACTTAAACTATTAAAACAATGAAAAAATACATTTTACTCTTGACAGTTTTGCTTTCTGCATTTTCCTTTTCACAGGAAATCGCCGAATCCAAAGTAGATAAATTAGTGGAAGAAACCCTCAAAACCTTTAACGTCCCCGGAATTGCTGTTGGGATTATCCACGACGGAAAAGTGGTTTTGGCAAAAGGTTACGGGGTTTCTGATATCGAAACCGGAAAAAAAGTGAATTCGGCCACCAATTTTGGTATTGCGTCAAATTCTAAAGCTTTTACCACAACGGCCATCGCCATGTTGGTGGATGAAGGAAAAATGAAATGGGACGACAAAGTAAAAACCTACATTCCCGAATTCAAAATGTACAACGATTACGTTACAGAAGAATTTACCGTTCGAGACCTCGTAACACATCGAAGCGGACTGGGACTGGGCGCAGGAGACCTGATGATGTGGCCGGACGGACACGACTTTACGCCAAAGGACATCATCCAGAATATCCATTACTTGAAACCGGTTTCGGATTTTCGGGCAAAATACGATTATGACAACCTACTGTATATCATTGCCGGCATAGTGATAGAGCGGGTTTCGGGCAAAAGCTGGACAGATTTTATTCAGGAAAGAATTTTATCGCCCTTACAGATGAACCGGACAGCGCCCAATTGGAATTTGCTCAAAGACAAATCCAACGCCATTGTGCCGCACGTCCCGATTGACGGCAAACTGAAAGTGATTGACCGTTACACAAACACTATTTTGGATGCTGCAGGCGGGATATATTCCAATGTGGACGATTTGATAAAATGGGTTCAGTTTCAGTTGGACCATGGAAAACACAACGAAAAGCAAATCGTTTCTGAAGAAGAAATAAAACAACTTGCCAGACCTCAAACATTGATGCCGTTTTCGACGTATCCGCCTTATAATACGCTTTTCAGGGCATACGGTTTAGGTTTTGTATTGGAAGATATAGCAGGAAAACTACAAGTATCGCATACCGGTGGGCTCGAAGGAATCGTCACCCAAATCGTGATGATACCACAAGAAAAATTAGGAATCATCGTGTTGACCAACCAGCAAGAAGGTGTGGCTTTTATGTCGATTTCAAATACCATTAAGGATTTTTACCTTGGTTTGCCCGAAAAAGACTGGGTGAAGGAATACAGCGAACGGATTTCCGAACTTAAAGGAGATGCTGACAAAATCACGGATGAAGTCTGGAAGACCGTTGAGAATAACAAAAATTCGAAAGTTCCAGATACGCAAAACCTAATCGGGACGTATAATGACAACTGGTTTGGCGCAATATCAATTTCAAAATCAAAAGGAAAATTGCGGTTTGCCTCCAAACGTTCGTCGCAATTACAGGGTGATATGTTTTGGTACAAAGACAATACCTACGCCGTAAAATGGGACAACCCCTATCTTCATGCCGATGCTTTTGTAATGGTCGAAACTGAAAACGGAACGGTTACAGGGCTGACAATGCTACCAATTTCACCATTGACCGATTTTAGCTATGATTTTCAGGATTTGAATTTTGTGAAAACAGAGCAATAAAAAGCAGTAGTGTGATTGTCCGCCAATAATTAACGGCTGTGTCCGAAAAACCCGATTATTTTCAGACATAAAAAGATTGTTTCCCTTGAATGAACCAAAAATTTCCCGAACCCGATTGTGGTTTCAGGACGTGTGAAATTAGTTGATCCCGTTTAGTGCGGAGAGTGGTTTTTGGCTATGCTGTCAATATTTTGACGAATTTATCGCTGGATTGGATTATGTAATCGGGGGAAATTGGTCCACCCGGTTTTTTAGTATCACCCAATAACTGTAATTTTGCGCCTTTATTCAGCAGTAATACCGATTATGAAATACAATCCGAATGAAATCGAGCCGAAATGGCAAAAATATTGGGCAGATAATAAGACTTTCCAAGCAAAAAATCCAAGATCCCCTCTCCTTGGGAGAAGGGCTGGGGGTGAGGAAAACTCTCCTCCTTCGGAGGGGTTGGGGGAGGCTTTCTACGTTTTGGATATGTTTCCTTATCCAAGTGGAGCAGGACTTCACGTAGGTCATCCGTTGGGTTATATTGCTTCGGATATTGTAGCAAGATACAAACGTCATAAAGGATTTAATGTATTGCATCCGCAAGGATACGATTCTTTCGGATTACCAGCTGAACAATATGCGATTCAAACAGGACAACATCCTGCAATTACAACTGAAACGAATATCAAACGATACAGAGAACAGTTGGACAAAATCGGGTTTTCGTTTGATTGGAGTAGAGAAGTGCGTACTTCAAACCCTGAATATTACAAACATACCCAATGGATTTTCATTCAGTTGTTTAATTCCTGGTATAACAAAAATTCGGATAAAGCAGAAGATATTCAGGCTTTGATTTCGATTTTTGAAAAAGAAGGAAATGCGAATGTAAATGCCGTTTCAGACGAAAATGTTGAAGTTTTCTCATCTAATGAATGGAGTGCTTTTTCATCAGAAGAAAAACAACAAATTCTTTTAAAATACCGATTGACTTATTTGGCTGAAACCGAAGTAAACTGGTGTCCTGCACTTGGAACCGTTTTGGCAAATGACGAAATCGTAAACGGCGTTTCAGAACGTGGAGGACATCCTGTAATCCGTAAAAAAATGACTCAATGGAGTATGCGAATTTCTGCTTATGCAGAACGTTTACTTCAAGGATTAGAAACTATCGATTGGAGTGAAAGTATCAAAGAAAGCCAAAGAAACTGGATTGGGAAATCGGTTGGAGCATCAGTAAATTTCCCCATCCTAACCTTCCCCAAAGGTGAAGGAACTAAGCCCGGATATATGACCGGAGGCAATAATTCTCATTTGCTTTTAGATAAAGCAAAACAAATGCGGAATAATCCTACCGAAGCAGAAAATATTTTGTGGCAGGAATTACGAAACCAAAATTTGGGAGATAAATTCCGGAGACAGCATTTGATAGATGATTTTATCGTTGATTTTGTATGTCTGTCTAAAAAAGTAGTTGTTGAAGTTGACGGAGGTTATCATTTAGCCCAAGAACAAAAAGAGTATGACGAACAGCGAACAATTATCCTAAACAAAAAAGGGTTTAAAGTTATTCGCTTTAAAAATGAAGAAGTTATTGGAAATATTGAAGCTGTCTTATCAAAAATAAAAAGTGAATTAGATGCAGTTGCTGTTCCCCCTTTGGGGGTTAGGGGGATTGAGGTATTTACGACACGTCCCGACACTATTTTTGGAGTTTCGTTTATGACATTAGCTCCCGAACATGAATTAGTAAAAAGTATTACGACTGACGAACAAAAACAAGCTGTTGAAGCGTATATCGAAGCCACTTCAAAACGCTCGGAAAGAGAGAGAATGGCAGATGTAAAAACGATTTCGGGAGTATTTACAGGAGCTTATGCAGAACATCCGTTTACGAAAGAACCAATTCCGGTTTGGATTGGAGATTACGTGTTGGCTGGATACGGAACGGGTGCTGTAATGGCTGTTCCTTGTGGAGATGAAAGAGATTATGCCTTTGCAAAACACTTTAATCTTCCGATAAAAAACATTTTTAATCAGGATATTTCGGAGGTTGCTTTTACGGAAAAAGGAGGTTTTGAATATATTAATTCTGATTTTCTGAACGGTTTGGATTACAAATCGGGAACGAAGAAAATCATCGAGGAATTGGAAAAAACCGGTGCAGGAAAAGCCAAAGTAAACTATCGTTTGAGGGACGCTGTTTTTTCGAGGCAGAGATATTGGGGGGAGCCGTTTCCTGTCTATTATGTGAATGGATTACCTCAAATGATTGAAGATAAATATCTGCCAATCCGTTTGCCTGAAGTGGAGAAATATTTACCAACCGAAGACGGACAGCCACCACTCGGAAATGCAAAAGAATGGTATTGGAATACAAAGACAAATAGTGTTTGT
>JAKQHT010000012.1 GCA_029557895.1 Bacteroidota bacterium | reverse complement strand
CCGGGCAATCAAAACGGTCTGTTCTCTTGTCTTTGTCGATCCAATATGTCTATGAACTTCGTATAACTTTCCAAAAATCCAAACCGATGCACAAACCAGCATCTCGGGTTTTTGAGCGTGCAAAGATAAGCACCTTTTTTTGTTTCTCACAAAAGTTTTTTGATGATTTTTTTAGTTTTTTTTCTCGTATCTCATTTTGAACGGATTACGGTTACACGGCAACTTCAATTTAACAAATATTTATAAAATTGTATTGTGTGATATATGGGATGTCTGCACAATGCATCAGGCTCCAGGTCTCAAATTACCTGAATTTAGTTGGCAATTAGTGGTCATGACAATAAGTACACCCGTGGGGCATTATGATTTTAGCTACAGATGCACAGATTTTAATTAATTTATAAAAAATCAAACTATTACAGAGATTTAATCGAATACTTTGCAAACTATACTGGATATCCATAAACAGATTAACACAGGATTCACTCTGCATTATTATTTCCAGTTAAATGACAATTGCCAGAGAATAAGAAAAAGCTTAAAGCGCGATGGGTATTCGGGTTGCAATGTAAATCAGCTCTTATCTATATATAAATTAAATATTTCTGTTTTTATCATCAGTTTTCTTCCTTGTATGGAACGGAGTGAAATAGACTTCTACGGATTTTGGACAATTGACCCATACCCTATAGTATTTACCAATCCTATTGAATGTTTAATATATATCGAATTTAGAAGTTTATTAATTATAGCCAACAATTAAGAAATCATCGCGTTTGTGGGCAAAAATATAATGCCTAACGAGTTGCTCCTATTATTATATAAGAAACGAAACAATGGATAATGGTGCAAAACCCATTTGTCACCTTACTTTACCGTACAACATATTCAGAAGAATATCCATATTATCGATAGCTTATTTCGCTTTAACAGGACCACAAATAAAACGACAATCTGCATTGCCTCTGTTTTTGTTAGGCACGAGCAAAAGGTATAAAAAAAAGACGCCTCTAGATTTCCATCCATCAGATCAATTATTGAATTGACAAAAAGATAAATACATTAGGTACTGCTTTATAGCTAAAATACTATATAAAAGACTCAAATTTATAATCAAATTTGCATGTTATTTATTGGCAATTAGGCGGTTAAATTTTGAGTTGCGGAAACAAATAATTCCTGCGAAATGGGAATATTAATACAAAACGTTCTTATATAATAATACATACGACTTAATACTTTGCATATTTTAAAAAAAGTTTGAATACGTGCATTGTACGAACGTCCATAACCTATTATCTTTGTACCCTTAAAATAAAAACGCATCATGATAACCATTACCCTGCCAGACGGTAGCAAAAAGCAATTTGAAAGCGGTGCAACGCCTATGGATGTTGCAAAAGGCATCAGCGAAGGACTTGCCAGAAATGTGATTTCTGCAAATTTTAACGGTACAACCGTTGAAACCGCAACGCCCCTAACTACCGATGGCTCTTTGGTTTTATACACATGGAACAATGCTGAAGGAAAGAAAGCATTTTGGCATTCCACGGCACACGTACTTGCTCAAGCACTTGAAGAATTATACCCAGGCGTAAAACTATCTATTGGACCTGCTATCGAAAACGGGTTTTATTATGATGTAGATCTGGGTGAGCGTTCCATCTCTGAAAAAGATTTTAAGGCCATCGAAGACAAAATGCTCGAAATTGCACGGGGCAAGTACGATTTCAGAATGCGTTCTGTATCAAAAACCGATGCGCTATCACTTTATAAATCACAACAAAACGAATATAAAGTTGAATTGATAGAAAACCTCGAGGACGGTACTATCACCTTTTGTGACCACGCTACATTTACAGATTTATGCCGTGGAGGACACATCCCAAATACTGAAATCATCAAAGCAGTAAAAATTCTTTCGGTAGCCGGTGCGTACTGGCGTGGCGATGAAAAGAACAAGCAGTTGACCCGCGTTTACGGCATTTCTTTTCCTAAGCAAAAAGACCTAACCGAATATTTGACCCTGCTCGAAGAAGCCAAAAAACGGGATCACCGCAAACTGGGCAAGGAACTTGAACTGTTTACATTTTCACAAAAAGTTGGCCAAGGCTTACCATTATGGTTGCCCAAAGGTGCAGCTCTTCGTGAACGTTTAGAAAACTTCCTGAAAAAAGCCCAGAAAAAAGCAGGCTACGAAATGGTCGTGACTCCGCACATCGGACAAAAAGAACTTTATGTTACCTCTGGACACTATGCAAAATATGGTGCAGACAGCTTTCAGCCCATACACACACCGGCGGAAGGCGAGGAATTTTTGCTCAAACCCATGAACTGTCCGCACCATTGCGAAATATATAATACCAGACCGTTCTCCTACAGGGAATTACCAAAACGCTATGCCGAGTTTGGCACTGTTTACCGATACGAGCAAAGTGGTGAGTTGCACGGACTTACAAGAGTACGGGGCTTCACTCAAGACGATGCCCATATTTTTTGTACCCCTGACCAGCTTGACGCAGAGTTTAAAAACGTTATTGACTTGGTGTTATATGTTTTTGGCTCTTTGGGATTTGAGAATTTCAGGACACAAGTTTCTGTACGCGATCCGCATCAGCCCGAAAAATATATTGGTAGTCTTGAGAACTGGGAAAAGGCCGAAAGCGCGATTATCAATGCTGCCATCGACAAAGGACTGGATTATGAAATCGTAGAAGGCGAGGCCGCTTTTTATGGTCCAAAACTCGATTTTATGGTTAAGGATGCTTTAGGGCGCAACTGGCAATTGGGCACAATACAAGTAGATTACAACCTACCCGAACGTTTTGGGCTGACCTACAAAGGCAGTGATAACGAGCTCCACAGACCCGTAATGATACACCGTGCGCCGTTTGGAAGCATGGAGCGGTTTGTGGCGATATTGCTTGAACATACCGGTGGCAATTTCCCGCTTTGGCTCATGCCTACACAAGTGTCTCTATTGTGCATCAGTGAGAAATATGAAAAATACGCCCAAAAAGTTTTAAATTTGCTGGAAAATAACGAAATTCGCGCCCTCGTTGATAACCGAAACGAAACCATAGGCAAGAAAATTAGGGAAGCCGAAATGCAAAAAACGCCTTATATGCTCATCATCGGCGAAAACGAGGAGAAAGAAAACAAAATTACCGTCCGCAAACACGGTGGTACGGATTTAGGACAAATAACCGTCGATGAATTTGCAAAAATCATCGCAGACGAAATAAATAAAGGGATGAAAACCTTTTAAATAAAATTAAGTTTAACAAAAACACACATAGCCATAGCATTAAATAGAGACAAAGGAAGCTTCAAAAAAGCACAAAAAGAAGAATTGCACAGGATCAACGCCAGCATAAGGGTTGATAAGGTAAGACTTGTGGGCGAGAATATCGAAACCGGCATCTACCCCACCCGTGTTGCCCTGGAAATGGCCGAGGAACAAGAACTCGACCTTGTTGAGATCTCGCCAAAGGCAGACCCGCCCGTATGCAAGATCATGGACTACAAAAAGTTCCTCTATGAGCAAAAGAAGCGGGATAAAGCCCTGAAAGCTAAAGCCACAAAGGTGGTCGTAAAAGAGATACGGTTTGGTCCGCAGACAGACGATCACGATTACGACTTCAAAAAGAAGCACGCCGAAAAATTCCTTAAAGAAGGTGCCAAGCTCAAAGCTTATGTATTTTTCAAGGGAAGATCTATTGTCTTCAAAGAGCAAGGGCAAATATTATTGTTGAAACTGGCTCAAGACCTTGAAGAATATGGCAAGGTCGAGCAAATGCCAAAACTTGAAGGTAAAAGGATGACCATGTTCCTTACGCCAAAAAAAACAAAATGACACTTGGGCCGAAAACCGGTCCAAATCGAGAAAATATTAAGTGAAGTGTAACTAAAAACCAGTAGAAATGCCGAAAATGAAAACCAAATCGAGTGCCAAGAAGCGATTTAAGCTTACAGGTACCGGTAAGATCAAAAGAAAGCACGCTTACAAGAGTCATATCCTGACCAAAAAATCGAAAAAGCGTAAGCTCGCCCTGACACACAGCACCCTAGTGCACGCGTCAGATGAGAGCAATGTCAAGACTATGTTGCGATTAAAGTAACAATCGTCTTGCAAAAAGGTTAAAACAAATTATAAACCATGGAGTGTGGCCAAGATAATCATCGATTTTAGATTGACGATCAGGAAATGACCAAGTGTCGGGTAGCCGACCGCCCACTACAAAAAAACAATTTAAGAAATGCCAAGATCAGTAAATTCAGTAGCAAAGAGAGCCAGAAGAAAAAAGGTTCTTAAGCAAGCAAAAGGCTTCTTCGGACGACGCAAAAACGTCTGGACAGTAGCCAAAAACGCGGTTGAGAAAGCCATGCTTTAC
Source organism: Bacteroidota bacterium (assembly GCA_029557895.1). Taxonomy (GTDB): domain Bacteria; phylum Bacteroidota; class Bacteroidia; order Flavobacteriales; family Flavobacteriaceae; genus JBPOFM01. The sequence goes on along the minus strand of JAKQHT010000012.1, from coordinate 105,997 downwards.
TCTTACAGAGACCGCAAAACCAAAAAGCGAAATTTCCGTTCACTTTGGATCATGCGTATCAACGCAGGTGCGAGGATGCACGGGATGTCATATTCAAAATTTATGGGAGGCATCAAGGCCAACAATATCGAATTGAACCGTAAGGTTCTTGCAGATTTGGCCATGAACCATCCAGAAGCTTTTGAAGCAATCGCAAAAAAAGTAAAAAAGTAGGCATTTTGCCATATCGTTAAACACATTTCACTTATAAAAATCCAACCCGAAACGGTTGGATTTTTTTTTGAAGCAGAGCGAAATCTATAACCCTTCGGATATCGTCACATGTGAATTTCTGATTTCAAAAAGTGCGGATTAGGAATAGCCAACCAGCTTGCTCGAGTTTTTTTTGTGACGATATAATACTTTTGGTTCTATAAATGTCCAATATCCATTGGATAATAAGTAGCAGAACCAACAACAACAACAACAATAATAATAATAATAATAATAACAATATCCTCATTATCAGTGCTTTCATTAATCATTTCGCCTGTCATAACTACACGGGACTTGAAAACACTGATGGTAAGAGCAAAGCATTGCCATTTCCTTTTGCTCGATGTCAGAATATATTCGTCAAGTGTTTCGGTTTTTTTTCACATTCTGAACCTTCAAGGTATAACTCTTGTTTAGAATTCACACATTTACATTTACGATCACCATTTTGGGCCCGAATTCAAATGGATAATAATTGTACCAGGCACATCTGGAAAAGTATTAAATAAGAAATTTCATCTACAATAGAGTCAACAATTATAGATCATTCTGCAACAGACAGACAAACGGAAATATTAAAATTGAATAATCGTCCATTTTTTGATGAAAAAATTCGAAAGTGCAATCTCAAACTGACAAGAAATTAGTCAAATAATGAGCTTGCAGAAAGCAAAAATCAGGTTTTTTGGTTTTTCTTTTTGGCTGCAGGAAACAAGACGTTGTTAAGGATAAGTCGGTAACCGGGTGAGGTTGGGTAGAGTTCCAACTCGGTTTTTGGGTCGCCAACTTTGTGCGTATAGTCTTCCGGGTCATGGCCACCATAAAAGGTAAAAAAGCCTTTTCCCTTAATACCGTGTATGTACTTTGCCTCGCCATTGCTTTTGTTCTCGCCAAGAATCAGGACATTGGATTTTATTTCTTCCCTTGTAAACGACGTGGTTTGCCCCATAAAACCTTTGACCAATGCCGTATGGTTCTGGCACAGCATGGTAGGCACCGGATCCCATTTGGCAGAAAAATCCATCAAGGTAAAATAGTCAAGTGTTGGCAAGATGCGACGTTTGTTGGTCATGTCTATCGACGAAAATTCATACACGTTCGGGTTGCGCTCCAATATAAAATCCTTAAAAGCAAAGGTTTTACTGTAATCGATGGCGTTTTGGTAGTTGGGGTCACTGGCATCTCCGTCAAACATGGGTTCGCAAATGTCAACCCCTTCTGCTGCCAGAGCGATGTCAAAACTATCGGTGGCGCTGCACATGGCAAACATAAAACCACCTCCTATTACGTAATCTCTGATTTTTAAAGCTACGGCCAATTTTGCATCGGATACTTTGGCATACCCAAGTTTTTTGGCAAGTGCTTCTGCTTCGCGCTTTTCTTCGATGTACCAAGCTGCAGATTTGTAAGCCCGGTAAAATTTTCCGTACTGTCCTGTAAAGTCTTCATGGTGCAGGTGCAGCCAATCGTACAGTACCAAGGCATCGTTCAGTACTTCTTCGTCATAGACCACGTCATAAGGAATTTCGGCAAAGGTAAGCACCATTGTCACGGCATCGTCCCATGGTAGATTTCCCTTTGGGGAATAAACAGCTATCTTCGGAGCTTTTTCAAGAATAACGGCCTCCATATTTTGAGACGGGCTTGCAATAAGTTCCAGGATCTCCTCGGTCTTTGCATCTGAAAGCACCTCAAAAGAAACCCCTCTAATCTGGCATTCACGTCGAATGGCATCGGTATCGGGCAACAAGAACGAACCGCCACGATAATTTAACAACCAATTGACTTTCAGTTGGTTTTCTAACGTCCAATAGGTAACACCATAGGCTTTCAAATGGTTCTTTTGTCCTTCGGCATCCATCGGGACAAGGATGTACGAAGCGTAAACACCAGGCATGGTGAACAATAATAACAGCAAGACTACCATTTGTTTCATATCCGAAATATACTCAAAATTGACCGTTGATCGAAATACTTTAAGGAAATATTAGTTTAAAAACCTGTACGGATTATTTCTTCATATTTGGCTCGTTGCCCGAAAGCAAGCTGGCAATTACCACCGTTCCTGGAAATTGTTCCAATATGATCTTTAAGAATACCGTGATCGGGATGGACATGATCATGCCTGGAATGCCCCAAATAAATCCCCAGAACATAAGCATTACCAAAACAGCTATAATGTTAATGGAAAATGATTTACCCATAAAAATAGGCTCAAGAATGGCACCAAAAATTACCTGTACCATTGTAATGGAAAGTACAAAAAAGAATAGTGTACCCATAAATTGAATTTCTACAAAAGCAAAAATGGCCAGTGCGATGACAGAAATAAAAGAGCCTATCATCTGCACAAAATTGATGGCAAATGAAAACAACCCCCAGAAAATCGGAAAACTGACGTCAAAATACACGCAAGCTAGCCCTATACCGATCCCGGTACCCAAACTTATCAGGAATTTTACCTTGATAAACTTGATCAAATCTTTTTCTACCTTGCGGAAGGTTTTTACGGAAGTGTGCTTTTGCTTTAGCAATGTGGCATTCATCAGTTTTTGGACATTGATTGATTCTGCCAACCACAACACAACAAAAAAGGTCGTTGTAAGTGACATGCTCAACATATTGCCCACAAACCCAAAGGCCTTTCCCAAATTGTCTTTGTGCAAAATCCCTGTAACAAAACGCTCTTCATTTCCCAAATGCACTCCAAAAAAACCTTCTAGCGAATATTTTAATCCACGTATCTTTTCTTCTGCCTGTACAAAAAACGTACTATCGGGAGACATGATCTGTTTACTTGACAGATGGATCAGCCATGCCAAAAGTGAAAGCCCCAATAAAACAAGGACAATTACTATACTGATACTTATCACCTTATGAACCCCATTTTTGCCCAACCAACGCATCAACGGCAAGAACAACAGGGCGATGAACATTGAGGACACCAAGGGTATGAAAATGAACGACAGTGTCTTAAGCAGATAAAATACGACAGGGATTACAAGCACCAACAGCAAGGTATTGGTTGTTCGGATTTTGTCCATGGTTCGAAGTGTTTTTACTAAATTGGTTGCAAAGATAAAATTTCACTTTTAGAATCCATTAAAACGAAAAGTTAAGTTTGTGGTCATTTTTCATGGGCATGAAAGCGTTATTTTATTGTTAATTATGAAAGTGGTGAAGCACATACATTTTGTACATTAGCACAACAGATAGCCAAAACACATTGTCAAGGTGCATTTGCACTACTATGGACAATCGAAATAAACCATGGAAAAAGAGCAAGAACTCATACACCGATTACAATCTGACAAGAAAGACATCAGTGAAGCGGCTTTTGCCGAACTTATCTCCCAATACAAAGAACGGCTCTACTGGCATATCAGAAACATCGTGAAAGTGCACGACGACGCTGACGATGTTTTGCAGGATACATTCATAAAAATATTCAGGAACATCAAAAATTTTAAAGGTGAGAGCAAACTCTATTCGTGGATGTACCGAATAGCCACCAATGAGGCCATTACCGCCATCACCCGAAAAGCAAAAATGATGCAAGTGTCCAGTGAAGAAGTTATACAGCTTGCAGTTGAAAGCCTTGAATCCGACATCTACTTTGAGGGCAATGATATCCAATTGAAACTTCAACAAGCAATTGCCAAGCTCCCTGAAAAACAACAGTTAGTTTTCAATATGAAATATTTTCAGGAAATGAAATACAAAGACATGAGCGCGATTCTCGATACTACCGAAGGCGCACTGAAAGCCTCGTACCACATTGCCGTCAAAAAAATCGAAGCATACCTCAATATGGATTAAACCATTGCAAACTATTGAAGTCATAGAAACGATGAAAGTTAACAAGCTACATAATATCAAATCTACGGGATTTAAGACACCTCCCAACTATTTTGCGTCCTTGGAAGATGCCGTGCTTTCCAACAAAAAGTCACGGGATCTTTCCGAAAAAGTGACAGAGCATGGTTTTGGCGTGCCACAAGGTTACTTTGACCAACTGGAACACACACTTGCCAAAACCGCAACACAACATAGCGAACCGAAAACCATTCCTCTTTTCCACTGGAAAAAAATCGCTTACATATCGGGCATTGCGGCAAGCCTAATACTGGCCTTCAATGTGTTTTTTGGCAACCAGCGCTCCTTGACATTTGCAGAGCTTGAAACTGCTTCCATTGAAAACTATTTGATGACCGAAGGCTTGAGCACCCATGACCTCTCGCAATTTTTTGTGCCCAACAGCCTCAACACCTCCTACTTTTTTAATAACACCATTGATCAAACATACATAGAAGAATACTTATTACAAGATTCCGATCTTGAACACTTAATATCAGAACCATGAGAACATTGACCATTGCATTATTTTTTTTGATGGCCTTCAATGGCTTTTCACAAGATAAAAACCACATAGAACACATCAAGTCACTAAAAGTGGCCTTCATTACCGAACGACTGAACCTCTCACAGTCCGAAGCCCAAAAATTCTGGCCCATCTTCAATGGCTTTGAAGAAAAACGTCGCAATCTAATCATCAACGAAAAGGAAAAACTAAAGCAGATTGACAACGACCTTACTGATGCAGAAGCCAAAAAGTTACTGAACGACCTACTTAAAATTGAAGAAGAAAATAATAAGCTCAAGAATGATTATTACAAAGACCTCCTAACAGTCGTTTCTGCAAAAAAGGTCTTGCTCCTTCAAAAATCCGAAGAAGATTTCAAGCGACAAATCTTTGCCGAGTTTAAAAAACGAAAAGAAAAAAAATAACCGTCACTTATTGCTCTATTCCGAAAAAACAAGCTTTGAAATCCTACCGCTACCCGCTGCATAGGCTGTGCTGTCATTGAAAAAACGAATCGTGTAAAAACCCTCGTCGCTCAAATGTTTCCAAGTAGTACCTTTATCATTTGAAAAATCAATCCCTTTAAAACCTATTGCCACCAAACTGTTGGCATTACTTCCCGGTACATATTGTACGCAACTTCTGTATCCCGGCTCCTGATTGTCAGATACCACTTCCCAAGTCTTCCCGCCATCTTTGGTCCTTATCTTATTGGCTGAATTTGCATTGGGATCGGTATAATCGCCCCCTATGGCAAAACCGTTTAGATCATCGTAAAATACAATGGAATAAATGCCTTCTGTATCACTTTCTTTGACGATGGGCGTATCAAACACTTTCCAAGATTTCCCTTTATCGGGCGAAAAATAAACCCTGCCGGCTGTTGTTCCAATCCAAGTTTTATCGCCCACTATGGCAATGTTGGTATTGCTGGCCGCAAAAGCGCCTTCATTTGCCATTCCTTTGGGCAAAATATCACAAGAAAGTTTTGACCAAGATTGGCCACCATCTCTTGTAACGATAATGCTCAAACATTCGGTTGTGGTATCACCAATTGCAATACCTTCATTATCGTTCCAAAATGCCATGGAATCATAGAACACCTTCTCATGAACTTCTTTATATACCAGTTCCATAACACCTTCATCGCCCGTTTTGTATAGCAACGCCGGATTGCCAACACTCAACATAAAAAAATCGGTTGACGTATGGGCCACAGAACGGAACTGTAAACTCAATGAGTCATGTTTTTGTTCCGAAGCCATCCATTTTTCCGACGTGGGATTAAACAGACCAAAAACACCGTTGTTGGCCGCAAAGGCGAGGCTTTTGTCGTTCAAAATTTCTATCGCCCTGATACTCAAAACGGAATCGACATAAATATCCTCCACTGTAACAAAAGCGTAGGATCGAACGCCTGTCTGGTTATCCTGTTTACAGGAAACCGTACCAATTGCCAAAAACACAATCATCAAATACTTCATACCTTCCAAATTTTGGCGAAAGATACTTTATTTAGAGTTAAAAGTATAAAATGTTCGTGATTTGGTAACATTTCGCTTAACTTTGCAGGCTAATTTTTTTTTTGATGCGCCTACACAGAAACCTATGTTTTTCGGTTATTGACGGATTGATGCTCATTTTCAATGATGGCCAATACGCCGATAAAGTGATACAACAATTATTGAAACGCGACAAACGTTGGGGCGCACGCGACAGGGCATTTGTGGCTGAAACGGTGTATGACATTGTTCGCTGGAAACGCTTATATGCCGAAATCGCCGAGGTAAAAGAACCTTTTGACAGGGACAACCTTTGGCGCATGTTTGCGGTTTGGGCCACGTTGAGGGGTATCAAATTGCCCGATTGGCCCTATTTTCAAAACACGCCAACCCGAAAAATCAAAGGGCGATTTGACGAACTCTCAAAAGTCAGAATCTATCGGGAATCCATCCCAGACTGGCTGGATGAGCTTGGAGCTAGCGAGCTGGGCGAAACTATATGGGCAAAAGAAATCGCTTCACTCAACCAACAAGCCGATGTCATATTGAGGGTAAACACTTTAAAGATCACTCGCGAACAGCTCCAAAACGAACTTTATGACACAGGTATCGAAACCGAAACGCTCAAGGACTATCCCGAAGCATTAAAGCTCAAAGAGCGCACGAACGTTTTCTTGACCGAACAGTTCAAAAACGGCCTTTTTGAGGTGCAAGATGCTTCCTCGCAATTGGTGGCAGAATTTCTGGAAGTTGCGCCAGGTATGCGCATAGCCGACGCCTGTGCGGGTGCAGGAGGAAAAGCGTTACACTTGGCAGCATTGATGCAAAACAAAGGTCAGATCATCGCAATGGACATCTATGCCAACAAATTAAATGAACTGAAACGACGAGCCAAGCGCAACGGTGCTTTCAATATAGAAACCAGGCATATTGATTCTACAAAGGTCATAAAAAAGCTTTATGACAAAATGGATCGGGTCTTGATAGATGCCCCATGCTCCGGTCTTGGAATATTGAGAAGAAACCCGGACGCCAAATGGAAACTCCAACCTGAATTTTTAAATTCGGTCAGGGCAACTCAACAGGATATCCTCCAACAGTACTCAAAAATGGTAAAACCCGGAGGTCAAATGGTTTATGCTACCTGTTCTGTACTTCCATCAGAAAACCAAAAACAAATAGAGCGTTTCTTGGCAAGCACTTCGGGAAAAGAATTTACATTTGTCAAAGACAAAAAGATTTTATCGCACGTTTCCGGTTATGACGGATTTTATATGGCATTACTTAAGAAAAATAATAATTGACACACATGAAGAACATTTCCTTTTTTGCTGCATTATTGGCCACGACAGTTGCATTGGGTCAAATTCCTACCGGTTACTACAGTACAGCTACCGGAACCGGTTACACTTTGAAAACACAACTAATGCGCATAATCGATAACAACAATGACGGTCTGCCCAATGAGTATATTTCGATCGATAGGGGCTACAACGCACTTGATAATTTGTATGCTTTAAGCGATTTGGACTATTATTACGAAAACGACGGTACCATTTTGGATATCTATTCTGAAAACCCTAACGGTACAGATCCTTATAATTACACCTTTGGCGAAGATGAATGTGGCAACTACAACAGCGAGGGAGATTGCTACAACAAAGAACACGTCATCCCGCAATCGGCATTTGGAGATGCATCACCAATGCGGAACGATGGCCACCAAGTAGTCCCTACCGATGGTCGTGTCAACGGCTTTAGAAGCAATTACCCTTATGGTGTGGCTGGGACATTGGTAAACCAAAGCGGTATTTCCAACCCAACCATGAATGGTTCAAAATTAGGCAACAATCTTAACAGCGGGTACTCTGCCGGCTATACCGGGATTGTGTTTGAACCTATTGATGAATTTAAAGGCGATATTGCACGCATTTATTTCTATTTTGCGACTCGCTATCAAAACCAAGTAGCTTCTTGGTCGGCCTATGCCATGTTCGACGGCAGCTCCGACAAGGTTTTGGCAGACCCGTTTTTGAATATTCTAATGACCTGGCACTTGAACGATCCCGTATCACAAAAGGAAATAGATAGGAACAACGCAGTTTTTAGCCATCAAAACAACCGAAACCCATTCATCGACCACCCAGAATTCGCACAGTTGATATGGAATCCTGAACCGGATACCGAAGCACCGAGCATCCCTACCAATTTGGTCGTGACCAACGAATATCCAACAAGCATTTCATTAGCTTGGGATCCATCAACAGACAATATTGCGGTTGCGTCCTACGACATCTTTGTTGATGGCACCTATAATTCTAATTCTACAACCAACTCGGCAACGGTCATCAATCTGGAACCAGAAACCACCTATACCTTTACAGTTTTAGCTAAAGATGCAGCCAATAATATGTCTGCCCAAAGCAATCCGGTGGATGGCACCACAACCGAAGCCGGTGCCAGTGGGTCTGAATGTGTTGCAGAAACTTTTACCAACTTTGCCTCCACATCAAGTTCGTATGGCGACGTAAACTGGACAGGCGACAACGGCTTGCCATGGAGCGCTACCGATGCAAGAACCGATCAGACCTTGAACGACAAAGCCATTACCATAAGAAACGGCGTTCTGACCGCACCTACCATAACTGACGGCATAGGTACGTTTAGCGTTAAGACCAAGCGGGTGTTTGGTGGTTCAAGCGGTACGTTCAACCTAAATGTAAATGGTACCGTCGTTGGCACCATTGCCTACGGCGAACAAGATGTTGAACAGACCGTAACCATTCCAGATATCAATATTGAAGGAAACGTGAGCATCACTATTGATGGAAACAGCACAGCGACCAATCGTGTGGTTTTTGACGATCTCACTTGGACCTGTTACAGCAACTTGGGCTTCGATGACAATAGCTTATCGCTCATCAAATTATACCCTAATCCAGTAAATGACAGACTGTACATAAATTTGGGCAGAGAAATGCATACAGTGATTGAAATCTATTCTGTTCTTGGAAAAAAAGTGTTCGAAACCGCCATCCAAGATTCGCAAGTTCTACAATTGGATGGATTGAGCGCCGGAATTTATATCATAAGGCTTACACAGGACAACCAGACCATCAGTAAAAAACTGATAAAACAATAATAGAAAAGCGGCTTTTACAAGTCGCTTTTTTTATGGTTCATCGTTTTCGGGATTTTGCCCAACATCAGCCGTGCCTTCCAGTTTTTCCAACGTACGCTTTGCCGCGGCAATTAGTATCCGCTTGTTTTTTGCCACAACCTTGTCACTGACCCAATGCTCTATCTTATGGTGAAACGGAATGAGTACCGAGGCAAGTGCCACCATAATCAACAACATCCAAATGGGCGAATGGTGCGTGATTTTTGCAATGAAGCCATGAAAAATCAAGTTCAGGAACTCAAAAACCAGCAACAGACCCAAAATGCCCAAAAAGCGTATCCACTTTCCGTTGATGATGACGCTATTGCTCAACAACAGGAAAACCACCAAAAGACACACCAGACCGATGGCTACGATGCCATATTGGATATTGGTCTTGCGTTCTTCTGCTTCCTGTTCTTTTGCCAAGGCGATGTTTTGTTGTCGCATGGATTCTTCAAAGCTCAAGGCCTGTATTTGGGCAATTTTATCTTGGCTGAAAAGGCTGTCTTTTGCCTGAATCAAAATTCGTTGGTGCACATAAGCACTATCTACATTGTTTTCTTTTACGTAGTAATCGGTAATGAACTGGCTCGTTTCAATGACTCTTGGGTAAAAGCCCCATTTTGGGAAATCTTCAAGGCTTTTTTGGAGTAATGCAATGCAGAATCTATTTGGTTCAGTCCATAGAAACTTTTTGACATTCCGAGATAAACAGCAATATGTATCTCGTCATGATTGTGATTTTCAAAATACTGAATGGACTGCCTGTAATACTCCAATGCCAAGGAAAATTTACCTCTTTTTCGGTAAATATTTCCAGTGTTATTATTCAGAAGAGCAACATTATATTTATATTTCATTTCAGAAGTAATTTGTTGCGCCAAACTCACATAATAAGCTGCAGAATCCAGTTGATCCATTCGTTCATAACCATCTCCAATATTGGCTATCGTAAAAAATTTTAAATAATCTGAATTCGCTCGTTTGGCAATCTTTAGAGCCTTCTGCATGTATTCCAAATATTTTTTGTAGTCTCCCTGCCTATAGTAAGCATATCCAACCAAAGACAAAGCTTCACCAATCTCAACAGCAGTTCCGCCATCCTCCAGTTTTCTTAACCCTTGAAGTAAATAATCCAATGCATAAACGATGTTTCCTTTTATAGCAAAAATTCCACCAATCAGTTGTAGAGCTTCACCCTCGCCCTTGGTATAATTACTTTTTCGGGCAATTTCTACCGCTTGTCGAGCATATTTCAAGGCCTCGTCTGGTTGTGAATACATTAGATATGTACCTGCATAAATTTATTTTTGACATCGAATTGTGTCAACCTTTTCAAGTTTAATGGCTTGCTGAAGGCTGTCGATGTATCTCTCGCTTTGGGAAAAGCCAAAGAACGCTTGCGATAAAAACGCAAATGCGATAAGATATTTTTTTGGCATAACAACAACTATTGCGGCTCAAACCTCCTAAATGTATTGATTTTTTGGCTCGATGGCATCAATTTGTTAAAAATTAATTACTTGTACGCTTTGAACCAAAAAAAAGGGTTAGGACAGCTTTGTTAAAACGCCAAATGTAAAATGGTGAAGAAGCAGTATTTTTCCGGGGTACGGTCAACCCATTTATTCACTTTCGGTCTCTTCGCCAGACACATTTATGAGTGTCAGTTCGGCACGCTCCACGGAATTTCGGTACATTTTAATGATTCGCACCTGATAATGGTCCAAATCCAAAACATCGCCTGCTTTGAGTTCACGTTCAGGAAAGGTTTCTGCCAATAGCCCGGAAAGGGTATCGTAATGCTCACTTTCTTCAAAACGAAAGGGCAAATAGCGGTTGATGTCCGAGAGGTTACTGTGCGCATTGACCGAAAAAACACCTTCGCCAAGATTGATGACGATCGGGTCTTCGTTATCGTATTCGTCCTGTATCTCGCCCACAAGTTCTTCAAGGATGTCCTCCATGCTCACAATTCCGGTCAGTTCCCCGATTTCGTTGGTAACGACCGCCATTTGGATGCGCTTTTTCTGGAACATTTTCAATAAATTTTTGATCTTGGAGCTTTCAGATATAAACAAGGGTTTTCGGAGTATGCCCACAAAACTCGTTTCTTTGGGATTATCGAGCGTCAACTTTACAAGGTCTTTGGTATAAAGAATTCCTTTGATGTTGTCCAAAGAATCTTCATAAACCGGATATCGCGAATAGCCTTCATTTATGGTAAAGTCTATCGCCTCCCTCACGGGCATGCCGATCTCTACTGCTGATACATTCTTACGCAAGGTCTGGATATTGTTGACCCTGCGATCGTCAAATTCAAACACATTCTGTATCAGGTCGCGTTCGGTCTGCTCTATCGCACCGCCTTCCTGACTTTCGGAAATGATCATTTTCAACTCTTCCTCCGAATGGATTTCAGATCCGTGAATAGGTTTGATACCGATGAGTTTTAAGATGAAATTGGCCAACCCGTTCATTGTCCAGATGACCGGACGGAACAGTACATAAAAAATACGCAGCGGCCAGGCTATAGAAAAGGTCGTATTTGTGGGATAACGGATGGCCAATGATTTTGGTGCCAGCTCGCCAAACACAATGTGCAATACGGTAATAACCGCAAAAGCAATCCAAATGGCACTGTTGTTTGCAATGGCTACCCATTCTGGCCCTGTAAGACCAAGCAAATCAAAAACTTTGACCACAATCGGGGCGACAGCACCTTCTCCAACCCAACCCAACCCAAGCGAAGCCAGAGTGATACCCAATTGGGTAGCAGCAAGATATGCATCCAGATTGTTGACAATGGTTTTGGCAGTTTTGGCAATACCGGGATTCAGGTCGGTTCTTACATCTATCTGCGAGGAGCGGATTTTTACGATGGCAAATTCAGCGGCAACAAAAAAGCCGTTCAAAAACACCAAAAAAATGGTCAAAAATAGTTTCCAGGTAGATATTTCGTGGTCAATGATTCCTCCACCGGGAACTCCTGGTCCAAAGAAAAGGGATAAAAACGGGTCTGCGTCCATTTTATAGGTTTATAAAGGCAGGTTTTGATTATTTTTTTTTAGAAACCTGTAAACCAAAGTTTACTTTTGACCGAAAACCTAATGCTTCATTTAGTGTCAAAAACCTTTAAAGCAAAAATAGGATTTTTTAACTGATATGCAAATGTTTTAATTCAACCGATAAGGTTTCATCGGTTCTCAATATTTATAGCAGATCCTTTTCTGTAGAAATTTATATTTTGTGGTACTTTATCTTTCTTCGAAGATCCTTCTGGCAGCGATCATATTGTTTTCTGTCGCATCATTCCTCCATTTTATTAACCACTTATATAGCTGGCTCTTATTTGTGGTGATTAAATTCTAAAATAAGCTGTAATGCTAATGCGATAAAATACGTGAACCTTTTCCATAACGGATCAAATATATTGATAAGCAACTGATAGTTAAATAAACACAAGTCTTTCAAGATGAATAATCATCGAATATCAAAATACCTGATCATTATTTTGTTTATGCTCAAAATATCCTTTTTGGGACAGACGCTTAACGTTTTTTTTGAAAAATGACCATCCCCTAGGTCTCAAACCAACTTTCATCTGATTTTTTTTGATTCTATGTTGGCAATTTATTAAAAATTAATTACTTGCGCTTTCATATTTATTTTTTTTCTAACTTAGTGCATCCAACCCAAAAAAGCATTCAAAATGAAACAAACGATTCTATTTTTGATATGTACAATCACTGCGCTATCGGGTTGTAAACAGAAAGTGTCCAAAGAGGACAAAACACCTACAATAACCTCTCAAATGTCCTGTGCTCCCGTGACGACAGACAAAGCATGGTATACATCCGACAGCAAAGCCCCTTTGTTTGATGGCCTCGGCAATTACCATTTCCCCATTACAACTAATGACACTTTGGTACAGCGTTATTTTGACCAAGGGATGGTTCTGGCGTATGGTTTCAACCATGCCGAAGCCGCACGTTCATTTCATTACGCTACCAAAATCGATCCAAATTGTCCCATGGCTTTTTGGGGATTTGCATACGTCCTTGGACCTAATTACAATGCCGGGATGGAGAGCGACAATTACGAACGCGCCTATCTCGCTATCCAAAAAGCCATAGAGCTTTCCAAAAACAACGCAATAGATAAAGAAAAAGATTTGATTGATGCACTCTCCAAACGCTATGTCAAAAAAGCAATAGAAGATCGACATGCGTTGGATTTGGCTTATGCCGACGCCTTGAAATCACTTTATGCCAAATACCCCAAAGATGGCGATATAGGTGTCCTATATGCAGAGTCCTTGATGAACCTGCATCCGTGGGATTTACAGGACAAAGACGGCAACGAAAAAGAATGGACCCCGGAAATAATTGCCATTCTGGAAAATGTGCTAGACCTAAATCCAAAACATATAGGTGCGCATCACTTTTACATTCACGCGGTAGAAGCTTCAAGTACACCAAACCGTGCCTTGAAAAGCGCCCAAATGTTCGATGAAGGACTTTCCAAAAATTCAGGACATTTAGTTCATATGCCTTCTCACATATACATACGTACAGGCGATTACCATAAAGGTACGCTTGCCAACATACAAGCCGCAAAAGTGGACAGCGCCTACATAACTTCCTGTCATGCCCAGGGCGCATACCCACTAACATACTACCCCCACAACCAGCATTTTATGGCTGCAACCGCAACTCTTGAAGGCAATAGCAAATGGGCTATCCATGCCGCTAATGCGCTCCAAAAAAACACCCATAGACAACTTATGGGCGATCCTGGATGGAGCACTTTACAGCATTATTACTCCATTCCTTTTTATGTATATGTCAAATTTGGAAAATGGGATGATATCCTTGCACTTACAAATGAAACGCCAGAATTTGACTATCCAACAGCCATGCTCCATTATGCCAAAGGCATGGCAAACTTGGGGAAAGGAAATCTCCTAACTGCCAAAAGCGAATTACATACTTTGGAAGATATTACAAAAAATGATGCGCTTAAAGACATAACCATTTGGGGAATCAATTCAGTTCTTGACTTGGTACAAATAGCCAACAAAGTCCTAAAGGCAGAAATCCTGGCAAGTGAAAACAATTTTGACGATAGTATTGCATTATTGAAAGAAGCCATTGCCATCGAAGATGCCCTAAACTATAACGAACCGCCTGATTGGTTCTTTTCTGTAAGACACAATTTAGGAAATATCCAATTGAAAGCCAAGTACTATGAAGATGCAGTGGAAACGTACCAGCAAGACCTCAAACACTTTCCAAAAAACGGCTGGGCATTGCATGGATTGACAGAAGCCTATCGAGGACTGAACAGCCTTACCAAACAAAAAGAAACAGAAAAACTGTTCCAAGCTTCTTGGGCAACAGCCGATGTGGCGCTGGAAGGCTCGGCCATACGATTTTAAGTCTATCGAGGCGTGTTCATCCCTTGGAAATAGTTTGTAAACAATTCAATAGAAAGGGACGCAATTTTCGTAATAAGTGGTACGGGCAATGAACAAAAATACGTACTTTTGCACTTTCAGTACACAACGCTAACATACACCCGATGATCCATTTCTTTGGAAACCAAAACAGCAAGATTTATGCTGTTCAAGCAACAAAAGAATTATCAACCGAAACCATTGCAAAATTGGTATGGCTTTTCGGCAACCAACCAAAAATAAATGCAGCGTCTTTAGACGCTTTTTTTATAGGTCCGCGTGCCGCAATGATTACACCCTGGAGTACCAATGCTGTGGAAATCACTCAAAATATGGGCATTTCGGACATTATCAGAATTGAAGAATTTAATGCCGTCCAGGAAACATTCAACGATCATGACCCGATGATTTTCGAAAAATACAACGGCTTGCATCAAGAGTCGTTTACCATCAACATACAACCCGAACCAATACTCCAAATTGAAAATGTTGCTGACTACAACGAGCAACAAGGTTTGGCATTGAGCGTTGAAGAAATAAATTATCTGGAAAATGTTTCAAGGAAAATTGGTCGTCCGCTTACAGATTCTGAAGTGTTCGGGTTTTCACAGGTAAATTCAGAGCATTGCCGCCACAAAATTTTCAACGGTACATTTGTCATCGACGGTCAAGAGCAACCTACATCGCTTTTTAAACTTATCAAAAAAACGTCAGAAACACATCCTAATTCTATTGTTTCGGCATATAAAGACAATGTTGCATTTATTCAAGGTCCGGTTGTGGAACAATTTGCACCCAAGCGAGCCGATATTCCCGAGTTTTACACAACAATACCCTTTGAATCTGTCATTTCGTTAAAAGCCGAAACTCACAATTTTCCAACAACCGTCGAGCCTTTTAACGGAGCTGCAACCGGTTCGGGCGGCGAAATACGCGACAGGCTTGCAGGCGGAAAAGGCTCGATACCGTTAGCCGGAACTGCTGTTTACATGACATCCTATTCCCGATTGGAAAACAATCGCGAGTGGGAAAACGCTTTCACTGAACGCAAATGGCTGTATCAAACACCTATGGATATTTTAATCAAAGCTTCCAACGGTGCTTCTGATTTTGGGAACAAATTCGGGCAACCGCTCATTGCCGGTTCGGTTTTGACTTTTGAACATCAAGAAAATTCAACCGAAGGAGCCTCAAAACCACACAGATTAGGATTTGACAAAGTTATCATGCAAGCAGGCGGCATCGGTTACGGCAAAGCCGACCAAGCAAAAAAAGACCAACCCAAAACGGGGGATAAAATCGTGATTCTTGGCGGCGAAAATTACAGGATTGGTATGGGTGGTGCAGCCGTTTCAAGTGCCGACACCGGGCAATTTTCAACAGGAATCGAACTTAATGCCGTACAGCGTTCCAATCCTGAAATGCAAAAACGTGCCGCAAATACCATACGTGGTATGGTAGAAAGCAATGAGAACCATATTGTTTCCATACACGACCACGGTGCAGGCGGACATCTCAACTGCTTGAGCGAACTGGTTGAAGAAACTGGCGGGCTCATCAATCTTGATGCCTTGCCCGTAGGCGACCCAACTTTGTCCGACAAAGAAATTATAGGCAACGAAAGCCAAGAACGTATGGGCTTGGTCATTGCCGAAAAACACATTGACGCCTTGCAAAAAATTGCCGACCGTGAGCGTTCGCCCATGTACACCGTAGGCGATGTAACAGGAAATCATAGGTTTACGTTCCAATCAAAACAAAAAGGCAACAAACCTATGGATTTTGATTTGGAAGATATGTTTGGAAGCTCGCCAAAAACCGTCATGATCGATACTTCGGTTAAAAGAACCTATTCTGAAATATCTTTCAACCGCGATAAATTTTACGATTATTTGGATAGTGTACTTCAACTCGAAGCAGTAGCCTGTAAAGACTGGCTCACCAATAAAGTTGATAGATGCGTGGGCGGAAAAGTTGCAAAACAACAATGCGCCGGCTCGCTGCAATTGCCATTAAACAACGTAGGAGTCATGGCATTGGATTATGCCGGAAAAGACGGTATCGCCACATCGGTTGGGCACTCGCCTATTTCGGGATTGATCAACCCTGTTGCCGGAAGCCGTAATGCCATTACCGAAGCTTTGACAAACATTGTCTGGGCACCGCTAAAAGACGGATTGCAAAGTGTATCGCTATCTGCCAACTGGATGTGGCCATGCAAAAACGAAGGCGAAGATGCGCGTTTGTACGAAGCGGTGAAAGCCGTTTCAGATTTTGCCATTGCATTGGGCATCAATGTTCCTACAGGGAAAGATTCGTTGTCCATGAAGCAAAAATATCCCGAGGGAGATGTGATTGCGCCCGGAACTGTCATAATTTCGGCTGCGGCACATTGTGATGCCATTACCAAAGTTATAGAGCCAGTTTTACAAAAAAATGCAGGTAGTATTTACTACATCAACATTTCCAAAGATGATTTTAAATTAGGCGGAAGCTCATTTGCCCAAATCCTCAATAAAATAGGAAACGATGCACCCAACGTACTTGATGCAGATTATGTAAAAACTGTATTTAATACCATTCAACACTTAATAAAAGACGGTAAAATAGTTGCAGGACACGACGTTGCATCCGGGGGATTAATCACAACATTGTTGGAACTCTGTTTTGCCGACAACCAACTTGGCGCCGATTTGGACCTGACCAACATTGGCAAAAAAGACAGCTTTAAATTATTGTTCGGCGAAAATGCCGGCATTGTATTTCAAGCCGATAAGCAAGCAGACAAAACCATTGAAAACACATTATCCCAAGCGGGTATTGAGTATTGCAACATAGGAAAAGTAACCCATGACGATGTTTTGAATATTATCAACCACAATGAAGTGTTTACCATGACCATTTCTCGCTTGCGCGATATGTGGTACAAAACCTCTTATTTGCTTGACAGCAAACAAACTGCCAATGGCTTGGCAAGTGTTCGCTTTGAAAATTACAAACATCAACCTTTACAGTATAGTTTCCCAATTCGTTTCACGGGTCAATCGTCCGATATTTCGAGAGCGGCCCAAGGATCTCGTCCCAAAGCCGCCATCATCCGCGAAAAAGGCAGCAACTCTGAACGCGAAATGGCAAATGCCATGTATCTTGCCGGTTTTGACGTAAAAGACGTACACATGACCGATTTGATTTCGGGACGTGAAACGCTGGAAGACATTCAGTTTATAGGTGCTGTCGGTGGGTTTTCAAATTCAGACGTGTTGGGTTCTGCCAAAGGTTGGGCCGGTGCATTTTTGTACAACGAAAAAGCAAATATGGCATTGAAAAACTTCTTTAAACGCGAAGACACCTTGTCTGTCGGGATTTGCAACGGTTGCCAATTGTGGATGGAACTCGAGCTCATCAACCCCGATCATGAAATCCATGGAAAAATGGTGCACAATGATTCGAACAAGCACGAAAGTGCATTTACATCGGTCACTGTTCAGAAAAACAATTCGGTGATGTTGTCAAGCCTTGAAGGTGCAACGCTTGGTGTCTGGATAAGTCATGGCGAAGGGAAATTTAATTTGCCCCTACCGGAAAACAACTATCACATTGTAGCCAAATACGCATACTCTGATTATCCACACAATCCCAATGGTTCCGATTACAATACCGCCATGATGTGCGATAAAACCGGACGTCACCTGGTAACCATGCCACATATTGAACGTTCAACGTTTCCATGGAACTGGGCACATTATCCAAAGGACAGAAAAGATGAAATTTCGCCTTGGTTGGAAGCCTTTGTGAATGCGAGGAAGTGGATCGAAAGCAGGTAACTTTATCGAGCACATGGCAGTGAAAAACGATCTACAAAAACTTAATTTTATAGTCTTTCAGATTACATAATTAATCATCAATACGGCAAATCACTGTCATCATCACTTTGCTCGGGTGCATCAAAAGCTTGATCTGGAGATGGATGATAGTTGATGGGCTTAAAGGTATCGTCATTATCCGCCGTGTTCATCTTACTGTGAAATTCACCAAAAGGCGTATCAAACTCGTCAAGGTTATCGAACTTACCAAGATTTCCGATAAATTTCAGTCGGATGTTTTCCAGGCCTCCGTTACGGTGCTTGGCCACGATAAATTCGGCTTGACCTTCGGTCGGGGTACGCTCTTCATCGTCCCACTCATCGATTTTGTAGTATTCCGGACGGTATATAAACGACACGATATCAGCATCCTGCTCGATGGCTCCTGACTCACGAAGGTCTGACAGAAGCGGACGCTTGGAACCACCACGTGTTTCAACGGCACGTGACAATTGCGATAGCGCAATGACCGGAACGCTCAATTCTTTGGCCAAGGCCTTGAGGTTTCGCGAAATGGTCGATATTTCCTGTTCACGGTTGCCACCTTTTTGGCCACCACCGGCAGTCATCAACTGTAGGTAATCGATGACGATCAACTTAATGCCGTACTGCGAAGACAATCGCCTTGCTTTGGCACGAAGGTCAAAAATGGAAAGTGACGCTGTGTCATCAATATACAATGGTGCCTTTTCAAGGGCTTTAACTTTGACGTTAAGCTGTTCCCATTCGTGTTTTTCGAGTTTTCCTGTACGGAGTTTTTCTGAAGAAAGACCCGTTTCGCTCGATATCAAACGAGTGATGAGCTGAACCGATGACATTTCCAAAGAGAAAAATGCCACCGGGATATTTTGGTTTACGGCGATGTTTCTCGCCATAGTTAATGTCAATGCTGTTTTTCCCATACCCGGCCGTGCCGCCACTATTATCAGGTCGCTTTCCTGCCATCCAGATGTTAATTTATCCAACCTATGAAATCCAGACGGGATACCGCTCAAACCTTCCTTGTTGGCTATGTCCTGTATTTTCTGTTTGGCCTGCATTACAAGGCTCTGGGCCGTTTCAGTCGATTTTTTGATGTTGCCCTGTGTTACCTCATATAGCTTTGCTTCGGCATTGTCCAATAGGTCAAAGACGTCCTTGGTCTCGTCAAAAGCGTCTTCAATAATTTCATTCGATATTTTGATTAGGCTCCTTTGGATAAATTTCTGGAGAATTATCCTTGCATGAAACTCTATGTGGGCCGATGAGGACACCCTTTGGGTAAGAGAAATAAGGTAAAAATCGCCCCCGGCCAGTTCGAGTTTGGCGTCCTTTTTCAGCTGGCTTGAAACGGTTAATAAGTCAATGGGCTCGCTGCTCTCGAACAATTTGAAAATGGCTTCAAAAATATATCTGTGTTGTTCTTTATAGAATGCGTCGGGGCTCAAAATATCGATGACTTCATCTACACCTTTTTTATCGATCATCATCGCTCCAAGAACAACTTCTTCTAAATCAATAGCTTGAGGAGGAACTTTGCCTTTTTCCAAACTAATGATTGCGCTTTTGTCCACTTTATAGCCTTGTATGGGGTTTGGTTGTTTCATAATTGCGAAAGTAACTAAATTGAAAAGAAAATCCACTGAAAGCAAACCGATCAATCTCAACAGTTAATCAACAAAATAACTGTTAATAAATAAAAAATATTGTTGATAACGCAAAAAAGAAACCGGCCCATGGTGGGCCGGTTTCCACGATCATAACAAAATTAGGGCATTAACCTTTGTAAACGCCCATGTTTGAATATTTTTCCATGCGTTTTTTGACCAATTCTTTTGGGGATAATTTTTGGAGCTCTTCATAAGATTTCAATATGGCATCGCGAACGGTCAAGAAGGTGGTTTCTCGATCGGTGTGTGCGCCCCCAAGTGGTTCTTTCACGATATCATCGACCAAATGTTGCTTTTTCATATCGGGAGCAGTTAGCTTTAGAGCTTCTGCGGCTTGTTCCTTATACTCCCAGCTCCGCCACAAAATGGAAGAACAAGATTCGGGAGATATTACTGAATACCAAGTGTTTTCGAGCATGAGCACACGGTCGCCAACACCAATTCCCAATGCGCCACCCGAAGCGCCTTCACCGATGATAACGCAAATAATAGGTACTTTGAGCCTTGTCATTTCCAGAATGTTCCTGGCAATGGCCTCGCCTTGCCCTCGTTCTTCGGCTTCAAGTCCCGGATAGGCGCCCGGCGTATCTATAAACGTGAGTACCGGAATACCGAATTTTTCAGCTGATTTCATCAATCTCAAGGCTTTGCGATAGCCTTCGGGATTGGACATACCAAAATTTCGGTACTGGCGGGTTTTTGTGTTGTATCCTTTTTGCTGGCCCACGATCATGAAGCTTTGATCTCCAATTTTGCCAAGGCCGCCCACCATGGCCTTATCATCCTTTACGTTCCTATCGCCGTGCAATTCAAGAAATGAATCGCCACAAAGTGCCTTGATATAATCGGTTGTATAAGGTCGGTTGGGATGGCGAGAGAGTTGTACACGCTGCCAAGCGGTTAGGTTTTTGTAAATTTCTTTTTTGGTGGCAATGAGTTTTTTCTCGATCTGTTTACAGGTTTCGGTAACATCAACTTCACTTTCTTTCCCTATAATCTTACATTTATCGAGTTGGTCTTCCAACTCTTTGATAGGAAGCTCAAATTCTAAATATTCCATACGAAATTTTTAGTTTAAAAAATAAGTTAGCTTACAAAGATAAAAAATTTAATCTGACCCGTGCCGTATTGTACTTTTCTTTTTAAAGTGCTTTGAGTTTTTTATGACCGCATCCATGAACAAGGTCAACAATATCAATAAAGCACCGTAATAAAACTGGGCCGACATAGTTTCTGTTTCCGGGAAAAGCCACAATGCCAAACAGATGCCGTAAACGGGTTCCAAATTATAGGAAAGAACCACGGTATAAGGACTTATGTGCTTCATAACCTTTACCGAACCTATAAAAGCATACGCCGTACAGATGGAAGCCAAGATAAAAAGCCAAATCCAATCATTGGCTGAAAGTGTAAAGAACGATGCCGAAAACCCACTGCCAAAAGCGATGATGAACAAGGTAATGAACAAGACGCCGCTGATAAATTCGTAAAACGAAATGACAGTAGCATTGTATCGCTCAATAAATTTGCCGTTGATGACCGCAAAAAGACTTGACAACATCGCTGAGACCACTCCCAGAACAATCCCGTAAATCTGATGGATTTCACTTTGGGTAATCATGAAAACACCGATTACCACAAGGATACCAAAAAAGATCTCGTACCCCACCACTGGTTTTCTATATATCAAAGGTTCAATGAAAGAAGCAAAAAAAGCACCTGTCGAAAACATGGCCAAGGTGATGGAAATGTTGGACTGCCTGATGGCCTCAAAAAATGTGATCCAGTGCAAAGCAATGATAATGCCGGCACCAAAAAAGCCCATGATTGCATTCCTGTTCGTTATCAGGTCAATCCCGGCAATCTTTATATATAGGTACATCAGGATTGTGGCAATGCCCATACGGTACCACACCAATGAAATGGAACCAATGGAAATAAGTTCGCCGAGTATGGCCGTAAAACCGGCAATAAATACCAAAAAATGAAGATGGAGATAATTTTTTAGTTTAACGCCTGGCATTGTAGAGCATATAGATCGCTAATATACCAAAAACTACATTAGGGAACCACACTGCTACCAAGGGCGAAAAATTAGACTGCTCGGCCATGACGCCAAAAACTTTGTCAAAAAACACATACACCATCGCTATGGCAATACCTATGGCAAGGTTCACTCCCATGCCTCCCCTTCGTTTTACAGAAGAAACGGCTACGGCAATAATCGTAAGGATGAAAATGGATACCGGTAAACTCCATTTTTTGTACTTTACCACTTCATATCGCCCAATGTTGGAAGAACCTCTCGATTTTTCCTTTTCTATGAAATTGTTGAGATCGGTATAGGAAAGCGTTTCGGCAATATACTCCACGGGTGTCAAATCTTCCAGGTCAAAAGTAAATAGGGTGTCCACACGCCGTGTCGATTCGATGATGTCGGTATGTTCGCCAATGGTGCGCTTTACATAGTTTAATAGCCGATACGTGCTGTCTGCCTCAGAAAAGGATATGGTATTAGCAAATATCTTGTATTTCAGTTTATTGTCTTCAAAATGCTCGTAAGTAAAATTGTTTCCTGTTTTTTGTTTGGTGTCAAAATTGCTCACATAGATATAGTCGTTGTCATTGATCTGTCTATAAATATCATGTGTCTGGAGTTCTGCGCTTCTTTTCTTAAGATGCTGGTATATAAACTGGTTGTAGCCCCTACTCGCTTTTGGCGCCAAATATAAACCCAGGACCAATGCTGCAATTGCCACAATGGTAGCCCCAATGATGTATGGCCGCATGAACCTGAAATACGAAACCCCCGAGCTCAAAAAAGCTACAATCTCTGTGTTGTTGGCAAGCTTGGAGGTAAACCAAATAACCGACAAAAACAAAAACAACGGAAAAAGCAAATTGGCAAAATAAATGGTAAAATTCAGGTAATAAAGAGCCACCTCGCCAAATGGAACCTCATTTTCAAGGATCTTGCCTATTTTTTCTGCAAGGTTTACCGTGATGCCAATCGGGATGAACAGCAAGAGCATCATCACAAAAGTGATAAGGTATCGCTTGATTATGTACCAGTCAAGAATTTTCAATTTGTTGTTCTTTGTTAGTGATTTTATTATTTGGTTTTAAAATGTTTCTGGATTTAACCGGCAAATAAAATATAAAATTTCGATTTTCTACCTCACCGACAGTTCAGAGACGCAGTACTAAATCCTATTATCCATCTGTCTGACCATTTTATCTTTCCATTCTCTAAAATCGCCTTCCAAAATATGCTTCCTCGCTTCTCTCACCAGCCACAGGTAAAACCCAAGGTTGTGGATGGTAGCTATTTGTGCCGCTAAGCGCTCGTTAACGGAAAACAAATGCCTAAGATATGCTTTTGTATAATCGATGTCCGCAAAGGTAATGCCCATTTCGTCCAATGGCGAAAAATCAGCTTCCCATTTTTTGTTTTTTATGTTGATTGTTCCGTTGATGGTAAACAGCATTCCGTTCCTTGCGTTTCGTGTGGGCATAACACAATCAAACATATCGATACCCAGGGCAATGTTTTCAAGAATATTTATCGGTGTACCAACGCCCATCAGATACCTTGGCTTGTCTTGGGGCAAAATGGCCGTCACAACTTCGGTCACAGCATACATTTCATCGACCGGTTCACCCACTGAAAGCCCACCTATGGCATTGCCGTTCGCACCAACATTGGCAATGTATTCTGCCGATTGCTCCCTCAAGTCCTTATAGGTGCTTCCCTGAACAATGGGAAACAGTGTTTGGCCATAGCCATATTTTTCGGGCACGTTTTTCAAATGGGCCACACATCGGTCCAACCAACGGTGGGTCATGTGCATACTGCGCTGTGCATAGCGATAATCGCAAGGATAGGGCGTACATTCATCAAAAGCCATGATAATATCGGCACCGATGCTACGCTGTATTTCCATCACATTTTCCGGGGTAAAAAAGTGGTAACTGCCATCGATATGCGACTTGAACTTCACACCCTCTTCTTTGATTTTCCTATTGGCAGACAAAGAATATACCTGATAACCCCCTGAATCCGTGAGGATATTCCTATCCCAGTTCATGAATTTGTGCAAGCCTCCGGCCATCTCAAGAATGTGTGTTCCGGGTCTTAAATAAAGATGATAGGTGTTTCCGAGGATAATGTCTGGGTTTATATCGTTTTTCAACTCGCGTTGGTGCACCCCTTTCACGGAACCTACGGTCCCTACGGGCATAAAAATAGGCGTTTCGATGACCCCGTGGTCGGTTGTAACTACACCCGCCCTTGCCTTGCTTTTTGGGTCTGTGGTTATCAGTTCAAATTTCATAAGGAGCAAAGATAAATAACATTAAATGCAACATCCTTAATAAAAACAAAAATTGTTAGCAAAACCGACCAATTCGTTAATAAGTGGGCGTTGTTCATTTTTGACAAAGGGCCATAAAACTTTATTTTTGCGACACAAAAAACTAACAGTCACACTATGGCAGACATAAAACATTTGGAAGATTTGGTTATCCAGACAAGACGCGATATCCTAAGGATGGTACACAAGGTAAATTCTGGCCACCCCGGTGGTTCTTTGGGTTGTACCGAATTTTTAGTTGCGCTCTACAACGAGGTCATGGAGCGAAACGCTACTTTTGACATGGACGGCATTGACGAGGACCTGTTTTTCTTGAGCAACGGGCACATATCGCCTGTTTTCTATAGTGTTCTTGCCCGCTGTGGCTATTTCCCTGTAGAAGAGCTGAACACCTTTAGGAAGATTGACTCGCGCCTTCAAGGACACCCAACCACTCATGAAGGCTTGCCCGGAGTTCGTGTGGCTTCGGGATCGCTCGGACAAGGTATGTCGGTCGCCATTGGTGCCGCCTTGGCAAAAAAACTCAACAAAGATACGCACTTGGTATATAGCCTGCACGGCGATGGCGAACTGCAAGAAGGCCAAAACTGGGAGGCCATCATGTATGCCGCTGCTAACAATGTGGACAACCTTGTCTGTACCGTGGATTTGAACGGTCAGCAAATAGATGGCCCAACAGATGTGGTTCTGCCTATGGGAAATGTGAAAGAGAAATTTGAAGCTTTTGGATGGACAGTGGTCGAAATCAATCAAGGGAATAATGTTGAAGAAATATTGAAAGGGATGTCCTTTGCCAAATCACTCACCGGAAAAGGTAAACCTATCTGTATATTGCTAAAAACCGTGATGGGCAACGGTGTGGATTTTATGATGTACACCCACGCATGGCACGGCAAAGCCCCAAACGACGAACAATTGGAAAAGGCACTTTCACAAAATCCCGAAACTTTGGGCGATTATTAAACTTTCGGCAATCTATTAAATCAACATAAAAAATCCTATTGACCCCTAATAGGAGTTCCTCCGCCGTTTGGCGGAGATAGGGGACAAAAAAATGAAAACATATTCTAATACAGGAAACAAAGACACACGTTCAGGATTTGGAGCGGGTTTGACAGTTTTAGGACAAACCAATGAAAACGTTGTTGCGCTATGCGCAGACCTTATCGGCTCTTTGAAAATGGACGATTTCAAAAAGAACCATCCGGAGCGTTTTTTTCAGGTGGGCATCGCCGAAGCCAACATGATGGGCATCGCTGCCGGGTTGACCATAGGAGGTAAAATCCCTTTTACCGGCACGTTTGCCAATTTCTCGACCGGACGTGTATATGACCAAATACGCCAAAGCATTGCTTACTCCGATAAAAATGTAAAAATCTGTGCTTCACACGCCGGGCTGACCCTTGGCGAAGATGGTGCAACACACCAGATATTGGAAGATATCGGTCTGATGAAAATGCTGCCCGGCATGACCGTCATCAACACTTGCGACTACAACCAGACCAAAGCAGCTACCATTGCCATTGCCGAACATCATGGGCCTGTATATCTGCGTTTTGGAAGACCGGCCGTTCCAAACTTTACGCCAGAGAACCAAGTGTTTGAAATTGGGAAGGCCATAAAACTTACCGAAGGCAATGACGTAACTATCGTAGCCACCGGACATTTGGTATGGGAAGCTCTCGAAGCTGCAAAATCACTGCACGAAGCAGGTATTACTGCCGAGGTCATCAACATACACACCATTAAACCACTTGATGGCGAAGCCATCCTAAAATCGGTACGGAAAACCGGTTGCATTGTCACCGCCGAAGAACACAACTATCTTGGTGGGCTCGGTGAGAGTGTTTCAAGGGTTTTGGTCGAAAACCATCCAATACCACAAGAATTTGTGGCCACAAAAGACACATTTGGCGAATCTGGAACGCCAGAACAGCTTATGGAAAAGTACGGCCTGAACAGTGCAGCCATCATAGAAGCTGTTAAAAAAGTAATAAAAAGGAAATAATGGATGTTTTACACCGTTTTTGATATTATAATCAAATCTGTAAAACAATTATTATGAAAAAAATAGTTTTCTCGGTAATGCTGACCGCATTGATAGGTTTTGCATTGCAGGCTCAAAACGGGAGCGGCTTTGGCATCAAAGGCGGTCTCAACTACAATGGAAATGGCGATTATTTTGAAACTATAGGCTCAAGCGCAAAACATCCAGACAGAAATATTGGCTACCATTTGGGAATTTTTGCCAAAGTCGGCAACAAAATTTACTTTAAACCAGAATTGGTGTATACTGCCACAAAAAGTACGTACGACAGTGAGGATTTTAGCATGAAAAAGTTTGATGCTCCGTTATTGGTTGGTGCCAAAATCATTGGGCCTTTGAGTGTTTTTGCCGGGCCATCACTCCAGTACATTGTGGATGCCGATTTTGACGGTATAACCATAGATGATATCGAAAACAATTTCAGCATTGGGCTTCATTTTGGCATTGGAGTCAATATCAACAATATCGGCATCGATTTGAGATACGAGAGGGGGTTCAATGAAAACGAGGCCACCTTCATCAACGACAACTTTGGTTCGGACGTCACGAGCAGGCTCGATACCCGCCCTGACCAATTGATCTTAAGTTTATCCCTTAAGTTATAAAGAAAAATCCGCCAGATGGCGGATTTTTTTATTCATTATAGTTTATGGTAACACTCGAATCTAAATAGTCCGGTATCCCATTGCCTGTAGTGTCAACAATTTTAACGGTCTTAATGGTAATGACCCCGGCATTTGTAGTTCTGCTTCTTTCAAATTCGCCTTCTCCTAGCACAGGTTCTTCTTCTCCCAAATTTGTATCAACAGTGTAGGTATTAGGTACCAATTCGTTGATTGTCAACACCCCATCACCATCATCATCGGTATCCAAAAAGTTGGGCGAAGAGTCGTTATCGGTATCATCATCAAAAGCATACTTATTGCCATTCAAATCTTCTATGTACGTAGGCACACCGTCATTATCATGGTCATTCACTTTTGTCTGGTAGAGTTCAAATTTAAATATAAGGTTAGAATACAGGCTCATACCTGCATTTGGAGAAGCAAAATAGCCCAAGCCAGAAGGCAGGAACATAACTCCAAGACCATAATTTGTATAAGAAAGCGTACCGTCAGGATTTGTTGCCACGCTTTCTGCGGTTCCAAAATCGGGTAGTACGTAACTCCATCCCGGTATTAAGTTCATGATATCAAAGTTGACTGGATTTACAGTTGAGTCAAATTCATCATGGTCTTCAAGCATCCCGGAATAATTGACATAAACCATATCGCAAAAATGGGGCGATGGGCCACCACCATGATTCAATTTTAGAACATAATATTCATATCTGGTATCGGCAAAAGTGTCGACTTTTGTCTCTACCGCATCGATTAATAGAGCATTCTGGTCTGGATCGGGCATTGGCAAATAATTACCATCATCATCTTTGGGCAGTTCGGTTATGATAATATCGGATATATGATAATCACCGGGAGTTTCAAAGGTAGAGGCATTGTAATAATGGGTTTGCAAATATGTAACGAGCAATTCGTTATCGATAACTTGTTGCTCTCCCCTGTCGGCAACAACAAAATCATCACTATCATCATCTCTGTTACAAGATGCAACGATTACCAAAATGAGAAGTGGCAAAAACCGTAGTGTTTTCAATTTCATCTTTACTTATTTTTTTTCGCGCAAGATACGATATTATAATAACTTTGCACAAATAGGTTAACGCAGATTTTTGGTTTTTAATATGAGGATTGACAAGTTACTTTGGTGCTTGAGGTACTACAAGACACGGAACATTGCAACCGAAGCCTGCAAAAAGGGACATGTAAAGGTCAATGGCCAAGTGGTGAAGCCCGGGAGGGAAATATACCCATCAGACAAAATTGAACTGCGCAAGGACCAGATCAATTTCCAACTGACGGTCAATGACATACCTCCCAATAGAGTCGGCGCAAAATTAGTGGATATTTACCGCACTGATACGACACCCAAAGAAGCTTTTGAGGCGCTTGAAATGCTAAAATACGCCAAAGATTATTACCGGAAGAAAGGTACGGGGCGACCTACAAAAAAAGACCGTAGGGATATTGATGATTTTTATGAAAATGATGAGGCCGATTGAGGCAGACTCTATATCTTTGAAAAAACGCATTGGCAATGGCAACAGCAAAACACATCATACTGAACCACGATGAAATAACCCATAAGATCCGGCGCATTGCATACCAAATCTATGAGAGCAATGTCAATGAAAATGAAGTCGTCTTGGCCGGTATTGACGCCAACGGTTTTATCTTGGCCAAACTTATAAAAGCCCAACTCGATAAGATTTCGGACATAAAGTCTGTACTGTGCAAAGTGAGCATGGACAAAAAACACCCGCTATCGGACATAACGACCTCACTTGACAAAGAAGATTACAAGGACAAATCGATAGTGCTGGTAGATGACGTGCTCCATTCGGGGAGTACTTTGATCTATGGTGTTAAGCATTTTTTGGAGGTGCCACTAAAACAGTTCAAGACTGCCGTACTGGTAAACCGAAATCATAAAAAATTTCCTGTAAAGGCCGATTTTAAGGGTATTTCCCTTTCTACCTCACTTAACGAACACGTAGAAGTGGTGTTGCAACCTAAACAATACGAAGCGTATTTAAAATAAGTGTTTATCTATAATCTCGACAATTTCGTCAAGATTTCTTCCGTCGATACTGACCACGACATCTGCAAGATTATAAAACTGTGATCGCTCAAAAAGGTGTTTACCTATAAACTCCACAAGTTCTTCCTTTTTATCAATATGGGATATCAAGGGTCGTCTCTCCCGCTCTGACCACAATCTACCGGCAAGAAGACCTATCGAAGCTTTAAGATATAGGCTCATAACGCCTGCTTGGGAGGCTACCAAAGCCATATTGCCGGCATAACAAGGCGTGCCACCACCAAGTGCAATGACAACATTATCAAACTGCAATACTTCGTTAAGGTAAAGGCTTTCTTTCTTTCGGAAATAAATTTCGCCTTTACTTTTAAAGATTTCTGGGACCGTAGAAACTTCTTTTTCAGAAATATACTGGTCGAGATCTACAAAATCGAAGTTCAAATGCTTTGCGAGCAGCAAACCAATGGTGGATTTACCGGAACCCATATATCCCATCAAAATTATACGTGATTTTTGGGTTATATTTTGATTATCATGCATCAGGAAAAGAGGTTGTCAAAAAAAACAAATATAATTTAAAAAAAGGATTGGATAATAAATATATCGTTTCTATATTTGCACCCTCTTAAACAAAAGACTCGGTAGCTCAGCTGGTAGAGCACAACACTTTTAATGTTGGGGTCCTGGGTTCGAGCCCCAGCCGGGTCACAAAAAAGTTAAGCGTTTGCTTGGCTTTTTTTTATCTTTTTTGGGTTCTAATGCGCACGTGGCGGAATTGGTAGACGCGCCAGCTTGAGGGGCTGGTATCCGTTTAGGATGTGGAAGTTCGAGTCTTCTCGTGCGCACAAAACTTCACTGTATTTTCAAAGGTATTCTACCGCTACATAATGCCGTTGCAAAATAGCAATTGATTGATTACTATTTGTTATCGCACCAGGCAATTGTTGGATTTTTGCGCATTATGGGTCCATCCCAAAAAAAGCACTACCCTTCCTTTTTTTTTATATCACAGGAAATAGGATCAAAAAACAAAAAATTAATGACTACAAACATGCAATCCAACAGCATCTACAATAGCTTTTGCCTGTCTAAAATTATTATCATTGGTTTTGACCCAAAAGCGATTGGAGCGTTTTTTGCACTTTGTCGCTGTCCCAATCTGCAGCACCGGTTTTGTTTATGGCGATGCTTCCATCTTTGCCTATAACGTAGGTTTTTGGTATCGATCTTGCTTCAAGCCCTTTTGGCAACGCTGTTAACGGTCTGAAAACGGGAAATGTATAACCGTGTCGCTCTTTGAACCGAGCGATGATCTCGTCCTTTTCGTCAGTGACCAACAGAAATAAAACCTCGTCCTTATACGATGCGTACAATTGGGCGATACTTGGCATTTCTGCTACGCAGGGCGGACACCACGTAGCCCAAAAATTGAGGACAACAACACGGCCTTTTGCTGATTCAAAATCGAACTGTTCACCACTATCGTCCGCAAGGATCCAGCTGTAATCCGACAGTATTTCTCGTTTTTCATCAGCAATCACCGAAGGTGCAAATTGCGCCAAACCTTTATGTACCAGAACCTGCAATGGTGTCCGTGTTTGCGGAATGATCATGATGAGAATGAACAAAAAGAACAGAATGTTGTTGCGCTGCGATTTTGAGATTTTCATGGTATAAAAAAAGCTTCTGGCATTTGCATGGCCAGAAGCTCTGAAATATTAAATGTTTGAATTATGATACGGCATTTTCCTTTTTGATCAGGTTGAGCGCAGAACCTTCATTGAACCATTCTATTTGGGAAACGTTATACGAATGGTTTGTTTTGATAATGTCTTTGCTGCCGTCACTGTGGACAAACTCTATCATCAAAGGTTTATCCGGGGCAAACTGATCCAAATCCAGGAAATTGATGGTATCATCTTCCTGAATAAGGTCATAATCGGCTTCATTGGCAAAGGTAAGCGCCAACATTCCTTGCTTTTTGAGATTGGTCTCATGGATACGTGCAAAGGATTTCACCAAAACCGCAGCTACTCCCAAATGCCTTGGCTCCATAGCAGCATGCTCACGTGAAGAACCTTCGCCGTAATTATGGTCTCCCACAACAATGGTTTTGATGTTCTTGGCTTTGTAAGCTCTTGCAACATTAGGCACACCATCATAATCACCGGTCATTTGATTTTTCACAAAGTTGGTTTTCATATTGAAGGCATTCACGGCGCCAATGAGCATGTTGTTAGAAATATTGTCGAGATGCCCGCGATAACGCAACCACGGTCCGGCCATGGAAATATGGTCTGTAGTGCACTTGCCAAATGCCTTGATGAGAAGTTTAGCACCATTTATGCGATTTCCGATCGGTACAAAAGGTTCCAGAAGATGCAACCGTTCCGATTGTGGGTTTACAACGACATTTACCTTGCTTCCATCGGCAATTGGTTCTACATAGCCGGCATCCTCGACATCAAACCCGTTGGGTGGCAATTCGATACCCATAGGTTCATCAAATTTTACTTTTTCGCCATCTTCATTGATAAGGTAGTCGTTGACTGGGTCAAAATCCAATCGGCCTGCTATGGCTATTGCCGCCACCATTTCCGGCGATCCTACAAATGCATGGGTGTTTGGGTTGCCGTCGGCACGTTTTGAGAAATTCCTGTTAAACGAATGTACTATGGTATTCTTTTCATCACCTTTCAGGTCGCTACGGTCCCATTGACCGATACATGGCCCACAGGCATTGGTAAAAATCGTCGCATCCAAATCCTCAAAAATCTTAAGAATGCCATCGCGTTCTGCGGTATAGCGAATCTGCTCTGAACCGGGATTGATACCGAAATCCGATTTTGCCTTGATTTTTTTGTCAACGGCCTGTTTTGCTATGGATGCGGCACGCGTAAGATCTTCATACGAACTGTTGGTACAAGAACCAATGAGTCCCCAATCCACTTTAATGGGCCAGCCTTTTTCTTTTGCCAATGGCCCAAGTTCGCCAACCGGTGTTGCCAAATCGGGCGTAAAGGGACCATTTAAATGCGGACGCAAAGTGTCGAGATCTATCTCTATAAGCTGGTCAAAATACTGTTCGGGGTTTTGGTACACTTCGGGGTCGCCGGTGAGATACTCACGGATCTTGTTTGCTTCATCGGCTATCTCTGCCCTATCGGTGGCCCTCAAATAGCGCTCCATTGATTCATCATAACCAAATGTAGAAGTTGTGGCACCAATTTCTGCGCCCATGTTACAGATTGTACCTTTTCCGGTACAAGAAAGATTTTTTGCGCCTTCGCCAAAGTATTCCACAATAGCTCCGGTACCTCCTTTTACGGTGAGGATTCCGGCGACTTTCAAGATGACATCTTTGGCAGAAGTCCAACCATTGAGCTTGCCCGTTAGTTTTACGCCTATCAGTTTAGGAAATTTCAATTCCCAGGCCATTCCTGCCATAACATCCACAGCATCAGCGCCTCCAACACCTATAGCCACCATGCCCAATCCACCTGCATTGACCGTATGCGAATCGGTACCAATCATCATTCCGCCCGGGAATGCATAATTTTCGAGCACTACTTGATGGATGATCCCGGCTCCGGGTTTCCAGAACCCAATACCATATTTGTTTGAAACAGATGCCAAAAAGTCGAATACTTCTTTGCTGGTGTCATTGGCACGTTTAAGGTCTGGCACGGCACCAAGCTTTGCCTGGATCAAATGGTCGCAATGCACCGTTGTGGGCACAGCAACTTTGGCTTTCCCGGCTTGCATAAATTGCAACAACGCCATTTGCGCGGTAGCATCCTGACAGGCAATACGGTCTGGTGCAAAATCAACATAATCCTTACCACGCTGGTATCCGGTACTTGGCATACCATCCCAAAGGTGGGCGTATAATATCTTTTCTGATAGTGTCAACGGTTTTCCAACTATTTCCCTTGCTTTGTCAACACGTGCAGGCATCGTTTGGTAAACCTTTTTTATCATATCAATGTCAAATGCCATAATATATTTTTTTTTAAAATTGATGAATGTTATGGTTGGTAAATTCTGATGCAAATTTACAAAATAGACAGGACATTTAAAAATATGTAACGAAATGCAAAAAAAGTTGAAAACACTTTATTAAAACACGTATTTTTCAATAAAAAATTAAATAATTAGCAAATGAAATTGGCAAAATATATCAAATTGACAATTTCCCTTATTTAAATCTATTCTTAATTACGGGTTTATCGCGCAAATCCATCATTGGTTTTTCAAAGCACACATACAACAAATAGGAAGACAAAAAGACCATCAACAAATAAACCATGAGATAAACTACCATATCGATTCCGGAAAACTGTTCTGAAGGAATGAAGAATTTCAAGAGCTGCATCACTACCGAATAGTGTAGCAAATACATACTGTAAGACAGTAAACTGATATAGGTAATGGGTTTTGATACGACCTTTGGTGCCGTTTGGACCGTAGCAAGTAGCGGTAACGTAAGTGCAATAGCCAATGAAAGGATCACAAAATACCAAACATTCCAAAAAGCGGGATGGGTCTCAATATAAATACGTTTGATGGGCAAAACAGCCATCATCACCAAAAAAATGAGGATTCCCAAACCAAACGACCCATACCGTGCTTTGAACCATAGTTTTGGTCTTACCATTGACAGATAGGCTGCCAGTACACCATAATATATGGCATCGATGCGGTACAGAACTATAGCCTTGACATTTACGTTCCAATGTTGCATATTCCGGACGGTTTCATGGTGGTGATAGAAAAATCTGGTCATCAAGAACATCACCAATATCAATAAGGTTACCAATAGAAACAACCGCTGTCGTGATATATTGCACTTTAAAAAATAAAGGAACATATATAGTAACAACGGTCCAATGATGTATGCAAACTCTTCAATGGAAAGGCTCCACGATTCGGGGAAAAACCAAGGCATTTCTGTAAAAAGGTTTTGCACAAAAAAGAAATACCGCCACAAATGTTCGGGCAGACTGTTTCCCAAATAATAAAGGATGGCAATATTGACCAACAAAACGAAGTAATAGTTTGGGAGCGTCCTGAACCACCGTCTTATCCAAAAATAAAACATCGTTTTTACCGTAAATTCACGCTGTACAAAAAGATTGTACAAAATCCTTCCTATCAAAAAACCGCTTAACACAAAAAAAATCTCCACGCCCAGCGCACCAAAAACACTCAAAAGTTCTGGAAAAAAACTCCTCAAATCCGGTAATATCCATACAACATGGGAGCTAACAACCATAAGGATGGCAACTGCCCGCATCAAATCAAGCCCAAAGATGCGCTTTGCGTAATTAACTTGAATAAAATTCATTAATTTTGTTTGCGCGATATATTATTCCGGTTATGGGATCCAAAATACTAAAAATTTCATTCTTTTTGATGATCATCACAATCATAGCCGGTGGCATCTATTATCTAAAGCTCCCTAACAGGCATAAATCGATTGTCAAAACCAAACTTCTGCATAAACTCGGTTTGGTAGACGGTACCTGGCATATCACCACTACAGATTCTTCCATAGCACTGATAACACCCACTTTTGTAATCGACAATATTTACAAGTCGATGGAAGGGCCGAGCGCCACGATACCATTTCGGATAGACCCAACAAAGAGCGATTTGGTTTGGCTGCACGCTTTTGAAACCAATGCTATGAGCACCAATGAAAAAGACCTTCTTTCCAATGATTATATTTGCCATACCAACATCAATTACTACGATGGCGAACATTACACACGATGGATCCTTAATGAACGTGTTGGCGAACAATACCCGCGCCTGACTTCGTTGAGCAATGGCATTGAAGCATTCCAATTTCCGGAAGGGTTTGGTTTTCCCGTGTTTACAAACGAAAATCTTTTCCTCGCAACACAGGCACTCAACCACAACATCAAGGGAGATGCCTTTTCTGTAAAGCACAAAGTGACACTTGGCTATAAAAAACATTCGCCTGAAATGAAACCCTTGATGCCCCGAACCCTTTTTATCATGTTGCCATACAACAGCAACAAACCTTATGAAGGACCCACCAATCAAGATCCAAACATGTGCCTCCCCGTCGATACCAAGCAACACAGTTATGTTGACGACAGTGGACAGCATCTATCCGGACATTGGGTGGTTTTTAAAGGAAAGGCAACGTACCAATACGACGTTACGAAGCAGCTTCGCCTCAAAGATAGTACCACCATGCACCATATTGCGGTACACCTGCACCCTTTTGCAGAAACGATGGAATTTCGCGACAAGACTTTGGATACGACACTTTTTGTTTCAATAGCTGAAAATCACAAAGATAAAATCGGACTCAAAAAAGTTTCTTACTTTTCGAGCGTGGATGGCATCATGCTCTACCCCGATCATAATTATGAATTGGTCTTAAAGGTCAACAACACCTCCGATGTAAACCAAGATATGATGGGGAGCATGTTTGTATTCTTGTTTGACAAAGAAATGGCCGAAAAAACAAAAGCTTACAATCAGTTACAATGAGAGGTTGTATATTCATAATGCTATTGCTTTACGGCTGCCAGCTAAAATCTGTCGAATTGCCAATGTTGAGCTATAAAATCGATGATTCCGGCAATAAAGTACCCTATAAAATCACCTACGAAGGATTTACAAACCAGTTTGGCGAACCGTTCACGACCACAAACATTCAGGGCAAAGTTGTGGTATCGAACTTTTTTTTCACACGTTGCCCAAGTATCTGTCCGCCAATGCGCAATGAATTGATAAAAATCGCATCAGCCATTGGCGACAGGGATGATTTTACAATCGTATCCCATACCATCGATCCCGAAAATGATACAGAAGCGGTACTGAAAACTTATTTTGAAGACGCCGGGATTACTTCAAAACAGTGGCAATTGGTAAGAACAACGCTTGACAAAACCCACGATCAGGCATTTATGTACATGACGGCATTTAAACCCAATATGGACGGTTCGGATTTTTTTCTTCACAGTAGCTATGTCACTTTAGTTGACAAAGACCAAAATATCAGGGGATTTTACGATATTTTGATGGCCGACGATATCATCCGTCTAAAAAAAGACATCCAAATACTACTGGATTAGAACAAACTCTTGATGATTTGTTCATCGGAAACACCTTCGGCTTCGGCTTTGTAATTTTTGATGATTCTGTGGCGAAGGATGCCATTGGCCACTGCCTGTACGTTTTCGATATCCGGCGAAAATTTGCCCTGTATGGCTGCATGCGTTTTGGCGGCCAAAATCAAATTTTGGGAAGCTCTTGGCCCGGCGCCCCAGTCAACAAACTCATTGACAAGGTTGGTAGCAGACGGGGTATTGGGGCGTGTTTTACCAACCATCGCTACCGCATATTCAACCACATTGTCGGCTACCGGAATGCGGCGTATCAATGTTTGAAAATCGACGATTTCCTGTGCCGTAAAGAGCGGATTTATTTTCGGCAAAATATCTGTGGTCGTGGTCTTGACCACTTGCACTTCTTCCACAAATGACGGATAGTCCAAATTAATGGCAAACATAAAACGATCTAATTGGGCTTCGGGTAACGGATAGGTACCTTCTTGCTCAATAGGGTTTTGGGTAGCCAATACAAAATATGGAAGGTTCAGTTGGTAATGGTGGCCGGCAACGGTAACGGCACGTTCCTGCATGGCCTCAAGCAGTGCCGATTGGGTTTTGGGCGGTGTCCGGTTGATTTCGTCAGCCAATATGATATTGGCAAAAATAGGTCCTTTTATGAACCTGAACTGTCGGTTTTCGTCCAATATTTCACTACCGAGTATATCGCTTGGCATCAGGTCCGGAGTAAACTGGATGCGCTTAAAATCGAGTCCCAACGCTTGAGCAATGGTATTGACCATCAAGGTTTTTGCCAATCCCGGAACACCTATGAGCAAGGCATGGCCCCCGGAAAATATGGAAATCAGGATCTGGTTGACCACATCATCCTGACCTACAATGGCTTTGGACACTTCGGCCTTTAGGTCTTTATATTTTTTTACAAATTGCTCAATGGCAGCGACATCGGACATATCTATGTTTATTTTTTAAGCCAGTTACTGTTGAAATTACAATCTCGGTACGCTTCGTTAATATTGATGTAGGTTTCCTTGATTTTCTCTTCTTGCCATTTTGCAATTTCTTCGTACTGTTTGTGCTGCTCTGCAAGGTTTTTAATTTTGAGATAATCTCTTGCAAAATCGGCTTCGTGCTCATCAATACGATCTGTCACGGTCATGATCTTAAACTTGATCCTATTGATACGGTCTTCGTCCTGTAGTACCAAGCTTATCTCGTTATCCTTAAGATTCTGTATCTGCGAATATAGTTCAGGATCCATTTTGGTCAATTCAAAATTGTAATCCTGCGTTTTTGGGTTGATCAATTGGCCGCCATCTAGTCTGGTTTCTTTCTCGTCGCTGAACTCTCTGGCAGCTTCTGCAAATGTAAAATCGCCATTGACAATACGTTGGCGGATGGTATCTATCTTGGCCTTGGCGGCACGGATGGCTTCCTGTGTGACTTCTGGCCTTATAAGGATATGCCGCACATCGTACTCTTGTCCCCTGATCTTTTCAAGATAAACTATATGAAACCCGAATTCGGTTTCAAAAGGATCAGAGATCTCTCCTTCTTCAAGCGAAAAAGCTACATCCCTAAACTCCTTGACCATTTGCGGGCGATTGCGGTTCATTAGAGGAAGTTTCCCGCCAGTTCTACGCGAACCCATATCATCGGAATAAAACGTTGCTTTGGTTGTAAAACTTGCGCCGTTTTCTATAATATCTGCTTTAAATTCTTTCAATCGGTTGATGGCTTTTTGTCGTTCTTCCTGTGAAATTTCAGGAATGATAACTATCTGTGCCACCTTGAGCTCGGTACCAAAGATGGGGCGCTCATCCTTGGGAATTCCATTAAAATAGGTGCGCACTTCTTCGGGAGTTACCTCTATTTCATCAACAATCTTGCGTTGCATCTCAAGGGCAAGCCTCTGGTTCTTATTGATCTCGAACATTTCGTCGCGAAGGCTTTGTTCAGAATCTTTGTTGTAAAATTTCAAAAGCTCATCGATAGAACCATTGGTTTCTTCGAGAAAGGCGGTGAGCTGCTGGTCAATGTCGGATCTGATTTCCAATTCTTTAACGGGTATACTGTCCTGTATGGCATGGTGTACCAGCAATTTGTCCTCCAGCAGTTTCCCGAAGAGTTCGCAACGGGTTATCTGGCTTGTGTTGACGCCTCTGGCCTGAAGCTGCAAGTATTCTTTATCGATGTCCGAATCCAAGACCACAAAATCGCCCACGACTGCCACTACGCCATCTATTTTGGTGCGCTGCATGACAGTTTTGACCGTGTCTGCTACCGCAGTACTTTCTTCTGGTTCAACAATGACTTCTTGTGCCAAAAACAGTTGGCCGTTGAGCAGTGCCAACAGTAAAATGGCGATTCTATGGTTGTGAAAAAATTTCAAATTGATTGTTTTTAGTGGCATCCTTGGTAATATCTGTTTCAAGTTGTTTGATAAGTTCAAGCTTTCGCTTGTTGATAATTATCTGTTTGATGGTTGGCATCACGTATTCCAATGGGGCATAATCATTGAGCAACAACACATCGTTGACATGGACCAAATATAGGTCTAATGCATCTTTGAGCTGTAAAAAATTAGATTTTTTTAACAGTTCTTTTTTGTTCTCTGCCGTAAGCACAGGAATCCGTTGCACCACTTGTGCGGCCTTCACCCAAACGGAGTCGTTGAGCGAATACGATTTGAACTGTGTGGAGAGCGAATCGAGATAGGTTTTGTCTGATTCTTCAAATTTTGCAAAACGCTTGGTTATCTCGTCTTTGTTGGGATCGCTCTGCGAAATATGTACATATCTCAAACGTATAAGCTCATCGTTGAGCTTAAAGGTTTCCCTGTTTTCCTCATATAGTGCATTGGCTTCCGATCGGGAAATGGCTGTATCAATGGACTTTTTAACCAGTGCTTCCAGATAGGCTTTGGTATATAGGTCCCGTTTATATTCATCTACCAATTTGTTGAACGATTCCTGCATGTTTACCGGGAGGTTTCTTTCAGAACCTTCGAGCAGGAGCAATTGGGTTGCCCAGCGGTTGATGTAGCTGTTGACCAACATCACACTGTCTTGCGGCGAGGTGCCTTTTACCACAAGGTCTTTGATATCGTCTTCGTATAAATACGTATCGTTGACCCGTGCTATGGGCTTTCTTTCGTCGGTCTGCTTAAAAAAATTGCATGAAACCAGACAGGTGCCAAAAATGAATATGTAGAGACTTTTTCTCAACAAAATCAGTATGTTAATTGTTTTTTAACGGTTTTTAAAGCGTTGTTGTTTACCTCTACTTTATAACGCTGGCGGAGTGTTTTAATCCAGTCCTCCTCAAGTTTGTTCTGATAGTCTCCGGTAAGTTTTCCCTTGGCTTCATCAAAAGTCTTGGGTTCGCTTTTGTAAAAGTTTTTAACCAACAAAACATGGTAAGCATCGTTGTTTTCGTAAACATTGGACAGTCCTTTCTTAAGGTCCAAATGTTTCGGAAGCGATTGGTTGTCAACTTCCATAATGCCTTTGGTAAAAATCACTTTTTGTTCATTTTCGGAATTTAATTTTTTTCCGATTTCATCATCTGAAAGTCCTTTTTTCAAATAGGATTTTACTTTTTCTATATCGCTCTTCTTGGCAGAAGTTGCCAGAACGGCATCGATACGATCTCCCCACATATAGTCGGTAGTATGTGCCGCATAATAGTTTTTGAGTCCTGTGGTGTCTTTTGTGGCGGCATTCCACACCTCTTGTTCCATGAGATCGAAGAGCAAAAGCCCTTCTCTGTATTCTTTCAATATCAGGGCAAAATCCTCATTTTCGTTTTCGAGGTTTTCTTCATGGTAATTCAATACAGTCCGTTCTTGAAATACATTATATTCGTCCTCAATAATTTCCTTATGGGATAATGTCTTGCCCACATATATCTTCTGTGCCGATTTTAGGTGGTTTGCAAAATCGCCATAGGTTACGGTACTGTTTCCCAGTTTGAAAAGCGCTTTTGAAGCATCAAATTTTTGTGGAATTTCCCAAGATCTATTATAAAAGTCGGGCGTGAGTATCGAGGCAAAATAGTCGAGTTTTTTGGCATCGTCTTTCACTGCATATTGCTGTTTCAGCTTTTTGGCAAGAGCGATATTTATGAGGTTGGAGCGCGAATCGTGCTTGACCTTGTTCTCTATTTCGGTACGGACGTTTTCAAGTGGCTGTATGCCTTTTTTGTTGACGAGCTTTACTATGTGCCATCCATATTGGGTCTTGAAAGGTTCTGAAACTTCACCTATCTGTTTCAGTCCAAAAGCGACATCCTCAAATTCCGAGGAGCTCAACTGGCCACTGGTAAATGGTGACATCAGCCCGCCTTTGGATGCAGAACTTTTGTCATCGGAAAACTGTTTTGCCAACGACTCAAAGTTTTCGCCTTGTTTAAGTTTTTTGTAAATTTCTTTGGCGCGCACTTCGGGGTCGAGCAAGGTGTCTGCCTGTTTGCCGGTAATCATAATATGTGCCACCGTCACTTCGCCACGTGATGGGCGCCTGTCATCGACCTTTACAATGTGGTAACCAAATCGCGTCCTGAACGGCATGGAAATATCGCCCACATTGGTAGCATACGCTGCAGATTCAAATGGATATACCATTTTAAAGACCGAAAAATAACCAAGTTCTTCGGCAAAAACGGTTGTACCGTTATGCACTTGTCCCTTCACCTTTTCAAAACCTTCGGCCATTACCCTATTGCGCAAATCAATCAGTTGGTTGTAAACCGCAAGGGTATCTCTTTCGCTTTCATCAATTCGAACCAAGATATGCGATGCCTTGATGTCCTCTTTAGATCTGTTGTAGGCCTCTTCTATCAAAGCTTCGGTTACCTTGTTGTCAGACAGATAGTTTTTGGAAAGTTGCTTTTTGTAACTTTCAAATTCCTTTTTGTATTTTGGAACCGTATCGAGTCCTAACCTTTTGGCTTCTTTAATTTTTAATTGGTAGTTGACAAACAGATTGAGGTAATTGTCAACATCCTTTTGCGAATCGTCTTTTACCAAATCAAGGTTCTTGTTGTAAACCCTGATAAATTCTGAAGATTTTACCGGATCGCCGTCAACGGTAAACAGTATGTCATCTGACGAATTTTGTGCATTTGCAAACGATGCAACCATCAGCATCGCCATGGGAAAAATGATCTTTTTTATTATCATAGCATTGAAATTTCAAACTTGGGGCAAAAATATAAAATCATTGTTTAATACAGGTGCAATATTGAAACGAATATTTCGCTGTGTTTAGTGTGTTTTTCATCCAAAACCAATGACTTGCATCTCAACATTCGATTTATAAAACAAATCATCCACTTTTTTCGCCATTCATCAACCAAAAATTTAAAAATTGTAAAAATCTCAATATTTTTGAACTTGGACAGATAGATCCTCATAATTATGACATATAGTTCTGAAATCATCGTGAATGTGCCGCTTCGGAAGTTCATCAAACTGTTTGACAATGTTGAGAACATGAAACATTGGCAAGACGGCCTCGTAGATATTGAACACCTATCGGGCGATCCTGGGATGGTAGGTGCCAAAATGAAGCTTACTTATGCTAACGGCACCAGAAAAATGGTACTGATAGAAACGGTGACCCACAATAAACTTCCTCGTGAGTTCCACGGTACTTATACTGCCGATGGCTTGGTGAACAATATCGAAAACCATTTTGTAGAATTGCCCAATGGAAGCACCAAATGGACAACAATTTGCAATTACTTACCTTTGAACTTTAAAATGCGCGCCATGCTCGGGTTGATGCCGAATGCTTTCAAAAAGCAAACGATGAAGTATATGAAAAATTTCAAGAATTTTGCCGAAAATGGCCAATCTGTGTCCAATGCGTAAATTAAAGCTTATCTGGGATTTTAGGGGTACGACCGCAGAGAAGATTGCAGAACACCATTGCATCCACCTTAACGAATATGCCTCCGCAACCGGACTGAACGTTACCGGCACGGGTACAGAAACGCTGAACGAACTGCACAGCATTGCTTATATGGTCATTGATGAAACCGACCTGAAAAGCGTCAGGGACGCTCTAAAACCTCATCGGGGACAGTCTGTTGTGGAGTGATTATCGCTCTATCCAGTCCTTAAATTCCTTGACCCGCTCCCGGGCCACAATGATTTCCTGCTCATTGAACCGATGCAGCTTGATTTGCAGCCGGGAATTGGTATAACTCACAATGTCTTTGATTGCATCAATATTGACGTAAAACTTTCGGCTCACCCTAAAAAATTTTTTTGGCGACAGTTCTTCACCTATGTCATCAAGAGCTGCATCCAACAAGAAGTTTCGGCCTTCGTTCGTAAACGCATATGTGCCTTTGTTTTCGCTGTAAAAACATGCCACATCATCAATGTTTACCAACTTTATGTGTTGTCCCACTTTTACAGAAAACCGTTTTTTGTACTCCCTTTCTATGGGGTTTACCAATAGTTTCCTGATTTCGTCAAAATCGAGCGAAACAGGTTGATTTATAGGGATGCGCGCCTTGTATTTTTCCACAGCGTTTTTAAGCTCGTCGCTGTCTATGGGCTTGAGCAGGTAGTCGATACTGTTCAATTTAAAGGCTTGAAGGGCATATTCATCATAGGCGGTAGTAAAAATCACGTACGATTTGATATCCAAAGCCTCAAAAATCTCAAAAGAAAGTCCATCGCTCAACTGGATATCCAACAAAATCAGGTCGGGATGCGGATTGCTTTCAAACCATTTGATAGATGCTTCCACAGAGTGAAGCATTACTTCTGTCTCAATGCCCAAAGCATTCAGCATCCGCTGCAACCGTCTTGCTGATGGTTTTTCGTCTTCTATGATGATGACATTCATTGATTTTCTATTTTGGTTATAGGTTAGTTTTTTTAAGTATATAAGGACATTCATAGGCACAAATCACGGACGGCATCACAGATTATGGATTGCTCATCGTTCTTCAACCCATAACCCAAATTACTCCCACTGTTGATTTTTATGTTTATCCATGTATTCTTTTATTTTTCGTTCTTCCCATCCTTTCCCGAGGATTATGTCCGGAATGAACACGCTCAAACCATGGGCCAAAAGGCCAATGCCCCAAAAGAAAAGCGTCAAGAAGTTCTGCCACTGAAAATAGCTTTCGCCCGGTTCAAGGTCTTGCACGTTGAGTACAAAAATCATGAGGTTGATGACGATATACACCAGCAAATGTGAATAAAACCCTTTGATTTGTTTTACTTTTTTTACCGCCCTATCATAGCGATCCTGTTCATTATAGTCGATTTTCATTAGTTCCAGGTATTGTTTAATTTGTCTTTTTCCATGATTTCCCTAATCTTGCGTTCTTCCCACGATTTACCGTATCCAAATACCGAAAAAGCGTGGAAGATGATACCCATGCCCCACCCGAGCATAGGAAACCAGAACCACTGAAATACCCATGAGGTCCTGTAATTAATGAAGATGAGGAACGGCATGACGACAAAGAACGAAAGTAAATTGCCATAAAACCCCTTGATTTCCTCAACCCGTTTCTTCGCTTTGTAGTAAGCGTCTTTCTGATTTTCCATTGATTCAAAATTCATAATTGATAATTGTTTAGTGAGCATTGGTAATGCAACTGCAAAACTGTCCGCCCTTTGATTGATGATTACTTTTTTATTGGTCAAAATGCCGTAACGTTGTTGGATGTTGGCCAGACCCACTCCACTGCCTTTTTTTACGACCTGTTTTGGCTGTAGGTTGTTTTCGACCACCAACATCCCACCATCCTCTTTAATACTTATTTTTAAGGGCCTGCTGTTTGTTACAGTGTTGTGTTTCACTGCATTTTCTAACAACAATTGCAAGGATAGCGGTACTACTTTAGCATCTGGATTTGTGGCCTTTTCGGGTATGTCAAATATGATACTGTCCTCAAAACGCATTTTTAGCAACAGCATATAAGTACGTGCAAAATCCAACTCTTCGTCAACAGAAACAAGGTCTTTATTTTTCTGTTCGAGGACATATCGGTAGACTTTTGATAGTGCTGTGGTAAATTTTTGGGCGTTATCAGGGTTTTCCTCGATAAGGCTCGATAGCACGTTGAGGCTGTTGAACAGAAAGTGTGGGTCGAGCTGGTTTTTCAGGGCATCAAATTGGGCGTTGGCTGTACCGGCTATGAATTTTTGCTCTTTTACCTTATTTTGCTGGTACCTGTTGTAAAAGAAAATAATGTAAAACGTGACCACAATAGATAAAGTAATCCACAACCCAAAGCTGAACTGACCCCAA
This sequence comes from Bacteroidota bacterium, assembly GCA_029557895.1. GTDB lineage: Bacteria > Bacteroidota > Bacteroidia > Flavobacteriales > Flavobacteriaceae > JBPOFM01. Next base: position 61,269 of record JAKQHT010000012.1, on the reverse strand, counting down.
TGCAGTATTGTAATAAAATCCTGCCACGATTTGCCCTCAAACACCAGTACCATAAAGGCATTGAGCAAGAACAGACCAAAGACAGTGATGATAACGGAACCCAATAATCCGATGATGATCCGAATAGGCTCCTCGGTTTTGTTCCAAAGCCGCTTTTCAAGATAAGCAAAGAACAAATAATTGGAATACCCAAGAAGGATACCATAAAGCTGGTACTTGCCAAAATCTATCAGAAATTCATCAAAACTCTGGTAATCAAACCCACCAAAAACCACATTGACCGCCAAATAAACAGCGCAGCTAATCCAAAAAGTGATATAAAGGTATTTGATAGACTTGTTCATTTTGATGTTTTCAGATTAACAATATATTCTTTAAATGGATTGTCCAAAAGTCAATAGGTTGCTGTCCGGATCAAGCAATGAAAATTCCTTTTGCCCCCAGGGCTTGGCCTGCATTGCGCCGTTGGGGTGAATATGCACTTTGTTGACCAACAATGATTGATAAAACGCATCAATATCATTTGTCCGTATATATACTTGCCCATAGTTTTCTTTTGGGTCGAGCGCCTTAAATTCAAAAAAATGAATTTCGATGCTGTCCTTTTTGATTAAAAGATAATTACCGTAATCAGACAACTCACTAAAACCCAATATATTAATATAAAAGTTTTTGGTTGCTTTTTTGTCTCGCATTGGCAATTTTGGATGTATGTTTGTTAGCATGATAGGTTATTGTGGGTCTATTGGTAACAGATGCCTAAAGGTAACAAAAAGTTGCTTTGCCTTTCCAAAATCGGTCTGTAAGTCCCTCGGACTTTCCTCCCGCAAAAATGTAACTGTTAGGTATCGCATCAGTATTCAAGATTTACGGAGCAAATATCACATTCCAAATTTTGACAACACAATATGATTTACCGAACTGTCGATTTGGGCGGATGGGGTGTAAAAAAAGCACCTGATTAGGGTGCTTTTGGTAATATTGGGATAATGGCCGGATTAATTGGTGTCCATCACCTCTACATCAAAAATCAATGTTGCATGGGGCGGAATGACACCTCCGGCGCCCGAAGCGCCATAACCCAAATCGCTCGGGATGACCAAACGCGCCTTGTCGCCAACGCTCAAGAGGCAGATACCCTCGTCCCAACCTTGTATTACTTGACCAACACCTACCTGAAAATCAATAGGTTCATTGCGCTTATAGGAAGAATCAAAAACCGTGCCGTCGGCCAGTTGTCCTTTATAATGTACCGATACCGTGTTGCCCTTTGCTACTTTTTTGCCGGTTCCTTTCTGGATGATTTGATAACGCAGACCGCTTTGTGTCTTATCAAACCCGACAGAAAGCGCGTTAAGTTCTTCCTCCCTGGCCGCACGTTCTGCTGCAATACGTTTCTGGCGGCTTCCCTCAAAGGTCCTAAAGGCTTCAACGGCATTAAACCCTTCTGCTTCCTTGCCCACCCTGATTATTTCGACCTTTTCCATCACGTCGCCTTGGGCAATGGCATCCACAACATCCTGTCCGCTCACAACATTGCCAAAAACAGTATGCTTGCCGTCCAACCAAGGTGTTTCGACATGGGTGATAAAAAACTGGCTTCCATTGGTACCGGGGCCAGAATTTGCCATGGATAGGACACCAGGGCCATCATGTTTCAAATCTTTGTGAAATTCATCATCAAACTTATAGCCGGGATGACCTGTTCCCGTCCCTTGCGGGCAACCGCCCTGAATCATAAAATCCGAAATTACCCTATGGAATTTCAAACCATCATAATAAGGCTGACCTTGTGGCCGGGCAGTATTTTCTAAATTCCCTTCGGCCAGGGCAACAAAATTCCCGACAGTGCCGGGGGTCTTTACATGTTCTAATTTGATTAGTATTTCGCCTTTGGAGGTCTTGACTTTTGCGTATAATCCGTCTTGCATCTTATGTGTTTTTTGTTTGAAGATGCAAAGATACAAATTGATTTACTTATGTGCGATTTACGATCGTAGATTTAATTATTTTGAACACTTCGTCCCAAAACAATGTTCTAATTCGCTACTTCACTAATAAACTTGATACGATAGAGCCGCAATTCTTCATCGTCATAATCGCCGTCAAACTCTTTTATGGCCACATCTATTTTGTCGGTTTTGGACTCCATGAAATAATCGTGGATCTCTTCTTGTTGGTCTTCATCAAGAATTTCATCGATCCAATAGTCAATATTGATCTTGGTTCCCGAATACACAATTGCCTCGAGTTCCTTGATAAATTCCTTCATATTCATGCCTTTGGCCTTGGCGATATCGTCAAGAGGAAGTTTTCTGTCAATGTTTTGGATGATATAGAGCTTCAACGCCGAATTGGAACCCGTAGTCTTAACTATCATATCATCAGGGCGTTCTATATCGTTATCCTCGACATAGCGTGCAATGAGTGCCACAAAATCCTTACCGTACTTTTTGGCTTTACCCTCTCCCACTCCGTGAACGTTGCTCAATTCTTCGAGTGTTATCGGATATTTCAGGGCCATATCTTGCAAAGACGGATCCTGAAAAATGACAAAGGGAGGCACTCCCAATTTTTTGGCGTTGCTTTTGCGAAGATCTTTTAGCATGCCCATCAAAACTTCATCTGCTACGCCACCGTCTGTTTTGGCTGTGGTGACGATGCTATCATCGGAACTATCGTCAAAAACGTGGTCTTCGGTCATCAGGAACGATTTTGGCGACTTGATAAAATTCTTGCCTGCATCGGAAAGCCTTAGCACACCATAGGTTTCTATGTCTTTCTTGAGGAACCCGGCTACCAATAGTTGGCGAATGAGGGCCATCCAGTATCGCTTGTCCTTGTCCATGCCAATACCAAAAAAATCCTGTGTATCGGTTCTGTGCGAAACAATCAGTGCATTGGACTTGCCGATGAGTACATGCACCAAATCCTTGACCTTATATTTTTCGTTGGTTTTTTCGATGGTCTCTAATACTATGGAAGCATCATCCATCGCCTCATGTTGTTTTTTCGGATGCCTGACGTTGTCGTCCATATCGCCACCTTCGCCGGTTTCGTTGTCAAATTCTTCACCAAAATAATGGAGGATAAACTTGCGCCTTGACACCGAACTTTCCGCAAAAGCGACCACTTCCTGTAAGAGAGCCTGTCCTATTTCCTGTTCTGCCACAGGCTTTCCGGCCATAAATTTCTCTAGTTTTTCGATATCCTTGTAGGCATAAAAGGCGAGGCAATGGCCTTCACCGCCATCACGGCCTGCCCTTCCCGTTTCTTGATAATAGCTCTCAATGCTTTTTGGCATATCATGGTGGATAACAAACCTTACATCGGGCTTGTCGATACCCATACCAAAAGCAATCGTCGCCACGACCACATCCACATCCTCCATAAGGAACATATCTTGGTGCTTTACCCGCGTCTTGGCATCGAGCCCGGCATGGTATGGTACGGCCTTGATGCCGTTTACCTGAAGCACTTGCGCAAGTTCCTCGACACGCTTTCTGCTCAAACAGTAAATGATTCCCGATTTGCCTTGGTTCTGTTTTACAAAACGGATGATATCAGCATCGACATTTTTGGTTTTAGGACGCACTTCATAATAGAGGTTGGGTCTGTTGAACGAGGCTTTAAAGGTATTGGCATCGGTTATGTTCAAACTTTTAAGGATATCTTCCTGTACTTTCGGGGTAGCTGTAGCCGTAAGCCCGATTATTGGGATGTCATTGCCTATACGCTCGATAATCTGTTTTAGGTTGCGGTATTCAGGCCTGAAATCGTGCCCCCACTCACTGATACAGTGGGCCTCATCAACGGCCATGAACGATATGGTCTCTCCTTTGAGAAAATCGACGTATTCATCTTTTGTCAATGATTCAGGAGCGACGTACAGTAACTTTGTGATACCCTTGCTTATATCGGATTTCACTTGCTTGATTTCCGTTTTGCTCAACGACGAGTTGAGAACGTGAGCGATGCCATCATTTTGCGAAACGGCCCTGATGGCGTCCACTTGGTTCTTCATAAGCGCTATCAAAGGCGAAACTATGATAGCTGTACCTTCCTTGATGAGCGCCGGCAATTGGTAACACAACGATTTGCCCCCGCCCGTGGGCATTATCACAAAAGTATTGTGGCCATACACAATACTTTTTATGACTTGCTCCTGGAGGCCTTTAAATCTGGTAAATCCAAAGTATTTTTTAAGAGCCCCCTGTAAGTCAATTTCTATTTTGTCCATTAATCCCTATTGGTATTTTGTATAAATTTGCATCGAGATTTAAAGATACTAAAATTCTTTAAAGACTTCAAACCAAAAAATCATAAATTTTGAACCAAAAAGAATCCATCCTCAATACGGCCAAAAAAACCATAGCTTTAGAAAGCCAGGCAATTGCCCAACTTTCTGAGTTTCTGGATAACGATTTTGCCAATGCCGTGCAGCTAATCTACAATTCCAAAGGCAGGGTAATCATTACCGGCATTGGAAAAAGTGCTATCATTGCCAACAAGATCGTAGCTACGCTAAACTCTACCGGGACACCTTCGGTCTTTATGCATGCTGCTGATGCCATCCACGGCGACCTTGGGCTTATTCTGGAAGATGATGTGGTAATATGTATTTCAAAAAGTGGCAATACACCCGAAATAAAAGTGCTTGTTCCACTGATAAAAAATGCAAAAAACAAAATGATTGCCATCACGGGCAATCCAAAATCTTTTTTGGGTCAACAGTCGGACTATGTACTCAATGCCTTCGTGGCACAGGAAGCTTGCCCCAACAACCTTGCGCCAACTACCAGCACCACGGCACAATTGGTCATGGGTGATGCATTGGCCATTTGTCTCTTGGAGCTACGTGGCTTTTCGAGCAAGGATTTTGCCAAATACCACCCCGGTGGATCCCTCGGAAAGCGGTTGTACCTTAGGGTGAACGACCTGTCCTCACAAAACGAAAAACCACAGGTTAGCCCCGACACCAATGTCAGGCAGGTAATTGTGGAGATATCCGAAAAAATGCTTGGCGTCACAGCTGTGGTCGATGAAGGCAAGATTGTAGGCATCATCACCGATGGCGACCTTCGTAGGATGCTGTCCAAAAATGAATCTATAATGGGATTGATTGCCAGGGACATCATGAGTTCCAATCCCAAAAGGATAGACGGAAACGCTATGGCAATCGATGCGATGGAGCTTATGGAAACCAACGGCATTTCCCAATTGCTGGTAGAAGACAAAGGAAAGTATGCCGGAGTGGTTCACGTACATGACTTAATAAGGGAAGGAATTTTATGACGGTAAAAAAAAGTACAGACGAAATGTCCTTTCTGGACCACCTCGAAGATTTGCGATGGCATTTGATACGGAGCACTTTGGCCATTGTTATTGCGGGTATTGGCGCGTTCATGTTTTCGCGTTTCATTTTTGACACCATAATCTTCGGGCCAAAAAAGATGAGTTTTCCCACTTACAAATATTTGTGCAAAATCTCACAATCCATGAATTTGGATACGACATTTTGTGCAGAATCGTTTCCGTTTACCATCCAGAACAGGACCATGGGCGGGCAATTTTCAGCCGATATTTGGACGGCCATTTATGCGGGCATTGTCATCGCTTTTCCGTACATCATTTACCAGTTGTGGCATTTCATCAGCCCGGGACTGCACCCGAACGAAAGAAAACATTCAAAAGGTTTTATCCTTATCGCCTCACTCCTGTTTTTCATGGGCGTCCTGTTCGGCTATTATGTGGTCACACCGCTTTCCATCAACTTTTTGGGAACATATAGCGTAAGTTCGGAAATCACCAATGAGATTGACTTGAGCTCATATATCGCTTTGGTAAGGTCTTCTTCACTGGCATCGGGATTTGTCTTTGAACTGCCCATTCTTGTCTATTTTCTGGCAAAAATAGGCGTGGTTACTGCGCAAGGGTTGAGAAGCTACCGCAAATATTCGCTGGTCATAATTTTGGTAGTATCGGCAATCATCACCCCGCCCGATGTAGCAAGCCAAATCATCGTTGCCATCCCAATTTTGATCCTGTACGAAGTGAGCATTTACATTGCGGCCATTGTCACAAAAAACAAAAAGGAGGCCCAAACCTAAAAATACAGCACACTATGTCAAATACCGTTAACGAATTTAATGCTTACCGTTCCAAAATGAACGACAAAATACTGGCAGACAACAACAAGGTCATCAAACGTATATTTAATTTGGACACCAATGCGTATTCTGAAGGTGCCTTGGATATAAAGACCAAAGAACTCTTGGGATTGGTTGCATCCACGGTGCTGCGTTGTGACGACTGCATCAAGTACCATTTACAAACGTGCCACCAACAGGGCATTACAAAAGAAGAAATGGGCGAAGCTCTCGGCATTGCCACTTTGGTAGGCGGCACCATCGTGATTCCCCATTTGAGGCGTGCTTATGAATTTTGGGAAGCTCTGGAAAGCGGGCGTTAAACTTTTAATAAATAGAAGGGCAAAAAGTGGGATTACTTGCGATTTTGTTATTTTAGCCGGAAGAACTTGCAAATGAAATTACGAGCAGACAACCTGATGAAGTCCTACGGTGGTAGGCAAGTGGTAAAAGGCGTTTCCCTTGAAGTGAACCAAGGGGAAATCGTCGGGTTATTGGGACCAAACGGTGCCGGAAAGACCACTTCTTTTTATATGATCGTGGGGCTCATAAAACCCAATGGCGGCACCATACACCTCGAAGGGCAGGACATTACAAAATATCCCATGTACAAACGTGCTCAAAATGGCATCGGCTATTTGGCACAAGAGGCATCGGTATTCAGGAAATTGAGCATCGAAGACAATATTTTGAGCGTTCTGCAAATGACCAAACTCTCCAAGAAATCGCAGCATGACAAAATGGAATCGCTTATTGAGGAATTTGGTCTTGGCCATATCCGCAAAAACCGTGGCGATCTGCTTTCTGGTGGCGAACGCCGCCGCACCGAGATTGCACGCGCACTGGCTACAGACCCCAACTTTATCCTTCTCGACGAACCCTTTGCTGGCGTAGATCCAGTAGCTGTCGAGGACATCCAAAGAATTGTGGCACAGCTTACCAAGAAAAACATCGGCATCCTCATTACCGACCACAATGTTCAGGAAACGCTCGCCATTACCGATAGAACCTACTTGATGTTTGAAGGTGGCATTTTAAAAGCAGGTATTCCCGAAGACCTTGCCAATGATGCAACGGTACGCAAAGTGTATCTGGGCCAAAACTTTGAACTTCGTAAGAAAAAATTGTCGTTCTAAACTTAATGTACTTATTTACTTTTTACTGTTTATGTTTTTGAACAACAGCTTTATGCCGTTGATGATTGGTAGCAACACGATGCCTGCCAATAATCCCGCAACAAATTCCCTCAATAGCGAAGGCCAGGTTTCAAGAAAATGGTGCAAAAAATCCAGATGGTGCAAAAAGATGCCACCCGAAACCAACATTAGGGCTATCGTCCCGATAACGGCAAGTGCTTTGATAATTTTGGGCAGTGCGTTGACAAGCAATCTTCCAAAAAAATCGGAAATACTGTTGTCCCTGTCATTGAACCGTATCAATCGATAACCAAAATCGTCCATCCTAACTATGAGCGCTACGATGCCATAAACTCCTATCGTCGCAACAATCGCCACGATAGAAACCACCAATATCTGAAACTTCAAGGGTTGCCCCACTACAGTTCCCAGAGCGATAATGACAATTTCCACAGAAAGTATAAAGTCGGTAACGATGGCCGATTTGATGCGCTCCTTTTCAATTTTCAGTATTTCTTCCTTGGTCAAATCGGTTTTCAAAAAAATGGATGCTTCACCATGTTTGTGAGGTACAAAGTAGTCATAAACCTTTTCGGCACCCTCATAAGCAAGATACATGGCACCGATAATCAGAGCCACGGTTACTCCAAACGGAAAAAAAGCGCTCAACAAAAAGGCTAATGGCAAAATAATGACCTTATTGAGAAACGATCCTTTGGCAATGGCCCAAAGCACAGGCAATTCTCTTTCGGAAACAAACCCGGAGGCTTTTTCGGCATTTACGGCCAGATCATCACCCAATATCCCAGCGGTTTTTTTTGTGGAAACCTTGGCCATGGCGGCCACATCGTCCAATAGGGTTGCAATATCATCCAATAGGGCAAAAATTCCTGAAGCCATTTTTATGTTTTAGTTATTAGTGGTGGCCATGAAAACTACGTGATTATGGCCTTATCCGTAAAAGCCTACCGCCCAAAAACTTTATGGGACATGGGAGGCTGGCAAGAAGTGAACAACAATCGCCTATCATCATCGGTTGGTTTTATCTAATAGCGACACGAGTATGTAAAGTAAAACAATCAGTGGTATGGCAGCAAATTGCAACACGGCCATGAGCACCACGACCAAAGCAAGAAACACATAGCGGATTGCATTGTTCTGAAATGAAAAATCCTTGAATTTCAATGCAAACAACTTGATGTTGCTGTTAAGCAAATAGCAACTGACCAAAGTAAAAGCTACCAAAAACCAAGGGTTGAGGATGACGGAATTTATAAAAGCACTGTTTTGAAACTCTAAAATCAAGGGAAGCGAAACGACCAAAAGGGCATTTGCCGGGGTTGGCAAACCTTTGAAAAAATTTTGCTGTTCTTCATCAATATTGAATTTTGCCAAGCGGTAGGCCGAAGCCAAGGTGATGAAAAGCCCGGTGAGAGGAACCCAAGAAATCTTAATACCGTTCCAGTGCATGCCTCCGTTCCATACATCGGTGGTTTCTATAATATATGAGGTATCGACAGCCATGGACAAGAGCTTAAACATAACGATACCGGGTACCAAACCACTGGTTACCACATCTGCCAATGAATCCAACTGCACTCCCAAAGGACTTTGGACCTTGAGTTTTCGTGCAAGCATGCCATCAAAAAAATCAAAGATAATGCCCAGAAAAACAAAAAGGGCTGCGGCAACAAAATTATTGTAAACCGCAAAAAGGACTGCTATCGATCCGCTGAACAAATTTAGCAATGTGACAGCGTTCGGAATGTAACGTTTGATAGACATAGTTTTCATGGTGTTCATTTTCCTGCCGTTAGGATAAATCCCAATATTACAAACCCGAAATTCCTGTACGGGTTCAAGATCGGGATTCAATGCTTAATCTCCCTTATGGCTTTGTAAATGTAAAAATAACAAACTATTTGTCGCAACACCAAGCAATAATACAATATGTCACACTTTTTGAAGTTAAAGAACATGTTTACGTTTATCATATTAATTTGTGACGCTTTTGGGGGATGCGACTTCGTCAAATTCTGAAATGATGTCGTGCCAACCTTTAATTCCGATAGTTGTCAGGATGCCTGATATCACTCAAAAAAAACACTAACGCAAATTTCGTTATATAAATTTAAACAAGCTCAAAAGTTAAAAAATAAAATGCATCTTTGTAAAAATTTTTGCTGTTGAACACGAAATTACTGACCGCTTTCTTGCTGATTCCGCTAATGTTTTCGGCACAAACGGCGCGCAAATATTCCAATGAATTTATGAACATTGGCGTGGACGCCGCAGCTATGGGCATGAGCAATGCAGTGGTATCACATGTCTCCGATGTCAATTCGGGTTATTGGAACCCTGCTGGTCTGGTTATGCTCGAAGACAAGCAGTTGGCGCTCATGCATTCCAATTATTTTGCCAACATCGCTACGTACAATTATGCTGCCTTTGCCATGCCATTGGACCACAACAGCGCCGTTGCTTTGTCGCTCATCCGTTTTGGAGTGGATGATATTTTGGACACTACCCAACTCATTGACGATCAAGGCAACATCAATTACGACCGGATCCGTCTTTTCTCCACGGCCGATTATGGCCTAACCTTCTCATATGCTCGGCGCTTACCTCTCGATGGTTTGAGCTATGGGGTCAACGCCAAGGTCATAAGAAGGATCATCGGCGATTTTGCCTCATCGTGGGGTTTTGGACTCGATGCCGGAATTCAGTTTGAGAGCCGCAGCGGTTGGAAATTCGGCATTATGGCGCGGGATATCACAACCACGTTCAATGCCTGGACCTTTGATGATGCTAAACTGGCAACAATTCAGAATGCCGTGGAAGGCCAAAACCAGGAAGTACCGGAGTCAACCGAACTCACAATCCCCAAATTACAGATTGGAATGTCCAAAAAGTTCATCTTTCATTACGACTATTCACTACTGGCAGCTTTCGACCTCAATGTACGTTTTGAAGAAAACAACGACATCATTTCCAGTTCCTTTGCCAGCATCAACCCCGCATTGGGTTTTGAGTTTGGATATACTGACCTTGTTTTCTTGAGAGCCGGTGTAGGCAATTTTCAGAATGAACTCCAGATCGACAATTCTAAAAGTATGTCGTTTCAGCCCAACTTTGGTGTGGGATTCAAATACCGCGGCATCCAGTTGGATTATGCCTTTACGGATATTGGCGACCAAAGCGCCGCCCTGTACAGCAATGTGTTTTCGTTAAAGCTCGATTTTAGTGTTTTTAGATAAGGTATGTTACAAAGGCTTGCCATTATACTTGTACTTTTTTCTGTGGTCTGGTGCCACTCGCAGACCTTATCGCCCGATGCCGAGATTTCGGTACTGACCATAGGACCGGGCGATAATCTCAACGACGCCTTCGGTCATAGTGCTTTCAGGGTCAAGGATCAAACCCATAGGATTGACCTTGTATATGGTTATGGCGAATACGATTTTGATACGCCCAATTTCTACCTGAAGTTTGCTCAAGGGAAGTTGGAATACCAAATGAGCAAGCACAACTTCTATGACATCTATCGTTTTTACACCCATCACGACCGTACCATCGAAGAGCAGGTATTAAACCTTTCACAAGATGAAAAAGAAAAACTGTTCAGGCTTCTGACCGAAAATTACAAGCCCGAAAACCGAAAATACCGCTACGACTTTTTTTTTGACAATTGTGCCACGCGAATTCGAGATGTGTTGCAACAGGCGGTGGAAGATTCAATGGTGTTTGTAGGACCCAAAGATTTTAAGGCAAAAACATTCCGTAGTTTGATTTATGACCATACAGGTAAAAACAATTGGGGCAGTTTTGGCATCGATTTGGCACTTGGTTCGGTCATTGACAAAACGGCTACCCCGTACGAACACATGTTTTTACCAAAATACATCCATGCGTTTTTTGCAACCGCCAAGTTGGGAAACAGGGATCTGGTAAAAAGTTCATCAGTGATTTACAATCGTAAAAATAAAGCCAATTCGGGCTACTTCGTATTTACGCCCTTTGTGGTTTTTGGCATACTGTCCATCATCATTGTGTATTGCACCTATTGCGATTACAAGCGTGGCAAAAGAAGCCGACTGCTCGATGCCATAATGTTTGGACTTACCGGACTGATAGGTACCATCATCGCCTTATTGTGGTTTGCGACAGACCATACGGCAACTGCACTCAATTACAATGTGCTGTGGGCATTTCCTTTGAATCTTTTGGCACTTGCGCAAGTATTGCGCTCGCAACAAAAACCATGGTTCAGAAAGTACATAAAATTCCTGATAATTCTCTTGGCGCTTATGGCACTGCACTGGCTCTTCGGGATGCAGATTTTCGCCCTATCGCTCCTACCTTTAGTATTTGCCCTGACAGTACGTTATATTTACTTGGCAAGAAATTGAACAGGCATTGGGCCTTTGAAGGCAGGCATTCAAAAACCAGATAAATAAAAAAAATGTTACTGTCCCCGATAGTAAAGAATAGTACTCAAGGTTTTTACAATGATGTTGATATCCAAAAAGACACTTCGGTGTTTGATATAATAGAGGTCGTATTGCAACTTTACCAAACTTTGATCTACAGTACTACCGTAAAGGGTATTGACCTGTGCCCAACCCGTAAGTCCGGGTTTGATGATATGGCGTGTTTCATAAAAGGGAATGATCTGTGACAGTTCATTTACAAAATAAGGGCGCTCGGGTCGAGGCCCGATGATGCTCATATCGCCTTTGAGAACATTGAAAAACTGGGGAAACTCATCGAGACGTGTCCGCCGAAGGAACTTGCCAAACTTGGTGATACGTTGGTCGTTGGCCTCTGCCCATTTGGCACCATCTTTTTCGGCATTGGTTATCATACTACGGAGTTTTACAATCTTGAACGGTACGCCATTTTTGCCTACCCGCTCCTGTGTGTAAAACAAAGGACCTCTATTTCCCAATAAATTTCCCAAAAGCACAAAAGGCAGCAGGCAACAGCCCAATACAATGCCTACCAATGCAAAACTGATATCAAAAATACGGTGCAAAAACAGGTAAAGCGTGTTCTGGTTACTCCTACTGAATGGAAAATATTTATAAAAATCCTTGCCTACGTGCTGTATTGGCACTCGGTACGTGAGCTCTTCATAAACCTGTGTATATTCCCTAATTGTAAAGCCTTTTTCCAAAAGCGTGATAAGTTCGTGGTATATGTTTGCGGTAATGTTTTCGGGGTTAAAACTCGCCACCAAGATTTCAGAAATTTTCCGATCTTCTATCACATAAGGCAATGATTCGGGATCAAACTCTTCAAGCCCTTCATGTCTTACCTTTTTACCGGCGGTTTCCTCACAGTTGACAAAACCAATGATTCTGTAATTGGGATCAGACACGTGCAAGGAATCCACAATACTCTCAACATAGCTGGTCTCGCCCACCAGCAAAACACGCTTGTTGAACCGTGGCGATGAAATAAATGCCACGTAGGCCAAACGCCATAAAAACAACATTACAACGATGGCAAGGTAGAAATAGACGATTTGCAAACGTCTTTCCGGCAAAAAGGGTGTGATAATAGGGGTCAAAAAATAAAATAGGATGGTCGTTGAAGCGGTCAGCACAATATTCCGAAACGTTACATCGAGTTTACTGGCCTTTTGCAGGTCGTACATTTCAAAGACGGTACCCATAATGGTAAGGTAAAATGCAAGTACCAAAAGATACCCGGAGTTTTGGCTATCGAGCAATAGGTAATCGTAATTAAAAAAAAACTCCAGAAGTATCAACCCAAGAAATACGGATAGAATGTCAAAAACCCGTAACAGGATCTTGCGTTCAGATACTTCAAAGTGGATGTCTTTTTTAATGCCCATTACAATGCGGTTGAACTTCGTGTAAATATATAAAGATTAATCTGCAAAAACTACAACCCTTTCAAGACGTCGTGCCAAGCCTGTTTTACCATGCCCCAGTCAAGCTGTTCTGCTTTTTTGCGGGCACCGTTGATGATTTTGTTCCTTAAAACTTCGTCCCCATACAACATCGTGACAGCCTTTGCCATGGCATCAACAGCATTGTTTGGCACCAAAAGCCCGTTTTCTTTGTTTTCAATAAGATAGGGCATTCCGCCTACATCGGTAGAGATCACAGGAAATCCCAAAGCCATGGCTTCCATTACGCTTACAGGCATATTGTCAACTGTCGTGGTATTGATAAAGAAGTTGTACTGTTCAGAGAGTTGGATCCATTCCTGTTTGGATAGCTTTCCGGTAAATTCTACCTCAACTTCCAGAGCATCGGCAAGCATTTTCACTTTTTTAAGCGAACCATCACTATCCGGCCCCACCATACACAGACGTGCCAAAAAGCCTTGGTCGCTTAAAGTTTTAAGGACACGTACGGCCATACATGGATTATAGATTTCAGAAAAGGAACGCACCCATAAAAGGCGGATGTCTGTATATTCTTTTTGGAGAATCGGATAGCGATCAATCTGAATGGCGTTTGGAATAAACTTTAACTCATTGTAACCGTACCGTTCAAAGACCGTCTTGATATAGCCCGAAGGAGCCACGTTAGCCCTGGAATGCCCAAAAACCAATTGGCTCATCTTGGGGTTGTGTTTCAGACGGCGTTCCAAATGACCTCCGTGCAATATGGGGATATACGGGATGTTTAACATACGGCAGATTTGGCTGACCGATAGCGCATAGTAAAAATTCAGTGTACTGTAAGTATCTATCAGTACCGCATCCACTTTATGGCCATAACGGATGACAGCCATAAGCATATCGAACATCCGCACTAATTTGTTGTTTTTAGTTGATGCATAATATACCCCATACCCTTCGTTTTCTAACAAAGGGCCTAAAGCATCAATGGCAGACACGTTGGCCCTACCTTGGCGCAATCTGTTTCCGATATATAATAACTGGATCATTGACAACTCTTAAAAGGGCTAAAGCATAGATAAAGGCTGGCATGGCCAAGCGCATCGACATATGGTTGATGGTAAGAAACCAAAAAAACAAAAAAGGATAAAAATAGTAGTTTTCTCTATTGTAATAACGGACACTCAAAGGTTTAAAAATCAATATCAATAAAATAAGCACCCCAAAGATACCATGCTCTGCCAAAGTACGACTGACTTCACTGTGTGATGTCACCCCTTGTCCTTCCTCTTCTATCCGTTGATCTTTGGCCCTACTGGAGCCTATGCCAAGAAAAGGATTCCCAATAAATCCATCCAATTCCTTCTTGAACAATTCCCCGCGACCGGTGGTAAAATCGCTTTTTTCGCGCCCCAAACTATCTTTGTTTTCATAACGGAGGTTAATGAGTCCACTAGTCTGATTTACACTTACCATCCATGTAATTGAAAAACTGACACATATAAAAATAAAGACACCAAGAATTTCATTCCTTTTTGTCTCTGATGAACGTATATAAAAGAAAACCAAAAAAACCACTATGGTTATTAAGGCGGTAATCACACCACCACGACTAAAAGTTACCAAAGCTCGATAAGACATGGCAACCAAAATCAATGCATTAACCAATTTAAGCCTATTGCTCGGTGAGCTTGTAAACAACCGTATGACCATGATCAGCATTCCCAGGCCCAAAACAGCGGACACTTGGTTGGCCCCCCACCCTCCAGACGCAGTCCTGTTTGATGCTACAGTGCTAATGACTTCCTTGACACTCGGGTTGTAAAAAAAAATATATACGACATGTGAAACGATCGGCAAGACCATCAGATAGAGAATGTTTGACATTTGTCCAAAAGTAACCCGCTTATCATAACAAAACAATGCGGCGATACCCAGACATATCGGGCCACTCAACACAAAAGCAATGTTGGTCCTGAAGTTGGCATCAAAACTCAAGGTCGTTGAGGCCACAAAAATAGAAGGAACCAAAAGCATCATATAGATAAAATAAGGGTAGCCTCTTCCCGAAAGCCCTTTGTACAGCATCCCAATAAGCATAAAGAGCATCACTATGTACTTGACAGCTTCATAAGAAATCGCTCCCCGAGCAGTCCTTAAAAAAACCTCGGCACCCACAAAATAGGCGCAAGCCTTGAGCACTTCATAGGTTTTGGAATTATCATGACTTGACAAAGTGATTCTGTACAGAAAATAGCCGAGAATTACAAAAAAATAGATCTTGGCCAGCCCTTCGTTCAAATATATAAGTATCCCTATAAGTATATGCAATGCTATCTGTCCAAAATAACTCATATTGGATATTCTGGTATCAACTCTTTGCAATATTGACCTATGGTAATGCAATTTTCAATAAATTAAAGGCATAAAATCAAAAACATTAAGCAAACAATTGCTTATAATCATCCAAAGGGAATTTGTAGCGGTAGTTTTGACCGATCAAATAAACAAAAAAATGAATCACAAAAATCGGAACTAACGGACGGGTATATTCCAAAAATGTATCATAAACCT
Source organism: Bacteroidota bacterium (assembly GCA_029557895.1). GTDB lineage: Bacteria > Bacteroidota > Bacteroidia > Flavobacteriales > Flavobacteriaceae > JBPOFM01. Next base: position 45,532 of record JAKQHT010000012.1, on the reverse strand, counting down.
TGTTCTTATAGTTATATATCAAAAAGGGCGCTATAGAAGTGTTCAAATAATTCCTTTCCAATATGGACGCATCAACTTCTTGATGAAGATACGATTTGTAGTGATAAAGTCCATTATTACGCTTTAAGGTATATAACTCTATTACCGATAAGGGGAAGTCGTCATCGGATCTATGAAACATTAAGCCCCAATAGACATCGATGAGCAGCCATTTATCCAATTCCTTGATATAAACCTCGTTAAATGCATGCCCACCATGGAGTCGGTCAAATGGGATGGTCGTTGTGCCCCATTCCCTGACCTTTATGTCATTGATCACGCAAAAATTATTAAAAATCTGCGCCATATCACTACACACGCCCCCTTTGCCGTACAGCATGTTCTTTAGTGCTTTTTCAGAAGGCTCACTTAATCCACGACCACCTTTGATGTGTTCTTTTAACCAAATACTGATTTTGAGCACTTTATCCATATCGTTTTCCGGCAAACCTTCCGCAAAAATACGTTGGTTGATTTCAAAAAAATAACCCGGTATATGTTTCTTTTTGTTCCATTGGTTATAATACAATCCGGCAATTTCGTCAATGCTTGAATTTTGTGAAAGCAGACGGAATCTGGTCAAATATAGCAAAGGGTGGCGCTTGATTATTTTTTGGAGTTTTTTTATTAGCATTCCGCTACGTGGTGTCTTATTTTGGGTTAAAAATATAATATTTTTCATAAGATAAACGAATAATCAAATTGATTTAAGCATTTTTTAAAATAACACTTCTCAATTTGATATTGTATTTGTCATAACTGAATTTCTCCACTATTTCCGAATTTCGATCGGCCATACGCTCCAAAATTTCTTCAGGTTGTTGTAAAAAATCCATGATACAATTTTTCAAGCAATTAGCTTCCAGTGCTTTAATCAAAAAACCGTTCACCCCATCCTGTACATATTGCCCTATTGAAGACACATCGCTTACAATTGGCAGGCATCCGTAGTTCATGGCCTCTGCAATGACCTTTGGGAATCCTTCCGATGCCGATGGCAGTAGGATGGCATGGCATTTTTTGTAAATTCCGTGTACTTCATCCCTGATCAACAGTCCGTGGAACACAATGTCCAAATCCAATGTTGCAGCAACATCTTTATAATATTGGGTTTTGGTCCCACCTCCAACAATGTGTACGGTTCCAATCCGATGTTTTGAATCCATATCCAACAGTCCCAACGCATCCAAAACCAAATCAAGGCCTTTGGCCGGTTCGAGGCGACCTACATAACAGAAGTCAATGATACCATCAAATGTTTTTTGGGAAGCGCAAATTGCTCCGTCCGAAAGTTCGTCATTGGTCAGGCAAGGATTTTCAAAACTCAAGCAATGATGTTTTTGGTCTTGCCACTTACCGTTAATGGTCACATACCGATTCTGGTGTTCCAACAACCATTTTTGGATCCTGTACGCAATTGGAGCGTGTTCCTGTTTCCAATTGCCCGCATATTTGAACCATCCTGGAATCTTGCAAAAAAACACAAGGTAGGGTATCACATAAACACCTATCCCGGTCGGGGCGCGAAACTGAAAGTAATCAGCATCTTTAAGTGCCGAATTTATGATATTCACTACGCTCGGAGCTTTCAAAACAACTCCCAATTTATCTTTAAACTTTGTCCCTCCAAGAGGTGGAAGGGCAATAAACCGAATACGTTCGGAACTATAAGGGATTACGTTAGAAGGTATTGGCCCCTGATGAAGCATGGCAACGTGAGAGATTTCGTCAAAAACATCCAGCAGATGGTTGATTTCCATGATTGTTGATGCGAGCCCAACTATGGTATCGTCCTCCAACCTATAATGCTCAGTATGTGATATAATGACTAATTTCAAAAGCTGTCGTTTATTGCCAAAGATAAGCTTCCTTAAAAGATTATGGCGTTTGTATCCATAATTTTTGGGGAAAGCATTTGTTTTTTTAACAGAGCCAGGGAAGTCAACAAAAATCTGAACTGTTTTGGCTCCGCTTCGACAGGCTCAGCGGGACAGAGTTTGGTCATTAATTTTGAACCGTTTAAGAACCTTAACTTGTCAGTCTGAGCTTGTCAGTTTGAGCTTGTCAGTCTGAGCTTGTCAGTCTGAGCTTGTCGAAGACGATTACACTTCGAAAGCACTTCGACAGGCTCAACGGGACAAAGTTTGGACTATAATTTAGAACCGTTTAAGAACCTGTACTTGTCAGTCTGAACTTGTCAGTATGAGCTTGTCGAAGACGATTACACTTCGAAAGCACTTCGACAGGCTCAGCGGGACAAAGTTTGGTTTTTAATCGGGACAAAGTTTGGTTTTTAATTACGATCAGTCCAAGAACTTTAACTTGTCAGTATGAACTTGTCAGTCTGAGCTTGTCGAAGACCCGTTCAATATTGATTGCACTTCGAAAGCACTTCGACAGGCTCAGTGTGACAAAGTTTGGTCTTTAATTTTGAACCGTTTAAGAACCTTAACTTGTCAATCTGAACTTGTCGAAGACCCATCCTTACCATTTTCAGTATAATTTTTGGAATACGACACCAATCGATCCCAATCTTCACAAATCAAGGCTTCTTTTTTGCGCCTGCTCCACCCCTTTATTTGCTTTTCCACTATGATCGCTTGGCTTGGGTCGGTGAACATTTCATACCATTTCAACTCTACCGGTCGCCTTGGATAGGTGTAAGACTCTTTGTTGTAACCTGCATTATGCTCATTGATCCTTCTATCCAAATCGTTTGTAAATCCTGTATAGTAGGAATTGTCACTGCATTTTACGATATAAACGTAATAGTACTTCATTGTTCCTTAATTTTAAAGTGCTTTGGTTCCGCTTCGACAGGCTCAGCGGGACAAAGTTTGGTCTTTAATTTTGAACCTTTTAAGAACCTGTACTTGTCAGTCTGAGCTTGTCGAAGACCCGTTCAATTATTGATTACACTTCGATTGCACTTCGACAGGCTCAGTGGGACAGGGTTTTGTTTTGCGATTCGTAAACACTTCGAAAGCACTTCGACAGGCTCAGTGTGACAGAGTTTTGTTTTGCGATTCGTAAACACTTCGAAAGCACTTCGACAGGCTCAGTGGGACAGAGTTTGGTCTTTAATTTTGAACCGTTTAAGAACCTTAACTTGTCTGTCTGAGCTTGTCTGTCTGAGCTTGTCGAAGACCCGTTTAACACTTCAACTTAAACCACTTCCTGTTTTCTCAAGCAACTCCAAATATTGTTCCACCACTACGTTCCAGTCGTGGGCAGCGGCCCATTGCCTGGCACTATCAGAAAATGTGTCTTTGGCATTCAAAATATGTTCTAAAGCATCCCCAAAAGCCTTGCCATCCCCGTTGGGAACCAAAAAACCGGATGTTCCTTGTTTAATGGCATCTTCAATTCCGCAGCCAGTCGCACCGATAGCGGGAACGCCCATCGCATTGGCCTCAAGAATGGCAATGCCAAAACCTTCAACATCACCCGTAGTGCTTTCCACGCTCATCATCACAAAAACATCGGTCTGTGCCAGAAAATCAAGCAGCGTGTCATGCGCAACACTTCCATGAAACGTCACTCGGGATGCCACACCAAGTTTCTCTGCAATCTTGATAAATTCGGCTGCTTCGCCCATAATGCCTACGCAATGATAGTGCAGTTCCGGAAAACGGCTCAATAAATGTGGTAATAGCTTTATGACCTGAAGCTGCCCCTTTCGGGCACTTACCCGTCCTACCGTAGTAAGTACCGGTGAACCCGCCAATGGCTTCTTTGATGATTTTGGCCGTACCCAACCGTCAAGGTCGATGCCGTTGGGGATGACCGCTACGGGAAGGTTCAGATGTGCTATCAGGCCTTTGGTATAATGTGAAACGGCAACAACGGCCGAAAATCGGCGCAATGCCATAGCGATGGAGCGACGCAACAATGGCGTCTTATAGTTTACTTCGGTACCATGGATGACGGCAAGTGAAGGGCGTTTGAAAATCAGTGTGCAGAGGGCAACGTTCCAAAGAGAGAACTTACCCGTAGCAATCACATGGCTGGTGTGGCGAAGGTTCTGAAAAACAAGACAAATACGGTTGAGGTACATGATGGGCCTAAAATTGCGTATCCGGACACGTCTGACCTCAAATGGCAGGTTACGGTCAAAGTCACGTTCGTCTTCTACCTGCTTTGCCCTTTGGTCTGCAACAACCGATACCCGATAGCCTTTCCGGGACAAATGTAATGCCAACTGGTATGCATGGGTGCCGATACCGCCCGGCAATGGGGGAAATTCGGAGGTTACAATCATAATATGTTTAAGCTTGGCATTCATTCAAAAATTTCAATAATCGGTCCTTGCTTTAGCATTTTATTTGCCAATCGCCATGAAGCCAGCACCTGTAACAAGATTATGGGACAAATAACGATGGAAAGCAATGCGGCAACGAGCAACAAAGGCCTGTTTTTTTTCAATTGATAGGGAAAAAGAGAAATAGGAACGGTCTTTAAAAGTGCCAGCCTTGTGGCTTTGTCACCAAAATAACGTCTGTAAAAATAAATAACGCTCGGTATGGGACGTGGGGCAAAAAAGCTGGACGGCCTGAAAGCATCCCAACTTCCCATGTCCCTCAAACCTCCAACCCCGGCCTTGACATCCACACAGGAAGCATAAGGGTTAGAAACACTCCTGAAACCGGACAAATAAATACGCATCCCGAATTCGCCATCACCCATACGCTGTTTTTCAAATTGACGGTCAAAGAGCCCAACTTTCTTAAAGACCTCTTTGTACAACATGGCATTGCCGGTTGCAAATTGCGAAGCTACCGCAAAAAACGATCGCTCTTTCGGCATCGATTTTCCTTCTGGGTAAAACACACCCGCTGAAACATCTGCAGCAAAATAATCGAGGCATCTGATATGGCTTGAAATCCAATCGGGTTGGATGCGCACATCGTCTTCCGAAAGGGCTACCAAGGTACCTTTGGCTTGTTTGACAGCGATATTCCGTGCCAGCCACAGGGCTTTTTCTTTTTGTTGGATGACATGGATATTTAGATCAAATTGATCATAAAACCCAATATCAAATGCATCGGATTGGTCCACGACAATGACTTCAAAATTTTTATAATCCTGAAGTTCAAAATCATTTAAAACATCTTTTAAATAGCCATAACGGTTAAGTGTAGGGATGACCACACTGACCAATGGCCTTTGCGTCAGTAAGCCAGATTGGTACCCATCCCAATCTTTATATAAATCCGGGACTTGTTTGATGCCGCTTCGGGTCACGTTTCTGGTATTCCACCACGACCCTATCTCCTTTACGGGGTTGTGCAAACTTACCAAACGAAGCATCAATACATAAAAAACCCAAGCAGGGTGAAAATTTTTTCGGGCAAACCGATAATTGTCAATGACGGGCAAAGCTTGGAATTCACGATATGTTTCGGCATTGCCCACATAACCGCCCTGTACGGCTTGCCATGATAAATCGTATGCTACGGACATGGGGTGCTCATAAGAGGCATCCTCTTTCAGATAGGACAACTCCTTTTTTGGCAGAGCCTCAACCTTTGGATATTGCGAATTGCCCGAATTTTTTAATCTCCGAAAATAGGATGTAGGCTGTAAATATGACAAAAACTGAAACGGCATCAGGCAAGAATTGGAAGTTGTAAGGTTGCAACAATGCCTTTGCTACACCAAAAAAATGAAATACCTCTATATGTTTCGGGTTTATGACGTCGCAAATGCTGCTTATTTATGGTAGTTATGACCGCAAAACTAATCAATATGATCCAATGATGGCCTGTTTTATTTTTAAGTAAATGTGTGATTTGCTAAAAGTACCGGAATAAACCGATTTAAAATAGGCCGCATCCAAGCCTTTTCCCAAAAAATAAGGCAGCAGTTTTGCAGCCAATGCATCGGAATCTTCAGGATCAAAAACAAAAGCGCTGACATCAAACTGCTTTGTGTCAATAAAATCCAATGCCCCAAAAGCTTTTGATACAAGTACCGGTGTGTCAAGAGCGATGGCTTCAATGAACACCAACCCAAAGGCTTCGTGCAGACTTGGCAAGACAATAAGGTCCATGGATTGGTAAAACCGTTTCATGGCTTCTGCCGATAAATTACCAAGAAATGTTACCTTTTGGTCTAAATGTGAGGCACTTATTTTTTCTTGCAGTTGGGACCTGTCAGGACCGTCACCGGCAATGTACATTTGCCATGCCGGGTATTGTTGGTCGATTTTTGCTAAAGCTTCCACAACGACAGCATGGTTTTTATCGATGACCAACCTTCCGGGACAACCAATTTTTAAAACATCCTGTGGGATAGGGCCCAACGGAACATCACCGGCTTTTAGCGCATCGATATGGGTCCAAAACGGAATGGGGCACAATTGTTGGGGTTTGACCCCATAATATCGTATCATATCGCGGTTCAACGTTTCAGAATTGGTAATAACCACATCGGCCAGTCTAAAACATTGCTTTTTGAACCAAACATGGAACCAATGGCGCTTGGAGTGGGAAAATGCGGTATGGAACCAGGCGATGTTCCTTGGTACTCCCAGGAGCTTTCCGCACAAAAGCGCGGGGTTGATATAACCAAAGTTTGAGACTACCACATCGGGTTTTGTTTGCCGTATGACCTTGAATATTTGGAAGTAATTGTCCAAAAGGTTACGCTTGGGCCGTACAATCACTTGGACACCCGAAACTTCAAAATCGGCACGCTTCTGCTTGATACTAAAATTAAAAACCGCATGCCCGTCATCAGCAAGCATCCCGGACAGTTCTTGGTAAAAACCGGACAAAAGGCCTTGGTTATGGCTATAGATGATGAGGATGCGCTGTTTCATTGCATAATTTCAAAAAACTAATATGTTGTATCAAGACCCAGCAAAGGGTTGAAAGCATTGAACATGATGGTGCGGTCTAACGCTTTTTTAATTTGGATGTCTTTTTTGTGAATGCAAACCCAATTCTTACTGCGCTTTATGACAAAATTGTGTATTTTCACTTCCTCAAGGCCTATTTTTTCAATATAAAAGCAGAAATACCCCAACGACTCCAAATAGTTAGTAAAGCTTTTTCTCACAAAATCCCGGTTTAACATTTCACCGTCCACAGACGAAATGAGCATATTACGGACTGTTTGCGCAACAATTGGCGGTAGAAATCTACAAATGAACTTTGCTATAATGTATCTAATCGTCATTTGCTATCTTTTTGAAAAAATCAAAATCTCGCTGTATGGCTTTGCTGGTTTCATAAAAATCCAGAAACCTTTGATGGCCATTTATTGCGAGTTGGTTTCTAAAATCACTGTCTAACAAAACCATTTTCAGTTTTTCTGCCAAGTTGGTGTGGTTGCCGGTTTCAAACAGCAAGCCGGTTTCATTATCTATAATGGTTTCTTTTATCCCTGTATTATTGGCTCCTATGACACATGTACCTACACTCATGCCCTCAATAACAACATAACCAAACGCTTCAGACCTACTTGGCACAACAGTGCAATGTGCATTTTTTAACGCCTTCAATACATGCGCTTTAGGCTTATTGCCTTCAAAGATTACAACATCATTCAACTTTAATTTTTCGACCAATTCTTGCAATTCATCTTTTTGTTTTCCCGAACCAATAATATCCAACGTCACTTCGATTCCTTCGTCAACCAACAATTTCACGGCCCGTATCAAGGTGTCTATCCCTTTAGATGGATCTAATCTCCCGACAAATACAATTTTGTTGTTCTCATAAATAGCTCCTTCCCCATGGTCATGATAATTATTTACCGAGTTTGGCAAGACCGTTATCTTTTTTTTGTTGATTTTAAAAAACGAACTAACATCCTCTTTTGTAGCGTTTGAATTGACCGTTATTATGGATGCCAACCGATATACTAATGTTCTCCTAAAGACCAAAAATTTGGATTGCCTTCCAAATTGAGTGCTCAAAGTCCTGATCCAAGCAACTCTGTTTGGCACTTTGGCCAGATAACTTGCAAGGATAAAAACGTTTACTGCTCCAAAAGACGAAATGGTTAAAATAGGCTTATCTATCTTAATTTTGTCATATACCAACTTAAAATCGCTAAAACCGGTAGGACGGTTGGAAACATAAAAGCAAACTTCGACGTTTTTGTTAAATCCATCTATTGTGTCTCGCTTTTTTGTGAATATTACAACTTTATAGCCTTCATCGTCAAATTTGTTGGCCAAAGCCTGAAAATAATCAGAAACTGAACTTCCATTTAAAGAAGTAGCTATAAATACACATTGCTTCATTTGCAAATTTTACTTTTGATTTTATATAAAGCTACCAATCTGTTGATTTCAATAGTTTATGATACTTTTAATTTATACTTCGGATACATTGTCACTTAAAAACAAGGGTCTATTTGTATATATTGTTTTTCCTCAAAAAAACCACCATAGAATTCCATTTTTTGAGTCCGATGATAGGCAAAAAAAAATCGCGAATGTACCTCTGAAGTTCATATGCCTTCGTTTTTCTTACAAGGCTGTGTTTTTTATTTGCATGCGGCTTTCTGGCAACCTGCCCAAAAACGGTTTTGGGCAACGGCTCGTTTAAAAAAGCACACAAATCCTTCCATTCAAAATCGCCGATATTCAGAGTTATAAAACGTTTTGGAAATTCTGTGGCTTGCTGTGCGACCTCGGCATAATACGCATCAAAAAAATTCAAGAAAGCGTCCCTGTTTTCTGGGGTTTTTGACAGATTCATATAAGAATAAGACAGATACTTACTGTCTTTCTTACCGTAAGATTCATAAAAACTGCGCCACCACGACTCCCTATCTCGCTTGAGGACAATATATTTTACCGATGGGTCATCAATATACCGTTGCCATTCAAAACACCAAGGATAATCTTGGAAAGCGTCAAAATCCTGAAATTGTTGGTCCAAAAAGCCATAATCGCCACGGGCATATCGGATTTCAGGGCCATTGACCGTATAACCAAGCATACGCAGCATGGCGGCCAATGTGCTGGTACCGGTTTTGGGAAGTCCGATGACGATGACTTTATGGTTCTTCATAAAACCCAAAGTAACATCTTTTTATGGAATTATAAAACAGTGATAACGCTTTTTGGGGAATACAATCCAAGAGTGTCAGCTGACATTTAAAAAAAAATTGCCAAATATTTGCATTTATATATTTAACAAAAATCATTTTAGATGTATGACTTTTAGTACAAACAATCTTATTTTGGCCCTAACAAATCTGACCTTCGTTCTAAAGTTCACAAAATTTGTATAACCCATATAACGCTTAAGTTGTTTCTTCAAAACCTGCTTCAATCCAAACCAACCATAGAACAAGTTGGCAAATTTCTTCTTTTTTCGTTCAGTTTTATTTAAATTCGCTTTGTTTTTGTGTGGAAACTTTTTAAATCTAACAGGTTCACCCAAAAATTTTTGCAATCTAATGGCATCTTCATTGTTGGATATTGATATAGAAATAAAATTTTCGGAAGATTTAAAATACGCCTTCACTTCCCTGTTGTGATCTCTATATTTTTCCAAATATTTATCAGCACACAAAATGGTATCGGCATTTCCATAAAACATCCGTCTTATCGCATTGTTATACCTATCGTGGCCATAAAAATTTTGCACACTCTTTAGCCAAGAGGCCTCATCCCGTTCTAAAAACACAAATTTGGCATTCGGGTATTTTTGACTTAAATAAGGATAAATCATATACCATGGGTCGTCTTGGAACATATCGTATGACTCCAAAAATTTATCGATCTCCCGGAAATCGTTTTTGAGGGCAGGCACAAATAAATGGGTATCGGGACCGGTAACCAAATACCCCATGTTTAAAAAAAGCTTGCAGCAGAAGTAGTTCCTGTTTTATGTAAACTTACAACAAAGATTTTGTTTTTTCCCATTAGCTTCACAGAGGTATTATTAGTAACAAAAATGCCGGCTACTGTTTTATTTACGACACATGTTCTTATTTAAAAGCAATGGCGACAAGATGCGCCGTACCGTTTTTACTGTCTTTAAGGCCTTGTGATTGTACTTTATTTACAATATTTCCAAAAATTGAGGCAAGAGCCCTGAAAGGTTTGTTTTTCTTAAACCCTTTTAAACCCATGACACGGTACTTTCCTGTCTTTACTGCATAGTGTACCTCAACCTTATCAAAATGCCGTTGTAGCAATGCGTGCAATTCTTCTTTGGTATAGTGGCGAACATGGTCGGGGTTTTTTCCCGGACCCTCGTTTTTTATATAGTCGCCATTAGGTGTCGTAAAATAGGCCCAGCTACCGGGCTTAATAACTTTAGATATGTTTTTGACAAACACATCATCGTCTTCTACATGTTCGATGACCTCGACACAAAGCACGGCATCATAGGAATTATCGGGCAATGTCGATTTGGTCATGTCTTCAATGATCAGGTTTGAGATATTGGAACGCTTTTTCTGGATATTTTTCAAAATATTGTCAGTAAAACCCAAATTGAGGTCTTTTCGAGTACCTTCTTCCTGTGGCACATCCAATAATGTTATATCTGCCTTCATACCAATTGTGTATGGCGATTTTCTTCCCCCAACATCAAGTATGCTTTGTTTTTTCCGGGATTTCGAAACCAATACCTTAATGTCTTTCCTAACAGTTTGCAAATGCACTGTCCGTACAGGAAAAGTAAACCATTGCAGCCATTCATAGAAGGTCATAATGCGCTTTATTTTGATGCAATAATAAGGCTTCTACATTAATATAGCATATTGAATTTTAAAAATTCTTATAAAAATCAATAAAGTGACCTATCTGCTGTTCAACACTGAATTCCCTTTTTATCCTGTCAATGGCAACTTCCCGGATTTGTTGTTTCTTGGAGTCCGACAATTGTGATACTTCCAGGATCTTTTTGGCCAAAGCCTTTGGCTCTCGTTTTGGCACCACCCATCCGGTTACACCGTCCAGCACATTTTCGGACAACCCTTCGGCATCGCTTACCACGCAGAGGCAGCCCATGGCCTGGGCTTCCAAAACAGCATTGCAAAACCCTTCTTGAATACTGTATTGTATGTAAATATCACTTTGTTCAAGATAAGATTTGACTTCCTCTTGCGGCAATTTACCCACAAAGCTGACTCGGTCGAAAATACCGAGCTGATGTGCCGTAAACAACAATCGCTCTTTTTGGTCGCCATCACCAATTATCGTATAATGGAATGGTACGTTTAGGGAATTTAAAATTGCCAATGCCCGAAGTGTATAGTCTAAACCTTTAATCCAATGTAGCCTTGCCAAAGTTACAAGTTGCAGTACAGATGTTGGTTTGTCCCGTACATGTAATGAAAAGAAATCCGTATCAATGGCAGGTGTGATAACCATTATACTGTTAGGCATGATACCGCGATCTTCCAGGTCTTGTTTCATGCTGTTTGAAAGCACATGGTATTTTAAATGCTTCTTGAACAATAAATCATAACATCCCGGATGCTTGATGGGGGAAAGATAATGATCAAACCCGCGAAAACTGACAGCCATTTTAGCACCTATTGTTTCAGCGATGTTTTCCCTTCCAACAGCTAACATCCCAAACCCAAAATGCAGCCAATCAACACGGTATGCAAAAAAACGTTGGTTCAGAACAAGGCGCCTCAAACTTGCAAAGAAAGAAAACCCACTTTTGCGGTCAAGGCGATAATGCTTTAAACTTTGTTTGGGGTACACAAACAAACAATTGAAAAGCGATTTGACAGAATATATAGTATCGTTGAACAGATTACCGTTAAACGAAGTAGTTTGTACAATTTTGCAAGAAAATTCGGTAGGTCCTATATAATCCAAAAACAAAATCACTTCAAAACCATTTGACTCCAAGCCATAAATCTTATTCTTAAAAAATGTTTCGGAATATCCGGGAGCTTGCGAGAGCACCAATGCTATGCTTTGATTAGTGTGGGCCATTGACAATTTTCTATTGACTTACATGTGTTTATAATCCTATCCGATATTCAATGTCCTGTTTACAGGAACCGATTTAGTCTCTATCAGGGCAATTTCAATTTTAAGTTCCTTTATTATGTTTGCATTGTACGTTCATAGAGCTCGATTATCCCTTCTGCCATTTGTCTTTCGGAGTGTTGTCTATCGACAGTTTTTTTTGCTCTATTTACAATGTCCTGTTTTACTTCTGTTGGTATGGTCTTGAGGTGAAAAATAGCCTCTGCCATTGCTTCTGGATCCCTGACCGGGATCAAAAAACCGTTTTTACCATTTTCAATCACTTCATTCATGCCTCCACAATCTGTTGACAGAACGATAGTTTTTAACGCCATTGCTTCTAACACCACATTTGCTATTCCCTCTTCCACACTTGGAAGCAATAAAACATCTGCCCTATTTATGTAGTGTTTAATGTTTTCAAACGGTAAGCGTCCCATAAGCTTGACTTCATTGGCGAGCCCCAAATCGTGAATTTGATGTTCCAACTCCAAATCGCCCAAACCACCAACGATCGTATATTCAAATAGGAAATTTGAATTCTTTAAAATTTTACATGCATCTATTGCGTAAGTATATCCCTTTACCCAATGTGCCCTGCCAACGGATATCATCTTGAATATTTCATTTTTTGGCGTTTCTTGATGCAAATCAAGGGTGTCCAAATCCATACCACTATATACTACTTTTATTTTATTTCTATCAGCTCCATATAATGTTCCCTTTAAAGCTATGGCCTTTGAAACTGCATGAAAACCGTCAACATTTGGGAAATGCTTTTTATACATCAAGCCAATTTCCGGAATCGTGATTGGCGAATAATTGATATGTGTGCCCAAAAAACTTACTACAATTTTTATCCCAAAATCCCGGACCCACATCCAGTCTGACAATCCTTTGGCCCATTGTATGTGAAATATATCAGGTCGGTGCCATAAAACAGGATAGCACTTTACCTTTTCATAAAGCAGGGTTTTAGATCGCGTTTTTAGCAGAGCATCCAACTGCAGTTTGTCCTTAGGCCTAAACATCCATAGGAGGATGGTATAATGCGCAAGGTAAAGCAATTTATAAAGGCGATTTTGCTTATAGGAAAAATTTTTTACCCCATTTCTATAGCCCAAGCGGCCTGTCCTTGCACCAAACAGATAAATGGTATGCCCGGCCTCGGCCAGCCCATCGATGAGCCGTTCGATAAAAGTGGTGCTCGGGACTTCACCGGAATAGACGGCAATCTTAAGGGGTTTCTGCTTGGTCATTGCGCATTGCTTTTGGTGCTTCAAATTGGCTTTCAAATATTTTTTGAAACCCATAGAATGTCATTTTGTCAATATCATTTTCAGAACATTGCTTACAGAAAGTGTTTCTTTCCATAGTTTCCTATTGCTGATCTGTAATTGTTCAAATTCGTGGTCACTCAAGGCATTATGAAATTCATCAGTTATTTTGGCGATGTTTTTTCGATCCTTCCATTCTACCCAAACCGTATGTTTCTTCCAATCAATGGTGTCTTCAAAAGGCAGCATACAATCGGTGTTCACAAAGATGGGGATTCTGCCCATCATCAAGGTTTCGTAGAGCCTTACCGAAAAATTCCCACCGCCTCTCACACACACAATATAATCAGAATTGAGGATATTGTCAAAATATTCCCTATTGGTTTTTTGTCTTTCACTTGCCGTAGCGACGCCGGCCCGGTACCGCTTTCTATAAATAAAATTTGCAGTGACGGCCAACGAATTTTCAATCGGCTTCAGTACGGCAGCTCTTTGATAGGCTGATGAAAATAACGGTTCGTAATCTTTCCTTAAGGGTTTTTCGATGAATCGTTTGAAGTTTTCTTTGGTAAAAGTGAGTTTTTCCTTCAAATATTTTGGTACAGAAGCATTGGCATGTCCACAGAAACCTATTACCGGTTTTCTTCCTTTAGGCCTGACGTCCATGTTGCTTTTATTATAAATTCTTTCATAACCGTCTGATAAGAAAACCGGAAACCCTCTGTTCTTGCTGTTCAATTGCGACTTAAATCCACCCATCCTGAAATAGGTCAAGTTTGAAAATTCCGGGTATTGTTTTCCAAAATCACCCGATATATAACCGTAACCAGGTATGTTTTGCAGGGCACAGAGTGCATTAAACCCCTTTAATTCTTGTCTGGAATACGTATTTATGGGACATGGAATAAACAAGGCATTGGCTTCTTCAATATTTGATGTATATCTAAACATATTGGAAACCTGCCAATGTTTTTTTACGCTCTCATCATTTACCCAACCATTTTGTGTGTAAAATGGACGTGTCACTATAAACAGTGTTTGCCTGTTGTGATTTGAAAAATTGATTGGAGGTATGTAAATGTCCATACAAAATTATTGGGCTCTTTTGTTAAAAAACATAGACAAGGTCAAAAGCATGCTTACCGGATGCGAATAATAAACCGCATCTTCTGTCTTGAATTTGTTATACAAACCTAAAGATAATGTTTTTGGAATCATGCGATTCATCTCATCGTTTCCAAACAAACTATTTTGCAGATGCCTGTCATTTTTTTCACCCAAAAACTGCAATTCCCAATTGCGTTGCACATACTTTTGCGGATTAAGGGTTCGTTTGGTCTTGTCAAAAAAACGATAGGGCAAATTATACGGAACTTTATTGTACCGATAGTTATAAAGGTTGAATGGTCTTTGTGCCTGCCAAGTGATTTTGGCCAATTGGGGATTGCGCCTTTTTAAGTACTCGATCTGTATTTGCCTTCCTGCCAAATACTTTTCAGGAACGGAGCAAATAAATTCGCACATCTTGTTGTCGTAATATGGGAGCTCAATGGGTCGTTGGCTCTCAAAGACCGCCAGATTGATGCTGGTCCATCTTGGCGCCCAATATATGCTTTTGAATGCCCTGATCTGTGCATTGGCACTCTCGGGAATATTGATTTTCAGGAGCAATGATTTTAGTCGCTCGTAGAGATAATCTTTAAAATTCCCTTCCAAACCCCATTGCTCCCAAAGTGCGGATGCCAATTCCATACCGCCTTTTTTTACCACTTTTTTAAACAGGATTTCTATTTGGCGCTCGAAAGGCAGATCATCGGCCACACCCATATCATCAAAGAGTACATCACCCCAATGGCCTAAAGAAAAAACATCGCCCATAGAAGCATACTTTTCGATAAATGCCATTTGCCTGGGGTGAGTAAACTCTGAATAACAGCCGTTTATTTTTGCCAAAACCGCTATGTTATCCCACAAATAGCCATTGGGAACTTTCCAACCCTGAAAAGGGAAATTGCAGGCGGTTGCTATTTTTTGTGAATACTGTGTCTCGTCGTGCCCTCCCGAAAAACTATAACTATATGAGCTCACCGCTGCTCCAATATGCTTAAGTCCGCAGGCTTGGGTACGGCTGTCCAAGCCGCCTGAAAGTGGTAGGATTACTTTATTATTCCGGGATTGCTCTGATAGAATCTGTTCAAAAAGGTGGGCAAACTCTTCGGTAATTTGGTTAAGAGCACGTTCCTTCGGGTTGTAATACCATTTGAAATAGTGTTCTTTTGAAAGTATATTGCCCTGCTCATCAATAACATATTTTGTTGCAGGCTTCAATACTTTTTGGCCTACATAATACGTATCATCATCCAAAAAGAATCCTAAAGCAGAAAAAACACAAATTGCCTTTAGATCCAAATTGTCTTTTTTGCCAATAAAAGTTGGCTTTTTGGGAATAATTGGGATTGCAAAAGTATTTTCCGACATTTTAAAATGATAAAATCAAATATCAAAGAAACAACTTTTTATAGACAAGAAACCTATTTGAATAAAAAAAAATCCACTCTCAACAACCAAAAAACTGGGGGTGCCGCTACTAATCAATCATTAATATTTACTTTAATCTCCATCAAGCATGATGCTTTTGGTACAGTTTGGTTTTGAATACATCCAAAACCGTATTTATTTCCGATAAACTCTCTTGGGACAAGGTCCCATACAGTTCTTTGGAAGCACCTGCAATTGTACTCTTTGGGTGGGTCTTGCTGGAGGGTCGTTTGTAAACTCTTTCGATATCTTCCCGAGGCTCCAAATCAAAAGTATTGCACAAATCATAAAACAAGCCGATATCGTTCTTTAAATCCTCATATCTTATGACCAAGGCACGGCCCTTGTAACCGCCCAGTACCTCCAAGGGGATCACATTTTCCAAACACCAGCGCAGGGCCAACTTCTCAATAGCCGTGCATTGCTCCCATTGGGTAATATCATATTGGAAATGTGCCTGTACCAAACTGACCAAAATGGGCTGGGCAGCAAACTTGGACAGGTCGTACAACCAAGGAAATTTGACACGCTCTTGCGAATGGATTACATCATAAGGATTGCGCAGTATATGCACCACAGGTATATCAAAATAAGCATTCATGAACACTGCCGACAGATTGGCCCTGACAAACTTGATGATGTAACGTTTGGGAACAAACGGCCATAGGTGACGCTTGAACTTACGGTTGCTCACCTGGCCAATCCAATCACAATCCACATGATTGGCAAACACCTGTCTCATATACTTTATGGCATCAACACCCGCTTGCTGCTCGTTCAGGAAAAAACGGTCACAGATGAGCTTTCCCCTTAAAGTCCTAAACTCATGGTCCGGTTCAAACAACAATCGGTAGCGGTATTGTGTGGCAATGATTTCGCTCAACCAACTGGTACCGCTCCGGGCGGTACCAACGATTATGAGGTGTTTGTTATATTTCGACATTGGAATTATTTATTGCAACAGTTTCCTGTAAAGCGTTTCATGTGCTGACACAAAACCCTGAAGGGTAAAGTTTGTTAAACAATAAGCTCTCAAAGAATCACCCATGGCCAATCGTTCTTGTGACGGTAATGACCTGATGTCCCGAATTTTTTTTGAGAGCTCAAGAGCATTCCCCGCGCCGAACAACAAATGTTTAAAATCTTTAAGTACAAAATTGATTCCTGATATATCGGATCCCAGAACCGGAATTCCTAAACTCATGGCTTCCACAAGGGCCATTGGCATACCTTCTTTTCTGCCTTGATCGAGTGTTGGGATGACATATAGGTCGGCATTGGCAAAAAAAGGGCGCACATCAAGCTGTGGGCCATGAAAAACAACTTGTTGTTCCATACCTAAATCAACAACCAACTGTTTTAACTCATCGCCATAGGCATCGGTGTGGCGTCCCACGATGGATAGACTTGTATTTGGGTCGTCCAAAAGTTTTATGGCCTTGATAAGGATTTCTATGCCTTTAACGGGCACCAGATTGGCCACCGTGATGACCCTAAAGCCATCGGAAGGGATATGTTGAAAATGTATCGGGCTGTAAAAATCGGTATCGAGGCCAAGCGGGATAAGCCCTTGTGCCTTTTTGTTCGGAAAATACTGGCGCATTTCATCATTGATGGTTATGATAAAATCTGCCAAATAGCTTTTGATGCGCCAATGCCTGCTACCATAACCCATCGCTTTTTTGGTGTAAATCCACCGCGAACCTGACAATTTTGCGGCAACGGCTTCTGTCCAATCATTGCTCCACTGCCAGGAATGTACCAAATCGAATTTCTGTCGCCTAAAAAACCTTGAAATAGACCAAATACGGGAGAAAAGCGTAACATAAGGATAATAATTGGTTATAGTTTTGACGATATGGATTGGTCGTCCCAAAGCTTCTACTTCCTTGAAAAAGGCGCCACGGTCGTGGAAACAGGCAATATGTACCTCAAATCGCGACGGGTCAAGCCCCTTTACCAAATCATAAACCACTTTGCCGCTTCCGGCAGTATCAAAGTTGGGAATTGTATAGAGGATTTTAATTTTTTTCATAAATAGATCTATACCTTTTTATAGACACAAATCAATGAACTGCTATAATGTTTTGAAGGTTTTTTTGCTAAATAAGGATTAATCTTTTTGAAAAGCAGCCTCGTTGATCTGTAAATAATTTTTTGAAAGAAATTTAATTTTTGATGTACAGAAAAAGGAAACCCTCCAAAATATTCCAAAGTTAAAATTTGCAGACCATTTCTCTTGGCAAAGCTTTCAAAGGTATGTTTATTCATACATTTAAGGTTATGCGATTTTAAGTTTTTATAATCCACCAAATACCCATAAACTTTTCTAAAACCGGTTAAATTAGGAATCATTACCAACATGGTTCCTCCTTGTTTAAGGTATAGGATGTGCTTATCCAAAACCTCCTGATAATTTTCAAAATGTTCTATAAATCCGTTAGAAATAACAATGTCATATTGCGTTTCCGGAATGTGCTCAAATATGTCGGCCTGAATTATCTTGAAATCTTCTATGTCAAACGATTTCATTGTTTCCTCTATTTTGATTTTATCTGAATTAAAATCAAGACTTGTAGGAATCAAGTTGTACTTGTCTGCCAAATAGGCCAAAAATCTTCCTGGGTAGCCTCCCATCTCAATAATTGTTTTGGGAGGGGTCGCACCATTATTCCGTAATAATATATCCCAAAATTTGTCATATACAGATATAATTACTTGTATCTGTTTTCGATTTGTTTTTGCCTTGGAATAATATTTTTCCCAATAATCTTGAGTTGTTATTTTGCTCATTATATGTGTATTTACAAAATATTGTTATGATGGTTAAAATTGTACTTACGTTATCTACAGAAAAAAGACTTGAACAAACATAAAAAATGTTTTTAAAAACCCACTAAATTGGGAATTGTATATAGGATTTTATTTTTTTCATCCAATCACCATAATCTAATTCTGCGCAAGTAGCTGTTTGCGACAATACCGAAAACATCGAGCGACAACATGCGGGATGCACTCCGATGCCTTTTGACAAGCCCTGCCAATTGCATATGACATGGCCAAAGATAAACCAAAGTGCCAAATAAGCACTACGTTAACTTTCGAAAAAAAGGCTCCAAAACAATTTTGGGGTAAGTAATCTCTGTTATGGCCGATTCGCGACGTTTAAAGAAATTACCATATCGGGTCTTACTCAACCGTTTTACTTTTTTGGGACAAAACCATAAATGTTTTTTGTAATATTCAAACAAAAAAGAAGCATCAAATTGGGGGTCATTGACCATATTGAGCCATAATTTCCGCAAGGTTTCTATATTGTTTCCACTTAAAAAAGTATCCGGACGATGTTTGAAATTCGTGAATTTTTTTATAAAGTCATCAAAATCGTATAAATTATAATGCAATAGATACCCTTGCATCTTGACTTTGGGTTTGGAACCATCGACCATCAAGTAACGGTGCGGATTTTTGGGAACGATTGCGCTTTGGACATTAATTGCACATTTTCCCATATTATGCCCAAACCAGTACTGAAGTGAAATGTTTTTCTTGTTATAAGGATCCCAATAATCAAAATACAGTTGGTCCCATTTGCTCAAGAAATTTTTTTGTGTCTTGAAGAGGGTTTCCTCTGCCATCACAAAGTCATAATGCAACTGACGTCCCAGAACTTCCAGAGTCTTGAATTGGATGACATCATAATCATTGCAATCTTCAAAAAATGCATTTAAACTTATTGGGCACTTATCGGTTAAAAACAACTCATCGGCATCTAATGACACCAACCAATCCATACCCATTAGTTTGCACTGTTGCAAGGCATCATAAGTGTTGAGGCATTGACGTGCGGTATGATACTCCGTTGCTGTACTACAAAACAAAGACATGCCCGGATGATGGGCATACCGATCTGCATTTATGGAATTTGCGATTTTGACCCCTTCCATATTCTGGACAAGCGTATCGCTGCCATCGGTGGTACCGTCAAAATATACAAAAATCTGTTCAAATCCAATGGCCAAGTGGTAACGGATATTTTGGAGCAACAGCCGGGATTCGTTCTTTATGGTCAATACAAGGGCAATTCTCATGTTCTTAAAATTGTTTGGCCGACAATGGCTGAAAATGTTGGCTGCCAAATGTAAACAGTTCTTTTTGCAGCCATTTTGACACTGTTTTGTGAATACCCATATTGATCAATACATTATTATTCATCGCACTAAAAAATGTTCCATAAATTATGCCTTGCCTCGTTTAGACCCTATAATTAAATAGCTGTTTGACCTCCGGGCAAAAGTCACTTTTTAGCCTTAGATCATTTTTACTTCAGCACATCCTACCAAACCTTTCTCAATGAGAAAATATACAACAAATAAACTTTGAAAAAAACAAGGCTTATTTTTTCCTTTTTGTTCAAACGGTTTTTGACCCGATTATAAAACCTCTTGATATAGGCATTGTACAATTCTTTTGAAATAGTTTCATTCTTCAACATTAAATTTGCAAATCTCACGTGTTCAATAAAATACAAATTTAAATAACCAATTCCTTTTGAGCCTAAATCTGAAACACCGGTATTAACTTTTCTAAAATAGGAAGTGGTCTTGGCATTGTAAACAAATAATCCATGATAAAACATTTCATGATAAAAAACCCGGTCCCCAATTAATTTATGCGACGAATAGTGAGCACTGTTCTTGACACAATTGGCTCGAAACACAATTGCACTTACATTTAACACCGGGCAATATAACACATCCTGTCCACAATAAATGTGATTTAGATCGTCATTTTTAAAAATCGGGTGGGAACAATTACCCTTAATGGTGTTCTTGTCATCAAAATACCGTGTTGCAGCAACCGACACTTCTGCATGAGCGTTATCCAAACATTGCAATTGTGTCTCGATAAAATCCAATTCACAACTATCGTCACTTTCTGCAATCCATATATAACTTCCTTTGGCAAGCCTTAAACCCTTTTCCCATTGCTTGAACGGGGAGCCCGTATTTTTCTCATTGACAATAAAAGCCGATACTTTAGGATGATTCTTATAGGGTTCCAAGATTTCCAGACTATTATCCGTAGAACAATCATCAAGAATAATAACTTCAAAATCCTGATAGGTTTGGTTGAAGATACTGTCCAAACGTTGCTGCAAAAACCTTGCGTGGTTGTAATTTGGAACAATAACGGATACCATAAAATGCATTATTTACTTTTGTATATAACTGTTCTTCAAATAATTGAAATACATTTTGACTGATTGTTTAACTCCAAAATGGTAGGGCAAAAATACCTTTTTCTTAAACCAAGAGCCTGGTTTTTTTTCGTACATATATCCAAGATATTGTATATCATCGGAATACATATCGTCAATCATCTTTTTTTGGGAAACGTTGTAAAATTGAGAATAATGTAGCTTATTGCTTTTAGACACGTTTTCTTTTTTCATAAAAAAATGCGCTTCAACTCCAATAGCATTTGCCAGTTCGGGTAATTCATGCTTTAAATTCTCAAAATAAAGCACTTTATCATATTTGATCGCTTGGCCATCTATGAAGAAATAGTCAATTTGCTTATTTAAATGATCGCCTCGATAATACCTGTTTTTTATTGTCATGATATTTTTAAAAACACCCGCCCTGTTAAGGAAATTATTAAAAGTATCATATTGTTTTAATTGGTTCAACATCCACAAATAGTCAGAATAAGCTCTATCCCAAGGGTTTCTTACGATAATAAACTTAAAATAAGTATCCCAAGTTTTTATATCCAACAAACCCAGCTCCATTAGTTGTTTTGGAGTGGCGTGGTGCAAAAACAACTCCGCCTTTGGATCCCAACCATATAAAAACTCATAATTAGGGATGTTGACGCTCAACTTTTGTTGCAGTAACGCCCTTTCAATACTGGTACCCGCACACTTTGAAATATGAATAAAAATCAATTTGTTTTTATGGCAAATCATATCTGTAATAAAAATAACACAAATCTATTAAATTAATTCCCAGTAAGGGTTGCTTTTAGCTTTTGCCATGCCTTCATTAAATATAATCTGAAAGTTCGTATTAGGGCAATGAGTAATCTAAAAAATGGACAACGCGATACGGTCGTGAACCGGCCCTAAAATTATCCCCCCTTAAAGTTAGCTCCTTTAATTGCTTATTCATTTTCAAAAGTCTGCAACTCAACCATGGCTTTAAATTGGGAATTACTGGCCACCAATTGATCAAAATCTCCTGTAGCTTTGATCGTTCCGTTTTCCATAAGCACAATGGTATCGGCATGTTTGATGGTTGAAAGCCTGTGCGCCACAATCAAGAGGGTGTATTGTCCTTGGAGCAATTCAATATTCTCCTGAATTTCGCGCTCGGTCTGCGAATCCAACGCAGAAGTAGCCTCGTCAAGGATCAGGATATCGGCCTCCTTATAAAGTTCTCGCGCTATGGAAATACGTTGGCGCTGTCCTCCGCTCAGATTAAGGCCTCCATGTCCCAATAGCGAATCGGCTTTTTCGGGGAGTTGATCCACAAAACCATCAATAGAGGCTTGTTTGAGTACCCGCCAGAACTTGTCGCGGTTCTCTGGAGTATCCTCTTCCCAAAAGGTTACGTTATTAAAAATGGTATCATTAAAGATAACCGCTTCTTGGGTAATATAACCTATATGTTTTTGATAGCTTTGAAGTTTTAATTCAGAAAGTGGCATATCGTCAACCAACACCTGGCCACGACTTACCGGCAACAAGCCAGTGATCACGTTTACCAATGTAGTCTTACCGCTACCACTTTCGCCCACAAAAGCCACAGTGGTATTCTTTCGGATGTCCAAATGGATGGATCTCAACACAGAAATATCTTCATAAGAAAAGTCAATATCTTTGAGTTGGATGCCATTTTCAAATCCGGAAAGTTCTGAAATCCCGTCAGCTTCCCTACCTTCTTTGAGTTCCGACTCAAAAGTACTGATGTTATCCAATGAGGCAGATACAGACAAAAAATTGTTATAGTTGGTCTGCATAGCGGTCAACGATGCCAAAGAGCGGTAAAAAAACAAAAGGCTCACAAGCACGGCACTCAAACTGCCTTTCAACGCATAAACCTGAACCATAATCACCATACAGACAATCCCGATGAGCATTGGTTCGCGAATGGCACTGATACGGATACCTAGTACGCTCATCCGCAGGTTATTGCTTTCAATGTCCTTGACAATAAATTTCATCTTCTTGGCATAATCTCCCGAAGTTCCGGTAGCCTTGAGATATTTGAAATTTTGAACAAACTGTATCATCAATCGCTGATAGGTATTACCCAGACGCGTCACATTGGACGATAACTTTTTGGTAACGGTATAGATACGCCGAAACACAAGATCGGTTAACAAGCCTCCTGCACAGATCAACAAAGCAAACCTCCAATCCACCATAAAGGCAAAAACCATATAGACCATTACCATTACAAGACTCTGTAAAGTCCCAAAATAATTGGTATAGGCCGTAGCCACCCTGCCAACTTCTCCTGTCAGCGCATTTTGGATTCTGCCGGCATCAGAAGAAACAAAATGTTTATAGGAGTAATTGGACAGGTGCGTTAGTAATTTTAACCGCATTTCCCTTACAAAATACTGCCTGACAGCAACTTTATAATAAGTACTATAAAAGCTGGCGACACCCTTCAAGGTGAAAAACAACAGCATAAAGCACAATACCGTAAATAAAGTAAGCTCAATGCCCAAATCATTAAGCCACTCTACCAACATCCCAAGTTTGCCCAAGCCGTCACCAATCACATCGGAACCACCGTCAGCAATTTTCAATAGGGGCAAAAACATCGTCAATCCCAACCCATCCAAAAAACCAACCAATAGACTCAAACCAAGAACAAAAAACACCCGAATTCCCAAATATCTATAAAAGAAATGGAAAGCAGTAAAGCGATTTTTTATAAAAGATTTCAGAAAGATCACTAACCTACTGTATATTAGACATTAACACAAGTGCTTTGCGTAAATAACCAAAAGCAAAATAACCGATTATTACGTGGCTAATATACAAAAGCAATCGGGATTGGGAAACGACCAAGCGAAATAAAAAACAATTACAAATTCCAAAAATCCAGAGGGTCGGGAAAGTATTTGGTGTACAGTACCTGCACTTCATGGTTTGTGGAGGCAAGCTACAAATTCAATGCCCATGTTCAGTGTTCTGCGGGCAATAGCTCTTTTGAGCTTGCCCCGAATTTGCTTCGGGAAGTCAGGCTTGCCTCCCGATGCTTGAGAAGGCAGGCTGTTTTCTTATGAAATTTGATTATTGCCCAATTTAATGATACTTTTACACACAAATAATCCAAAAAAATGTCCGAAACGGTTTTAGAGCTAAAAAACGTATCCATCTACCAAGGCGGCAGTATGGTGTTGAGCGATATCAATTTTGAAATGAACAAAGGCGACTTTGTCTATCTCATAGGCAAGACAGGCAGCGGCAAGAGCAGTTTTATGAAAACGCTCTATGGCGACCTTCAACTTACCGAAGGCAAAGGCTCGGTGGTAGATTTTGACCTTCGCACCTTAAAGGAAAAAGACATACCGTTCTTGAGGCGCAAGCTGGGTATCGTGTTTCAGGATTTCAAGCTCCTGCCCGACCGTACGGTCAACGGCAATCTGGAGTTTGTACTCAAGGCCACCGGATGGACCGATAAGGGCAAAATCAAGGAACGTATCGAAAAAGTGCTCGACAAAGTCGATATGAAAACCAAAGGCTTTAAGTTCCCGCACGAACTCTCCGGCGGCGAACAGCAACGCATTGCCATAGCTCGCGCCCTCCTCAACGATCCTGAACTCATCCTTGCCGACGAACCTACCGGAAACCTCGACCCGCAGACCAGCATCGAGGTCATGGAGGTCCTGCAGGAAATCAACAAGAACGGCAACACCATCCTTATGGCAACCCACGACTATGCACTGTTGCTCCGCTACCCAAGCAAAACGCTCAAATGCGACGAAAACAAAGTATTCGAAGTGGTGCAGCGCAAGGCAACGCAATAATGTACACAAGCTTTAATTAACATCACAAAAATACGTATCCCAAAAAGGTTTCTGTTGAGACATTAACCCTATTTTCGGGAAACTACCGGCATTGCGTTACGCATCGTGCCCAATACTCCTGACCTCAAAGCCCCAACCATTTCAGGAACCTTTCAAAAGTGCTCAATTCTTTGTCGGGGTTTGCGCTTTCAGTTTCAAACTTGATGACATAAGCACCAAAGTTGGAACCTGTCTTTTGGGATTTTTCGTTGTGCAACGGGCGCTCAAAAGCGGTTGAGGCCATCGGCACGGTTACCTTCTTATCATCGCCCAAAACACCCGAAACCAAAACAGCCTTCCGGTTTTCGACATCATAAACGGTATAGCGACTCCCTATTGATACCGAATAGTCCGAAAAATCGACAGCTACTGCGTCACCCTGTTTGTCAAAAAGGGCCAGATTGAACGCATTGGGCTCCTGGGCACGCGCTTGGATGGACAAAACCCCTTTGAGGTCAAAGGTTTCTGCGGCACTCCATCGGCTCTTGGCATCAAGGCCATAGGATGCACGCCAGTCGTCAAGGCTGTAGTAATTGCCTTTTTGCACCCTATACGCTTTATCGTTGCTTCTGGTATAGTAATGGTTGCGATCCATCACCCAGTTTTTGGCAAACTGCATCTCTGACTGGTTAAAGAACAGATTGTTGCCATAGACAATGTTATCGGTAAAGGTCATGGTCTTGACGTGCAGAAAACGCACCGGAAAGGTACGTCCCAAGATGATGTTATCTTTTACCAATATGTTTTCGACAGGCGACTTGACATAAAACCCAAGTGTCAGCGACGGTGCATCGCCATTGAGCTCGGTTTTCAGATAATCGGTATTGTGGTACAGTATGTTACCTATTACCTGGATGTTGTGCGCTATGTTCAACCCATTGCGGTCGTCAGAAGCGATAATGACATTGTCCACCCTACGTCGTGTGGGCAAGCCGCTGTTAAAAATGATATTGCCCTCCAACCGAATATTTTTGACAAATTGTTCTTTGGCATGCTTTCCTGCTGACCAGATTTCTACGGCTTTGTAGTAATTTCCAAAGATGATGTTGTTTTTAATGAGCCGTGTTTTGTCGCTACGGTTCTGCACGTACATGCCCTCGCCCCTGCCATCGCCGTTTTTGGCAGTATAGCCGTTGTGATAGATAAAACAGTTCTCGATAATGGTACCACCGGTTGCCTTCCACGAACCGATACCAAGTCCGGGAACGTCATGGATAACAAGGTTGTAAAAGCGACAATCCTGACCCGAAGTATGGCTTATGCCACCACTGACCCTAAAATTTTCATCGTTTTCATCCCTTGAAAATTCGCCCAGCCACGTGATTTCAAAATCCCTGAAAATGACTTGTCCGCCCCGCACGTTGAGCACCGCTTCATGTTCGGATGGTGCATTGCCGTTGAGGGTTACTTTTTCTCCTTTGTATGGCATCACAGTTATGTAGCTGTCGGCAATCGTACTTTTGATGGTGCTCAAAAAGCGACCGTTATAGGTACCGCCACGGAGCCAGATGGTATCGCCACCATTCACCGTTTCAGGTTTTTGGCTCAAGGCCGTTTGCAGATCCCAAGGTGCTTGCCGGGTACCATTGCCGGTAGGCGTACCGTTGGGCGCAACGTGAAATTCCTGTTGTGAGAACACCGATATGCAGTAAAAAAGGAGGAATTGAAGAAAATAATGTTTCATGAAAATGGCTTTTCAATTTGTGTGCCAAGGTAATTTAATAGTGCGTTTATCGGCAAAACTTTAATGCTTTTAAAAACCAACAGCCTGAAGCTATAATTTTTTACCTGTTGTGCAATTAGAAAAAAGCAAAAAACGATTGTTCAAATAACTTAAAAAAACCATGTATTTATTTGTCTATCAATTCTTTAAACAAAACTAAAATCAACTTATGCTATATGCGCAACAGGTAATGTCTATTTTAATACATTATTCATATCCGTAATTAGTTAGGTCCTCACCTATCAATTCAGAACTGATTTTATTTGATTCAATGAACTTTTCTTTAGACCATTCTTGTACAACCTTCATCAATTTCGCCTGTATCGCTTTATCTTTCATATCACTACCAAAATAACTCAAAAAACGCTTCAACTTTTTAGAAAATTTTTTGGATTTGTGGAATCTTAACCCATTAGCTCCATTTAATGAAGAAGATGAATTAATATAGTTATTCAAAAAGCGAAAATGATAATTAATATAGTGATTAGATTTTAGATTATACTGCTTCCTAAACTTTTCTGGATCAATTTTGATTTCAATATTTAGAAATTGACTTAACTTATCAAAAAAAACCATTTTGTCTCTTTGAAATAATTCATAAGGCAATACTAATACGTTCTGTTTTTGAAACTCTGTTTGATAATAATTTATCATATAATGATACTTAAAATAATTCTCTGAAAACACTGGAGTCCTTTCATCATATCTTTTCTTAGATATTGTTCAATACTTAAGACGCCTCCTCCATTAAGCTATTGAAAATAATTGGAAAGAATGCATGAAACCTGCTCTCGGATTATAATAAGTATTTTTGCTTGGGGAAAGATTTTTTTTATCCTTTGACAGATAATAGAAGCATCGAAACCAGCACTGTTTGGATAGCCAGATAATCTTTCGTGAGACATAACAAAAATTTTATTTGTTTCTCTATAATCAACTGTAAGTTTTTCTAACTCTTCATGTATAACTTTAGAGTTATCATCAAAAGAATTTAATATATCGTTTGAATTGTCCAAATAAAATTTAGTTGCTAAACTGCTGTGCCCCGAAATCGATTCTCCATTCGAAAGAGGAATAAAATATTCACTATCTGATACAAATAGCTCATTCTGCATCCAAGTTGTACCGGTTTTATGCAATCCTATATGGATTAGTAAATTTTTCATTATTTATAAAACTAAAAAAGAGGAATAAGGATAAATCATTTATTAACCTGTTGTGCATTTGAAAAAAAGCAAAAAATGATTGTTCAAATAACTTAAAAAAGTCATGTATTTATTTGTCTATCAATTCTTTAAACAAAACGAACATTTTCATCCAAAGCTACAAAATAATTTTAAATGAATTGAACAAAACATGTCCGCATATCAAACATAAGCCTCAAATCAGAAAGCCAAAGCTTCAGGATATAGAGCTTGTCGCTTTAAATCTAACATCGGAATATATGTCTATTCCTTCTTAATTACAGTTTTTTAGATGTATTAAAGGCAGGTATTTTGGATATAAAATGCACTTGATTTGTGTAAAAAACGGAATTATTCACGCTTTTGATTTTACATTAGCCAATGTTCACGATGTGAACTATCCCAAGGACGTAAAACACAACCTCTCCCATTGCAATTTAATAGGAAACAGCGGTCATTTCTCAATTAGACGGTCAATTTGTGATGAATGTTAATTTTGCAAAAACTTTTCAAGGTTTAGCAACAAGGATTTTGTCTAAAACAACAGCGTTTGCAACCATTCAATACCTAAATTTCTTTGTGTGCAATGGAAATTTAAACAAAACTAAAATCAATTTAAGCTATATGACAACAGGTGTTTTTTTATAATATTTTACAAAAAAAACCAATTTATAAAGATCAAACAGCTTTAAATGGACCCAACCTGCCAAAAGCATGGCCTTAAGCAACGGACGCAAGATGGTACCGGTCAACTTGAGCAATCCAGTAAGTTTATAAACCTTGAGCTTAAAATATATATGAAGCAACCTGATGGAATCTATAAATTCTTGGTCTTCGTTCAGATCGTTCACAATGAAGCATAAATTTTTCAGGGCTTCCTCCGTTTTTTGAAGGTAGGCGGCATTGGATTCCAGATCGCCGTTGCATATTGGGTTGTGGATGTGCTTGACTTCGATGTTGTTTTTTTTGAGCACATACCCAAACAAGGTATCTTCATGTCCGTACCTATAGATCCTTTCGTCAAACTTGTGTTTTGAAAAGACCTGTCGGCCGATCAAAAAATTGTTGGTCATAAACGCGTTGTTGGGTTTTCGTTCCCTGACCGATACGGGCTGGCTTTCTCTGTACTTGCCGTATTTCCACCGCAACAGTTGTGATTTCGCGGGTATTTCATCACTAAAAATCCTACCGCCACAAAACACATTATGTGAAGCATTCACAGCAATAGCCTTGATATAAGTTTCTATAAAATCATCCGTAACCACCAACGCATCACAATCCAAAAAAAGCAGATACTCATACTGCGCATATTCCAAAAATAGATTTCGGATTTTTGCCCTTCCAATATTTTTCTCCATTTCAAAGTACCGAAATTTTTCAGAAACCGGTTTGTGCCATGATTTATAATCGTTTGACGAACCATCATCAATAACAATGATTTCCACGGGAACAGCCACGAGATCCGACTGCCGTATCAGTGCATTGACCAAAGCCGAGGCGTTGTAGTTATAAACCGGGATACAAACTGAAATCACGTAACGGGCAATTATTTTTCACTTCGGAAAAGTACTTCTTTTTAAATAAATTTTAGCCTTTGGTATTTAAAATAGTACATTTGGATCACATTTTAGAACTTGTTTTGGATGCCTTTTTTTTCCATCGTCATACCGCTCTATAACAAAGAAAAGCACATCAAGGCCACCTTGGTGAGCGTTATGGCGCAGGACTTTCCCGATTTTGAGGTCATTGTGGTAAACGATGGCTCAACCGATGGCAGCTTGGCAGAAGCCGCTTCTGTAATGGATGAACGCATAAAACTGTTCAGCATCGAAAACCATGGCGTGTCGTATGCGCGGAACTATGGGATCGGAAAATCAAGTGCGAGCCTGGTGGCATTTCTCGATGCCGATGATGCGTGGAAACCCAACCATCTCGGCGACCTAAAGCAGCTTTTTGAAGCCTTTCCTGATTGCGGCCTGTATGCCACAGCTTATGAGAATGTACTGGGAAACAAGGTTTTTGCGTCACGGTACAAGGGGATTCCGAGCAACAAACAATGGTCCGGCATTGTAGATGATTTTTTTGAATCGAGCAGTATCAATTGTATTGCATGGACATCAGCAGTAATGATACCGAAAACTGTTTTTGAAACCATAGGGTTTTTCGATGAAACCATTACATTCGGTGCGGGCGAAGACATTGATCTTTGGATGCGGATTGCCCTGAAATTCCCCATAGCATTTTGTAACAGAGCGAGTGCAATTTATAATTTGGAAGCCGATAACAGAATTTCAGACACCAATACAAATCTCCGTACATTCATAAATCTCAATGCGTACGATGAAGCAGCAAAAACAAATAAAAGTCTTAAAACCTATCTCGATTTGAATCGGTTTTCAATTGCCATTCAATACAAACTTGCCGGCAACAAACTCAAACCGAAAGAATATATCGATAAAATCGACAAAGGCAACTTAAACAGCAAACAGCGTTTTTTGCTGAAGATGCCGACCCCGATTTTAAAGATTTTTTTAAGAATCAAAAAGCGGCTTCTCAAAAATGGTATTGCATTAAGTGCGTTTCGATGATTTGAAGGTCTTGAAATTGCGTATATAATCGTTTTCATCATACACATCAGAAGCCAGCACCAGGCAGACGGCACCGGACGAAAAGTTTTCAAGCTCGCGCCATATCCCTGTGGGAATGAGCAAGCCTTGGTCGGGCCTATTGAGCATGACCCTTTCCGTGTTTTTGCCATCTTTTAGGATGACCTCAAAACTACCGCTCAAAGCCACCAAAAACTGTTGCAGCGCTTTATGGGCATGCCCGCCCCGATAGGCACCGCTGGGCACGTCGTAGAGGTAATACACCCGCTTGATGTCAAACGGCACACAGTCTTTCTCAATGACCGACAGATTGCCGCGGCGGTCTTCAATCTTGGGGATTTTTATAAGTTTATAATTGCTCATGCCTTAAAATTTTTGCCCATTGTGAGGCAATTAGTTTTTGGTTGAGGTGCGATATGCTACCCTGACTGTTCGATTTGCAAGTTTTATAGAGCGCATCATCCAACAAGAGCCTGTCAAAAGCTTGAGCAAGCGCTTTAGGATTGTGATTTTCCACCAACAATCCATTGAATTCGTGCTGTATGATTTCTGATGGGCCGCTTTGGCAATCTACCGACACCACAGGCGTACCAATGGATAGCGCCTCTATCAACACCCTTGGAAAACCTTCATACCTACTGGTCAGCACCAAAAATAAGGTATTCTTGATAATTGGATAAACATTTGGGGTAAATGGAAAAAGTTTAACATAATCATCAAGATGATTTGATTGGATTTTTTGAGCCAAAAATTCTTTATCCTTTCCATCTCCTACGAGATAAAGTTTTACAGCATTTTCTGATAATTTTGAATGGCTGTAAGCTTCCAACAACAACGAAAAATTTTTGACTGCTTCGTCAAATCGGCCCAAAAACAAAATATATCGCTCCCCGAAGTTAGTTGACACTTCGGTATTTTGATAATCTTCAATTGGATTATAAATAGTGATGGGTTTTTCGGTTTTGAATTTGGAGTTTATGGTTTTGGTTATGTCTTGTGATACACCAATAATCCTAAATGTTTTTTTCACAATATGCTTTGCCACCCAATTGTGTTTTGTGAGGTATTTATCCAAATTTCTGCTTCGTACGACGTAAACGGATTTAAATCCTCGATACACATAATTCAAATACAACAGTTCCACAACAGGCGACTGCCTATTGCGATTGTCAACAATGAAATCAAAATCATGTTGCTTGAGATAATTTCGCAATTTCCGTATCCTGTTGAAGCGCTTCCAAGGATAGTCCTGATTGGATTTATACAAGCCGAGGTTAAACAGCTTGGCTTGATACTCATAGTCAATTTCGTTTGTCAGCAATGCAAGATGTACCTCATAGCCTTCTTCATGAAGCATTTTAGTCAAAAGCGCAGTAGAGCGTTCGGCACCACCTTGTGATAGGGTAATGGATACGATACAGACTTTCATTTTGGTTTTGGCTTCTGGCATGGATTGGTGCAACTATTTTAAACTATTTAATTGTTTAAATTTACGGCTAAATATACAACTAATGAACATTCTTTTGGTAGGCGAATACAGCCGGCTCCATAATTCACTCAAAGAAGGCTTGGAAGTTTTGGGGCACAAGGCTGTCATTATTGGAACAGGCGACTATTTTAAGAACTATCCGGTAGATATAAAGCTACAAAGACGATTCGAAAAAGGGTTTATAAAGAAAATTAGAGTTGCATTGTTCAAGGTATTTCATGTTGACATAAGCTCCATTAACATGAAACGACAAGTTTTTAAGCACAAAAAATCATTGATCGGATACAATGTGGTGCAGCTCATCAACGAAAGCCCTTTCAACATTCAACCGAAGGAAGAAAAAGAAATCTTTTCATTTATAAAGGACAACAACAAAACCTGCTATCTTTTGTGTTGTGGCGCAGACCATATAAGTGTAAAATATGCGCATGATAGAAAATTCCGGTACTCCATACTCACACCATTTTTGACAGGCAAGGTTTCCAAAAAGGTGTTTGAACCCGTACTTAAGTATTTGCAAGAGCCGTTCAGGCAACTACATCGATATGTTCACAATACCATCCAAGGCGTCATCGCATCCGATATGGATTACCACCTCCCCATGCTTGGCCACGACAACTATCTGGGGATGATTCCCAATCCCATTAACGTTGATAAAATCAATTACATTCCTCTAAATGTGACGGATAAGATTATTATTTTTCACGGTATCAATCGGCACAATTATCTAAAAAAAGGCAACGATATTTTTGACGAAGCTTTAAAAACCATCAGCAAAAAATTTGGTGACAAAGTTGAGATCATCCGCACCGAAAGCTTGCCCTACAACGAGTACATCAAGATTTATGATGCCTGCCATATCCTTTTGGACCAAGTATATGCCTACGACCAAGGCTACAATGCCCTTGAGGCCATGGCCAAAGGAAAAGTGGTGTTTACGGGCGCCGAGCAGGAATGGTTGGACCATTATAATTTGGAAGCAGACACTGTTGCCATCAACGCCCTGCCCGATGCCGAAAAAATTGCCGAAAAGTTGGAATGGCTCATACTCAATCCCGAAAAAATCATCGAAATCTCAAAAAACGCACGGGCATTTATTGAGCGGGAGCACCATTATGTAAAGATTGCGGAGCGGTATCTGGAGGTTTGGAACGAAAACAGCTAACTATTCATCCGTTTCATAGTACACGACGATAATTGCAGCTCACTAAAAAACAGCCACTTATTTGCTGCCACAGATGCAGAGATATTTTTTTGTTCAAATAGCCAAAATTCCACCGATTTCATTGAATGCAAGGCATACAATATCTGTGATATTTCCGGCTTCAATAGAAATCATTGGCACGGATATTTATCTGTGCATCCGTGGGAAACCCATAAGAGCAAACTAATAAACAATTTGAAAATTTTTGTCGTGTACTAAACATCCGTTTTCAACCTTCCGAACAACGATTTTCTGAATAACAGCAACATCAAAGCAAGATAAAATAAGTAGTCCACAAAATGTGCAATTGTTGCACCCTTGGCGCCGTACAAATCCACAAAATAAATACTGGCAAAGTACAGCACCAATATGGACAAGGCTTCCGTGACGATATAATGCCAAAACATGTTTTTTGCCAAAAACTGATAGGCAATCACTATCGAGAACACCTTGATAAAATCACCAAACAATTGCCATAAAAACAGGCTTTCGGCACCGGCAAATGCATCGGTAAGCACCAATCGGATGATAAACGCCCTTAAAAAATAAATTGCGACCAGCCCCAACCCAAAGATGGGCATAACGGTTTTGTAAAAACCGAACACCTCTTTCCTGAACGCTGATTTAGTGTGTATTTCAGAAAAACGCGGCAGCAAGTACAAGGTAAGCAATGTACTGATAAACATCATGTAATAGCCCGAAATACGCCGCATGGCCTCCCACAGACCGGCATCATGGGGACTGTTGGTTTCTATAATATAATTTCGGATCGCCACAGTTACCAATGGCAATAACAAAGCGCTAAACAATGCCATGATGGAGTAACTGCCCAAGTTTTTTAAACTTTGGAAATTAACGTTTTTAAATTGAATTAGTTTAAAAAACTGTATTTGATTGTGCGCTGCGAACAAAGTCACAAAAAAGATAAGCGATTCGGCGACGGAAACGGCAATCAACGCGCCTTTTAATTGGTATTGCCAGATAAGGTAGAGCGTAATGCACATCACCACTATTTGCGCAAAAATATTGATATAAAGTAACTTTTTGAATTGCGACAGGCCATTGATGACTGCCAGCAACAGTACATTCAGGGCGTAGAAAGGCAATGCCACGGCCAAAATCCTAATGATGTAGGCATAATCGCTTTCTGGCGTAAAAAGAAGAACGTTCAAACGTTCGGAATCCAGATAGCAATAGAGCGACACCAATAATGCTGCAAAAAAGCCGAAATAAAAAACCGTGGAAATGGTTTTGGAAAGAGCAATGGTCTTGTTCTTAAATTCCGACACGTATTTGACGATACCGTTTGAAAAACCAAGCGTTGCGAACGATTGCGCAGAACTCAAAAAATCCCGCAAGTTCCCAATTAGCGCCATCCCTTCCGTACCGATAAATATGGCAATAGCTTTAGAAGTCAAAAAACCAGCAATAATGCGGATCAGGATAGCAACAGAATTAAGCGAAGCTATCTTTATCAATATATTGGATTTGATATGGTTGACGATGTTTTTCAAACAGGTTGGTTTCTTATTGTAGCTTCAAAAGTAAATCTTTTACCCAAATGCAGATTATTTATCCGGTATAACACTTTGTGCACTTACATTTAAGTACGCAACAAAGTTATAAGGTGTCAATTGTCCATTGAGTCAACTTATCTATTAAATATATTGGTTATTATTAAATTACAACGTTATTGCATTGTCTTTAAAAGTAAGGATTTGAATAGGTCCAACGCTAAAAAAAGTCCACAACGGCTAAACGACACTAATATCTAATACTTTAATAATCAACATAATGATTTTTAACTAAACATTTCATGGCTCACAAATTGAGGTTTTTGATTTAAGATTTGCTTCGGGAACAACAATCGCCTCAACCTATTCTTTCGGCACTTCTTCCTGAATAACCCCAAACAACGAACTACTGAAAATCAACAATACCAACCCATAAAACAGCACATAACTTACAAAATGCCCTATCACCGCACCTTTAACGCCATAGATGTCAATCAAATAGACACTTGTGAGATACATCATACAGACCAAAAACACCTCAATGATGACAAAGTGCCAGAACATCCGCTTTGCGATGAACTGGAAGGCAATCACCACGGACAGCACTTTTACAAAATCGCCCAAAAGTTGCCACATGAACAGCTCGGTTGCCGGTGCAAAGGCTTCCGAAAACACCAACCGCACGATCAAAGACCTCAAGAGATACACTAATAATAGCCCGGCAGCAAAGTACGGCAAAATGGATTTATAGAAATTAAACACCTCTTTACGGAATTCCCGCTTGTTCTCGATTTCGCTAAACCGTGGCAAAAAATAGAGATTCATCAACGACATGATGAACATCAGGCAATAATCGCTTATCCGGTTCATCGCCTCCCAGTAGCCAGCCTCTTTCATCCCCACGACTTCTATGATATAATTCCTGATAAAAATGGAAACCGTAGGCACTGCAATGGCCGATACCAATGCCATGGTCGCAAAAGGCAAAAACTTCTTGAGAATGGTCAGATCGACATTGGAAATTTTTATCAAGGATATCAAACTCCGTTGGTTTAAGATTGCCACAAAAGTCATCAATAAAAGCAGTGATGGCGTAAGCACAGCTGCCACAAGCGCACCATCTATATTGCTCTGATAAATTAGAAACAACGTAATACCCAGGCCCAAAAACTGACCTATAATATTGATAACCAACATCATCTTGAATTTCAAAAAACCATTCATAATGGCAAAACAGAACAGGTTCAGCGAATAAAACGGCAGCGCAATCGCCATGATCTTAATAACATAAGTATAATTATAGTTTTCTGAAAACAGGAATCCATTGATAAAATCGGCATTGTAATAAGAGATAAAAGCCACCAACAGAGTGGACACGTAACCAACGTAAAATGCCGTGGAAATGGTTTTGGACAACTCCTTGACATGTTCTTTCACTTCGGCAATGAACTTGACCAGCCCATGGTAAAAACCAAGAACTGCGGTGGCATGGACAGCACTCAAAAAATTGCGCAAGTTGCCTATGAGCGCCATGCCTTCAACACCTATGAGCACTGCAATAGCCTTGGAAGTCAGGATGCCCGCAACGATACGCACCAGGACCGATGTAGTATTGAGGTGTGCCACGCGAGACAACACATTGGTATTGATATATTTTTGAAATTTTCCCAATTAATAACGGTTTAGTATATGGATGACTTCTCCCACTTCCGCATCGGTCATTACCGGGCTCATGGGAATGCTTACCACCAAATCATGGATTTCCTCTGTAACGGGAAAAGATGCATCTCCCAAAAATGCCAATGCTATTTGTCGATGGGGAGGCAACGGATAATGAACCAACCAACCTATAGAATTTGCATCAAGATGTGCGGTGAAACCATCCCGATCTTTGACCCTGACCACAAACACATGGAACACGTGGTTATTGGATCCATCATAAAACGGCAGTAATATTTTTTTATTATTGATCTCTGATAGATATCTCCTGGCAATACCTTGCCGTAGGGCATTATCACTATCGAGCGATTTTAACTTGATGTTCAAAAAAGCGGCCTGTAGCTCGTCCAGACGGCTATTGTAGCCAATGATGTCGTTAATGTACTTTTTGGCACTTCCATAATTTCGCATTTTTTTGATGCAACTTGCCAATTCGTCGTCATTGGTTGTCACAGCGCCTCCATCGCCAAGACATCCAAGGTTTTTGCTTGGATAAAAGCTAAATGCAGCTGCATGCCCCAGATTTCCAGCTCTATGTCCGGTAACCTGCGTTGCGCCATGTGCTTGGGCCGCATCTTCAATGAGCAAAAGGCCGTAGCGTTCTGCTATGGCGCCAATGGCAACCATATCGGCCAACTGGCCATATAGATGTACTGCCAAAACAACTTTGGTACTTGGTGAAACATGCTTTTCAATTTCTGACGGTGCGATGTTGAACGTCATTTTATCAGGCTCCACCAACACAGGCTTCAGTCCGGCGTGGACAATCGATAGGATCGTGGCTATATAGGTATTTGCCGGAACGATGACTTCATCCCCGGGGCGGAGTTTGCCCAACTGTATATAAGCCTTGAAAATTAGGATAAGGGCGTCCAGACCATTGGCCGTACCTATACAATGCTTGGAACCGCAATAATCGGCAAAGGCTTTCTCAAAAGTTTCCAGTTCGTTGCCCAAAATGTAATGGCCGGAATCCAAAAATCTTTGGAATACGTCATGGTAATCGATCGCAAACCGCGCGTTTATGGTATGTAAATCCAAGAATTTTATCATTTCAGAACATCATTTAGCAAATGGTGATTTTCTGTATTAACCCTGAAAAAGTCGTGTACAATTGGAAATGCACCAAAAGATTCTTTCCAAGATTGCAGACCCAAATTTACGGCTCTGCCCTGATTTTCATTGGAAATTCCAAAATCAAAATACGCCTTTGTGGCATACACTTCATTTATCAAATAGTGAAAAGCGAGGTCAAGTGCCCCGGTTTCGCGTCCTTTGGGACTTGCAGAAATATATTGGGCATGAGCAACACGCTCGGTTTCAAATATTGTAACACCCGCCACAATATCCGACTGGTGGTAGACATCAAACTGCCGGATTTGGTCTTTGAAACGGTTTTTCAATATCGTAATTTCATTCAAACTGTGCACAGGTTTTACCCCAAATGTACTTTGCAGGTTAGGTATAAGGATGTTTGTCCAAAATGCCTCAAAATGAGCTGACTCCACAATGGTAAGCTCGTTTTTGTAGGCAGTTTTGAGGTTTCTTTTCCTATTGGACGAACGTATCGTTCTTTTGTTTGAAAGGGCGATGGTTTGGGTCAAATCCCTGCGGGTCATTTCGGCTTTGACCAAAAAAAGCAGGTAATCGATTTCGTCGCTTGGAAGCGCATGATAAATTTTCGGCAACAGCTTTAGGTGCAGCCATTGGATGCCAATTTGGTTCAGGTATTTGAGTATCTCCCTAAATATTTTCAGCACATTGTCAAAACCGATATATCCGTCCAAAACCAAACCACCATAGCTCAAGCCTTGGTGCG
The DNA here is from genome assembly GCA_029557895.1 of Bacteroidota bacterium. Taxonomy (GTDB): domain Bacteria; phylum Bacteroidota; class Bacteroidia; order Flavobacteriales; family Flavobacteriaceae; genus JBPOFM01. Next base: position 7,371 of record JAKQHT010000012.1, on the reverse strand, counting down.
AATGGAGCTCGTTGCCGTGCTTATTGGCAGGCATTAACGCCAGCAATTTATCATCATTGAATACCATTAACGAAAAATCCTCAAAACGGTCTTGGTGGTACTCCATAAAATCGCGATGGAACAGAAAAGTGGCATTTTTTGCCGTGGACACAAAATCGTTCCACGCGTGTTGATGTTTAGGGGAATAACGTTGCACCTCGAAGCACGAAGCCGTATGTAGGTCTATTTTCTTCAAGAAAAATAGTATTATATTGAATCACGTAAAACTAAAATTATTTTTACTTTTAAACCCTATTTATCACGATAAATTCACAGAATGCCCGAGAAACGGTTCAAATTTTTGCTTATTTCAATTTTGACGGTTGTTTTTCTGGTCGTTATCAGTCGGCCTATCGTGTTCTGGAAAGATTCTTACGGCTACCTGACCATGGAAGTTTACCGCTCTGCCGGTTATCCTATTTTTCTGTCGCTTCTCAAATGCATTTCCGTTAAACATTTGGACCTCCTGACGGTCATTTCGCAAATTGGCATTGGGCTCACCGTCATCTATAGTTTCATTACCCGATTAAAAAAACATATCATCATGCACCCTGTGTGGTTCCTGTTTCTCACGTTGATAATCGCGACGCCTTTTGTTTACAACCACAAATTAGCAAACAACTATCTATCAGAGGCTTTGACCTACTCACTTTATCTGTTGGTGACACTCTTTTTTCTGGAAAGCTTGCTTACCGAAAAAACAAAAAGCCTGTGGATATCGCTGCCTGTACTTACAGTACTGGTCATGTTCAGAACCCAATTTCTGTTTATGCTCCCGGTAGCATTTCTTATTGTTTTATGGCTGGCTTTCAGGAAAAAGACCATAAAAAAATACTTGCCGATAACGATGGGAATTGTCTTACTGCCATTTGTCACATCACTGACAGACAAGACATTTCACTACGTGAAGCACGGTTATTTTGTAAATACGCCATGGACAGGCATTCCGCTTTCTACCCCGGCCTACTACGTATCCGATGCGGAGGACTATTTGCTGTACGACGACCCTGTCGAGCAGCAGTTTTTTAAAGCGGTGCATGCCCGGCTTGCGGAGCAACACCTCAACATCCACCACTTGCCCGACGTTCCTGAACACGATGAGAGTTCTTATTACATCCTTCACTTTCCTGAAATTTCAAATGGTACACTCCATGAATATGGACGGGAACTCCTTGGAGAAAACCTGTCGGAAGCAGAACAATTCATCGCACTCGACACCTTGACAAAAAAGATGGTACTGCCTCTGGTTCTTGACAATTTCAAGTTATGGCTTAAAGTGTACATCAAGAACATCGTGAATGGTTTTGGCAATTCCAAATACCTACTGCTGTATGCCATATTATTGAGCTTTGGGCTTTATGGGATGGTAAAAAAACCAAGCCCTGTTTACAAAACGATAAGCCTGCTGCTCATCCTGACCTTTGGGAATCTTGCCTTGGTGTCATTGGGAATGCACACGATCAAACGGTTTACTTTTTATAACGACTGGGTCGTTTTCATGGCCGTTTTCATGCTGATGGATGCTTATTTTAAACAAAACCGTTTGGCTACATGAACATTGAACTGTCCATAGTGATGCCGTGCCTGAACGAAGCCGAAACCTTGGCTACCTGCATCCAAAAAGCACATACGTTTTTAAAAACCAACAACATCAATGGCGAAATAGTCATCGGTGATAACGGCAGTAACGATGGGTCGCAAAAAATAGCTACGGACAACGGTGCTGTTCTGGTACACATCCAAAACAAAGGGTACGGGAGCGCTTCCATAGGCGCCATCAAACAGGCAAGAGGCAAATTTATCATCACAGCCGATACTGACGATAGCCACGACATCCTGAATTTGATGCCTTTTGTTGAAAAATTGCGCGAGGGTTATGACTTGGTCATCGGCAACCGATTTAAGGGCGACAAACAAGAAGATGCCATGCCGTTTTTGCACCGCTATATTGGAAATCCGGTGCTGACCTTCATTGGCAATCTGTTTTTCAAAACATCGGTCGGCGATTTCCACTGTGGCCTAAAGGGTTTTACCAAAGAAGCGTTCATCAAAATGGACCTCAGGACCTCCGGGATGGAATTTGCTTCGGAAATCATCGTAAAGGCATCGCTGTTAAAACTAAAAATCACTGAAGTGCCCACAATCGTTTTTCCTGCGGGACGCACCCGGGCGCCACATTTGAAAACCTGGAGCGACGGCTGGCGCCATTTGCGGTTCTTGCTACTCTACAGCCCAAAATGGTTGTTTTTGTACCCGAGCATCGCACTGATGCTGGTAGGCGCCGCTCTATCTGCATGGTTGACCGTAAGACCCATAAGCGTCAACAATATCACGTTTGACATACATACCTTGCTCTACACATCGAGCATGACACTCATTGGATTTCAGTTTTTTATATTTTATGCCCTCACCAAGATTTTTGCGGTAGAAAACGGATTGTTGCCAAAAAGCAATCGTTATGACAAGTTGTTCAAATACCTGAATCTCGAAAAAGGATTGATAATAGGAATTGTATTGCTTATTCTGGGGCTCATCTTGAGCTATAAAGGTTTATCCAACTGGAAATCAACCAATTTATCTACATCACAACCAACCGAAACTTTTAGGCTCATCATCCCGGCGGTCATAACCATACTAATAAGCATTCAGATTATACTTTTCAGCCTGTTCTTTAGTATTTTGGGTCTGAAAAGCGATAAATGAGGCATTGGCAAATTAGGTTATTTTGGTGTTTTTCTAAAAAAACAACCCAAGGCAAACATCGCAACGTCTCTCAATCTTTCTTCAAAAAAAGATAGTACAGATTAATGCAGACAATGGCCGTATTGGTGATGATTATCGGATATGAGTGTGGATTGAGCAAAAATCCGTAAACCACGAAGAGCAAGCAACCTACCGAGTTGACCAATCGAAGGGTCCTCAAATTTTTCATCATAAACGATACCAACAAGGTGGCCATTGCGGCATACCCAACCCAATCTATATAAGTAATTAATTCCATGTTTAAATTGCTTTTCCTCGTTTGCGTTCTACTTCTTTGAGCAAGATCTTGCGCAGTCGCAAGTGGTTGGGCGTCACCTCTACATACTCGTCTTTTTGAATGTATTCCAAAGCTTCTTCCAAAGAAAATTTGATGGCAGGAACAATCCGTGCCTTGTCGTCAGCACCCGATGAGCGCACGTTGCTCAACTTTTTGGTTTTGGTAACGTTGACCACCATATCATCGCCACGAGAATTTTCTCCTATTACCTGACCTTCATAAATATCCTCTCCCGGGTCGATAAAAAACTTACCGCGCTCCTGAAGCTTGTCAATAGAATATGGGATGGCCTGACCATTTTCCATGGACACCAAGCTTCCGTTTTGACGCTCCGGAATTCCACCTTTCATAGGTTGGTATTCCTTAAAACGGTGCGTCATGATGGCTTCACCGGCAGTTGCGGTCAACAAATTGTTTCGCAGACCGATAATGCCTCTGGATGGTATCAAAAACTTGACGATCATCCTATCGCCTTTGGATTCCATGCTCACCATTTCGCCTTTGCGGACGCTTACCATCTCTATGGCCTTGCCCGAAACATCTTCTGGCAGGTCTATGGTCATTTCTTCTACGGGTTCGCAGGGAACGCCATCAATCTCTTTTATAATTACTTGTGGTTGACCTATTTGCAATTCGTAGCCTTCACGCCTCATGGTTTCGATCAATACCGATAAATGCAGAACGCCACGGCCAAAGACCATAAACTTATCGGCACTGTCGGTCTCTTCCATACGAAGTGCAAGGTTTTTTTCAAGTTCTCTGGTCAAGCGTTCTTTGATATGGCGTGAGGTCACAAATTTTCCATCTTTGCCAAAAAACGGCGAATCATTGATGGTAAAAAGCATGCTCATCGTTGGCTCGTCGATGGCAATGGTTTTCAATCCCTGTGGATTTTCAAAATCGGCAATGGTATCGCCTATTTCAAAATTTTCAAGTCCTACAATGGCGCAAATATCGCCGGCTTGCACCTCTTCCACTTTTTTACGTCCCAAACCTTCAAAAACGTGCAGTTCTTTGATTTTTGACTTGAAGATTTTTCCGTCGCGCTTCACCAAAGAGATGTTCATCCCTGATTTTAACATGCCTCGTTGCAAACGTCCAATGGCGATACGTCCCGTAAAGGAAGAAAAATCCAGCGAGGTGATCAGCATTTGGGTAGTGCCTTGTTCTACCTTTGGTACAGGGATGTGCGCAACAACCATGTCCAACAAAGGTTCAATGTTTTCTGTTTTTTGCTTCCAGTCGTGGCTCATCCAGTTTTGTTTGGCAGAACCGTAAACTGTCGGGAAATCCAATTGCCATTCTTCTGCGCCCAACTCAAACATCAGGTCAAAAACGGCTTCGTGTACCTCTTCGGGCGTACAGTTTTCCTTATCTACTTTGTTGATGACCACACAGGGTTTCAAGCCCAAATCTATCGCTTTTCCCAAAACGAACCGTGTTTGTGGCATTGGCCCTTCAAAGGCATCGACCAACAACAGAACACCGTCTGCCATGTTCAAAACGCGCTCAACTTCGCCACCAAAATCGGCGTGACCGGGTGTATCGATGATGTTGATTTTGGTGTCTTTATACACTACCGATACGTTTTTTGAGGTAATGGTAATACCTCGTTCCCGTTCCAAATCGTTGTTGTCAAGAATCAAATCACCTGTGTTTTCGTTTTCACGGAACAGTCGGCAATGGTACATGATCTTGTCAACCAATGTGGTTTTTCCGTGGTCAACGTGGGCTATGATAGCGATGTTTCTGATATTGGACATAGTACGCCTTGATTTTTTTAAGGGTGCAAAGGTACGTTAAATTCCTTTTCAAATCTGCAAGTGGACCAATAATTATCACACGCACTCAAAACAGCGGTTTATAATTTTCAAAAAATTGATAATGAGAATACTATGGTTTATACCCAAATGCCACATCCGTTAAATTTTTGTTATATGCGATTGATTTTGCAATTAATCGCCGTAATTTCGTTGTATAAATGATTAATAGTAAATAGCCACTATCCCTACCAACCTCCCTAACAAAATGGCGATTTGCATCTGATAATTAAAATTTTTGACAGATGAAAATGTTCAGCAAATTCTCGATTATTACGCCATACCTCTATTTTTTGGCCGTTATTGCCTATTGGTTTACAATGGTCAATCAAAGTGAAGGTCTTTCGGCTTATCCAATTCTTTTGTTTGGTATTCCTTTTATTTGGCAATTGGTAAAACCCAACGAAAAACTAAATTTTTCTTTGGGCATTACATTTGTTTGCCTGTCATCCTATATGATTTTAGCGTATCTATCTGACAGTCTTAACATTTTTTCTATCTCGGAAAATACCAAACAAGGCCTTTTTTTGGGCGGCCTTTTTGTGGTTGCCAATTTTGTCATGGCGCTTTGGATGGTACGAAACAGCATTAAGAAGGTGTTTTGAAGAATCGCAATCGATGATTTTGTTTTAAGGCAGGCACCGGACACTGATAGCCAACACCCATAACCTATCAATTCCATCCATTTCACATATTTTTTTATGTAACTTTGCTTTTTAAAAATCAAAAAAAGCGATGACCCTCAACGATGTTCCCAAGATAAAGCACCAAAATTCAGATAATTTCTTTCTTCTTGCCGGCCCTTGCGCCATTGAGGGCGAAGATATGGCATTGCGCATTGCGGAAAAGATTGTAAGTATTACCGATGAGCTGCAAATTCCCTATGTGTTCAAAGGCAGTTTTAAGAAAGCAAACCGAAGCCGTATCGATAGTTTTACGGGAATTGGCGATGAAAAAGCACTTAAAATCCTAAAAAAAGTTTCGGATACATTTGATATACCAACAGTTACGGACATTCACGAAATATCTGACGCCTCGATGGCTGCCGAATATGTGGATGTGCTTCAGATCCCTGCTTTTTTGGTGCGACAAACCGATTTGGTGGTCGCTGCTGCTCAAACCGGAAAAATCGTAAACCTGAAAAAAGGGCAATTCATGAGTCCTGAAGCCATGAAACACGCCGTACAAAAAGTCAAAGATGCCGGCAATCACAAAACGTGGATTACCGACCGCGGTACGATGTTTGGTTATCAGGATATGATTGTAGATTTTCGCGGCATTCCTACCATGCGCCAATATGCGCCCACAATTCTCGATGTGACTCACTCGCTGCAACAGCCCAACCAGACCAGCGGTGTGACCGGCGGTCGACCCGATATGATAGAAACCATTGCACGTGCCGGTGTGGTAAACAATGTGGACGGTTTATTCCTTGAAACGCATTTTGACCCAGCAAATGCCAAAAGCGATGGCGCCAATATGCTGCACTTGGATTACCTCAATAAGCTGCTTACCAACCTCGTGGCGATTCGCAAGACGATAAACGGGTTGCAGTAGTGGACCGCATTAAGGGTTACTGCAAAGGATACCGGCACAACGAACAAGCTTCTTAACAACAAAACCAAATACTGTGAAAAGCAATTGGTATTTGGATATTTTCACGGTGTTTTATTTTTATCCAACATCGGATGGCCCAATTTTCTTCCGGTTGCTGAACAGGAAACATATTCATTCAATGGTTCACGGATATGATCTTCAATATCGTTGTTTGATGCAACCCGCACAACACTTCTATTTACGATGCAAAATATGAAACAACCTAAAAATTCAGTGTTTCAATAGTGATTGTGCTTTGTTTGAGTTTCAAGTTTGGAAAATAAGCGAAAATAGTGCCTAAAAAATGAAATTTGTATTTAACGTGAGTTCGATATAATTTAAGGTAAAAATTTGCATAAAAAAGCAAAAGTTAGTGTATTTAAGTTCTTGAAGTTCAAATAAATACTAAACTTTTGCTTATGATTTCCATTGATAAAATTACGACTATTTTTTGTTCTATTGATGATTTTTGTAAAGATTTTGTTCCAAATTGGGAAAAACAGATGCTTTCCTATGGTAAAAAAAAACGTATAAGAAAGTCCAGTTTGTCGCTTTCGGAAATCATCACGATCCAAGTGCTTTTTCATACCTCCAATTACAGAAATTTTAAAGCCTTTTATTTGGAATACGTTTGTAAATTCTTGACAAGTGAATTTCCAAATTTGGTCAGCTGCAACAGAATGGTCGGGCTTAAATCGACTTCGTTTATTCCGATGATGATCTATCTTAAAACAAAAGGGTTGGCTGATTGTACAGGTATTAGTTTTATCGATTCTACGCCTTTGAGAGTTTGCGGTAAAAGACGAATCCATCAGCATAAAACCTTCAAAAATTTAGCTCAAAGAGGTCAGTGTTCCCTGGGGTGGTTTTATGGTT
>JAKQHT010000026.1 GCA_029557895.1 Bacteroidota bacterium | reverse complement strand
CTGAAATACTGATAGCTTTTAAACCAATCTCATGATTAATAAGCGCAAACACACCTAACGCAATCGCGGTTATAATAAATGCACGATATCTTTTTAATATTGCTTTCATATTATCCCACCACCAATCTGATTACATATGCGACAATAAAAGAAAAAATAAATGCAAGTACATTTCTCAAAATTGTCAGTTTTTTACCAAAATATTTGATTTCAATCGGCATTGTCACAATGCCGACCATCATCAACGTGGAAACAAACGCGCCAATCTGCATATAACCCGCGCCGCTTTGCAGCAGCATCGCGGCTGTTGGGAATGCGACAAACCCCGGTATCAGAGTAATTGCACCAATCACTGCGGCAAGTATTACACCAAGCCAACCTGAGCCTGATCCGATTATTTTAGAAATGACTTCAGTATTAAGTACTGCCAGTAACACACCAACAAGCAGGATTACTACCAAAAATTGCGGTAAAATATTTTCAAACGCTTTCCATCCCTTTTTGAGCGCCATTTTTGTTTTCTTTTTATCTTTGAAAAAAGAAATTGCTAAAAGCAGTACTGTTACTCCATAAAACAAATATGTATCCAAAACCCACACCTCCGATGTTTTTTGTTGAATCAATTCAATCCAACCAAAATGATATAACACTTGGTTTTATTTTTCACAACAGCAATTTTCAGCGGTTGTATTTGATGTTGTTATGGCTTTTAGCAGTTCAATTGCTTTGGCGCTACCTTTATTGCTTATTTTATAGTGTGTCCAAGTTATCAACCCCCATTTCAAATGGGGGTTTAATTTTTGCAGCTCCGCTGCATTTTACTGTTCCGCCCATGGCGGAGTTCGCAACACACTATACTTGGATGCCGCCTCCGACGGCATTATGACTATTTTATTCCATCCTCAATCCTGTCATTTTCCTCTTGCTCGCGGATGTAGTTGCGTATTGTCTCCTCATTGACGTTTCCAACTGTAGCTACATAGTAGCCTCTCGCCCAAAAATGGCGATCTGCCCATTTGGGTCTTAATTCCGTATGACGATCAAAAAACATCAGAGCGCTTTTCCCCTTGAGATAGGACATAAACTCTGAAACACTGAGTTTCGGTGGTATCCCTACATAGAGGTGGACGTGATCCACACATATCTTTCCCTCTATCAGGGCTACGCCCTTCATTTCGCACAGTTTCTTAATGATCTCTGCGAGATCTCTCTTGTTGCTTCCGTACATTACCCTCCGACGATATTTCGGAATAAAAACAATATGGTACGTGCAGTTCCACCTGGTGTGTTGTATACTTTGATTGTCCACGTGGATACCTCCTTTGCTACTTGTTGTGGTTGCGAACCCACATCATTGTAGCACGGGAGGTTTTTCTTTTCTGCTACTTTAGGTAACGCTACAGCTTCGCCTGTTCCCCCATCTCAGATGGGGGATTAAAAGATTTTCTCATTTATAAACCGGGTTGACCTTCCAAATACTGGTTCAAGCATCCGTCTGCATAACTGGTGCAAGAAGGACAACTGTCCATCCCTTTTTACCTGACTGCTCAAAGCAGGCACGGATTCCCAAGCTGCCAAACGAAAGGATTCGTCTGGCCGGACACATAGGAATCAGGCCTTCCCGGCTTGTTTCCGGATTCGTCTGCTTTTCCGCCTCTTCGGCCACTGCCTGCAGGCGGTCTGTCCCGTAGGCATCCGCAAGGTATAGCATCATGGATCCAAGGA
>JAKQHT010000021.1 GCA_029557895.1 Bacteroidota bacterium | reverse complement strand
GAATCGCTTACATATTCCTTCTATACTGACCTCCTACTTCAAACAAAGCTGAAGTAATTTGTCCGAGTGAACAAACCTTGGTCGCTTCCATAAGCTGTTCAAAGATATTTTGGTTTTGGATAGCAGTTTCCTGAACTTTCGCAAGAGTATCTTTTACTTTTTCTTCATTGGCTTTATTCAAACTTTCTTTAGTTTTGATTTGGAATAGTTTTTCTTCTTCTGTAGCTCGAATAACTTCAGCCGGAACAACCGTAGGAGAACCTTTACTGCTCAAAAACGTATTTACTCCGATAATCGGGAATTCTCCTGTGTGTTTCAGCGTTTCGTAATACAAACTTTCTTCCTGAATTTTAGAACGTTGATACATCGTCTCCATAGCTCCAAGCACTCCTCCACGTTCTGTGATTCGGTCAAATTCTGCTAAAACAGCTTCTTCAACTAAATCTGTAAGTTCTTCGATAATGAACGAACCTTGAATCGGATTTTCGTTTTTAGCCAATCCTAATTCTCTGTTGATAATCAGCTGAATTGCCATTGCTCTACGAACTGATTCTTCGGTCGGAGTCGTAATCGCCTCATCATACGCATTGGTATGCAATGAGTTACAGTTATCATAAATCGCATACAAAGCCTGTAAAGTTGTACGAATATCATTAAAATCAATTTCCTGTGCGTGAAGCGAACGACCTGAAGTCTGAATGTGGTATTTGAGCATTTGAGCTCTTTCATTAGCTCCGTATTTTAATTTTAAGGCTTTTGCCCAAATTTTTCGAGCTACACGACCAATCACCGCATATTCCGGATCGATTCCGTTGGAGAAAAAGAACGACAAGTTTGGCCCGAAATCATTAATGTTCATTCCTCTTGACAGATAATATTCCACGTAAGTGAAACCATTAGCCAGGGTAAAAGCCAATTGCGTAATCGGATTCGCTCCAGCCTCCGCAATATGATATCCTGAAATCGAAACTGAATAGAAATTACGAACGTTTTTCTGAATAAAATATTCCTGAACGTCTCCCATCAATCGTAACGCGAATTCAGTCGAGAAAATACAAGTGTTTTGAGCCTGATCTTCTTTTAAAATATCTGCCTGAACCGTTCCACGAACTTGTGAAAGCGTTTTGGTTTTGATTTCGTTATAAACCTCCAAAGGTAAAACCTGATCTCCCGTAACTCCCAACAACATCAACCCTAATCCGTCATTTCCTTCCGGAAGTTCACCGTTATATCGTGGTCTTTCAACACCTTTTTCTTTATAAATCGCATTGATTTTTGCTTCAACTTCTGCTTCTAAACCATTTTCTTTGATGTATTTTTCGCAGTTTTGGTCGATGGCAGCATTCATAAAGAATCCTAACAACATCGGAGCTGGTCCGTTAATGGTCATCGAAACCGAAGTAGCAGGATGCGACAAATTAAAACCTGAATACAGTTTTTTCGCATCGTCTAAACAACAGATAGAAACTCCCGCATTTCCGATTTTTCCGTAAATATCCGGTCTGTAATCCGGGTCATTTCCGTATAAAGTTACACTATCAAAAGCAGTCGAAAGCCTTTTCGCAGGCATTCCTAAACTCACATAATGGAAACGTCTGTTGGTTCTTTCTGGTCCTCCTTCTCCTGCAAACATTCGGGTCGGGTCTTCTCCTTCCCTTTTAAACGGATACAATCCCGAAGCAAACGGAAATTCTCCCGGAACATTCTCTTGTAAATTCCATTTCAGAATATCTCCCCAAGCTTGGTATTTGGGTAATGCAATTTTAGGAATCTGTGAATGTGAAAGCGATTCGGTATGCGTTTGGATTTTGATTTCTTTATCTCTTACTTTGAACGAATAAACAGGATTTTTGTATTTGTTTACTTTTTCGTTCCAAGTGAAAATGATTTCCCAATTGTATGGGTCGAGATTCATTTTTACTCTGTCGAATTCTTTCAAGAGTAAATCAACAAATTCTTTATTTTCTTTGTCTTTCGTCACACTGAGCCTGTCGAAGTGTTGTCGAAGACTATCCTCATCAATACCAAACTTCGACAGGCTCAGTTTGAAGTTTGTTACAGATTCTAAAGTTTTATAAACTCCGTATAATTTTTGAGCTACTTCAACTTGCGTTAAAACCGTTTCGTCATACTTTCGGTTATTTTCTGAAATTTCAGACAAGTATCTGGTTCTGTTAGGTGGAATAACATAAATTTTTTCACTCATCTCACGAGTAATCTCAAAAGTAGATTGCAAATCTGCTCCTGTTTTCTCCACAAGTTTATCCATAACGGATTTATAAAGCGAGTTCATTCCCGGATCGTTGAATTGTGAAGCAATTGTTCCGAAAACAGGCATCGTATCAGGATCTTCGTGCCATAAATTATGGTTTCTCTGATATTGCTTTTTAACATCACGAATCGCGTCCAAAGCTCCTCTTTTGTCGAATTTGTTGATAGCTACCAAATCGGCAAAGTCCAACATATCAATTTTTTCCAATTGAGTTGCAGCTCCAAATTCGGGTGTCATCACATACAAAGCCACATCGGAATGGTCTAAAATTTCCGTATCGGATTGTCCAATTCCCGAAGTTTCTAGAATAATCAAATCATATTTTGCTGCTTTCAAAACTTCGATAGCCTCCGAAACATATTTCGAAAGAGCTAAATTCGATTGTCTTGTAGCCAAAGACCTCATATAAACTCTCGGGTTGTTGATAGCATTCATACGGATTCTATCTCCAAGCAATGCTCCTCCTGTTTTGCGTTTTGAAGGGTCAACCGAAATCAATCCGATTGTTTTTTCAGGGAAATCCATCAAAAACCTACGAACCAATTCATCAACCAAAGACGATTTTCCTGCTCCTCCTGTTCCTGTAATTCCCAAAACAGAAGCCTCCCCTAACCCCTCCGAAGGAGTGGAACTGAAAACCTTATGGAATTCATCAGGGTTATTTTCCGCAAGAGAAATCAGTCTTGCAATGGTATTTACATCTTTCTCTTTTACTTTTTCCATTATTTCGGAAGTTCCTCCTTCGGGGGTTAGAGGGCTGGTATCGGCTCTTTCCACCAAATCGTTAATCATTCCCTGCAATCCCAAAGCACGTCCGTCATCAGGCGAATAAATCCGAGTAATTCCGTAATCTTGCAATTCTTTTATTTCTTCAGGTAAGATTACTCCACCTCCACCTCCGAAAATTTTGATATGTCCCGCTCCTTTTTCTTTGAGCAAGTCATACATATATTTAAAGTATTCGTTGTGACCACCTTGATATGAAGTCATCGCAATAGCATTTGCATCTTCCTGAATAGCTGTATTTACAACTTCTTCCACGCTTCTATCGTGTCCTAAATGTATCACTTCGCAACCCGTAGCTTGAATAACTCTACGCATTATGTTAATCGAAGCATCGTGTCCGTCAAAAAGTGAGGCAGCTGTTACGATTCGTACTTTATTTTTTGGAGTGTAGTGCGTTGGATTTTTCATAAAATTAATCTGTACTTTCTTAAAGAGGAACAAATTTAAGGATTATTCAAAAAAAGCCTGCTAATATTATGAATAGTTTGCGGTTTAATAGTTTCAGGAGCTGCGTATTTTTCCACATGCCATGTTCAGCGATAGGCAAAACATTATTTAATTTCAAAAAATTGCACAAAAAAGGATCATCTGAACTTTTTAAATTATTTTTGAAGTTTATTACAAAATTTTTTTCCAATGAAAAACAAATGGATTGTCTTGATTTTATTTTTTAGCTTAAATGCGTGTGCTGAACTCCAAAACGTAGTGGGCTCCCTCCCTCAAGGCGGCGGGCTCAGCAATGCCGATATTGGCGCCGGGCTTCGTCAAGCTCTTGATCAAGGTATTGAAAAACAAGTAAGCAAACTCACCAAAACAGATGGATTTTACAAAAACGAACTGGTAAAAATATTGCTTCCAACCGAACTGCAAAAGGTCGATAAAGGTTTGCGCGATATAGGTTTGGGCAACCTTGCCGATGAAGGCCTGAAAGCACTCAACAGAGCCGCTGAAGACGCCGTAAAAGAAGCAACACCCATATTTGTGAATGCCGTAAAGGAAATTACTTTTGCCGATGCCAAGAACATCCTTTTGGGCAATGACGATGCGGCAACGCAATATCTTACCATTAAGACACAAACTGCTCTTTACGACAAATTCCATCCCGTAATCAACAATTCTTTTGCAAAGGTGGGGGCCGACCAGATATGGACCAACCTCATCAACAAGTACAACGCTATCCCGTTTACCAACGACGTTAACCCCGACCTGACCGACTACGTGACCGGTGAAGCTCTGAAAGGCGTCTATACCATGATAGCTGTTGAAGAAAAGGAAATCCGAAACAATGTTTCCTCCAGAACTACCGACCTGCTAAAAAAAGTGTTTGTACTGCAGGACGGCAACAAATAATGACAGAGACCAATGTTAAGTAATCACATCCATTAACTCCTAAAGAATGAAACTTAACATCAAAAACATGGTCTGCAACCGGTGCATAATGGTAGTTCAAAATGAATTGAACAGACTCGGTTTTGATGTAAAGCATATCAAATTGGGAGAAGTTGTACTAGACAGGGATGCCAGCCCCAAAGAAATAAAACGCATAGGAGACACGCTCGTTCCATTGGGTTTTGAACTTATTGATGACAAAAAGAGCCATATCATTGAGCGGATAAAAACCATAATAATCGATTTGGTGCACCATCAAGACAACGTTATTAAAACCAATCTTTCTGAAGTATTGAGCGAAAAGATAAATCACGATTACAACTATCTTTCCAACCTGTTTTCAGAAGTTGAAGGCACAACGATTGAAAAATATTTTATTGCCCAAAAAATAGAAAAAGTAAAAGAACTTTTGGTTTATGATGAACTCTCGTTGAGCGAAATCGCTTATCGTTTGAATTATTCGAGCGTGGCCTATTTGAGCAACCAATTCAAAAAAGTAACGGGACTTTCGCCGAGCCATTTTAAGCAAATCCGTGAAGATAGGCGGAAACCTTTGGATGAAGTAAAAGGAAAAAACCATTAAGGAATCAAGAAAAGCCAAGGTTCAACACATCTAAATTCCTTAATGGTTTACAAATATTAATGGTTGTTCCGCTTCCGGATTATCTGAAAACAACCATCCCAACAAACATTATCTTGTTGGTTTTGGAGCATATCGATTGTAAGGTGCCAAATCAAAATTATTAACCTCTTCCATGGTCATGCCCAACGCTTTGGCAACACCAGTTCCATATTCAGGATCAGCCTTGTAGCAATTTAAGATGTGCCGTACCTGAATAAATTTCTCTGCACCGCCCACTTGAGCCGCCGTATTTTTAAACAGTAAATCGGCTTTCCCATCTGCTTTGATAATACGGTACAAATCGCCCGGCTGTGTATAATAATCTTCATCATAATCCCTGAAATTATGGGCATAGGCCGTACCCTCCATGGCCAAAGGCGGTTCTTTTGCCGATGGATCTTCCTGCCATTGGCCAAAGCTATTTGGTTCATAATGAATGGCCGAACCATAGTTGCCGTCCACCCGCATTGCTCCATCCCTGTGATAAGCATGATACGGACATTTGGGTTTGTTTACTGGAATCTGGTAGTGGTTTACGCCCAAACGGTAACGTTGCGCATCGCCATAAGAGAATAAACGTCCCTGCAACATTTTATCCGGAGAAAAGCCGATGCCCGGCACGATGTTCGTTGGGTTAAATGCTGCCTGTTCCACATCCTGAAAATAATTATCCGGGTTTCTGTTCAGTTCAAATTCACCCACGGGAATTAGCGGGAAATCTTTTTTGGACCAAACTTTTGTCAAATCAAACGGATGGAATCGATAGGTTTTGGCTTCTTCTTCGGTCATAACCTGCACAAACATTTTCCACTTCGGAAAATCGCCCCTTTCAATCGCATCGTACAAATCGCGCTGTGAACTTTCCCTGTCCATACCCACTACTTTTGCAGCTTCTTCATCCGAAAGATTTTCTATCCCCTGCTGGCACACAAAATGGAATTTTACCCAGTGGCGCACATTTTCACTATTGATAAAACTGTATGTATGACTTCCAAAACCATGCATGTGGCGGTAGCCTTTCGGAATGCCCCGATCGCTCATCACGATGGTGATTTGGTGCAGTGCTTCGGGCAAAAGCGTCCAGAAATCCCAGTTGTTGTTGGCACTTCGCAGATTGGTTCTCGGGTCGCGTTTTACCGCATGGTTCAAATCGGGGAACTTCATCGGGTCGCGAAAAAAGAAAACGGGCGTGTTGTTGCCTACCAAATCCCAAATACCTTCATTGGTATAAAATTTCAGTGCAAAACCACGAATGTCCCTTTCAGCATCTGCCGCTCCCCTTTCGCCCGCAACGGTCGAAAATCGGGCAAACATATCGGTTTTCTTTCCGATTTCACTAAAAATTTCAGCTTTGGTATATTGCGTAATATCGTGCGTTACAGTAAACGTCCCGAAAGCGCCCGAACCTTTGGCGTGCATTCTCCTTTCGGGAATAACTTCACGGTCGAAGTTGGCCATTTTTTCCAAAAACCAAAAATCCTGCATCAACAATGGACCGTTTGGCCCTGCAGTCTGCACGTTCTGATTGTCGGGAACAGGAGCTCCCGTTTGTCTTGTAAGTTTTCCTTTTTGATCTTCCATGATACAGATTTTTTAATGTTATCCTTACAAATATATAGATAAAATACATTGAATTTCCAAATTACGATAGATATTATAAATGATGAATTGTTTCTATCGATAACACATAGAAACATTTAATACAAACATACCTTTCTATGAAATCTTCTTTACCGCTTATAATTGCTGCAAATGTTTTTGCTTTCAATAAAGCAAATCCGTAAATTTTACAAATCAATTCTACAAAACTACAACAGCCATCAAGCAGATAATTGCCAACTTTGCACTTTATAGAGAAACGCATTGAGTTATGGCCACAAAAGATAAAAATACGATAACACAAACATTCCCGGTCTTGGGCATGACCTGCGCCTCTTGTGCAAGCAGTGCCGAGAGCATTGTTCAACATCAACAGGGCGTGGTGAATGCTTCGGTAAATTTTGCAACGGGCAACCTTACCGTTGACTACCTGTCCGATATAACCAATGCCGAAAAACTTCAAAAAGCGGTACAGGAAGTTGGTTATGATTTGTTGATCGAAGATGAAACCAAGCAGCAGGAAACATTAGAAGCTATCCAAGAAAAGAAATTCAAAGAATTAAAAACCAAGACCACCTGGGCCATTATATTGTCCTTGCCCGTTGTAGTGATAGGGATGTTCCTTATGGAAATGCCGTTTGGCAATGAAATCATGTGGCTTTTTTCAACCCCTGTCGTTTTTTACTTCGGTAAAGATTTTTTCGCAAATGCGTGGAAGCAGGCCAAACACCGCTCCGCCAATATGGACACCCTTGTAGCCTTGAGCACGGGCGTAGCTTACCTCTTTAGTGTGTTCAATTTGGTGTTTGCAGGATTTTTACACCGACGCGGACTGCACGCCCACGTTTACTTTGAAGCCGCTGCCGTTATCATCGCGTTCATTCTGTTAGGAAAACTGTTGGAAGAAAAAGCAAAAGGAAGCACATCATCAGCTATTAAAAAATTAATGGGCTTGCAACCTAAAACTGTTATTGTAATACAAGCAAACGGCACAGAAAAACAAACCACTATTGAAGCCGTGAACGTAGGGGATGTTATCCTGGTAAAGCCGGGCGAAAAAATAGCAGTGGACGGCATGGTTATTTCGGGCAGTTCTTATGTGGATGAAAGTATGTTGAGCGGAGAGCCCGTACCTGTACTAAAAAAAGAAAACGAAAAGGTATTTGCAGGAACCATCAACCAAAAAGGAAGTTTCCAATTTAAAGCCGTGAAAGTGGGCAAAGAAACCATGCTTGCCCAAATCATTAAAATGGTGCAGGATGCACAGGGAAGCAAGGCGCCCGTGCAGAAATTGGTAGATAAGATTGCTGGGATTTTTGTTCCCGTAGTAATCGGTATCGCAATTCTTACATTTATTTTATGGTTCTTTTTAGGAGGAGATAATGGAACGGTACAAGGTTTATTGGCGGCCGTTACGGTCTTGGTCATTGCTTGTCCTTGTGCACTGGGATTGGCCACGCCCACGGCAATTATGGTAGGGGTCGGCAAAGGTGCGGAAAACGGAATTTTAATCAAAGATGCCGAAAGTTTGGAATTGGCCAAAAAAGTAGATACCATTATTTTAGACAAAACAGGAACGATTACAGAGGGCAGACCACAGGTTACTGGCATACAATGGCTCAACAATGACGATACCGCAAAAGACATCCTGTTGAGTATAGAAAAGCAATCCGAACACCCCTTGGCAGAGGCCATAGTAAAACATTTGGATGGTAATACAGCTACTCAAATATCAAACTTCCACAGCTTTACGGGCAAAGGAGCAAGAGCCGACCACCATGACACAACCTATTTTGTAGGAAACAAAAAACTATTGGCAGAAAACGGAATTTCTATTTCCGAACAACTGTTACAACAAGCAGAGGCGTGGAGCCAACAAACCAAAACCGTAATTTGGTTTTCGGACGGTAAACAAGCCCTTTCCGTAATTGCCATATCCGATAATATCAAAGAAACATCGGTAGCAGCCATAAAGGAAATGCAGGAAATGGGCATTGACCTGTATATGCTTACAGGCGACAATGAGGCCACGGCCAAAGCCATAGCAGAGCAGACAGGCATCAACCATTACAAAGCGGAAGTATTGCCTCAACACAAGGCCGATTTTGTAAAAAAACTGCAGCAACAAGGTAAAACCGTGGCCATGGTGGGCGATGGTATCAACGACAGTACGGCTTTGGCAACGGCCGATGTAAGTATCGCCATGGGCAAAGGTTCAGACATAGCAATGGAGGTGGCCAAAATGACCATCATTTCATCAGACCTCTCCAAAATACCACAGGCTATAAAGCTTTCAAAACAAACCGTAGCCACCATTAAGCAAAATTTGTTTTGGGCATTTATTTACAACCTTATCGGTATTCCGATTGCGGCAGGTATTCTCTATCCGATAAACGGTTTCTTGCTCAACCCGATGATTGCAGGGGCAGCAATGGCATTGAGCAGCGTGAGTGTAGTGAGCAATAGTTTAAGGTTAAAGTGGAAAAAGTAAAACGGTAGATCCCGAAGATCAAATCGGAAATTGCATAACAATAAAAAACGGTATTGTACCGAAATTTGCCATATCAAATAACAATTAAATTTTAGAAACAATGGAAAATAACAAAGAACTGAAATTCAAAACCAACCTTAATTGTGGGGGTTGTGTATCAAAAGTAAAATCAGATTTGGATCGTGCAGAGGGTATCGGACATTGGAACGTGGACATAGACAATGCCAATAAAACCCTTACCGTAAGTTCAAAGGGAATAACCGAAGAGGAAGTAGTGGCAATTATCAAAAATAAAGGCTTTAAAGCCGAACCGATGGCCAAATAAGCTACTCGGCTGTGATGGTCATGGATTCCGGGCACACTGCCGATTTCACAAACGTGTAACACGTTTTTGGAAAAACATATGTTTTGTCCACCAAGAGTTTTCACTCCGACATTTAATTATGGATCAACGACAATTGGAATTATGAATCGGACCATTTTTGTTAAAAAAATTCAAAATTAACTTGCTAAATAATAATATTTTAGATATATTTATTTTCCAAAAAATTTACCCCTCCAAATCACGGTAAAGTATTGGACATGACGTGTTTAAATGGATATTTCCATTGTGTTACAATTATCAGATCCAACAAATTTATTTTTTCACTGATGAAAACATTGCCTAAAATCAACGAGAGGCAACAAAAGCTTCAAAAACGTTATAAGCAGCTCATGGAAGAAGCCTACAACTTTAGGCAAACGGATTCTGCCATCAGTGATTTTTCAGAATTTAAGGCTATCAAATTACTTAATAAACTCAACGAGTTGAAATTTCTCAACCGCGACAATGCTCCGAGGGCATTAAGATAGGCCAACTGAAAAATTATCAATTATTTAACGTATCTGCATCGTCCCACTTTTATTGCAAATTCGTATATAAATATATATTACGAATTGCCATGGAAAGACATTTTTGCAAAGTAGGAAAAACCAAGCTCAATTGGAGCGGTGTTTTGAATTTAAAAGATTTAGAAAAAAAATACAAAGGGTTTCTCGAGGAAGCATACAACCTCATCTATACCGATGCCGGATTGAGCGACCTGCTCTACCACGAAGCCTCAAAACTCAAAAAAACCATTATTTATCTAAAACAGAATCCCTCGACAGGCTTTGATGCAACATTCTAAAATAGTCAAAGGATTTGATAAGGCGCGTTCCGTACCAAGAAAAGGCTTCTCCATCAACCACAAAGATTTTGGCATTGGGAAAGAACTGCCTAACTTCCTCTTTATGTGTTTCATTGAAAGGAAACGGCTCACTCGAAAGCAAAACCAAATCGGCTGTTTCGGGCCTGCACATTAACAATTCAATCTCGGGATAACGTTCGTGAACCCCAAAATAATTCTCGAAGTTGTTAATAGCCATCATTGCATCAATAAAAGTGCCTTTTGCAGCAACCATCCAAGGATTTTTCCATATAAAATAGGCAGTTTTGAGTGTCGGACGATTATGGATGAACGCTTCAAAATCTTTATTTTTTTGCCTGATTTCCATTAAGATCTTTTCAGCCTCATTGCTTTTCGAAAAAAGCTTACCGTACATCCCTATAAGTTCCAGACAGTCTTGCACACTATTTACGTCACTGATGTGCACCGGGGCGATTTTTTCCAATTCGGCAATCATTTCTTGAGTGTTTTCTTCCTTGTTACAAAGAATGATGTCCGGATGCAGCGCCTTTATTTTTTCATAATTAACGGCTTTTGTGCCTCCTACGATGGTTTTTTCTTTTCTAAAATGGGGCGGATGTACACAGAATTTTGTTATACCAACAATAGCAATATCCAATCCCAAATCGTACAAAAGTTCGGTTTGGCTCGGCACCAAAGAAACAATTCGCTCCGGTAACGCGTTTATGGCAATGGCCCGGTGCAACTGGTCAACAAATATCATAACTGTTTAAAGTGTGTCCAGAATAGCCTGCATTTCCTGTTGCAGTTTTAAGGCTTCTGCCTTTGCTTTTTCGGCAAAATCCAAACCATTGGATGCGTAAATTATTGCTCGTGAAGCGTTTATAAGCAGACCTATATTGTCATTAAGGCCATATTTACAAACCTCTTGCAAGTTGCCGCCTTGCGCTCCAACGCCCGGTACGAGCAAAAAGCTATCAGGCACAATCTTTCTTATTCCAACAAAATAATCGGCTTTGGTGGCACCAACAACGTACATTAAATTTTGTGCGTTGCGCCAAGTTTTGGATGTTTCCAAAACGTGTTCGTACAATGTATTTTCGCAGCACTTTTGGGTCTGGAAATCAAAAGCACCCATATTGGACGTCAAGGCGAGTAAAATGGTGTGTTTGCCCTCTACGGCCAAAAAAGGTTCTACGGAATCTTTGCCCATATAGGGTGCCACGGTTATGCTATCAAAATTCAAATCTTGAAGAAATGCTTTGGCATACATGGCAGAAGTATTGCCTATATCACCACGTTTGGCATCTGCAATTGTAAAAATTTCTGGGTGGTATTCGTTTAGATAACCAATAGTCTTTTCCAATGATTGCCAACCTTTTACACCATAAGCTTCGTAAAAAGCCATATTGGGCTTATAGGCAACGGCAAGGTGGTGCGTGGCATCGATAATGGCTTTGTTGAACGCAAAAATTGGATCATCGGACTTTAATAGATGTTGTGGAATTTTTGCCAAATCTACATCGAGCCCAATACAGAGAAAAGACTTCTTTTTTTGGATTTGTTGGATGAGCTGTTGTGTTGTCATTGTAAAATATGTCTCAAAAGCAGGCTTATTTCTGTCCGACAGACAGTGTAAAACGGTACTTGCTTTTTAAATCAAATCTGTATTCGCTTTTAACAATTCGGTATTTTCTGCAAGCATAAGCTCATCGATGATTTTTTGGATATCGCCGTTCATAATGTTTGCCAAATCATATAGCGTAAGTCCAATCCTGTGATCGGTAACGCGTCCCTGCGAGTAGTTGTAGGTCCTGATTTTTGCACTTCGGTCACCAGTAGAAACCATGCTCTTGCGTTTTTCGGAATCGGCGGCTAATTTTTTTTCAAGTTCGCGCTCATATAAGCGGGAACGTAATACTTTTAAGGCTTTTTCAAGGTTTTTGTGCGACGATTTTTGGTCTTGGCAACTCACAATCATTCCTGTTGGTTCGTGGTGCAACTTGATGGCAGAATAGGTCGTGTTTACACTTTGCCCGCCCGGCCCGGTAGATGTGGTTCTTTCTATGCGTACATCGGCCATGTCAAGTTCTACGTCAAATTCTTCGGCTTCGGGCAGTACAATCACCGTGGCAGCACTGGTATGCACCCTTCCCTGCGTTTCTGTCTGCGGAACACGTTGGACCCTATGGACGCCGGCTTCAAACTTTAGGGTTCCGTACACATCTTCGCCATTCACTTCAAAAATCATTTCTTTAAAGCCTCCGGATGTGCCTTCGTTATAATCCACGACCTCCACTTTCCAGCCTTTGCTTTCGCAGTATTTAGAATACATTCTGAAAAGATCCCCTGCAAAAATACTTGCTTCGTCGCCCCCTGTACCGGCACGGAGCTCGACAACGGCATTTTTGGCGTCTTCGGGATTTTTCGGTATCAGCAAAAACTTGATTGCATCTTCGAGCTCGATAATGGCGTCCCTGGCTTCGTCAAGCTGCATTTTGGCCATTTCCAACATCTCCGGATCAGAGCCATCATTGATGATATCTTCTGCTTCCTTTATATTATCCAATAGCGTAATGTACTCCAATCGTTTATCTACCAACACTTTCAGTTCTTTATATTCTTTGTTAAGGGCGATATAGCGCTTTTGGTCGTTGATAATATTGGGCTGGATGATAAGGTCGTTGACCTCATCAAAACGTTGTTTGATAATTTGTAATTTGTCTAACATTTGCCAAAGTGAATTGTGCCGCAAAAATACGATTATTTCGCAATCTGCAATAACGATCGGCTCACCTTGATTATGGTGTGACGGCCAACGTCTTGTTAGAGAAAAAGGGGTTTTAAAGTACTTTCAGAGATCTACTACCACCCCTATGCCGAGGATCTGCTTCCATTGCATTTTGGCACCTTCCTTGAGCATTTCTTCTTCGGTTCCAAGCTCGTTCAAAACGTTGACAAAAGTCTTGACGTCGTTGTCATATCTCAAATGCGATCCGAGCGTGGCCCGAACGTATTGATTGACCTTAAAGTTGAAAATCACTTCCCAATCCAGATCAATATTCCCAAAACTATTGAGATAATCGGTATAAAAACTGATTCGGCTCTTTAAATCGACGTTGTCATAAACCCTCGATTCAAGATAATTAGTAAGCAATATCCCAATTTCTGTTCGGACACGTTGTCCGTGCTTTATGATATTGCCTTGATCATCAAAGACTGCCGGCGTCACCCCAAAAGACCCTGCATTTGATAGTGCCTCATCCAACACAAAAGTGGATTTAAAGGTCATGGGCGAAAAATAAACAGAAAATTTATCGACATCTTTACCATATTCTACCCCGCCCCCCAAAAACAGGTAGCCAGGCGACATAAATTTTGAAATGGGCGTAGAGCGGTTAGGGTAGTTATAACCGTTGGTAAATTGTGTCTTGAAGTTGAAACGAGCCGAAAAATACCATTTGCTCAAACTGTCGGTCTGAAAACCCAATGTGGAGATAAGTTCCAACTCATCAGTGGTCTTGCGCAATTTTTGGTCTTCCTGTTTGTTAACCCCATAATTGGCAACTGCCAAATTTTTCCATTTAAAAAGACCGTACCTGTAGTTTAGTTCAGAACGGACGCCCAATAATGCTGAAATGGAATTACTACCACCGGCGCTCCAATTGACAAAGCTAACTTCATTGATATCCAAGCTTGTACGGTTTTTAAGTTCCCATTTTGGAATGCTGTCAACCTGTTTCACATGGGTACTATCTGTTTGAGAATTCAAAACCAATACCGAAAGGCAACACAACATCGAAAAAAAATACTTCATTACAACTTGATGATAAAAAAATTAATATATAAACGTTCCAAAATCACTTTTGATGGTCAAGCGTTTCTGTTCAGATTGCTCAACCCTTCCGACTATACGAGCTTCGACACCGAACGATTCGGATATGTCGATAATGGCGTTTGCAATTGATGCAGGCACGTACAGTTCCATGCGATGGCCGCAATTGAACACTTGGTACATCTCTTTCCAATCGATTTTAGATTGTTCTTGTATCAGTCTGAACAACGGCGGAACCGGAAACATATTGTCTTTGATGATGTGCAATCTGTCTATAAAATGTAGGATTTTTGTTTGCGCCCCACCGCTGCAATGTACCATTCCGTGGATTTCTTTGGGCGTATATTGTGATAAGATTTTTTTTATGATCGGCGCATAGGTCCGTGTGGGCGAAAGCACCAATTTTCCAGCATCAATCGGAACGCCTTCCACGCAATCGGTCAATTTCATGTTCCCGGAATAGACCAAATCTTTTGGCAAGGAAGCATCGTAACTTTCGGGAAATTTTTCGGCCAAATAATTATGAAATACATCGTGTCTGGCAGAGGTAAGGCCATTGCTGCCCATTCCGCCGTTGTATTCTTTTTCATAGGTTGCCTTTCCTGAAGAAGACAGCCCCACAATGACATCGCCCACTTGAATGTTAGCATTGTCGATAACGTCAGAACGCTTCATACGGGTGGTGACGGTAGAGTCCACGATGATGGTTCGGACCAAATCACCAACATCGGCCGTTTCCCCTCCGGTAGCGTGTATCGTCACACCAAAATCCTTGAGTTCGGAAATAAGGGCTTCGGTTCCATTGATGATGGCGGAAATGACCTCCCCGGGAATTAGGTTTTTATTTCTTCCGATGGTGGAAGACAACAGGATATTGTCGGTCGCACCAACACAAAGCAGATCGTCGATGTTCATGATCAGGGCATCTTGCGCAATACCTTTCCAAACGGACATATCACCTGTTTCTCTCCAATACATATAGGCAAGAGATGATTTGGTACCGGCACCATCGGCGTGCATAATCAGGCAATAATCATCATCATTGGTCAGATAATCTGGGACTATTTTGCAAAAAGCACTTGGAAACAGGCCTTTGTCAATGTTTTTTATAGCATTGTGGACATCTTCTTTCAATGCCGAAACACCACGTTGGGAATAACGCTGGCTCATATTTTCGTTCATTACTTGGGTTATTTTGCAAAAATAGGAATACTAAATCATTTGTGCTGAATAATTTGATTGGATTTGATGATGCTTGGCTGTCCATCCAATATCTTGGCCTTTTTTGCACGGCCACCAAAATAATAGTTAAGACCCAACCCGATCCTAAAATACGTATCATCGGTTGCTCCGGCAATAACTCCATCAAGTTCATCGCTCATCGCATAATTGTAATCAGCATAAAGCTTTATCCCCAAACCTTCTGAAACAATGTATTCCACGCCACCGCCGCCTTGCAATTTGAAGGCGGTCTCTTTAAAATAATTAGATGCATTGTATCCTGCTCCGGCAAAAACAAAAGGGGAAAACCGATAGTATGGCATGAGTGTCGCACCAATATTGAAATCAAAGGACATAAATCCTTGGTTATATACATCCTTAAAAGCCAGATTGAATTTGTGGTAACCAATGCCCGCATAGAGGTGAGGCGAGAAATGGCGCTTGTAGCCACCGCCAAAATAAATTTCGAACATAGGGTCTTGGATGTCGCCATTAGCAACAGCCGAACCTACGCCAAACTCCATCGCATTGTCACCCCTAAGATCATAAAAAGTGGATTTCTTTTGCTGTAATGTGTCATAAGCAGTTTGCGCCGTGCAAAAATGACCTAAAAGCACGAGAACGATAATCCAAAGATTTCTTGCCATAAGTACTCAA
The DNA here is from genome assembly GCA_029557895.1 of Bacteroidota bacterium. Lineage (GTDB taxonomy): Bacteria > Bacteroidota > Bacteroidia > Flavobacteriales > Flavobacteriaceae > JBPOFM01. Next base: position 96,110 of record JAKQHT010000021.1, on the reverse strand, counting down.
TAAAAACTGTTGAAAAAATTAATGCCATTGATAAAGTAGGGATGTTCGAGACAAGGCAAAAGTAAAGCAATATTACTAAATATAGGTATAAAAGTCCCTCATTTATTGAAATATTAATTGCAAAAAATAAAAAAAGGCAAAAGAAACCATATGTTTTCTTTTACCTTCCATTCCATCAAACTACAACTAAAAGAGCTTAATAACTCTAATGGTGTATTTTAAAATCGAACTTAAGCCCTAAATACTTTGTCAACTTTTTGCGCAGTTTCCTGCGAAATTTTGTCTTTTGCAATCTTGTTGTTCTGCTGGCTGAAAAGAACAGTCACAAACACCAAAGCAGCAAGGCTCAATAGTAGCTTTTTCATTTTAACAGAAATATTGATTAATAGCAATACAAATGTACTAAACAAACCATGCTCAAATCAAAATTTTCAAAATGTATTTTCCTACTTTTCGATTACATGTAAAATTATCTTGATGAAATACCATTTTTGACATTTTGCGTACGTAATCTTACTTACATTTTTTTTCTTTTTTCACACATTACTTATAAAAATGCCCCTGATAAAAGGGGCATTTTTGGGGGTTGGTCATCAAAGATCCATTATCTTGTGAACAACAATTCCCTATATTTGGTCAATGGCCAAAGCTCATCATCAACCAACAGCTCAAGTTTGTCACAAGAGTAGCGAATTTCATCAAACAATGGCTTCACTTTGTTGCAATAGTCATGTGCTTTCTTGTCGATGTCCATCAAGGCATTTGCCTTTCTCCTTTCATTGATCAACTTGGTAACTGTGGCATTAATGGTAGCGATGTGCCCTGAAATTTCTTCAATCAAGTTCAATTGCTCAGCGGCATATTTTTTATAGCTGCTACCATAAATTTCCTTCAACCCTTTTACGTTTTCGATCAAAACATTCTGGTATTTTACAGCCGTGGGCACGATATGGTTGCGGGCAATGTCTCCAAGAACCCGGCCTTCGATCTGGATACGCAATGCGTATTCTTCCATTTCTATTTCATATCTCGCCTCGGATTCAACTTTGTTCATCACGCCAAGTTCTTCAAAAAGCGCCAAAGACTTTTTCGAAATTCTAGCTTTTAAGGCTTCAGGGGTGGTCTTGTTGTTGCTAAGCCCTCTTTTCTTGGCTTCTTTGTGCCACGCTTCACCGTAACCGTTGCCCTCAAAGAGGATGTTTTTGGATTTTTTGATATATTCACGCAAAACGTTGAAGATGGCATCGTCCTTCTTCATGCCTTTCTTATCGATAAGCAAATCCACTTCTTTTTTGAAATCGATCAATTGCTTGGCAACTATAGAGTTGAGAACAGTCATGGCGTTGGCACAGTTGGCTTTTGACCCCACAGCCCTGAACTCAAACTTGTTTCCGGTAAATGCAAATGGAGACGTTCTGTTTCGGTCGGTATTATCCAAAAGCACATCGGGAATCTTGCCCACCACGTTCAATTTAAGGTCTGTTTTCTCTTGCGGCGATAATTTTCCGGTAGTAACGTTTTCGAGCTCGTTCAACACATTGGTCAATTGATCCCCGATAAATACCGAGATGATGGCCGGCGGCGCCTCATTTGCACCCAAACGGTGATCGTTACTTGCTGATGCAATTGAAGCCCGCAAAAGCTCTTCATTATCGTTTACCGCTTTAATGGTATTAATGAAAAAGGTCAAAAACTGAAGGTTGCTCATTGGTGTTTTGCCTGGCCCCAAGAGGTTAACGCCAGTATTAGTACCAAGGCTCCAGTTGTTGTGTTTTCCGGAACCGTTTACACCAGCAAAAGGCTTTTCGTGGAAAAGCACCTTGAAATTATGACGGTCAGCTACTTTGTCCATTAAATCCATAAGCAGCGAGTTGTGGTCAACCGCAAGGTTTGCCTCATCATATATGGGGGCCAACTCAAATTGGTTTGGGGCCACCTCATTGTGCCTTGTCTTTACAGGGATACCCAAAAGCATGCACTCTGTTTCGAGGTCTCTCATAAAAGACAGAGCCCTAACGGGAATGGAACCAAAATAATGGTCGTCCAATTGTTGGCCTTTAGCCGGCGAATGCCCAAGAAGTGTTCTGCCGGTCAACACGATGTCCGGTCTAGAATATGCCAAAGCGCTGTCCACCAAAAAATACTCTTGCTCCCAGCCCAAAGAGGCATTTACTTTTTTTACATTTTTGTCAAAATATTTACACACTGCAACTGCAGCATTGTCAATTGCCTGCAAGGCTCTCAAAAGCGGTGTTTTATAATCGAGCGCTTCTCCTGTATACGCCACAAAAACCGTTGGGATGCACAAAGTGGTACCATAAATAAATGCAGGAGAAGTCGGGTCCCATGCCGTATAACCACGCGCTTCAAACGTATTTCTTATGCCCCCGTTAGGAAAACTTGAGGCATCCGGCTCTTGTTGCACCAATTGGCTACCACCAAATTTTTCTATGGCCAATCCGCCACCAATGGTTTCAAAAAACGAATCGTGCTTTTCGGCAGTTGCACCCGTGAGCGGCTGGAACCAATGTGTATAATGTGTAGCGCCCTTTGTTATGGCCCATTCTTTCATACCCGCCGAAATGTGATCGGCGACCACTCGTTCTATCTTTGTACCATTTTGCACGGCATCCATAACGCTTTCATAAGCATCTTTAGCAAGAAATTGGCGCATGGCAGCTTCGTTGAAAACATTTTTTCCAAAAAGTTCTGAACGGCGATCATTCTCTTCAATGTACACCGGCTTTCGATGAAGTGACTCTTTAATAGCATTAAAACGCAAGGTTGACATAGTTTAATCGTTTTTTAGAATTTTACAGGGCAAATTTATCAAAAAATGAATACGGATTACATTTACCCCCTAAAAATTTAGGGGTGAACTTATGTTTTTCGATAAAAAACAAAAAACACCCCCTAATATTTAATATTTGTGAAATGGAATGTTATTTAGGCATCAACACTACAAGATTGCATAAATTAGATAAAAATCGTAACATTGGCATAGTAAACCCCTAACATGATTTACACAATTATATATGTTCAGCAAAGAGCATTGTTTTTTTTTAAGAAAACAGGCACAGAAATTGTTACAAAGCTTATCATTGTTTATTGATAATTATCTTAAATTAAAAATCACCATGACAAATAATACGAATCCTTATAAAATCCATACCGGGAAATGCATTATACCAATACTGTTTATATTGCTGTTCGCATATGGCCATAACACCGCAATTGCCCAAGACCCAACGAGCGAAAAAGTGATCATCGGCCAAAACGTGTTAAAATTTGTGGTCACAAAAAACACAAGAGATCGCCAACTGGAACTCATCAAAGAAAAACTTTATGAAAAAAAGGTGTCCATTGACTTCAGCAATGTAGAGAGAAACGAGAAGCGCGAAATCACAGGCATCGGCATAGATTACGGCCACGATGGCAAAAAAGGCAACTATTTTGTGAGATCCGGAGACCCGATTGCTGATATTGCCATTTCATACAATGTTCATGAAAACACGCTGTCTGTGGGTCGGGCAGCTGCACAATTGAGCCAGTCTTTTGAGGTAAACAAGGAAAACGGCGCATCAACGATCAACAAACCGACGACCGAAAGCAGTGTCCTCGTATATACAACCAATGAAGCAGATAAGGCGGACGAAAAAACAACAGTCACAGGCAAAGATGGCAACCAACACACCGTGAAAAAAGACAAAAAGACCTATGTAATCAAGTCTGAAACCTCAAAAGAAAGCAGCCTTGGCAATGAAAATGTGTTGATAAAACAAGAAAAAAACGATACTATATGGATCAAACAGAACGTCAAAAAAATAATCTGGACAGATGACGAAGGCAACAACATAGAAATCATCAATGCCGAAGAAAATGGGCGCAACCATATCCGTGTTTTTAACGACAAGGCCGAAAAACCTCTGATACTTTTGGATGGCATCGAAATTGACAAAAAGAATATAGGTGATATTGATCCAAACGATATTGAGAACATGAATGTGCTGAAGGACAAGGAAGCCATTGCAAAATATGGCGAAAAGGCCAAGCACGGCGTAATAATCATCACCACTAAAAAGAAAGAATAAAACAACAAAACCCCGGATTTCTATTCGGGGTTCTTTTTTTTATCGGATGATAAGCTTCTCCATGACTGAGCGGCTTGCAGTGGAAATTTTCAACAGATATATACCGCTCTCAACATTCAAATCCAGGAACCCATTGCTTGTTATAAGCTCGGATATCAATTGCCCCTGCATTGTATAGACCTCTACTCTTGCCGGTTCTGCCAACCCTTTTATATAAACCCTTCCACTGGTCGGATTAGGATACAACAATAGAGAGGCCAAATCATTTTCAACTACACCCATGGGTTGGTGCCACACTTCGCCGGCATGTTCGCCCCAAATATATTCTATCAGTTCGGGATGGTCAATAAAGGGGTTGCGATTGTATTGCCAAGTATATATCACATTGTTCCGGTTCATCTCAAAATCGTCGGGCGGGTCGTTTCTGTGCCATTCAAGCAGTGTTGACAAATCTCCGAGTTCACCAACCGTTCCTTCTGGAAAACCATCGACAATCTCAAGTCCGTTAAATCGAACCGTTAAATAAAAGACACCTCTGGCAACATCGCCCTTAAAACCCCCAAGCGTTCCTTCAGGACCATTGTACTGGTCATAATGTTTGTTGCCACGCGAACTGTTCTCCGGGCCATCCACTGCGCGTATGGCATGCATTTCGGAGTTGCCATGCCTCAAGGAATCGGCATTTGTATTCCAAAAGATATCTACCCCGTCAGCCTCCTCATCGGCTTGGATACTGTAAAAGCCGCCACGGGATCTCGGAAAAGTGTGTTCTCTGTTCCATTTTCCTATATTTGAGGATGTGGTTTGAAAATCAAGTTTGGGCCTTCCCATTTCTTTATAAACCAGCCATACTTGATTGCTATTTTCCGGGTTTTGGTCGGCTTCCATCAAAATGTCCACCACGTCAGCATAAGTTTGCGCCCTAACGATACTTTCATCCGCAACAATATCTTGGATAGCTTGGCGCAATTCAGCACCGGCCAATCCATCCAGGCTGTCATAATATCCAAAGGGCTGCGTACTTTCAACAATACCATAGGTGGGATTGATGGGTGTTCCGTAAGGAGCCACAGTAAAATCGTTGTCAACGATGCGAATGCGCAAATTGTTGTTTAAAGCAGAAAAGGTTGGTGGCAATCCATACAATCGGATGACCATTACCTCATCGCCTTCATCCAGATCATCGTCTATCAACGTAATGGTTGTAGATGCAGAATTACCTCCTTCGGGAATGGTTATCGATGTATTTCCCGTATAGTCGGAAGCATCAAAAGTCCCGTTGTGCAATGTAATGGTAAAATTGAGCGTTTCCGGCACATTTTGCTCGGTTATAAAAGTGATGTCAAAGGTCTCGCCTTCATCATACATGGTTTTGTCAAGCTCCATCAGCACACCATTGAGCACAATACCACTGCCATCATTGCGCATTCTTGGCGTAGGCGGGCCCACAAAATAACCAACATCGCCATTGGCATTATCGACCTGAATCGAGTTGGTGTTGTTTGCAGCACCTTCGTTGAGAATCTCGATATCCGGTTTGAAAGCAGAAAAAATTTCGACCAGGCCTGCGCCATCGGAATCATTTGTCTGATAAAGTAACACATCAATCAAGGTCTCATCTACATAAGCCACAACCGGTTCTTCAAAATCAATACTATCAGCTTGGTAGATGGCTACGGCATCAGCCCCGTTCTGGATCACGTTTGGCGGAATCAGGTACTGCGGAAACGGCGATACCGTTGCGCTACCGATGAGCAACAGTCCGTTGATATCGGTTTCATATCCATCCAGGTCGAGAGCCATATAACTCCTGTTGCCACCAGAATCAGATCCATTGAAAAACACTACCACATAGCCATCCAACGGGAAATTGGGCGTTTGCGATTTCAATTCAACAAATTCCTTATCATCAACACCGGGTGTATCACAATCCAACTCATTGATAATGAGTACCTGTGAAAACAATGACAGATTAAACGAACAGAACAAAGTGAGCGTGAGGATGTATTTCATGTCAACATTTTTCCTCAAAGATAAGTATCTGCAAACAAAAACAAAGATTGCACAAAGTTAAATTCTTGAAGGATAACATATATTCTTTTCTTACTTTTAGGGAATGAAAACAGCGGCATTTAAAATTTTGGCCAAAATAAACAAAGCAGTGCTACCGAGCTACACCAAGCGGCATTTGGATATTTCAAAAGCATCAAAATTGCAGCTTGCAGTTATTTGGTGGAGGGCCTATGTTACCAAAAATGCTTTGGAATGAATGCCTTGTTTTGTATCCCACAACGTTTTTATCTCAAAATTTTAACATCGCTTTAACGCAATAAATTGAGTTTAATGTGGATTTTAGCCCAAAATTATAATGAGTTAAAGTTGTATTTTTGCATCATGATGAATACCGCAAATCCGCAAAAATTTTTGTACATGAGATCGACTATCGTGTTTTTTTTGCTTTTCATAAGCATCTCTTTAGACCTCCATTCCCAAATTCTCGAACCCGTAAAATGGACGACTTCCGTAGAAAAGACCTCGGATTCGGAGTATGTTTTGGTAGCTACTGCCTCCATTGACCCAGGCTGGCACCTGTACTCACAAAACGTGCCCGAAAACGGCCCTATCCCCACGGCTTTTACTTTTGAAAACAATGAGCAATTCAAACTGGTCGAAACGGTTACAGAGGAAACCGGAAAAACTGTGGACGATCCAGTTTTCGGGATGAAAATCAAATATTTTGAGAGCAAGACCGATTTTAAACAGCGGATCAAGATTATCAACAAAGAACTTTCTGTAGTGAAGGGCGAGGTAGAATTTATGGTTTGTGACGACGAGCGCTGCCTTCCTCCCTCTTATGTAGATCTGGTATTCGATATTTACAAGGCAAGAACTGGTGTCGAAAGCAGCATGAGCGGCGGGGTATTCAATTTTCAAGAACCCGAAAAACAAGTAGTAAAACAAATTGATGCACCCGTATTTCCTGACGAAGGACAGGATAACGACAAGGGTCTTTGGACGATATTCATCATTGCGTTCCTATCCGGATTTGCAGCATTGTTGACACCTTGCGTTTTTCCAATGATCCCGATGACAGTGAGTTTCTTTACCAAACAGAGCAAAAACAAAGCCGCAGGAATTAGAAACTCCATTATTTATGGTGTTTGCATCATCACTATCTATGTTTTATTGGGTACTGCCGTGACTGCCATTTTTGGGGCAGATGCGCTTAATGCTTTAGCTACCAATGTTTGGTTCAACCTTGTTTTCTTCATTTTGCTTTTGGTATTTGCATTCTCGTTTTTGGGTGCTTTCGAAATAATGTTACCAAACAAATGGGCAAACAAAGTTGACAGACAAGCTGACAAAGGTGGTTTGCTTGGCATCTTTTTTATGGCACTTGCACTGGCGATAGTTTCGTTTTCTTGCACCGGTCCAATTGTAGGGACCCTGCTGGTCGAAGCCGCTTCAAAAGGAGGAATTGCGCCAATCGTTGGGATGTTGGGCTTTTCTTTGGCTATAGCATTACCGTTTGCATTATTTGCCGCATTTCCGGGCTGGCTCAATTCACTGCCCAAATCTGGAGGTTGGCTCAACACGGTCAAAGTCTTTCTTGGGTTTCTGGAACTGGCTTTTGCTTTCAAATTCCTGTCTCAAGCCGATCTGGTTCTGCAACTCCACTTATTAGAACGAGAAGTGTTCATTGCTATATGGATTGCCATTTTTGGAACTTTGGCGTTTTATTTGTTCGGAAAAATCAAACTACCACACGATTCTCCGTTGACCCATATTTCTGTGGGACGTTTGAGCTTGGGATTGCTTACATTGGCATTTACCATCTATATGATTCCGGGACTTTGGGGCGCACCACTGAAACTCATCAGTGCTTTCCCTCCTCCTTTGGACTATGCAGAGTCTCCTTACGGCGTGGGCAACTCAAAAGTAGGGAACAATCCAAGTGGTGGCGACCACGACAATTTGCCCGATGGCGCTCATTTGTTGGCTCCACACCAAATTTTGGCTTTCAACGATTATGATAAAGGTTTGGCTTATGCCAAAAAAGTAGGAAAACCCATAATGCTTGATTTTACCGGATGGGCATGTGTCAATTGCCGAAAAATGGAACAGAACGTTTGGGTAAATGACCACGTACTGAACATCCTGAAAAACGATGTGATACTCATCTCCTTATTTGTGGACGACAAGCGCAAACTCCCAGATAACGAAGTAGCAGAATCGCTATTAAAACCCGGAAAAAAGCTGAAATATATCGGTCAGAAATGGAGCGAATTCCAAACCGTCAGGTATAAGACCAACACACAGCCTTTTTATGTACTGATGGGTCACGATGAAGAAAACCTTACAGAGCCCATTGGTTACACACCAAATGCCGACACATATTACCAGTGGCTGAAACTTGGGCTTGATAATTTCAGGAAAAAGTAAAGACTTTTTGTTTGTCAATCGATAACCTGTCAATGTGGAAACACAGCGGTTTATGCCAACGTAACACCACAATTTTCCGTTTTAAAGCCACCACGTGTTTTTTTTTCAGAAATATCGACAGGATTAACTGCGTTGCTCCTGACAAAGCTCCGCTTTGAAAATACCACAAACAAAAAAACGCTCAAAATATATTTAGACAGGATTAACTGCGTTGCTCCTGACAAAGCTCCGCTTTGAAAATACCACAAACAAAAAAACGCTCAAGCAAGCTTGGCGTTTTTTTGTTTGTGGTATTTATTCGTGACCTCGACAGGATTCAAACCTGTAACCTCTTGAGCCGTAATCAAGTGCGCTATTCAGTTGCGCCACGAGGCCTTTTTAATGGGTTGCAAATATACTATATAAATTAAAAATCTGCCAAACAATTTATTCCCAAATTTTAAAATTGATTTCCGAAGCTTTGTTTCCTTGGGAAATGCTCCAACTGCTAACACCTAAACAATCTCGGCGCTCAAGCCCGCTTCTAGCAACATGGTACAGCGGGGTTTCAGGTCGTCGTAGTCTCCGGTTTTAACCGTGCATTTACCTTTGTAATGGACAATGATGGAACATTGCTCTGCCTGTTCAGGTGTATGGTCGCAGGCGTAAATCAACGTGTCAATGACATGGTCAAACGTGTTGACATCGTCATTATAAAGGACAATTTCATTTTGTCGCATCGTTTCTTCATCCAAAAGGATGTCTTCCAATACTTTTTCTTTTCCTTTTGTAGTCATCAGTTCAATTTTATGGCTAATTTACAAATTTAAGCGCAACCCATTGGTTCTTCTCCAAGGTTTCAACGCGTTTCATGCCAAGGTTATTACATTCGGTCTCAATATCCGGAATGTCATTTCGGTAAAAACCGCTCAAATACATCACGCCGTTTGGGTTTAGACACTCGGCATAGACTTTCATATCGTTAAGAAGTATGTTCCTGTTGATATTGGCAATGACGACATCGTATTTACGATCTTTAAGTATTTGTGCATCGCCCTCAAACACGGCTATATTCCCACACTTGTTCCTTTCAACGTTTTCGATACTGTTCAGATAGCACCAATTATCATAATCGACTGCATCGATGGGTTTTGCCCCTTTCATTTCTGCCAAAATAGCCAAAACCCCGGTACCGCAGCCCATATCAAGAGCAGATTTGCCCCGTAAATCATCCTTCAGAAGATATTCTACCATCATATGGGTGGTTTCGTGATGTCCCGTACCGAAACTCATTTTGGGTTCTATGACGATATCGTACTCACTGTCCGTCTTTTCATGAAAAGGTGCTCGAATGGTACACTTCTCTCCTACAGTGATGGGATTAAAATTCTTTTCCCATTCTTCGTTCCAGTTGACTTGTTCTATCGTTTCTATGGTATATGATATGCTGAACGCATCGGATTTGAGCACATCGATATCTTCAAGGATGTTCTCTCGCCAATCGGTCGTTTGTATGTAAGCGATAACGCCATCTTCGGTTTCTACAAAACTCTCAAATCCCGCAAAGCCCAACTCGGCCATCAAAATCTCTACGGCGGGTTGCTGTGGCGTTACTTTAAAATCGTAACCAAAATAGTTTGAAGCCATCTTTTTTCGCAAATTTTATGCAAATTTAATAATCATACATTTAGTTAGTAAATTTGTCTTCAAAATTCGCAACATGAAAGGTTATTTAGCAATATTTTTTGCCCTTTTTGCATTTATCGGGGCAAAAGCACAAGATACCAACGACATCAAACTATCGGCTTTGCCATACTATAGTTATGGAAAAGGATTGGGAATCACGTCACCTGACAGCATTTTTCAGTTGAATATTCGTTTTAGGATGCAAAACAGGCTTTCCTATATCGATAACGAAAACGGAGATGCCGCTTATGAAGCCAAGATAAGAAGATTGCGCTTGCGTTTTGACGGGTATGTTGGCGACCCAAGAATTATTTACGCCATTCAACTTTCTTTTGCCCCCGATGATGTAGGGACCATTGAAGATGGAAAAAACCTCAACGTCATTCGTGATGCCATCATTTTTTACAGACCCAATGCACATTGGAACATCGGTTTTGGGCAAACCAAGCTCCCAGGGAACCGCCAGCGCATCAATTCATCGGGCGCGTTACAACTGACCGACCGGAGCATCAACAATTCCAAATTTAATATCGATAGAGATTTTGGACTTCAAGTTTATTATCTAAAAGAGCATAAAGACCGATTTTCATATATAATAAAAACGGCCATAAGCACCGGTGAAGGTCGCAACTGGACCAAAAACCCCGACAATGGTTTGGCCTATACGGGACGACTGGAATTTTTTCCTTTAGGTACTTTTAAAAACGACGGAACGCTCTTTGAAGGCGACCTGAAACGTGAAGACGAACCAAAACTAATGCTTGCCGGCACCTACCACTACAATGAAAAGTCACGTCGCACACAAGGCACCCTTGGCAACGAACTTTTTGGCCAAAGAGATCTGAAATCGGTGTTTGTTGACATGGTATTTAAATATAATGGCTGGGCATTACAGTCGGCTTTCATGAACCGTAAGACAGACAACCCCATTACAGTGAATCCAGATGAAGAAACGGATATACAATTTGTATATGCAGGTGAAGGTTTTGACACCCAATTGAGCTACCTCTTTGAAAATAACTATGAGTTGATAGGTCGTTATTCAACACAAAATCCGCACAATGACATTGCATCCCTTGCGCCAAAAACAAGACAGTACACCCTTGGGCTGACCAAATACATCAGAGAACATTCGCTAAAACTTCAAGCCGAAGTGACCCGATCTGACAACAACTATCTGGACGCTACCAATAGCAAAGACTGGTACATCCGTTTTCAGGTAGAAATAGGCATTTAGCAACCTTCTTGTTAAATGGCGTTTACGATTGCAAAAAAGTCTTTTGCCTCAAGCGATGCGCCACCTATCAATCCCCCATCAACATCGGGCTTTGAGAAAATTTCGCGCGCATTGGAAGGTTTTACACTGCCTCCATACAAAATGGAAACTGAATTGGCTATGGCATCACTATAATTTCCTGACAAGGTTTTTCTGATAAACGCATGCATTTCCTGCGCTTGCTCGGGTGAGGCTGTTTCGCCAGTGCCAATTGCCCAAACAGGTTCATAAGCCAGCACAATATTTTCAAAAGCTTTGCCATCGAGGTGGAACAGGGCATTTTTAATCTGGTTTTCGACTACACTTTCGTGGTTACCTGATTTTCTATCGTTCAATTCTTCACCAAAGCAGAATATAATCCGCATACCGTGCTTTAATGCGGCATCTACCTTTTTTGCCAGGATTTCATCGGTTTCGTTGAAATAGGCACGGCGTTCACTATGACCCAATATTACTGTTTTTATTCCGACGCTCAATAACATCCCTGGACCTACTTCTCCCGTATAAGCCCCAGAGTCAGCAAAGTGCATGTTTTGGGCAATGACCTCAATATCATGTTTGCGAAGCGCCTGAAAAGAGGGCCAAAGGTTCGTAAAAACAGGGGCAATCATGACTTCCGCCTTTGAAGTTTGGATTTGCTTTTTCAATTCGGTTATCAATGTTTCGGTTTGGGCCAAATCATTGTTCATTTTCCAGTTTCCGGCTACAATTTGTTTTCTCATGTTTTGATTTTATTGAAGTTTGACTTTTGGATCGAGCCAAGCATAGATGACATCCACAAAAATATTGATAATAATGAAGATAATCGCAATAGTGAGCACAGATCCCATAATGACCGGCAAATCCAGGGTATTCAGTGCGTTTACGATTTCCTTCCCCAATCCGTTCCAACCAAAAATATACTCTACAAAAACTGCGCCCGCCAGCATTGACGCAAACCACCCGGAGATGGCCGTCACTACCGGGTTCATGGCATTTTTTAGGGCGTGCTTCCTGATTATCCGGTATTCACTCAAGCCTTTAGCCCTGGCTGTCCTGATGTAGTCCTGATTGAAAACTTCCAATAACGAATTGCGCATTAGCTGAATGACAACGGCCAGAGGACGGATGCCCAAGACTATGGCAGGAAGTACGAGATTTTTCCATTGGATGTGCATCGCTTCGCCATAATCGTCAAGTTCGTACAGACTTCCGGTCATTTCAAGCCCTGTGAATTTATGGAGTACAAAACCGAATAACCAAGCGAACAAAATGGCACTAAAAAAAGATGGCACGCTCATCCCAAGTGTACTTACTACCTGAATGGCCTTATCGAGCCAACGGTCTTTGAACAATGCCGATACAATGCCCAAAAAAACACCTGTAACAATGGCAATGCAAATTGCCGAAACCGCCAGCACAAAGGTATTGGGCAAAGTTTCTCCAATAACTTGTGTTACTTTCTTGCCTTGTTTGGCAAACGACTCTCTCAAATAGGGTAGTTTGAGTGCCACATTGGTTTTGCCTATGGCAAAAAGTTTTGTCGCAGTGTATTTTCCTTTTTTCAAAAAGGTATAATCTTCATGATTTTTAGAGTGAAGTGATATGGGCGAAAGGTCGTTCAGATAATAAAGGTATTGAGTGCTCAATGGTTTATCAAAACCAAATTTTCGTTTCACTGCTTCCAATTGGGCGCTGTCTTCGTTCTGGCCAAGCATCATTTGTGCCGGATCGCCGGGGAGCACATTGAACAGAAAAAAAATGACAGTGACCACGCCAAAAAGTGTGAGCAAAGCATAAAGGAACTTATGTGCAAAATAGCGTAGCAGAGGTTTTAGAGGTTTAGGATCAAAGTTTTAGTATGATTTAATTATAAGCTTCAGCGTTAGGTGCCCAACTCTGTGCACGAGGCAAGCAGACAGGTTATCTGGCAATAAACTACGAGCAAAGACCGATTACCTAACGTTAAAATTTCAAATCTTCAATATCGTTCCAATGTACTTTTTGTACCACTGTACCTTTGTTCAGCACGACTACGCCCGGATTGGCCCTGACAATGGTTTTCAGCACTTTTTCATCACAGAGATAAAAGTCAAAATCCAGCTTATATTCTGTTTTCAATTTGGCTTTGGCATCTTCACCGGACGATGTGAGCCCAATTACTTTGTAGCCACTTTTATAAGCGCGTTCAGTCATGGATTTCAACTTTTCGACACCATTGCGTTCGGCTTTTGAAATGTCGTAAACAACCACAAAAACCAATTTAGGTTCTGATAAAAATTGTTCGGTGAGGTCTTCTTCATCAGATTCTATCGAAAAATCTTGGATGGGCGGCACATATCCTTCATCTATGGTTTTGTATGTCACGGAAACGTACTCACCATCAACACTGGGATAACTGCCATCGGTGGTGATGATTTTTTCTTGTCCGTTGATATTAAATTTCCAATGGTACTCGATAACGGGTTTTGGTGCATCGGGCGGAGTGGCCATTTTTTCCTGAATGTTGTTGCCAATTTTGTAGGCCCTAAAATCGACACTTGGCAAGTGCATCAACACATGGTAACCGAACCAAAGACAAAAAATAAAACTAATCAATGCCACAAAGGTCACACCGAACTTACTGAAAATAGGCTTGATATGCCTAATCCCGAAAAAGATAATCAGTATGAGCACCAAGAGGATAATATCTTTGGTAAAACTCTCCCAAGGGGTAAGTTTGAGCGCATCGCCAAAACAACCGCAGTCTTTCACTTTATCAAAATATGCCGAATAGAACGTGAGGAAGGTAAAGAAAATGATCATCCCCAATAAACTCCAGATGGTGAATTTTGGTTTGTAGCCTATCAAAAGGAAAACACCCAAGATTACCTCAAAGACTACCACAAAAATGGAAATCCCCAAAGCATAAGGCTCCAAAAAAGGCATATTCAATACGTCTGCGCCAAAATATTCTTCAAGTTTATAAGAAAAACCAAGCGGGTCATTAAGCTTTATTAGACCCGAAATAATGAAAAGGATGCCTACCAATAATCGGCTGATTTGTACAATGTATTTCATATTAATCAAAATTTTAAAATTCAAAGAAACGTTATATGCCACGTTTGTGTCCAGAGTGTACATTCATCTGGATGTATCCCGAATAGCAAATCAACCGGCCGCAAATTGCCTAATGCCCACTACCTTTCTCTCCTAAATGTATCATCGCAAACACCGCATAATTCAACATATCGAAATAATTGGCGTCTATTCCTTCGGAAACCAGGGTTGTCCCAAAATTATCTTCTATCTGCTTTGTTCTCAATACTTTTTGATAAATCAGATCTGTAATGGAAGAAATCCGCATTTCTCGCCATGCCTCACCATAATCGTGGTTTTTGTCCATCATCAATGCTTTGGCTTTGGCGGCAAAAACATCGTAGAGATCAAGAATTTCGTTTTTATCCTGCTTAAAATCATCGGCATAACCTTTCTCTAACTGGATTAATCCTATAATGGCATAATTAACAATCGCAATAAAATTTTCCTCTTCAGATTCTCCTACTTTTGAAATTCCGGTTGTCTGAAAATTCCGAAGACTTTTAACTTTGATAAAAATCTGGTCGGTCAAAGAGGGTGTTCGCAACACCCGGAAAGACGCTCCATAATCCGTAAGTTTTTTACTGAACAATTCCCTACAGATACGAATAACGGAATCATATTGTTTTGAAGTATGTGACATCTAAAGTTTAATTTTGCGTAAATTTCGCTCAAATTGTCCAATGTTCAAAGTTCAAAGTTCAAAGTTTCGGATTTTAACTTTAATTAATCTGAAATAGAGAATGTTACATTTACACCATGACCATCAACTGTAAAGGAAAACTCATCGACCTATCATCTCCCGTAGTGATGGGAATCCTCAATTTGACCCCCGATTCATTCTACGATGGCGGAAAATTTCAGGATGACCGTTTTGCATTAAAGCAAGTAGAAAAAATGCTGTTCGAAGGCGCTATGTTTGTTGACCTGGGCGCTTATAGTTCGCGTCCCAACGCCGCCCACATAAGCGAAAAAGAAGAATTGCAACGGCTCATGCCTGTGCTACATGTGTTGATCAAAGAATTTCCAGAAATTTTGGTTTCTGTGGATACGTTTAGGAGTGTTGTGGCAAAAGAAGCTGTCAATGCCGGAGCATGTATGGTCAATGATATTTCTGCCGGAATGTTGGACGATGCCATGCTCAAGACCGTTGCAACTCTTCATGTCCCTTACATCATGATGCACATGAGAGGCACTCCACAAACCATGCAGCAAAAGACCGATTACGACAATGTCCTTAAAGAAATCCTGTTGTACTTTTCAGAACGGACAGCTGCCGCAAGGGCTTTGGGCATAATAGATTTGATTGTCGATCCAGGTTTTGGGTTCTCAAAGACACCAGAGCAAAGCTTTGAAATCTTGAACCAACTGGAACTATTGCAAACCATTGTAGAGTTACCGATTTTGGCAGGTGTTTCGCGAAAATCGATGGTGTACAAAACATTGGGATTAACCCCGGACGAAGCCCTGAATGGCACAACCGCCCTCAACACCATTGCCTTGCAAAAAGGAGCATCCATATTAAGGGTCCACGATGTAAAAGAAGCCATACAGTGCATAAAACTGGTGGAAATGCTAAAGTGTTCGGGTTCATGAAATATTGCATTTTCCTTTGGGCTGCCCTGTTTTTATCGTGTTCCAATGAAAGTTCGGTGCAATTGCCTCAAATAGTACATTCTGGCAACTCAATAGAAAAAAATGACTCCAAAGCTTTTATGAAATACGATAAGAATGCCTCCGAACCTCTACACTTTCGAGGTTCGGACCTGCCATCTGTTTTTTATATTGACAGTAGAATATCGCTTAAATTGCTGTTGCCAGAAACCATCAAACTGATGGACAAAAAACGCTCAACGACCGATGGCAAAAACAGTGAAAAAAGTTACTTTGCCTTCAAAACCAACAAAAACGACGACGTCCGGCTTTGGGACAGTTCCGAAATTGAATACCATCAAGTTGCCAATGAATCTGCCGCAGAAATTGCGCTGTTGCAGCAACTGTCACGATTGCAGCAAAAGAGCCATATCACGGAAATCGTATTCAAAGGACAGGATGCCATTTCTATTAATTCTGTATCGGTATCCAAAACCGATTTTGTCAACAGGTTGCGATATATGGATTCAGTGCAAAGCAAAATGCAGGGATTGATCTTTATGAAATTTGACGGAAAGCTAACGTTTCAGGAATATTTGACCTATAAATCCATGGTCGAAAACGCAGGGTTAAAACACGCAACAGTTTCAAAAAACGAATTTGTATTCAATTAATGGTATTATGTCCACTCTTTGGCTTTCAAAAGTAAACTACTGTTATAATGTGTGATATGTATAGCATTGTTTATATGAAACCGATTTTGGAATTGATGGCCGGGGCGAACGAAATCGAAACCTATGAACAGGAATTTGTTATTTATACTATTTGAACGTTGCACTGCTCACAAAATAGATGGTTTATAGCGTGTCCTAACCCATAATTTATTACATTTACAAAAACCTCACAGCCTTGGACAAACTCAATTTTTGGGATTTCAGCATCATCGATTTTATCGACGTGTTCCTTGTAGCGATACTTCTATACTATGTATATAAGCTCGTAAAAGGTACTGTGGCCATCAACATTTTCATTGGCATCATTACCATTTATGTCATCTGGAAACTGACTGATTTCCTGAACATGCAAATGCTCCACAATATTTTTGACGGTTTCATGAAAGTTGGGATCATTGCGCTTATTGTCGTTTTTCAGCCCGAAATCCGGAAATTCCTTTTGATGGTAGGTTCGACCAATCTCGGCAGCCAGCGAAAGATTTTCAACAAGCTCAAGTTTTTAAAAACAGAAAACAATACAGAAACTGACATTGCGGCCATAGTGAGTGCCTGCGAAAAGATGGGTTCAAGCTACACGGGCGCACTTATCGTCCTGGAACGAAACAACAATCTCGATTTTTTGACCGCTACCGGCGATGCCATGAACATCATGGTAACGCAGCCCATAATAGAAAGTATCTTCTTTAAAAACAGCCCATTGCATGACGGCGCCATTGTGATTGCCGATAATATTGTGAAAGCGACAAGGGTCATTTTACCTGTTAACAACGAGAAGAATATCCCAAAACGCTTTGGGTTACGGCATAGGGCAGCTATAGGTGTTACAGAAAAAACCGATGCCCTTGCACTTGTGGTCAGTGAAGAAACTGGGCAGATTTCCTACATAGTGAACGGCGAATTTGTGATGTTCAAAGATATTGAAGAACTGTTGTCCATCATTGCCAAAGATTTAGCTTAAAAGCATACAATAACCGCAAATCAAATATCGGCAGCAATAATAATCATTTTTTAGTACAGCGATACAACGATTTACAAACGTCGGCCATTTAGCTGACTGTTTGATACTTATAAAAAAAAGTAAATGGGCGTACCTAAACGGATTCCTCTTTCATGAACTGCACTTCATAAAGGTTTCTGTAATAGCCGTCTTTCTTTTTAAGCAATTGCTCGTGTGTGCCTTGTTCTACGATATTCCCCGAATCCATTACAATAATATTGTCGGCTCTTTTGATAGTGACCAGCCTATGTGCAATGACTATCGAAGTTCGGTTTTTGGTGATTTTATCCGTTGCCTCCTGGATCAATTGTTCAG
Organism: Bacteroidota bacterium; assembly: GCA_029557895.1. GTDB lineage: Bacteria > Bacteroidota > Bacteroidia > Flavobacteriales > Flavobacteriaceae > JBPOFM01. Next base: position 77,939 of record JAKQHT010000021.1, on the reverse strand, counting down.
AATAGGAATCTACCGAGGAAGTGGCTTCATCCAAAACCAAAATGCTCGGATTGGTCACGTAAGCACGTAAAAAAGAAATCAATTGCCGTTGTCCGGACGAGAGCATCACACCGCGTTCTTTTACATTATAATGATAACCATTGGGCAAACTCATAATAAAATCATGAATACCAATATCTTTGGCCGCCTGGATCACCTGCGCTTCGGAAATACGGTTGTCTTTTAAGGTAATGTTGTTCAAAATGGTATCGGCAAACAAGAACACATCCTGTAGCACCACAGCTATCTGCTCCCGAAGCGATTTGAGCGATATACTTTTAATATCAATACCGTCAATGGTAATGGTGCCACTTTGTATGTCATAAAAACGGTTAAGCAAATTGATAATGGTCGATTTTCCCGCTCCGGTTGCGCCAACAATGGCAACTGTTTGTCCCGATTGCACGTTAAAAGAAATGCCCTTGAGAACTTCCTCATCTTGGACATAAGAAAAACGGACATCTTTAAAAGAAATGGTACCTTTAAAATGTGGCGCTTCGATGGTTCCGGCATCGTCAATGTGCGAGTTGGTATCCAAAACCTTAAAAACCCTATTGGCTGCCACCATGCCCATCTGCAAAGTGTTGAATTTGTTGGCAATCTGGTTGAGCGGACGGAAAAGCATAGGCACCATCATGATAAAAGCTGTCAGTTCGCCCACAGAAGCTGTTTCGTCCAAGACCACATTCAGACCTCCGTACCAGACTATAAGCCCCAAAGTGATGGATGAAAGAAACTCCGCAATCGGAAAGAAAATGGAGTTGTACAAAACCGTTTTGAGCCATCCTATTTTATGGCGTTCGTTGATTTTCTTGAAATTTTCGTATTCCTGTGCTTCCCTGGTAAATAACTGCAAAATCTTCATGCCAGTGATGCGCTCCTGCACAAAAGAGTTGAGATTGGATACTTCGGTACGGACATCCTCAAAAGCCACTTTCATATACTTTTGGAAAATGTTCGTGGCGTAAATAATCAGTGGAAGCGTGGCAAATACAATGAGCGCCAATGTCCAGTTCATATAAACCATGACCGTACCGATGGCAACCATCTTCAATAAATCACTGAAAATCATGAACAATCCATCCGAGAAAATATCGGCGATGCGTTCCATATCAGTAACGGTACGTGTTACCAGCACTCCAACCGAGGAGTTGTCAAAATATTTCATCCTGAACGATAGGATGTGCCTGAACAACTTGATGCGGATATCTTTGACCACCGTTTGCCCAAGCCATGCCGTATAATAAATGAACAGCAGGTTGCAAACAACTTCCATGACCAAAAGGCCAATCATCAACACAACATAAAAAACAAAGCCATCATACTCCTGGAGCGCAATCTTGGTATCCATAGCCTGCTGCAAGACCTTTGGCCTCCAAACGCTGAAAACGGAAATACCTATCACAAAGCACAACGTTGCAAAAAACACTTTTTTATACGGCCTGATATATTGCATCAACCGCCTGAAAAGCGACACATCATATATGTTTTTTGAAGTTTTTGCCATCATTCTTACGGTTTTATCGTATCAGGATAGGTAATATTGGTCAAATACAATCCTTGTGCCGGCACAGAAAAGCCTGCCTGGCCCCTATCTTTTGATTGGATGATATCGTGAAGTTTACCAACCTCGATTTTACCCATACCGATTTCGATCATCGTACCCACGATGGCCCGCACCATATTTCGCAAAAAGCGATCGGCAGTGATGGTAAAAACCAGCACCGTATCATCGTATTCCCAAAAAGCCTCCTTAATGGTGCAAAGAAATGTTTTCACATCCGTATTGCTTTTTGAAAAACACTGAAAATCATTATATCCCAATAAAATACCGCACGCATCGTTCATTTTATCTATATCCAAAGGAAAATAGACGTGATATGCAAAATCGTACAAAAACACATTCTTTCGGGTTGCAATCCTGTATATATATGTCCGGCTCAAAGCATCAAATCGCGCATGGGCTTTGTCCCTGACCTGAAAAATACGGTGAATGGCAATATCGGCAGGCAAGAAACAATTGAGTTTAAACAGCACATTATCAGTATCAAATGCAGTTTCAATATCAAAATGGGCGAACATTTGTGCGGCATGTACCCCGGTGTCTGTCCGTCCTGCACCCATAACATTGATCTTGCTCCTCAATATTTTTGACAACGCCGATTCCAATACCTCCTGTACCGAAACGGCATTGGGTTGGCTCTGCCATCCATGGTAAGATTTTCCATTATATGAAAACTCAATGAAGTATCTCAATGCAAACACTTATTTTTGTAAACAACAAAGATACTATTTTAATGGCGTTGAAAATTTCAATTTTGGGCAAAGTACATGACATTAATTGCAAGCCACTAAAATGCAGCAACTTATTTGTTGCCACTGATATACAGTTATTTTTTGTTCAGGAAAGGCAAATCTCTCCTATTTCATTGAATGCAAGACATTTAATAATCGGTGATATTTGTGGTCATTGGCAAAGATAGCTGCCTGGGCAACTGTGGAAAACCCTAAATACCAAACTAATCGATAATTAGAACGCTTTTGTACTGTACTGAAAATTTAAGGTTAATACAAAAAACGTCACACCGACCTCCATCATCACATGAAAAAAATCCTTTTGCTTTCTGACACCCACAGCTATATGGACAGCGATATCCTCAAATACGCAGCACAGGCCGATGAAGTATGGCACGCGGGCGATATCGGAGATCTTTCGGTAACGGACGCAATAAAAAATTTAAAGCCTTTACGTGCCGTTCATGGCAATATCGACGATACAAAGACACGCTCTGAATTTCCCAAACACAACCGTTTTATGTGTGAAGATGTTGATGTATTGATAACCCACATTGGCGGTTACCCGGGAAAATACAATCCAAGAATCCGGGAAATGCTCCATAACAAACCACCACAATTATTCATTTGCGGACATTCGCATATCCTAAAGGTAATGCCCGACAAAAAACTGAACCTCTTGCACATGAACCCAGGTGCCGTTGGAAAGCATGGGATCCAACAGGTCAGGACGATGCTACGGTTTACCATTAATGGAAAAAAAATCGATAACTTGGAGGTGATAGAGTTTAAAGATCGTTAAGTCCATTTCCGAAAAAAAACCGAATCTGTATCAAAATAACTACATATTCTTTGGAAAAAGGAAATTATCAAATAAAAGCAACCTTAAGACACAAAACAACATACAAATGAAATGACATATAGTGCATGCTCAAAAAAAGTTTAGTCAAAAGTTTGAAATCTAATGAAGATTAAAAAACCCAAGGGAAGCCTTGGGTTTTTACGCACTAATAAAAAATTAAGTCGTCGGGATTTATCGCAACCGATCCACAGATTTCACGAGATCTTCGTCCTTCTTTATGGCCTTGTTGGCCAAAACCAACAACACGATAGAAAAAGCAGGAAGAATGGTCCCAATACCTTTCTCAGAAACGTCAGCTTCTCCAGATAAATTTAGGGATTGATAGACAAATAATCCTAACAAAATAAAGTTCAATATGATGTTGAGCCGGTTCAATACAAACTGCAGCTTCCTATTTCTGTACCTAAAAATCGATAGCAATGACAATGCGGCAGAAACCAGGAACAAAGCCAAGTAATAAACATTGTCTTTGGCATACACAAGTTCATCAGCATTGTTCGTCCATAGGTGGAAAACAAAAATCAACACTCCGGCACTTATGGCAGCCATCAACATATATACCGTTTGTATACGTTGTAACATTGCACAAAATTTTATGCAAAATTAACGGTTTCTTTTAATTATTAAAATAAAATCGTATTATTGCACAGGCAAAGCAAGCTACAACAGCCCAATGAAGCCTAAATCTTCAATCAATTTTTCTTGGTTTTTCCCGCATCTTTCAGGTTATTGAAATATTCAGAATAGACCAATTTTCAGTTTGATATAATTTTTTTTAAAAACATACATGTTTGAAATTTCGCAATTAAGAGAAAAAAAGCTTTCCGAACTTCAGGATATAGCCCAAAAACTAAACGTGCCCAAATACCGCACACTAAAAAAACTCGAACTGGTTTACAAAATCCTTGATTTACAAGCCACCAACCCCGAATCAGTAAAATCCGAAAGCGCCCCGAAAGTTGAGGAAAAGGTCAATGACAACCCCAAAAAACAGGATATGGGCAAGCCTAACCATCCAAAAAAACAAAAAAGAGAGCGCATCCACAGGCCACAGCAACAGTCCAAGGAGCAACAGAAAATGGAATTTTCTGAACCCCAAAACGAAAGTCGGGACGAAAAAAAATCGAGCGAAACGCAACAACCGAGCGAGCAACAGCAACCCCAACAGCAACAACAGCAACAACAGCAACAACAGTTCAAACAGAAAGACAAGCACAACCAACGGTCAAAGGAAATTGACGGCAATAGGGACAATAACGGTAACAAAGATAACCGGAACCGTTACCGAGAGCCCGATTTTGAGTTCGATGCCATTATAGAAAGTGAGGGTGTCCTGGACATTATGGTGGACGGTTATGGTTTCTTGCGCTCCTCGGACTATAACTATCTCTCTTCGCCCGATGACATCTACGTGTCCCAATCACAAATCAGGCTGTTTGGCCTTAAGACCGGCGATACGGTGCTCGGCCATGTACGCCCACCAAAAGAGGGCGAAAAATATTTCCCTTTGATAAAGGTCAGCAAGATCAATGGCCACAGCCCCGACGTGGTACGTGACCGTGTATCTTTTGAGCATTTGACACCGTTGTTTCCACAGGAAAAATTCAATATTGCAGAAAAACAAAGCACCGTTTCTACCCGCATCATGGATCTTTTTTCCCCGATAGGCAAAGGACAAAGGGGCATGATCGTGTCGCAGCCCAAAACCGGAAAGACCATGCTCCTAAAAGACGTGGCAAACGCCATTGCTGCCAACCACCCGGAAGTTTACCAGATGATCTTGCTCATAGACGAGCGTCCCGAAGAGGTAACGGATATGCAAAGGAATGTAAAGGGTGAAGTCATCGCCTCGACCTTTGACAAAGAAGCCCACGAACACGTAAAAATCGCAAACATCGTTCTAGAAAAAGCAAAACGCCTGGTAGAGTGCGGCCATGATGTGGTCATCCTCTTGGATTCCATCACCCGATTGGCACGTGCCTATAATACGGTACAACCAGCTTCCGGAAAAATATTGAGCGGTGGTGTGGATGCCAATGCGCTCCACAAACCCAAACGTTTCTTTGGTGCCGCACGCAATATCGAAAACGGCGGCTCACTGACCATCATCGCTACGGCATTGACAGAAACAGGCTCAAAAATGGACGAAGTTATCTTTGAAGAATTTAAAGGTACCGGGAACATGGAGTTGCAATTGGACAGAAAGATTTCCAACAGACGGATATTCCCTGCTATCGACCTTACATCTTCAAGTACTCGTCGCGACGATTTGTTGCACGACGACAATACCATTCAAAGAATGTGGGTGATGCGCAAGTACCTTGCCGATATGAATCCCGTAGAAGCTATGGAATTTATCAATGACAAGATCAAAAAGTCTAGAAACAACGAAGAATTCCTGATATCCATGAACGGTTAAAAACCGTTTTCACCCAAAGAATCAAAACCCAGAAACGGCAAGTCCGCTTCTGGGTTTTTAAATATTGGACAACAAAAAAGCCTCCCTGTAAGGAGGCTTTTCTTATCTTTTTCAATATAGATTTAAAGCGCAGCAACATGTTTAGCAAGGCCAGACTTCAAGTTGGCAGCCTTGTTGGCATGGATAATGTTTTTCTTTGCCAATCTGTCGATCATGGACACCACACCAGATAGCAATTCTTTTGCTTCTTTTGCATCTGTAGTTCCACGCAACTTCTTGATAGCGTTACGTGTAGTTTTGTGTTGGTACCTATTAGCAAGGCGCTTGACCTCGTTGCTTCTGATTCTTTTTAATGATGACTTATGATTTGCCATTAGTATTGCTTTGTAAAATTTAATAAAAACGTAGCCCGTAGGGGAATCGAACCCCTCTTACCAGGATGAAAACCTGGCGTCCTAACCGATAGACGAACGGGCCATTAAAACCTTGACAATATTTGAAAATATGCAAAATTGCCAAAATGAACATGCATTGCTCCAATGCGGATGCAAAAATACAACTATTTTTAAATGTTGCAAGAGCAATCTTCTTTTTTTTTGTGGATTTTTAGCGCCTGTTTAAAATTGTATGATTAAAATGATTATAGGCCATTTTTAAGCGAAATAAGGCAATTTTTAAAAACGGTAATTCTGCAATCTACTTAAAAATTATCGCAGTGGGAGCTTACAAATCATTTAGATAGTCGCTCCCATAAGCAACATCTACCGCTCGTGCACAAAGATACAAGTCAGCACTTTGGTTGGGTAATATCCATCATCTCCTAAAACTCAAACCAGAGTTGTCGTTCATTGTTTCTGCGGCGGCGCATAGCCTTCTATATCAAATCCAAATAATTTGGCAAATTTATCCTATTGGACCCAATCACAAATTGTAGTAACAAATTTCCAATTTTCAGGAATATTTCAAATTAATACGCCTTGGCAAACAGTACTCTCCTCCCCGACGGCTTACCTGTAAGCACGCATTTCCCAGCTTCGTTTTCTGCATCTAACGGAATGCATCGGATGGTAGCCTTTGTCAGTTCCTTGATTTTTTGCTCGGTTTCGGGCGTACCGTCCCAATGCGCGGATATAAACCCGGTTTTGTTTTCCAAAACATTTTGGAACTCCTCAAACGTTTCTACTTTGGTAATGTGTGTATTTCTGAAGTCAAGAGCTCTTGCATAGAGCGAAGTCTGTATCTCGGCCAAAAGTTGTGGTACTTTTTCGGCCAATGCACCGACCGAAACCGTTTCTTTCTGAAAGGTATCCCTTCTGGCGAGCTCTACGGTATTGTTTTCCATGTCTTTAGGGCCAATGGCAATCCTTACCGGAACGCCCTGTAGCTCGTACTGCGCAAATTTAGCTCCGGGACGAAGCGTATCCCTATCGTCATATTTACAGGAAATGCCCTTGTCCCTGAAGGTCTTCATCAAATCATTGGCACGTTGCGAAATCGCATCAAATTCTTCATCCGACTTATATATAGGTACAATCACTACCTGAATGGGCGCAAGGTTTGGAGGCAAAACCAATCCGTTATCGTCACTATGCGTCATGATCAAAGCACCGATAAGCCTTGTTGATACGCCCCACGAAGTTGCCCAAACATACTCCAAACCACCTTCTTTATTTGCAAATTTCACATCAAACGCCTTGGCAAAGTTCTGCCCCAGAAAATGCGATGTCCCTGCCTGCAATGCCTTACCATCCTGCATAAGTGCTTCAATGCAGTATGTTTCTTCGGCACCTGCAAAACGTTCGCTTTCGGATTTTACACCTTTAATAACCGGAATGGCCATGAAATTTTCTACAAAATCGGCATAGACATTGTTCATCTGATTGGCTTCAAAAAGTGCTTCTTCTTTGGTTGCATGGGCGGTATGGCCTTCTTGCCAAAGAAATTCTGCCGTTCTCAAAAACAAACGTGTCCGCATTTCCCATCGAACCACGTTGGCCCATTGGTTGATCAGAATAGGCAGATCGCGGTAACTCTGTATCCATCCTTTATAAGTACTCCAAATGATAGCCTCACTGGTGGGTCTTACCACAAGCTCTTCTTCCAATTTTGCGTTGGGATCCACTCGCAATTTACCGGGCTTATCAGGATCGTTCTGCAAACGATAATGGGTAACGATGGCGCATTCTTTTGCAAAACCTTCTGCATTTTTCTCCTCGGCCTCAAAGAGTGATTTTGGTACAAAAAGCGGAAAATAGGCATTCTGGTGTCCCGTTTCTTTGAACATTCTATCCAATTCCGCTTGCATTTTTTCCCAAATGGCATAACCATATGGTTTTATGACCATGCACCCCCTTACCGCAGAATTTTCGGCCATATCGGCCTTGACCACCAGCTCGTTGTACCATTTGGAGTAGTCTTCTTTTCTCGATGTTAGATTTTTACCCATTGTCGGAATATGTTTTAATTTGTTTTGCTAAAAATTATATAGGTTAACTTTGAGCGAAACAAGGCTAATTTTAAAAAAGACAGCTGTACTGTTTTGTTTTAAAATTTAACGAAGTTGCTGCCAAAATAATCAAAGAAGAACTTCCTAAAATAAATTTTAAATAGATCTTCGGTCTTTTGGCATAAATATTGCACCTATGTTAAATAAAAAAATAGTCCGGCAAAACTAACTATTTTTGTAATGTTCAACAATTAATTTAAAGAGATATGCAATTTACAACTTACTTACGATCAAAATTGCCATTGTATCTCACCGTTGGAACGCTTTTGACATTGGTTTCGTGCGGTTCCTACCAATATGTAGGCTACGATAGCGATGGTATTTACGGATCCAGCGGAGGGAATGACGATGTTGTCTATACTGAAAAGGATAATACCCCATCTACCCAAGACAATTCATATTATAAAAGGTATTTTTCAGAGAAATCCGAAAAATACGACCATATTGTGAACAGTGACCAAAATGAAAACATCATCTTTACCGATGTAGATGATTATGAAGGCAATTATGATGATGGAGGTGAAGCTTATCAAGGCTATGCCGGTTGGGGACAGAACAATGACAATGTCACCGTAAACATTTACTCCAACTGGGGATGGAACGGTTGGGGATGGAACAGTTATTGGTACAATCCGTGGCGATACCATTATGGCTGGAACTGGAATTGGCATTGGGGGTGGTACAGTCATTATTACAGTCCCTATTGGTATCCATCGTACTATGGTTACTACGGCGGCTACTACAATCCATATTATTATGGCTATTATAATGGCTATAGAAACCCCCGTAACATTGCTTATAATTCTGGAAGGCGCGGTTCTTACATCAATAATTCGAGGTATAGTTCCGGCAGAATACAAGACGGAATATCCAGGAACAATTCCGTTAGGCGATCAGGTACGAGTTATAACCCTAACAGAAGCGACATTAGAAGGTACAACACAACCCGTACCCCAAATGACAATACAGTAAGATCCAATACAAGTCGTGGCAACCAGAGCAGCATTGGCACACAATCCAACCCAAGGTCAAATACTCGTATCAACTCGCCAAGCCGCTCTACCAGTGAACCGTCCGTGAGAAGTTCAAGTCCATCGAGGTCATCTTCTTCAAGTAGTTCTGGCCGTAGTTCTGGTGGCAGCTCATCTCGACGCGGAGGTTGATGCTATTTTTTTAATATAATTAAATTCTCAAAACCATATGAAAAAGTTAACCTTACTATTCATAGCTGCCCTGCCTATGTCTTCAGTTATGGCACAAGATATTTCCGATGCTTTGATTTATGCTTCCGAAGAAATCCAAGGGACGGCGAGATTCAGAAGTATGAGCGGTGCATTTGGTGCCCTTGGCGGCGACATGTCAGCAGTGAGCATCAATCCGGCAGGTTCTGCGGTATTCAACATCAGCCATGCTTCAATGTCGCTCTCAAGCCTCAATACAAATAACGATGTAAGTTATTTTAATGGGCATAATTCCTCTTCTGAATCCAAAATCGACCTGAACCAAACAGGAGCCGTTTTTGTGTTTGACAATACAAATAGAGAGTCCAATTGGAAAAGGTTTACACTTGCAATTGCTTATGACAAGACTTCAAATTATGAAGACAATTGGCTTGCCTCCGGCACCAACACAAATGCAAATGGTGGACTTACTAATTCTATTGCTAGTTATTTTACTGCTTATGCCAATGGCTTGCGGTTGGATGAAATATCTGCTTTTCCGGGAGAAAGCTATTCACAAGCGTATTCAGAAATCGGCTCTACCTATGGTTTTGCAAACCAACAAGCTTTTTTGGGATACGAATCCTATATTTTAGAACCCGCAGAAGACACAGATGGAAACACCGCTTATACGGCCAATGTGGCATCTGGCAATTTCAATCATCAGTACAACTATGCTTCAACGGGATATAATGGAAAAATCAACTTCAACTTTGCCAGCCAGTTCAAGGATAACTTTTATATAGGCCTCAACCTAAATTCGCATTTTATCAATTATGAGCGTTCGACCTATTTAAACGAAACAAATTCTAATGCCGGATCTTTAATCACGAACATACAATTTGGCAACAACCTCGTGACTACCGGTACAGGATTTTCATTCCAACTCGGCGCCATTGCCAAACTGACCAACGAACTTAGGGTTGGACTTGCCTATAATTCACCTACTTGGTATAAAATTGCTGAAGAAACCACACAGTACATTTCCACAAGAAGAAATGAAGGCGAATCAGTACTAACAACGGTTATCAATCCGAACATCGTCAACGTTTTTCCAGAGTACAAACTCCAGACACCCGGAAAACTGACCGGAAGCTTGGCGTATGTTTTTGGCGATAAAGGCCTGATAAGCTTTGATTATTCAAGGAAAGATTATAGTAACTTAAAATTCAAGCCTACTTCGGACACGTATTTTTCATCCTTAAATAGAGATATGGATGAATTGTTCAAAATTGCTTCTACCTATCGTTTTGGAGGTGAATATAGATTAAAAGCGTTCAGCTTAAGAGGTGGTTACCGCTTTGAGGAAAGCCCATATGAAAACGAAGAATTTTACGGAAATTTGACCGGATATTCCCTTGGTCTGGGCTATAATTTCGGAAATATGCGACTCGACCTGTCTTTTGATCAATCCAAAAGGGAAATCAACCAACAACTTTATAGTGTTGGGCTAACTGATGCTGCAGGGTTGGATACCAAAAACACAAATGTTATTCTTACTTTGGGATTTAATCTGTAACTATCAAATCTTAAAACATAAAAAGCAAAATGCCGAATATTAACGATTCGGCATTTTGCTTTTTATATGTGTTAAAGAGAAATTTACCTTTTCAGGGCAAAATGCGCCTTGAACTGTTTCCGTTGTCCGGTTGATGGTTCGTTGTATTCTACCACAAACCAGTAATCGCTACTTGGCATCAATTGTCCGTTATAGGTCCCATCCCAACCTTGTCCAGATGGACTGATCTGCTTGAGCAGTTTGCCATATCTGTCAAAAATATGGATCGTCGCACCAGACTGATCGGACAATCCGACAATATTCCATGTGTCATGACGTCCATCACCGTTGGGCGTAAAGAAGTGTGGATAGTCCAGTACCGTCACTGTTCCTTCTGCTGTTCCACATCCATTCTTATCTCTTGCGGTAACAGTGTGTTCTCCATAGGAAACACCTTCAAAAGTACCACTGTCCTGCCATGGGCCACCATCAAGACTGTATTCATAATCACCATCTCCTGTCGCTTGCGCCACAATCACCGCATTGGACGAAAAGCCTTCCGTGGCAACCTCTACAACAATTTGCGGTGGAGTGCTGGTCACTACCTCTGCGGAAGCTTGCGACTGACAGCCGGTAGTCGTATTGATGACCAAAACGGAATAAGTTCCTGCTTGGGTAGCTACAAGTACCGAATCTACTTCTCCTGATAGCACGCTGCCGTCCAGTGACCATTCAAAAGTGTGGTCAGATGTCGAAAGACCTGTATCTAAATATGGAAGTCCTATGGCTTCAGTACCGTTGTTATCGACACAAAGCGTATAGCTGTCTTCAAGACCGATCTCTGGCAATAGATCTACACGGAGCGAAATCTCCGAAACGGCATAACATATCGAACCATCAGCTCCCGTAGCATCGGGCGTATCATTATCAACACGCACATAAACAATCTGTGGGTTGCTGATGTTTTCATAAATATATGGCAGCGGATCGGTACCTTCTTCGGCAGCCTCTAACGTAAGATAATAGGTCACGGTAAAGTGTGCAGGATCTTGATAATCGAGAACATCAGCATTGGCCTGTGTCAAATCAAATTGCGCCAAGCCATCGTTATCGCCAAGATAGTCGCATTCCACAAGCTCTATATAAGCACCGTCGGGGTTGGATTCTGCACCATCATAGACCCTCAAGTAGAAACTTGCGGTACTCACGGAACAACCCGTAACCACATCAGTAATCGCCACAAAAATCTGTTGTGGGTTTGTGGTATTGGTGTATGGGCTCAACAAAGCACCCGTTAGGTTATCGGCGCCTGCCTGTGTTGCATGATAAGTAACCGTATATAGTGATGGATCCTGGCCACCAAGCACCTCATCATTTTTGGATGTAAGATCGAACTGCGCAAACCCATCGGTAATCACCTCGCAAATTAAATAATCTGATATTGCAACTGCTTGTGGAAGTGGATTTACCTGTATATCAAAATCTACCAACGAATAACAACCCGTAGTTGCATTGGTTACCCGTACGTAAATGGTCTGCGGTTGGAAATCGTTCAAGAGATTCTGATAGTTTGCAGGATCCGCTATCGGATTCTGACCTGTCTCGGCATCGTACTGGTTTTCGTGGTAGGTTACCACGACGCCCGCTTCACCATTGACAATATAGGTTTCGTTAATGGTAAGGTCAAAGGTTTCATAACCATCACCAGCATTGATGTCATCGCAGAGTATGATGTCTTGAGGATCTAGACCGGGGGTAGGGTTCGGTTGCACGCGAATGGTCAGGAGCACAAAGGATGCACAACCTGTATCGGCATCGTCAACCCTCACAAAGAGAGTCTGCGGATTTGTTAAGTTGGTGTATGAAGTTGCTGGATCTATAGCTCCAATACCTGACTGCGCATTGGCCAAATTCTCATAGTAGCTTACCATCAAGCTACCATCACCGCCAGTGATCTCAAAATTTTTGACTGTCAGATCAAACACTGTACGTTCGTCAGCAACGTCATCGTCACATTGTTCCAACTCTGTGGGTTGGTACACTACGGGTGGCAAATTGACCACGAGGTCAAAGTCGCCCGTCTTGTAACAACCGTTCGTACCTTCAAGCCTCACATAGATTGTCTGTGGGTTTGACAAGTTTGTGTAGTTGCCAACATTAATTATTGGAGAAAGCCCAGATTCAGCATCGGAAAGACTTGTATGATACGTAAGAACATAATCGGTAGACGATTGATTACCGTAAATCTCGGTATCTTTTGTCCTTAAGTCAAAAATCGCAAAACCATCACTATCAGCATCGCAAATCGTATAATCCGATATGTCATCAGGAAGTACAGGAGTAGGAAGGACTTCCAATACCAAAGGTACAATCGTAGCACATCCGGAGGTCAACGTAGCATTGACTACACGGACATAAATTGTCTGAACATGGATTACGATATTTGCATAAGTGAGTGGCAAGGCATTGACACCTGCCTCGGCATTGACCTCCGTCTCATGGAAAGTCACCGACAGGTTAGGATCTCCCCCTGTAACTTGAGTCTCTGCGTCAGCAAGGTTAAACACCCCATAACCATCGTTGTCTGGATCGCAATATTGGAGCGGTGTTGGCACAAATGCCACTGGAGCCTGTTCTACTTGGAGAACGAGTTCGGTCAAATCAAAACATCCTGTGTTACTATCCTCAACACGTACGTGTACCGTTTGCGGGTTGGATATATTTGTATAAGGAATCGGCAATTGTGCAGTTCCTGACTGGGCATCAACGACCGTCAGGTGATAAGTCACTATATAAGAAGATACACCACCCGTAATTTCGTTGTCTTTGACCGAAAGATTTATTTCTGTTAATCCATCTGGCACGTTGTCATCACAAACCACCAACGGCGTTGGGTCGAAAACGACAGGTTGCGAATATACAGTAAATGAATTTTGCGTAGTGGTCGGACAGTTACCGTTGGTTGAGTAACTAACTGTATATGTTGCTCCCGGAGAAGCTCCCGTTACGGTTCCAAACACCGGATCTATTACCGCACCGTCAGAAGGTACGGGATCAAATTCAAACGTACCTCCACCAAGACCTGTAACGGTTATTGTAGCACCATCACAAGTTGGAATGATAGTGAATGAAGAATCATCAGCAGATAGTACGGTGAACTGTTGTGTAATCATATCCGGGCAGTTACCAACAGTCGTATAACTAATAGTGTAAGTTGCACCGGGTGTGCCTCCTGTTACTTCACCCGTGACAGGATCGATAACCGCACCATCAGATGGGGCTGGACTGAAAGCGAATGTTCCATTAGGATCGCCAGTGATGTTAACCGTACCACCATCGCAAGTTGGTGTGACTACAAACGAAGCGTCTTCAGAAGGAAGCACTGTGACGCTGTTGGTTACCGTTACAGGACAAACTCCTGATGTTGTATAACTAATTATATATGTAGCGCCCGAAACACCACCTGTTACGGTACCCGTTGTAGCATTGATTATTGCACCATCCATTGGGTCTGGGTCAAATGCAAAGGTACCTCCACCAAGACCAGTGACCGTAGCCGTAGCACCGTCACAAGTAGGCGTAAGCGTAAACGCTCCATCGTCGAGTGATAATACAGTAACACTCAAAGTATTGGATACTGGACAACTACCGTTGGTTGTATAACGTATGGTATAAGTCGCTCCATGAGTACCACCAGTTATGGTACCTGTCGACGGGTCGATCATCGCACCGTCTGTGGGAACCGGATCAAATCCAAACACGCCACCGGCAAGACCCGTGACTGTTGCCGTGGCGCCGTCACAAGTAGGGGTGAGCGAAAAGGAGCCGTCATCTGGCGATATAGGGTCGAAACTATGGGATGTTGAAGTAGGGCAATTACCATTGGTAGTATAAACTATTGTATAGGTCGTGCCGGAAAAACCGCCGGTTACTGTACCTGTTACCGGATCGATGGTTGCTCCGTCAGTTGGAACTGGGTTAAACGAGAATGTGCCACCTCCCAGCCCCGTGATTGATGCAACTGCACCGTCACAAGTTGAAGTCAAGGAGAAAGATGAATCGTCAGGAGCCAATGTGGTCACGGATTGGGTCAAATTTGGACCACAGTTTCCGGGAAACGAATAAATTACGCTATAAGTAGTGCCTTCCGTCCCATTAGTTATGCTACCAGTAGTTGGGTCGATTACCGCACCGTCTGTTGGCTGTGGGTCATCAAAAGCAAAAATACCACCTATATCTCCCGTAATTGTGGCTGTTGCACCAGTACATGAAGGCTGTAAAGTAAATGATGTGTCATATATTTGACCTATATAAACCGTGGCGCTCTCATTCAAAGCGAGGTCACAACCATAAGGTGTAAACGTATAGACGACGCCATCAATCCAAAAATCACCGGTTACCCTTGTAAATATCAACTGATCTGTATCTGCACCAAGAGTAAATGTATGGTAGGTCAATACATTCAACGCGCCAGTGTTTATGTTGTTTGTATTCGTTCCATCCGTAACGGTCATATTGGAGTTGGTGTTGTTTTTTGCAGCACTGATGGTAATGACTGTTCCTGCAGGGACAATGTGGCCCAATGTCAAAGTCAGTGATGTGGCACCACTTTCTATTTTTGCTGAATTTGTATTATTGGGGGCAGTTCCATTGGCTTCGATAGGACCTATGGCATTTTCTGGATTGGCACCACCGGTTGCGATGATGGCGTTTCCAGTAATAGGACTGTTGATGGTAAGGATATTGGTCAAAACCAGTGTTTGATCTACGGGAGGCGCAACAATGGTTACAATGGCTTCACCATTACCATCCAATACGACTGTTTGTGGCGGCCCTCCGTTGATTTGATAGGTAGCTTCGGCGTTGGGGACACCTGTTATGACAAACTCGGCATCGCCACCGGTGCAAAGGTTGTCTGACACTGCACTTACATCGCCAAAAAGTTCCGGCTCCATGGTAATACAGACTTCTTTTGTATATTCACAACCAAAATCATCGGTGACACGATAGGTATAGCAATACTGCCCAGCAACTGTTGGAGCAACAGTAATGACATTGCCATTAGTAGCAGAGATCGTAGGGTCAGGATCCCATCCTTCAGAAGTTATAACCGGGGTAAAAGACAATTCCGGTGGCTGTAAGTTGGGGTCGAACTCAATGCTCCATGCAAAGACATAGCCATTGTCCAAACCTATATTATCAACAATCCTTAAGGTCCAAACGCCATTGAGAGGTGAGCCCAACAATCCTGTCAAAGGCGCATACGAACTATAATTTCCAGCCGGTACGTAAGTGTCTGTATAAGTCCCGGGGCCGTTGCCAGACGGGAAAACCCCTCCTGCCACTATGCCTCCAACCAAGGTTGGATAGGCATTACCCGGAACAAAACAGTATTGCGCACCAATACCGGGTGTTGTATTTCCGCTTTGTCCATCAACTGCTCCTGTAGCCCAAGGAATACCCAAATTGGCCGAGCCTCCTCCTTGATCATGCATACGAACTGTCTGGCCATTAGGAGAAATGATTTCAATATCCAAATCACCCAGATAGGAATGTTCCATAGTAACACAAATGGACATCAATTGGTTGATATCTGTCAAGGTCATTGAAGATTCGTAACAATCCACAGTTACAGAAGTTTCGTAGGACACACCGTTCCCATCGGGCAAAAAGGTCACTCCACTGACCGGTGGTGTACAACTGTTTATAAACTCTACTGGGTTAACCACGCCGGGTATGGTAGTGGTCTCGCCATAGCAAAGGTTAATGTCAGCAGGTTGTGTACCTGTAAAATCGGGCTCTGTAGCTACTTGGATGACTTGATTGATCAAATTATTGTTATCGCAACCCAGTGGATCTACGGATGTATTGCTGTCCCTAACGTTCAAGTTGACAATATAAACTCCCGGATCTGGATATGAGAAAGTTGCGGTTTGTCCTGCAATAGTATTGCCATCGCCCAAATCCCATTCATATGTAGCTCCAGTACCATCCACAGAAAAGGTAGCACTGCCCTGAAGTGTAATCGTTTCGTTTGGACAAACCCTGATATAGCCCAAGTTATTGGGTGCCGGTGTGGCGCTGTCTATTTGCGAGTTGATCGTTTGGCAAGGTGTCATGCACGAGATGGTTGCTGCCCAACCAGATCCGGTACCTGCACCATCGGATATAAACTCCAAGGTAATACAACCTGTTGTATTGTCCTGTGTGGCAGAAACAAATCCCGGGTTATTATTGACGCCTCCACCTGAATAGCTTCCAAAGACGGGTTCTGCCGTGGAGTCACCATTATAAATAGTAAGTATGTCTGCATTGAGCTGCGTGTTGAATGCCGTGAATTCCAGTTGGATCGTCTGACCCGGATTTTCCGGGCAGATGGTAAGGACATAATTTTCATTACTGCTATAATTGCCACTACTCCCACCTGAATCGTACAATGTACCGGAACATTGGTTGAAGGTACCGTTCTGCATGAAGATATCCTGTGAAAATACGCCAATGGAGCAAAAAAAAGTAAGAATGAGGAAAGTACTATTTTTCATTTGATCAAATATTTTAGTCAATGGTCATTGTGACACCCTTTGAGCTGTATTCTGTATAAAAAAAATGTTCTGCCCAAGATGCCTGTTTGTTTTGTGCTATTAATTATTGGTGTTGTGCTTTGATAATGATGTAATAATTGGTGCTATCCACTTTGTACATGGAGGCACTCGAGGACCAAAACTCAAAATTGTATTTTAAGGGATTGAAGGTCTTTGGGTCAAAATGTGAATCCCTCTTGAGGTTTGGCACATAAAGGTCGAACAATGGCACTTCGGACAGTGAAGGGCAAGGTTTTAGCCCGCCAGGTGCTTCCACTATTTCAATCCTGTTGCGCAACAAATGTTTCAGGTCTTTGACGCGTTGCGGCCTATCGAATACCAATGCCTGCGCTTGGTCTCCAAAGGCCTCAACAATCTGTGAGTGTTCTTTGGAGGTCAATGGCGCATCTACATTGGACTGATAATTTGTAAGTTGCTGGGAATATCTTTTGAATTGTTGAGGGAAGGCTTCATTGACAGCCAAAATGCTTGTTATGAAGGCCAGTACTAATGCGGTTTTTATTCTCATTGCGTATCAATTGGATTAAGGGGTTGAATTTAATTCTTTTTTAAGAAACAAAATGTTAAAAGTGGTAATTAAAAGGTTGTCTTGATCATCACTATAACATTTCAAATTAAAAAATCCCTACCCTTTTAATCAATATTTTTAATGCTTATCTTTGCGCTTTGCTTTTTTAAGCACATTGACGAAACACGATGAAAACAGAAAAAAACATAGAAGATTTTGAATCACTGGGCGATGGACATGTCGGCACCTCATTTGAGACCCCGTTGCGAGAAGATGCTTTTCGGCTGACCCAAGACGAAAAAATCGATATCATCAAGGATGATGTAAGACATATAATGGAAACCCTCGGCCTTGACCTAACAGACGATAGCCTACAGGGCACTCCCATGCGCGTTGCCAAAATGTTTGTCAAAGAACTTTTTGGGGGACTCGACCCAAAGAAAAAACCATCTGCCTCTACGTTTGAAAACAAATACAAATATGGCGAAATGCTGGTGGAAAAGAACATAACGGTCTATTCTACATGCGAGCACCATTTGTTGCCAATCGTCGGGAAAGCCCATGTAGCTTACATCTCCAAAGGTAAAGTTGTGGGGCTTTCAAAAATGAACCGTATTGTTGATTATTTTGCCAAACGGCCACAAGTACAAGAACGACTCACTATACAGATTGTCAGAGAATTGCAAAAAGTCCTCGACACACAAGACGTGGCATGCGTTATAGACGCCAAGCATCTATGTGTCAATTCCCGGGGCATTAAAGATATTGACAGCAGCACCGTTACTTCTGAATTTGGGGGCAGGTTCAAAGAAAAAGAAATGAAACGGGAGTTTTTGGAATATATCAAACTCGAAACACCGTTTTAACAAGGAACATTGACGTATAAATAATACCAAATGCGCAATTATGAATTTACATTCATTTGAAAAGATTGAAACTTGTAAATAAGATAATAATCAATCAATTATATACATAAATAACGTTATTGACAAAACCTTCCACGAACATCTCAACAACTAAATTCCTTAATTTCCAAACAATGCCCATGCAGCTTTACGAACAACAGCACATCAGTATCTACAATTCCTTGAGCGGCGAGAAAGAGCTTTTTCGTCCCATACACCCCGGTTATGTTGGTATGTATGTTTGTGGGCCAACGGTTTACAGCAATGTCCATTTGGGCAATGTAAGAACTTTCATGTCTTTTGATATGATATTCAGATATTTCAGGCATCTTGGCTACAAAGTTCGCTTCGTGAGAAACATAACCGATGCCGGCCATTTGGAAAACGATGCTGATGCCGGTGAAGACCGCATCGCCAAAAAAGCACGTTTGGAGGAAATAGAACCGATGGAAGTGGTACAACGTTATACCGTAGATTTTCACAACATCCTCAATACGTTCAACTTTTTGCCCCCGAGCATCGAACCCACTGCCACCGGACACATTATAGAACAGATAGAAATCATCAAAATAATCATGGACAAGGGCTTGGCTTATGAGGTTAACGGGTCTGTATATTTTGACGTTTTGAAATACAACGAAACCAAACAATATGGCATTTTGAGCAAGCGCAATGTGGAAGACCTCATTCACAACACCCGTGAACTCGACGGACAGGGCGACAAGAAAAACCCACAAGATTTTGCACTGTGGAAAAAAGCCGAGCCACAGCACATCATGCGTTGGCCATCACCGTGGAGTGACGGTTTTCCCGGATGGCATTTAGAATGTACCGCTATGAGCACCAAATATCTGGGAGAACATTTTGATATTCACGGTGGAGGAATGGACTTGAAATTCCCACATCACGAATGTGAGATTGCCCAAGGTGAGGCCTGTAACAACCAAACGCCTGTAAACTATTGGATGCATGCCAATATGCTTATCATGAACGGCAAGAAAATGGCAAAATCCACGGGCAATTACATTCTGCCCAACGAAATTTTCTCTGGCGACAATCCACACATTACCAAAGCGTATGCACCGAGCGTAGCAAGGTTTTTCATGTTGCAAGCCCACTACCGAAGCGTATTGGATTTTACAAACAACGGCCTTTTGGCCAGTGAAAAAGGATTTTATAGGTTGATGGATGCTATCAATATTCTTGACGAGCTAAAAACAGCCTCGGTTTCCACGGTTAATATATTGGAATGGCGGCAATCGTGCTACGACGCCATGAACGACGATTTCAATTCACCGATGGTCATCGCCAATTTATTTGAAGCGGTAAAATTTATCAACCAGATCAAAGAAGGCAATGCAACTATTACCGGCACGGATCTTGAACTGCTCAAAACAACCATCCACGATTTTGCCTTTGACATCCTCGGACTGGTAAACGTGACCAAAGTAGCAGAAACCACAACCGACAAACTTACGGCGGCGGTGGAGCTCCTTATCCAATTGCGACAGGAAGCAAGAGCCAACAAAGATTTTGCGCTTTCTGACAAAATACGGAACGAACTGGCCGCCAAAGGCATACAACTTAACGACGGTAAGGATGGTACAACATTCAGCACCAACTAAATGCCTTACAATCGGTGTGCTAAATGAAAAAACTGCTCATATATCCCTTTATTTTACTGATCCGGTTTTACCAGTTGTTCATTTCGCCATTGACGCCCGCTACCTGTAGGTTCCACCCCACTTGCTCGCAATATGCGCGTGAGGCATTAGAAAAACACGGCCTGTTCAAAGGCGGTTGGTTGGCCGTAAAGCGTATTTTCAGTTGTCACCCATGGGGACGCAGCGGTTATGACCCAGTACCGTAAGTAACCTTTTTTATATATTTGATAACACATCGAACGCTGCAAAACCTTATATTTACCAATCATAAACTCGACTAAATGCACTTTTTAAAATTTATTTGGGATCCTTCTAAAGGAATCAACATCTTCGATATCTTCACATTGCATTACTATAGTATGATGTGGATTGTGGCCTTCATCATCGGCTTTTTCATCACAAAGCGCATCTATAAGAACGAAGGCCAGAGCAACGAATCTCTCGATTCTTTGTTTATCTATTCCGTTTTGGGAATCATGATCGGTGCGCGGTTGGGCCATGTCATTTTCTATCAGCCCGAACTCTTTGGCGAAGATTTTTTTAGCATTTTTTTGCCCTTTAGCTTCAAGAACGGCATTCACTTCACCGGTTTCCAAGGTTTGGCAAGCCACGGTGCTGCCATCGGGATGATTGTTTCCATGCACCTCTACAATAAGAAAGTATTGCACAAATCGATTGTCTGGATCTTGGATCGCGTGGTAATTCCTGTAGCTTCGGGAGCGGTATTTGTGCGTATCGGTAATTTTATCAACTCTGAAATTGTGGGCAAACCAACCGGAACTGATTTTGGTGTGGTGTTCAAACAAAATGGCGAAGATTTCGCCAGGCATCCGGGACAATTGTACGAGTCGTTCTGCTATGTTTTTGTTTTTTTGATACTCTATTATTTTTATTGGAAAACAAAGAAAAGCGAGCAATTGGGCTTTTTGTTCGGCTTGTTTTTGGTCTTGCTATGGACTATACGTTTCTTTGTCGAATTTGTCAAAGAACCCCAAGGGGACGAATATTTTACCTTATTGGGCCTGAACACCGGGCAAATGTTGAGCATCCCGTTTGTATTGATCGGTTTGTACTTCATGTTTTTCTATAAACCAAAAACCAAACTTCAGTGATGAAACGGTACTTTTTTACGATATTCACATGCACTTTTTTTTGCCTGCTCTGTTTGTCGTTGGTTTCCTGTAAGGACGAGCAAAAACCCGTAAAGCCCATAGTCATCACGTTTAAAAAAGAAGGTGAACTTACCATTAGGAAAGCCTCTAACGATTCTATCATCAAAGCAATTGATATTGAAATTGCGGATAACGACTATGAAACACAAACCGGCATGATGTACCGGGACTCAATGGAAGAAAATCAGGGAATGTTGTTTGTTTTCCCCAATGAGCAATACCATGCATTCTATATGAAAAACACAAAAATCCCGTTGGACATAGTTTTTATTAACAGCAACAAAACCATTGTGAACATCCACAAAAACGCACGCCCATACGACGAATCCCCATTGCCATCATCAGCACCAATACAATACGTTCTGGAAGTCAATGCCGGACTATCGGATACTTGGGGGCTGGAAGCAGGAGATCGGGTGGAATTTTCGTATCAGTAACCCCTGCTCCATCGCCCATAAAACATAGTATCCCGAAGTACATTAAATTGTGCACCAGTACACCGGCTTTCGTATCAAAAAAACAATATTATTAAACCTCCTACCTTTTTTTGATTGTAAGCAAACCATTTAATGGCTGCGCGGTTATTTTATCCATAAAAATATCTGAAATACAGTAAGAAAAGCTTATTTTATACCCTCATTGCATTATGCTTTTAGCAACAAATGCACAGATTTTAATCAAAAGATAAAAAAATCAAACTATTACACCGATTTAATTGAATGCAAAGCCTTCAACATATCCGTGGAAATATATTACCGCCTATAAACAATCTATCTGTTGCCAAACATAATAATTTGATTATCGATAATTTGCATTACAACAGATATTACACTGCCGGATACTTTACATCAATTACTTGCATAAATAAAAATTGACAACCCATTAAGGAAAAAGATCTTTTCCGAAGTTCAAAACTTTGAATAGCCGGAACACAAAAAAACCACTTCAACAGAAGTGGTTTTTATTATGGATCAAAATTATCTATTACTTTTCGTCGGGTACTGTATCTCCCTTATCTTTTAACGAATCGTACATAACAGGTGTTGCAATGAAAATTGATGAATAGGTACCGACGATGATACCGAGTATCAATGCAAACAAAAGCCCTTTCAACGATTCGGCTCCAAGAGCAAACATGGCTATCATTACAATCAAGGTGGTGAACGAGGTGCTCAACGTTCTGCCCAAGGTACTGTTTATGGCCAAATTGACACTGCTGCCACCTTTAAAACCTTTTTCATTGGTGGTTTCGCGGATACGGTCAAATACGACCACGGTATCGTTGATGGAGTACCCGATAACGGTAAGGATCGCAGCGATAAACGATTGGTCAATCTCCATACTAAAAGGCATGAACTTGTACAATAGGGAGTAGATGCCCAATACAATGATAACGTCATGAACCAATGCTGTAACAGAGCCAAGTGAGAACTGCCATCTTTTGAAACGTAACAAAATGTAAAAGAAGACTACAACCAACGACCCAAGAACTGCCCAGAAAGATTCTTTCTTGATGTCGTCTGCTATGGTCGGGCTTACTTTGCTCGAAGACATCTTACCAATTTTGGCATCGCCCGAACCTGAGTTGAATTCATCGTAAGTCATGCCATCAGGAAGGAATTTTTGCAAACCTCCAAATAACATCTGTTGTACTTCTTCATCGGCTTCAGAAGAATTTTCATCAACCTTATATTTTGTGGAAATCTTTAACTGGTGTGCATTTCCAATGGTCTTGGCCTCTACGCTCCCAAAAACAGCTATCAAATCTTTCGACACCTCTTCCGGGCTGACATCTTGGGCAAAGCGTACCTGATAGGTTCTACCTCCCACAAAATCAATACCCTGATCCAGTCCATTTGTAAACAATGAAAAAATGCTCACAATAATCAAGATTCCCGAAACAGAATACGCAATTTTTCTTTTTCCGAGAAAATCGATATTGACATTCTTAAAAAGATCTTTACTGAATGCTGTTGAGAATTTGAGCATCTTTCCTTTATTGACATACCAGTCCACCAACAGTCTACTGATGAAAATGGCCGTGAACAATGAAGTGACGATACCGATCAACAAGGTTGTTGCAAACCCTTTGATCGGGCCGGTACCAAATACAAACAATATGACAGCGGTAAGACCCGTTGTGATATTGGCATCCAAAATAGATGAGAGCGCATTGGCATAACCATTGCTTACAGCTTCTTTCTGTCCTTTGCCCCGTCTAATTTCTTCCCTGATACGTTCAAAGATAAGTACGTTAGCATCAACAGACATACCAATTGTAAGAACGATACCCGCCAAGCCCGGAAGTGTGAGCACGGCGCCCAATCCCGAGAGAACTCCAAATATCAATAGGATGTTGAACAACAAAGCGACGTCGGCAAACCAACCCGCCCTGCCGTAGTACAAAATCATCCAGCCAAGTACGAGTGACAAAGCAATCAAGAACGACATCATACCACTATCAATGGCTTCCTGTCCCAAAGATGGCCCAACTTCTTCTGCCTGAACAATATCAGCAGAGGCAGGCAACTTACCCGCCCTTAAAATGTTTGCCAAATCAATGGCTTCGTTCAAGGTAAAAGAACCCGAAATCTCTGAACTGCCTCCAGAAATAGGACCCGATGTAACGCCAGGTGCGGAGTAAACAATATCGTCAAGCACAATGGCTATCTGACTTTGATTCGTATATGCACGGCCTGTCATGGTCTCCCATATCTTGGCACCTTTGCCGTTCATCTGCATACTCACCGACGGTTTCCCTATTTGATTGTAGGATTGGCGCGCATCAACGATGACGGCACCGCTAAGCTCCGGGGTATTGTCCCTATTGCCGGCTATTGCATACAATTCCACAAATTCGCTGTTTTTGGGTTGGATGCCCCAAGCAAATTTGGTATAACGCTTTTCAACCGGCAACAAAGCCCTTACTTGCGGCTTGTTGAGATAAGACATGACCAAATCTTTGTCCTTGGCCTCAAATGTGGCTACTACAGGTCCCATCGGTCCTCCTCTCAACAAACCAAACAATGGGTTTTCGGCTGCCATATCGGTAGAATCTGTGCTTACCTCCCCGGTAAGTTCCTTGATTTTATCACTGACCACCTCTGAAGAATCCTGTGTAGTTTCTACAGCTTTTGGAGCAATCAATCCTTTAAGGGTTTCATTGGCCTGATTTAAAAACAGTGCCATTTCTTCACCTTTGTAAACATCCCAAAATTCTAATTGGGCCGTGCTCTGTAGCAGGCTCTTGATACGTTCTACATCTTTTGCGCCGGGTAATTCCACCAAGATACGGCCGGAGTTGCCCAAACGCTGGATGTTTGGCGACGTTACCCCAAACTTGTCGATACGCTTGCGCAATACCTCAAAAGCAGATACGATGGATTCGTCGATTTTTCTCCTGATAATGGGCTTTACTTCATTATCGGTCATGGTATTTACGACTTCTTCGCTCAACGTCCTGTTAGCGAAAATCTCTGGTGAAGCCAGTTTTTTGTCACCTTTGATTTTGTCAAAAGCAATGAAGAAATCGTCCACATAGGTATTCTGGCTGTTTTTTTGTAATTCGGCCGCGTCGTCCAAGGCTTTGTTGAACACAGGGTCCTTGCTGTTATTGGCAAGTCCTTTGAGGATGTCCTTAACAGATATCTCAAGGATAACATTGATACCACCTTTGAGGTCAAGCCCAAGATTCATGGTCTTTTCCTTAACTTCATCATAGGTATACTTTGCGACACCTATGTTGAACACCTCTTGGTTGGACAGGGAATCTAAATATTTTACCTCTGCCTCATTGCGCTTGGCTGGGTCGTTTTGGAATTTTTGTGCGGCAAATTCTTCTGCTTTTGCCTCGATTTGGTTGGCTTTGAATGTAAATGACAATTGGTACAAACTCACCAATCCAAATAACACTGCAAAGATTTTTACTAATCCTTTGTTTTGCATATTACACTATTTTAAGGTCAAATTTTTATCCCGAAATTTCGGGAGGGCAAATATAGAATTTCCCTATAGATTTGACAACGGTTTGTTTTGAATAAATTTTTTTGAAAAAAGAGGATAATAATTAATTATCACGAATTTGAAAAGATACCTGGCCCGGCACGTACCTCGGGAATGATATGGGCTTCTATTTCAGCAATGATATGGTCGGTATTGCTAATTTTGCCATGTCCCTCCCGAATATCTTTGGGCAATTCTGAACCCAATTGAATGACCGATGGGTAAAAGTTTGAATTAAGAAACCGGTCGTAGTCCTGTTTGACCACTACCACAAATTTTCCCGCAGAATTGTTGTTTTCAAGAGTTTTGTAGAGTTCGTACACGTACAGTTGGTAGTCCGTACCGTCGTCATACAACGTTTTTTGCGGGCTTGCACCATGACCGACGGCTGTGATACCAAAATCAAGGTTATTATCAGAAAGCGCTAGCTTGATATCTTCGGCCGAAATGGTACTGCGGTATAAAATTCGCAATTCGCCCTCATCACTTTGGTGAACAAAGACATCTTGAGCGCCAAACGATTGCAGTTGTTGCGCAATGGCTTCAATAACATTTCGGGATTGTTCGGTGGTCACCTCGTCGGGGTTGAACCGCACCAGAATTACCTGATTTGGAGAAGCGATTGGTAGCCGACATATCCCAAAAAACATAAGGGCCAGGGCCAATATACCGATATACCGTTTTGCTTTCATGTGCCAAATATAAAAAAATAAAGACTGTATTGCGACAGTCTTTATTTTTAGTTATTGAAAAATTAAGTTAAATGGGTGCAATGAACTTTTTTACAATATATTACAACAAGGCATTTACAGCTCTTACAGCATCTGCGCTTTCTTTCATATTGGTCTTTTCAGCATCATTGAGTTCAATTTCAACGATTTCTTCAATTCCGTTTTTACCCAGTATTACAGGCACCCCAAGGCAAATGTCTTTCAGCCCATATTCGCCTTCCAATAATACCGAGCAAGGGAACATTTTTTTCTGGTCGCAAGCTATCGCCTGTACCAAACTGCTTACGGCGGCACCGGGTGCGTACCAAGCCGATGTGCCCAATAGTTTTGTAAGCGTGGCACCGCCAACTTTGGTTTCTTCTTTGACCTGTTCTAAACGTTCGGGCGATAAAAAGGCCGTGACCGGAACACTGTTTCTTGAGGCCAAACGGGTAAGCGGTATCATTCCTGTATCGCTGTGACCCCCTATTACCAATCCGTCCACATCGCTCAACGGGCAATCCAAAGCTTCGGCCAAACGGTATTTGAAACGCGCCGAATCTAATGCGCCGCCCATACCTATTATCTTGTTTTTGGGCAGGTTGATGGTTTTGTGCGCCAAATATGCCATGGTATCCATTGGATTACTGACTACAATTAGAATGGTATTTGGCGAATACTTCACCAAACTTGAAGCAACATCTTTGACGATCCCGGCGTTGATACCTATCAATTCTTCACGTGTCATCCCGGGTTTACGGGGAATACCTGAGGTGATCACGCATATATCGCTGCCGGCAGTTTTGGAATAATCGTTTGTGACGCCTGTAATCTTGGTATCAAATCCGTTTAATGGAGCTGTTTGCATTAAATCCATGGCTTTGCCTTCTGCAAAACCTTCTTTAATATCCAACAATACAACTTCGCTTGCAAAATTTTTGATAGCAATATACTCGGCACAACTTGCGCCTACTGCTCCTGCGCCAACTACTGTTATTTTCATAATGTTATAGGGTTTACTGTGTTGTTAATTTAGATTTTTTAAGACTCCAAAATTACAAAATTATTTGCCTTAAAATAAAGAAAGCGCAAGATAAATCTCACGCTTCCGGGTATTTTTTTATTTGTCTTTTACCTGAAACTAAATGCGATTCCGGCTGTAGCCGTATTGTATCCTTGAACGGTATAATCTGCAAAGATTTTGAAAAAACCGAGGTTTAATCGTGTGCCGAGTGAGGCGCGCGGCCCATTTGCTTTAAAATCTAAATGGATAGGGTTTCGGACGGTTTCTGATACTGTGCCGATTGTTGTCCCGCTTGAATTTTCGACATCATAGGTTACTGTATAATCGCCTTTCATTTTAATAGTGGTTTTTCCGTTGTTATAACCCAAACTTCCATAGAAGGTAATTATTTTGAAATCTATTGATGCGATGGCTTGAACCGTCCAAGTATTCATCTTGAATTCGGCGTTTCCGTTACTTACAGACACATTATCGTTCGGATTTTTATCTTCGATAAGATAGTTGACATTCATGGTTGTAAATGCTCCCAATACCGAAACGTGAAGCGGTGTTTTTTCCAATGGTTTAAAATACTGCATCAAATCGTGTTGAAGTCCAAGGCCAAATAATTTAGACTTAACACTTTCGTCAAATTCGAGTTCCGGAACAAAACGTACTTTGAGGTCTGTATTAAAAGGCAATCCAAGTCCTAGTTGTACAATTGGTGCGGGTACGGCATTTATGGGCAGGTCTTTGGTAATCCCTCCGGGCATATCAAATGATGCTACATTAAAAGTGCCGTCGCCATTGGGTATCCTAACATCAACGGTTGTTTCAACTTCGTTTTCACTCATCACGGTATTTAAGGATGTCTCGCCATTGGGCAGTACCAAAAACGAATAATCTGACGGAATGAATGCAAAGGTTTGCTCTGCACTGGGCACAAAAGCCGCGCCAGCACCAATGGTAATGTCAAAACCGAACAATTTATGTGTTTTTGCAGTTGTGTACCATCCACTGTTCATGCTGTGCATCAATCCTTTTGCTGCCGGATCAAGGTATTTTTCTGACAATAGACTTGCATCGTCGGATGCCAGAAGGATAGTTTCAAGTTCTTGAGATTTGGCAGCTTGAAAACTCAATAAAAGCATGAATGCCATTGATAATTTTTTCATCAGTTAATTACAGTTAAGAGTAAGGTTTGACATCGAATGTAATAAAAATAATCAATAAATGTATTTTATCTGTATTTAATCATTCTGACCAAAAAAAAATAGAGTGCAATTTTGCACTCTATTAAATTCATTTTTAATGTCTCTTTTATGCATCGATATTGGCATAAATCGCATTTTTCTCTATGAATTCCCTCCTTGGCGGCACTTCGTCGCCCATCAACATTGAAAAAATACGATCTGCTTCGCTTCCGTTATCGATATTGACCTGACGGAGCGTCCTGAATTCAGGGTTCATGGTGGTGTCCCAAAGCTGTTCGGCGTTCATCTCGCCAAGACCTTTGTAACGCTGGACGCTTGTACCTCCACCGAATTGCTCTATGATGGCATCACGTTCTTTGTCGCTCCATGCATATTCTTTTTTGTTGCCCTTTTTCACCAAATAAAGTGGTGGTGTTGCAATATAAATATGTCCGTTTTCAATCAGTTCTTTCATATATCTGAAGAAGAACGTAAGGATAAGGGTGGCAATGTGGCTTCCGTCTATATCGGCATCGCACATGATGACCACTTTGTGGTAGCGCAGTTTTGAGAGGTTCAGTGCTTTGCTATCTTCCTCGGTACCAATGGTAACACCGAGTGCCGTGAAAATATTTCGGATTTCCTCATTTTCAAACACTTTGTGAGTCATCGCTTTTTCTACGTTCAGGATTTTACCGCGCAAAGGCAAAATAGCCTGAAATTCACGGTTCCTGCCTGATTTTGCGGTACCGCCTGCCGAATCGCCCTCAACGAGATAAATCTCACATTTTGAAGGATCTTGTTCCGAGCAATCGGTCAATTTTCCGGGCAGTCCACCAATGCTCATCACGGTCTTGCGCTGTACCATTTCTCGGGCTTTCTGTGCTGCATGGCGTGCCTGTGCCGCAAGAATTACTTTCTGAACAATAATGCGGGCATCATCGGGATGTTCTTCGAGGTAATCGGTAAGCATTTCGGACACGGCTTGGCTCACAGATGCAGACACTTCGCGGTTGCCCAATTTGGTTTTGGTCTGGCCTTCAAACTGCGGTTCGGCAACCTTTACCGATATAATCGCCGTGAGTCCTTCGCGGAAATCGTCACCAGCAATCTCGAATTTCAATTTATCGGTCATCCCCGACGAATCGGCATATTTTTTTAGGGTCATGGTAAGGCCTCTTCGGAAACCAGCCAAATGCGTTCCACCTTCGTGGGTGTTGATATTGTTTACGTAAGAATGCAGGTTTTCGGCATAGGACGTATTGTAAATCATGGCAACCTCCACCGGAACACCGTTTTTTTCGCCCTCAAAAGAAATGACCTTTTGCATCAAAGGCTCACGGTTCCCGTCCAAATATTTGATGAACTCGGGCAAACCTTCATTTGAAAAGAACACTTCGCCTTCGTAAGTCCCATCTTCCTTTTTATTTCGTTTATCGGTAAGCGTTATGGTGATGCCTTTGTTCAAAAAAGACAATTCGCGCATACGGCTTGCCAGCGTATCATACGAATATTCGAGGGTTTGTGTGAAAATGGTTGCATCGGGCTTAAAGGTTACGGTAGTTCCTCTTTTGTCGGTTTGGCCCACTTGCTTTACAGGGTACATAGATTTTCCTCGCTCATATTCTTGCTCCCAGACTTGGCCGTCACGATAGACCGTCGCCCTTAAATGTTCCGAAAGGGCATTAACGCAGCTCACGCCAACACCGTGCAAACCGCCTGAAACCTTGTAAGAATCTTTGTCAAACTTACCCCCGGCACCGATTTTGGTCATGACCACTTCTAATGCAGAAATACCTTCTTTTTTGTGCAAATCGACCGGAATACCACGACCGTTATCTTCTACGGTAATTGAATTATCTTCATTTATGGTTACGGCAATGGTGTCGCAATGTCCCGCAAGCGCCTCATCAATAGAGTTATCCACCACTTCATACACTAAATGGTGCAATCCCCTTGTTCCTACATCGCCTATGTACATTGACGGACGCATACGCACATGCTCCATGCCTTCCAGTGCCTGAATACTATCTGCTGAATAATTGTTTTTTTTAGCTTCTTCGCTCATAGTTTTGTTTTAATTTAAACATCATTGTGCTGCATAAAAAAATGACGCAGTTGCATCATTTTTTGAATACTTACAAAGATACGAATTTATCAGGCTATTTAAAAGTATTTTATCGATAAAGACTATAAATTATCAACAGTTGTTAAAAACTGAAAAGTGGCTTAAATCGCTTAAAAGTGGGTTTAAATTTGATTTTAGCAAATTTTATAGTCGGGAATTTTGGGTAAAAATGCAATCGTGGCTTAAATGCTTTATTTTGGGTGTTTTTAGTTATTATATTCCATAATAATTTATCATAAAAATTGGATTTCATTTCAAAAAAAAAGTTTAGGATAGGCTATAAAAAAGTTTAAATCACTTCTATAACTGTTTTTTAAGTCCAACAGGGTTTTCCTTCGGGATTTTTATGGATCATTACATGAATTTCCAAAAATTGATTTGAGTTCAAAACAATTTTAACTTGCTTTTGCTCTGAACTCAAAACAATATTTAGATTACTTTTAATGGTTTTTTGAGACCTATACTGAAATCGGAAAACATCATAATCTATTGATTGCAATCCATTATTTATATAAAATTCGTCGGGTTACACCTTCACATACGCATCCTCATGCACCTTTGCCACGGCACGACCGCTTGGGTCGTTCATATTTTTAAAGGCTTCATCCCATTCAAGCGCTATTTTGGTGCTGCACGCCACACTCGGTTCTTGTGGCACGCATAAGGCTGCGGTATCACTCGGGAAATGCTCGGCAAAAATGGAACGGTAATAAAATTCTTCTTTAGTGGTAGGTGTTTGTAATGGAAACTTGTATTTCGCATTTGCTAATTGTTCGTCAGTGACTTCTTTGGCAACCACTTCTTTCAAGGTATCAATCCAACTGTACCCAACACCGTCACTAAACTGCTCTTTTTGTCGCCACGCCACGCTTTCGGGCAACATATCTTCAAAGGCTTTGCGCACTACCCATTTTTCCATACGCTCGCCGTTTATCATCTTGTCTTTCGGGTTGATGCGCATGGCAACGTCCATAAATTCTTTGTCCAAAAACGGCACACGTCCTTCAATACCCCAAGCGGCAAGGCTTTTATTGGCTCTCAAACAATCATATTGATGCAATTTGCTTAATTTTCTAACGGTTTCTTCGTGAAATTCTCTGGCATTTGGTGCTTTATGAAAATACAGATAACCTCCAAACAACTCATCAGCACCTTCACCGGACAGCACCATTTTAATACCCATAGACTTGATAACTCTTGCCATTAAATACATAGGAGTCGAAGCTCTTACGGTTGTAATGTCATAAGTTTCAAGTTTGTAAATAACGTCACGTATAGCATCCAATCCTTCCTGTATGGTAAACTTTATTTCGTGATGCACCGTACCTATGTGCTCGGCAACTTTACGAGCCGCAGCCAAATCTGGAGAGCCTTCCAACCCAACAGAAAAACTATGCAGTTGTGGCCACCAAGCCGCTTGCGTATCATCAGATTCTATACGTTTTTGGGCAAATTTTTTGGCAATGGCAGATGTTACCGACGAATCCAGGCCACCGGACAGCAACACGCCATAAGGCACATCGCTCATCAATTGTCTGTGCACGGCTGCTTCCAAAGCGTCTTTTATGGCTTTTATACTGGTTTCGTTATCTTTTACAGCGTCATAATCTGACCACTCACGGTTGTACCATTTTACAAACCGACCGTCTTTGCTGCTCATGTAATGTCCCGGAGGGAAGAGTTCGATTTTGGTACAATAGCCTTCCAGGGCTTTCAATTCTGAAGCAACATAAAACGTCCCGTTTTGATCCCAACCGATGTATAACGGAATGATTCCCATGTGGTCACGGGCAATGAAGTATTCATCTTTTTCGGAATCATAAATGGCAAAACCGAATATACCGTTCATTTCGTCAACAAATTCTGCGCCTTTTTTTTGGTACAGTGCCAGAATCACTTCGCAATCACTTTCGGTTTTAAATTCATAATCAGGGAATTGCTTGCGAAGCTCTCTATGGTTGTATATTTCTCCGTTGGCAGCCAAAACCAATTTTTTATCCGCACTCATCAAGGGTTGTTTTCCTGATGCGGGATCAACGATTGCCAAGCGCTCATGCGCCAAAATGGCTTTGTCGTCACTATAAATACCGCTCCAGTCGGGTCCGCGATGACGAATAATTTTTGCCATTTCCAATAATTGTGGTCTCAAGTCTTCTGATTTTTGTTTTAAATCGAACGCACATACTATCCCGCACATAATCTATATTTTTAAAAATTATATTGATGTTTTAATTATTGATGCAAAAGTGATTTATTGATTTTAATTATAAAACATAAGCATTAAAAATAATTACATTATGAAATAAAAAAAATAATATTGTATAAAATATGAAACTCAAATGCTAAATTTTTAAACGAAAAGTTTCAACCAAAAAAAAAGATGATCATTTAAACCAACAGATACTTTTTTAATCATAATACCGTTACTTTTGAAAAAAAATTATCATGAAAACGCAAAATATTTTCAAACCATTTATTGCCATTTTGATTTTTGCCATTTCCACCACAGTGCAAGCGCAAGATTTCCCGGAATTGGACAAAAGCCCCATGGATGTAGCTTCATATCCATCCAACTATAAGGTGTCTGACAAATTGATAAAAGTGATTTACAGCCGCCCTCAACTCAAAGACAGAGAGTTATCACAATTAGCACCAAACGGCTTGGTATGGAGGACCGGCGCCAATGAGGCCACAGAAATCATTTTTTACAAGGATATGTATTTTGGGCAAACCAAGGTAAAGGCCGGCACTTATTCGCTTTTTACCATTCCCGGCGATAAGGAATGGATCGTCATCCTCAACAAGGATACCAATATTTGGGGCGCTTACACCTACGAACCTCTGCACGATGTGGCACGGATGAAAGTCCCGGTAATAATGGGCAAAAATTTCCTAGAAGCCTTTTCAATGGTCTTTGAAGAAACCGATAAGGGCGTCAATCTCTTTATGGGTTGGGGCAATATAGTAATAGAAGTTCCTTTCAGAAGGTAATTCAAAACACTTTTTTAGGGGATATTAAGGTACTTGTGCGTTTGCAGTGACACTTTCCACCTGGGGTTTCCCATGACATATTCCACAATTTCGGGAATGACTTTATCACGCTTGCTCCATTCCGGTTGCAAATAAAGGATGCAATCATCGTTTACCTTTGCTGCCTGTTCTTCGGCAAAACGAAAATCATCCCTGTTATAGACGATAATCTTGAGTTCGTCCGCTTTTTTATAGATTGCTTCGGTGGGTTTTTTGAGTTTTTTCGGGGAAAGGCAAATCCAATCCCAGGTACCTGTCAATGGATAAGCACCAGAAGTTTCAATATGCGTTTTCATTCCCTTCTGTTTGAGCAGCGATGTCAATTCGGCCATGTCCCAAGTCAATGGTTCTCCCCCGGTTACCACAATAGTATCACTATACTTGGCAGCATTTTCAACGATAGTTTTGGTATCCGTAGGCGGATGCAGGTCGGCATTCCAACTTTCTTTTACATCACACCAATGGCAACCCACATCACAACCGCCCAGCCTAATAAAGTAGGCTGCAGTGCCTTTGTGGAAACCTTCGCCCTGAATGGTGTAAAACGCTTCCATGAGCGGAAGCATTTTGCCTTGGTTTATCAAATCTTGGATCGCTTTCTCCATAGTTTGCAAAAATAGCCATTATGTCAATGCGCCAATTTGAAAATCGCAAAGAATTTTGATTTTGTTGTATTTCTATATTGTTTAAAATATTTTCGGGGGGTTTAATTGAAGATTATTATTTTTATCAAAATTTTTGGTACATGGGCAAAAAAGAGGAATTTCACAAACATATTGTTGACGGAAACACCTGCAAAGGCGAGTACATCACACTCGGTGCGGCAATGCTGGAAGGAGAGACCATCACGAATGCCTTTGTGAATGTACCGCTCAAGACCATGAACCGCCATGGGCTTATTGCTGGCGCCACAGGGACCGGTAAAACCAAGACCCTGCAAGTCTTGGCCGAAAACCTTTCAGATAAAGGCATCCCTGTACTGTTGATGGACATCAAAGGTGACTTGAGCGGTCTGGCGCAACCAGGCCAAAGCAATGCAAAAATCGACGAGCGCCACGCCATGATTGGTTTACCGTTTGAATCCAAAAATTTTCCTGTTGAACTTCTAACCCTTTCAGAACAGGGCGGCGTTCGGCTTCGCGCAACGGTAATCGAATTTGGCCCAGTTCTCCTATCCCGAATCCTTGATTTATCTGAAACGCAATCTGGGATTGTATCCGTCATTTTCAAATATTGCGATGACCACAAACTGCCCTTGCTGGACTTAAAAGATTTCAAAAAAATACTTCAATATGCTACCCAAGAAGGCAAAAAGGAATTTGGCGATGCCTACGGACATATCTCGACTGCTTCGACGGGCTCAATTTTGAGGAAAGTCGTAGAACTCGAACAGCAAGGTGCCGATTTGTTTTTTGGAGAAACCTCGTTTGAGGTAAACGACCTACTCCGGATTGATGATAAAGGGCGTGGATATATCAACATTATCCGCCTTACGGACATCCAGGACAGGCCAAAGTTGTTCTCTACGTTTATGTTGAGCCTTCTGGCCGAAATATACGCTACATTTCCAGAACAAGGCGATAGCGGCAAGCCAGAATTGGTGTTGTTTATCGATGAGGCGCATTTAATTTTTAACCATGCTTCCAAAGCCCTTCTAAACCAGATAGAAAGCATTGTAAAACTGATCCGTAGCAAAGGTGTGGGCATCTATTTTGTGACCCAAAACCCTACTGACGTGCCTAATGAAGTGTTGAGCCAACTCGGCCTGAAAGTCCAACATGCACTTCGTGCTTTTACGGCAAACGACAGAAAAGCCATAAAGCTCACTGCACAGAACTATCCGGAAACAGACTATTATGACACCTCTACGGTGTTGACCTCTCTCGGCACAGGTGAAGCCTTGGTTTCTGCCTTGGACGAAAAAGGTCGCCCAACACCTCTGGCAGCTACCATGATGCGCGCACCCATGAGCCGCATGGACATCCTGTCAGATACCGAACTTTCGGATTTACTGGCAAAATCAAAACTGGCAAAAAAATACAACGAAGTTATCGACCGTGAAAGTGCTTACGAAATCTTGACGCGTAAGATTGAAAAAGCAGAAGCTGACGAAGCCAAAGAAAAGGCCAAAAAAGAACTCGACGACCTAAAAAAAGCACAATCTAAACAGCGAAACAAAACAACAAGGCGCAGTACCGCCATGAATCCGGTAGTAAAAGTTCTGACGAGTGCTACATTCATCAGAAGCGTGTTCGGCATACTGACAAAAGCCATGAAAAAGTGATTTTTTAACCCACATCATCCATAGATTATGAAATATTCATTTATAGCTATTTTATTTATATTCATACTGTTGAGCTCATGCAAAAAAGAACAGAATCCTTTTTTGGTAAGCAAAAACCACGTTGGACTCCTTACCGATTCCACAAAGGTCATGTCGCTCAAAACGGTTTTTGCTTCGGACTCCATTGTCAGATATAAAACAGATCCTGTCCTTAAAATCCCGATGAATTTTATTGAAATACATGAGAAAAAAGGCGCATTGCTATTGACTCTGACCCCAAAAAATGTGGACGACTCCACTTCGACAATCACCAACATCCGCATAGAAGATTCGAGGTACAAAACCGCAAAAGGCATTTCTAAAAAAAGCAGGTTCAAGGATATACAAAGTGCTTATTCCATTTCAAAGATTGACAATCTTATCAGCACGGTAGTTGTTTCTGTAAATGAAATCAATGCCCAATTTGCCATCGACAAGACAAAGCTGCCTGCCAATCTCCGGTATGACATGAACATAAAGTTTGAACCGTCACAGATACCGGACAATGCCAGAATCAAGTATTTTTTCATCAACTGGTACTGATACTCATGTGTTATTGCCCTGCTGACAACAAAACAAGCCCATGAGACTATTACTCGCAAAAACAGTTGGCTGTTTCTACAACCTGGTAAGCTTTTTTTCAAAAAAAACTGCTGCCAAGGTAGCTCTTGTCCTATTCACTACGCCCCAAAAGGGACGAAAATTAACCGAAGAACAACGTGATTTTCTTGACACGGCCTTTCAGAAAGAACACAAATACGGCACCCATACCATTATGACCTACCGATGGCTCGGCAACAAGCCCACAGTGTTGCTTGTCCATGGTTGGCAGAGCAATTCCCACCGTTGGAAAGCCATCATACTCGAACTCAAAAAAAGAGGGCATTCTGTTGTGGCACTGGATGCTCCGGGTCACGGCAACTCCAGTGGACGGCGTTTTAATGCAGTACTATATTCAGAATTTATCAATATTGTGGCAACACGGTTTCAACCAGAAATCATCGTTGCACACTCTGTGGGCGGTATGGCGACAGCTATTTTTCAACATAAATACCAATTGGATTCCGTCAAAAAAATTGTACTACTGGGCGCACCATCGGAGTTTACGGACGTACTAAAACGTTATACCGATATGTTGGGCTTTAACAAGCGCATTACGCAACAAATGAACCGCACTATCATTGAGAAGCTTGGCAATGCCCCGGAAAACTATTCTACCGCCAAGTTCTTAAAAGACACAGACTTGCAAGGGCTAATTATCCATGACAAAGAGGACAACATCATACCATACAAGGATGCCATCCGCATCAGCAATAGTTTTAAGAACAGCAAATTGATTACCACAAAAGGACAAGGCCATTCTTTAAACAACGAAATGGTCGCTTCGCATATTTATGAATTTATTGATACTTAAAGCTTGATTATTATTTTTCTGATTAAAGCTATCTTTGCAATATGGAAGACCGACAGGTACGTATCAACAAATATTTAAGTGAAGTGGGATATTGCTCCCGTCGAGAAGCCGACAAACTCGTCGAAGCCGGGCGCGTGGCCATTGATGGCAAGACGGCAGAAATGGGCAGCAAGGTAACATCTGAAAACAGTGTTACCGTGGATGGAAAACCGATAGAAGACCACAAAGAACGCTTTGTATATCTCGCATTCAACAAACCGATCGGTATTGTGTGTACTACGGATACTCGGGTAGAGAAAGACAACATCATCGATTACATCAATTATCCAAAAAGAATTTTTCCAATAGGGAGACTCGACAAAGCCAGTGAAGGGCTCATCCTATTGACAGATGACGGCGACATAGTGAACAAAATACTCCGTGCAAGCAACAACCACGAAAAAGAATACCTCGTCACTGTTGATAAACCCATTACGCAAACCTTTGTTGAACGTATGGCCAACGGCGTCCCTATTTTGGAGCAAATCACCAAAAAATGTGAGGTTAAAAAATTAGGCACCTATAAATTCAAAATAGTGCTCACACAAGGATTGAACCGACAGATAAGACGGATGTGCGAATATCTCGACTACGAAGTAAAATCACTGAAGCGCATAAGAATCATGAACATCAATCTAGATGTACCCACAGGAACCTACCGAGAACTGACAGATAGCGAAATGAAAGTTCTCAACCAACTGCTTTCAGATTCAAAAAAAGCCAACGATCGGGACAATCGGGATCGCTTCCATAAAAAAAGATAATGGCGATCTAATTTTGCCGTTCTCTTGCTAACAGAGTGTTTTTAAGCAGCATGGCAATGGTCATTGGCCCCACACCACCGGGTACGGGGGTGATAAAGCTCGCCTTTTTGCTCACGTTCTCAAAATCGACATCGCCTGTAATGTAATAGCCTTTTTCGTTAGTTTCATCGATAACCCTCGTAATTCCCACATCGATTACCACGGCATCATCCTTTACCATTTCTGCTTTCAAAAAGTTGGGAACACCCAAAGCAGAAATGATAATATCGGCCTGTGAAGTTATCTGGGTAATATTTTTGGTATGGCTGTGCGTCAGGGTTACGGTGGAGTTTCCGGGAAACCCTTTTCGTCCCATCAAAATGCTCATTGGCCGACCAACGATGTGGCTACGCCCAATGACGACAGTATGCTTACCTTGGGTCTCAACCCCATAACGATCAAGGAGTTCCAAAATACCAAATGGCGTTGCAGGAATGAAGGTTGACATATCCAACGCCATTTTGCCAAAGTTGGTAGGATGGAATCCATCAACATCTTTTTCGGGATTTACCGCCAAAAGTACTTTTTGGGTGTTGATTTGTTTTGGCAAGGGCAATTGTATGATAAACCCATCAATATCAGGGTTCAAATTGAGTTCTTCAATCTTGTCGAGCAGTTCAATTTCGCTGGTGGTATTGGGCATGCGTATCAATGTAGAATCAAACCCGACCCTCTCGCATGCCTTGACCTTACTGGCAACGTAGGTAAGGCTTGCACCGTCATTTCCGACGATTATGGCGGCCAGGTGCGGTACTTTTTCGCCCCGTGACTTCATTTTTTTTACTTGTTCGGCAATTTCATTTTTAATGTCGTTGCTGATCTTTTTTCCGTCGAGTAAGACCATATGTTGTTGTGTTGTTGTGTGTTATCCCACTTTGTGCAAAACCATAAGTTATCTCATATTCTTCATGGCGTGCATCATGGCTTTTCCCTTACCTCCTTGCATCATTTTCATCATTTTGCTCATTTGATCAAACTGTTTCAGCAACTGGTTTACCTGTTGCACCGACGTACCGGAGCCTTTCCCGATGCGCTGTTTTCTACTTGAATTGATGATGGCAGGATTGGAACGTTCCTTTGGGGTCATGGAGTGGATAATTGCTTCGATGTGCTTGAATGCATCATCATCGATGTCAATATCCTTTACCATTTTTCCGGCACCGGGAATCATACCGATGAGGTCTTTCATGTTGCCCATTTTCTTTATTTGCTGAATCTGGCCCAAAAAGTCATCAAAACCAAATTGGTTTTTGGCAATTTTCTTCTGGAGTTTACGTGCGGCCTCTTCGTCATATTGTTCCTGTGCTCTTTCAACCAATGAGACCACGTCACCCATGCCCAAGATCCTGTCGGCCATACGCGATGGGTAAAACACGTCGATGGCCTCCATTTTTTCGCCTGTACCAATGAATTTTATCGGCTTGTTGACCACCGATTTTATGGAAAGTGCAGCACCGCCGCGAGTATCGCCGTCGAGTTTGGTAAGAACTACACCATCAAAGTTGAGAACATCGTTAAAGGCTTTGGCCGTATTTACTGCATCCTGACCGGTCATCGAATCCACAACAAACAGGGTTTCTTGGGGTTGGATGGCTTTATGGATGTTGGATATTTCGGTCATCATTACATCATCAACAGCCAAACGGCCTGCAGTATCTATAATGACAACATTGTAGCCATTTGCCTTGGCGTGAGCGATACCGGCTTTTGCGATAGCAACTGGATCAGAATTACCTTTGTCACTATAAACTTCGATGCCCAATTGATCGCCAACCACATGCAACTGATCGATAGCGGCAGGACGATATACGTCACAGGCAACGAGCAACAGTTTTTTTGTTTTCTTATTTTTGAGATAATTGGCAAGTTTACCGGAAAAAGTGGTCTTCCCAGAACCTTGAAGTCCCGACATCAAGATAACGCTCGGATTACCGGAAAGGTTAATGCCTTCTGCATCTCCGCCCATCAGCTCGGTAAGTTCGTCCTTTACGATTTTTACCATCAACTGGCCGGGCTGCAAGGTGGTCAACACATTTTGTCCCAGTGCTTTTTCTTTGACGGTATTGGTAAAATCCTTGGCAATCTTAAAGTTAACATCGGCATCGAGCAATGCCCTGCGTACTTCTTTTAGGGTTTCGGCTACATTGACTTCGGTAATGCTTCCATGACCTTTGAGCACGTGCAGCGCCTTATCTAACTTATCGCTTAAATTATTGAACATGGTTCCTTTAAATTTTCAGAGTTGCAAATTTAACGATTTGACCGCTATTAATAAAACCTGGGTAAAATAAAAATTGAGATGTGTATAGGTTGAGATGTTTAGAGGGTCCTGAAGGAATAACCCAATGGTACAATGGAATATGGAATTGTACTTTGGACCGAAACCACTTACACCAAGTCT
The DNA here is from genome assembly GCA_029557895.1 of Bacteroidota bacterium. Taxonomy (GTDB): domain Bacteria; phylum Bacteroidota; class Bacteroidia; order Flavobacteriales; family Flavobacteriaceae; genus JBPOFM01. The sequence goes on along the minus strand of JAKQHT010000021.1, from coordinate 37,203 downwards.
AGGCAGACAAAGGCAAAAACGGTTTTTTTCAGTAAAATTCTTTTGAAATCATTTTTGAAATTCAGATTGAAATTATCACGATAGCTATTGAGATTGAACTTTTAGGCCTTCGGGATGTTACTCAAAATTTCGAGAACGAATTTCCAATATTTTTTCACAGAGGATATCTGGGCACGTTCATCTGGCGAGTGGGCGCCTTTGATGTTGGGTCCAAAACTAATCATATCCAGTCCGGGGTAACGTTCTCCAATGATACCACATTCCAGTCCGGCGTGGCAAGCTGCCACATGTGGTTCTATTTTGTTTATGTCTGTGTAAATCTTGGTCATTACCTTTAATATCGGTGATTGCATATTGGGTGCCCATCCGGGGTAATCGCCCGAAAACTCTACGTCGCATCCCATCAATTTAAATGCTGCTTCCAACGAATAGGCCAAGTCGAGCTTGGAACTCTCCACCGAAGACCGTGTCAGGCAATTGATTTGCAAACGGCCATTCTTTACGGTAACTTTGGCAATGTTGTTTGAGGTTTCCACCAAGTCCGGTATGTCTGGACTCATCCTGTACACGCCGTTACAAGCGGTATAAATGGCGCGCAATAGTCCGTCTTGTGTTCCCATATCCATGACCTGAAGTGGCGTTGCCGTTTTCAAAAGCACAATTTCAAGGTTGGGTTCCATGGTTTTATATTCGTTTTTGATATCGGACACCAATGCCTTGAAGGTATTCTGAAAAGCCGTTTCTTGATTTTTATTGATGGCTATAATGGCATTACTTTCTCTTGGTATGGCATTGCGAAGACTGCCGCCTTCTATTTCAAATATACGAAGCCCATAATCTTCTCCTGAACACTTATATAGTAATCTGTTCATCAATTTATTGGCATTGCCCAACCCTTTATGGATATCCATGCCTGAATGTCCACCCTGAAGTCCTTTTACAGTGATGGCATAGCCAATAGAGGATTCTGGTGCAGGCACCAGCTCATAATTTTTTACTGCAGTTACATCCAAACCTCCGGCACAGCCTACTCCTATTTCGTCATCTTCCTCCGTATCTAAATTCAAAAGAATTTTGCCTTGCAGTATGCCACGCTCAAGGCCTTTGGCACCGGTCATGCCGGTTTCTTCATCAATGGTAAAAAGTGCCTCGATGGCAGGATGTGCAATGGTATTGCTTTCTAAAATGGCCATGATGGTCGCCACGCCCAAACCATTGTCGGCACCAAGTGTTGTACCTTTGGCCCGCACCCAATCGCCATCGACATACATCTGGATGCCTTGGGTATCAAAGTCAAAATCGGTATCGTTGTTTTTTTGGTGCACCATATCTAAATGCGACTGCAATATCACAGGCGTTCGGTCTTCCATACCTTTGGTAGCGGGTTTTTTTATGATGACGTTGCCCACACTGTCTTCAATGGTTTCCAGGTCTAATTTTTTGCCGAAATCTTTCATAAAAGCAATGACCTGCATTTCCTTTTTTGACGCTCTTGGCACAGCGTTGAGATTGGCAAAATGGTTCCATAGGGCTTTCGGTTCAAGTTCTCGAATCTGTGAATCCATATTTAGATATTTTATAACGCAAAGGTACGCAAATCATTGACTATTTTCTATTTTTGGATCATGGGAAAACACGCAAAACTGTTTTTGGCACTCTCTATCATCCCGCAAATCGGGCTGGTTAAAGTCCTTGCCCTGTTTCCGGAGTTTGTGGAACGTTATTACAGTAATGGCCTTTATCGTTTTATCTCAAAATTATCGCATTATACTTTTGGATGGATACCATTTTCAGTGGGGGATATTTTGTACACAATAGCGATTATTTACATTTTGAGATGGCTATACCTCAACAGAAAAAGAATCATCACAGATACCACAAACTGGGTTTTGGAGGTGCTTTGCACATTATCAATTGGTTATTTTGCGTTTCATCTGTTCTGGGCATTTAATTATTACCGTTTGCCCTTGCACAAGTCTTTTGGCATCGAAAACGAATATACCACGGAAGAATTGTTGGGGTTCACAAAACAATTGATCGTGAAATCCAATGAAATCCACCATGGTATTGCACCAAACGATTCGACAAAAGTGACAATGCCGTTCACAAAACGGGAACTGCTGGCAAAAACTCCCGAAGGTTATGACGAACTGGCAAAAATTTTTCCCGATTTGAATTATCACCCTGTGAGCTTAAAACGGTCCATATACAGTCTGCCGCTTACCTATATGGGTTTTAGCGGCTACCTGAATCCTTTCACGAACGAAGCCCAAATAGACGGCCTGATCCCGGAATATAAATACCCGACCACCAGTGCTCACGAAATGGCTCATCAATTGGGTTTTGCTGCCGAAAACGAAGCCAACTTTATCGGAAGCATGGCGGCCATGCACCACAAGGACGCTTATTTTCAGTATTCGGGATATACTTTTGCCTTGGCCCATTGTCTCGGTGACCTGTATTCGCGAAGCCCAAAACAGTACGATGAAATTCTAAAGACCATCAATCCCGGTATTTTGAAAAACTACGAAGAAGCCCGAGCGTTCTGGAAAGCTTACCAAAATCCTCTGGAGGTAGTCTTTAAAGGCACTTATAACGGTTTCCTGAAAGCCAACAACCAAGCTGCAGGGATCGAAAGTTATAGCTATGTCGTGGCTCTTCTGGTCAATTATCACAAAAACCATCCTTTATAATTATTTGGGCGTATGGTTTTTTTTTGAATAAATCATTTTGCACCGCCAACATTGCATTATCTATTAAAACACAAATTATTGATAATCGAATTATTAAGCTTGCCTACTTATACACAGGTACATGTATTACATACAATAATTTCACGGTTATATTGCATGCAAAACATTCGTTTAACCCTGTGCTATGGCTTGATTTTTTTTCATTTAATCAAAATCTGTGCATTTGTGGCCAAAAACATAATGCACTACGGGTTTTGAACAGTAAAGCATTATGAAATACCTTGTTCAAAAATTATCTGATCTTATTGCTATACACCCATTTTTGTCAGTCCCATTTTGCCCAATAGTACAAAATGAAAAATATATCAAATGCACTTAAACAAGACAAAAAAACCATTACAGAAAATCTACCAATATTATTTTATATATTTGGTAACATTCGAATCCAACCAAAAAAACATCAATGATAAAATCAAAACTTTTTGCCGTTGCATTTTTGTGCATCAACTTCCTGAGCGCCCAGGACTATTTCCCTAAAAACGACGGTGTCATTGCCAAAAACACAAATTACACAGCTTTTACCAATGCAAAAATCCATGTGTCGCCAAACCAGATAGTCGAGAATGGTACCTTACTTATCAAGGATGGCAAAATCGTATCTTCGGGAAACGCCGTTACAATCCCTAAAAACACCACTGTCATAGACCTTTCCGGAAAAAGCATCTATCCATCGTTTATCGATATCTACTCTGATTTTGGGGTAGAAAAACCGGTCCGCCAAAGCGGAAGGCGCAGTGGCCAATACAACCCGACGCGCACAGGTTATTATTGGAACGACCACGTAATGCCCGAAAACAACGCTATCGAAAAATTTAAGTTCGATGACAAAAAAGCCGAAGAACTTATCAAAGCTGGGTTTGGCGTTGTAAATACCCACATCCAAGATGGCATAGTCCGTGGCACAGGAGCATTGGTTGCCCTGAACAGACACCAAGGCAATGAAGCAAGGATATTGGACGACAAGTCCGGGCAATATTTTTCATTTAAAAAAAGCAACACGTCCGACCAGTCTTATCCAACATCGCTAATGGGTAGCATGGCGCTTTTGCGCCAACTCTACCTTGATGCCAATTGGTATGCAAAAGGAAACATAGAAACCAAAGACCTATCGATCGAAGCCTTTAACCGAAACAAAAGTTTAGTACAGATTTTTGAGGCAGGCAGTAGGGCCAATGTTGCCAGGGCCGATAAGATAGGCGATATGTTCAACATTCAATATGTGATTTTGGGTGGCGGCAATGAATATGAACGCATAGACCAAATCAAGGCTCTTAACGCACCACTTGTTGTTCCCATCAATTTTCCGGATGCTTATGATGTCGAAAATATTTTTCTGACCGAAAAACTATCACTCGAAGACATGCGGAAATGGGACCAATACCCGACCAATCCAAAAGTTTTGGCCGAAAACAACATCTCTTTTGCACTCACATTGCACGCTATAAAGAACACCAAAGATTTTAAAACCAATCTTGCCAAGGCCATCCAGTACGGACTTTCCAAAGAGAAAGCTCTCGAAGCCCTGACAAGCATTCCGGCACAATTACTCGGAAAAGCCAATATAATCGGTTCGTTAAAAAATGGTTGCTATGCCAATTTTTTGATTACCTCCGGCGATGTGTTTGATACCAGAACCATCCTCCATGAAAACTGGGTGCAAGGCCAACGCAACATCATCAACGATTTCAACAAAAAAGACATCCGTGGCCATTATCCCTTTTCGCTTGCAAATGAATCTTACGAAATGACCATTAAAGGCGATCTGGACAAATTGAAGGCCGAAATCGTATCAAACGAAAAAACAAGAGGGTCTAAAATATCTCATTCAGATAATTGGGTCAACATCGCCTTTACAACGCAAGACTCCACAAAACAAGAATTTATAAGAATCATTGCCAATATTGATGACCACAAAAACCTAAAGGGAAAAGCCACTTTGCCAAACGGTTCCAAAACTTCGTTTATTGCAAAATATAGCCAAACCGCTTCCGAAAACAAAGAAACCAAAAGCAATCATGGCAAAAAAGAACCCACCAAAACATTCAGCCAACTCACCTACCCCAACAAAGCATTTGGCTTAAAGGAATTGCCCGTACAAGAAACCCTATTGTTCAAAAATGCAACCGTCTGGACCAACGAAAACGATGGGATTCTTGAAAATACCGACCTGCTTATCAAAAATGGGAAAATCGCACAAATAGGGAAAAACCTTACAGATAACTCTGCCAAAACAATTGACGCAACCGGCAAGCACATCACTGCAGGAATCATTGACGAACATTCGCACATTGCCGCAGCATCCATCAACGAGTCTGGACATAATTCATCGGCTGAAGTAACCATCGAAGACGTTATAGATGAGACCAGTATCGACATTTACCGAAACCTCGCCGGCGGCGTGACCACCGTTCAAATCTTACATGGTTCGGCCAATCCCATTGGCGGGCGTTCGGCTCTTATCAAACTCAAATGGGGCGAAAATGCCGATAATCTCATCTATAAAAATGCTCCAAAATTCATCAAATTTGCTTTGGGCGAAAACGTAAAACAGAGCAATTGGGGAAGTTCGGAAACAAACCGTTTCCCACAAACCAGAATGGGCGTCGAACAAATGTTTATTGACTACTTCACCAGAGCCAAGGAATACGACACTGCCAAAAAAAGCGGCAAGCCTTACAGGAAGGATATCGAAATGGAAACCCTTGCGGAAATACTCAACAAGGAACGTTTTATTACCTGCCATTCTTATGTACAGAGCGAAATCAATATGTTAATGAAAGTCGCAGAACAGTTCAATTTTAACATCAACACGTTCACGCATATTTTAGAAGGTTACAAACTGGCCGATAAGATGAAAGCACACGGCGCCGGTGGCTCAACCTTTAGCGATTGGTGGGCGTACAAATACGAAGTAAACGATGCCATACCGTTCAATGCGGCCATCATGCACCACGCCGGCATTACGGTGGCCATCAACAGCGATGATGCCGAAATGTCCAGACGACTGAACCAAGAAGCAGCAAAAACCATCAAATATGGTGGCGTCACCGAAGAAGAGGCTTTGAAATTCATAACCCTGAACCCCGCCAAACTACTGCACATAGACCATCGGGTGGGCAGTATCAAGGTTGGAAAAGATGCCGATCTGGTTTTGTGGAACTATCATCCGCTTTCGATTTATGCCAAAGCAGAAAAAACCATCATTGAAGGGGCTATTTATTTTGACATTGAAAGGGACAATGAGTTGAAAGAAGTTCAAAAAGCCGAAAGAAGCATGCTTATCAACGAAATGTTGAAGGCCAAAAACGAAGGATTGAAAACACAGCCCATCAAGAAAAATGAAAAACAGGCATTGCACTGTGATTCTGAATAATTCAAACACCAAAGTCAGCAGCAACACAATTCATGAAAAAAGCGATCAATTTTCGAACATACGAGTTCATTAAAACATTTAAAATGAAATATTTCACTATAATATTGGCCCTTATATTTTGTACGACATCAGGCTTTGGCCAACAAACACCGGCACCCAAACAGAAAAATCCGATTGCCATAATTGGTGCCGTTGCACATATCGGCAACGGAGAGGTCATAAAGAACAGCACCATTGTCATCTCGGATGGCAAGATAGCCAATATTGTCAATGCCGATGAAGTGCAGTTGCGATTGAGCAGTGACGTCCAGGTCGTCAATGCCACGGGAAAACATGTATATCCCGGTTTTATCATCCCAAACACAACTTTGGGCTTGGTAGAAATAGATGCAGTGCGTGCCACCGATGACAAAAGTGAGATAGGCGGCTTGATACCCCACGTCAGAAGCCTAATTGCCTACAATACCGAATCAAAAATTGTAGAGTCCATGCGTCCCAATGGCATACTCTTAGGACAGATAACACCCCGTAGCGGCCGGATTTCCGGGACATCATCCGTAGTTCAGTTTGATGCATGGAACTGGGAAGACGCAACCGTAAAAACCGATGACGGCATTCATCTCAATTGGCCATCCCCTTTCACAAGAGGACGTTGGTGGCTTGGAGAAGATGCATCAATAAAACTCAACCCAAATTACCAAGAACAGATAGCCGAAATCGTTTCGTTCTTCAATGGCACCAAAGCCTATTCTGAAGGCAGCCAATCGCCAACCAATCTTACTTACAATGCCACCAAAGGATTGTTTGATGGCACCAAAAAACTATACATCCACGTAAATGACGAAAAGGGCATTGCTGATGCCATTGGATTTGCAAAAGACAACCAAGTAAAATCCATGGTCATCGTGGGTGGCGAAGAGGCTCACAAAGTAACCGAACTCCTTAAGCAAAATGATGTACCAGTATTGCTGGCACGGGTTCATTCTTTGCCCGATGGCGATGACGATGATTATGATTTGCCTTACAAAAGGGCCAAACTTCTGGTTGATGCGGGAGTTTTGGTTGCACTTGAAAACAGCGGCGACATGGAACGCATGAATGCCAGAAATCTACCCTTTTATGCAGGAACAACGGTAGCACACGGCCTTACGAAAGAACAAGCCTTGCAATTGATAACCTCCAATGCCGCTAAAATATTAGGTATTGATAAAGATTATGGTACTTTGGAAACCGGCAAAAGCGCCACACTTTTCATCAGCGAAGGCGATGCTTTGGACATGAAAACCAATCAATTGACACATGCGTTTATCGATGGCAGATCGATAAGCCTCGAAACCCACCAAACGGAACTTTGGCATCGATATGAAGAAAAGTACAAAACACAACAGTAGGTTTGCATAATCTCAAATTTTGCACAAACCAACATCTGCTTGCCACACAGGGACTGTGCAGAGTTTTTGGAATAAACGCTTAAGCTTTTATTGAACCACCTCCGCTCCGTCGGGCATCATGTACATACGCAAAGCCATCCTGTCAGTAGAAAGGCTCATATGGGAAAACGTCAAGCTGTCTTTTACGGTTGTGGGCAGATTGTTTTCTACATTATATAAGTTGATGGCTTCGGGAAGCAACAAGCCCTCAACCTCTTGCCAAGCAACATATTTTATAAAATGCCAGTCATTGTTTTTCTGGTTTTGCCCCAAAGTAGCGGTATATCCCAACCAAACCATTTGGAACGTATCCTTGTCGTAATACAACACGTATTCATCCATTGGCGAATTTCCAATCTCGTGATTAAAAGATATTTTGATTCCCGGATAACTGGTGTCTTGGAACGTTAAAGGTTTGGCATCTTCATAGTTGATTCCTCCATCGGCCAACACAAACGGCATAGCATATCGGTAGAACATTGCATTGTAATAAAACCTGGGATCGTCTTCAAATTCGGTGTTTTTGTTGCTACTCATCCAGACCGATTCACCATCAAAACCAATGGTCCTGCCAGGCATTTCCACAAGCGCATAACGTTCTTTGAGGTCGGTTGTCGTGATTTCAAACCCATCGGGCCTTTCGATCGAAAATTCGAGCGACCTCATTGCTTTCCATGTATCGAGACCTCCGTGGGCACCAAACACTTTTACCAAATTATCAGGGTAACGGGGTTTTGTTACATGACCGTTGGATTGGGGTTCAATCGTAGCGTTTGTTCCTGCCTTATCTTTACATGACGCGATTGTGATTATAAATAAAAGCAGCAATGTGGTTTTTTTCATTACAGATCGATTTTGAAATCTTTAGTTACAAACATCAAATTTACGATGTTTTCAACAAAATAGCATAATTTTGCCTTGACATGGACAAAGAAATAAACAGCCCAAAAAATCCCTACATCAAGGAACTCTTTCAGCTCAAGGAAAAATCTCGCGAGCGAAAGAAATCGGGACGTTTTCTCATCGAAGGCCATCGGGAACTGCAATTGGCTCTAAAAGCAAATTACCATCTGGAATCCATATTATTTTGTCCAGAACTTTTTAATGAAAACAAAATCGATTACTTAACAGCAAAAAACACGTTACAGATTTCGAAAGAAGTGTATCAAAAATTGGCGTACCGAGACACTACAGAAGGAGTCCTGGCGGTTGCAAAAAGCAAATCGCATGATTTGAATGACATCTTATTTCGGTCAGAAAACCCTTTAGTGTTGGTAGCTGAAGCTCCCGAAAAACCGGGCAACATTGGCGCATTGCTCCGAACAGCCGATGCTGCACATGTGGATGCCGTTATCATCGCAAATCCAAAAACGGATCTGTACAACCCCAACATCATCCGGGGGAGCGTGGGATGCGTGTTTACCAACCAAATTGCAATGGGGACAACATCAGAGATCATCGCTTTTTTAAAACAGCACGGCATCAACATTTATTGTGCCGCATTACAAGCATCTTCACCATACCACAGGCAGGATTTCACAAGCGCTACCGCCATAGTCGTCGGTACCGAAGCGACCGGCTTGAGCGATGAATGGCTACAACATTCATCACAGAACATACTTATCCCAATGCAAGGCGAAATTGATTCTATGAACGTGTCGGTTGCTGCCGGGATCCTTATTTTTGAAGCAAAAAGACAACGGGATTTTAGATAAAAATAGAATCTATGAACTCACAAAGTTTATTCTACATCATCATCGCTATAATCATCATCGACTTCATTGTCGAAAAACTGATCGACAGGCTCAATGCCAAACACTTTAACGACCCCATCCCTGCTGACCTGCACGATGTCTATGATGAAAACGACTACAAAAAATCGCAAGCCTACAAGGCTACAAAATACAGGTTCGGGTTACTTACCTCAACCTTTTCCATCGTTTTGACCCTAGGTTTTTTGATCTTCGACGGATTTGAATTTGTTGATAATATCGCACGGAATTTTAGTGAAAACCCCATAGTTGTCGCATTGATTTTTTTCGGCATCATTATGTTGGGAAGCGACATCGTTTCCACCCCTTTTGCTTACTACAACACCTTTGTTATAGAAACGCGCTTTGGCTTTAACAAAACCACCAAAGTTATATTTTGGATGGACAAGGTAAAAGGATTGTTGATGATGGCTGTGGTGGGTGGCGGCATCCTGGCACTTATCATTTGGTTTTACGGTATTTCAGGCAGTCATTTTTGGCTCTACGCCTGGGGGATTGTGACTGCATTTACGGTTTTTTTGAATTTATTTTATGCCAGATTAATTGTCCCTGTTTTTAACAAACAAACACCTCTGGCGGCAGGCAGTTTGCGAGAAAAAATATCAGATTATGCACAGTCTGTCGGTTTTCATATTGATAAAATTTTTGTCATCGACGGTTCAAAACGAAGTACCAAGGCAAATGCCTATTTTTCTGGTTTTGGCAGTGAAAAACGTATCACGCTGTACGACACTTTGGTAAACGATCTGGCTGAAGAAGAAATTGTTGCGGTCTTGGCACATGAAGTGGGACATTACAAAAAACACCATGTAATTTTCAATCTTGTAGCCTCAATACTTTTGACAGGATTGACGCTCTATATACTGTCCCTTTTCATTTCTAATCCGTTGTTATCGCAAGCCATCGGAGTGGAGATTCCGAGTTTTCACGTAGGGCTGGTTGCATTTGGCTTGCTTTATGCTCCCATTTCGGAGATTACCGGATTTGTCATGAACCATTTTTCCAGAAAATTTGAATACCAAGCAGACGCCTATGCCAAAAAAACATACGCTGCCTCACCTTTGATTTCATCTTTAAAGAAACTTTCAAAGAACAGCTTAAGCAACCTCACGCCACACCCTGCCTATGTCTGGGCACATTACTCCCACCCTACTTTGTTGCAAAGAATACAGCAATTGAAAAAAACCTTTTGATTATAAGGATTAAAAACACGAATTTAGCACTGTAAGATTACAACCATGCTATCCAAACGTGCCAAGTACGCCATCAAAGCACTGCTCTATTTGCAGAAAAACCGTGATGCCATGCCCATTTCGGCAAAGACCATCTCGCAGGAGGAGCGCATCCCTTACAAGTTTTTGGAAAACATTTTAAGGGAATTGCGGCAAAACAAACTTATCAGCAGCGAGCGTGGCGCCGAAGGCGGGTACAAATTCCTCAAAGATCCAGAGCTGATTACCGTCGCCGATGTGATGCGCATCGTAGACGGCCCAATCGCCTTGATACCTTGCGTGTCCGAGAATTTTTATGAAAAATGCATCGAATGTACCGACGAGTCCACCTGCCACATCAGGAAATTGTTCAATGAGCTCCGCAACGAAATGCTTCCGATACTGAACGAAAACATCGTCGGCCTTTCTCAAAAATAATTTTTTTGATTTTATTTCATACTAAATAGATATAATTAATATGAATTTATATATTTGCCATATCATACTTATTTGGTGCGTTTAATATAAATATGTCAAAACCTATGAAATCCACTAAAAACTTTGTCAAGATCGCCATCCTACTATTAGGAAACTATTTATGGTCACAGAACATCATCACAGGCTCCGTCCAAGAACTTGGCACGCAAGAGCCTTTGGCAGGCGCCACCCTGCTCATCAAAGACACAACCAACGGTGTAACAACCGATATCGACGGCAGGTTTTCTCTTGAAACAAGAGGTCCGTTACCATTAATACTTATCGTTTCATATATGGGTTATGAAACCCAGGAAGTGGTCATTGACAAATTTGAGCCAATCAAAATATGGTTGAAACCAGCCAGTGCCGCACTCAATGAAATAACCGTTACTGCCAGGCGGAGAAACGAACAGGCACAAGAAATACCGATACCCATAGCAGTCATTGGCGCAAATGAAATCAACACCTCAATATCGTTCAATGTCAACAGGATAAAAGAGCTTGTGCCTTCCGTTCAGCTATATTCTTCCAATCCTCGCAACACCACTTTGAACATTCGTGGGCTTGGCTCAACATTTGGATTGACAAATGACGGCATAGATCCAGGGGTTGGATTTTATGTAGATGGTGTTTACTATGCCCGCCCGGCAGCCACTACACTCGACTTTATGGACATTGAACAGATTGAAGTTTTGCGCGGACCGCAAGGAACTCTGTTCGGTAAAAACACTACGTCAGGCACGTTCAACATTACAAGCAAAAGGCCCACATTCCATACCACTGCCAATTTTGAGCAGTCCATCGGAAACTATGGGTTCTTACAATCGAAAGCTTCGATTTCGGGTGCATTGATAGATAACGTACTGGCAACAAGACTATCGTTTAGCGGTACACAGCGTGATGGCAACATATACAATGTAGCCACCCAAAAATACACCAACACCCTAAACAATCAGGGATTCAAACTACAATTGCTATACCTTCCGAGCGACAATACGTCCATCATACTATCCGGAGATTACTCCCGGCAAAGACCGGACGGATACGCCCAGGTTTTTGCAGGTGTCGCCCCAACCCAGCGGGCCGATTTCAGGCAATTTGAAAGCATCATCGCAGACCTGAACTATGATTTGCCGAGCAGAAACCCTTTTGACAGGCTGATCGACCATGATACGCCATGGAAGTCTGACCAAGATTTTGGGGGGATGTCGCTCAATGCAAACATAAGGCTCGGAAAAGGGACCTTCACATCTACTTCGGCTTGGAGAATTTGGAAGTGGGATCCATCTAACGACCGCGATTTCACCGGGCTTTCCGCCATTGCCAAGTCGCAGGCTCCATCCATCCACCATCAATGGTCTCAAGAAATGCGCTATACAGGTGAGGTTAACGACAGATTGAGCAGCGTGATCGGGTTGTTTGCTTTCTACCAAAAGCTTGACCCCAACGGCGCCCACATCCTCGAAGCAGGCAAAGACCAATGGCGGTTTGTACAGCACAACCAAGACCCTTTGTGGGAAACGCCCGGGCTTCTCGATGGGCTAACACAGGAAACCAGACCGGCATTCCGGAATTTCAGCGGTGCTCTGTTTGCACAGATAGATTGGAAAATCACTGACATCCTTACCTTTTTGCCCGGGCTGCGCCTCAATTACGACCAAAAGAAAGTAGATTATGAAAGTACGGTAACAGGTGGGCTACAAACAGATGACCAAGAATTAATTGCGCTTCAAAACATGGTGTTCTCGCCACAAGCATTCATTACCGACATTGACGATTGGAACATTTCGGGACAAGCCAGTTTGAGCTACAAAATCAATGACAAAATAAGAACTTATGCCACCTACGCCTTGGCATTCAAACCAATAGGACTGAATCTCGGCGGGATTCCATCCGAAAACGGCGTACCGCTTCTTGACCTCGCTGTCGTAAAACCAGAAAAAGTGAACCATTTTGAAGTTGGTTTAAAATCTGAACCTACGGCCTCAACGACTTTCAATATAGCACTCTTCAACACTAACATCGACGACTACCAGACCAATGTGCTCTCATCCCAGCTTGGGGTAACGAGAGGCTATCTTGCCAATGCCGAAAAGGTTCGCGTACAGGGTTTTGAGATTGAATGGGCTTATTTTCCAAAAGACCACATAAAGCTAAACGGATCCTTGAGTTATACTGATGGAAAATACGTTTCATTTGAAAATGCCCCAGTACCACTCGAAGAAACCGGAGGCGATGCTTATAAGGATATTTCAGGGGAAAAACTACCCGGTATTTCCAAATGGGCTTTTTCCGGTGGGCTAGAACTGTTCACGGAAAGGCATTTTATCAACCAAAAAGGCATGTTTTTTCTTGGTGCCGATGTTTATGCCCGATCCGGTTTTTCTTCCAGCCCTTCTCCATCCCAATACCTTAGTATCGACGGCTATGCCTTGCTGAACGGACGATTGGGTTTCAGGACTTCAAAGGGTGTTACGGTTTTTGTCTGGGGTAAAAATTTGGCTGATGCCGATTATTTTGAACAGTTGCTTCCTGCCGGGGGCAATGCCGGGCATTATGCAGGCGTCTTGGGCGACCCAAAGACCTATGGCATCACGGTGCGGTACAACCTGTATTGATGTTTTTAATTTATTAATTGATGAAAAAAATAAGATTAAAGGATATTTCATTGACAATTGTCACTTTAAAAATGATTATGATAGTTGTGGTACTCGTTAAATATCTGCCAGAAGCCACTTTGGAGGATTTAAAGTTGGACAACACGTTTTTCATTTTTCTGCTGGCGGGTTTTTTGGCGCAGATCATCGACGGGGCCTTGGGCATGGCCTATGGTGTAACCTCAAATACGGTCTTGCTCGGTTTTGGGCTATCACCAAGATTGGCATCAGCAGCAGTACATACGGCCGAAGTATTTACTACCGGCGTTTCGGGACTGTCGCATATCCAATTCGGAAATTTTGACAAATCTCTGTTTTTCAAATTGTTGATTCCCGGAGTGGTCAGTGCATCCATTGGTGCATTCTTATTAGGCTCAATCATAGATGGAAATGTCATAAAACCCTTCATCAACATTTATCTAATGGCTCTTGGCATTTTGATACTTTTTAAATCTTTCAAGAAAAAAAATACCGAAAGGACCAATCTATCCAAAGCACCGATCTATGCCTTGTTTGGTGGCTTTTTGGATGCCATCGGCGGGGGTGGCTGGGGACCAATAGTCACTTCAAACCTTATCCGTGAGGGCAATCGGCCCAACATCATCATAGGCACGGTCAACACGGCAGAGTTTTTCGTTACCTATGTCACGGCTGGCATCTTGATATTTTTTACGGGAATCAGCAGTTGGCAGATAATTTTGGGACTGGTTCTCGGAGGCACAATGGCCGCACCTCTGGGAGCCTACATTACCAAACGCGTACCGCCCAAAACAATGATGGTAATGGTTGGGGTTTTGATTGTGCTGACATCAGCATATTCCCTTGTACGAACTTTATTTTATTAACTTCTAAAAATTCTTTCACCATGGAACAATTAAGAATAGGCGACAAAGCGCCCAACTTTAAAGCTGACACCACCGTTGGCACAATCGATTTTCACGAATGGCTTGGCAATAGCTGGGGAATACTCTTTTCGCACCCGGCAGATTTCACACCCGTTTGCACCACAGAGCTTGGAGCAACGGCAAAGCTCTCGGACGAATTTTCGGAACGCAATGTTAAGGTCATTGCCTTGAGTGTCGATTCTGTAGATGACCATTTCAGTTGGATCAAGGACATCAACGAAACGCAACAGACCGAGGTCAAATTCCCAATAATTGCTGACAGCGACAGAACCGTCTCCACACTGTACGGTATGCTCCACCCAAACGCATCCCTTACCCATACAGTGCGCAGCGTTTTTGTGATTGACCCGGACAAGGTCGTAAAGTTGACCTTGGCCTATCCCGCATCCACAGGGCGAAATTTCAACGAACTGCTGCGGGTCATAGACAGCTTGCAACTGACCCGAGACCATCAACTCGCTACACCTGCCAACTGGCAAAAAGGGGATGAAGTGGTCATCACGCCATCGGTATCAGATGGTGAAGCCGCAATCAGATTTCCCGGGTTCAAGACCATAAAGCCCTATTTGCGAACCATCAAACTGTAAACCATGGATGATGTAGTCATTATCGGGGCAGGTTTCTGTGGCACCATGGTAGCCGTGAACCTTATACTGAAATCAAACGTTCCGTTAAGCATCAGTATTATCGACCGTGCCGAACATTTCAATAAAGGAATCGCCTACAACCCATATTCAAAAAATCATCTTTTGAACGTGCCAACGGGGAAAATGAGCGCATTTCCCAATAAGCCCGACCACTTTTTGGATTGGGTCATGAAAACACCCGACTTCATAGGAAAAGACAAATCGGTCATTTCAAGCTCGTTCCTGCCGCGTAGCCTGTATGGTGACTATCTAAAATCGATCTGGAACGACACCCAGAAAATTGCGAAATCAAAAAAGATAATGGTCAAAACCATCGATGGTTTTGTAAAAGAATTGGATATCCAAGGCAAAAAAACGATCATAAGACTTGAGGACGGCTGTGACGTATTGGCAAAAGCATGTGTGCTTGCCACAGGGAACCAACCACCACGAAACCAAAAAATCAAAAATTTGGATTTTTATAAAAGCCAAAAATATTTCCAAAATCCATGGAAAATCGCATCGGTAACGAACATCGCTTCCGATTTGCCAATATTGGTCATCGGGAACGGGCTCACAATGGTCGATACCGTTTTTGGTCTTTTGGAAAGTGGATTCAAAGGTCAAATACATGCCATTTCACCAAATGGTTTCAATCTTTTGCCGCACGAGCATAGTGGTGCCACTTATACAAAATTACAAGAAGAACTCGCAGAGCCTCTAGCTTTAAGTCAATTGGTATCATTGGCCAACAAACACATCAAAGGTGCTAAAAGACATGAGCACACGGCACCTTCGGTCATTGATGCCTTTAGACCTTTCGCTCAAAAGCTTTGGAAAAATCTATCTGTATCTGAAAAACACCTTTTCATGGCTCGATTGCGCCACCTTTGGAATGTTGCAAGGCATCGCATTCCGCAACAGTCACATGACAAGATCCGGCAACTTCAAATCGATGGACAACTGTCCGTCAAATCTGGAAGGATCATAGATCTCAAAGAAACCGAAAAAGGAATTGATGTCAGTTATTTTGATAAACAAGAAAACAAAACAAAAGCGCTGCAAGTATTCAGAATCATCAACTGTACCGGACCTGAATCTGACTTGATGAAGATTGATGGATTGTTTAAAAAATGCATTTCAAGAGGAATGATGCAACAAGATGCATTAAACCTTGGCATTAGTGCAGATACTTCAACGTTTCAAGTAAAAAAAGCAGATGGCAATGTCCACGACAACCTTTTTACGTTAGGCTCAAATTTAAAGGGCGAGCTCTGGGAAAGCACTGCCGTAAACGAATTGAAGGTACAGGCAGAACAACTTGCCGATGTGCTGTGCAAAACCCATACACCATCATGCAAAACAGAACTGATTTACGACTGATAGCATTTCATCCAACACTGTATCTATTGCAAAAGCTATAAATTTTTACAAATTGTAGCAAAACTATTGCCCATTAATTTTCTTTATCTTACATTTAGTTTATGACAGATGTAGAGTTAGAAAAAGAAAACGCAGAGATTGCAAAAGCGTACAAGAAACTCCTCAAGGTAAGCTATCAAACACTTACCAGTGAAGACAAGAAACTTATACGCAATGCCTTTGACGTGGCCGTGGAGGCCCATAAGGACCAACGCCGTAAATCTGGCGAAGCCTATATTTTTCACCCCATAGCCGTAGCCACCATTGTGGCCTCGGAGATTGGCCTTGACGCCACGAGCATTGCTGCCGCATTGTTGCACGATGTGGTAGAGGACAGCCCAGATTATTCGTTGGAAGATATTGAACGGCTGTTTGGAAGTACTGTGGCACGCATTGTCGATGGCCTTACAAAGATTTCGTCCTTGAGCAAAGAAGCTGACGTATCGACCCAGGCCGAAAACTTCAGGAAAATGCTCTTGACACTCAATGACGACGTCCGTGTTATCATCATCAAGATTGCCGACCGCCTGCACAATATGCAGACCATGGATTCCATGCGGCCCGACAAACAGGTAAAGATTGCATCGGAAACGCTTTACATCTATGCGCCTCTGGCCCACAGAATCGGTCTGTACAACATCAAGACAGAACTTGAAGACCTTGGCCTGAAATACACAGAACCAGAAGTATATCACGATATTTTCAACAAAATAAAGGAAAGCAAGGAAGAGCAAGATGCATATATCAAGGATTTTTCAAAGGTCATCGTAGATTCACTGGACAACGAAGGTTTGAGTTATGACATCAAAGGTCGGCCAAAATCAATTTATTCCATACGCCGCAAAATGCTCAAGCAAGGTGTATCATTTGATGAAGTTTATGACAAGTTTGCCGTGCGCATCATCTACAAATCCGATTTGGCCAACGAAAAATTCCTCGCTTGGAAAATTTATTCTATTGTTACCGACCATTTTATCCCAAACCCAACAAGGCTTCGCGACTGGATATCTTCACCAAAATCCACCGGCTATGAAGCTTTGCACATTACCGTAATGGGGCCCAAAGGCCGTTGGGTGGAAGTACAGATCCGAAGTGAGCGCATGAACGAAATTGCCGAAAAAGGCTATGCGGCACATTACAAATACAAACAAGGCAATGCCGAAGACGCACTTGACACATGGATCGACAAGCTTCAGGAAGCATTGGAAAGCAACGAGACCAACGCTGTGGATTTTGTAGAACAGTTCAAGCTTTCCCTCTACTCCAAAGAAATATTTGTTTTTTCGCCAAAAGGCGACCTCAAGTCTTTGCCCAAAGGCGCTACGCCATTGGATTTTGCTTTCAGCGTCCACACAGAAATCGGCATGAAAACCCGTGGCGCCAAGGTAAATGGCAAATTGGTCCCATTGAGCCATGAATTGCAGAGTGGCGATCAAGTGGAAATTCTAACTTCCGAACATGCCAGGCCAAACCCAAACTGGCTGGATTATGCCAAAACGGCAAGAGCCCGGAGCAAGATAAAATCCTCGTTAAAAGACGATAAAAAGGTAGTGGCCGAAGAAGGCAAAGAGGTTTTGCGAAGAAAACTCAAACAACTCAAAATCAACCTCGACGAAAAATCCATCAACGACATGGTGGTTTTTTTCAAGTTGAAAACAAGCCTCGACTTGTTTTACCGCGTGGGTATCGGATCAATAGACAATGGCATGATAAAGGATTTTGCCAATTCGCGAAGCAACGCCTTTATGAGCTACATAAAGAGCAAAATCCGTAAACCTACGGTAGCTCCGGACATTGACAAGGATGAGATTGTTTCCAAATATGATTTGCTCGTTTTTGGCAAAGAAGAAGAAAAACTGGACTACAAACTGTCCACTTGCTGCAACCCTATACCCGGCGATGAGGTTTTCGGATTTTTGACAATCAATGAGGGCATCAAGGTCCATAAGAAAAACTGCCCGAATGCCTTGAGCCTGCAATCCAACTATGCCTATCGTATCATGCAGGCAAAGTGGATCGACTCCACGCAACAGGATTTTACGGCCCAGATTGCACTTTCGGGCATTGACAATCTCGGTTTGGTCAACCACATAACCAACGTCATTTCTTCTAACTTGCATGTCAATATGAAGAGCATAAGCTTTCAAAGTGACGATGGAATATTTACCGGAAAAATAACGGTAATCGTCAAAAACAATACGATGCTCAAAAAACTGATGGAGCATCTCAAAAAAATTAACGGAATCGATAAGGTAACCCGAATTTAAAAGTTGTAAATTTGCACCTTAAATTATGAGTGCCAAGACAGAACATACCAACCAGGAAATCGTAAAGAACGTCTTTACCTCCTATCTCGAGGAAAAAGGGCATAGAAAAACACCCGAACGCTACGCCATACTTCAGGAAATCTACGACAGCGACGAACATTTTGATATAGAATCTCTTTATATCAAAATGAAAAACAAAAACTACCGTGTGAGCCGCGCCACGCTTTACAACACCATAGAACTACTTTTGGAATGTGCGCTGGTAAGGAAACACCAGTTTGGCCAAAACCAGGCCCATTACGAGAAGTCGTACTTTGACAAGCAGCACGACCACGTCATCCTGACAGATACCGGCGAAGTCATCGAATTTTGCGACCCGCGCATACAAACCATCAAGAAAACCATCGAGGAGGTCTTTGATATTACCATCTCAAACCACTCACTTTATTTTTACGGGACAAAAAACAAATCAAACAACTAAAATCTGAAAATGGCGGTAGATTTACTACTTGGATTGCAATGGGGAGATGAAGGCAAAGGAAAAATTGTCGATGTACTGACCTCCAAATACGACATTATTGCACGTTTTCAAGGTGGTCCAAACGCCGGGCACACCTTGGTTTTCAACGGAAAAAAGCACGTTCTCCACACCATCCCGTCAGGCATATTCCACGAAGATAAAATCAATCTTGTGGGCAACGGCGTGGTAATTGACCCGGTCATTTTCAAAAAGGAGTTGGACAAACTCCAGGAACAAGGTATCGACTATAAAAAATCATTGCTCATTTCGCGCAAAGCACACATTATCCTGCCCACCCACAGGTTGCTCGACGCTGCCAGTGAAGCTTCAAAAGGAAAGGCAAAAATAGGCTCTACGCTAAAAGGCATCGGACCGACCTATATGGACAAAACCGGTCGGAACGGCATCAGGGTTGGCGATATGGAAATGGCCGACTGGAAAGAAAAGTACCGCGCCTTGGCCGACAAACATGAAACGATGATAGCCTTTTATGATGTCGATGTACAGTACGACCTACCAGAGCTCGAAACGGAATTTTTTGAATCGCTCGAAACGCTCAAATCACTGACACTCATAGATTCAGAAGAATATCTCTACCAAGCCATGAAAGCAGGCAAATCCATATTGGCCGAAGGAGCTCAAGGCTCGTTGCTCGATATCGACTTTGGAACCTATCCGTTTGTTACGTCATCAAATACCACCGCCGCCGGAGCTTGTACCGGTCTTGGCATTGCCCCAAATAAAATAGGGGAAGTCATCGGCATTTTCAAAGCCTATACCACGAGGGTCGGCTCTGGCCCATTCCCAACGGAACTGATTGATGAAATCGGAGAAACCATGGGGCGCGTGGGCCATGAATTTGGAGCAACCACAGGACGGCCGCGCCGATGTGGCTGGCTGGATTTGGTAGCCTTAAAATATGCCTGCCAAGTGAATGGCGTTACACAATTGGTGATGATGAAAGGCGATGTACTTTCCGGATTCAAAACTTTAAAAGTCTGTACAGCATATAATTACAAAGGAACCACCATCAAACATTTACCTTTTAATATTGAGGAACAAAACGTATCGCCCATATACACAGAACTGCCAGGTTGGAATGCCGACCTTACAGACATGACCGAAGCATCACAGATGCCGAAAGCTTTGTTGGGCTATATCGAATTTTTGGAAAAAGAACTCGAACTGCCCATTACCGTGGTTTCTGTTGGGCCTGACCGTAAGCAGACCATCGTGAGATAGCGCAAAGTTTTGATTACCGGATATTTATTAATTACGAACAATATAATTTGATTTCGGAATCAAGACAATCCATTTCTTGGGCAATATTTTGATTTGATAGCCAGAACCCTATGGACCCTCATGGCTTGTAAACTGTATTTTTACGAACATTTTGCCTTTCTATTGAGAACAAGGCAAAATTATTTTAAAAACGAAAACACGGTTTTAAACAGATAATCCATCTATAAAACATATCATTAAGATATCGGTTTAAATAAGAAAAAACCCGGAATGCATTACAGTACATTAAAAATTTCACAACAAATCTCTTTAGCTTGAATTTATCATTATTTTTGCCAAAAAGGGACACTTTTTGAAAACATTCAAGTTTTTATATTTATTCGCTTTCCTTGCCTGCTTGATATTCAATTTGGGATTTGGACAAAAACCAATTTCAAAAAAAATCAAGATAGAATATGCACCTTTTGTCAATTCGGATTCACTCAAAGGACCGGGCGTAACGGTCTTCACACGTGACAATATGCAGCAAGTACACTTTACCCACGAAGGCATCGATATGTGGTGCGACAGGGCCATTTATTACGAAAAGGAAGATTTTATAGAAGCCTTTAGCAATGTGGTCATGAAGCAGGGCGACACCGTAAACATGACTGCCAAGTATGTAGAATACAGCGGCAAGACCCAATTGGCATTTGCCAGCGGCGATGTTGTATTGACCGAACCAAAATCTGTCCTTACCACCGACACATTGCACTTTGACAAAGTAAAGCAACAAGCATATTACAATACCGGCGGACAAGTGGTGCGTGATTCGTCGGGCACCATTACCAGTAGGATAGGCAGGTATTATATGGAGAACAAAAAATACCAGTTTGTCAAAGATGTGGTTTTGGTAAACCCACAATACACATTGAACACCAACCAATTGGACTATTATACAGATAATGGCCACGCCTATCTTTTCGGGCCTTCCACAATTGTTGGCGAGACCAGCACCATCTACTGCGAAAGGGGATTTTATGATACCGAAAACGACACGGGTTATTTTGTAAAAAAATCCAAAATCAATTACGACCACAGGATTGTTGAAGGAGACAGCATGTATTTTGACAGAAAAATCGATTTTGCATCTGCCACAAACAACATCAAGATTACCGATACCCTCAACAACAGCGTTGCAAAAGGCCACTATGCCGAAGTATGGAAAGCAAAGGATTCTGTATTTATTACCAAACGGGCGTTGGCCATCACAGTACAAGAAAACGATTCTATCTACATACACAGTGACACCATCCGCGTGAACGGTCCACCCGAAAACCGCGTCACACGGGCGTATTACAATGCCAAACTCTACAAAAGCGATTTGAGCGGCAAAGCTGATTCCATCCACGCCGACCAAAAAACAGGCTTGACCAAACTTATCAATCTTGCCCGTTTTGCTACCACCGATGCTTTCAGTACCAAAAAAAGACCCATACTGTGGAACATTGGCAATCAGATGACCGGCGACACCATTCATCTTATTTCAAACCCCAAAACAGAACAGCTCGATTCGCTTTTGGTATTTAACGATGCCTTCATCGTCAGCAAGGACACGCTGGGCGACGGTTACAGCCAAACAAAAGGACAACGGCTGATTGGTCTTTTTAAGGACAACAAGCTCTACAATGTGGACATCATCAAAAATGCAGAAGTGATTTATTTTATGAGAAACGACAAGCAGGAATTGGTCGGCATCAATAAATCAAAGTCCGGGAGCATCAATATGAAGATCGAAGACAATGAAGTTGTGGAGACACGTTTCATCAACCAAATAGACGGTGAAATTTACCCCGAATCAAAATTTCCCGAAAGCGCCAGAAAATTAAGAGGTTTTGTATGGCGCGAGGACGAGCGCCCCAAGAGTGTCGAAGACCTCTTTAAGGACGACCCTCCTTTGGATCTTCCCGTAATCCGGGGGCTTGATGAGTACGTACCACAAGAAGATTTCTTTGACGAAGCTCTGCGCCAACGTGTTGAAGATGCAAAACCCAAAGACCTCAAAGAAGACGAAGTGCCAAAAGCGGCCCGAAACATTCCGGAAGAAGCCACAAAAAGTACCGATTCGCAAAATACAAACCTGAAAAAGACTGCCAAACCCAAACCCCAACTCCATTTATTGAAAAAAGAATAGCAATGTCCGAAGCATTTTTAAAATATCAGGCACAAACCTCCCCACATCCTTTGGCCATGGAAATTTCAAAGGCCGAAGGCAGTTACATCTATGATACAAACGGTAAAGCCCACCTTGACTTTGTCGCGGGGGTCTCGGCCTGCACGCTGGGCCACAGACATCCTAAAGTGGTGAAAGCCATCAAGGACCAACTCGACAAGTACCTTCACGTGATGGTCTATGGCGAATACATCCAAGAGCCTGCTGTTGAACTCGCCCGAATGTTAGCGACACATCTGCCAGATTCTTTGGAAACCACTTATTTGACCAATTCGGGTACCGAAGCCATTGAAGGCGCATTAAAATTGGTAAGGCGTGCTACGGGACGCAGCCAGATCATCGCTGCCAAAAATGCATATCACGGTAACACTATGGGTTCCATGAGCGTAATGGGCTACGAAGAGCGTAAAAAAGCATTCCGTCCATTGATCCCCGATGTGCATTTTATTGATTTCAACAATAGCGAGGACATCCAGCAAATCACAAGGAAAACCGGAGCGGTACTCCTTGAAACCATACAAGGTAGCGCTGGATTTATAGAACCAAACGGCAATTTTTTGGCCAAAGTCAGGACACGATGCGACGAAGTGGGCGCACTCCTAATACTCGATGAAATACAGCCCGGCATTGGCCGTACCGGAAAACTCTTTAGCTTTGAACATTACAATTGTGTTCCAGACGTCCTGGTAACCGGAAAAGGCCTGGGAGGCGGCATGCCCATTGGTGCTTTCACAGCATCACGAGGAATGATGTCCACGCTAAAAGACAATCCAAAACTCGGTCACATTACCACTTTTGGTGGCCATCCAGTAATCGCTGCAGCAGCCTTGGCAACCTTAAAAGAAGTAACCGAAAGCGATCTAATGCCACAGGCTATCGAAAAAGAGCAACTTTTCAGAAAACACTTAAAACACCCACTCATAGAAGAAATACGCGGGAAAGGCCTGATGCTGGCCGCCATGGTACCTTCGGCAGAAATCACCAACGAGGTCATCCTTACCTGCCAAAAAGAAGGATTGATCTTGTTCTGGCTGCTTTTTGAACCAAAAGCCATCCGGATTACACCACCGTTGACCATAAGCAATGATGAAATTATCAAAGGTTGTGGGATTATTCTCTCTGTTCTTGACAAGATCCACAAAAAAATGCTATAACTTCAATTAGCGTGTAAACTTCTGAAAAACAGATATTAAAATCTAAAATTCAACCTTTTGGGTTAGGTGTTGATTAATTTGTTAAAAACATTGGGGCGAAAAACCATATTTTCCTACCGATAACAGTAAATTTATTTCGACAAACCCAAACTATAACTTATGAAATTCAGCCAAAGTGATGACAACTACGAATACTCCCTAACAAAGTTTGAGTCCATGCTGAAAACGAACAACGTCCAGTTTTTTGATTCAGCCGAATTTGAAGTCATAGCGACCCATTATCTCGAAATGGGAAAAATAGCACTCGCAAAGAAAGCCATAAAAATGGGGCTGGAACAGCACCCTGCCTCTGTGGAAATAAAATTGTTGCAGGTAGAAATCTATGTGCTCGAAGACAAGTTGCAGCCAGCCGAAAAATTGTTGGACACCCTATACCAAATTGAACCTACCAACGAGGAAATTTACATACAAAAAGCCAGTATCCTATCTAAACGCGACGAACACCAAAAAGCAATAGACACCCTGACCATCGCCCTCAATCTTGTGAGCGAAGATGAAGACGTAGCCGACATCTATGCACTTATCGGTATGGAATATCTTTATATGGAACAGTTTGGGGATGCCAAGGATTACTTCATCAAATGCCTCGAGCTCGACTACGAAGATTATTCGTCACTGTACAACATTATATATTGCTTTGAATATTTGGAACTCGAACAAGATGCCATTAATTTTTTAACTAAATACCTCGACAAAAATCCATACAGCGAAGTGGCCTGGCACCAGATGGGCAGGCAATACTACAAGACCAAGGAATACGAAAAGGCTGTTTCTGCTTTCGATTTTGCAATCATTTCTGACGATACTTTTGCGGGCGCATACCTCGAAAAGGGCAAAGCGCTCGAAAAAATGAAACTGTACAGAGAAGCCATTGAAAACTACAAGATTACCCTTGCACTCAATGAACCCACATCGTATGCCATGTTACGCATTGGCAACTGCTATGAGAAGCTAAAAGAATCTGACAATGCCATACAATATTATTACAAGACCGTCCACGAAGACCCATTGCTCGACAAAGGCTGGATAGCCATAACCAAATATTATTACAGGAAAAAAAACTACCAAAAAGCCCTCTACTATATCAACAAAGCCATTGGCATCGATAGCGAAAACGGACACTATTGGAAACTCTATGCACAGATCAACCTGCGGTTGAATTTTCTGGAAGAAGCAGAAAACGGATACAAAAATACACTTATCTATGGCAACTTAAGTTTGGACAATTGGCTCAACCATGCAGATGTCCTGATACAATTGGGCGATTTTGAAACCGCCTGCACCAGCTTGAAGGAAGCAGTCGGGTTTCATCCCAATACGGCCGACATCGAATACCGATTGGCAGGTATTTACTTTTCGCTTTTAGAAACAGACAAAGGCCATTTCCACTTAAAAAATGGGCTAAAACTCAACCCCGAACTCGATTATATATTGACCGAACTGTTCCCAATGGTGTCAAAAATGCAATTCATAAAAGACCTTATCGCAGAATCAAAGTTTAAACATTGAAACCTGTCCGTCCACTGCTTTAAATAAAAGCCAAAGTTAATTTCAATGTAGAACTTCAAAGTAATTTCAAAAAATTGCTTGAAAAATGGCTTCGCCCGCCCATATCGGTTTTGCAAGATTGCGGTTTCAGTGCATAGATCAAGGTTTTTATACATCTCCGAACTTTAGTGCCCAACCGAAAGTTTTCGGCTTCGTTGGCCTGCAACATTTCAAATCCAAAAACCGTTATCACAAAAAATGTCATAGAAAATTTTGGCCACAAAAATTTTAAACAAGCTCTAAAAAATACATACCTTTAGCCCATACAATCTAACCCTGACCATTAATGAAAAGAAGCGTTTTAAACTATACCGCTCTCTGGCTAAAAGGGATGGCCATGGGTGCTGCAGATGTTGTGCCGGGTGTTTCCGGAGGTACAATTGCCTTTATTTCCGGTATTTACGAAGAGCTGATAGAGACTATCCATAAAATAGATTTGGGATTTTTCAAAATCTGGAAAGAAAAGGGCATTGTCAAGGCATGGCATCATTACAATCTATCATTTCTGGCGGTACTTTTAAGCGGCATCTTCATAAGCATTCTGACATTTGCAAACCTTATCAGTTGGCTTTTGCACGACTACCCTATTTTGATTTGGGCCTTTTTCTTTGGATTGGTTGTAGCGAGCATCGTCTTTGTTGGGCAACAAATAACACGTTGGAGCGTGCCCGCCATCGTGGCTTTGGCACTTGCATCGGCATTTTCGTATTGGATAACCGTCACAGAACCCATAGGATCGCCCGACAGTGCGTGGTTTCTGTTTTTTGCAGGATTTATTGCAATAATAGCCATGATACTTCCAGGGATTTCCGGGGCGTTTATCCTTTTGCTTTTGGGCGCATACAAGACGGTCATTGGCATTATCACGCAGTTGATCGAAGGTGTTACAACCCTCAACAGCGATGCGATTTTGGATGCATTGGGCAAGGTCATCATTTTTGGCCTTGGTGCAGTTGTAGGCATAAAAGTATTTTCAGGTACATTGAATTGGATGTTCAAACACCATAAAAACATTACGCTTGCTTTATTGACCGGTTTTATGGTCGGAGCATTGAACAAAATATGGCCCTGGAAAGAAGTAATCCGTTATACGACCAATAGTGATGGCAAACAGGTACCATTTGTTGAAAAGAGCATCCTACCATCAAACTTTGACGGCGACACCCAATTGTTATCGGCCATCTTTGCAGCCATAATTGGATTTTTGGTCATTTTTGTTCTGGAACGATTGGGCAGTAGAAAAGCACAATAATATGCAAAGCACCCGTACATTAAGAGACAGGATATTTTTGGTTATCAAAGGCCTTGGCATGGGTGCAGCAAACAAGGTACCCGGTGTTTCGGGCGGTGTCGTGGCATTTGTGGCCGGTTTTTACGAAGAATTTATCTACTCACTGCAAAAGGTCAACAAAACAGCCTTTAAGCTGTTGCTCAATGGCAGGTTCAGGTCGTTCTATCGCTACATAAACGGTCGTTTTCTTGGGCTACTGTTTTTTGGGATGATAGTGAGCTTCTTTAGCGTTTCAAAAATCCTTGATTACTTTTTGGTACACTATGAACTCTACGTATGGAGCATGTTTTTTGGGATGATCATCGGGTCCATCTATTACATCAACAAAGACTTTAAGGCATGGAACTACAAGACCATTCTGGCCATCATCATCGGTACCATACTCGGGGTCAGCATTAGTTTTCTCGACCCGGCAAAAGAAAACGACAACCTTTGGTTTGTGTTTTTCTGTGGTATTATCAGTGTTTCGGGCATGACGTTACCGGGTTTTTCCGGTTCGTTCATTTTGATGCTCATTGGCAATTACGTACTATTGTTGGTTGACTCGGTCAATGCACTTTCTGACACGATTTATGACCTGTTCAGGGCCGATTTCAGTTTTGTGAACAATCCATCCAGGATCCGTCTGCTCCAAGTGCTTGCAGTGTTTACCTTTGGATCGCTCACTGGACTTGTCACATTTTCGCATTTGCTCACGTATATTCTCAAACACTATAAAGACATTACCATATCTTCTATCATTGGCTTCATAGTTGGCAGTCTTGGTGTTGTTTGGCCCTGGAAAAAAACCATTTACAAACTTTCAGAAGATGGCAGTTTTATGTTTGATTCGACAGGATCGAAGATCGTGGCCAACTACGAGCGGTATATTCCGCAATTAAATAGTGAAACTTATCTTGCTATTGCGTATATTGTACTGGGAATTTTAATCGTTCTTGCTCTTGAATGGTACGGACATAAAACCAGAAAATCAAATGACTGATTTTGGATTGATAGGTAAAGACATATCTTACTCGTTTTCTAAAGCCCACTTTACGGCCAAATTTGAGGAGGAAGGGTTGGACTATTCTTATGACAATTTTGACCTCGACACCATTTCCCAATTTCCGGAGGTCATCAAGAACAATCCCAATCTTTTGGGGCTCAACGTAACCATCCCATACAAAGAGAGCATCATCCCATATCTGGACGAAGTGGATGGTGTAGCACAGGAAATCGGTGCGGTAAACACTATCAAAATAGGTTCCGACGGAAAGCTCAAAGGATACAATACCGACCACCTGGGTTTTCAGGCATCCATCTTTCCGCTTCTGGCTCCACATCACGAAAATGCACTTATTCTGGGCACAGGAGGCGCGTCAAAAGCCATAAACTTTGCACTCAAGCAGCTTAACGTTCCCTGCAACTTTGTTTCGAGAACACCCAGACCGGAAGCCAGATATACTTTTGGAGGCCTTACGGAAGATATCATAAAGGCACACCAAATCATCATCAACTGTACACCCATCGGCACCTATCCAAACGTTAACGAGTGCCCGGAGATTCCCTACGATGCCGTATCTGAGGCCCATCTACTTTACGATTTAATTTACAACCCGATACAGACAAAATTTTTGATATGTGGTGAAATAAAAGGCGCCACCATATCCAATGGCGCTAAAATGCTTGAGCTCCAAGCCGAGAAATCGTGGGAAATATGGGTTTCAGAATAGCCTACCTTGCTTTTTTCTTTGTAGTCTGTCGAGTTGTTATTATATTTAACCCTTAAAGTTTTTTAGGACTTAAAAAAATTGCAACAATGCCAGAGAATGACAACCTGCAAAATGCAGATGGAACAGAAAAAGTATCGAGCGTAGAACAAACGACCGAATCGTCAATCACAACCGATTTGGAGCATAGCCACGATAACGCTTCAGATAACAACGACACACCGCAAACCACCGAGGCAAGTGTTGAAGATTCGCCCCAGCCCCAAGCATCCGAAAGCACACCCAAAAACCATGTGGACGAGATTGACGCAGCCAATGCGGAAGATGCCGAAGATTCTGACAACGCCGATAGGCATGCCATTGAAGAAAAGGACTATCACGCCATGTCCATCGAGCAACTGGCAGATGAGCTTGAACATCTTTTGAAGCATCGAAAGATCCAGACCATCAAGTCGCACGTTGATGAAATCCGAACGGAATTCAACGCCAAGTTTTCTGAAAAGCTCGACGAGAAAAAAGAAGAATTTCTTGCCGATGGCGGCGATGAAATAGATTTTTATTTTACAAGTCCCGTAAAGAAACGTTTCAATAGCATTTATGCCGAGTATAAGAAAAATCTCGGCGAATACTATAAAAATCTGGAAACCACCCACAAGGCCAACCTTGAAAAACGGCTTCAGATCATCGAGGACATCAAAGGACTTCTCAACGTTGAAGAAAACATCAACACCACTTACAAGCACTTCAAGGAGTTACAGGAGCAATGGCGCAACGCAGGACCGATACCGCGTGAGAAGTACAACGACACCTGGAACACCTACCACCACCACGTTGAGATTTTTTACGACTTCCTGCACCTCAACCGCGACCTTCGGGACATGGACTTCAAGCACAACCTTGAACAAAAACTCAAAATCATCGAGCGTGCCGAAGCCCTTGCCAATGAAGACAATGCCAACAAAGCTTTCCGGGAGCTGCAGGCGCTCCACAAGATGTGGAAAGAAGATTTAGGCCCGGTGGACAGGGAACACAGAGAAGAAATCTGGGAACGCTTTAGCAACGCCACAAAGGCCATCCACGACAAAAGGCAAGCATATCTGGCAGATATTGACAAGATCCATGAGGCCAATCTGGAAAAGAAAGAAGACATCATTGCAAAGATTGCTTCAATTGCTCAAGACCCAACGAGCACACATCAAGCCTGGCAAAAAAAAATCCAAAAAACCGAAGAACTGCGCCAAGAGTTTTTCAAGGCCGGAAAAGTTCCCAACAAGGACAACGAACCCACTTGGGCAAAATTCAAAGAAGCCGTCAGGAGCTTTAACCGCAAGAAGAACAATTTTTACAAACACCTCAAGAAAGACCAGTACGACAACCTTCAAAAAAAACTGGAACTCGTCAAAATAGCCGAAGAGAACAAAGACAACAAAGATTTTGATGCGACAACCCCATTGATGAAAAAAATCCAATTGGACTGGAAAGCCATTGGGCATGTTCCAAGGAAGGAAAGCGACAAGATCTGGAAGCGTTTCAAGACTGCGTGCAACCATTATTTTGATCAGCTCCACGCCGAGCGCAAGTCAGAAAACCAAGAACTTTTTGATGCTTTTGAAAAGAAAACAAAATTGCTTGACACACTCAAAGAACTGAAATTGAGCGGCAATCCGGAAACTGACATCGAAACCATCAAACAAAACATAGATGCCTGGAAAGCCATTGGGCAAGTACCACAAAACAAGCGCTTTATCGAAGGCAAGTTCAATAGGGTTCTTGACGGCTTGTTTGGCAACTTAAAAATGTCAAAATCGGAAATAGAGCTTATCAAATTTGAGAACAAACTCGAACATTTGGCCCAGCCCGACGATACCCGACTGCTCGACCACGAACACAATTTTATCAGGAAAAAAATCGACGAACTCCGCAGCAATGTTAACCAGTTAGAAAACAATCTCCAGTTTTTCTCTAATGTGGACGAGAGCAATCCTTTGGTAAAAGATGTCATGAAAAACATACAAAAACACCGTGACGAGCTCTCCACATGGGAAGAAAAGCTCAAAAAATTAAGGGAACTTTACTAAAACGTCGCGTCCGTTTAAAAGTACGGCAACACCCATAAAATCAAATCCCATCCGCTTGAGAAGTGGATGGGACTTTGACCCCTAACTAAACTAAATTTTAATCTTAACTCTTACCGCTTAAAATAAAATTAAGATTACCTACTTATGATTATGAAACCAAAGTGAGTTTCATTATACTATATACGTTCCGGTTTGTGATTTGGATCTCGCAGGGTAGTTGTTTTTTCACATTTTTTTTGCCTCTTCCCAGATAACGTCCATTTCTGCAAGGGTCATTTCGCTCAATGTCCTGTTGACTTCCAAAGCTTTATTTTCAAGATACTGAAAACGCCCGATAAATTTTTTGTTGGTACGTTCCAGGGCATTTTCGGGGTTGATTTTTAAAAACCTGGCGTAATTGACCAATGAAAACAGTACATCGCCAAGTTCGCTTTCCATCCTGTCGTGGTTGCCCGCCGCCACCTCATGTCTGAGTTCGGCCAGTTCCTCCTCTACTTTTTCCCATACCTGGCGCGGGTTTTCCCAGTCAAAGCCCACACCTGCGGCCTTGTCCTGAATACGGCCGGCCTTAACCAACGCCGGAAGGCTTTTTGGCACGCCTTGCAGGACGCTCTTTTTGCCTTTTTCTTTTAGTTTTATCTGCTCCCAATTGCGCTTTACGTCTTCTTCGTTATCCACCTTTACGTCGCCATAAATGTGCGGATGGCGCTCCACCAATTTATCACAAATGGCATGGCACACATCGGCAATATCAAACGCTTGGGTTTCGCTGGCTATACGGGCGTAAAACACGATGTGAAGCAACAGGTCGCCGAGTTCTTTTTTTACCTCGTCCAGTTGGTTGTCAAGGATGGCGTCTCCCAGTTCATAGACTTCTTCAATGGTGAGGTGGCGCAGCGTTTCGAGGGTTTGCTTTTTGTCCCACGGACATTGCTCACGAAGCTCGTCCATAATGGTAAGAAGCCTTCCAAAGGCCTGCATCTGTTGGGTTTTGTCTGCCATAAGGATGTTTTGGGCAAAGGTACGGTTTATTATGTCAATTTGACGTTATCGGCAATACGGTTTTCTATGAACAATTTTTTGAAAAAATAATAATGCGGCTGTAAAAATCTTGGGAGATGGAATAAAAAATCCCACCGAAGCGGGACTTAAGGTTTTCACCTACGGCATATAGCCTTATTGTGATAAGATTAAAGATTAGAAGTTTTAATCTGTTGTAAATATAGACAAAACTTTTTTGTTAGCTTAAGGATTTTTTCAAAAGTGTTAAAAAAGTTTTATTATTTTTAAGAACTGATTAAAATACAAATAATTATGGCAAAAATTTTAGGATTGGATTTAGGTACAAACTCGATTGGATGGGCATTGATTGATGATGTACAAAATAAAATTTTAGGCATTGGAAGCAGAATATTCCCTATGGGAGTTGAAAATTTGGGTGATGGTGATGGCGAAATTTCTAAAAACGCAAGCCGAACCGGGGCAAGAGGCACAAGAAGGCAATTTTTTAGAAGAAGATTGCGTAAAAAGATATTATTGAAAGCACTATCGGCACATAAAATGTGTCCGTTAAACAATTCAGATTTTGAGGATTGGAAAAGAACAAAACAATTTCCGTCTGAAAAATTAGTGTCTTGGTTTGCTTTAAATCCTTATGAATTGCGTAACAAGGCTTTGAACGAAAAATTGTCCTTGGAAGAAATCGGTAGAATTTTTTATCATTTAATTCAAAGACGAGGATTTTTAAGCAATAGCAGAAAAGGAGGTAGTGATGACGGAGCGATTTTTAAAGGCAATGCCAAAGAAGGAAAAATCGGGATTAACGAAACACAGGATAGCATACAGAATAAAACGCTTGGCTCGTATTTGTTTGAAATATATCCAAAAGAAAATCAACCTTTTCAAAATGGTTTGGAGCGAATTCGCAACAGATACACAACCCGAAAAATGTATGTTGATGAATTTGAGTTGATTTGGAACAAACAAGCACAATTTCATTCCAATCTTAATGAAGAATTAAAGGAACTATTTGGAGGAAGAAAATTAGACGGTTACAAACAAGACGGAATTTTGTTTCACCAAAGACCGTTGCGTTCTCAAAAACATTTGGTTGGGAATTGTTCGTTTGAGCCGACAAAGACCAAATGCCCGATAAGTGCCATTCCTTTTGAGCAATTCAGAGTTTGGCAATGGGTAAATACGGTAGAATACAACGGAAAGAAAATTTCACAAGAGGAAAAAGAAAAGATTGTTGATTTTCTTTATGCCAATGAAAAACCCGAATTCAAAAAAATCAGAAAAGTTATTGGTAAAGAAAGTGCCGAGTTCAAATTCAACTATAAAGATGACGATAAAATTGTAGGAACTCACACGATTTCAAACTTATCAAACAAAAAATACTTTGGCAAAAAATGGTTTGAATTTTCAGAAAAAGAGCAGGAAGACATTTGGCACGTTCTCTATTTTTTTGACAGTAAATCCAATTTAAAGGAATATGCCATAAAGAATTGGAATTTTGACGAAGACCAAGCCGAAGCGATTTCTAAATTCAACGTAAAAGACGGATATTCAAGTTTGAGCCGAAAAGCAATAGGTAATATTTTGCCGTTTTTGAAATTAGGTTTTACGTATGATGTAGCAGTTGTTTTGGGTGGAATTAAAAATGTTTTCGGAGCTGATTGGGAAAAATTATCTGATGAAAAAAGAAACTTTTTGATTGATAATGTTGAGGGAATTGTACGTTCCAAAACCAGAGGAGGTTTTATTGATATTATCAAAGATATTTTGAGAAATGATTATACTATTTCAGATAGTCAATTACGAAAATTATACCACCATTCCGCAGATATTGATGTTAAGGAATTATTACAAAAACTACCTGTTGGGAAAGAAGCTGACAAAGAAATTCAATCTATTAGAAATCCGATAGTGATTACCGCATTGTTTGAATTGCGAAAGTTAGTCAATGAACTGATTGATGATTTTGGCAAAATTGATGAAATAAAAGTGGAAATGGCTCGTGATTTGAAAATATCAAAATCACAACGAAATAAAATTCGTAGAGAGCAAAAACGTTTGGAACGTGAAAATGATAGGGTAAAAGACAGACTTGTTGAAAATAATGTAAGGATTACACACGATAATATTTTGCTTTATAAGCTATGGGAAGAATGTAAAAAGACTTGTCCGTACACAGGAAAGCCAATTTCTGTAACGCAATTATTTTCAGGCGAAGTACAGATAGAGCATATTCATCCGTGGAGTCGTTCTTTGAACGATAGTTTTTCAAACAAAACACTTTGTTATGCTGATGAAAACCGAAAAAAAGGAGACAAAACACCTTTTGAATTTTATGGAAATGATGAAGCCAATTGGTCAGCCATAAAAGAAAGAGCCTTGAAATTATTTTCTGATACCAAAGAATATCCGAATGCTTATCAAAAATTCAAAAGGTTTGTTCAACAAAATTTTGATGATGATTTTAGTTCCCGTCAGTTGAATGACACTCGATATATTAGTAGAGAAGCAAAAGAATATTTATCTAAAATTTGTAAAAATATAGTCGTTTCACCGGGGCAAGCCACTTCAAACCTACGTCAGAAATGGGGATTGAACAATATTTTGAATACTGATAATGAAGCGAAATCTCGTGAAGACCATCGTCATCACGCTATTGATGCTTTGGTAATGGCTTGTACAAAAGTTTCTTATGTTCAGGAACTTGCAAAATGGAACAGATATAACAGAGGTTATGATTTAAAGCAATTTCCGTTGCCTTGGGAAACATTCCGTTCTGATTCTGAAAAAGCAGTTGAAAAAATATTGGTTTCGCACAAAAGAGTTTCAAATGACATTACGGTCAGAACTCACATTACAGAGAAAAACGGTAAGAAATATAAAAATGTGGGAGTTTCGGCTCGTGGGCAGTTGCATAAAGAGTTTGTTTATGGGAAAAGGAAAGCTCCTTTTAAAGACGAAGCCTACCATATTAGAAAAACTATTGAAAGTTTATTAACTGAAAAACACATTGAGAAAGTTGTAGATACTACGATAAGAAATTTAATATTAAAAAGAGTTAATGAATTGGGAGGCTTTGAAAAAGATAAAATTCCTGCAAATACATTTTTTGTTATTGATGAGAAAGGTGTAAAACAGCCACAAATATTTTTACCAAATAAAAATGGAGCACCCGTTCCTATATTAAAAGTTAGAATTCAAGAGACAATTAATAAAGCTAAACAATTAAAAAATAATTTAAATCAATTTGTTAATCCGAGAAACAATGACCACGTTTTGATTTATGAGACTATTGAAGGGAAATTGGAAAAAGATGTAGTAAGTTTTTGGGAAGTTGTAGAAAGAAAAAAACAAGGGTTAAGTAAAATTCAAATACCATTAAATGGAAAAAAAGTAGTCGAAACATTTAGAGAGAACGATATGTTTATCTTGTTTAAAAATGAAGATGAAATTAATTGGAATGACACAAATGATTTGTCCGAAAATCTATATAAAGTACAAAAAATAGCCGGAGCAGATTATTTTATGGAAATTTGTTTTAGAAAGCATAATGATTCCAGAGATGATAAAAATGCCAAAGGAGATTATGTTTATATTAAAGGATTTGGAGAAGGAAAAACAGGGTGGTTTACATTTAATCCAATAAAAGTAAAAATTTCAGTTTCAGGAAAAATAGTTAGAATTTAAAATATTTGGTGTATATTTACACCACTTAATAATTTGAATTATGACACGACAAAGTATTACATTATCTGAACAAAATGATAAATGGTTGAAATGTCAGGTTGAAAAAGAGGAATTTACAAGCAAAAGTGAAGCTGTAAATTACTTAATTAAACAAGCTCGTGAACGTGAAGAATATTACGAATATGTGCGAATGAAAATTGAACGAGGCATAAAAAGTGGTCGTTCAGAAAAACAAACCAAAGAAGAACTTTTGGCTGAAATAAAAAGTAGGCTGAATATATAGAAAAAAACAAGTTCATTGACATAAAAAGGTCAAACTCTTAAACAGCCAAACCACAACGGAAAATCGTCCCGATTTTCTGCCAACGGATT
The DNA here is from genome assembly GCA_029557895.1 of Bacteroidota bacterium. Lineage (GTDB taxonomy): Bacteria > Bacteroidota > Bacteroidia > Flavobacteriales > Flavobacteriaceae > JBPOFM01. The sequence goes on along the minus strand of JAKQHT010000021.1, from coordinate 1,420 downwards.
TTCCGTTGTGGTTTACAAACAGCATTTTTATTTTATTAAATATGAGTTTGTGAATCTCGCAAGCTCGATTTGATAAAAGATTAGAAAACACGATATTTTTTAACTTCTTTAGGATTACTGAAACGCGTTGTGGTTTGATTAAAGATTAGAAAACACGATATTCCAAAGAACGCGATAGTAATCGTAGATTCTGTTGTGGTTTGATTAAAGATTAGAAAACACGATATTCAGATATTCCTGAAGGAATCGGAAAAAGTAGTTGTGGTTTGATTAAAGATTAGAAAACACGATATTTTATTGATAGAATAGTTGACAGCGGTATAGGTTGTGGTTTGATTAAAGATTAGAAAACACGATATTTTGCCTTTTCAATCATTAATTCCTGCTGTAGTTGTGGTTTGATTAAAGATTAGAAAACACGATATTTTAAAAGCGTCTTCAATAATTGAACCTACAGTTGTGGTTTGATTAAAGATTAGAAAACACGATATTAAAGAAATTCCCGATTTAATGAGTGATGGTGTTGTGGTTTGATTAAAGATTAGAAAACACGATATTTGCACGGATTTGTTTAGGTTCGAGCCTTACGTTGTGGTTTGATTAAAGATTAGAAAACACGATATTAGTTTACAGGCGAACTAAAAGCATTAAACCGTTGTGGTTTGATTAAAGATTAGAAAACACGATATTTAATTCATCAGAAATACCACTACCATAAATGTTGTGGTTTGATTAAAGATTAGAAAACACGATATTCGAGTGAAAACGGTAATGTTATAAATGCTGTTGTGGTTTGATTAAAGATTAGAAAACACGATATTGATTCAAACGAACTTCAAAAAGAGATATGCGTTGTGGTTTGATTAAAGATTAGAAAACACGATATTTGGCGGTTCATTTAGCGCAAACCTCGCAACGTTGTGGTTTGATTAAAGATTAGAAAACACGATATTTGATTTTGATTTTACCACGCCAGAGGGTAGTTGTGGTTTGATTAAAGATTAGAAAACACGATATTCCTTTAATTCCGGGTCGCTGACCGATTTCGTTGTGGTTTGATTAAAGATTAGAAAACACGATATTTTCAATCCATTCATAAAACGTTTTAGAAGAGTTGTGGTTTGATTAAAGATTAGAAAACACGATATTTGCTATTTTAATCTGTTCTTTCATATCATTGTTGTGGTTTGATTAAAGATTAGAAAACACGATATTGTGCAGCATTGATTAAAAAATCAATAGACGTTGTGGTTTGATTAAAGATTAGAAAACACGATATTTTTTGCGTTTGCTTGACGTCTAATCGTATTGTTGTGGTTTGATTAAAGATTAGAAAACACGATATTATGGTGATAGAGATTTTATCCAGTGGGACAGTTGTGGTTTGATTAAAGATTAGAAAACACGATATTACGGTAAA
>JAKQHT010000025.1 GCA_029557895.1 Bacteroidota bacterium | reverse complement strand
CCGGGCAATCAAAACGGTCTGTTCTCTTGTCTTTGTCGATCCAATATGTCTATGAACTTCGTATAACTTTCCAAAAATCCAAACCGATGCACAAACCAGCATCTCGGGTTTTTGAGCGTGCAAAGATAAGCACCTTTTTTTATTGTACAACATTCAATCGAATTATTTTTTTTCGGTTGGATGTTGTCCAAAATTGTATGGCTCAAACCTCACAAATTTTGGAGGTGCAAATATAGAAACTTTTAAAGGTGTTTTCCAAAAGTATTTAAATATTTTTTTAATATTTTTTTAATTTCAAAATTATAAGTTGATAATCAATTGTATAAATTGATGGATGGCTGCAAATTAGTGGCAAAAAAATCTTTGGTTACGGCTTTCAAGTGTTATGGACGGCACCTAAACCTTGGTACTTCTAAAGGAAAAAGTTCCAAACGAGCCCGAAACGTATTATAAAATCCCGATAAGGGTAGTGTGGGGCAGAATAAAAATCATACCCGGTAAGAGATGAATTGAAGTGTTCTAGCTTGAAGAAAATCCTTGTCTGGCGGACTTTGGCATTGACAAAAAAATCGAGTCGCGGAAAATCACCGATCTTGGTATCGTTTTGAACATAAAATTCAGCAAGCAATGGGTCATAAGCATTCATATTATAACTTGTAAAATAATTGAATATGACACCTGTTTGCAGATAAAGTGCTTTCTTGAACAAATGGTTGGAGTAATAAAGAGTGTTTCTGGTGACGAGCTGGGGCACATTGATGGTGTTCTGGCCATTGAGGACTTTTTGGTACAATACCGTATTGTCAAGGGCAAAATTTCCTACTTTAAATTCTTTATTTGCTTTGATCCTTATATAATTTATGGTAGCGTTGTCCTGAAAGGGTTTTACATTGCCGAGACTGTCCTGCGAAAAATAGGCATAGTTTGTTATGGTATTATAGTCAAATGCAATAGTTGCCAATTTTTGTGACTGGAGTTCAAGGGCCAGTTGTTGTGTGCTGATGTTTCTATATTGTCCTGTATTGTCCCAGTTATAGTCCATATAATCGCTTTGATAGAGCAACCAATTGTAATTGGGCGCCTTCAGGCTTGTATTGATATTTGCCTTAAGAAGTAGATCGTCGGTGAACTGGTAGCTTGCCCCGGCGTTGAGGAAGTTTCCTTCAAAATCACCGGAAATGTTTATGCCAAATTGGCCTTTGACGTCAAACTGCCCTATTTTCTTTTGGTAAGCTCCTCCTAATGTAAAAACATCGCCCTTGATTCTATTGGTGATGATCTGTCCGTTTATGAAGGTAACCGTATCGTAACCATAATTGTAATTGCCATAGTCTGCATTGAATGACAGATTGCCCAAAAGATTGTTTGAATAGACAAGGTAAAACCTGTTGCGAAAATACTCCAGGGTTGCCCTATCGCTCAAATTGCTCTCACGGAATGCGTCTCCGAAATAATCGGACCTATTTTTGTGGTCAAATTGATAATATTTGTCTTCAAAAGACAGTATGTTGCCAATGCCCAGGATGTTGTGGCCTGTAGAATCTTTTTTGCTTACTATATCATATTGGTGTTCCAGATGGAAACGTTTGCCCTTGAGTATGTTTTGTGCATTTACAAGAATTGGGTCAAATACGCCCCGGTCGATGAATTCTTCTTCACCTGACTCAAAATTGGAGACACCTTCATCTGACAATCCGCCGCTCTCATAGTTCATCAGGTCCTGTGTCACCATGTGGCCACGCGCTTGGTATCTGTTGTTTTTGGACACATAGTTGGCCGTTGCCCTAAAATTTCCGGTGCTGGATAGAATTCGCTGGTATTTTCCCAATGAGCGCAACCCTTTGTAAGCAATCGAAAAATTGAATTGTTTTGAGATGTTGTTTGAGAAGAAAGCGTCCAAAAGTTGCCCCTGTTCAAAGGCAGTCTTGTACAGGAGTTCTGTGAACGGCGTTGGAACATGGTAATAGTTTATGTCCTCGATTTCCATATAGTTGAAATGCTTGGCACGTGCACCGAACAACGGAAGCGTGCTTGCGTTCCGAAAATCAATGGTCAAGCTATTGTAGGTCTGGCCAATGTTATTGAATGGCAACAGTCCGAAGTTATCCTTTCGCAAGTAATTGTATCTGTACTCTTTTTTGATGGATAGGGTCGTGTCCACAAGAGTGGTGTCGTTTTCAAACGAAATGATTTTATAAAGGTCAATGGTAGCTTTTTGGTCCTTTATTTTTTTATTGGTCGTGCTTTTGGTCCCCAGTCTGCTCGAATCGATTACCTGATAATTCAGGTCTTCCTTGTCGCTCTTATCTTTGGACAGGACAGGGTTTATTTGTGAGTGTCCTTGATACATGGCGACCAATGACAAAAAAGAAATCAATAAAATTATTCTATTCATAAATTTTTTTTGACCTTGCAAAGGTAAACATTTACAATAACGCTGCCAGAATAAATATATTTAATGCTCAAGCACAGTTTTAGTACTTTCGACTTGGAATGTGGCACCGATGAAGCCGGCCGGGGATGCCTTGCCGGGCCGGTGACAGCTGCAGCGGTCATATTGCCAATGGGTTTTGGGAACGAAACACTCAACGATTCAAAAAAGCTTACCGAGAGCAAGCGCGAAATGCTGAAATCGTTGATTGAATCTGAATCGGTTTCGTGGGCGGTTTCGCACGTTCTTCCAGAGACAATCGACAAAATCAATATCCTGAACGCCTCGATACTTGCCATGCACCAATCCATAAAGCAATTGACGACCGTACCGGAGTTTATCAGTGTGGATGGCAACCGTTTTAAAAACTATGCGGGCATTCCACACCAAACAGTCGTGAAAGGCGACGGCAAATATCTCAACATAGCTGCCGCTTCTATTTTGGCAAAAACCTATCGGGATGCCTATATGTGCAAAATCCATGAAGAATTTCCGATGTACAACTGGAAACAGAATAAAGGCTATCCCACCAAAGAGCACAGGGAAGCAATCAGGGAATTTGGAACCACAAAATACCACAGAATGTCATTTCGGTTGCTCGAGGAACAATTAAAATTGGAATTGTAACTTTATATTTGCAAAAACTTTTGACATGAGAAACTATTGGGCGCTGATTTCTTTCTTATTTATATTATTGACAGGTTGTCAAAATGATGCCGCAAAGGGTTCGGAACTTACCTCATTAGTGCCCGGCAACGCCTCATACATCATCAAGGCCAAATCCATGGAAAGTTTAAAAAGCGCCTTTAGAAACAATGCACTATTGGGACAATTGAAATCTTATAGCAGTGCAAAAAACGTTCAGCAGCATTTGAATTTTTTGGATTATTTGAATACAAACGAGATGGTACTGCTCGCTTTCGGCAAAACACCAAAAGATTCGGTACAGTTTACCTTGATTACCAAATATTCAAAAAACTTGTTGGCACTAGATTCCGCAAAGAACAAAATTGTGGAATCCTACACCTATAACCGACTGGCAATCAACAAAACAACTTTGGACGACCGGATTTTTTACAGTGCCATAAAAGACAGTATTTTTATGGCTTCAAATGACAGAAGCATCATCGAGAGCGCTTTCGGTGCTACAAAGCCCGCAAACAGCAAGTTTGCAACACTGCTTTCCATTGCCAATAGTGACAAATCCATTTCTATACTTATCAATGCCACAGAACAGTCGTCTCCGTCCTTTTTCATGGACCACGCGCTTAACAACGCTCTCTTTTCGGGCTATTATGTTGTGGATGCCGATGTTTCACAGGATCAATTGGCTTTTAACGGCATAACCAAGGCCAAGGACACAACGGGCTATCTTATCAATGTTTTTGGCAAAACGGTACCGCAGGAAAACCAATTGCCGAAAATTTGTCCGGCAAACGCCGACGGGTTTTTGAGCTTTACGTTTGACAATTACAAAACATTCCACCACAATTTTTCAATATTCCGAAAGGACAGTCTTCCGCCTTCACCACTATTTGATACAGCGTCAGAAATTGGCGTTGTTTACAAAGAAAACCAACAGGCAGTAATCGTCAATTCATTAGATGCGGTCGCATTGAGCGATTTATTGCTCACGCAAGATGCCCTGGAAACCTTTCGTGAAGTCGCCCTATATCCATTTGACCAACCGGAACTTTTTCATTCCTGTTTTTTTCCATTGATTACCTTTAAAAATGCCACAAAATACGCCAATGTTGATAATTTCTTCATATTTGCGGACAGTGACACACTGCTGAAAGACATTATATCGGGTTACCAAAACTCGGCGACATTATCAGAATCGGCATCATTCAAGAGCATGTCTGAACAAATGAGCGATGAGTCTTCTCTATATTCCTATGGCAATGCAACAGGATTAAAAACCGTATTAAATGAAAATTTTTCTGAAGACAAAACACTAGACATCAGCGTCTTTGGAACTTCTGCCATACAATTTGTACAAGATCATGATTTTGCACACGTACATTCTGTAATCAAGAAACAAAAAGGTAAATCTGTATCGAATACCGTTACCGAAGATATCAATGTGGTACTCGACAACGATTTGCTAACCGAACCACAATTGGTTAAAAATCATACCAATAGCCAAATGGATATCGTGGTACAGGACGTCAAGAACAACTTGTATTTGATTTCAAACGATGGAAAAGTTCTCTGGAAGAAACAAATTGAAAGTGCCATCCTTGGAAAAATCGAACAGATCGACATCTACAAAAACGGCCGACTTCAATTGGCATTTGCCACGGCAAACCACATTTATGTATTGGACAGAAACGGCAAGGACGTGGCGCCATTCCCCATTAAATCCAAAAATCCCATAACCCAACCACTTTCTGTATTCGACTATGAAAACAAGAGGGATTACCGCCTGATGGTCGTTCAAGGAAAAAACGTGCAGATGTATGACAAAAAAGCCAAAATTGTTACAGGTTTCACTTACAAAAGCGCAAAAAATACCATTGAAACACAACCGAAGCATTTCAGGATTGGCAACAAAGATTATATTGTTTTTGCACAGGGCGACCGAATGGAAATCCTGGACAGGACCGGCAAAGTGCGTATCGACGTGAAGCAAAATATAGATTTTTCGGGCAATGACATTTACTTGTTCGACAATACATTTACCACTACCACAAAAACCGGTGAACTTATCCAAATTGACCGGAACGGCAAGGTCACTTCTGAAAAAATGAATCTTACCGACAATCATCACATCAATGCTACATCCAAAACTCTGGTAACGCTATCGGAAAACATCCTTACGATAAAATCCAAAAAAATTGAACTGAATTTTGGCGATTACACACCTCCCCAGATCTATTATGTGAACGACAAAATTTATGTTGCTACCACCGATTTGCAAACCAACAAAGCATATCTGTTTGACAGCCAGGGTGAAATTATAAAAAATTTTCCTGTATATGGTCATTCAACCTTAACGCTTGACAATATCAACAAAGACAATGCCATAGAAGCTGTTACCAATGGAAGCAGCAACAGTATTATAATATATCGGTTTTGATTTTTAATTAGTGGTTTTTAATAATTGGAATCTCTTTAACGCTCATTGCGTTCAACTTGCTGATGATTTTGTGGCAATATTTTGGCCTCAAAAAGCATCTCAAAATGCTTCAACAACTTTGTTTTCACTTCGGATTCATCCACTTTAACAACACCAAGCTCGACATTTAGAGAGGTTACGGCTTTTCCCCGTATGCCACAGGGAATGATATTATCAAAATAGCCCAAATCGGCATTGACATTGAGCGCATAACCGTGCATGGTAACCCAACGGCTTGCACGCACGCCCATAGCGCAAATTTTGCGGGCAAACGGTGTTCCTACATCCAGCCAGACACCGGTTTCTCCTTGGCTTCTTTCGGCTTTGAGACCGTAATCGGCTAGTGTGAGAATGATGACTTCTTCCAGAAAACGTAGGTATTTATGGATATCGGTAAAAAAATTTTCCAAATCCAGAATAGGATAACCCACAATTTGCCCCGGACCGTGATAGGTAATATCGCCGCCTCGGTTTATCTTGTAAAACGTCGCGCCTTTTTGTTCAAGTTGGGTTTCGGTAAGCAATAAATTGGATATATCGCCGCTTTTGCCCAAAGTATATACATGAGGATGCTCAACAAACAAAAAGTAATTGGGCGTTGTAAGCTGTGTACCGTTGCGCCTATTTTGGATTTTTATGTCGAGAATTTCCTTAAAAAGTGTTTCTTGATAATCCCAAGCAGATTTATAATCTTTTAAGCCTAAATCTTGTATGGTAATGGATTTGTTCAAAACTTAATCTTCTAAAATCACTTCTAAATTCAATGCTTCGGGATTAAGCAAGTAGTCTGCAAAATCGTATTCGACCGTTACGGTTTTTTTGTCGTCACTAAAAAGGGCTTTGCTGTTTGAAACCGATTTTACAGGCTTTGGAAAATGATAGTTAAGTTTATAGGACGAAGAACCGTAAAATGCCATGGTTTCGCTCAAGCTATCTACCATTTTTTGGTGCAGTTCTTTATCGGTAATTTCCACTTTTCTATTAAAGATTTTGCCGTCATACTGATAGCTTAACTTTGTATAGTTATCGTTACTTATGTTGTTCATTGGGTTTTGCTGCACATTCTGCCCGGATAAGCCTTGCAGTTTTTTCATTTTTGAAAACATATCCTGAAGCTCGTTTGCATCGTTAAACTCGGTAATCAGATTAAACTTCATCTCGTTGGTTTCGGGATTTACCACCATTCGCACCATAAAATCTTTCATTTCTTCCAAAGCGGCTCGTTCTGGTTCGGGCAATTTTGCGATGCTATCCGATTGAGCTTCAAAAATTTCTTTAAACGAAAAGGTTGAATCTATAGCTCTTTCATTGCTTTGTGACGTGTTTTCGCCTGCAATTTTCATGAGTTCGGTGGCGTCAAACGAAAATTCCATGGTTCCGGCACCTTCGGGATTGATGTAGATGTTTTCAGAAAATTGACAACTTGTTAAAAAGGCAAGAGCCAAAGCGCAAACGAAAGTGTATAATTTGGTCATATCTAAAGTGTTTTTATGTCACAAAGATACATATTGTATTGGTAAAACAGGCTTTTATCTGTTAGGATTGTTGAGGATGACAAGGGCAGCAATAACTCCAGGGACCCAGCCGCAAATCCACAATATAAAGACAATGGCAATCGAGCCGCAACCCTTGTCATAAACAGCAAGCGGTGGGCAAATGATAGAAAGGATAACCCTCCAGATACTCATAACTTTTCAGGTATTGTTAATTTGTAAAACAATTGGACGCAAAAACCGGAAATTTGTTACACTCCGATAAGTGTATAAATTTACGATAAATTATAGTAGTTTCGTGGCATGCGAACAATTTCCTCACTTTTATTGTTTTTTTGTGTTCTTACCACACAGGCACAATATGATTTTAGTGGCCAGATAGACAAAAACCACTGGCACGAAGATGTATATCTTTCTGTCATCGAGGATTATAGAAAAATTTCCGGGATCTACGCAGAGCAAATCGTGTCAAGGGCCAAAGCTGATAGCCTTGGCATATTCAGGTTCACCGGCAACCAACTCGAAGCCAAAAACAGGATTTACAGAATCCATGTAGATAACTGTTTTGATGGCGAACAAGGCCAAAACCACTTCAACGGACATTGTGATGACAGCAAAGAAGTCATTTTTATTGCCAAGAACACCGATACCATTGTGTTTCCGTTTTCGTTTGAAAAACAGATGTTTTGCGATATCCGATCCACCAACGAAAAAACAGAGGTTTTTATAAAGATCGACTCTATCAGGGAAGAAATGAAATACGCCTTTGGTGAATTCCGAAGTGAAGCCAACAGGCAGCTCAACAGCAAAAAATGGTTCAAGACCTTGCAAGAATACGGCAAAAACCTCAACGAACCCATCGCAGAAGTTTACATTTATGCATTTTTGTCCGACCGCAGCAATGACCTGCACGGCCACTATCTTGAAGACTTGAAAAACAACACCTACTATGACGATTTGCTCGAAAGGCTCAAGGACCATTACCCCAATTCGGGTTACACAAGGCAGTATGAGGAAGAATTGGCATCGGACAAGTACATTGTTTCGGGCTACAAAAAACCATCAAAATGGCTCTATGCCCTGATTCCCGTTTGCATATTGTCGCTTGGTTTCAATTTTTATTTGGCTTCAAGAATAAAAAAACTCCAATCAAGAAAAACAGGCGCCAAAAAAGATCAGCTTACCAACCAAGAACAAAAAATACTCGAAATGCTTTTGGAAAACCAATCCAACAAAACCATCGCAGAACAGCTTTTTGTGAGCGTAAGTACCGTTAAAAGCCACATCAACAACATTTACAAAAAATTAAACGTGAACTCAAGAGAAGAAGCAAAATCGCTGTTCAAGAATTAGTTACAAAATTAAACCCTGGTCTTAGTACCTTTTTCAACCCTGATTTCTACCTGGTTTTCAGAATATTTTTTGCAAGTTTGCGACAATAATCAAAAAAATTAAAAAGTATGAAGAAACAGATTTTCAACAACACATTTGCCCTAAAAGCAGTTATGGTATTAGCACTTGTGCTGAGCTCCCAAATGACAAAAGCACAAGATGCCGTTGACACAAAAAAAGAAAAAGTAGGTGTACTTACCTTTGAAACCACCGAAATCGATTATGGAAAAATCGAACAAAATACCGATGGCCACCGGACATTCAAATTCACCAATACCGGCGATGCTCCGATTGTGATCACCAACGTAAAAGGGTCTTGCGGCTGCACCGTACCGACCGCCCCGAAAGAAGCCATCATGCCCGGACAATCGAGTGAGATTCAGGTAAAGTATGATACTAACCGTGTTGGTCCCATTTCTAAAACAGTTACCGTAACTTCCAATGCCTCGGAACCAACCAAAATACTGAAAATCAAAGGAACGGTTCTACCTCCTGCACAAGCTACCGAAAAACCGGCACAAATCAAAAGCTGAACTGTTCAAGAAAAGGAATTCACAGTAAAACCAAAGAGCCGCAAAGGCTCTTTTTTATTGGCCAAAATATTTGCTTTACTGGTCATCACAGAAGATTGTAGCGAATTATATAGCAATTAATTGACATACTAACGTGGACTCCTTATCTTTGTCCTCCATAAAAAAACAAGAATCGCATACTATGTCGCAATTTTCAGAACAAGAACTTATCCGCAGGGAAAAACTGGACAAACTCCGTGAGATGGGCATCAATCCCTATCCGGCCAATCTGTTTCCGGTAACACATTCATCCACACAAATAAAAGTTGATTTTGAAGACGGCAAAAAGGTTGTGGTCGCCGGCCGGCTGATGTCCATGAGAATTCAAGGAAAAGCCAGTTTTGCAGAACTTCAGGACAGTGAGGGGAGGATCCAACTCTACTTTAACCGTGATGAAATCTGTCCGGGCGAAGATAAAACCAAATACAATGAGATCTATAAAAAATTGTTAGATCTTGGCGATTTCATAGGAGTAACAGGCGAGCTCTTTACCACCAAAGTAGGCGAAAAGACTGTTATGGTCAAGGACTTTTCCTTGTTGAGCAAATCTTTGAAACCATTGCCACAACCACGTGTGGATGCCGAAGGAAAAGTGCACGATGCCTTTACCGACCCCGAGCAACGCTATCGACAGCGCTATGCAGATTTGGTTGTAAACCCCAACGTGAAGGAAGTTTTCATAAAACGGACAAAATTGTTCAACGCCATGCGCCAGTTTTTCAATGATGCAGGCTATTTTGAAGTAGAAACACCCGTTTTGCAACCTATTGCGGGAGGCGCAGCGGCACGTCCGTTCGTGACCCACCACAATAGCCTGGACATCCCCCTGTACATGAGGATCGCCAACGAACTCTATTTAAAACGACTAATTGTGGGAGGTTTTGACGGCGTGTATGAGTTCTCCAAAAACTTCAGAAACGAAGGCATGGACAGAACCCATAATCCAGAGTTTACGGCCATGGAAATTTATGTAGCATACAAAGATTACAACTGGATGATGGATTTCTGCGAGCGCCTTTTGGAATATTGTGCCATGGCTGTCAACGGATCTACCAAAACCACTTTCGGTGAGCATCACATCGACTTCAAGGCACCATACCCTCGTGTGACCATGACAGATGCGATAAAGCAATTCACAGGATTTGACATTACCGGCAAAACCGAGCATGAAATAAGGGAAGCCGCCAAAGCAATGGGCATTGCCGTAGATGACACCATGGGCAAAGGCAAATTGATCGATGAGATTTTTGGCGAAAAATGTGAAGGCAACTACATTCAGCCCACATTTATAACCGATTACCCAAAAGAAATGAGCCCGCTATGCAAGGAACACCGCAACAATCCCGAACTGACAGAACGTTTTGAACTGATGGTTTGCGGTAAGGAAATTGCTAATGCTTACTCCGAACTCAACGATCCCATCGACCAACGCGAACGCTTTGAACACCAAATGCTATTGGCACAAAAAGGCGATGACGAAGCCACCGGAACAATAGATTACGACTTTTTGAGAGCTTTGGAATATGGTATGCCTCCCACTTCGGGCATGGGCATAGGGATGGACAGGCTTATCATGTTCCTGACAAATAACCAATCGATACAAGAGGTGTTGTTCTTTCCACAGATGAAACCCGAAAAGAAAGCCGTCGCACTGACCGATGAAGAAAAAGCGGTTTTTAACATCCTGAAAACCAATAATCCAATAGACTTGAACGTTATAAAGGAACAAACAGGTCTGAGCAACAAAAAGTGGGATGCTGCAATAAAAGGCCTCACTTCAAAAAAAGTCGCTAAAGTAAGTAAGACCGATACGGGATTGATCGTAGAAATAACCTGACCCGTTATTTCAAATAAATAATAAAGCCGCCCGAAATGATAAAAAAAATTATGGGGAAAGCTTCCGGAAACGCCATACCATTTTTGGCACTGGGGGTAATTTCCGTTCATTTTTTTTTGGTTTCCACCAAGAAACTTTCCCCTTGGAAAGGCGGAGGCTTTGGCATGTACACAAGCATCCACTATTTTTACAATGATGTTTACGTGACACCTTATGGACACGAACTCGATTCGCTTGCCAAAACCGATGCGGACATCAAAAAAGCCATCAAAACCCTAAAACTGATGCCTAATACTCCAAACCTGGAGAAATATGCCAAAGTGTTTTACAGATATGCCGAAACAGACAGTATAACCATACAGATCTGGAAACCCAAGGTAGAGGCAACCAAGGCTACTTATACAAGAGAAATTGTCAACCAACTCACCTATTATAAATGAAAGGGACAATTTTGAAAGCCATAAATCTCACATTTCAAGACAAGGAGCGATTGGGCGCCAACCTTTTCTTCTTGTTTTCTTCTGTATATCTTTTATTTTCTTATGGAGATCATTCCCGCGTCAAAACATTTGCACTGACCCTGGCACTAACTATTACAGTGGTCTTTTTCAAACAGTTGCGCCAACCATTTGTCTGGTATGTTTTCCTTGCACTGTTTCTTCTTGACCTTATCATAAATTACCACACAAGGGCCAATCATCATTTCATGCTGGTGTACCTCACAATGGCCTACATCATGTATTTAAACACACGCAACATCGCAACCTTTACCACAAATGTCAAATGGCTCCTATTTATATTATTGTTTTTTGCTTCTGTCCAAAAATTGATGTCATCGGAGTTTGTATCGGGAAATTTCTATTATTACATGATAAACACGGGCAAGTTTTTTAAACCGTTGGCACCATTGGATCAAACGGTTGCCGTTGTGATTTCGAACAATAACGCATTGATCGAAACCCTGAACCATCAGGACCCGAACCAATATGGCACAGTTTCACTAAACAATATTCTTCCTAACATCGCGTCTATCAGCAAATGGTTTGCCTGGGCAACAATTGCACTCGAATTCCTTGCCGGGTTACTAATTGTCCGTAAACCAGAATATCGGTTCACCCATATCATTTTCGTTATATTGATTCTGGGAATATCTGCGACCCGACTCGAAAGTGGGTTTTTGGCGCTATTGTGCATTAGCGGCCATTGGCTATGCAACAACACGATAATCCGGAAGATTTATGTAGTTTTAACCGTGATTTTCACAGCTTTGACCATCAGTCAATTAGGATTTTATTAGATAACCACGGCTTATGTTGAAACTTATTTTTGCCGTTACCAAAATTTCACTGCTCGTCATTTTTTTGTCGTTGCTATGTCTTCATTTTGTAATAAAGGATCGTTACTTTTTCACTGGGATTATTTTTTATTCGACACCGTTCCCATTGGTGCTTGCCTTTGGATATTTTATCAACCTACTCTTTTATAATTCGAAAAAAGTTCTTGTCTTTTTGGCACTTCTCAATATTGGGTTGACCATTTATTTTTTCGCCCATTATTTTGGCAGCATCCACAAACCTCTGGACGGCAAGATCCATACCGCACTTTTCTGGAACGTTGCCCAAAACCAGCCGTTGCCTACCGGCACCCTGATAAAGAACATCAAATCAACTAATTCTGACATCGTGGCTCTTGTAGAAGCAGTGAATGTATCCAATGAGGATTTGGATATTTTGAGCAATGCTCTGCCCGAGTATCAGTTCAGGCCGCTTTATGGCACCATGCTAGTCGGGGTACGAGGACATATTGAAACTATAAAGTTCAAGGCAAAAAACAGCGTTTACAAACTCAACCACATTACTGCCCTGATAGATGGGGAGAAAAAAAACATCGTCATCATAGACATCAATGCGGTGCCGATGATAGATAAAGCCATCTCCATTGGCTACATAGACAGCTACCTCCAAAAACACAGGGCAGACATCATACTTGGAGATTTCAACACACCCTACGAGAGCATTTTTCTTGATGCTTTTAAATCAGATTACAAAAGTCTCCACCCATACAGCATAGGGATGACCAGTACTTGGCCATTGCCTTTTCCTGTGATAGAAATTGACCAGATATGGCTTGAAAGATCGTACCAGCCTATCCAATTGAAAAAATATGCCTTCCCGGAATCCGACCACAAACTGTTGGTGGCCTTTTACCAAAAGAAATCGGAAGCGCCATAAATACAACGGCTTATTTCATTTTATAATAATATTTTGAAAAAATTCATTTTTCCCCGATGACATTGGGAACTTTAAACGATGTAGGGATATATAACTTTCAAATGAAACTCTATGAAATCTATTTTTACCTTATTGTCCCTTTTCATCAGTTTTCCTTTCATTTACGGGCAAAATCCAGCTATTGAATGGCAAAATACCATCGGTGGCGCACTCACAGAAGACTTGACCTCCTTGCGGCCTACTTCTGACGGGGGTTACATCATCCTTGGCTATTCAGATTCAGACATGTCTGGCGACAAAACCGAAAACTCCAATGGCGGCATAGATCTTTGGGTCGTAAAAGTGGGGAGCACAGGAGCAATCCAATGGCAGAACACTATTGGCGGAAGTGATATCGATTATGGGATTTGGATAGAACAGACGCCCGACAATGGCTACATCATCGGCGCTGGTTCTAGCTCCAACATATCTGGCGACAAAACCGAAAACTCACGGGGCGGAAGCGATTATTGGATCATAAAACTGGACGAAGTCGGCAATATCGAATGGCAAAAGACATATGGCGGAGCCCAACCCGAATTTGAAACCCGCGTACTGCCAACTTCCGATGGCGGCTATTTTGTGGGCGGCTACTCGGACTCCGGCGTTTCGGGCGACAAAACCGAGCCCAGCAAAGGACAAAGGGATTATTGGGCATTGAAGCTTGACTCTAACGGCAATATCGTATGGCAGAAAAGCATTGGAGGTTCTACCGTGGACAGGTTACAAGAAATTCTGGTAACCGATGACGGCAACTACATTCTGGCAGGGTACTCAAATTCGGGAATATCCGGAGACAAGACCGAAGCAGGCCGGGGTTTGATGGATTATTGGATTGTTAAAATTAATACTAGTGGAACCATCATTTGGCAAAAAACCATTGGCGGAACAGGCAATGACATTTTGAGGGACATCATCCAAACTTCCGATGGTGGATATCTGGTGGGTGGCTATTCAGAATCTAACATATCGGGCGATAAAACCGAAAATTCGCGAGGCGGCATGGATTATTGGGTAGTAAAGCTCAATGCGGTCGGCAATATACAGTGGCAAAAAACCATTGGCAGTAGCGGAATTGATTATTTAAGAAGCCTCATGGAACTCAATGACGGAACTTATTTGATTTCGGGATATTCTGATGGTGGCATTTCCGGCGAAAAAACCGTGGCTTCCAACGGAGGGTACGACTATTGGCCCGTAAAAATCAGCAATACCGGCGCCATATTAGGACAAACCAGTATAGGAGGCTCTTTAGACGAAAGCGGTGGGTATTCAATACCAACGGCCGATGGCGGGTTTGTCATTGGACTGACTTCTCAATCCAATATTTCCGGAGACAAAACCGAAGACAGCGAGGGCGAGTATGATTATTGGATCTTCAAAGCATCATCGGCAATCCTCGGTATCGATGAAATAGGTCTTGGCGCAACAAAAATGTCTTTGTACCCAAACCCGAACAATGGCAATTTCTCGATAAGCCTTGGCAAAACCATGCCAAAGGTCAGCACTACAACATACAATGCCATTGGGCAAAAAACAGCCACTTCCACCTATGAAAACACAGACACACTGAACCTCACCATCGAGGGAGCTTCAGGGATATACTTTGTGGTAGTTTCCACGCCAAACGGGGAAAAAACAACACTGAAAATATCTAAAGAATAACAAATTGCCGAACAATAAACTTGCCCCCACATTGGGGGCATTTTTTTTCTTTTAGACCGTGTGGCACAGCATTAATATTTTACTGTCTCAAACAAGGATTTACACCAACATACTGTAAAATAAACCGTTGAACGATTAAATTTCACATTGAGTATAGTGGGACATATCTTTGGCAAGCATTTTGCTTCGGTAAAATTGTTTGAACTATTACACAACATGAAGAAATTAATGCTTTTTTTAGTTGCAGTATTTTGTACTAATTTTTACAATTACTCGCAGAGCATTACCGGCACTTATAGCAATCGTTGGGAAGCACATACCGGCGAGGCTATCACCTATACGCTTACCCTAAAGTCCGATGGCACTTTTGTATTTTATTCCGATCAGAAATTCTATGGAAATGAGGGCGAAAAACTGACCATGGTCAAAGGACTATGGGAGACCAACAACCATCTGCTTGTCCTTACAACAAAATCTGGAGAAGATTATGACCCCAATCTTACCAAAAACCTTAACAACAACAAGGCCCGATACAAACACATATCCGAAAGAAAGCAATTGACCAGTCAGGAAAAACCTTCTTTGCTATTCTACAAATCCAAGGTTTTTTATGCTAAAAATATGGAGCTTTTCAAACAGGCAGCCATAACCACATCCGTAGATTAATTTTTTCACAACCGCACTTTTTCCCAACATAATGGGTTTCGGTTTTTGACAATTATGCTCAAAATATCGATTTAATCTGTTACGTGTCAACTTTTTTATTAATTTACGCAACTATTTTCCAAGAATCCATTACCCAAATGAAAAAATTACACACCTCCATTTTTCTGATTTTGTTTCTGGTATCCTGCCAAAAGGACGATGAAATCTTGGTACCCGTCCAGACAATCAATCCGCCCACCATTGAGGAAACCCTAACCGACACCACAGTCGAATTGCGCTGGGCAGATATCAATGCAGATTTTTACATCGTTGAATATGGATTTTCCGGATTTTCGCAAAACACCGGTAACACGGTACGTACCGAAAACCCACATATTGTCCTAACAGGTCTTGAGCCAGAGACTACTTATGATTACTACGTATCAGCAAGCTTTAATGGCACATTGAGGAACATCGTTAGATCCATTAGAGGGTTTACCACTATGGCAGCGCCGGTTTCGATCGTTTTCAAAGAAACCCTTTCGGAAATGCGCATTTTCAGGGGCGCATTGGGCAACTTAACTCCAAGTCCCTACGCTTTTATCTATGACCTCAACACCCGACTGTACACAGATTATGCCAGCAAGCAGCGCCTCATAGCCATTCCTCTTGGCACATCAATGGTTTACGCCGGAGACGGCCTACCCGTTTTTCCCGACAATACGGTAATAGCAAAAACCTTTTATTACAATCATGACGACCGGAATCCGGGTTTGGGAAGGCAATTGATAGAAACCCGAGTGATGATCCTCCAAAACGGTACTTGGGAATTTGGCAACTACATATGGAACGAGGCCCAAAACGAGGCCTTTTTAGACGATGTGGGCGGGACAACACCCATTTCCTGGATTGACAACAACGGGAATACCCGAAACATTGCATATAAAATCCCTTCAGAAGCAGATTGTTTTACCTGTCATCAATCGTATGGAAACCCAGTGGTTATCGGACCTAAATTGAGAAGCATGAATTTTGACATCAATGGCACAAACCAATTGGAACACCTCATTTCCCAAGGCTATCTCACCGGGCTTGCTGACCATACATCCGTACAGGCACTGCCAGATTGGGAAGACACAAGACTCACCGACGAAAGTAGGGTTCGCGCCTATTTTGACATGAACTGTGCCCATTGCCATTCTGACGGTGGCTACCATAACGAGAATTATAGCCTCGATATGAAATTCGATTTTGAAACACCTTTTGAACAAACAGGCATTTTTGAACATCGCTACAGTATCATGACGAGGATATTGACCAGTATCGAGGGCTACAGTATGCCCTATCTGGGAGTGACCTTACCACACCAAGAGGCTTTGGATCTTATCGTTCCTTATCTCGAAACCTTGGAATAATGTGCCGAAATGATAAAAGACCGCAACAAGCGGTCTTTTTTTATATCTTTTATTTTTTTTATGTTAAAATTCACCTAATAATTTAAACCATGTGTATCCACTAAAGTCAAAGAGACATAATCTTTAAAACTCGAAAAATGAAAAAATTCCTGATGTTTGCTTTCGCCATGATGACTATTGGGGCGACTGCACAAGAAAAAATAAAACAAGAGCGGGGAGCCTCTGTAAAAGAAAATGCTGAAGCCAGAAAAAACACGTCACCTAAAGAGGTAGCCGACATCCAAACCGAAAGAATGGCAAAATACCTAGAACTTTCTGAAGACCAAAAAAAACAAGTGCACAAAATCCTCGCTGAACAATCTGCCTTAAAAAAGGCAAAACTGCAAAATATTGAGGACAGCAAAAACGCTAGTCCGGTTAGCAAACCGCAACTTTCAGAAGAACAAAAAAACAAACTAAAAGCCGAGCGCAAAGCGCAAAAACAAGCAACCGACACCAAACTCAAAGAAATCCTTACAGAAGAACAGTTTGCCAAGTACCAGACCATGAGGGAAAGACAAGATAAGCGCAAAAAACACATGATTGAAAAAAAGGCAACGGACAAAAAAGAATAATTACCGCTCAATGGAATGCTCCGTATGAAAACCACAAAAAACGGCTTTGACAGAAAATCAAAGCCGTTTTTTTTGCAGTTGTGGATTAAAAATCATTATTTTGGTACTCTGTTCAATTAAACAAATAAATAGACATGAAAAAAATAATCACCCTTTGCCTATTTGCCTTTGCAATGTTCATCGGTAACCAAACGGTTTTTGCACAAGCTTCCATCGTAGAGGTCAACCGTATGGCCGCTGAAAAAACCAAAGAATTAAGAGCCTCCTTGAAATTTGACCAAGACACCGAAGATTTGGTTTACCAAACCTATCAGGAATATGCAAAAAAACAAATCAGATATGCCCAAGCAGAAGCTGACGGCAAGGTCACTACTGAAGAACAAAAAGAAAAATTGGAAAATTGGCTGACAGAAAAATTTAAGGGCATCCTTACTCCAGAACAATTTGAAAAATTTCTCAACTACGCAAAGAGGCCTAAATAAATTTTGAAAATTTAGGATAGACAATTAAGGCGGCCCACTATAGCTAGGTTGCCTTTTTTTATTTTCCAAACTTTTCTATCAGGGCTTTATCGACTTTAAGGCGAATTACAACAACACCTACAGCAGCTATCGTAATGCCCAACACAAACCCAAGAGCTGTATGTATTTCTATCAAAATCCCCAACAAGGCCAGCAACACAAAAAAAGCGGCAAATTTTACATAAAGCAACCCCTCGCAGTTAATTGAAAAATCCCAATGCGCCCCACTCCTTACCTGATATTTTGATTTTGCCAACACTTTGTACGATTCCCTATATTTTGGCGGTTTTTTTAGATACCACCAACCGTTAAAAAACATAACAACAGCCACGGTAAAAAGGATAATGGAAAAACTATTCTGGGCATTCATGCAACCAAAGATATAAAAAAAAGATGTCGTATGTTTTCGATTAAACTTGCCTTTAATTTGTATTTTTGAAGATACTATAAAAATTCGTGCGCTTGTGGCAAACACCATTAAAAATTATATCAACGGTCAATATGAAAATCCAATAAACAGTAATTGGCTGGACAACTACGACCCATCTAACGGCGAGATCTACGGTAAAACCCCCAACTCGTCAAAAGAAGATGTCGAACAAGCATATTTAAGTGCCCAATCTGCTTTTGAACAGTGGTCGCAAACCACTTTGGAGGAGCGCAGTCGCATCTTGCTCAAAATTTCCGAGGGCATTGAAAGCCAACTGGATGCTTTGGCAGAAGCCGAAAGCAAGGATAACGGCAAGCCTATCAGTTTAGCAAAATCGATAGACATACCGAGAGCGGCAAGCAATTTTAGGTTTTTTGCCAACGCAATAACCCAGTTTGCCAGTGAAAGCCACGAAAGCGTCGGGCAGAACGCCATAAATTTTACACTGCGCCAACCCATTGGTGTAGTGGGCTGTATTTCTCCTTGGAATTTGCCATTGTACCTCTTTACTTGGAAAATCGCTCCGGCAATCGCAGCCGGAAACTGTGTAGTGGCCAAACCCAGTGAAGTGACACCAATGACGGCTTATATGCTGGGCGAAATCTGCAACAAAGCCGGATTGCCCAAAGGCGTCCTCAACATTGTCCACGGATTGGGAACTACCACAGGGCAAGCCATCATTGAGCATCCTAACATCAAAGCGATTTCGTTTACCGGCGGAACGGCAACCGGAGCACATATTGCCCGAACGGCAGCACCAATGTTCAAAAAACTGTCATTGGAACTTGGCGGAAAAAATCCAAACATCATTTTTGCCGATTGCGACTATGACGCCATGTTGCGCAATACCATCCATTCGTCTTTTGCCAACCAAGGTCAGATTTGTCTTTGCGGTAGCAGGATCTTTGTGGAGAAATCCATTTATGAAAAATTCAAAAATGATTTCGTTGAAAAAGTAAAACAGCTCAAGGTTGGGCACCCAGCCAAAGCCGATACCGATATCGGGGCATTGGTATCCAAACCCCATCTGGAAAAAGTATTGGATTACATCAACATCGCCAAACAGGAAAATGGCACAATCCTCTGTGGAGGGAACAGGATTACTGTGAATGGCCATGAAAACGGTTACTATTTAGAACCTACCGTTATTGAGGTTCCAAACGAACATTGTCGCGTGAACCAAGAGGAAATTTTCGGCCCCGTAGTGACCATTATGCCGTTTGGCACTGAAGACGAAGTATTGCAAATGGCAAACAAAGTCAAGTATGGCCTTTCGGCAACGCTATGGACCAACGACCTCAACCGTACCATGCGAATGAGCAATCAAATACAAGCCGGGATAGTGTGGATAAACACTTGGCTTATGCGCGATTTGCGCACTCCTTTTGGCGGTGTGAAAGCCAGTGGCGTAGGCAGAGAAGGCGGTTTTGAAGCACTCCGATTTTTTACCGAACCGAAAAATGTATGTATAAAATTTAAATAGAACCAAGAATCAAGGCCAACATCCTGTCAATCGATTCTAAATACAACCATTATCATGAAAGAAGTACAATCTGGTATTTTTTTTTCGGCAGACAGAAAGGACATGGATGTGGATACCATCTTTAGGTTCATAAAGCAAAGTTATTGGGGCAAATCCAGAACTTTTGAAGAACAACAAAAAGCATTGGCAAACACACTAAATTTTGGGCTATTCAATAATGGTAAACAAATAGCGTTTGCAAGAGTCCTTACCGATCATGTGTTTTTTGCCTATTTGATGGATGTTTTTGTTCTTGAACCCTATCGGGGCAACGGTTATTCTAAATTGCTCATCAATGAGATAATGGCCCATGAGCCCATTAAATATATAGACAAATGGATGCTTGCCACCATAGATGCTCATTCCCTATACAGCAAATTTGGCTTTGGCACTATAAAAAACCCCTCCAGAATAATGGAAAAATTAAGCGACAGAGCAAAAGAAATACACCAATAAAATGAATTTGAACTTAAACAATAAAAATGCATTGGTATGCGGAAGTACCGCCGGCATTGGTAAAGCTACGGCCATCCAATTGGCCAATGAGGGTGCCAAGGTTACGTTGATAGCCAGAAACGAAGACAAACTAAAACAAGTTTTGTCAGAACTGCCCAACCCAGAAAACCACAGTTACATAGTTGCCGATTTCTCAAACCCGGAGGAATTGGGGCTAAAAGTCGCTTTTTTCATCAAAAATCGTCACGAGGAAGATTTCGGTTTTCACATTTTGGTAAATAATTCTGGAGGCCCAAAAGGCGGTCCCGTTTTTTCAGCCCAATTAGATGAATTTGAAAATGCATTTACCCAACATTTAAAATGCAACCATATATTGGTTCAAACCGTGGCACCGTTTATGAAACGCGAGGGTTACGGAAGAATCATCAATGTGATTTCAACATCGGTAAAGCAACCGTTGGACGGACTTGGCGTGAGCAATACCATTAGGGGTGCGGTGGCCAATTGGAGCAAGACCTTGGCAAATGAACTTGGGCAATATGGCATCACGGTAAATAATGTCCTGCCCGGCGCAACAGGAACGGAGCGTCTTACGGAAATCATCAAAAACAAATCGGCAAAGACAGGAATGTCAGAAGACGAAGCGGCCAACGACATGATGCAGGCGGTTCCTGCAAAGCGTTTTGCCAAACCGGAGGAACTGGCCTACGCCATTACTTTTTTGGCAAGCGAATGTGCAAGTTATATCAATGGGATCAATCTTCCTGTGGATGGTGGACGCACAAAATCGCTCTAAAAACGACAAAGATGCAAGAACCAAGAGCGAAGGCTTTTTGGTTTGCTGTTTTATATGTATTTTTAATTCAAAATTAATCTGCGTGAGGGATTGAGGTACTGTTGGAGCTCTTTTGTTTTTTCTTAAAAACTAAAAGCGACTACCGAAAGCCCGACCCGATAGGGACACGCCCAAAATATACAGAAAATGAGCAATTTAGTATCACCCCTGAATTTTAAGAAATGGATTGATGAAAACCGCCATTTGTTGAAACCGCCCGTGGGCAACAAATGTGTCTGGCCCAACGGCGATTATATTGTGATGGTAGTTGGCGGGCCAAACAGCCGAAAGGATTACCACTACAACGAAACTCCTGAATTTTTCTACCAGTTGGAGGGCGATATGGTCTTGAGGATTATGAACAATGGCAAACCCGAGGACGTCCACATTAAGGAAGGGGACATCTATCTATTGCCCCCCAAAGTGCCGCACTCGCCACAGCGAAAGGCAGACACGGTGGGCTTGGTAATAGAATATCCACGTCCGGAAGGCGTGAACGATGCTCTGGAATGGTACTGCGAAGGCTGCGACGAATTGTTGTACCGTGAAGAATTTCCTTTGGATAATATCGAAACAGATATGCCAGTTATTTTTGACAGGTATTATGGCGATAAAGAGAAACGCACTTGCAAGCATTGTGGAAAAACCATGGAACCTCCTAAAAAAATAGACGTAAAATAGTAACAGAAAGCAGTTTAGCACCTAAAATGGAAAGACCCAAATTACGAATAAACGGCCATTCGCACTTGCTCCCCTATCCAGAAGAAATTCCACAGTTTATGAAAGACAAAGGGATTTTCTGGGTGGACAAGGATCGAAAATTCATGCTCCAAAAAGACTGGAGCAGACCCGTTACCGATTCGAGCTTCTTCCTCAACGAAAAGCTGGAATGGATGGAGCGCTTCAAGATAGACCATGCCGTAGTGCTGAACTTGTCTCAATTGTACGGCAATGGGCTTCGGTTGGAAGAAATGAAGCAAGCACTTCGCTTCCAGAACGATTTCAATGCCCGCATCCAAAAAGAAAATCCGAGCAAATTTACCTGTGGATTCGTGGTACATCCCGGTTTTGTAAGGGGTGCCGAATGGGAAATCCAACGTTGCGTGGAGGAGCTTGATATGCGTTTGTTGTGTCTCCCAACACATTATATGGACACTATAGGAACTTGGCGCTGTATCTTTGACGAAGAAAATGAACCCATTTTTGAACTGGCCGACAAGTACAATCTGGCGGTGGAAATCCATCCTTATGATGGGGAAAAATTCATCAAGCTCCAAAATACGGCCTGGCGTTTCCACCTTATATGGATGCTGGCCCAGTGTGCCGATGCTTACCACTTCTTGACACTCAATGGTTACTACGAAAAATATCCCAACATGCGCGTGTGCTTTGCCCACGGCGGACAGTTGGCGCAAATCAATCTGGGCAGGCGCATCCAGGGTTTTGACGGCCGTCACGATTTGTTTGAAGGCAAAGTACATCCAAGAAAAGCCGTGGGACACAAGAACATTTTTTTTGACACTTTGGTGCATGATACCGGTTCGCTGCAATTGTTGATAAAAAACCAAACTTCAAAACAGGTCATCATGGGGCTGGATGACCCTTACCCATTGGGCGAAATGGAAAGTGCCAAACAATCATCCTATCCTGGCAAAATCCTCGATCTGGCCATAGAACAAAAAATCATTACCGAAGACGAGCGCGACGCCATGTGGGAAGACAACGTCATTCGATGGCTGTGCGGTGATGATGAGGCCGAAAAGAAAAAATTGATTAACAGAATTTTAGGTTGAATGGGGCGGTGAAGTATTGTTTGGCATTGGCAAATGGTAAAATATGATTTATTGTCTATTTTGGTGGAATGCTAAAAGACTCACATCCCAAAAAAACAGGTGAAACATCGTCTGCGACCCTATTTACAAAACCTTGGGAGCGCTAGTAGGGCTCAACCAGATAAAACCCAAACACAACTTTTAGACATGTCACATTTCATTTCCGAACGATTGGAACAGTACCTCGAAGCACATTCTGAAAACGAACCGGAACTGTTGCAGTTACTCAACCGCGAAACGCACCAAAAAATATTGCAGCCGCGTATGTTGAGCGGCCACTACCAAGGCCGTGTGCTGGGCCTGATATCCAAACTGGTCAACCCAAAATACATTTTGGAAATTGGCACCTACACGGGGTATTCGGCTCTGTGCCTTGCAGAAGGGCTGCAAAAAGGCGGCTCACTGCATACCATTGACAACAACGAAGAACTATTTGATTTTCAGCGGAAATATTTTGACATATCTGATTATGGAAAACAAATCCACCAACACTTGGGAAACGCTCTGGAAATCATCCCAACTTTGCCATTTGTCTTTGATTTGGTATTCATTGATGCCGATAAAGAGAACTATGCCAGATATTTCCATTTGGTAATCGAAAAAGTGAGACCTGGTGGCCTTATTCTTTCGGACAATGTACTTTGGAGTGGGAAAATTTTAGAAGTGGTCAAAGATTCTGATAGGTCCACAAAAGCTTTATTGGAATACAATCAACTGCTCAAAAACGATAACCGCATTGAAACCATTATTCTACCCATCAGGGACGGATTGACCGTTAGCAGGAAACGTTAACTGCGATTGCCCCTTTTTATGGAACCCGTAAAATCTTCAAGGTCGTCCTTAATTTTGTTGATTTCGCCGGTAATGTTTTTGGTAACATCGTCTTTAACATCTACTTGGTTGATACCTTTGGTTATTTCTCCCTTGATATCGTTGGTAGCATCACGCAATTGGCGCATGCCTTTGCCCAAGCCTCTTGCAACTTCAGGGATTTTGTCAGCACCAAACACCATGACCACCACAAAAAGGATAAAGATTATCTCGCCGGTACCTATGAACAATAATGTTGCTGTCAAATTCATATTGCAAATATAGTGAGTATAGACAATTCAAAAAATTATACGACATCGATTCTTCGTTCTCCTTACCTCATAGTTACCATGTCGGTATTTTTTGACCAAGTATCGTTGCACGAGGGTCTTCTTCGGTTTTTTGGCACGTGACAAAGGTTATGCAAAGTTTACATCATCGAAAGTGTAGCCATAACGAATTGCGCAATGGTGTTTCAATCTCCAACAACCCAACAATCAATGCGATCATAATTTATGCTTTTTGAGCCTTTGGCATAATAAAACGCCAATACGTTTTCGTGCGGATGATTACTGCTTTTTTGTGCATGCAATCTGTTTATTGCGCATCCTTTTTTTGCTAATATCTAATGTTTCTTTAATTCTTTTCATTTAGAAATTCCCTGCTTTTTTGCGTCAAAAATTCTAAAAATTCCATTTCCTTACCTCTTTCGAGCAGTGAATAATCTACCCCTTTTATTTCTACAAAATTCACAAAATCATCAATTTTTTCTTTTGGGATACCAAAATTATCGGCAATGAAATGAGTGCTGTAATAATCCCGCAAACTACTTGTTGTGACATCCTCATTTTCTATATTGCTTTTATCTTGTCCGGATGCATTGCCACGTTTTGATTTAAAAATCGGTTTCAACAGGCCATGTACAATTCCCAGAATGTTGGCACCATATTGAATGTTCTGGCCCGATTGGGTCATGGCTATATTTTCTACCTTGGACTGGTAATCATCTGCAAATTTATATGTCCCTATATCATTGATACCAAAGAAAAATGCATTCATATCGGGGTTAAACGTTTTGACACGTTCCATATCGACCAATAGGTTTCCGGTAAGGTCGTAGGGCAAAATGACAACTTCGTTGAGCCTGTTTACCTTTTCGACAAGAAAAACGGTTGCTTTTTTGGTATCGATAATGTTTTGGTCGATGGTAAAGGTAAACTCTTGAAACTGCAAGGCACGAACCTCGATGATATCGTTAAGTGCCACATCTATCTTGAATTTTCCATCGGCGTCGGTCAGCGAGCCCTTATTGGACGAGGTGTTGTATATGGTAACGTTTTCCAAGTCTTCGCTATTGACAACGATTTTTCCCGAAATCTCCACCCTTTTGATGTCTTGGGAACGGGCAACAATTGCTAAAGAAAAAAGAAAAATGAAAAGTAATGCTTGCTTCATCCAATGTTGAATTTCTGATACCTAAACTAACCTATTTTTCCGTGATAATTCTTAAAATCATCATAAACTTTCCCATAACCGTGCTAACGATTAAATTTACGAAAAAAAACGAAGTCCGGCAAAAATCAATAACGCAAAAAGGTTAATGTAAAGCAAAAGATTTTTGGTTATTTTCGTTATTTAGCCCGTAGTGCATTATCCATTAAAACACAAATTTTTGGTTATCAAATTATTTTGATTGCCCACAGATGCACAATAAAATTTTTTATGGACAATGATATATTGATTGCTTTACATTCAATTAAATTAGTGCAATTGTTTGATTTTTTAATATTTAATTAATATATGTGCATTTGCAGAAAAAAACATATTGCACTACGGATGTTATTTAGTTATTTTGACATATCCTTAAAAGACTGAAAATGAAATTGAGCGGAACGAAATATCTGTAAAGCAACATAAACCACAGTCATTTTACACAACAGATTAACACAAGAACTATAGTTAAACACAGGTTCTTTAATACCTTAATTTAACACTACCATGAAACAACTCCTTCTTGCCAGTACGTCCACC
Organism: Bacteroidota bacterium; assembly: GCA_029557895.1. GTDB lineage: Bacteria > Bacteroidota > Bacteroidia > Flavobacteriales > Flavobacteriaceae > JBPOFM01. The sequence goes on along the minus strand of JAKQHT010000025.1, from coordinate 208,969 downwards.
GTTCACGGCAGTGGATACCTTGAATACCTCTTTGGAGATTTATCGGACTTTTTTTGCAACTCTGCAACAATCCTGTTTATCCCTTATGCAAGACCAAGCGGTATCGGGCACAACGAATATACCAAAAAGGTTGCCGAGGCGTTTGAAAAAATTGGCAAAAAGGTGACTGGTATCCACGAACACCACGCGCCACTTGAAGCCCTCGCCAAGGCCGATGGCATATTTGCTGGCGGCGGCAATACGTTTTTATTGCTCAACCAACTTTACAAAAACCACCTTCTGGCGCCATTGCGGGATGCAATTTCCGATGGCGTTCCTTACCTTGGCACCAGTGCCGGCAGCAATATCTGTGGTCTTTCCATTAGCACCACCAACGATATGCCCATTGTCTATCCTCCCAGCTTTAAAAGCCTCGGGGTTGTGCCTTTCAATATCAATCCACATTATCTCGACCCAGATCCGGACAGCACCCATAAAGGCGAAACCCGCGAAACCCGCATCAAGGAATTTCACAAGTTTAACACCCAACCGGTCGTTGGTTTGCGCGAAGGGAGCTGGCTAATGGCGAACGACCATACTCTAACACTAAAAGGACTACTTTCCGCACGTATTTTTGAATATGACAAAACCCCATATGAAGTAGCTCCGGACACCGACCTTTCAGATTTAAAGTAACACGCTATGTATTTATTCTGTACAACCCGAAACCAATAGAACAAAACCATTTTTATAACAAGTTTGGTATGCATTTTCTTGATATAGCCTTATCTTTGGGGAAGAAAAAACTCTTTTTATGGACAAGAAAGTCATCCTTATGATCCTAGACGGCTGGGGACTATCGCCCAACCCAAAAGTATCGGCCATAGACAATGCCAACACACCTTTTATCGATTCGCTATACAACCGTTATCCGCACGCCACATTGCGCACAGACGGCCTAAATGTTGGGCTACCAGAAGGGCAAATGGGCAACAGTGAAGTGGGCCACATGAATTTGGGCGCCGGACGCATTGTCTATCAAGATCTGGCCAAAATCAACTTGGCGGTCAAAAACCAGACCCTGGGCAAAGAGAACGTGCTTATGGATGCCTTTCGGTACGCAAAATCAAACAATAAGCCCATACACTTTTTGGGCCTTTTGAGTGATGGTGGCGTCCATTCCCATATTGGCCATTTGTTTGGACTGATCGATGCCGCAGAATCTTATGGCTTAAAAGACATCTATATACACGCGTTTACAGACGGACGCGACGTTGATCCTAAATCAGGAATTGGTTTTGTTACCGAACTGCAAGACCATATAAAAAATCAAAATGCCAAGCTTGCCACCATCATGGGACGTTACTACGCTATGGATAGGGACAAACGATTTGAACGGATCAAGCTGGCTTATGACGCATTGGTCAACGGCATTGGCGAGCATTCTGATAATGCCACAAAATCCATCGAAAAAAGTTATCAAAACAATGTGACCGATGAGTTCATAAAGCCACTCATCATGGTCAACGCATCTGGAAACCCCGTTGCAACCATCAAAAATGGCGATGTGGTGGTTTTTTTTAATTTCAGGACTGACCGAGGCCGACAATTGACCGAAGCACTGACCCAAAGGGATTTTCATGAGCAAAATATGCACAAACTCAACCTGTACTATGTGACAATGACCAACTATGACGACACTTTTACGGGTATCAAGGTTATTTTTGAAAAAGATAATCTCAACGACACCCTGGGCGAAGTCCTTGAAAAGCACAAAAAAAAACAAATCCGGATTGCCGAAACCGAAAAATACCCACACGTCACTTTCTTTTTCTCTGGAGGCAGGGAAATGCCCTTTGAAGGCGAAACCCGAATTTTGAGAAATTCACCTAAAGTGGCGACCTACGACCTAAAGCCGGAAATGAGCGCATATGAACTACGCAATGCCTTGGTTCCCGAACTTCAAAAACAAGAAGCCGACTTTGTTTGCCTCAATTTTGCCAATGGTGATATGGTAGGCCATACAGGGGTAATGGAAGCTGCAATAAAAGCTTGTGAAGCGGTCGATGCCTGCGTAAAGGACGTGGTGACCACAGCACTCGACAACAATTACACCACACTCTTGATCGCCGATCATGGCAATTGTGAAACAATGGTTAACCCTGATGGCACACCCAATACGGCTCATACCACAAATCCGGTACCCATTATTTTGATAGACAAAGAGCTGAAACACATCAAAAATGGCGTTTTGGGCGATTTGGCTCCGACCATCCTAAAACTAATGGGAATCCCTAAACCCGAAGCCATGACCCAAAATCCCTTGATTGACTGATCTGTAAATTTGTTGTAAATTTGCACCTTAAAAGAAAAAAATTGATGAATATAATCGGCAAACACATCATAGCTGTAGATTTTGATGGCACCATTGTAGAAGACGCCTATCCCAAGATAGGAAAACCGCGCATCTTTGCCTTTGAAGCCTTGAAACGACTGCAAGAAGATGGGCACAGGTTAATATTGTGGACTTACAGAAGCGGTTCTAGCCTCGATGAGGCCGTGGCATTCTGCAAAGAAAACGGCATCACTTTTTATGCGGTAAACAGGAGTTTTCCCGAAGAGGAATTTGACAGCACCAAAAGCCGAAAAATACTCGCCGACATCTTTATAGACGACCGGAATATCGGCGGTGTTCTCGGCTGGGGAGAAGTTTACCAAATGCTCACCAATTCAGAGCAGTCACTTCCACATAAAGAAAAAAAGAAAGGTTTTTTTTCAATATTCAAAAAATAGAACTCACCCCTATTTGCCCGACATCATTTCAAAATACTGTTTTTCAATACTTTCTCTGTAATTTGGATGAGCAATATCCAATAAAGCTTTCACGCGTTGCTTGATGGTTTTCCCATATAAATGAGCCACTCCATATTCTGTAACCACATAATGAACATGTGCTCTTGTGGTAACCACTCCCGCACCTCTGTTAAGCACCGGCACAATCCTACTGATACCCTTTTTGGTAGTTGAAGGCAGCGCAATAATGGCCTTCCCTCCATCGCTCAATGAAGCTCCTCGAATAAAATCCATCTGTCCTCCAACACCCGAATACATTGAAAACCCTATGGAATCCGCACATACCTGACCACTCAAATCAATCTCAATAGCCGAGTTGATGGCTACCATTCTTGGGTTTTGTTTTACAATGGAAACATTGTTTACATAATCCGAAGCCCGCATTTCAATGAATGGGTTGTCATCCACAAAATCGTACAGTCGCTTGGATCCAATGAGAAAAGTAGCCAATGCCCTACCTCTATTGATCGCTTTGTAGTTTGAGTTGATCACGTCATCAAGAATCAGGTCGATCACGCCATCAGAAAACATTTCAGTATGTAGCCCCAAATCTTTATGATTGGTCAACTTGGACAAAACTGCGTTGGGAATACTACCAATACCCATCTGCAAGGTACTGCGATCTTCAATCAATCCGGCCACAAAACCGCCTATTTTGTCTTCTACAGCATCTGGAGTTGCAGCTGCATGTGATGGTAATGGCTCATCACATTCCACAAAAGCATCAATTTCAGAAATATGGATGATACCGGCACCGTGTGTACGGGGCATTTGCTTGTTTATCTGCGCAATGACATACTTGGCATTATCAATGGCCGCCAATGTGGCCTCTACTGACACACCCAAAGAGCAATAGCCGTGCCTATCCGGAACGGACACGTGTATCAATGCCACGTCAATATTGAGGATGTTACGCTTGAACAGCAATGGCAATTCACTCAAAAAGACTGGTGTATATGACCCGTTGCCAGCCTTTAGAGTATGCCTGACATTTTTACCAATGAAAAAGGAGTTTACATGGAAACTATCTTTGTACGCAGGATTGGCATAGGGCGCATCGCCCTCAATATGCAAGTGGCAAACCTCTACGTTTCGCAATTCTTCATGCCTTTCAGACATGGCATTGATGAGTTTTTGCGGTACAGCCGCTGCGGCTTGTAGATAAACCCTATCACCAGACTTTATAACTTTTACTGCCTCTTCGGCACTTACAGGATTATACATATTAAATCAATTATTAGTGTTCCAACTTATGAAGCACAAATTTAAGCACATAATTTTTTGAAATAACTGTCAATTGTCATATTCCATTAAAATTATCATCTTCTAAAAATGAGTATCTTTGTGCATATTTTTTAAAAAGATGATTATTACCAAAACTGCAGAAGAAATTGCGTTGATGCGAGAAAGCGCCCTTGTAGTCTCAAGGACCTTGGGAATGCTTGCCAAAGAGCTAAAACCCGGCGTTACCACCGCGTATTTGGACAAACTGGCCGAAGAGTTCATTCGCGAGCAAGGTGCCATCCCAGGATTTTTAGGATTGTACGATTGTCCATCCACACTGCTTTGCAGCACCAACGAAGCCGTAGTACACGGTCTTCCCACGAACGTTCCACTTAAGGAAGGGGACATCGTTTCTGTGGATTGTGGCGCCCTAAAAAATGGATTTTATGGCGACCATGCCTACACATTTGAAATTGGGGAAGTAGCCCCAGAAACAAAAAAACTATTACAGGTAACCAAAGAATCACTATATCTGGGCATCCGTGAGCTAAAGGTCGGCAATCGGGTGGGCGATGTTGGCTTTGCCATCCAAAACTATTGCGAATCCCATGGCTATGGTGTGGTACGTGAACTCGTAGGCCACGGACTGGGCAGAAAAATGCACGAAGACCCCGAAATGCCCAATTACGGCAAACGAGGTCAGGGCAAAAAATTTGTTGAGGGCATGGTGGTAGCTATTGAACCAATGATAAATATGGGAACGCACCGCGTAAAGCAACTCAAGGACGGTTGGACCATTGTCACACAGGACGGAAAGCCAAGCGCACATTTTGAGCACGATGTTGCAATAGTGGACGGTAAGCCAGAAATCCTATCGACATTTTCGTACATCTATGAAGCTTTGGGCATTACCTCTGACGAAGAAAATGCATTTCGCAAGAAAGCCCTGGTGCTTTGACGCATGAAAAAACTCTTCAAAATAATCCTGAACACTATTCCGAGGCCCATCTTAATAAGGTTGAGCTATGTGGCCAGCCCGGTGTTTGCGTTTTTTTTGAGAGGCAACACATTTACCGATCCCATTGACGGAAAGAGCTTCAAGGCGTTTTTGCCCTACGGTTATGGCAAGCAGCGCAACAACGTGCTATCTCCATCCACTTTGAGCCTCGAACGCCATAGGCTGTTGTGGTTGTATCTTCAAAACGAAACCGATTTTTTCAGAGCAAAGATAAAAGTGCTCCATTTTGCTCCGGAACAAGCATTTTACAAACGTTTCCGTGCGATGGCAAACCTCGACTATGTGACAACGGACCTTAATTCACCTTTGGCAGATGTCAAGGCGGATATCTGTAATTTGCCCTTTGCAGACAATGCATTTGACTTCATCCTGTGCAACCATGTCCTGGAACACATCCCCAATGACACTAAAGCCATGCAAGAATTATTACGTGTGATGAAACCCGGAGGTATGGGCATTTTTCAGGTTCCACAGGATTTGGGACTAAAAGAAACCTTCGAGGACAACACCATAACCGACCAAAAAGAACGCGCCAAGATCTTTGGACAATATGACCACGTTCGCATTTATGGTCGCGATTATTTTGACAAACTCCGAAATATCGGTTTCACGGTCAACGAAGTTGATTACACTGCTTCACTTTCACCCGAAGAAATTGAGAGATATTGTTTGGCCAAAGGAGAGATTGTCCCTGTAGTCCATAAAGATTAATCCATTGGAAATCCGTTCAAGGACAGGGTTTCCAATTCTTGATTGTCATTTTCAAAAATCAAAAACACCTTCAATTCCGGATGTGCGGACAGAAATGACTGCGTCTTGGCTATTCCCATAGATTTAAAGGCCGTTGCATAACCATCAGCGGTCATACAGTCTTCGGCAATGACCGATACACTCAAAAGATTGGTCTTACTCGGGTAACCGGTTTTTGTGTCTATGATGTGCGAAAAGCGATTACCAATGCTATCGGTACGGAACTTTCTGTATGTGCCAGAAGTAGCCATCGAACCATCTAAAGCAATGGCTTTTACGATGGACTGCGTGCCATCAAAGTGAGGCATCTCCACACCCACTTTCCAGGGCTGTTGCTTTTCCACATTCAAACCTTTACAATGAATTTCGCCGCCGATCTCTACCAAATAATTATCGATGTGCTTACTTTCCAAAAAATAGGCGATAACATCCACGCCATATCCTTTGGCAATGGCGTTAAAATCTATAAAGGCTTGTTTTTCCTTGACAACCCTGCGCTCTCTGATACCCATCCTGTTGAACCCGACAGTACGCATCAAGCTATCAATCTTTAGGCTGTCCAAGTTGGCAATCGCACCGTCGGGACCAAAATCCCAAGCGTTGACCACAGCACCAATACTTGGATCGAAGGCACCTTCGGTAAAACGATAAATTTCTTTTGATTTGTTGAAAACCTTGATAAAATGGTCATCGACCTCTACCGTTTCGTTGCGGTTGATTTTAGAAATATCGGATTCGGGCATGTAGGTGGACATGGACTTATTGATGATGGCAAAAATGCTGTCAAATTGCTTGCCATAATCAGTATCGGCATCATAAATCACAGAGTAAGAGGTGCCAAAGACTTCGCCGTAAATCTTGGTGTTGTGCGGTGTGCGTTCACAAGATAAAACAAACAAAAAAACGAGTAAAAAGTATGGCTGTTTCATCAGTTTAGACTCATGTCAATATTCTGTATACCATTATATTCCATTAAATAAGCTTCATTCAAATATAGCGGCAAGCCTTCTTCTTGGGGGTTGGCCAGGCCCACACCTGCATACAGTACCTTGGCACCTTGGCCACGGGCGTGATTTTTGAAAGTTTCCATCCATACCACATCATAATTGTTGGGATTATCCGGCAACATCACTGCTCTAACAATCACAAAATAATATTGGTTTTTTTTGTCAATGCACACAAATTGCGGGTGTTTTTTTAGTTTACTGTTTACAGCTATAAACTCAAAACCAAGGCGCTCAAGTTCATGACCTACGTGGTTCATGGCGAGGTTGTGCAACTCTTGATCTGTTAGCGGTCTATGCATGGGCATAAAATTACAATTAAAATGACATAGGTGCAAAGAACCAAACAAGGATTCTGTGCAAAACAGGCCGAAGCTGTAGCAGGACAGAAAAACTATGCCTGGATTATTGGCGTTGCATTGAATAGTAGTGTGGATGTTTGATAGTCCGTAAATTCCTTCGGATGTACGTACCGCATGCCCAAGGACAACTTCACCTATATTTTATACAATAGAAATTAAATCAGCACGTTCTTTTTATGAACGGCAATATGTTGGGACGATAAAACGAGAATTATGGCTGCACGTGTATTAAAAATGATTTGGTTTTCGGTTTTGGCGCTGCCCTTTTCCTCCTGTGGCCAAAAAAGTGATGTAGGACAGACCGAAGCGTTTAAAGAAATGAACCAAAGTAAAAAAAGCGACGTTGTGAACGAAACGGAAACCGCGACTTTTGCGGCAGGTTGTTTTTGGTGTGTGGAAACACAATTCAAACAATTGGAAGGGGTGCTCGAAGTGGTATCGGGATATACAGGCGGAAATGTTGCCAACCCAACGTACAAGCAAGTATGTACAGGCACGACAGGACATGCCGAAGCTTGCAACATCATTTACATCCCAAGCAAAATTTCATTTGATGAATTGTTGGCTGCATTCTTTATTGCCCACGATCCGACACAATTAAACAGGCAAGGAAATGACAGAGGCACACAATATCGCTCGGCCATTTTTTATCATAATGACAAACAAAAAAAATTAGCGGAACATTACATCAACAAATTGAATGAGGAAAAAGCGTATAACAGCAAAATCGTTACCGAAGTAAGTCCGTATTCAACGTTTTACAAAGCAGAAGATTACCACCAAAACTACTATGAGAACAATAGGGACGAACCCTATTGCAGAATGGTCATCCAACCTAAATTGGAAAAATTCAAAAAGGTGTTTCACGAAAAACTGAAAATGGAACAAGCCGTAAAAAATGGTAATCCTTATTATTCAAGAACAGACACAACACATTTGAGCATTAGCAATGCCGAATGGAAAAAAATCTTGTCTGCCGACCTTTATGCAGTTGCAAGAGAACAAGGCACCGAACGACCATTTACGGGAAAATACTGGAATACGGATAGTAAGGGAACCTACTTTTGCGCCGTTTGCGGCAACAAATTGTTTCGCTCCGACGCAAAATTTTCAAGCACCTGCGGGTGGCCAAGTTTCTTTGAAACTGACAGGCCCAACAGCGTTTTGTACAAAAAGGACAACTCGCACGGCATGCAGCGCATAGAAGTAGAATGTGCTCGTTGCGGCTCGCATCTTGGGCACATCTTTGACGATGGACCGGCACCTACCCACAAACGCTACTGCATGAATTCCATCTCATTGGACTTTGAGCCCGACAACTAAAAATCTACCTCCAAACGTTTTTGGTTTACTGGTGTGCAATTCGCCAAAGCAGCTCACAAAGGCAAAGAATATCAATGTGCGCATCGTTTCAATGAAAATGAAGCACTCACGGAAAAAGAATTGCTTTTTCTTCTGCCGATGGAACTTTCTTCGCATATTCCTCCATTTTTTGTACCTTTAGAAAAAAGCATCGCACCATGAAAACATCACAACGGTTAGATTCTGCCATAAAAAAATTGTACAATGCATTTCATAACAACCGTTTGCATCCCGAATGTTGCAAACAATGTGCCGTTGGCAATATTCTGGACAATAGGGATTTTTGGAAACACTTATCAGATGACCACGGCTCTGTTAAATTGAACTATTGGGGTCATGTACACCAAAATCTTGGAAGAACGTTCAATGGATACTCACCATTGGAACTAATGGAAATCGAAGCTACTTTTTTAAGGGGCTGTGGGTACAAGCTACCGCTCCACCACAAAAACAAAAAGCCCGACAACCCTACCGACCAAAATGTGATTTTCGAAGGATTATGTGCCGTTATCGCCTTATTGTGCCAAATGGATGGAATTACCAATGTTATGGACTATACCGCTCTGTTTAAAGTGGAAAATAACCGGGAAGAAAAAATTTTGGTTTAGTGAACAAAAAAAACCGACTAAAAATCGCGTCGGTTTTTTGATGCTGAACCAAGTTCAGTATGACATTCTTTTTCGTTAGGAATATTATCCTCCAAAGTCGTCAAAACGAATATTTTCATCTGGAATACCAAAATCCTGTCCCATTTTTTGAACAGCTTGGTTCATCAATGGCGGACCACAGAAATACAATTCAATATCCTCTGGCGCTTCGTGATGGTTCAAATAATTATCAATCACACAATTGTGGATAAAGCCCACAAAGCCATCGCCCGGCGCATCGATGTTTTCTTTTACTTTCCAGTTGTCTTCCGGTAACGGTTCTGATAATGCCAAATAGAACTTAAAGTTAGGGAATTCCCGTTCCAGTTCACGGAAATGCTCCAAATAGAACAACTCTCGTTTGGAACGTCCGCCGTACCAATAGGTTACTTTTCTACCTGTTTTCAAGGTCTTGAACAAGTGGTACAGATGTGAACGCATGGGTGCCATACCGGCGCCTCCGCCCACGTAAAGCATTTCTGCTTCTGATTCGTTTATAAAGAACTCTCCATAAGGTCCGGAAATAACAACCTTATCGCCCGGTTTTTGGTTAAAAATATAGGATGAGGCTATACCGGGATTGACGTCCATCCAACCATTTTTGTTTCGGTCCCAAGGCGGTGTCGCAATTCGTACATTAAGCATAATGTCACGTCCTTCGGCAGGGTATGAAGCCATAGAGTAGGCACGCTCAACGGTTTCTGTATTTTTCATGACCAAAGGCCAAAGATTGAACTTGTCCCATTCTGCCTTGAACTTGTCCGGTGTTTCGTGTTCTTCAGGATGTGCCGTAATATCGATATCTTTGTAGTTAACGGTACATGGAGGTATTTCAATCTGGATGTAGCCACCGGCTTTATAGTTCATATCTTCCGGGATACGTACCACAAATTCCTTGATGAAAGATGCCACGTTATAGTTCCTTACTACTTCGGCTTCCCATTTTTTGATACCGAATACTTCTTCTGGAATGGTAATTTCCATATCCTGTTTTACTTTTACCTGACATCCCAAACGAGCACCTTCCTGAAGTTCTTTACGGGTAAAATGTGGTGTTTCGGTTGGCAGAGCCTCACCGCCCCCAGAAAGGACATGGCACTCACATTGCAGGCAGGTTCCACCACCACCACAGGCCGAAGGCAAAAAGATTTTGGCATTCCCCAAAGTAGATAGCAAACTACCTCCTGATGGCACTTCGATTTCTTTTTCGCCATTGATTTTAATCTTTACCGGGCCCGATGGCGACAGTTTTTGTTTTACGAACAATAACAATACCACCAAAACCAAGGTCACCACCAAAAAGGCAACCACGGTCGCTAAAATTGTTCCTAATGTACCTGCTGCTAATATCATATTACTCGTTTATTGTAGTCGTGTTTTCAGCTAATTTGTTGTCCTCTTCCTGTTTCTGCACCTGTTCTATCTGTGCTGTTTCGGTCTGCTCTGAGGTTTCTTCATCGCCACCGGTCAACATGCCCCCAAAGCTCATAAATCCAATGGCCATCAATCCAGTAATGATAAAAGTAATTCCTAAACCTCTTAACGGCGCCGGCACGTTAGAGTAACGAATTTTTTCACGGATGGCAGCAATGGCCAAAATAGCCAAAAACCAACCAATTCCTGAAGAAACACCATAATTTAATGCTAACCCTAATGTTGGAATTTCTCTAGCTTGCATAAATAGCGACCCGCCAAGAATGGCACAGTTTACGGCGATAAGTGGCAAAAAGATACCCAAAGAGTTATATAATGATGGTGAGAATTTCTCAACCACGATTTCTACTAATTGTACCATGGTGGCAATGGTGGCAATGAACAAGATAAAAGATAGGAAACTTAAATCATAATCGGCATATTCCGGTCCCAACCACCGTAATGCACCGGGCTGTAATATGTATTGGTCCAACAGCCAGTTTAATGGTACGGTTACTGCCAGTACAAAAATAACGGCGGCACCAAGGCCAACGGCAGTGCTCACTTTTTTAGACACGGCCAGATACGAACACATCCCGAGGAATGTGGCAAATATCATGTTGTCTATAAATATCGACTTGAAAAATAATTCTAAATGTTCCATATTTTATAAGTATTCAGTCCTCAGTATCCAGTCCTCAGTAACTGCTTACTGCGACTGCTAACTGCTTACTAATTTTAATCTTCAATTAACGCCCTGTTTTTATAACGCTGTACCCAAATGATGACACCGACAACAATCAATGCCATGGGTGACAACAACATAAATCCATTGTTTTCATAACCTAAAGCATAGAGTCCGGTTTTTTCAATGGGGTCACCCAGAACCCTAAAACCTAATAGTGTTCCCGAGCCCAAAAGTTCCCTAAAAAAGCCCACTATCACCAAGATAATAGCATATCCGGCGGCATTTCCTATGCCATCGAGGAAAGAGCGCCAAGGGCCATTCCCAAGGGCAAATGCCTCAAAGCGCCCCATAATGATACAGTTGGTTATGATTAAGCCCACAAAAACTGATAGTGTTTTACTTAATTCATATGAAAAAGCTTTCAAGATCTGGTCAACCACAATAACCAATGCGGCTGCCACCACCAATTGGACTATAATCCGGATTTTTGATGGAATAATGTTCCGCATTAAAGATATGACCACATTCCCAATGCCCAGTACCGCCATCACGGAAATACCCATCACTATTGAAGCTTTTAATTCGGCTGTGATGGCCAATGCTGAACAGATACCCAAAACCTGAATGGTTATCGGGTTGTTATCGGCTAATGGGTCGGTTATTAATTTTGCGTCTTTTTTGGATAAAAGTCCCATAATTATTTATTCTTTTAATGATTTTATATAATCCACATACAGTCTCAAGTCGTTAATGATCATTTCTGCAACGCCATTACCTGTAATAGTGGCACCAGCAAGGGCATCAACTTCGTTGTCCGTTTTATCTTCATTTTTGGGATCGGCATTGTTTTTCACAACATTTACCCCAGCGTAATTCCCGTCTTTGTCCATCAGATGTTCGCCTATAAAGTCGTCCATGAAGTAGCGCTCTTTGATATTGGCTCCAAGACCTGGCGTTTCTCCAAGGTGGTCAAAAAAGACTCCTTCCAAAATTAAGTCTTGATTAATGGCCACATAACCCCAGATATCGTTCCACAGGCCTTTGCCATAAACTGGAACAACGTACATGGTCTTGCCATTGTTTTCACCAATGAACAAAGGTAGTCGGCGTTCATTGTTTGGTTTGCTCTTTTCTGCTTTAATGTCTATCAGATATGCCTGGTCATCACTGGTAACTTTTCCATTTTGGATGACAATTTGCTTTGTGACGTATTTTGAGAAAGCATTCGAAACCTTATCAGAAGAAATGAACCGAACGGATGTTCCTTCATTTTCATTGATTCCCATTGAATAAAGAATGTTCTGCTGTTTTTCCAAACGCTTGTTTTCATTGATCTTTCCTGATAAAGTGGAAGAAGCAAAAGCAAGCATTGCACCGACCACCACTACCATAATGATGGCAAAAATGACTGTATAGACGTTGCTATCGGTTTTATTACTCATGGCTTAAGCGGCTTTAACTTTTAGACGTTTTTTTCTTTTCTTGATGTTCCCCTGTACCACAAAATGGTCAATGGTCGGAGCGAACACGTTCATCAACAGTATGGCCAACATAACTCCTTCCGGATAAGCAGGGTTGAACACACGAATCATGATGGAAATAAACCCAACGAAGAACCCGTAGATCCATTTCCCTTTGTTGGTCTGCGAGGCCGTTACAGGATCTGTGGCCATGAACACTATACCGAACGCAAAACCTCCGAGCAACAAATGATGCCAAAATTCGGTACTCATCAATGTGTAAAACTTGCTACTTTCGGTAATCCAGCCCGAACTTACGACACTGTTGAAAATCAAGCCCATGACTAAAGCCCCGATGACGGACGAGAGCATAATCCTCCAGCTCCCTATCTTGGTAAATATCAAAAATAATCCGCCCAACAATATCAAAACGGTCGATGTTTCGCCCACCGAGCCAGGTATCATCCCAAAGAACATTTCGGAAAGCGAATATGCCGATTGATGGCCCTGTGCCAAACTTCCCAAGATGGTTTCGCCTGAAATGGCATCGAGGTTGGCGCCTCCGGCAATTTCATTGGAGCGCTCTACGGCACCGTGTACCCAAACTTTATCGCCAGACATCCATGTAGGATAGGCGAAAAACAGGAACGCACGGATGGTCAGCGCCGGATTGAGGATGTTCATCCCGGTACCTCCAAAAACTTCTTTTCCGATGACAACGCCAAAGGCAACTGCCACAGCCAGCATCCATAATGGTGTATCGATCGGAACGATTAGAGGCACAAGCATCCCGGTTACGAGATAACCTTCTTCTACTTCGTGTTTTTTGATAACTGCAAACAAAAATTCGATGGCCAAACCAACGCCATAAGACACTACCACCAACGGCAGTACTTTCCACAGACCAATGGTAAGGTTGTTCCAACTCCAAAAAACGGGATCAAAAAAGCCAGAAGCCTTCCCAATTTCCCCGAGGGCATAATGGTGTTGGTAACCAGCATTGAACATACCAAAAATCAAGCACGGAATCAAGGCCATGATGACAGTGTTCATCGTCCGTTTCAGGTCGTCTGCTGCTTTGATGTGTGTACCACCGTGGGTGGTATCATTGGGAGTGTACAAAAAGGTGTGGATGGCATTGAATGCGGGTGCCATTTTTGTGCCTTTGTACTTCTCCTTTAGGTTGTGTAAACTGCTTTTTAAGCCCATTTTTCTATAAGATTGACCTTTAAGACTATGCTCAAGGTACCATAATTATTTATAATCCGATTTCTTTTATCATTAAATCCAAGCCTTTTCTGATGATGGCCTGGTGTGGTTGCTTGGACACACAAACAAACTCTGTAAGTGCAAAATCTTCGGGTGCCACTTCGTACATTCCCAATACTTCCATTTCATCAAGGTCTTGGTACATGCAGGCTTTGAGCATCTGCAACGGATACATATCCAGAGGAAAAACTTCTTCGTAGCTGCCGGTCATTACAAAAGCACGGTGCTCGCCGTTGGTATTGGTGTCCAGTTCATATTTTTTATTGGGCGACATCCAAGAAAAGGTCAACGCCCTTGAAGTGGATATTTTATTGAAAACCGGCTTGTTCCATCCAAAGAGCTCATAATCGTCCCCTTCAGGAATGACCGTAATGGTATTGCTGTAATAATCCAAAGAACCATCAGGCTTTACCTGTTTTCCGGAAAGCACGTTCCCTGAAATGATACGGTCGTTACCGTCTTTATCCACACCATTGTCATAAACCATCGTGGCGACTTCACTTCCAATCTTGGTAACAAAATAACGCGGTTTTTTCACAGACGAACCTACCAACGCCACGATACGCTCGGCATTGAACTTGCCGGTGAGCAACAATTCGCCAATTATCACCAAATCCTGTGCGGCCACTGTCCAGACCACTTCGCCTTTGTTGACAGGATCAATCTTGTTAATCTGTGTGCCTACGTTACCAGCTGGGTGCGGTCCGGAAACTTTGTGCAACGTGATTCCAGACAACCCTTCAAATGGCGATTGGCCAGTTTTGCCCACACAAATGTGCACTTTGCCATTTGTAAGTTTTCCCAAGGCATTGATGGCAGCCTGAAGTTCAGCTTCTTTACCCTTGAGCGTATAGTTTAGGTCTGCGGCCAAAGGTGCCGTGGAATAGCCTGACACAAAAATGGCTTTAGGCATCTTGTCTGGCTTGGCTATGATATCGTAAGGACGCTGCTTGATAAACGGCCAGCAGCCGGAGGCCAAAAGGTGGCTTTTTATGGCTTCTGCATTGGCATTATCATCAAACTTTCCGTAGTCCACATAGGTTTGTTCTTTATCAGCCTGTACTTTGATGGATAGGATGCGACGTTTTTCACCACGGGCTATATCGATAATTTCGCCCGATACGGGTGATACAAACTTTACCGTTTCATCGGATTTGTCATAAAACAAGGGTTCGCCTGCCTTAACCTTGGCGCCTTGTTTGGCTATCAATTTTGGGGTAACCCCATGAAAATCTTCGGGCCTAATGGTGAAAAAATTGCTGATAATGGCCTTTTCGGTAGTCTTTTCAGCTTCTCCTCTTAACTTGATATCCAGACCCTTGGTAATCTTGATGTCTTTTGACATGTGTATAGCTATTTGTTATATAGTCACGTAAATTGATTCTTCTATTGAAAAAATTCCGCCAAATTTACAAAAATTAGACCACTATAAATCCAAAAACAAAGCATAACTTTTTTTATTTATAATTGTTCTAAATAAGTTATGGCCGAAGTGGGTTTTTGTCATGTGTTGATTATTTATTTTGATTTGCGAGTAATATAACGGTACCGGGTGTTCATGTAGTTGAAGACCAAAATCATCAAGACATGTTTTCGAAAGAAAAAACGGCTGACAATGAGCCAAAAAGATTTTGCAAGCAAATACCATCCGTATATTTGCAGTGTCAACCTGTCGACACCACCGGCCGCCAACCCTATCCAATGGCATAAATTTTGCGTATATTTACAACCACAACCACATGCAACATGCCTATAAAAGCCATAACGTTACTCGCTGCCCTGCTCTGCATTACGCCCCTATACCCACAAATTGAGGAGGTAAACCCGCCAAGCTATATCAGGACCATTGCTTTTAGGGGAAGTGGCCAGATAAGCCAATTGCCAATACTGCGACTTGGCGAGCCTCTTTTTTTGGAGTTTGATGCCCTTAACGGCCGTGAGGAAGATTTTTACTACGTTATCGAACACTTCAATTTTGATTGGACGCCATCGCCGCTTGTAAAATCGGAATATATCCAAGGCTTTGACGACCAGCGCATACGTAATTACGACAACAGCTTCAATACGCACCAGATCTTTTCTCACTACATGCTTCGCATCCCCAACGATCAAACCCGTGGCATCCTCAAAACGGGAAACTACATCCTATCTATTTGGAATGACAATAACGAACTTGTGTTTTCAAGAAAATTCATGGTCTATGAAGACGCCGTAAACGTTGGCGTGAGCATAAAACGTTCACGAGATGTGAAGTTCATAAACGAAAAACAATCGGTGGATATCATCATCTCAAACAACAATTTTAACTTCAATAACCCAATGGAAACGGTTAAAGCCACCATTATTCAAAACTATAATCTCAACACGGCCATAACCGGTCTAAAACCGCAATACATCCTCGGCAACGAACTTTCTTACAGGTATGTATCCGAATCCAGTTTTTGGGGCGGCAACGAGTACCGTTATTTTGAAACCAAGGATCTCAGGGCTGCCAATGTGGGTGTTCGGACTACCGACCTCAAGGATATATACCACACGTATCTCTTTACAAACCATCAAAGGGCCAATCGTCCCTATACCTACAATCCGGACATCAACGGTAGCTTTGTCACTACCGCCTCTGACAGGGAAAATGTATCCATTGAAGCGGACTACACCTTCGTACATTTTTCACTGCAATACAACCTATTGAAAGAAGGGCAAAAGATCTACGTATATGGCAACTTCAACAACTATGCACTCGATGCCGAAAACGAAATGCATTACAGCCCCGACACCAATCTTTACGAATGCGCCATAAAGCTAAAACAGGGGTTTTATAACTACAAATATGTGGTGACCGAAGCAGACGGCAGCCTCAACGATGGCGCCATTAGCGGCAACTTCTGGCAAACCGAAAACAACTATAAGGTACTTGTGTATTACAAAGACCTTGGCGCACGGTATGACCGGTTGATAGGTGTGGGAGAAGGTTCGTCTGTAGATATTTCCAATTAAAAAACGCGCTCATTGCCATATCCCAACAGATAATTTGACACCTTAACGAATATTCATTGGCCTACCCATTGCAATGTCTCGAAATTGTCCTATATTTATCGCAAATCTGTTAAACATCCATGGTACAACAAGTTACAAGTGGCATTAGAATTTCTGTAGAAACCACTTACGAGGGCACACTTTACAAAAACCACAAGGTACATTTTGCATTTGGCTACAAAGTGACTATTGAGAACCAAAGCAAAGATTCTGTTCAACTCTACTCAAGACATTGGGAAATACTCGATGCCCTGAACAACATAGAAATAATTGAAGGCGAAGGTGTAATCGGGAAGAAACCCATACTAAAACCCGGCGAATCGCACACATATACATCAGGCTGTCTACTCACATCCCCATTTGGTGCCATGCAGGGACATTACAATATGGTCAACTTTACCAATGCCAATACATTTAAGGTATTTATCCCAAGCTTTAAGCTGAGTGCCCCTTTTGCCCTGAACTGACAGCTCTTTTTCCTGTCCTTTCATGGACAACCACGCTAAAAAAACAAAACAAATGCAACAGTTTGAAGCAGCCTTTCAATAAGAAACCAAACTAATTTTTGTACCTTTGCACCACAAAAATTTCAACTTTCAAAATCAAAAACAATTATGGGAAAAGGATTTTTCAATGTACCCGTAGCCGTCAACGAACCCGTTAAGACCTATGCCCCCGGCACACCAGAACGCGAAGCGGTAAAAAAGGCCTATGCCGAAATGTACCGGAGCAAAATAGACGTACCATTATATATCAATGGCAAAAATGTAAAGACCAACAACACCCGAACCATGTCGCCTCCTCACGATCACAAGCACGTTGTTGGCACGTACCATTTGGCAGAAAAAAAACATATTGAAACCGCTATCGCCACGGCTCTCGAAGCCAGAAAAACCTGGTCACAATTGCCTTGGGAACAGCGTGCCGCCATCTTTCTGAAGGCTGCTGAACTTATCGCCGGTCCGTACAGGGCAAAAATCAACGCGGCAACAATGATTGCACAGTCCAAGACCATTCATCAAGCAGAAATAGATTCTGCTTGCGAACTGATAGATTTCTTGAGATTCAACTTACAGTTTATGTCCGAGATATACAAGGAGCAACCCAAAAGCACTAGTGATGCGTGGAACCGTGTGGAATATAGGCCATTGGAAGGTTTTACTTATGCCGTAACGCCATTTAACTTCACGGCCATTGCTGGGAATCTTCCATCATGCATGGCATTAATGGGCAACGTGGTGATATGGAAACCAAGTGACAGCCAAGTGTATTCGGCGAAAGTCATCATGGATGTATTTGAGGAAGCCGGTGTTCCAGCCGGGGTCATCAACGTGGTTTTTGGCGACGCAAAGATGATAACCGACGTCGTGTTGTCAAACCCGGATTTTTCGGGGTTGCACTTTACGGGTTCTACGGAAATATTCAAAATGCTATGGAAACAGATTGGCAACAATATCAATATCTACAAGACCTACCCAAGGATTGTTGGCGAAACAGGAGGCAAAGATTTTATTGTTGCCCACAAAACCGCCAACCCAAAACAAGTGGCCACTGCCATTACCCGAGGGGCTTTTGAGTTTCAAGGACAAAAATGCAGTGCCGCCTCACGTGCTTATATTCCCAAAAGTTTGTGGAAAGACGTGAAAAAATATGTCATAGAAGATGTGAAATCATTCAAAATGGGATCGCCAGAAGACATGAACAACTTCATCACAGCTGTCATCCACGAAGGGTCATTCAATAAGTTGGCGAAGTACATCGACCAAGCCAAAAAAGACAAAGATGCCGAGATCATCGTAGGTGGCAATTACGACAAGTCCAAAGGCTATTTTATTGATCCAACGGTAATTGTGACCACCAACCCAAAATATACAACGATGTGCACCGAGCTGTTCGGCCCTGTAATTACCATCTATGTTTACGAAGACAAAGATTATAGCAAGACACTGAAATTGGTGGACGAAACCAGCGAATATGCTCTTACCGGAGCCATTCTTGCTACTGACAGATATGCAATTGAAGAAGCCACAAAAGCATTGCAGAACAGTGCGGGCAACTTCTACATCAACGATAAACCAACAGGCGCAGTTGTTGGGCAACAGCCATTTGGAGGCGCCAGGGCTTCTGGAACCAACGACAAAGCGGGCAGTTCACAAAACCTGTTGCGCTGGGTATCGCCAAGGCTGATCAAGGAAACCTTTGTGACGCCTTCCGATTACAGATATCCGTTCTTGGGATAAGAATTAATCACAATCCGAAAACAAAACCTTTGACCTGATGTATGGTTGAAGGTTTTTTTTTGTTCGCATCGAAAGTATAATCTTTTTTTGTACATTTAGCTTTGTACTAACACCAACATCATGAAACATTTATACATTCTTTGTTTTTTAACACTTCACATTCAGCTCTTTGGCCAAAGTGCCTTACGCACTTTGGAGAGTTCAGATGCCCAAACAGACATCATCTTTGGAACTTTCCCTTTGATAGACATCGGCAACTACCAAGATCAGGCAATAACTGTACATAACTTTTATCAAGCCTACAACGCCATCGAAAAAAATGATCGGCTGCAACGGCTCAACGAGATCGGTACTTTAAAGGAGCAAGAAAAAGAAAGCTATTTTACCAACCTTGTGCCCTTGGCAATACTGAATACGGAATACGAAACCCTAAAACCAATGGCGCTATTGGACGGGAGCATTACCAGCACAGACGGCACCACATATTCAAGAACAACCAGCGCACCTATTTTTGACAAACACGCGCTTTTTCTTGCTTCTCCACTGCGCACCGGCCACAAGGGCCTGAACACCGTGTTTGTGCTACCGCAAGAAAATGTGT
The DNA here is from genome assembly GCA_029557895.1 of Bacteroidota bacterium. Taxonomy (GTDB): domain Bacteria; phylum Bacteroidota; class Bacteroidia; order Flavobacteriales; family Flavobacteriaceae; genus JBPOFM01. The sequence continues at coordinate 189,063 of JAKQHT010000025.1, read as the reverse complement.
TCAATACAACCGGTAAAAACATCTCATCCATTGCCATAGATTTTGACAACAATCAGGGTTACACAACAATACAAACCGGACAACACTATGATGTCCATTATCTTACTGAAGGCGAAAAAAAACTCAAAACCCGTATAATTTTTTCTGACGGAAGTCAAAAAGTATCGGAATCCGTTCTAAAAATAAGCTATTCGAATGAAGATTTGAATAGCTTGCACTACCGAGCGGTAACACAATTCACCTCTACCAATGTGCCAGCTGCCGACTTATCAGCATACGGTGAAGCCAATAATTACAAAGGCATTGGAGAATATGATATTTACTTGAGTCCGGACAATGTCCTGGACAAGCCCATCATCTTGGTTGATGGTTTTGATTTTGGCGATACCCGAAACATTCAGAGCATTTACGAATTGCTGAACTTTGATGATAATGGCACGCCATCCAACCTTGCCGATTTGGTAAGGGCCGAAGGTTTTGACGTGATCATCCTCAACTTTCCCGTTTATACCAGACCGGAAGACAACGCTTTGATTGACGGCGGCGTGGACTATATTGAGCGCAATGCGATGCTCCTTGTAGAGCTGATCCAAATCATCAACGGACAAAAAGAAGGCGATGAGCCAAACGTCATCATCGGCCCGAGTATGGGCGGATTGATTTCGCGCTACGCGCTGAACTATATGGAAAACCAATCCCTGACGCACGACACGCGCCTCTGGATTTCGTTTGATTCGCCGCACCTCGGCGCCAATGTTCCAATTGGGTTTCAGCATTTGTTCAACTACTTGGCTTTTGGCCTACAATTGGGTGGTCTTGCCGGCGACCAAAGCGTCGAAGCGTTGCAGCCCGTTGTCAATGGCATGTTGAAATCGCCCGCCGCCAGACAGATGCTCACCGACCAGTTTGAACCGCATTTGGCCAATGGCAGCAACGTGGAATTTGACGACAACCTGAAACTGCCGATGGCACATCCTTTTAAAGCCATTTTTTACAATGCGATGAATGCCCTGACGCCTTCCGGATTTCCCGAAAACCTGCGCAAGGTTTCCATCATTAACGGCAGTGGCAACGGCAATCCTTATCCGGACAAGAATGGCACACCCATAATGCCAGGCCGTGAAATCCTCAATACCACCATACCGGTCATTCCCAGCATCACCGATGCTACGTTCAAAGTCAGGCTCACCCCACAGGCTTCGGCCACCAACCAGATTAGCTACTTGTTCCTTGATTCTATATTTATATGCTTTTGTGACTTGACTGCCGATGCCGATTCGCAATCCTTTTCATACTCGCATGGCATCGATGCAGGGTCTGGCGGTCTTTTTGATATCGGTGGACTTTCGGGCGAATTTGGTACCGGCGACCCTATGATCGAAAGTTTTTTGGGCGCTCTGCAAACCGATTATTTTAATTTCATTCCATCCATAAGTGCCTTGGCATTGCAGATAACCGACAATGAGATTGACTGGTTCCACGTTCCGACCAACCTTGCTACCGGAAGGGGCGTTAACAACATCACACCGTTTGATGCTTGGTACATGCCGGAAGTAAACGAACCACACGTGACACTGACCCAAGGCAATGTAACATTTGCGCTGAACGAAATACTACAGCCATCGCTGGGTGTCAGCAATCCATCAATTGCGGATTATATCAAAATAGAAAAAAACCCGATAACCAATACCTTGTCGATTTTGAGCACAAGAGTACACCAAAACACCACCATTCATATCTCTGACCTAACCGGAAAAACCGTAATCAGCCATCGATTGACACTAAACGAACATAACAGCATTCCGGTTGAAGTCGAGTCCGGACTCTATATTTTGAATATAGTTACCGAAGCGGGTTTAAACCTGACGACAAAACTTGTGGTAAAATGATGAATATGAGAAATACTGTTTTGCCAAAAACCAATTAATCCACTCAAGGCGCTCATAAGCAAACAAATCTTTTTATGCCGATGCGATAAAAACCTCGCATTTATAGAAGTTTAAAAAGGGTTGGACAACAATGTTCAACCCTTATATTTTACGGGCAGGTGAACGACTTTTTTAGTTTCAAAGAAGGTGTCGTCAAAATAATCGGAAAGATTGTAAACGGTTGCGGTTCGGTACACTTCCAATTCCTCGGTAAGGTCTCCACCTTTCAAATAAAGGATGCCGTTTTTCAATGAATGGCGTTGTTCTTTTTTGAACTTGTTCTTTACCCATCCCACGAATGTTGGCATCGCGGTCACGGCTCTACTTACCACAAAATCAAAATCTTGATCGATATTTTCAGCTCTTTCGTGTGCCGTAGTTACATTTTTAAGACCAATAGCTTCTGCGACACCATCCACGACTTTTAGCTTTTTTCCAATACTGTCCACAAGATGAAATTTTGTTTCAGGAAACAAGATGGCCAGCGGAATACCTGGAAATCCGCCTCCGGTACCAACATCCAAAACTGTTGCATTAGGGACAAATGACACCACTTTGGCAATACCAAGTGAATGGAGGACATGGCGGACGTAAAGTTCGTCAATGTCCTTTCTGGAAATAACGTTTATTTTTGAGTTCCATTCCCTATACAGAGCGTCCAACTGGTCAAATTGCCTTTTTTGGGTTGCCGTTAGTTCGGGAAAATATTGGCCTATAATGCTTGCCATATTTTGGTTTTGGTGCAAAAATATGCAATTTTATGTCGTTAAAATTAGCATCGAGCGATCTTTGGCGCACATTTTATTGATTATATTTGCCACGAGAAATCACATTAGCACCTAAAATTTGGTGTCAAGAAGTAAATTTTAAATGATGATACAGCAACCCATATCCTTCTCGAGAAACGATTCCACAAAATTCTTTAGAACGCTCAACAAACGTGTGAACGATTATTTTAAAGAAAATAACATCAAGCGTACCGGGAATTGGAAACTGTGGCTAAAGACCATAGTCATGTTCACCCTGTTCCTGACGCCATATTTCCTGATACTTACATTAAATCTACCCACTTGGGCTTTGTTACTACTGAACATTATTATGGGTATCGGAATGGCAGGTGTGGGCATGAACGTGATGCACGATGGCAACCACGGTTCGTTTTCAAACAAAGAATGGATCAACCGATTGATGGGCAGCAGCATCTATATTTTGGCGGGCAATGTCTATAACTGGAAAGTACAGCACAATGTACTGCACCACACATATACCAACATCCACGGCCATGACGAAGATTTGGAAGCGGGTCGCATTCTTCGCTTTTCAAAACACGCCGAATGGCGCAGGCACCACAAATTTCAACATTATTATTCTCTGTTCCTATACGGTTTACTGACCATCAACTGGGCCATCACCACAGATTTCCTTCAGATGAAACGCTACCTTAAACGCAAGCTTTCCTACGGAAAATTTCCAAATCCATCTACTGAATGGAGCAAATTGGTCATTTCAAAAATAATCTATTTATCCATCTGGATTGTACTGCCCATTTTGATTACCGATATCGTTTGGTGGAAAATACTACTCGGTTTCTTTTTGATGCACTATGTTGCCGGCCTTATATTGAGTGTGGTTTTCCAGTTGGCGCACGTCATGGATGAAGCCGAGATGCCATTGCCCGAAGCAAACGGTACGATGAAAAACACGTGGGCCATCCACCAATTGGAAACCACCGTAAATTTTGCAACCAACAACAAAATCGTCAATTGGTTTACAGGAGGTCTCAACCATCAGGTAGAACATCATATATTCCCTAATATCAGCCATATACATTACACGAAGATTTCCAAGATCGTAAAAGAAACCGCAAAGGAATTCAATTTGCCTTACAAAGAATACGAAACCACACGAAAGGCCATTGCGGCGCATTTCAGGTATTTGAAAGAAATGGGGATGAAACCCGCAATCCAAGCATAAACTTTATGGTACAACTTTCTGAAAGGGTATTGGGCATGACGACGTCTGCCACCCTTGCCATGGCAGCAAAAACCCGTGAGCTACGTGCCGAAGGCAAGGACATTATTGGCCTAAGCCTTGGCGAACCCGATTTCAATACGCCCGATTATATCAAGGAGGCTGCAAAGCGAGCAATCGATGAGAATTATAGTGCTTATACACCTGTTGACGGCTATGTAGAACTAAAGGAGGCCATCGTTACAAAATTCAAACGTGACAATGGGTTACACTATACACCGTCACAGATTGTGGTTTCTACCGGCGCCAAGCAATGTCTGGCCAATGTAGCTGCAGTGATGATCAACAAGGGAGATGAGGTCATTCTTCCCTGCCCATATTGGGTTAGTTATAGCGACATCGTCAAGTTGAACGAAGGCATTCCGGTGGAAGTCCAAACGTCTATAGATAATGATTTTAAGCTCACTCCGGAGCAATTGGAGGCCGCCATTACACCAAGGACCAAAATGCTATGGTACAGTTCACCCTGCAACCCGAGTGGTTCTGTGTACAGCAAAGCAGAATTGCGAGCGCTAGCCGATGTATTGCAAAAACACCCGGGTATTATTGTGGTTTCTGACGAAATTTACGAACATATCAATTTTGTGGGCGGTCATGAAAGCATGGCGCAGTTTGACGATATGTTTGACCGCACCGTGACCGTCAACGGCGTATCCAAAGCTTTTGCCATGACAGGGTGGCGTATTGGCTACCTCGGCGCACCAGAATATATTGCCAAGGCCTGTACCAAAATGCAGGGACAGATTACCAGTGGTGCCAACAGTATTGCACAGCGAGCCACAATTACCGCCCTTAACGAATCGCCAGAACGCATCAAGTTTATGGTGGACGAATTCAGGACACGGCGCGACCTTATTTTGTCTTTGCTCAACGAAATCCCCACTTTTAAGAACAACGTTCCCGAAGGGGCTTTTTATGTCTTCCCCGATGTTTCGTATTATTTCGGAAAAACATTGCGAGGAAAACACATAGCTAATGCAGATGATTTCTCGATGTACCTTTTGGAAGAAGCCCTGGTGGCAACGGTAACGGGCGGTGCCTTTGGAGATCCTAACTGCATCAGGCTGTCCTATGCTGCATCCAAAGAGCAAATTACAGAAGCCGTAAGGCGGATCAAGGCGGCGTTGACATAGGCTTTAAGCTACCCAGACTATCGGTTTCTCCAGAAAAAAGGCGTCAACAAAATCAGAACGGTAAAAAGCTCCAAACGGCCAACAAGCATCAGAAAAGAAGCCCACCATTGTGCCAAGGGCGGCAAGCTCGCATAGTTGTGCACCGGGCCAAAATTGCCAATGGATGGCCCAACATTTCCAAGACTGGCGGCAGAAATACCCACAGAGGATACAAAATCAATTTGGAACATTGAAAACACCAAAGCCCCTATGATAAACAAAAGCATATAGAGGATGAAAAAACCCAAGATGTTGTAAATGATTTGCCCGGAAATTGCCTTGGAATTGTACCGCACAGGCAATACCGCATTTGGATGAAGTGCCCGCTTGAACTCCAAAAAACCGTTTTTGATAAGTATAAGATGGCGCATTACCTTGATACCGCCCGAAGTACTCCCTGCCGATCCACCCAAAAACATGATACCAAAAAAGAATACGACCAAAAAGGGCGTCCATAAGGTATAATCTGCCGAAACAAAACCGGTAGTGGTAATGACGCTCAATACCTGGAACAAAGCATGCCGCAGTGAAGCCTCACCCAAACCGAACACCATTGGGTGGTCAATACTCGATATTGAAAAATCAGTCTTAAAATAAACAATGAGAGCAACTATGGCCGTAAAAGTAAATATGAACTTAAAATACCACTGCAATTCTTCATCGCCCAATGCTTTTTGTACTTTTCCTTTAAAGGCATAATAACTTAGCACAAAATTGGTTCCTGCCAAAAACATAAAAACAATGACAATGTACTGTATGGCAGGCTTGTCGTTCCAATAGGCAAGGCTGGCATTCTTGGTCGAAAACCCACCTGTTGCCATTGTACTCATGGAGTGGTTAATCGCATCAAAAAATGACATTCCGGCTACTTTCAGCAGGATGGTTTCTGCCACGGTATAACCAAAATAAATCAACCAAAGCCGTTTAGCGGTATCGGTAATTCGAGGATGGAGCTTATCAGCATTTGGGCCAGGTGCTTCGGCCGCAAAAAGTTGCATGCCACCAATACCCAGCAATGGCAAGATGGCAATGGCCAGAACAATGATACCCATACCGCCTATCCAATGGGTCAAGCTCCGCCAAAACAAGATTCCTTCGGGCAAGGATTCTATATCCTCCAAGATGGTAGAACCAGTGGTCGTATAGCCGGACATTGTTTCAAAAAACGCACTTGTAAATGTAGGAATCGACCCTGTGGCCAAATACGGAACAACTCCCGAGAGCGCCATCACCACCCAACCGAAAGTCACTACAAAATAACCTTCGCGCTTGTTCATCACCTTGCTGTGTTTTTTGGTCAACAACATCAGCAAAACACCGAGAAACAAAACCGAAATACCCGAAACAAAAAGACTCAATGTCGCCCCATCGCTATAAATGGCACTCACCAAAGCAGAAAGCAGTATAAAACCACCATTGAAGAGCAGGAGCAATCCAAAAAAATGAAAAATGAGCTTTACGTTGAACCTCGACATGCTATTAAAAGAAAAACTTCTCTACTTCAGTGATGCACCTTGGCAAACAACATACAACCACCCTATCGCCTGGCTCTATTTTGAAATTTCCCAACGGGATGACGCCCTTACCGTTCCTGATAACACCACCAATGATGGCAGAGCGCGGAAACTCTAAATCTTTAATCAACTTATTGGTAATCTTCGACTTGTCTTTTACCTCAAATTCCAATAGTTCGGCATTCATATTGGTCAGTTTGGTCATGGCCACAACTTCACCTTTACGGATGTAACGGAAAATGTTATTGGCAGCCAACAGCTTTTTGTTGATCAGCGTATCGATACCTATAGAATATGACAACTGGTAATAATCCATGTTCTCAACAAGCGCGATGGTTTTTTGGACGCCTTTTGATTTTGCCACCAGGCAGGACATGATATTGGTTTCAGAGTCACCTGTAACCGCTATAAAAGCATCCATGTTGCCAATATTTTCCTCATCGAGCAACTCCACATTACGTCCATCGCCATTGATAACCAAGGCTTCGGGCAGTTCATCTGCCATTTCGAAGGCTATCTCCTTGTCTTTTTCTACCAATTTGACCTTAAACTTACTATTGCACAGTTCTTTTGCTGTTTTTAATCCTATCTTGCTCCCTCCAAGAATCATAACGTCCTTGATGTCCATCCGCACTCTACCGGAAAGTCCGAACAATTCCTCTTCGCCACCTTTGGTTGTGACAAAAACCACTTTATCGCCTTCCTTAAACTGTGTATCACCGTGCGGAATGATGGTATATTGGGTGCCAAAACGCTGGATGGCTATGGGAACAAAGTTCAGTTCCGGAAAAAGTTCTGCAGCTTCTTTTACAGTTTTATCGACAAAACTCGCCGTTCTTGACAGCCTCAAGCTCACCATGCTCAAGGTGCCATCCTCAAATTCGTAGCTATCATTGAAACCATACTGATTGAGGAGCAGTTCTATTTCGTTTGCAGCCAAAGTTTCGGGGGAAATAAGTTCGTCAATACCAAACCTGGAAAAACCGACAACATCCTTATGGTCAATAAATTCTGTATTTGAAATTCTTGCAATGGTACGTTTTGCACCCAATTGCTTTGCAAGAACGCACGCAGTAATGTTGGTAGTCTCGGATGAAGTAACGGCAATAAAAAGGTCAGAATCGTCTATGCGCGCATCGTTGAGGACTGCAATAGACGTGGCATCGCCTTTAATGACCCTGATATCCAAGTGATCTATGGCATATACAAGGCTTTCCTTTTTGGTATCGAGCAATGTAATCTCCTGTGATTCAAAAGAGAGCAATTTTGCCAAATGGAATCCTACCTCACCTGCTCCTGCAATGATTATTTTCATTTGAAATGATAATTCAACTTACAAATATACTACAATTTAACCTAGAGACTCAACAAAGTACGTTTTTATAAATCTGCGATATTATTTTAAAACCCATGGTTTATCATATATTTGCCAAAATTTTTCGGATGTCAGAAAAAGTTACACCATACAAAGGCAGCAACCTGGACAAGAAACAGCAGGTCACGCAGATGTTTGATACCATCTCCAATGAATATGATGGCCTCAACAGGGTCATTTCATTGGGCATCGATGTGAAATGGCGCAAAAAAGTTGTGGCACTAATAACAAAACAACATCCAAAAAATGTTCTGGATATAGCCACCGGAACGGGTGATCTGGCCATACAGCTAGCTGCCAAAACCCATGCCGAGATCACAGGGGTAGATATCAGCGAAGGCATGTTGGAGGTCGGCAGAAAAAAAGTGGCGCAAAAAGGACTCAACAACAAGATCACGCTTATGGTGGGCGATTCGGAAAACCTTCCTTTTGAAAGCAACAGCTTTGACGCTGTTACCGTTGCTTTCGGAATCCGCAATTTTGAAGACCTCGAAAAAGGACTGTCAGAAATACTTCGGGTGTTGAAGCCCAACGGTACCTTTGTCATTTTGGAAACGTCTGTGCCCACCAAAAACCCGTACAAAATGGGCTATTCGTTTTATACTAAAAACATACTCCCGAACATTGGACGCCTCTTTTCCAAGGACCGTTCGGCGTATGCCTATTTGAGTGAATCTGCCTCAAAGTTCCCTTACGGCGAGGCACTGAACAATATTTTGAGGCAAATTGGGTTTAATAATGTCGAAGCGATGCCCCAAACCTTTGGCGTGGCAACGATATACAAAGCATCGAAATAATATATGAAAAAAATAAGCACATTCATACTCTTTCTGTTTTTGGCGCAACTATCCAGTGCACAGCTTTTTACCAAAGAAAAGATAATCAATGACGCCAACGGAGGAAAAGGATCAACCGAAAAAAACCTGTTGAACTGGGGCTATTTTTTTGGCCTCAACAGTTATGACTTTAAGTTTGAATATGAAGAAGACAAGCCCGATATTTTGGTTGAGGACAATATCGGTTTTAATGTTGGGCTTGTGGGCGATTTGCGCATCAACGACCATTTCAATCTTCGCTTTGAACCTGGCCTGTACATCACACAGCGCAACATCCAATATGATTCCATTTATTTTACCGGCATCAATTTCACTGACGCCGACCTGAAAAGGGAGGTAAAATCCACCTATATCCATCTCCCTTTGCTGTTGAAGATTTCTACCAAGCGCATCAACAACTTTAAACCTTTTATCGTCGGCGGATTTTCTACGGCACTCAACCTTTCGAGTAACGAAAAGAACCCGGACGATAACAGTTCCGGACAGTTCCGATCTAAAAAAAATATGATGTTTTATGAACTTGGCTTTGGTATCGATTTTTACCTTTTCTATTTTAAGTTCACGCCTTCCATCCGTGGTGTTTTTGCCTTAAACGACGAAATTGTTCGGGATGTTGACCCAAACAGCCCTTGGACTTCCAACGTGTCTTCAATGAAAACCAGGGGCGTTTTTATAAATTTCACGTTCCAATAGAACGCCTTGCAAACTCGCTCAACATTATAGCGGTAGCGGTGGCAACGTTGAGGCTTTCAGCCGATTTTGCATCGCCAAATTGTGGAATGCCAACTCTTTTTTTGATTGAAGATGCTACCTCTTGCGAAATGCCGTTGGCCTCGTTACCCATAACCAAAATACCTTGTTTGGGCAAAATATGGCTATAAATATTGGCGCCGTCCATAAATGCCCCAAATATTGGCACGTTTGAAGACCCCAAAAAGGCTGCCAAATCTGTATAATGGACCGAAACCCTTGCCAATGACCCCATCGTGGCCTGCACAACCTTTGGGTTATAACAATCTACCGTTGCTTTGCTGCACACCAAATGCTCGACACCAAACCAATCACAAAGCCGGATAATCGTGCCGAGATTGCCAGGGTCACGGACATCGTCAAGCGCAAGCACCAATTTAGAAAAATCAATGGTTTTGCTCTTGGATATCCTGAAAAGGGCAATGCAAGTGTTTGGGGTTTTCAATGAACTGGCTTTTTTGAGTTCTTGCTCCGTAATTAGGGAATGTTTATTCTTTTCGACATCAAAATCATCGGAAGTCGAGTACAAATGGTGGAGTTCCATGTGCGAATCCAAGAATTCCAGGATCGATTTTTTACCCTCAACAATGAAAAGTTGGTGTACTTCCCTGTATTTTTTTTGGGAAAGACTATTAATTAGTTTTATTTCGTTTTTAGAAAGCATTAGAATCTGTTCAATTATATTTTCACAATTCATTTTTGCTTCTTTTTGGCTTCAACTTCGGTAATTTTTGAAACGATAGCCCTGCTATCCTTTAATCCCAAAGACTATCTGGATCCGTCGTTTTGCTAAAAAAAAAGTATAAATTTTCTTGCAAAACAAATTTAAACAGATTCTTAAAATGTAATTACTTTTGTTTCGTTTATATTGTTGAATGTTTTTTTGCTCTAAAACGGTTTTGAAGCACATTATCACAAAAATAGCATTGATTGCACTGTCGACTGCCCTGCTCACGTCTTGCAACGCCATAAAGCGGGTCAAAAAGGACGAGCATCTGCTTACCAAAAATTCCGTTTTTGTCAATGGAAAAAAAAACAATACTGAAACTGTCAATAATTTGATATACCAGCGCCCCAACAGCAAGCTTTTGGGTTACCCGTTGCGGCTCCATCTGTACAACCTGGCACGCCCCAACATAGATTCCATTCTGGAAGCAAAATACAGAAACCCCGAAAAACCAAGGGACGGCCAGAAGAAATTGCTTTCCATAAAACAGTACGAAGCACTGATACAAGCCAAAAAGAACATCAACACTTGGTGGAAAACTACCGGGGAAGCTCCCGTGACCGTCAATGAAGATTTGGCAGAAAAATCAAAAACGCTGCTGCAAAAATACTATTTCAGCAAAGGATGGTTCAATGCAAAAACGTCCTACACCATCAATAGAATGGACGACCAGCGCGCCACGGCCGATTATTTTGTCAATACCGGCACGCCCTACATTTTGGATTCCATCACTGCAAAGATAGCCACCCCGAGCATAGACAGTCTTTACGAAGCCACCCTTAAAGCGGGTTCTTTGCTAAAACCGGGAAAACAATACGATGACACCGACTTTGGTGCCGAACGGTCAAGGCTGTCGGAATCACTCCGCAACCTGGGTTATTACCATTTTGGACAGGATTACATCAATTTTGTTATCGATACCACAAACACAGACCACAAGGTATTGACCGATCTGGTTATCCAAAACCGCACTTTCAGAATCTCTGATTCTTCTTACAGCCAACCTTTTAAAGTCTATAAAATAAAAGAGGTCAATATTTTTACCGACAACAAATTTGAAAACAAAGATATAGGCATTTCCGACTCTATCACCTATAAAAACTACAACCTGTACAGTTACGGAAAGCTAAAGTACCGCCCAAAAGCACTTACCGATGCCATTTTTATTGCCAAAGACAGGCCTTTCAGGGATCTCGACAGGACACGGACTTACAGATACCTCAGTGAACTAAAGATATTCAAATACCCAACGATCAACTATGTGGAAAACCCTTCCGACAGCACATTGATAGCCAACATCTACCTCACGCAGAAGAAAAAATTCGGGCTCAACTTTACAACTGAAGTGTCACAGAGCAACATCCAGACCATTGGGCTTTCGTTCAGTTCCGGGCTTCTGGTCAGGAACATTTTCAAGGGCGCTGAAATTTTTGAAATATCGGCATTGGGTTCAATAGGATCTTCAAAAGAAAGCAGCAACTCAAAAGACAAGTTTTTTGATATCAACGAGGTAGGCGCCAATATGAAACTTACCATCCCGAGGATCTTTTTCCCCTTAAATACCGAACGGTTGATCCCGAAATACATGTCGCCCAGCACACGCATTAGCGCAGCTGCCACCAGCCAAACAAACATAGGGCTTGACAAACAAACCTTTACCGGTGTTTTTAGTTTCAATTGGTATCCGTCCCGAAAGGTCACCAATACCTTGGATCTTTTTAACGTTCAATATGTAAAAAACCTCAATGTTGGCAATTACTTCAGGGTTTACCAGAATTCATACAACCGACTGAATGACATAGCACACTCCATAAATTATATTTCCAATACAGAAAATCTCGGCATCCCCGATCAGGCCGATACCTTTATAACCGATGTTCTCAACGGCAATACGTCATTGGATCCAGATGATGATGCCTATCGTAGTGTCAATGCCATATCGGAACGCAAAGAGCGCTTGACAGAAGAGAACCTTATATTTTCAACAAGTTTTAATTATGTGAAAAACAGGCGCGAAAGTCTTTTTGATAACGATTTTTCCATCATACGTTTCAGGGTCGAACTGGCAGGCAATATGCTTTCAAATATTTCGGGCATTCTTGGATTGGAGAAAAATACCAACGACCGCTATGAAGTTTTCGGTGTGGCGTTCTCTCAATATGTCAAAGGCGAAATTGATTATGTGAAATATTGGGATTTGGGGCACAAAAACGTGTTTGCCATCCGTACTTATGCAGGCATTGCCATTCCATATGGCAACTCGGACAACATCCCGTTTGCAAAAAGCTTTTTCGGTGGCGGCCCAAATGACAACAGGGCATGGACGGCCTACAATTTGGGACCTGGCAGCACAAAATCCATCAACGAATTTAACGAAGCCAATTTCAAATTGCATTTGAGCGCTGAAGAACGTTTCAATATTTTCGGAAATTTTTACGGCGCAATTTTTGCCGATGCAGGAAACATCTGGAACGTGCTGGACAACACCAAAGATGAAGGTGCCACATTTGATAGTTTCAGTTCGTTAAAGGACATCGCTCTGGGTTCAGGATTTGGGTTTCGTTACGATTTCAGTTTCTTCGTGCTCCGCTTCGATATCGGCTTTAAGACCTATAACCCTGCCCGGTCCGAAAACAACCGTTGGTTCAAGGACTACAATTTCAGCCGTGCGGTTTACAATATCGGTATCAATTATCCATTTTAAAAAATTACCCATTTTTAAAAATCATGTGCTTTCAACAAAAAACCAAAATGATTGCCCATTGAATTTATTTTTATTTCACTATTTTTGAAGTGCGAATCATCCAACTAAAAATCAATATCCATGAGTCACAATATCAAAGGCGGTGTTGCCACAGGCAGAGAAGTCCAAGCCATTTTTAAACTTGCAAAACAAAAAGGCTTTGCATTGCCAGCAGTCAATGTCATCGGTTCAAATTCAATCAACGGCGTTCTAGAAACCGCCAAAGCGCTCAATGCCCCTGTTATCATCCAGTTTTCTAACGGTGGCGCGGTATTCAATGCCGGCAAAGGATTGAGCAACGAAAACCAGAGAGCAGCCATTGCCGGTGGTATTGCCGGCGCAAAGCACATTCATTTGCTCGCAAAGGAATATGATGTCCCTGTGATACTGCACACCGACCATTGTGCCAAAAACCTGCTCCCTTGGCTGGATGGCCTGCTCGATGCCAGCGAAAAGCATTTTGCCGAAACCGGAAAACCGCTCTACAGTTCGCACATGATTGACCTTTCTGAAGAACCAATCGTAGAAAATATCGACATCTGTAAGGCATACCTGGCTCGCATGAGCAAGATGGGCATGACCCTTGAGATCGAGCTTGGCATTACCGGTGGCGAAGAAGATGGTGTGGACAATAGCGACGTGGATGATTCCAAACTCTACACCCAACCCGAAGAAGTGGCGTATGCTTATGAAGAATTGAGCAAGGTAAGCGACCAGTTTACCATTGCAGCTGCTTTTGGGAACGTTCACGGTGTTTACAAACCGGGCAATGTAAAACTGACCCCAAAAATCCTCAAAAATTCACAGGACTATGTGTCCAAAAAATTCGGGGTGGAGCACAACCATATCGATTTTGTATTCCACGGTGGGTCTGGCTCGTCGGTTGAAGAAATCCGAGAGGCTATCAGCTACGGCGTCATCAAAATGAACATCGATACCGACATGCAATACGCCTTTATGAGCGGCATCCGAGATTATATGAACGACAAGGCCGACTATCTAAAATCGCAGATAGGCAACCCTGAAGGCCCTGATGCGCCAAACAAAAAACACTATGACCCAAGGGTTTGGCTCCGTAAAGGCGAAGAAGCCTTCATTGCAAGGCTGAAAAAAGCTTTTGAAGACCTCAATAACGTAAATACTTTATAACTTTGCAGCGCACACAAGTTAGAAGTTGGAAGAAATTACCAATCGTTAATAGTAAAACGTAAATTACATGTCTTGGTTCAAAAGAAAAACTAAAGGGATCACTACCGCCACCGAAGAAAAGAAAGACACCCCGAAAGGCTTATGGTACAAATCCCCAACGGGAAAGATCATCGACACCGAAGAACTCGAAAAGAATTTTTTTGTAAGCCCCGAAGACGGCTATCACGTACGTATCGGGAGCAAAGAATATTTTCAGATCTTGTTTGACGATAACAAGTTTAAGGAACTGGATGCCAACCTTGAATCCAAAGACCCGCTTAAATTTATGGATACCAAAAAATATCCCGAGCGACTCAAGGCAGCGCAAGAAAAATCCAACCTCAAAGATGCCGTACGCACTGCCGTGGGCAAATCAAAGGGCAAAGACTTGGTGGTTGCCTGTATGGATTTTGCCTTTATCGGAGGCTCCATGGGAAGCGTGGTCGGCGAAAAGATAGCACGGGCGGCAGATTATTCGCTCAAGAAAAAAATTCCGTTTCTCATCATCTCAAAATCTGGCGGCGCCCGGATGCAGGAAGCTGCACTATCCTTGATGCAATTGGCAAAAACCTCTGCAAAACTGGCACAGCTCGCCGATGCCGGCATCCCTTATATTTCATTGTGCACTGACCCGACCACGGGCGGTACAACTGCTTCGTTTGCCATGCTGGGCGACATCAATATCAGTGAACCCGGTGCATTGATAGGTTTTGCTGGGCCGCGCGTGGTAAGAGATACTACAGGGCAAGAACTCCCCGAAGGATTCCAGACCGCCGAATTTCTATTGGAACACGGTTTTTTGGATTTTATAACCGAGCGAAGGGACCTCAAGGACAAGATCAACCTTTATATCGACTTGATTACCAACCAGCCGTTGCGGGTCTAGTGTAAATCGTCAGCAAAAAGCGGACTGATTTAGGCGAAAATCAAGAGCTTTTTTTCAAATTTATCAACTTTGACCCTAATTTTTCACAAAGCAATTTATGCCTCTAAAGCTCAATACTTGGCTTACGTTCGAAAAATCTTAAAATCGGACAGGTGAGCATAAATTTCAGCAGGAATTACAACGGACCCTACACTAACTTGTTTTTCAAAACTATCAACTGAACGGCTGTCATTCTTTCTTGAAAGGGCAAGAAAAAACAGAAATCCAGAGTTCATCTTATTTTTTTCCGGAACCACATATTTTTAGCTTCCGATAAATTTCAACTTTCGGATTAACATAAATATTTCAAAATCCATTTTTAACAACATCAAATCAAAAACCTCTTGGGAAAATGTAGAAATAAATGCAATCTATTAACTGTCGGATGTTTGGATAGCTTCATTAAAAAAACAAAAACTATTTCACGAACGACACAAATAATTTTGTTGATTTTGTTTTAAATCACAATCCAAAAAAACTCAAGATTTTCATATGAATTTGTTGCCAACAACTTGATGGATGAAAGGTTGTCTTCAATAAATGAGATCGATGAGATTTACATCTACAAATCCACCATACGGTTAGTGCCAAGCTTATGTGTATGCAAGGTTAAAGTATAGATTTTAGAATAACTCCAAAACCTATTGACCATTTTGATTTTTATTTATAATCCCCTTGTAAATTACTAAAAAACACTATATTTGCACCTTGATTCGAAACTCGGGTCAGTACATAACAATCATTTACAATAATATTAGCATGTATCTAACAAAAGAAATTAAAGAGGAAATCTTTAAAAAGCATGGCAAAGACGCCAAAGACACAGGCTCTACAGAGGGCCAAATTGCACTGTTCACGCACAGGATCAACCACCTGACAGAGCACTTAAAAATCAACCGTAAAGATTTCAATACCGAGAGGTCATTGGTAAAACTCGTGGGCAAGCGCAGGTCACTGCTCGATTATCTTGCAAAAAAAGACATCATGAGATACCGTGCCATCGTCAAAGAATTGGGATTGAGAAAATAGCCTATCAAAAGACCACGCCCGCAAGCGTGGTTTTTTTGTTTTGCAAAGCTCCTGCGCAAGAGCCAAAACCCGCGTTACAAGAAGCTAATTATAGTTTTTCATTGGTCACACAACAACACAACCCTGCCCGCCCGGTAATGGCGGAGACCATTGTTTAATTAGAATTAAAAAAAATTATGATTCCAAAAGTTTTTAAAGAGGTCATAGACCTTGGTGATGGAAGGACCATTACCCTCGAAACAGGAAAATTGGCCAAGCAGGCCCATGGTTCTGTTGTTGTACAAATGGGCAAGGCCATGCTGCTTTGTACCGTTGTTTCCAATTATGACGCATCGGATGTGGATTTTTTGCCACTGACAGTTGATTACCGCGAAAAATTTGCCGCTGCCGGTCGCTATCCCGGCGGTTTCTTCAAAAGGGAAGCGCGTCCCAGTGACGATGAAGTCCTGACCATGCGCCTGGTGGACAGGTGTTTGCGACCATTGTTCCCAAAAGATTACCATTCAGAAACGCAGGTCATGATACAGCTTATGTCGCATGACGAAGACGTTATGCCCGATGCTTTGGCAGGACTTGCCGCCTCGGCTGCCATCCAATTGAGCGACATACCGTTTGAAACGACCATTTCGGAAGTAAGGGTAGGCCGTATCGACGGCCAGTTCATCATCAATCCAAGCAGGCAACAATTAGAAGTTTCCGACATCGATATGATGGTCGGTGCCTCTGTGGATTCTGTAATGATGGTCGAAGGCGAAATGAGCGAAATTTCAGAAGAAGAAATGGTCGAAGCCATCAAATTTGCCCATGAGGCCATCAAGATCCAATGCGCTGCACAAGACCGACTGGTAGCACAAGTAGGAAAAAAAGAAACCCGCGAGTACACGCCCGAAGTTGAAGATGAGGCGCTTGCCAAAAAAATTCACGAAGCGGTTTATTCACAATGCTATGACATTGCCAAACAAGCTTCTTCCAAACAAGGACGAAGCCAAGCGTTCAGCGATGTTAAGGAAGCATTGCTTGCCGGTTATTCTGAAGAAGAATTGGCCGAAATTGGTGGTTTGGTTTCAAAATATTTCAACAAAACACAAAAAGAAGCCGTTCGCAACTTGACACTCGAAGAAGGCCTCCGTTTGGACGGAAGAAAAACTACCGAGATCCGACCTATCTGGTGCGAGGTGGACTATCTGCCCTCAACACACGGTTCGGCCATTTTTACCAGGGGGGAAACACAGGCTTTGGCAACGGTTACTTTAGGTACTTCCAGAGAGGCCAATATCATCGACATCCCAACCTTTCAGGGCGAAGAGCGCTTTTACCTACACTATAACTTCCCACCGTTTTCCACTGGTGAGGCAAGACCCATCCGTGGCACTTCGAGAAGGGAAGTTGGGCACGGCAATCTGGCACAACGTGCCTTGAAACGTATGGTTGCAGACGATTTTGCCTATACCGTGAGAGTGGTTTCGGAAGTATTGGAAAGCAACGGTTCGTCATCTATGGCCACCGTATGCGCCGGCACCATGGCGCTAATGGATGCGGGTGTACCGATGCGAAAACCGGTTTCGGGCATTGCCATGGGACTGATTTCTGATGGCGATCGCTATGCCGTTTTGAGCGACATCCTTGGCGATGAGGACCATTTGGGCGATATGGACTTTAAAGTTACCGGTACCGATGAAGGTATTACCGCTTGCCAAATGGACATCAAAATCAAAGGATTGAAATATGAAATCTTGGTAAACGCACTGAAGCAGGCGCAAGCAGGACGTTTGCACATCTTGGGCAAACTGACCGAAACCATTGCGCAATCTAACCCTGACGTTAAACCGCACGCTCCAAAAATGATCACAAGGATCATCCCTAACGAGTTCATCGGTGCCTTGATCGGTCCCGGCGGAAAAGTAATCCAAGAACTACAAAAAGCGTCCAAAACCACGATTGTCATCAACGAAGATCCAATTACGGAAGAAGGCATCGTCGAGATTCTCGGCACTGACCAAGCAGGTATCGATATGGTATTGGCAAAAATCGATTCTTTGATGTTCAAACCGGAAATAGGCAACGTATATGAGGTAAAAGTCATCAAGATGCTCGATTTTGGCGCCGTGGTGGAATACACGCAAGCACCGGGCAACGAAGTGCTGCTGCACGTGAGCGAACTGGCATGGGAACGCACCGAAAATGTGTCTGATGTGGTGAACATGGGCGATGTTTTTGAGGTTAAATATCTTGGTGTCGATCCAAAAACCCGTAAGGAAAAAGTATCGCGCAAAGCAACCCTTCCCAAGCCCGAAGGCTATAAAGAAAGACCGCCAAGGGATAACAATGACCGAGGCAACGGCGATAACCGTGGACGTGACAACCGCAACGGACGTGACAACCACAGAGGTCGCGATAACCGACGTGATGACAGACGCCCAAGGGAAAATAGAAGCGAAGATTAAGTTTTCCTTGAGATATTTAAAAAGAAAAGTCCCGAAGTTACGGGACTTTTTTTATGTTCAATCCCGGCCATTGTTTTGGACAAAAACCAAACAAATCAAATTTTAATATGGCGCTTTGTAACATTTTGATCGGTTTTTACGTATAACTATTAGCAACGCAACTATCACATAAAAAAATCACATTGAACCATAAATGAGACAGCTAAAAATTACGAAGCAGGTCACCAACAGGGAAACCGCTTCGCTGGATAAATATCTCCAAGAAATAGGTAAAGTGGACCTCATTACCGCAGATGAAGAGGTAGAATTGGCACAACGTATCAAGGCTGGCGACCAGCGCGCCCTTGAAAAACTCACAAAGGCCAACCTCCGTTTTGTAGTGTCGGTCGCCAAGCAGTACCAAAACCAAGGATTGACACTTCCCGATCTGATCAACGAAGGCAATCTCGGGCTTATCAAAGCCGCACAACGTTTTGACGAAACCCGAGGTTTCAAGTTCATTTCCTATGCGGTATGGTGGATACGCCAGTCAATACTTCAGGCATTGGCCGAACAGTCCCGCATTGTGCGCTTGCCGTTGAACAAGATAGGTTCCATCAATAAGATCAATAAAACTTTTGCCTTTTTGGAACAAAGCCACGAACGTCCGCCAAGTGCCGAGGAAATTGCCAAAGAGCTCGACATGACCATCAACGACGTTAAGGAATCGATGAAGAACTCCGGCCGCCATGTATCGATGGATGCACCATTGGTAGAAGGCGAGGACTCCAATCTTTATGACGTTTTGCGTTCCGGTGAGTCGCCAAACCCAGACAGGGAACTGTTGCACGAATCGCTGCGCACAGAAATCGAAAGGGCGCTCGAAACCCTGACGCCCCGTGAAGCAGACGTGATCCGTTTGTATTTTGGACTTGGAGACCAACACCCTATGACCTTGGAAGAAATCGGCGAAACATTTGACCTCACCCGTGAACGTGTACGCCAGATCAAGGAAAAAGCAATCCGTAGGTTGAAACACACCTCAAGGAGCAAAATCCTAAAAACATATTTGGGCTAACCATTTGCGACCCAATGACAGCAACAAACAGTTACTCATAACTGTTCGTTTTTTGATTGATGAAAGAACCCCCGGCTGATTACCGGGGGTTCGTTTTTAAAACTTATCCCTAATTCACTTTCCAAAGGAAAGGTACTTTGTGATAAGCTTCAAAATGAATACTAATTTTTAATTATCTTTGCGCATATACGCCCATCTTATGACCAAACTGATAGCTCCCTCCATCCTTGCCGCAGATTTTGCAAATCTCCAACGCGATATCGAAATGGTTAATGCAAGTGAGGCAGATTGGTTTCACATTGATATTATGGACGGTGTTTTCGTGCCAAACATTTCGTTTGGTATGCCCGTTCTGAAAGCCATTACAAAACACGCCAAAAAGTTCGTCGATGTCCATTTGATGATTGTTGACCCAGACAGGTACATTACCGAATTTGCACGCTTGGGCGCCAACAACCTCACGGTTCATTACGAGGCTTGTACGCACCTCCACCGAACATTGCAGGCCATTAAAGCCGAAGGCATGCTCGCTGGCGTGGCCATCAACCCACATACCAATATCAGTTTGCTCGAAGACGTCATCAACGATATAGATGTTGTGTGCCTGATGAGTGTCAACCCCGGATTTGGTGGTCAGAGTTTTATAGAAAACACCTACAACAAAATTAAACAGCTCAAAGCACTCATTTCCAAACGAAATGCCAAAACCCTAATAGAGATTGATGGCGGAGTGACGGATAAAAATGCCCAAGCGTTGATAGCAACCGGAGCCGATGTCCTTGTGGCGGGAAGTTTTGTGTTCAGTAGCGCCGATCCCGTCAGGACCATCCAAAATTTAAAAAGCCTGACCAAAAACGAATTTTGACCAGGCTTGTCATTTTTTTTTCTTTAGCCGTTATTCTTGATGGCCATAACCATAGGTATAACCGTAATTGTAGGTGTAACCATACGACTTACTTGCCCCAACGCCATTGATAACATAAGCCATGTTTTTAAGACGTCCGGTATCGCTCAACTCTTTTGAAAATTCCAAAAGGTTTTTCTCGGTAAATTCTGCCCTGACCAAATATAAGGTTGCATCGGCCCATTGCGAAATAAGCATCGTATCGGTAACCAAAATGGTCGGTGCGGTATCGACCACTATGTAATCAAACACTTCCCGAGCTTCTTTCAAAAGCCGTTCAAAACGTCCGTTGGTCAGCAATTGGGTCGGGTTTGGCGGGATGCTTCCGGCAAGTAGTGTGTAATGCTCGGGGTAGTTCTCAAACCCTTTCATCAGTGCCGAACGCCATTCAAAATTTTCATCGTGCAGATAGTTTGACAACCCTGCAATATTTTTGTTGTGTCCCGTATAGTTATGGATCTGCGGGTTTCTCAAATCGGCACCGATGAGCAGCACTTTTTTGTTGATACTTGCCAAAGCCAGAGAAAGATTGAGACCTACATATGTCTTGCCCTCGCCCTTGATCGTGGAAGTACAGTAAATGACTTTTCCGGTCTTGGCAGCATTGGCAGAAAGGATGTAATTGACATTGGAACTCAATATCCTAAACGCTTCGGCCTGAACCGTTCTGTCAGTGGGATCCCTGAACACCAAATCCCTGTCCTTGATTCTTGGGAGTTCTGCCAAAATGGGTACATTGATCGCTCGAATCTCAATGTCGTGCTTGCTTTTGACCTTGGTATCAAGCAAAATCGTTACATAGAGAATAACAAACGGAACGAGTATGCCCACCACCAATGCAATCAAATAAATATTGTTTGGTTTTGGTGAAATCGGAAGGCTACTCGACAAAGCATATTCCACAACTTTTATTGAAGGTTCGGTAATAGCAAGGTTTATGGCCGCTTCTTCCCTTTTTTGCAGTAGGAACAGATAGAGCGTTTCTTTGATAACCCGCTCACGTTCTATGGAGTTGAGCAATTTTTCCTTGGCAGGGAGCATGGAAACTTCTGACGCAAACCTTCTGTTCCTGCTCATCAGCTGCTTTTTTGTAGCTTCCAGTTGCTGCTTTGAAGTTACTAAAGAAGCGTTAATGTTTTCTTTTACTTCTTCGAGTTTATTACTGATGACCTGTACTTTAGGATTGTTATCACCACCACTGACTTTCATTTTGTCTCTTTCAAAAACCAGGGTGTTGTATTCATCGATAAGGGAATTGATACTCGAATTCTCAATGCCGATATTGGCCGGTAAGAGGTCTGACTTTTTGTTTTCGGCATTTAAGGATTCCTTGAGCATGTTGGACAGCAAAATTTGGTTTTCTACCTTAAATACATTTTCGTCCGACATGGCCCTAAGGGACAAGCCTTGCTGCGCATCAGATTCAATATATATGATATCGTTTGATTGCTTGAAGTCTTTCTTTTCGGTTTCAATGGAATCTAGTTCTTGCGCAAGAAAAACAAATCGTTCGTCAATGAAATCAATGGTGCGTTTGGAGACTTCTTGCCTATCGGTAATGCCGTCTTGGTTGAACACCCTCAAAAGCTCATTAAGTATCCGCTCCGATTTCTGCCGGCTCTCGCTCGAATAAGTGAGCTGCAGCAAGTCGCTTCCTTTTCCAACCATGCTGATGCCTATTCTGTCTTTTAGCATCATGGTAGCTTTGGACACCGGTAAAAACTTGAGCAAAAAAGTCTTGCCCTCCATATCCTTTAGTCCATTGGCATCCCTCAACATAACTTCAAAAGGAAGGTCGTGACTGACGCCATAGGAGTTAAAATCATTGATGGTGGTCGATTTTCCGGTTCCAATATTGTAGATATTGAACGAAGACTTTTTCACCTCAATCCTGAACGTTTGTACCCCTAAAATACTGTCGCCGTCAATTTTCTTTTTTAGTTCAAAAGGAAAACGGTCGATTTCTGTTGTTCTTACATTACCTTCTTCATAAAATTCCATGGTCAGGTTTAGGTTTCTGACTACTCTTTCTATGATCCTGTAAGATTTGAGTATTTCTATTTCGTTTTCAAGATTGATATTGGAACGGTTGAAGATAAATGCCGAAGATGGCAATTCAAGCCCTTTTTGCTTATTGAGAATCTGCATTTTTGCATTACTCATATACACCCTTGGGGTATATCGCAAATAGAGAAAGGCTACTAATACAGAAAGAAAAACACCTATGGCAAACCACACCCAATAGCGGAGGTACTTATAGAGTTCCTGTTTTATCTGCTCCCCTTGGTCTGATCTGTTTCCTCTTGCAGCTCTTTGTTCTTCTGGACTCATGTTATTATCGGGTTATTAGGACTATTGTGCTCAAAAGTATTGAAATCACAGAGATTAAGGTACCTGTATTCCCTACAAAACCAGCGCTTTTTACTTTTGGCTCATTGGGGTTGACAATAATGACATCATTGGGGCGTATGTTGTAAAATGGGGTTTCCATAAGTTTAGCAGAAGTTAGGTCTATGTGCGATATCTGCCTTAAACTATCGGCCTCCCGAATCACCAAAATATCTTCTCTCTTACCGTTGATCGTCAAATCTCCGGCATAGCCCAACGCCTGTAACAACGTCATGTTCTGTTCAGTAAAGTTGTACGTGCCTGGCCGGTTGACTTCTCCCAGAACGGTTACTTTTGCATTCAGCAATCGTACGTTTACGGTCGGGTTTACAAGGTGGCCACCGTCTTCGAGCATTTTTTTTAGCAATTCCTGCAATTCCTGACAAGTGATTCCCTTGGTGGATACGGTTCCTAATTGTGGGAAATTAATAGTATGGTCTTTAGTAACGATATATCCATCCAACTGCATGACTTCCAAGTTAACAGATCGCGCGTTGTCACCAGTGGGCCTGTTGTAAGGAATGGCCGCTTCAGGTTCCAGCGTCCCGACGGTTATCTTCAAGATATCGTTTGGCTGTATGATAGGCACAGAAAAATTGATGACGGAATTATTGTACGATTCGGCATCTTGCACGTAAAGAATCTCTTTTTTGTTGGCACAAGAGCAGGAAAGCAATGCAACAAACGCCACAATTAAAATATTTTTCATCTATAAATTCTTAAAAGCTTTTCACAAATATACTTGCAATTGGGCGATTGACAAAAGAAGTCACTTTTTAATATCATGGAGCCTGTCAAAGGTTTCAGCTTTGGAACGTTTGCCGGATATTTTGTGCCGGATAAAAAATACCGAATACAGGGAAATACCAATTAACAGGAGCAGGAAAAATTGCAGATGGACATCGACACTTCGCAACAAATAAGCTGCAACAACTATCATAACATTGATGAACACAATGCACAGAGTGGTTTTTAAGTGTGAAAACCCGAGTTCAAGGAAACGGTGGTGCAAATGGTTGTTGTCCGCTTCAAAAGGGCTTTTTTTGTATACAAACAGTCTAATAAAAAAAATCCTCAAAGTATCCAAGAGCGGGAAGAAAAGGATTGCGATCGCAATAACCGGTGCAGAATCGTGGTATTCGGATTTTAGGTTCGTTTGCGAATATGCTATAAACCTAACTGCAAAAAATGCCAACAGGAATCCAATGATCATGGATCCGGTATCTCCCATGAATATCTTGTTTTTTTCTGAAAAATTCAACCTGATAAAAGGCAGCAATGCCCCGATAAGCCCAACGGCTATCGTTGCCATGGTTATGTCATCGATCGATATGGACAACAGGGCAAAAGCCACGCTTGCAAATAGCGCCAAACACCCGGCAAGTCCATCAACGCCGTCTATAAGGTTGTAGGCATTGATGACCAGTACGTAAACAAAAAGAGTAAAGAATGTTGATACCCAGTAAGGCATTATGGTATTGCCAAACAATCCGGAAAAACCCATGATGCGCGTATCGGTAAAAAAGATGAGGAGACCGGCTGCCAATACCTGTCCAAAAAATTTCTTTCTTGGCGAGAGGATCAGAAGGTCGTCCTTGAGCCCCAAAAAGAAGAGGATCGTAAGGCCACCCAACAACAACAACAAGATTTTTGTGTCCAAAAGTGCTCCAATGGTCGTGATTACCACCACTAGGCTCAAATAGATACTTATACCTCCCAACGTGGGCGTTTTAACCGAATGGATACTTCGATGGGTGGGTTCGTCCATTAAATGCTTGGCTTCTGCCACATTGAAAATGGCAGGAAAAGAAATAAATGACATCAAAAAAGCTATCAAAAAAGCAAGAGCCAGCCATAGGCCTATATAATCTTGAGGTTTAAAATAGTTTAGTAAGTCCTGTATCATTTCAGACAATCCGTTTTTAAGATTGGAGCAAATTGATTTTGAAGCAAAAGTAAAGTGAAAGTAAGCAAATTCATAATAAAAACGGTCAAAATCAAAATTGTTGCGTTAAACAACCTTCATATATTTACGTTTGAAAACCCCCAAAAGTTGTAACATCGATTAAAAAAAGATTATAAACCCCTTTCTGCACATTGGCGAGTTATGATTTTGAGAGCCATTGTGGAATTTTTGAAATATTCTTGAAAATTACTGAAAATAACGGCCTTGGCAATCCGTTGGACTTTGCCGCACGATAATCTTCTTTTGATTTTAGGATCAAATTTTTGATACTTCTGTTACTTGCCCCGCCTACCCGCATTTTTGTGAAGGTTTCGGGCAGATAAAAGAATTTATATCCGGGATTACTGAAAACACGAAGGATGAAATCGTAATCTGCTGCTATTTTGTATGTCAGATCAAAAACACCATGGTTTTGGTAAACAGATTTTTTTAGGAACAATGTGGGATGAGCAGGCATCCACCCCCTGTTTAACAATGCTTTCCTGAAAGGTTGGCTGACCCAGTTTCTGACAATTGTGCCGGGGGCATCAAACTTGACATAGTGCAAGTTACCATAAACACCATCGACTTGTTGCGTATTGAAAACAGAAGCTATTTTTTCAACAATTGTACTATCGGCAAGAAAATCATCGGAATGTACAAAACCGATGACATCGCCCGTAGCTTTTTCAATGCCCTTGTTTAGTGCGTCGTAGATGCCTTTATCTTTTCCCGAAACCCAAACTATATGAGGATGGGCAGCCGCCTTGGCCTTTATGAGATCAACGGTGGCATCGGTAGAGTTTCCGTCGATGATGAGGTATTCAATATCCCGATAAGTTTGGTTAAGCACCGAATCCATGCAAACATTTAGGGTTTTGGCACTGTTATAAGTTGCTGTAATGATTGAAATTTTCATTCTATAATCCTCTGCTTGACTTTCACGGCAGGATTTCCTCGGTATATGCCGTAAGCTTCAAGGTTTTTGCTTGCTACAGAACCTAATGAAAGTACGGCATGACTACCAACGGTGGTATTCGGCCCGACGATGGCTTTGGCACCTATCCAGGCTCCTTCGTTAATGGTTATCGATCCAACGATCAGATCGAAAGTACGCTTTTTATAATCGTGGTTGCCACAAATCAGCATGGCTCCTTGAGAGAGGCAAACATTATCGCCAATGATAACGAGACCAAGGTTGTCGATCCATACGTTTTCACCTATCCAACAATTGTTGCCCACTTGCAATTTCCAAGGATATTTGATATTTACTCTTGGTTTTATGACAACATTTTTTCCGAGTCTTGCACCAAAGGCCTTCAATACCATCACTTTAACGCTTGAAAAAGTAACAAATGGGTTTCTCAAGACCAGTTCGTTGATAACGTACCAACAGATCCGTTTAAAAAAACTTCCGGGTCGATACCAACTATTGTTGTATGTAGCTAAATCTGTTTTCATCTTTATTGGCAAATGTATGGAGAAATCGGCAAACTTGTCCAAAACACAAAGGGACCGAATGTCAATACGCCAACGGTCACGGTGTTGTCAAGAGAAATAAACTTCGGGTTTGGTTTATTATTTCGGGATTTTCTGTGAACTTTTTGGCATGCTCAAGTGCAGAGTTGGACCACACACGGTAAGTCTTACCGTCCATTGCGGCAAAGTGCTCAATAGCTTTTATAAACGCATCCCTATCTTCAAGAGCAATATCATAACCCAATTTTAGGGCCTCAAGATTGTGCCAAGGCGTTTGGTCAGAAATGATGACCGGGCATCCGTATTGCCACGATTCTACGATTACATGACCGAAGTTTTCACCATAAGTGGGCAAGAGGAGCAAATGCTCGTCCCGTATATGTCCCGACAATTCGTGGTTGGGTATTGCCCCAATATAGTTTACTTTGATATTGTCAGACATGTTCTGCATTCTCGACTGGCATTTTTCCCAATAGTGCTTATCGTCAACCGGGCCTATTATGGTAAATGCTATCTTATAGCAGGGTTTTGTTGCAGAAAGCATATCGAGTGCCGCGAGCAGGTTTTTTTTGACCGCTATGCGTGACAAAAAGAATATGCGGATCTCATCTACTTTTTTTTGCTTTTCCCCTATCTCAAGCCTATGCAAGGATGGCAAATTAGGCGCCAAAATTATGGTTCGTTCTTGCCCAAAGTGCGTTTTTATTTCTTCTGCTTCACTTTGTGATGTGGCGTGCCAATCGACTTTTTTATGGAAGCCCATCTGTTTGAACAACTTGAGGAACAACTTCTTTTTGATTGGTTTTATGGCCAATGCCCCCTTGGCCAACATGCCTCGGGTTGCCAGGACTTTTTTCACTGGATGGTTTCTCAAGACCCATAGTGGCAATAAGGTAAACTTTATTGAAAACATTGAGTTGAAATACACTACATCAAACGAGTTTTGTCTCAAAAGTTTCTTGTAAAAACCAATGTTCTGGTGTGCCGGATCTAAATATATGATATGGCAGCCGTCTTTATCAATCCATGTGTTAAGTTGCTGCAAGTCCATGATCTCGCCCAGATCGTTATTGGACGTTATGATGTACAGGTCCAATTCGTCCTTGAGCCTATCGACCAGATTGGCGATAGACTGTATTGGCCCTCCTGCTTTGAAAGCAGGCAAGTACCAATCAATAAAAATTCCTACCTTAATTTTAACTGATTGCATTTTATAATGTACGGTTACATGAGCTCAACACGAGATTTTCAGGCTTTTATATTTTTTCCATTTCTTGATAAATGGCCATGTACTGTTGTGCAATGGCATCAGTACCAAAGCGTTGTACGTTTTTAAGTCCTTTACTGATAAGGTTTTTCCTTAAATCACTGTCTTCAATAACTTTTTTTATTGCGTCCCTAATGTCATCGACATCATAGGGATTGACCAATAGTGCCGAATCTGCGGCAACTTCCTTCATTGCCCCGAGATCTGAAGTTATCACGGGCCTTCCGGTAGCCTGTGCCTCGATGATGGGCATCCCAAAGCCTTCATAGGTTGAGGCAAAACACAAAAGGTCACAGGCCTTGTATTCGGTCATGATTTCTTCAAACGTAAGGTCGAATTTTACGGTTGGGTGCATATGCAAGCTTTCGACCAATTTTTTTTGGGCTCCAGAAAGCTGTCCAATCAGTACTATTTCGCAATGGATATCTTTCAGGGCATTTAGGACACGCTCGAGATTTTTATTAGGCTTGGTACCCAATAAGAGAATTTTTGGCTTGCCATTGTCAAAAAAATAATCTTCAACATGAAATCTGGCATCCACAGGATTATGCACAACCTTTATCTTGTGTTTGGCAAAGGGGATGATTTTTCCGAGTTCGGCCTTTGTAAACTCCGAAATAACCGTAATGCGCTTGGCAAACAGTGCCGGGAGCCAGAACCAGAACAATTTCAGATATAGCTTTTTGAGAAAAGTTCCCTTCACGATAGAATGGACGTCGTGAATGGTCAAAATGGTTTTTTTTCCGGTTGCCAACGCCATATAATGTACGTCGCCTGTAATATGATAGATTGTGTTTTTGTTTTTTTTGAAATGCTTTAGGTTGGACCAAATTGTCTTGAGGTTTCCTCCAGAAAAGGGCAATTCCAATCGTGATGTGGTCGCTGTCGAAGCCACTGTTTCCTCAAGATTACCAAACAACCCCTCGATGCTCTTGTAATTAGGATCGGGTTTTCGGAAAATATAAACAATCGTAGATTTCATTATTTGATTAAAAATCAATTATTTATCATCCAATTTGATAGTCATTATCGACATTCATAAACATTAACGACCGAACACCGCAAAAATCTGCCATTTAAGATAACGTCTGGTAAGCCAGAAAAACAAAGTGACCACGATGATCGATTTAACAAGGTGGTTCAAAACCACAACAAGTTCTGTTTCCGCCTTGACAACCTGAAGGAATATCAGTGGCAGAAAAAAGATTAGCAACGGTATTTTGTATGTATGGCTTATCAACCGCCTCCATATCATCGCCAGGCACATACCCCAAATACCCATCAGTAAAACCCCGAAAGCCACACCAAAATTGGCATAAAACTCCCCGATGATGCTCAATCCCATAGAAGTACTGTCGGACAGATCCAGACCTGTATATTCCCTGAAGTTTTCCTGTCCTCCGGCTTCTTTTTTGTTTGGGTTCAAAAATCGGGGCATCAAACTTGCGGCTATGGCCTCCTTTATTGTTTTCCCTTTTGCAAATTCGCGATTTCGGGGCACATGATCCATAATGGCACTGATAATCCAGCCTTGGTTCAACCGCACGTTCAGGTAAGAGGTTTCCTCTTCATCTTCAAAAAAACCTGCTTCGTACTTTTGGGATACCGTACCAAAAAACACATCTACTACACTACCCTCAAAACCTTCACTCAACATCATGCGATAGTCGGCTTTGACAGCCTGTATGATCGTTAGTGTTGCAAAACCTCCAATGATAGTAGCCAATTTGAGCTTCGCTGACGGTCTGTTCTTGATAGCCCAGAACATATAGAAGAAAGTACTCCAAAGGATAAAATCATGAAAAAGAGCTTTTCGCAAGGAGACATAAATCAAGAACACCACGGATCCATAGAATATATATCGATGGATACGGGAATCGGAAAAAAACAGGATAATGGCACCTACAAATTTAAAACCTGACATGAGAAATACCAAAAATCCAAATGCTCCGGGAGCAACAAAACCCAACAGATCGAAGGCCACGCCAATAAACAAAATCGTGACACCATATTCTGAATATTTTTTAAAATCGAGAATGTCCGGCGCATACACCTTAAAATTTCGTTTTAGCAAGATAACACAGGCCACAAATACCGCATATGCCGGCACAATGTATCCCATATAGACACTTTGGGGCACATACATATAATATTTAATATTATGAAAGTCCGAACTATACTCGAAAAACGGCCCCACAATCCATTGCAATCCTGCAATGAGCAGCATCAAGTCCAATATAGGCAGTTCTTTTCCTAGGGCTTTAAAAAACTTAAAGCCCACATATGACACCAGCGCCAGCCCGAGAAATGTTAATAACTCCATTGGCTTTTTTTTATTGGCATTATGGTATTAAAGTTTTGAAAGTTGATTTTCGATGGCATTTGCAATAGCTCCAAAATTATACTTTTGGATATATACTTTAGCCTGTTTACCGGACACTTTTAGATTTTCATAATTCAGGTCTGCCAAAATTTTGATAAGCGCTTCCACATTATCGTGCGGGAACACATAACCATTATCTGTACCGATGACCAGATCTTCAGCACAACCTACTTTGGAACTCACAATGACCGGTCTTTCACAGGCCATGGCTTCATTGACAGCCAATCCCCATGTTTCTCCAGGTCCTTTTGATGGTAAGCAAAGTAGATCTCCCAACCGATAGACCAACGGCATCTGGGTCTGGTTCTGAAAAGGCAGAAACTGAATGTGAGGATTGCCATCGGCCATTTTGTGAAGCTGGGCTTCGAGTGGGCCATTGCCGACCAGAAGCAATTTTAGGGGTTTTTTTCTAATATCATTGGCCGCAATTATGGCAGCAACCAATATATCCGGCTGTTTCTTGGTTTCAAACTTCCCTGCAAACAGTACCACGGTATCTTCATTTGAATATCCCAGTTTGTGACGCCATTCCGATGCAGATTGCTCACAGGACATGCACTCTCCCATAAACCTATCATTGTCAATGGCATGTGGCGCATACACCAATTGCGATGGCTTTAAACCATGCTTTAAAAAATATGCTTTATTGGCTTGCCCCACATAAAATGCCCTGTCCACATATCCATATACTTTTTTGAGAACCATTCTGCGAAGCAGCGATCTATACCCGCCTTTCTCATCTAATAAAGTTGAATCGCCACGGAACCATATCGGTACCTTTCCTTTAAAATGCCGTATGGCTGACAGATAACTTTTGAATTTCCATCCAAAAAAAAGAATGGCATCGGGTTGATATGCTTCAATTTTTGATATCAAAGCCGGACAATCGATACCAAAGAAATGGTGCGAGCCGGGGTTTTTGGATACATTTTCGACAAATTCATAATCATAGCCTTCCAATAGCGGGATGTCCCACTTAATCTCTTTTCCAAAAGTACGATCGGTAACAGAAGTTTCAGATTGCGACCAGGTATAGAACACCTTTAACCGACACTGTTTTCGGTCTGATAACATTCGGAACCATGGAGCGTAATACTGTATGGGATGTGTGATGATGATGGCTAAACGTTTCTCCACACCTACGAACTTTTTATTGGCAAAATATCATCTGAATACCGAACAAAACCAAAGGCCTCAAATATCTTTAAGCCTTGTGCTATTTCTTCTACTGAACAGTGCTGCTTCCATTTTGATAGTTGCGCCACGGCATCGGATTGAGTGTGTCCCCGGCTAGAACTGAAACTTTCTCTTGAAAACGATTTCTTGAGGGCTTCAATATCAACCGGAAAACCCAATAGTGACTCCAACTGTCCACCTATGGTTTCTGGATGAATTACCATATCTTCATAATAAACGACGATGGTATGGTGCTTGTTAAGTTTTGAAAGAACAAAACTGTATTGCGAAACGGCCTGAAAGACGATAAGTGTAAAAGCAGAATTAATGAGATGCCGTTTGGAGTTATACTGTTCAAAGAAGCCATGTCCCCATTTGCTGTCATTGTAGCGCCATTTGTCATAATTATTCTTGTGCCAATCATAGTTAGAACCAAAATTGAGCGCTGATGCCGCCACCGCAAAAGGATGTCTCAAAAGCAATATGGATTTGCAACCATATCTTTGGTCAATGTATGGGTACAAGAAATTTCCAAAACAAAACTTAAATACCGTCTTTTTTTGATCAACAAACCTTGAATGATTTGTATGCCTGTAAAACCTTATGTTCCTTTCTTTTAAACCCAACAACCTGTCAAAATATCCATTGACCTCTTTGTGGTCTTCACCGTCCACATATGGGCTCCAGGAAAATTGAAGTTTATTGTACCTATGAGTAGAGTATGGATTGATTCTTTCAAAAGGCACTTTTCGATAACGAAAAAAAGGTTCCCACACGAATCTTGCGTCCAGAATTTCAACCAGAGTTTCTGCGAGCAAGGTAGTACCGCCTCGAGAAATACCATAGATAAGTATGTTCTCATTGCTTTTTATCCTTGCAAACGCAATTCTGTAAATAAACCTGACCGCTTCTTTTATCTTGCCTACCATACTTTTGTTGTGCCATTAATACCACTGTGCAGCAAACTGTAAGATGTAGCATTCACGTGACTTCCACAGAATAAAACCTTTTTGATTTGCTCTTTGGTATCATAATTTAATACATTGACTTTCATGGGATATTTCTGGACCACTGTAGATCTCCAACAGTATTTAATTTGTTTGGATAAATATAGTCTATTTTGAAAATACATTATAGAGAATATGATTATCAGCGTGTTACGATCATTCTATTACTGTCTGAAAAAAATCACATTGGGCTTTTGTCATGGCTTTGGCTGTAAATGTTTCGAATTTTTTCCAATCGGTGTCCGGTTCAAATGGAATGCGAACCATTAAGTCTGAAAGCATTTTTAGACAATGTGTTTCGGCATCTGGCTGGTCAAAATGGACCACTTCGCCCGCATGCAATTCCTTTATGATATCGCCCATACTACTATTGGAATGTGAAACGCAGAGCAACGGTTTCTTCGCCAATATATTGGGATATATTTTTGATGCCGTATAATTCATGTCGTTGGAGCTGGGCACAAAGATGATATCTGCCTTTTGCAACAACGAAAGTGCCTCAAAGTATGGGCGGCGATGTACTACCTCGGTAACATATTGCGCTAACCCGTACTGTCCGGCAAGTGACCAAATAGGTTTTATGTCATTTTCTTCGGATACACTGCTAGTGCCTATGAACCAAAAATGGCAACGTTGAAAGGTATCGTTGGTGTCCAAAAGTTTTTTAAAGGTCCTAAACACTAAAGAAATACTATCCTTCAAATCATGACCTCCCCTTCCCACATAAACGATATTGATCTTTGTTGGGTCAAAAACGATAGAAGACGGCAGGTTCATTTTGGACAGCAGCTCAAAATCTCTAACAGTTGCACCAAAAGTCAGTACTTTTGATGGTTTGTCCTTTATGCTCGGATATCGATCGGCAAGCATTTGAACGTAGCCTTTTGAAACCGAGATCATTCCGTCCATTTTGGGGATAGTGTATGCTTCGAGGAGCGTGTTCAGCCGATGGGCGAACCAAAATTTGGGAGGCCGTTCCTGCTTTGGTACCGTGAGATAATAGTCGTTGCGCCAGGGATCATGCATATCAACCACATAAGGCACCTTGAACTTGCGCTTCCACAATCGTCCCAATGGCATCGATGCAAAAACCGTGGTGCTAAAATAGACAAGATCGTATTTTTCAGCTTTCAAGAGCTTGTTCCCTTGTTTATACAATTGATAAAATGCCCTGATGCCCAAATTTCCCAAACCGAACCATCTGGTCAATTTCAACGGACACGCTTTGACCCTATGAATTTCTACCGTATCGGGAATGGTTATTTCAAGTAGCGGATCTTTTGGCATATCCACAAACTCCGGCACGACAGCCAATACGGTGGGCTTATATCCAAATTGCTCAAAATAAGGGAGACTTTGGCGCACACGGTGCATATCTGCTGCATTGACAGGAGGAAAATGGGGCGATACTATTAAAATCTTTTTCAAACCTGTTTATGTTTAAGCTTGATCCGTCTTGACCATCGATGTGACGGTTTCTCAATATAGATATAAAACAACCATGCCGCAAAGATAGAAACTCCAACCGCTGCCAATACCACCAAAACTTGGGTGTAAATGGTCTGGTCAAGCCGTTTGCCTAAATTTATAACCCTTCCGCCTATCGGAACGTGAATCAAATATAAGGAATAGGATATTTTCCCCAGGAAATTCAACCACTCAAAATTCTTGATATTGTCCAAAAAAGCAATTCCGAGTGATGCTCCCACACTCAATATGGCTATCACATAATCATGATGGTAATAGATGACCAACCCTAATATCGCCACCAAAACCAGGTAGTGTGCCTTTTTGAGATATTCTTTTTTATAAAAAGCACAGATTATACCTATAGTAAATATATCAGTGTGCCTAAAAAATTTGATTTCCTCCTGTGGCCAAAAAGAAAGTGCAAAAAAAACCAAAAGGCTCAGTACAGTCAAAATTTTGATATTCTTGCTCCACAAGACCATAAGCAGACCAACGAGCAAGTAGTACTGGAACTCAATAGCCAAAGTCCAATACACGGGATTGAGCCACGTTCCGTCAAAAAAATCAACCAAGTAGCCCAAATGGAGCAGTATGTTGTGACCCGAAACCCCAAATGGATCTCCTTGATATATGGTAAACAAACTTGATATATAATTCAGTATCAGTATGATTGCTATAGATGTCAGATAAGCAGGTTCAATCCTTGCCAGTCGTTTGAGGATGTAACCTCCATAATTTTTGAACTTAAATGGGTAGCCCAAAACCGAATAGGGAATCACGAATCCCGAAATCACAAAAAAGATTTCCACACCCACCCATGCGTATGGCAAGAATATGTCCGAAACTGGGACTTTTCCAATAAATCCTTTTGTGAAATGGAACAAACAGACCGACAGCGCTGCAATACCCCGAATAAGGGAAACAGATCTCAAATATTTTTTTTGTTCCACTGGATCAGTAATCGGTTTGTTCAAGACCTATCCTTATTTTTGACGACCTAAGCGATTCGGGGAATTATCGGCAAACTTAATGCTATTTTTTAACATTTTGATAACATTTACAGCATTTATTATGTGGGATCAAAATAACTGTCACTGACCTATGGCCTTATCCATTGCTTCTGCCAGTACTCTTGCCGATTGTTTTGATGAGTACTGCTCCAGCGAATCCAGATTTGGAGACCATTCCTTAATATCAATATTCTGCAAGTCAACAAGCATGGTGTTTAGCTGTCGCACAATTGTGGTAGTTGTATCGCCGTCATGGTATTCAAACAAAAAAGCGTTGGCCCTGGCTGATTTGATGACATCTACAGCGGAACTATCGGCGTGTAACATCGAAAATACGGGCCTATTGCTCAACAAGCACTGAAAGGTCTTGGATGCCGTATAATGTTTTTCGGTACTGCCAAAAAGCATCACCCTATCTGCTTTTGACAAAAAATTGAGTACGTGCAAAAACGGGAACCTTTCTCTGTGTTCGATAACGATATCTTCTATCCCAAAATCCTTGGCGTAGGCGGTAATACGTTTTGCAGGATATGGTCCGGTACCCACAAAGAACAACTTGATGGTATTGTCCCACTTGCCTGCTTTCTTTAGCCCCGCTATGGCTTCAAAAAACGACTGTACAAACAGATGCGAATTGGGCAAAAACGCACCGGCATAGATCCATGGCCTACAATTGGGCATATCGTTCCAAGGCAATCTAATCTCATCGAGATTAATCATGTGGTCATTGGGGTCAAATCCATAAGGCATCCCGGCATGTACGGGTGATTTCTTAAAGCTCCTGTCGATAGCCGGCTGATAATAGGGCGTGGATACCCCAGTGATGAGTGCCGCTTTTTTGATGGCATAAGGCTCTAAAGTCCTGGCGACAATCTGGCTCAATTTTGCCCTTAAATTGTTTTGATTGGTAATATCCCTAACCCACGGATCTATATAATCTATACCATATGGAATACCGGTCCTGTCATGCAGTTGCCTCCCCAAAATGGCAGTGTAAAATGAAGGTATTGGTATCCAAATAAAATCTATCTTGCGTTTTGCACACAGTTCTATAGCTTGTTTCTTAAGAAACGGAAAGGCGCGCAACCCGATATCGCCGATAAGCCTTGGTTTGGTAACGTTGAACGCTTTCGTATAGACCACTTCTATGTCTTTAGAAACGGTCATTTCCATCAATGGATCCAGGGGTTCCTCATAATATTGGGATGCTACGGTAAGCAACAAAGGATCCCACCCGAAGTGTTTCAGGTAATTGCCAATGAGCCTGGGCCGTTGTACGCCCGCGAGGTTTGCCGGTACCCAATGTGGGTAAATTATCAACACTGTTTTCATTGCAGCAATGCCTTTAGTTTTAGTTGTTCGTTGTCCCAGGAAAACGCTTTTGCTCTCTGCCACCTTTCGGTTTTGCAATCGATGTCCAGCAAGTTTGGATCAAACTGGTTTATAGCGTCTTTCAAAGATGTGCCTATGACTTTTCCTGCCTTGTAGTCCAGTGCATTCAAAAATTGCGACTGCCCAAACGTATCGGTCGCCAAGATATAAAGACCGGCTTGAGCGTATGCCATAATTTTGTTGGTCAAGCAAATATTCCTGTTTTGGTCTGCGGATATATCTTCAAGTGCAAGCCCAATGTCCATCAGCCCCAAAAACCGGTACAGGTCTTCGGCTTTCATACTGTTGTGAAACTTTATGTTATCGGATAAGGCCATCCCTTCGAGATAGTGCATATTTGGATTCCCAATGAGATGAAACTCAACCTGGTCCAAACTTTTGGCGGCTTCAAATATCTGTTCAAGCCCACGATTGGGTCCTATGTGTTGCGAAAACCAAACACATTTTATGATGGCCGATGGCTTATCGGGCGACTTAAAATATTTTGCCTCAAACGCATTGAGAATTGTGGCCTGTTTGGTTCCATCTCCTATTCTGAACTGTTTCTGACACTCCAGTGCGATGCCTTCGGACGCATACGTAATGGTGTTGGACCGACAAAAAGCCGCTTGCATGATGTACATCCTGTTTTGCTTTTCAAAACTTTTGTTAAAATACAATGCCTCTCCCGGATGGTAATCCTCGATGTCCAACTGCAAACCGGATGCGGTAAGTTTTGCGACTCTCATAGCCGGGTAAAATGCGCCTATATTATGCGCAATGATCATTTTGGGCGGTTTTCCTTTTGAAACCAAAAACGCATTGAATAGCAACTGTGGTGTCTTGTCGTTGCTTGCAAAGGCACAGACCATTGTATTTTTTTTGAACCAAGGATTGCATAGCCTTGCCACCCGATGAAACAGTTTTGACACAAGGGTTTGCAAAAGCTGCTTTTTCCTGTCTATCGCTACAAAATGAACTTCGGGGTTTCGTTGCACTATACCATCGGACAGTTTTAAACCCCAATCAAAATGTTTGAAACACAATACATAACATTCAAAATCGTGTTTTAGGGTTTCAACCTCTTTTACCAACCTCGGATTGGCTGCCAGACTGGATGTAGTGATAAACAGGATGCGTTTCATTTATTTGAAAAACCAATTCTTCGAACTGTCAGTTCATACTTTTTGTCCACGAATCGTGAACGGTCTTGCCGACTTAAGCCTTTGGGACACAAATTCAAGATCCCGGATATAAATCGTATTTTTTTCGGTATTGGCTCGGTTGAGCTTTATCAATGTCCTTGAAAACGGTTCATAGTCGCAAGGTTCAAAATGCAAGTCCAATAATTTTTGATGAATCAGATTTTCGTCAAACCCAAACGATTTTCCATAACCGTTGAGTTCGATAATCATAGCTTTGAGATGTTCGTTTTCCAAGGCTTTTGTCATGCCCTCGATGACACTGGCCTCAAAGCCTTCCACGTCGATTTTGACCATGGTGGTAGTATCCAAAGTTATATGATCGTCAAAACGTTCTACTGGGAGATCTATCGTATCTATATCATATGCTTTGGCCACTTGGTTCATGGCGCCTAAATTCGTTGTAAACTTCAAAACCCCTTTCTCGTTGCCCAGACCGATAGTCAGCACCTTGACCAATGTTGACACATCGTTCAGTTCGATGTTTTGCTTGAGAATGTCGTAAGTTTGGGGTATGGGTTCAATGGCAATCGTTTGTGTACGGCACTCATTGCTTGCAAGTATGGTATAGCTGCCCACATTTGCACCCACATCAACAAACAGGTCGTCGCTACGCAAAAAATGGAGCAGGAACGCCATGTCCTCAAATTCGTGCAATCCCGAATATAGGTTTCCGGTTGCTCCATCGAGCCCTCTTTTGACAATGATTTTGCTCTTCTCGCCAAAACGGGCAATCGTAACACCAGATCCAAGACGCGATTGCAGCTGCCATCTCAAAAACCTCCATACCGCCCTGACCCTTTGGTTTTTGTTCAAGGGATGGTTGAGGATAAAATTTATGGTGTGGCTAAGTGCCATTTACTTGACATTTTAAAAGTTAAAATCTAATGCATTGAACCCCACCATAATCAATGAACCCAATACCACAGGGTTTTTGCTGCTTTCCAGCCCAAAATGCGCTTCACCAACTCTATGATCTTACCACCAAGTACCGGCTCGTAACTGCTTCCGCCCAATGTGTTGGAAATAGTGAGCGCTTGTTCTGACAGGTCCTTAAATTCAGGATAAGCATTGATGGCGATGATCTTGTATTGTAATGCCATGGCATTTTTGTAAGCTATGGTGTTTTTCTCGGTCTCCAATTGTTTGGATTTGGAATGGAGCGATTGTAATTGACTCAACAAGTGGTTTCTCGATTTTCCACTGGATACGTTACCCGACTGGCGGTGTTTGCGATAGAAGCAAAGCACGTTTTCTGAAAGGCAAATGCCTTGCGATGCCACAACCACCCTACAAAAAAACTCACCATCTTGATCTTTTACAAGTGTTTCGTCCCAAAACCCTACTTTGTCAATGATCTTTTTT
The DNA here is from genome assembly GCA_029557895.1 of Bacteroidota bacterium. Taxonomy (GTDB): domain Bacteria; phylum Bacteroidota; class Bacteroidia; order Flavobacteriales; family Flavobacteriaceae; genus JBPOFM01. The sequence goes on along the minus strand of JAKQHT010000025.1, from coordinate 150,377 downwards.
GGGGTCAGCCATGCATGTTGCGCCACCATATTATGGTTTTTGGCATCTGCACCATAGAGATTAAGCAGAAATGCCTTTGGGTTATCAGTTGTATATAGAAAAGGTGTGTCTGTTATAACACCCTCGCCTACAGTGCTGTAAAAATGTTTAGTGCTGCAAACCGCAACATTATTGGGATATTGTTCAAGCAATGCCACCTGCTCCGCTATCTTGTCTTTTGACAGTAAGTCATCGGCATCGAGAAATTGGATGTATTCTCCCTGTGCGAGGCGCAATCCATGGTTTCGAGCTGCACAAGCACCTTTTGATGGGTTTTTGACGAGCTTTAGATTTGGCTGGTTGCTTTTTTCAATACATTGAAACGAACCATCGGTGGAGCCATCATCCACAACAATGATTTCAAGGTTGGGATAGGTCTGGCCAAACACCGACTCAAGGGTTTCTTCAATAAACCCGATGCTGTTGTAATTTGGGATAATAACCGATACCAATGGTTGGGACATGGCTTAAAATTTGATTTTTGTCAAGGCTTCAAACTTTTTGATATCATCGGCCAGAAAATGTTCCAACAATTCCCTACTTTGTTCGGACAAAACGTCCAATTTCGGATTTATTTTCCTTCGGGACAGTTTTTGGAAAGCCTTACCTTCCTTTAAGGTCAACATGATTTTGGAAGGAACAATGCATTTAATAGCTTTTCCAAAAGGCGATTGCGACAATTTTATATACCTGCTCGACATATACGTTTTTGATGACGAACTGTTCAGGACTGTTGTTTCCACCTGCACGGGCTTCAGGCCCAGGAACTCAAACACACCATCCATGGTGGCCTGTGGTTGGGCTTTGAGGTCATCGGCCTTTAGGAAATACATGTTCTTCAAATCAAAATCCGGCAGATAGGCCTCTATTTGATAGTAGTACATACTTGTTTTTAGGTATGGGTTATCCTCCCCCTTTTCTTCGACAAATTTGTCGATTGAGTAAAATGAAGGAACATGTCCATAGGTTTTGGAATCCGTAAAATTTGACTGCAGCCTATCTATCGGCTCCCTGACAATGTAAATCAATTTGATGTTTTTGCCCAAATCTTTCAGTATCCTGCTTGCCACCTCTGGGAAAGCATGTCTTTTGGAATAGTTTACGGAAGCTTCGCCGTTATAGGCATAACCTTCCTTAAAAAAAGAACTGTACCACGAAAGTCCTTTTTTATAGTTTTTATCATTGCTGAAAAAATTTATTTCTTTGGTATCGGACATCTGGATTTCCGGGTGCATATCCAGATAAGTGTGCAGGCTTGTGGTACCGCATTTCATGGCACCAATTATAAGTAAATTTGGCATTAACATAATTGAATACTATTTTATGATTGTCAAGCATTCCGTCTTTGACCCGAATGTGCTTTCTGGTACAAAAAGTCTATAAATGCTTTACTATTGTTTAGCAAATCAAAATCTTTTGCATACGATACTCGAGCTTGCTCCCTACGCTTTGATCGCGACTCTTTGTCCTCCTTGGCCAAAAATCCGATGGCTTTTGCCACGTCTTCAGGGCTGGGGTTCGGGGCGAGCAACACGCCGTTGTCCGTATTGACAAGTTCGGAAACACCTCCTACATCTGTGGCAATGACGGGAACAGAAGCCGAAAATGCTTCCATGATGACCACGGGCAAGCCCTCTGTTTCGCTTACCAAAACCAATGCCCCAATACCATTGTTTGAATAATAGTCTTCTATAGCTTGTGGTGGCAACCATCCCAAAAATTCTATCTCACAGTTTTGATTGGCATTTTGGACGATGTCTGCCTTTTTTTTGACAGCATCAAAAGCATAACCATCACCAATATGGGTCCATTTGATGGGAAAGTTTACCATTTTCAAAGCATCAACGATAAGTTCCAATCGCTTTAAGGGCACAACTCTTGAAACGCTTATGACATGAAATGTGTTGTCTGGATCAACGATATTGGTCTTCATGGCCTTTGCCCCAAGGTAGTGCAAATGGCATTTTTCTTTTACAAAAGGATAGCGTTTTTGGATATAATCGAGTCCGTGCTTACTTATAAACGTACAAGCACTTGCTTTTTTCAAGATACTTGGTTTGTATGGCGCATACTGATGGTGCCTAAACTCATAAAGATCATACCCGTGCATCCTGCAAACAATATTCCGATAGCCCCATTTGTACAACGACGGCACCATCAGGGCGTTGTTCATGGTCCATTGAAAAAATAAAACACACTTTTCTTGATGTTTTCTGTTTTTCTTAAGTTCTTTAAAAACAGGTCGCTTTACAATGATATCACTATATATTGTAGCAAGATACCAATCAAGAATAGCTTGTTTTCCTTTAGGGAAAGCTCTAAACAATTCTTTAAGCCATTTTTGAGGTTGAGAAAGAGATATCAGATGTTTAAGATATTTTGGTTTTGCAAACAATGTATTTCGTAACGTTGGGGCTTCGATGCGCACATTATTTGGAAACATTAAATGATTTTCTGTTTTGAACGTAAATGGCACTATTATCACCTCTTCAAAAACTTGGGAAGCTTCATATATTTCTTTCGATTTCCAGGTAATATCTGCTGAAAAAGGATAAGAGTCCGTGAAATAATAGAGTTTCAATTCATTTTTCATTACTAAATTCCTTTCGACAGTTGTTGGAAACCGCAATCAACCATCTGTGATAAGCCCCCTCTTTTGATTCGAATTCGCCTTTGGAGACAGACAATATCTCTAACAACGTCAGTAATACATACAAATTGGTATGATTCGATTTCTTTACCCTTTTTTTAAAATAGCTTTTTAGTATATTAAAATCATCTGGAAAATGATGGTGACCGAATGAATGGTTTGGCGATTTATAAATAGCTTTTGATATATAGTCAAAATACCTGTTTAAAAAGCCTCCGTCTCCCCAATCGATTATTTTTATTTTTTTGTTCTTAATGAGAATTTGCCCTGTATTGAAATCTCCGTGAAATAATGCCAATTCTATTTCTTGGTTCTCCCCGAGATGCTCTTCCTCAATATTTTCTTTTAACCGTACTAAAGCGCTTTGGAGTTCTTCATTTTCCAACTCGCCTATTTTTTTTAAAAGTTGGCTGTAATAGTGTTCAAAACCTCTGGTTTGAACGGTTTTCTTATTTAAGCTTTTAAGCTTTTTTTGAGATTTCTCGAACTGTTTTTTATCAACCAATTGCCGACCCGCATCCACAGCCAGTTCTTCCTCATAGAAACAAGGATCGTATTGATATCTAATAAGTTTAGGAAAAAGTTTTTTGAACTTATCACAATGCATTCTTGCATTTAGTTCATTTAAAAACCGCTCTTTGTAAGCACTTTTTGCTAACACATGAGTTACGGTTTTATTGGTATAAGAAAATATCCCAAAAAAATGCCATTCGACATATATTAAATCAATATCATCCCAGTTCAAGTTTTCATACGCTTCACTGCTAATTATGGTATTGGATAATCCCATCAAATTAAGAGTCCAAGCCATCATGGGAAATTTGGAAGTAAGCCAAAGACAAAACCACACCAAATAGGTTTTGTAAGTTCTTACCTTATACACATATTGGAAAAAAAAATTAATTGAACCGGGCCTTAAATGGATACAAACATTGTAGCGTGGAACACATATAAAACTAGCTTTCTGATTATATGTTCTATCGAACAGACCACTGTTATTCAGTGTTCTAAAAATGTCATCTATGTTATATCTTCTAATCCGCATTGGTGTTTCATTTCAATTAATTTGAGAGGTTATCAAATGTAATTTTTAGTGTTTAATAATTTAACCTATTCAATTTATAATAGCTTTTTTGAAAAGGACTAAAGTTTTCAAAAACGGTTTTCAGATTTTTAAAAATTGGCGCACTCGCAATAATGGCACTGTAAATCGTTGCCAAATACCAATCTATGACGGCCCGTTTGTCTTTGGGCAGCGCCCTTAACAATTCAAAAAAAACCAGTTTTGTGGTTGGGATGCGGCGAACAGGTATTTGATGTATTTGTGTTTTGCAAAAAGCGTATTTCCCAAGGTGGGCGGCTCAATGCGGACATTGTCCGGAAACTTTAGGCCATTTTCTTTTTTATATGTAAAAGGAACGATGATGAACTCATCAAATTTTTTTGCAGCGGCTTCGATTTCCATGGATTTGCATGTATAGACTACCGAGAAGGGATAAGAGTCCGCGAAATAGTAAAGGTGTTTCATACAATATAGTGCAGAACGGTTTTCATTGCCTCAATTATCAATACACCCAATTATGGAAATGCGCTTGGATAAATTTTCCCAACAAGTCCCTTGACTTAGCTTTACAGCAATGCTTTGTTTAAAAAAATTGCCTGTTGTTGGCACCAAAACTGCCTTATTGGGGATTTTGCCCAAAAAAAATCGCCTTTCTTTTGTGTTTTGTTGGCATCGATCCAAGAGTCGTCACCCTTACAAGTCGCTGTGTATTTGCCAGCACATTTTGTAAAATCAAACAGGGCATACATAATTTTGTAAGGGGACCAAGGGCGAATTATTATAGCAGATTATACAAATGGTTCATTTCGAAAAGATCGATAATATGCTGCGCTTTGATAAGTCTTTCCTTACCCAATTTCTCTTTTGATTTATTTAAAGCCACCTGCAAGCTGTCTCTTTGTTTCCTTGAAGATGAAGAAGTTTTGGAATAGTGCTTTTCATCTAGATCGCTTATTTTTATTCCCGTAAATTTGAAAATATCTTCCATGACGGTTTGATCCCTCTCAACAACATCTTCATATTTTACACAAATAAAGGAATTGGGCCTACACCGTTTTAATGGGTAAGAATTATAAATACACCAATAGTAAACACTTAATAAAAATGCATCGTCCTCTTCTCGATAAGTTTTCAGTAAACCATCCGGAATAAATTTTACCACATCTTCATTAAGCAAAACCATCTCTCTCAAATCATGCCCATTGCCAAAATTCAATCTTTCCCAGGACTCAATTACAGAAATTGGATTTCTCAAAAGAAATATAACTTTTAGATCCGGAAAGTTTGTTACAATCCATGGCAACAACATATTTGCCCTCACCAACTTTACGAGTCTTTTGGAATAAATACCTGCTTTGTTCTCACGGTCTATCCATTTGTTGGATATATTCCCTTTGATGATATCGGCAAAAAATTTTTTATATTCTACCGTATTATCATCTTCTGGCAAGGATAGTGGCAGATCAACTTCTTGAGCCCTTTCGACATAGCTTTTGTGCAAAGGCTCAAACAAAACACGAAAATCTCTTTTATGATTCAGCAAATTCGCAAAGAATGTACTGCCCGATCGAGCTTGGGATACTACAAACAGTGTTTGGTCAACCCGTTTCCCAAGGTCAATAATCGGCAAAATGTTATTTATCTGAACTTTCATTTTTTTTTAAACTAATTAGACCTTTAAGTTTTCTTATGGCAAGCTGGGTTTTACCTTCAAATAAATTTTTTATCGAACGGTACAAGTCCTTATCAAACATAAAAACCGTTCCGAAATATATCAAAGTAAAAATCGGAGCCACAAGCAACACCATTTTCAAGGACACTACGTCTTTTACAACAAACAATTCGATAGGCAACACCAATAAAAAAGCCGGAATCAGCTTTGAGGTAAATACCGTAAGTTGGTCCTTCATTGAAAAACCAAACTTTTGGTACGTCAACACGATGTTCATCACGAAGAATAAATAAGCGACGCCCACCAAACTATACAAAAAAACATCCATTCCATAATGTATGGAAACAAACATGACCAGCAGTGAAAACACGTTCTTAATAAGCTCATAACCCATCAAGAACTTCGACTTTCCCTTGACCATGAACAGGTTGAGGTTTATGGCGCTTATGGGAAGCACAAGCCCTGCAAGGCACAGTATTTTAAGTATAGGTGCCGATGCCACCCACTGTTTCCCATACAGATAATAGATCAAAGTATCAGAAAACATAAAGAAGAGCGCCATCAAAAAAACCACGAACAAAGACACCATTTGTATGGCTTTAAGATAGTAAGCCTTCAACCGGGCATCGTCATCCTGTATTTTGGACAAAATAGGAAAAAACACTCTGTTGAAAAGTGGGCCGAAGTTCTGAAGTACCAGTTTTCTTGTGTTGGCCGCCCTGTTGTAAAGTCCTATGGTCTCTATGGAAAAAAACTTTCCGATGAGTACGGTGCTAAAATTTCCCGACACGGTATTGACAATGCTCAATCCCAAGATGCCGGTACTGTATGCCAAAGTAGGTTTCATACTCGCATAAGAAAACGCTAATGACGGTCGCCATGAAACCTTTCGCCACAGCAATGAAGCTGAAAAAACACCACTGACAATACTCCTGAAAATAAGACTATAAACCCCAAAGCCCAAAATAGCCAGCAGAATGGTTATCAATCCCGACGAAATATTGATGCCCACATCCAGTTGCGACAAAAACCTAAAATTAATCTCGCGCTTCAACAACACCATTGGAATCAATCCAAGAGAACTCAAAAAAAACTGGAGCGAACTCAACTGCAAAAGTGGTGCAAGCGCTTTACTTTCAAAAAGCCCCGCAATGTAGGCGCTCAAAAAAAACACCAACAGCATGATCAATACCCCAATGGCGAGGTTGAGATAAAAAAAACTGGACAGCTCTACTTGGTTGACCTCCTTTTTGCGTATCAGTCCCGAAGATAAGCCCGCATCAATAAAAATCTGCCCGATGAGGTTCACGACCATCACAAGACCTGCAAGCCCAAACTCTTCGGGGGTGAGCAACCTTGCAAGAACCAAGGTAATCACAAAAGTCAGGACTTGGTTGGACAGCTGCCCACCCAAAGCCCAGCCAAAAGCCGATACCGATTTTGCCTTGAGATTATCTGACATTAACAATTATGGAAATTTTAGCTCGCATCGAAAAGTGACAATAAGGTTGAAAACTGTGGACTCGAATTTGTTTTCCCAATTACCTCGATGGATTGTCATCCCTACAACCCAAGCCGTTCATTTTTTCTACGGCTTCGCCATCACCAGTCACATTTGATATTTAATGTGATAGCGTTCAATTATTTATATATATAAATAGTCCCTTTTTTTGGGGACTACCAGATTGAAACGAGCGGGCAAAAATACGACATTTCCAAAGATAGCAAACCAATTGTACCTGCCAAAACGTTCAAATTTGCAATTTGACAATATAACCCATATTGTGCAAGACTACCCAGCATTGGTTTCCCGATACATACCTCACAGTACCCCGTTCCTTCTCAAAACCGAGGCCATTAATGTCAATTTCCTTGCCAACTTCCATTTTCTGAACGTCCACCTTGGCCTGACTGTGGTTCCTGATGTCCCGCAACGCTTCAATCTCGGCTTCAGAAACCGTTGCAGGCCTGCCGAGCCAAAAAAGGTAACGCAAAGCACCGGCAGCTTCAAAGACCAACGGGCGTGTCTTTTCTTCGAGGTTCACCAATACCATTGATGGCAGCAGTGGCACTTCAACCTTTTTCTTGCGGTCGCTCCATTGCCGCAACTCCGTTCGTACCGGGCAACACACCTCCACACCAAGTATTTTTAAGCGATCGGCTACTTTTTTTTCGGCATTGGGCTTGGTGATAAGGACGTACCAGGGCATGTACTCAATTTTAGATATGTGGTTACAATAGCAAAGCTATGATTTTTTGGGGAATGGTGCCCAAACAAAAACCTTGGGTCAACCCCAAAGCACCGAACATCTTCTTTTCCAAAGTTTAAAACTTGTAAAAATTAGCATTTCTTAATGACAAAATACCATAATAATCGGCAAGATGTGTATATTTGCACGTTAAAGCCTTTTTTACAAAATTTTAGAAAACAGCAGCACTATGAAAAATTTTTACATCCTATTGATAACATTGACCTTCAGCCTAACGGGGTTTGGGCAGATTATAAGCCAATATGTCGAAACCGATTCAGGCTCTGTTCCAAAAGGCATTGAAATATGGAACAATACCGCTTCAACCTTGAACTTTTCGAGTAACAATTTAGCTATTAAGCAAGGAACCAATGGAGGGACTCCTGCAGCAGTTTATACCATTAGTACCGGAACATTGGCTCCCGGCAATGTTATAGTCATTGGCACTTCAGGAGACTTAGAGACTGTGACCCAAGGCAATGGCAGTGATTTTTATAGCTATAATTTTATTTTCAATGGAGACGACTCCCTTGTTATAGAATATGGCGGAAATGAAACCGATGTTTTTGGGACTCCAGAAACTGATCCTGGTACTGCATGGACAGGTGGTGGCGTTTCAACTGCCAATCAAAATATAGCTTTGAATAGCGGAATCACAACTGGTTCGACTGGATTTTCAGATCCAAGCACGAGATTTAACACGATTTCCACAAATCCAAGTGGTGGTAGTGCGGCCCTTTTAGGTTTTGGAATAGCTCCAGTAATCCCTTGCACCACCGCCACCCTACCCTTCGCCGAAGGCTTTGAGGATGGCAGTGTACCTCCAAACTGCTGGGACAGTTTTGACAACAGTGTTGGCACCGGGCAGTCTTGGGAGATAGAAGACGGCAGCAATTACCCCGCCCAAAGCGGCACTTTTTCAGCAAAGATCAACCCCGAATTTTTGGCTTCCGGCACTTCCGAGGACTGGCTCGTAACCCCTGCGATAGACCTTTCTCCCACCACCGGCAACCAACTGACTTTCTGGGGACGAAGGATATTTAACACAATATCAGGAACCAACGACTATGCCGTTAAGATCTCTACAACTTCACAGACCGATACCGGCAGCTTTACCGACCTCCAAACCTATGCTGCTACAGATTTTGGCATGTCATTCAGCCAAAAAACCATAGACCTATCTGCATATGACGGACAGACGGTCTATATCGCCTTTGTATATACCCAAAACGACGGTGTGGGCTGGATCGTGGACACCATAAACATTGAAGGCACCTGCGATGCCCCCAACACACAAGCATCGGGCTATAACACAACAGGCATCGACGCCTTTGCCGGCACAGCCACTCTCAACTGGACCCGTGGCGATGGCGACAACGTACTGGTAGTGATGCGAGAAGGCAGTGCCGTAAACGCAAATCCGGTTTCCGGTACATCCTATACCGCTGATGCTGTTTTTAGCGATGGCGACGAAATAGGCAGTGGTAATTTTGTGGTCTATAATGGCAATTCAACTTCTGTGAATGTTTCCGGACTGAACATGAGCAGCACTTACCACGTTGCCGTCTATGAATATAACACTACCGAAAATTGCTACAACACCGATAGCCTGGCCACTGGCAACTTTACCGTAGCTTGCGAGACCTTTTCACTCCCTTTTACCGAAGGCTTTGAGGACGGTGCCATACCTGCATGCTGGGCAACCTACCGCGGCACAAACGGACTGGGAACAATAAACGATTGGACAATAAACGGCGATGCCAATACCGGCGCTTTTGCCGCATATGTAGAATATGAAAACGTGTCGGGCGGCAACGCCGAAGATTGGTTGGTCACGCCGGCCATCAACATCCCAAACAATGCCATTACCCAACTCTCTTTTTATACAAAAGATGAATACTCAAGTTCTCACAATACAAATTATACCATAAGGGTCTCTACCACCTCGCAAACAGACCATGCCAGCTTTACCACAGTAGAAACTTATACAGAAGCAGAACTCGGAAATATTTACAACCAAAAATTGGTGGACCTCAGTGCCTATAACGGCCAGACCGTGTATATCGCCTTTGTAATGTCGCAGGATGATGGCGACAGCTGGTTTGTGGATGATATCGTCGTGGAATTTGAGCCCGAACCAAATGATCAAGACACCCAAGTTTACGAGGCTTCGATTCAAATTCCCGCTGCAACACTCAATCCTTTTGACATGTTACACGACGAATTGGCTGTAGATGTCTTTGGCTTTGTGATAGAAGACATCGGCGGCAACGACGGCCTGCCTACCAATGTCACTACCATGCGTTTTGTTCCTGGACCCAACAATACGGCAGACTGGAGCGACATCATGCAAGGCGTGACCATTACCGATGGAAATTCGGTAAGCTACACACCAACATCTACAACCATCAACGATAACGAAATCATCGTGACCTTTGCCACACCAATCGTCATACCCGATATGGATTATTTAGATTTTACCTTGGGCATGTACTTAAACCCAACCCCGGTAGTGGATCATAGCATCGTACAGTTTCAGATCAATGCCATTAACAGCGGTTTTGTGGCCGATGCCAATGGCTCCGGTTTTGATAATACGTTTATAGATGGTGACGTAGTGGGCAACAACATGACCCTTGATGTGGAAGCTACCACAGTCCACTTCCAACAACAACCTACGGATACTTACATCAACGCCGCTATGTCGCCGGCAGTAACGGTAGCTGGTACGGATGACTTTGGTAACATCGATATCGATTACGACGGTTTTGAAATCGAAATCACTTCCGAAGGTGCTCTCGACGGAGGTTCGGTAACGGCAACTACCGTGAACGGTATTGCTACCTTTGCCAACATCGTACATACGGCTCCGGGCACATTTTTAAGGTTGACCGCTTCGGGCGAAAACTTATATATGAACGACATGGAAAGTGATCCGTTTGATATTTGGGATATACCTGTTTTAGGCTGGCAAATCATCGCCACAGATCAACTGTTTACCATTGATTTTGATAACACAGTGAACGGTGTGAACGAAGGTGCTTTCAACGGTACTGGATTTACAGCAACACCTACCTCGGGTCAATTGGACTCTGATGCTTGGGCGTCCACAGGAATGTCTGATGGGACGCTTGCTTTTGGTGGTTCGATGACAAGTGGCGATTATGCCAAAGAGACAAGCACAGGCGGTGTAGTTCAAGGTGGTTTTTATGCTTTTGAGGTGGCTTCTGGCAACTATGCGTTAGGTGTACAGCCAACCGGATCCGATTTCAACCCCGGCACCATCACTTTAAGGAGCCAAAACCAGATTGGTACAACTCTGACATCCGCTATGGTGGACTACACGGTTTATGTTTACAACGACAGCCCTAGAAGCAACAGCTTTAATTTTTCATATAGTGATGATGATTCTTCATATACTCCAGTTACCACATTGAACTTGTCTTCACCAGCAACATCTTCCGGCACACAATGGACGGCTTATAGACGTTCCGTATTGATCACAGGCCTCAACATTGCCCACGAAGATTTCTTTTACATGCAATGGAACAGTGCCGATATTGGCGGTACTGGAACCCGTGACGAGTTTGCCATAGATGACATCCAAGTGGTATTTAATCCATCCTCTGTGAGTTTTGATGCTTCGGGCGACTATGTCGATGTCATCAATGATGGCGCTACAATGCACGTTGCCAAAGATGCCAATCTTTTGACAGGTAGCTTAACCAACAATGGCGTCATTACGCTTCAATCTGATTCTGATGAATACTCCAGTTTGATTGCCACAAGTGTCACCGGCACCGTCAGCTACGACCGACACGTAAATACAGGAGCGGTAAACGGCGAAGGGGGCAATGACCTTATTGCTTCACCGCTTGCCGGACAGAATTTTGGCGATTTTGCGGCCGATAACGGCAACATCATCACCGACCCCAACGATGCAACAAGAAAACTATTTGGGCCATTTGACAAAGTTACCGGTGCGTTTTTGATTTACGAAACCGATACCAACGCCAGCACGCCTTTGGTTTCCGGGGAAGGCTACCGTGCCGCCTCTACCGATGGCAACGGCTTTACCTTTACCGGAACGGTCAACACAGGCAACGTTAACAGAACCATTGAATATTCTGGCGGAGCTATCCCGTTCCGTGAATGGAACCTGGTCGGAAATCCGTATCCGTCATACATCAAACTGTCTGACTTCCTTGCTGCCAATAGCAGTTCGTTCAACACCAACTCCGCCGGAGTTTACGGTTATGACGATAGCGCCAGTAACTATACCATCTGGAACGAGGCTTATGCTTTGGCCAACCCCAATGCACTCATCGCACCCGGACAAGGTTTCTTTGTGGCGGCCCAAACGAGCGGCGGCAGCATAGCCTTTACGCCAGCAATGCGTGCAACGGGCAATAGCGATGACTTCATCCCCGGAAGGTCGGCCAACATTGCGCACCTAAAGCTCAACGCAGCCATCGATAACAAAAACTATAACACAGATTTCTACTTCCTTGACCAAGCAAGCAGAAACCTCGATCCCGGATTTGACGCCAGTGTGTTCGGCAAGGTTGCTCCATCAACAGCGTTGTACTCGCAATTGGTCGAAGGGAATACCGGCATTGATATGGCCGTACAGTCTTTGGCGTACAGCGATCTCGGAAGCGATGTGATCATTCCTTTGGGCATCAATGTGGCCGCAGGAAAAACCGCCCATTTGAACATTGCAAGCTCAACCCTTCCTGAAGGCACCAATGTGTACCTTGAAGATTCGGCAAACAATACTTTTACATTATTGAATAGTGGCACATTTACGTTTACAGCAAATGAAACGCTTACCGATACCGGCCGTTTCTATTTGAGGTTTACAAACGAAACACTTTCGGCAACAAGCCAAACATTAGAACAATTGAGTATCTTTACGACCTTCAATCCAAGAACTTTGTTCGTGAAAGGTATTGTGGCCCAAGGTACCTCACTTGCCATCTATGACCTACAAGGACGTTTGGTACTTGCCACAGAACTTGACAGCAGCTCGAGGAACAATACCGTGAACGTAAACGGTATCAGCGATGGCATTTATGTAGTGAAAGTGCGCAATGCAGAACAACAAAAAACACAAAGGGTCATCATCCGTTAAGAGTGTCCCTCTTTAACAACATTTTTAAAATGCCTTATCAAGAATCAGATAAGGCATTTTACATTTACGGCGCTTGGGCACCATTTCTGTTACGGACAGGAGTCATGTTGCAACATCTACTTGCCAGCCTGAATGTGCCCAAAAGCAAATGTGCCTTATAAAATATCTACAAAACACACCGGGTATCAATTATATAGTAAACTAAACGGCTGGAGCGCGAAATCGGTCGGCCATGTAACTATTTATCAACACTAAAACGTTTTCGTTGCCGGTAATTGAAAGGCATGATGATTTAGTCGGCTCAATTTTAATACCTTGTGAAATAATTGTTCTTGAATTATTTATTCAGTATTAATAAATCAAACTCTATGAATGTCATTTTTTCAAAAAAAATAAAACTTTTTACTTTATTGGTTATCGTTCTGACATACAACACCCATGTCGTATATGGTCAGTTTAGCTTCGCCTCTGACAATGCCAGCGATGCGGCTTACGGTTCAGGCTTTGGCAGTGGTCAAAATGGCGGCAATGGTTTTAATGCCTGGTCAATAACGTATGGGAGCAACACGGGAAGTTTTATCGGCAATCCTGCCTTCGACGGAATGGGAACATCGGGCATTGGCACCCAAGCATTTGCATTTTACGCTACCGGCGGTTCCTATCTAAATGCTTCAAGAAGTTTTGAAACACTCCAATTCAATGATGTATTGTCGTTCTATTGGGCCATGAACTGGGATGCCAACAGTGGCAACAAAGGCTTTGATCTGAAAAGTGGCGGCACTACCGTATTTAATGTGAACAACGCCGGCAACCAAAACATATCAACCACCAATGGCATTGCAGATTCCGGATATGGCACTGACCCAATGCTTGTTACACTAAAACGGACCGGAAATAGCACCTACGAGTTCAGTATGACTTCACGCTCCGGGGGCGCCACCTACACAACGACCATCAATTCTGCATCGGCAATCAACAATATCGAGATTTATATAGGCGGGCAAAACGACGGATCGGGTCAGCGTAACATCTATTTCAACCATTTCAATATCACAAATGACGGTATTTTCAATATACCGACAGGGGCAGTAACTTATACCCGGGATCTGTCAGAAACTGGCGCGCTTTCCAAGACTGGTAGTGGCGATTTGGTACTGACAGGCAACAATACCTATACCGGCAGCACAACGATAAATAACGGTACCTTGGAACTTCTATCGGGCCTTCCCAATAGCGATGTTTCAATAGCGTCTTCTGCTATGCTGACTGTTTCGGACAGCGATATCATTTTAAAATCGCTTATCGTAGATGCTGGAGGAACAGCAACCGTTGGTCCTGGCAATGCCTTGACCATCAGCAACAACCTGACCGTTGACACCAATGGGAACTTAAGTTTGCAATCTACTTCCACGACCTACTCGAGTCTCATTGTCAATGGCACGGCAAGCGGAAACATACGCTACGACCGCCATGTCAACCAAAATGCATCCTCGGGAGGCAATGACCTTATTGCTTCGCCGGTAGGTGGCGAAACATTTGGTGCCTTTGCGGCAAACAATGCCAATCTTGTCCAAGACCCAAACAATGCCAACAGAAAATTGTTTGGACCTTTTGACAAAACGAGCAGTCAATTTCTTATATATGACACTTCGGTACACGGTAGCGTCGGGATACAGTCCGGGCTCGGTTACAGGGCAGCCACGACAGATAACGGCAACTTGACCTTTACAGGCACGGTAAACACCAATACTGTCAGCCAGAACATCAGCGTTTCCGGACCATCGTACCAACTTTGGAATTTGATAGGCAATCCGTACCCTTCTTATCTGTACGTTAAAGAAAATTTTGGAGTACATCCCGGATTTTTGTCTGAAAATGCTTCAGAACTCGACGCAAATTTTGTAGCCATTTACGGCTATGACGATGACGATTCTGACGGAAACATATATACCATCTGGAATCTGGCCAATACAAGTACAACATCGGTCATAACGCCCGGCCAAGGCTTTTTCGTAGCTTCAAAAAGTGGGGGCGGCACAATTTCCTTTACGCCAAATATGCGCAGCATTGGCAGTTCTGATGATTTTATCCTCGGAAGGACCTCATCGGAAAATAATGCCCACCTGAAGCTTCAGATCAATAATTCGAACCAACATTACGCAACTGATTTTTATTTTAATGATGCCTATACCTTCGGTCTCGACCCCGGCTATGATGCGGGCGTGTTTGGAGGAACGCCCCCTGCCTTTTCACTGTACTCACAATTGGTAGAGGACAATGGCAATGCTCCTATGGCGATACAAGCGCTGCCTTTTATGGCAATAGATGCCGAAACCGAAATCCCTTTGGGGGTCAAGGCAGTTGAAGGGCAACAAATTACGTTTAGGATTTCTGAAAACACATTGCCCGAAAGCACCAATGTATATCTTGAAGACCGTGAAGAACAAACTACCACCCTGCTCAATACTTCAGATTATATATTGGATGCCACCACGGCACTTTCCGGTTATGGAAGGTTTTACTTGAGATTTTCCGAAAGTACGCTTTCTAACCAAACAAATGTTTTGGATGCACTGTCAGTTTTTGTCACAAAAACACAAAACATTTTGACAGTCAAAGGTTTATTGTCAAAAGACACATTGCTAAATCTGTATGATCTGCAAGGTAGATTAATCCTCACCAAAACCTTGGCGTCGGGATCTGATGACAACAGGATAGATGTTTCCAGAATGGGCAGAGGCGTGTATGTGGTAATGCTCAACAACCGCACAAACACCAAAACCCAAAAGGTCATTTTACATTAATACAAGAAAAATCGACAAAAATGACCTTTAGTCTTTTAAAAATTAGTTATTTTTGAAATGATTTTTATATTTGCAGTATGAATAAAAATAGCCAACGCAACCAAATAACCCGTAAAGAGGCCATCAAACGCATGGGCAAATATGCTGCTCTTACCGCTGTAGGGACTTTTTTAATATTGAATCCTCAACAATCGCAGGCACAATCCGGACCGCCAGATCCGGGAGGAGATCCATTCAATTAAGCTCAAAATTATTTTGAAACCGGAATCAGGACCAGTATTTTCCAAACGACTTGGTAAATCCCATATTCTTTGGTTTCAGGATTCCAACAGTTATATTATCATATCAAATACTGTTCAGCAATTGCTGGACTGTTTTTTTTTGGCAAAAGACAAAAGTGATTTTGTACAACGCGCCACAGAAGTAGTCAAAATTGACGAATCCCTTGCTGATGTTTACTATGATGAACTGAACGACTTTTTGGATGATATCTCACTGAAAAACAACGATGTACACACCCATACTGAACCCAATATCATCCCAAAACCGAAAATAGAGCGGCATTATTGTTTTGGGAAATGTTCTTTTTCCATTAACTACTCATCGGAGCGTCTTATGGAACTTATCCATCCCAATTTATCCCATGCCCATAGCAACAACCTCCATGAGCCAAAAGCCGTATTTGATATTTTTGAAAGCGATGGCCTTCTCCATATGTTCAAAAATCAACATTACATTGGTTCATATGAAACCCATAAATTTCATTTTTTGCAGGGTAAATTTGCCATGGAGTTGCTAACCACCCTTTATGGCAACACAGAATCTGATTGGTTGGCAACATTTCACGCCACTACCGTGAGTAATGGCAAAGAGGCAATTATGCTCATCGGCGATTCCGGAAATGGCAAAAGCACATTTTCAGCACTCCTCATGGCTTCCGGATTGGACCTGTTGGCCGACGACCTTACTCCTATGCTTGCAGAAGATGGCCACTTGTACCGTTTTCCTTCGGCCATATCCATAAAGGAAGGCGCTTTTGATAGCATTGGTGAACACTTTGAAGGTTTTGCTGCTCTGGAAACCCATCAAAGCCAGTCAAAGCATATAAAAGTCAAGTACTTACCTCCAACCATTTCTTTTGAAAGCACAAAAAGAGATTTTGGTTGCCGAAAATTGGTTTTGGTAAAATATGACAAGGATACCAGTGGGTGCGAGATCAACCCTTGCGAACCTGAAAAAGCGCTACAGATCCTGATTCCCGATTCATGGATTTCTCCCAAAAAGGAACATTCCCAGACTTTTTTAAATTGGTTGGGTAATCTGGAATTTTATGAACTACATTATTCTGACAATGAAATCGCTGTCAAAAAAATGATGCGATTATTTGACGATAATCGTTAAGCTACACGTTTCTTTGGTTAATTTAGCAAAAATGAACCTGATTTGGCAGAAAAAACACAGACTTTGCAACAAACCCTTGGGCTCATAGCCGATATCTTGAACCCCTGTATTGCACCTAAACAACTGCACGAACGATTGGGAAACGGTACGGTTGATTGGGACCAAATGGTCATTGTCGGGAGCAAGCACCTCGTGCTGCCTGCACTGTATTGCAACTTGCAAAGAAAGTCGCTATTGGAGAGCCTCCCTCCTGAATTGGCTTCCTATTTGAAGATGCTCACAGACATCAACCGGGAGCGCAACCGAAGTTTACTCAACGAAGCCAGCCACATTTCGGCCCTGCTACAGCAACACAACATTGACCACGTTTTTATTAAAGGAATGGGAATGCTGGCTGGTGACAACTATTTGGATATGGGCGAACGGATGATAGGAGACATCGATATTTTGGTAGCACAAGAGCAATTGGACAAGGCGTTCGATATTTTAGAAGCAGACGGTTATAATCACTTCATCAAATTCAATTATGAAACCAGAAATTATAGGCACAAGCCAAGACAGATAAGTAACACAAAACTTGCAGGCGTAGAATTGCACGGAGCGCTTTTGAGACACAGATACCGAAACCTGATCGACGTTAAAGATGTCCTCGCAAAAAAAAACTCTGCAAACGGTATTGCCGTCCCATGTCCTGAACACCTCATCAAAAATACCATTTTTGCACAACAGATCAACGACAGGGGTACCTTTTTTGGATCACTCAACCTCAAAGGCACTTATGATGTAATCTGCACCAAACTCCATAAAAATGACTTACTGAAAGACGAACTGTCCAAAACGAAACATGGAAGCTGCTTTTTGGGGATTTCTTCTGTCTTTTTTAAGAATTTAAGTCCATCACAAAACACTTCTATATCCAATAGATATCGAAAATCCTACATGGCCAGGCTCAAGCATCAAAAATTATCAAGGGAAATATATAGGGCAAAATCAGTTTTTATCAATGTTTATGACCGCATTATGCTACTTCTGACCAATGAAAGTTACAGGGCACATATACTCAAACATAAGATTTTAAAAGAAAAAACATAAGTCAGTCTCAAAAAAAAAACCGCTCTATTTTTGTAAAGTAACTGTAATAGTCTATTTTTGGTTAAAGTTTATAAATATGAAGAAGGTAATAGTATTGCTGTTTATGTCAATGATGGGTTTCTTGGTAAATGCCCAAAACCCTGGAAATGATTGGCTTTTGAGTGTTGGTGTTAATACAACAGTGACTTTCGGAACTCGTAATCCGTTTGAAGACCTGAGCGACAATCTGGATCGGTTTGCCTTTAGGCACCCCCTTGCGGTTGGCATTGAAAGACGTTGGACAGAACATTTATACATTGAACAGGATTTCACATTGAACGGGTTCAAAGAAAACAAATTCATTGACAATGGTATTCCGAGTAGAGATCTCACTTATTTTTCTACTAATACAACCTTGAAGTATTATTTTGACGACCATCTATTTAGGAATACAGATTGGCTAAACCTATATGCCGGTGCCGGTGTGGGGATTTTCAATATCCACGAACTCAACACCTCCATCAATATCGTTCTTGGAACCATTGTTTGGGTTAGCGATACCGTAGGTATCCGTCTTGGCACGATGGGGAAATTTGCCCTTAACCACGGCGAAAGAAAATATGACAACAACCACTACCAGTTTATTTTACAAGGCGTATTTAAGCTCTAAACTGTTGGCAAACCATAAAAAAACCGCATTTCGGATTTCTGGAATGCGGTTTTTTTATTGGCCAAACAAAGGACCGTTCTTAAAAATACAATGCGAAGCCCGAAAGATCGACATTGCCTCCAGACAGGATAATGCCCACTTTTTTATCTTTGAGCCTTGCCTTTGACTTAATGACTGCGGCCAATGCTACAGCACTGGATGGTTCCACCACTATTTTCATCCGTTCGTATATGAATCGCATGGCATCCTTGATTTCCGGTTCTTCAACAGTGATAATGCTATCTACAAATTGCTGAATGATCGGAAAATTGACATTGCCCAAATGTGTGCGAAGCCCATCGGCGATTGTGTCGGTATTTTCATTGATTTCA
Organism: Bacteroidota bacterium; assembly: GCA_029557895.1. Taxonomy (GTDB): domain Bacteria; phylum Bacteroidota; class Bacteroidia; order Flavobacteriales; family Flavobacteriaceae; genus JBPOFM01. The sequence goes on along the minus strand of JAKQHT010000025.1, from coordinate 131,253 downwards.
ATTTTTCCACTTATCAGGGAACGATAGGCGTCATCCACATTTTTGGGTTCGGCGCCCAAGACCTTACAATTGTTCCCAAAAAAATGTGTTGCCAAGGCCGTACCCGCCAAAAGCCCACCACCGCCTACAGGAGCAACGATATATTGAAGATCCGGAAAATCTTCCAAAAGCTCCATAGCTGCCGTGGCATTGCCCAGTATAACGTCAATATCGTCTGATGGATGTATGAATGTTGCCCCTGTTTTGTCAATGACCTGCTGGGTAGTGGTTTCTCTATCCTCAATTGCCGACCCGCAAAAAACTACCCGTCCACCATAACCTTTTACCGCTTCAACCTTAACCTTTGGAGCATTATGGGGCATCACTATGTGGGCAATGACACCAAGGTTTCTGGCAGCCAAAGCAAGCGCCTGCGCAAAATTGCCCGATGAATGTGTCACAACACCATTGTTTTTCGGGCGGTCACTTAACTGCATGATGGCATTGGTAGCGCCTCGCATTTTAAAAGCGCCCATTTTCTGGAAATTCTCACATTTGAATACAATTTCTGCGTCACAAAGTGCATTGACAGCCCTCGATGCTATAACGGGGGTCCGATGTACAAACGGTGCAATCCGAGAATGGGCTTTAAGTAAAAGGTCTCTGTCCATAGAAGTCATTGTTTAAGGTTTAAGTGGTACAAACTCCCAACTCTAAACCCATATATCGTAAATAATAAACCGTAAATATATCATTTATCGTTAATCTTAAATCCACAACTCCTTTATAGATACTCTATGGATACTCTATGAAAGTCCTATGAAATCACATTGAAGTGAAACCCCTCTAAAAACAGTATTGGAACAAAATCCAAAATTCCGAATTCCAAGGCTGATAGTACTGAACACGAACCGCCCATACACTTTATTTCATTATCTGCCTGTTTCATTGCCACAATTAATATCCCGCAAAATTAAAGTTGAGCATCTGCTTGGTTTTGTCATAAATTATGGGAAACCGTGCTTTGAATTCTTTTGGCGTTTCAATGAACGTCTCGATAATGACCGCTACAAATTCATACTGATTGGTATAAGCGTAATTCCTAAAATACTCGGAATCGATAAGAGATTTTCTCAAACTTTCTTCATGCGCCAACAAGTCGGTCAACTCTTTAACCGAATCTGAAAAAATGGTAGAGCTCACATCTCTTTCTTTAATGCTATTGAGATGAATGGCATGGGCAAACTCATGGATTCCGAGATTGACGCCATCGGAATTGTCTTCAAATCCTTCCATAAAATCTTTCCACGACAAAACCATGGCCTGTAACTTGGGGTTGAACTCGCCCTTGTGATAGTGTTCATTGGTTTTCGAGAAAAATGCTTCAGGATAAAGAAAAATCTTTTGTATCAAACCTATATAAAAATCCCTGAACCCAAAAGTGAGCATAACCGCTGTGGCTGCTACCATAATCTTCATTTCTTCCGTAATCTCAAGACCTCCACGACCTATAAAGTCTTTGTCCTTGATAAAAGAGTTTACCCGATCTTCAAAATAGGCCTTGTGCTTGTCCGATAATTTCCTATAAAAAACAAACCGCTTTTTCAATATTTGTCTTTGCGAATCACTCAATTTTGTCAAAAAGAAAGGATTATACACATAAAATGGCCGTTTGTGGCGCAAAATGTATCCCATTTCCACCATCCTTACGGCATAATATACGATCACACAAAAAAGTATCGCCACAAAAGCCCAAATGATAAGGTTGGCTCCCTCAAGCTCACCAGCTTTAAAAATTGCAATCGCTATCATCGATTTATGGATTTTGGCATTAAACTCTTGAGGGAAAATGGACTATTGGAAAACTAAAGATACAAAAGAAATTGGAAATCCAACATAGAGCCTTAATTTTAAAACCGTTAAGACTTCGATCAGAAACATGCAAGCAAAAAAACGCTCAAGCAAGCTTGGCAGAACCTCGGGATTGGATTTCCCAAAGCGTTCCGCTTTGAAAATGGTTTGAACAAAAAAACGCTCAAGCAAGCTTGGCGTTTTTTCTTATCAAACCATTTATTCGTGACCACGGAGGGATTCAAACCCCCGACCGCTGGAGCCGAAATCCAGTGCTCTATTCAGCTGAGCTACGTGGCCAAAAAACCCTGTATGCACAGGAATTTCTATTTTTAAGCCAATTTGGCTTTTACTATCGTCGAAATGGTCTTGCCATCGGCCTGACCTGCCAATTGCTGGTTGACAATGCCCATAACCTTGCCCATGTCTTTCATACCTTGAGCGCCTACCTTTGCAATGGTTTCGGACACTACTTTTTCAATTTCGGCCTCGCTCAATTGGGCGGGCAAAAACTGGCTGATGATTTCTGCTTGCACAAGTTCAGGACCGGCCAAATCTTGTCGGTTCTGTTCCGAAAAAATGGCGGCACTGTCCTTGCGTTGCTTGACCAATTTGGAAAGAATCTTGATTTCCTGTTCTTGTGTCAAACTTTCTTTGGATCCGGTTTCTGTTTGCGCCAACAAAATTTCGGACTTTACCGCACGCAATGCAGCCAAAGCCTCTTGGTTTTTTTCTTTCATGGCATCTTTCATGGCCGCCATGATCTTTTCTTGCAAACTCATGTTCTCTTTTCAAATAAATGAAATGCAAAATTAAGGTAAAATTTGAGAAGTATAAAATGTTATACGCATCAACTTTGACATTCGACAAAAAAAAAACCCGAAAAGCATTGTCGCTCTTCGGGTCTCGTACAGAACTATTTTGCACAAAGATTTATATCCCTATTTTAATCTACATTGTCGTGCAAAAACGAATTGTTGCTCCTCAATTGGACTTCATCGTTATCGTCAGTGCCAATGGACATTCTCGAAGCCTTGGTCTCGGTTGAGTGTTGGGTGTCATCGAGATTGACTCCTTGCCTTTTATAGGCCGGTATACGCTCAAACTCATCTACTTTGGCATTGCTGAACTTATGGTTAAATTCCTTGAGCTTGCGTCGGCGTTCGTCGGCGCGTTCTTTGATAAATTCAGAAATCGGACTGTTCAAAGGGTCTTGTTCTTCTGTATCAGCGACATGTGTGTGCTTGGGTTCTAAAACCTTTTTTTCAAAGACAACTTCTTGATCTTCAATCTCTATGGTCTTGGTCTTGGTGCTGTTGTTCATTGAAGATTCAAAAGCGACACAATCGTCAAGTGCATAACGGATTTCTCCCGATTCTCCTGCTTCGGTAACAGGAATGATTTCTATATGATCTTTGACGTTCAAATCTTTTACATCGTCATCCAATGAAAAAAGTATATGGGTCTCATCTTCTGCTTTGATGTCTTTTTGGTTTTCGGACAATGGCAAATCAAAAGTCAATGTAATCTGTTCTTCTTCTTCAAAAATGACAGGCGCCTTTTCTTGAATGGTTTGTACTGGCGTGATGATAAAATCGTCTTCATCGACCGTATCCAATACTTCTTCATAAATAACGCTCAAGTTTCTGATGAACTCCGAAGTTGGGATCAGATCTGATTGTACTGTGCTGTCTTGTATTTCTTCCGGCAAATCATCTTCAAAAAGGGTGTGTTTCACCACGATTTCTTTTTCTTCCACTTTTTCCAAAACAATGTCCGGCGTGATGATGGCGGGTTCACGCTCCTTGACTTTCACGTCGTTATTTTGGTCGTCTTCAAGTGCATGGATTACTTTCTTGGTTTCGGTATTGGATATTTCGTCCTGTTGGTCGATATCAAACCCGGTAGCGATGATGGTCACTGAAATGGATTCTTGGAGCGATTCGTCTTCACCCACACCCATTATGATGTTTGCGCCATGGCCTGCTTCGTTTTGGATGTGGTCATTGATTTCACCTATTTCGTCAATCGTGATTTCTTGAGAGCCAGAAACGATAAGCAGCAATACGTTTTTGGCACCGGTAATCTTGTTATCGTTCAGCAAAGGCGAATCGAGGGCTTTCATGATAGCTTCTTGAGCTCTGGTCTTTCCTGAAGCTGTAGCCGATCCCATAATAGCGGTACCACTGTTGCTCAAAACGGTCTTGGCGTCGCGCAAGTCGATGTTTTGTGTATAGTGGTGCGTGATGACCTCTGCAATACCTCTTGAGGCCGTAGATAGGACTTCATCGGCTTTGGAAAAACCTGCCTTGAAGCCAAGGTTGCCATATACTTCACGGAGCTTGTTGTTGTTGATGACGACCAACGAATCTACATGGGCGCGCAAAGTTTCGATTCCTTTTTGTGCCTGTTCGTTACGCAATTTTCCTTCAAATTGAAATGGCATGGTTACGATTCCTACGGTAAGGATATCTAGTTCCTTTGCCATTTTGGCGATGATGGGCGCAGCTCCTGTTCCGGTACCCCCGCCCATACCTGCCGTGATGAACACCATTTTTGTATTTGTATCAAGCATCCGTCGGATTTCTTCAAGGCTTTCTATGGCTGCCTGTTGGCCAACATCGGGGTTGGCACCTGCCCCAAGTCCTTCGGTTAAGTTCACGCCGAGCTGTATCTTGTTTGGCACACCGCTGTTTTGGAGCGCCTGTGCATCGGTGTTGCAGATCACAAAATCTACACCTTTGATTCCTTGCTGAAACATGTAATTGATAGCATTGCTACCTCCACCACCTACGCCAATGACTTTGATGACGTTGGATTGGTTTTTGGGCATATCAAATAGGATGTTCCCGATTTCATTTTTGCTGCTCATACTATTTAGGGTTTTTTACTGGATTACAATTAATATTTTATGCTGTTATTTTAATTCTTATTCTGCATTGTCCAAAAAATCTTTGACCCGCTCGGTAAGCTTGTCCAGAAAGGATCTGCGTTCTTTTTTGGGTTCACGCACATCTACTATCGGCCCATCTGCTTTGGTTTGTTGTGGTTCGATAGTTTCGGTTGCGGTGATTTTGGCCTCTTCGGCATCATTTTCTCGTCGTTTCCTTTCTTGTCGCTTTAGGCCGTCCATTACCAATCCCACAGCTGTAGCATACAGTGGGCTTGCCACTTCTTTGTCGCTATTGCCAGCAATGTGCTCATTGGGATAGCCTAATCTGGCATCCATACCAGTAGTATATTCCACTAACTGTTTCAAGTGTTTCAACTGCGCTCCTCCTCCGGTAAGGACTATGCCCGCGATCAATTTTTTCTTTTGCTCTTCGTGACCGTAATTCTTGATTTCGAGATAGACCTGCTCGATGATTTCGGTAACACGTGCATTGATAATTTTTGATAGGTTTTTTAAGGTAATTTCTTTGGGTTCACGTCCTCTCAATCCCGGAATGGACACGATTTCGTTATCTTTGTTTTCTCCTGGCCATGCAGAGCCAAATTTTATTTTTAAAAGTTCGGCTTGTTTTTCAATGATGGAACAGCCTTCTTTGATGTCTTCGGTGATGACATTGCCTCCAAAGGGAATCACGGCGGTATGTCGGATGATACCGTCTTTGAACACGGCCAAATCGGTCGTGCCGCCACCTATATCGATCAGGGCAACCCCTGCTTCTTTTTCTTCCTGGCTCAAAACGGCATTTGCGGATGCCAAAGGTTCCAAAGTAATGTTTTCGAGTTCCAGTCCAGAGCTTTTTACGCATCGGCCAATATTCCTGATTGAAGATACTTGTCCGACGACCACATGGAAATTGGCTTCCAATCGGCCACCATACATCCCGATGGGTTCTTTGATTTCGCCCTGCCCGTCCACCTTGAACTCTTGTGGCAATACGTGGATGATCTCCTCGCCCGGCAGCATCACAAGCTTGTGCACCTGATTGATCAGACGATCTATGTCATCTTCATCAATGACCATCTCGGGGTTTGGCCTTGTAATATAGTCACTGTGCTGAAGGCTCCTGATGTGCTGGCCGGCAATTCCAACGGTTACTTCTACTATCTTCTCGTCGCTCTCGGCTTCGGCTTGTTGTACCGCTTGTTGTATAGATTGAATGGTCTGTGTAATGTTGTTGACCACGCCCCTGTGGACGCCCAAACTCTTGGCTTTACCGAGACCCAAAATCTCGACTTTACCATACTCGTTCTTACGTCCGATCATGGCTACGATCTTGGTGGTCCCAATGTCCAATCCAACTGAAATCTTATTGTTTTCCATCGTTTACTTTTTAGTGCAAATGACCTGTTTGTCAAACCTTAAATTTACCACACTGTATTTTTTGAGCATGCTATCCTTAATTGCCTTTTGGTAAAAGGCTTTTAGATTGTTGATTTTTTTGTCCAACTTTTTAATGGTGCCAAGCTGTACCACAAAATCCTCGTTCCGCATTTTAAAATCCAAACTTCCATCTTCATTCTGGTGTATGCCGACAACGTTTTTGGATAAAAAATCATCTTCTCTTACTTTGCTTGCCACAACCGCTATGTTATGGAGGTCGTTTTTCTCCACATATCCCGTCACAAGTGGCACCCTTGCCGTGTAATTTGTTGACAATGGCATATAAGCCCCATCACTGTCGACGTAATAGGACGCATTGGTACTTACTCTTGCTATCGGTTTTCTTTGTCTGATCTCGGCATTCAATTGCCCATCAACGCTGATGTACACTTGCGCTTCCTTGATCATGGGGTTGGAATTTAGAGCGGATTCCAGACCGTTCAAATCTATAATTTCTTTAGGCTTATCCGCAATGTTTCCTTGATTTACTATTAACAATTTACTAACAGCCTCGTGGGAAACAAAAAGGTTTTCTTCGCCCAAAAAACTGATGTTCGGATCGCCTATAATCCGATTTGAGTTTCGTAAGGACGAAAATGCAAAAAGGAAGGCTACCAGAAACAGTAACAACCCTATTTTGATATGCTTATAATACTTTCTCATCTTCCAAGGCGTGTCTGATGTGTTTTACTTCTTCTCCAATATCTCCTGCGCCTATGGTCAAAATTACGGGCGCGGCCGATTGTTTTATTGCGGTTATCAATTCTGGTTTTTGGACCAACTTTTTGTTTGGGTTACTGATTTTCCCAAGCAACCATTCAGAGGTAATCCCTTCAATAGGAAGTTCCCTTGCCGGATAGATATCCAATAGTATCACCTCATCGAACCGGGAAAGGCTTTTGGCAAAATCATCGGCAAAATCGCGGGTGCGGCTGAACAAATGAGGCTGGAAAACAGCCAGAACCTTCTTTCCGGGATACATCTCGCGCACCGCTTGATAGACGGCATTGATTTCTTCCGGGTGGTGTGCATAATCATCAATAAACACCAGGCGGTCTGTCTTTATCTGATAAGTGAACCTTCTTTTGACTCCCCTGTAAGATGCCAATGCTTTGGCGAGCTGTTGGTGAGGGACACCATATTCCACAGACATCGCCAAGGCAATTAAAGCATTCGACAGGTTGTGTCTTCCAGGTAGGTTAAATTTGAAATTTTCGAGCAGCCGTGTAGGTGTCTTAACGTCAAAAACATAGCTGCCATTTGATATTTTTAAATTTTGAACCGAATAGTCGGAACTGTCTTCGATACCAAAGGTGATGCCCTTGAGCGGCAATCCATTTTTGATAAACAGTTTTCCGTTGGTCTTTAATTTTTTTGAAAATTCAACAAAAGAACTTCTTAAGGCATCGGCTTCTCCATAGATGTCAAGATGGTCGGCATCCATTGAGGTAATACATGCCATATCTGGCGAAAGTGTAAGAAACGAGCGGTCAAACTCGTCTGCCTCGACCACAGTGACTTTAGTGCCTTTGAGGATAAAATTAGAATTGTAGTTTTCGCTAATACCGCCCAAAAACGCTGTCACTTCCACACCACATTCGCTTAACAGATGCCCAAGGATGCTGGTTGTGGTAGTCTTGCCATGCGTTCCTGCCACTGCAAAACAGAACGTATCCTTGGTAATCTCTCCCAGCACGGCCGATCGTTTGAGTACTCTAAAATCGTTGTTCCTGAAATATGCCAATTCTTTGTGGTCGTTTGGAATGGCGGGCGTATAGACCACCAAGGTTGTATCGCTGTCCAAAAACTGTGTCTCTATACGCTTTATGTCATCTTTGAAATGGACTTTTACGCCCAAGGCTTCCAAAGCCTCGGTAATATCGGTCCTGGTCTTGTCATATCCGGCCACTGTTTTTCCATTGGCAACAAAATACCGAGCCAAGGCGCTCATACCAATGCCGCCTATACCAATAAAATAGACATTATGTACTTGACCAAGATTCATGACAGTTTTAATAATTTTTCAACTTCATCGGCAATATCTCTTGTTGCATTGACAAGCTGCAGTTGCTTAATGTTTTTTCCCAATTGCGCCTGCTTTTCGGGCGCTGCAACCAATTGCGAAAAGCGATTCTCAAAATCGACTTCCAAATCGGATTCCTTGATAAGCAATGCCGCATCTCTGTCTGCGATGGCCAGGGCATTTTTGGTTTGGTGGTCTTCCGCTACATTGGGTGACGGGATGAACACCACGGGCTTTCCGACAACACAAAGCTCTGACACTGAACTGGCGCCGGCCCTTGAAATGATAAAATCTGCAGCGGCATATGCCAAATCCATTTCATTAATGAAAGCATGTACCTGTACATTTTCCTGATGGTTGTATATCTTGTACTGATTGTAATACAGTTTTCCGCATTGCCAAATAAGCTGCACATTTTGGGTGTCAAAAAAATCGAGTTCCTTTTCCACCAGCTCATTGATACGTTTAGAACCCAGGCTACCACCCAAAACCAGCAAGGTGTATTTTCCCGTCTTTTGGTTGAACGCAGCTTTGCCTTCGGCGGTTTTATTGCCTATTTCCAACAAATCCCTACGTATGGGGTTGCCGGTTTTAATCAATTTTTCCTTTGGAAAGAACCGCTCCAATCCATCATAGGCTACACATATTTTATTTACTTTTTTTCCAAGAATCCTGTTGGTAACCCCTGGATAGGAATTCTGTTCTTGGATAAGGCTTGGAATACCTTTTGAAGCTGCCACGTTAAGCAAAGGACCGCTGGCAAAACCGCCGGTGCCAATGGCAACATCTGGCTTGAACTTTCTCACGATACGCCTTGACTTAAACAGGCTGCTCATCAATTTAAACGGAAAGGACAGGTTTCTTAAAGTGAACTTTCTTTGTATACCCGAGATCCATAGTCCTTGTATTTTGTAGCCTGCCTGTGGGACTTTTTCCATTTCCATACGTCCCAAAGCACCCACAAACAAAAACTCTGCATCCGGAAAACGGCGCTTCAATTCGTTGGCGATGGCTATGGCCGGATAGATGTGGCCTCCGGTACCACCACCGGAAAGAATTATTTTATATGTTTTTTTGCTTGACACCAATTTTTAAATTTCAAATTCCAAAAAACAGATTTATTTTTGATACAATACGGGTTTGGCACGCTACGCCCAATAATTCAAATCGTCTCACTTAAAATCTCGAGCGGATTTTCCTCATCAGAATTGCCCAGAACCTTTATTCCTTCACGTTGCGAACTTACGCTCAAAATGATACCCAATGCCAAACAGGTCATCCATATGGAAGTCCCGCCACTGCTTATCAACGGGAGCGTTTGCCCTGTTACCGGAAAAAGTTCCACTGCCACGGCCATATTGATGAACGCCTGAAACACGATGGGCATACCGACACCCAACACTAACAATTTTCCAAAAACGGTATCCGATTTCTGCGAAATGATTATGATGCGGAACAGCAGCCAACAGTACATAACCAGCAAAAACAATCCGCCCAGCAGTCCATATTCTTCAACAATAATGGCAAAAATGAAGTCGGACGATGATTGTGGCAAAAAGTTTTTCTGGATGCTTTTTCCCGGACCAAGACCAAAAATATCGCCCGATGCTATGGCTATCTTGGCTTTTTTTATCTGATAATCGGCTTCGGTATCTTCACCATTAGCATAATTCAACAGCCTGTTTTCCCAGGTCTGGATACGGTTTGGCATCAAATCCGGAAAGGCTTTTGCCACCAAAACGAACATGGTTAGCGCCAACAAGCCTGTGCCAATGATGATGGCCAAGTATTTAACAGGATAGCCACCAATGAATGCCAAAATCATTACCATGGCAAATATGATAGCTGTGGTTGAGAAATTTGCGGGCAATATCATAATCAGCACCATAAATACCGGTATCCACAGTGGCAAGATGGTTTCTTTGAACGTGATGTCCTTGTCCTTAATTTTTGAAAGGTACCTAGCAACATATACCATTATGACCACTGAAGCCAGTGTGGATGTCTGAAACGACATACCAACAAAAGGAATTTGAATCCATCGGCTGGCGTTGGCTCCTTCTATGGTTGTACCCTGTAACATGGTTAAAAGCAACAGCACTAAAACAACAGGAATCATTACCATCGAAAGCCCCCTGAAATATCGATACGGAATGCGGTGAACTCCATAAATAATCAAAAACCCAAAGATCAGGTGCATGAAATGCCTCACAAAAAACATAAAAGTACTACCGGATCCACTGTTGTAAGCTAAATTACTAGCAGCGCTGTACACAGGGAGAAACGAGAAAATGGCCAATAGTGCCACTATTGCCCAAATCAATCTATCGCCTTTTAAATTTTTGAAAACATTTTCCATACTATGCCCATCAATAGGTTAGTCCCATTTTAGCGTTATTTATAAATTCCTGACAGCGTCTTTAAACTGCCGTCCACGGTCTTCATAATTTTCAAAAAGGTCAAAACTGGCACATGCCGGTGACAATAGTACGGTGTCGCCTGCTTCGGCAATCTTGTATGCTATTTTAACCGCCTCACTCATAAACTGTGTTTCCACAATCACGTCCACCATATTGCCAAAAGTGTCAAACAACTTTTGGTTATCGACACCCAAGCAAATGATAGCCTTTACTTTTTCGTTTACAAAGGGAAACAATTCTGTATAATCATTGCCTTTGTCCTGGCCGCCAACTATCCAGACTGTTGGGGTTTCCATGCTTTCCAAAGCATAGTAGGTGGCATTTACGTTGGTTGCCTTTGAATCGTTTATGTATTGTACTTTATTGATTTTCAGTACATTTTCCAAGCGATGTTCCACCCCTTGGAAATTTTCGAGGCTTTCGCGAATGGTCTGCTTTCTGATTTTCAACAAATGTGCTACCGTAGCGGCCGCCATTTGGTTCTTAATATTGTGCTTTCCTTCTAATGCTAAATTTGCTGTTGGCATGATTATTTGGTTATTATCTATTGTTATTTTTATGTTTTCATTATCTAAATACGCACCATTTTCAATAGTTTTCACCAATGAAAACGGCAGTAATCGGGATTGGATTTGATGGCTTTTGAGCCATTGGCCGATAACTTCATCATCGGCATCATAAATCAGGTAATCGGCCTTGGTCTGGTTCATCGCCAGCCTGAATTTTGAATCGATATATTTTTCAAATTTGTAATCATATCTGTCCAAATGATCGGGCGTGATGTTCAATAGTACGGCGATGTGAGGCTTGAAATCCACAATGTCATCTAACTGAAAACTACTGATTTCAAGTACGTAATTTGGATAATCGTGTTCTAAAACCTGCTGTGCGAAGCTCTTGCCGATGTTTCCGGACAGCCCAACTTCCAATTCATGTTTCAGTATATGGTAAGTGAGGCTCGCCGTAGTGGTCTTGCCATTGCTCCCGGTTATGCCGATGATTGTGGCATTGGTAAATTTTGAAGCAAATTCAATTTCCGAAACCACCAAAATCCCTTTCTCCCTAATTTTCTTTACTATTGCCGCTTTATCGGGGATACCAGGGCTTTTCATCACGATGTCAGCATTCAGGATTTTTGGTTCCGTGTGCTGCCCGTATTCAAATTCAATCCCATGATGTATAAGAACGTTTCTATAATTTTCTTTTATGGTGCCTTGGTCAGAAACAAAAACCTCAAAGCCTTTGGCCTTTCCCAAAAGCGCTGTTCCAATGCCGCTCTCGCCACCGCCCAATACCACTAACCTCCCATTCTCTTCAATAAAAAGTTTTTTGCCATCGTTACCATTTTCCGCTTCCATAATCTTTCAATCAGTTTCTCTTCTCTTTTGGCAATAGCCCAAGAGATGGATTTTATCTAATTTTCAATGTCACAATCGATACAATGGCCAATAAAATCCCTATAATCCAAAAGCGCGTGACAATCTTGCTTTCGTGATATCCGGATTTTTGATAGTGGTGGTGCAACGGTGACATCTTGAAAATGCGCCTGCCCTCTCCATATTTCTTTTTGGTATATTTGAACCAGCTCACCTGCATGACCACGGATAAGTTTTCTGCCAAAAAAATTCCGCACAGCACAGGTATCAGCCATTCCTTTCTCACGGCGATGGCGATGACGGCGATAATTCCTCCAATGGTCAAACTTCCGGTATCACCCATAAACACCTGTGCCGGATAGGCATTATACCAAAGAAACCCAATGAGCGCCCCTACAAATGCCGTAATGTAAATCGTAATTTCCTCAACCCTTGGTATGTACATGATATTGAGATAATCCGAAAAAATGATATTACCTGACACCCAAGCAAAAATGCCCAAGGTCAGTGCTATAATTGCCGATGACCCTGCGGCCAGGCCATCGATGCCATCGGTCAGGTTGGCTCCATTGGACACGGCGGTTATAATGAAAATACTGACCAAAATGAACACTACCCATGCATATTTCTTTAGTTCAGGGCTTATCCAAGTAATCAGTTCGGCATAGTCAAATTCGTTTTCTTTGACAAATGGGATGGTGGTTTTGGTCGATTTTACTTCGTAGCTATATTGTTTTTGGGATGACCCGTCAGTCACGACCACTTCTTGTTGGGTTTGGGGCAATTCTTGCCGTACTGTAACCTTGGGATGAAAATAGAGCGTTAGGCCGACAATGAGTCCAAGGCCTATCTGTCCCATGACCTTGAATCTTCCCTTAAGCCCTTCTTTGTCTTTCTTGAATTTCTTGATGTAATCATCGATAAAACCGATGGTTCCCATCCACAGAGTGGTCACAATCAATAGGATGATGTAGATATTGTCCAGTTTTGCAAATAACAATACAGGTATCAGGGTGGCAAGGATAATGATGACACCTCCCATTGTCGGTGTTCCTGCCTTTTCTACCTGGCCTTCCAATCCCAAATCGCGGATGGTCTCGCCCACTTGTTGCCTCGTCAAAAAACGGATGATGCGTTTTCCATAGATGGTAGAGATGAGCAATGACAAAAGAATGGCCGAAGCTGCCCTGAACGATATGTACTGAAACAGTCCGGCGCCCGGTATTTGGTAATGTTTTTCCAAATATTCAAAAAGATAATACAACATCCTTTGTCAGATTTATTTTTCCAATGCTTTTAACAATTCTTGAACTATTTTATAATCATCAAAATCTGTACGAACGCCCATGATTTCCTGATAGGTTTCATGGCCCTTCCCCGCGATGAGGATGATATCGTTGGCTTCTGCCATCTGACAAGCCGTTTTTATTGCCTGTCTCCTATCCACTATGGAAACTGTTCTTTTAAAATTTTGCGGTTCAACGCCTTTTTCCATTGCTTCGATAATGGACTCCGGCACTTCGCTACGGGGGTTGTCGCTTGTAAAAATGACCTTATTGCTCAATGCCGATGCGATATGTCCCATTTTTGGGCGTTTGGTCTTGTCCCGATCACCACCGCAACCCACCACGGTTATCAATGCTTCATTTTTAGTACGGATGCTATTGATGGTTTCCAATACATTCTGCAAGGCATCGGGGGTATGTGCATAGTCCACAATGGCGGTAATCTTGCCATCAGAGACGAAATACTGAAACCGACCGCTCACGCTTTCGAGCTGGCTTACCAACCGAAGGTTTTCAGCACTTTCAAGCCCGAGCAGTTCGGCTGCGGCATAAATAGCCAACAGGTTATAGGCGTTGAAGTTGCCAATTAACCGAGTCCAGACTTCATGATCATTGATTTTCAGCAATAGTCCCCCCAGTTGATTTTCCAAAATCTGCGCCCTATAATCGGCATAGGTCTTCAATGCATACGTAAATTTTCGCGCTTTGGTATTTTGCAACATGACCAGTCCGTTCTTGTCATCGATGTTTACAAGAGCGAACGCATCTTTGGGCAAGCGGTCAAAAAAAGATTTTTTCACATCCCGATATTCGGCAAAGGAGTTATGGTAATCCAGATGGTCGTGCGATAGATTTGTGAAAATACCGACCTCAAATTTCAGGCCTTCTGTCCTATACTGATGAATGCCGTGCGAACTGACTTCCATAAAACAAAATTCAACGCCTTGATCATTCATCAATTTAAGGTATTTGTTGATGGTCAACGAATCTGGCGTAGTGTGGGTGGCCTTAAACTCTTGGTCGTCAACCATAATTTTTACAGTGGACAGCAACCCAACCTTATACCCGGCTTTTTTGAAAAGTTGATAAAGCAGTGTCGCCACGGTGGTTTTTCCGTTAGTACCGGTAACACCTACCAATTTTAAATTTGAAGAGGGATTGTCATAATAATTGGAAGCCATGAACGCCAATGCTTTGCCAGCGTTATCAACTTCAACGTAAGTGACTCCGTTTTTTAAATCTTCCGGAAGTGACTCACAAACTATTGCCACTGCACCACTTTCTATAGCGATATCTATAAATTGGTGCCCATCCGAAAGCGATCCTTTTATGGCCACAAAGACATCACCTACCGAAACCTTTCTGGAATCAAAATTAACGGCATTGACCTGCACATTTGTACTGCCAACAACAGCATTGATGGCTACTCTGTACAATATGTCTTTTAGTTCTGTCATTATATATTAAGGACAACCGTTTGGTTCTGTCCGATTTTTGTTCCTTTTTCAATGGATTGTCCTTTTACAATCCCAACACCATCCAGTTTAACCTGCAGTCCCATGTTTTCCAATAGCGATACTGCATCCATGGCGGGCATTCCCGTAACATCCGGCATGATGGTTTTATAGGTTTGGGCGAGGCCGTAATAAGTTTCAAAACTCTTTTCGGCATCAGCGTTTATAACTTTGAGCGATTCAACTTCATCGGTTATGGGCGTATCGGTATAAATTTTATGAGCAATTTTCTTGAACACAGGCCCGGACACATCGGCACCGTAATAACCGACACTTTTATCGGGCTCGTGGATTACCACGATGCAGGAGTATTTGGGATTGTCAGCAGGAAAATACCCAGCAAACGAGGAGATATAACTCAATTTGTCTTTTTTGGCATAGTCCTTTTGACATGTACCCGTTTTTCCAGCCATTGAAAAATTTGGAGAGTATAGCCTATGCCCTGTCCCTCCTTTGTTTTCTACCACATTTTTAAGCAATTGCCTCACTTTGTCCGCGGTTTCCTTTGAACAGATTTGCGGATTGATAATTTCTTTTTGGAATGGCACAATGGTTTTATCAAACTCCCTCACTTCCCTCAAAAATTGAGGTTTTACCATTTCGCCGCCATTGGCAATGGCATTGTAAAAGGTCAAGGTTTGCAAGGGCGTAAGCGAAACGCCATAACCATAGGCCATCCATTGCAAGGCAATACCGCTCCATCTCTGTTTATTGTTTGGATGCGGAATGATTGGCGCTGGCTCACCGATGATAGGCAAATCGAGCTTATCATTGAGGTTCATGGCGTAAAGGCGTTCTACAAATTTTTTAGGCTGTTTACCGTAGGCTTTATCTATTGCAGCGACGATTCCCGTATTTGAAGACACTTCGAACGCCTTTGAAATCGATATCTTGCCATAGCCGCCCTGTCTGGAATCTCTTACTTTTTTTCCATAAAAAGTGAGTACCCCACCGTTGGTATCGACTACATCTGTCGTATCTATCACTTTGTCTTCGAGAGCGGCTGTCAAAGCCATTAGTTTGAACGTTGACCCCGGTTCGTGCGATTCGCCAACGGCATAGTTGAGCCTTTCGTAATAATGACCATTAGCGTTTCTGCCCAAATTAGAAATCGCTTTAATCTCTCCTGTTTTGGTCTCCATAACAACGACGCAACCGTGATCTGCTTTATATTTTTCCAATTGTTCCAAAAGCGCATGGTGTGCAATATCCTGTATGTTGACATCCAATGTGGTATAAACATCGTAGCCGTCTTTGGGCTCAACTTCATTATAATCGGCAATTGGTTTCCATTGTCCTTGTCCGATTTTTTGTTTCAAACGGTGGCCATCAACACCTCGCAAATATTTAACACCAAATGCACCATCAATGCCGGCCCTTGTCACATTGCCGTCTTCATCGATGCGCTCGTAGCCAATGGAACGCTGTGCGATACCGCCCATCGGATGTTCCCTCTTGGTGGTCTGCTCCACGATAAGCCCGCCCTTGTAAGCACCGAGATTGAGCATGGGAAAATTTATGATCCGTACATAATCGGTATAGTTGATGTTGCGGGCAATCAAATAGTACCTGTTTTTGTTGGCACGTGCCTTTCTCAATTCATTTTGATGGTACGACGATGGTTTCCCGCTGTATTTTGAAAGGGAATCGCTCAAGGGTTTCAGGTAAAGTTCAAAAGTCTTTTGCAAAGGGGTAACGGCGTCAAAACGGATATCGTACTTGGGTATGGAGGTCGCCAATAAGCTACCATCCGAAGCATACACGTTGCCACGGTTTGCCGGGATGACCACATTTTTGACAGTTCCCTTTTCGACCAGGTCCCGATACTTATCACCATCTACAAACTGGATGACCACAAGTTTGTACACGACAAGAATGGCAAAGACAAACATGCATCCTGCCACAAAGTACAATCGGTTCAATATGCTTTTTTCGGTTACTGCCAATGCTGTCTTTTTAATCTCTTGATGATTTGACCTTTATTTTCTGCGGTGGGTTTTCGGAAATGTATATGTCCTTTACCGCCATTTTTTCAACAATCCCGGATTCCATCTTGAGTCGCATCAATTTTGAACGACCGTCCACAAAGGCCGAACGCCACTCCTTGACCTCATTGTTGAGCCTTGCAATTTCATAGACTTTTCTGTCCACACTGTGCGAGCTCGCTATCATAATGATAGCCAAGAGGGAAATGAAAAGGATAATTCTCCAATTTCTGAAAGAATCATCGCTTATCAGGAACTTTCCTTTGAGTATGCTGTATATGCTTTGTTTCATTTTTTTCCGGGCATCTTCAAAAAAGGAAGACCCATATCGTTTTTTATATTTTCTCGGCAACCCGCAATTTTGCGCTCCTTGCCCTATTGTTCTGTTTTATTTCGTTCTGTGTAGGAACTATCAAACTACCCACTTTTTGTAGCGGCACTTCAAAATTGCCAAACACATCGCGCTCCGGCTCGCCATCGAACATCCCGTTCCTGATAAATCGTTTTACCAACCGGTCTTCCAATGAATGGTAAGAAATGAAACTCATCCTCCCACCCTTTTTAAGGATCTCGGGCGTTTGTATTAAAAGTTCTTTCAGGGCTTCAATTTCCTGATTGACTTCTATGCGGATGGCTTGATATATCTGCGCCAAGACTTTGTTTTCGTTTTTGTGTTTCACAAATTTTTTCAACACCTCTTTGAGCTGCTCGCTCGATTTTATTTTGCCGTGTGTCCTTTCTTGAACAATGACCCTTGCCATGGCAGGTGCCTGGCGCAATTCGCCATAATGCAAAAACACGTTCTTTAACTTTTCTTCGTCAGAATCATTAATGACGTGAAAGGCAGAAATAGCACTGTTTTGATCCATACGCATATCCAAATCAGCTTCAAAACGGGTGGAAAAACCACGTTCGGCCACATCAAATTGGTGCGACGACACGCCAAAATCGGCAAGAATGCCATCAACCTCCTTGACACCATGAAAGCGTAAAAAGCGTTTGATGTGCCTGAAATTTTCATTGATCAACGTAAAACGATTGTCATCGATGGCATTCATCAATGCGTCTTTGTCCTGGTCAAAAGCGAATAATTTTCCGTTAGGCCCCAAGCGATCCAAGATTTCCCGACTATGGCCGCCACCGCCAAAAGTGACATCCACATAGATACCGTCCGGTTTCACATTCAATCCATCTACCGACTCTTTAAGCAACACAGGGTTATGATATGTCATTGTCATCATCTTGTCCCATCACTTCTTCGGCCAAATCAGCAAAATCGCCTGTAGCATCATCAATGGCCTGCTCATATTTAACTTTGTCCCAGATTTCTACGATATTGATGGCAGAAGAAACAACGATGTCTTTGCCTATACCCGCAAACGACATCAAATCCTTTGGCACTAACAAGCGCCCGGCAGTATCGACCTCAACCACTTTTACCCCTGCCGTGAACCGGCGTATAAAATCATTGTTCTTTTTCTTGAACCTGTTGAGCTTGTTAACTTTTTCCATCAGCACATTCCATTCGACCATCGGATAAAGTTCCAAACAAGGTTGGAACACAGCGCGCTTGAGCACGAAACCATTTTGCAGCACAGGTGTCAGCTGCTTTTTTATGGCAGCCGGCAACATGAGCCTTCCTTTGGCATCTACCTTACATTCGTATGTTCCTATAAGCGAGTCCAATTCCAGGATTTTACACAGTTAACGACAACGTTTCAAATATATTGAAAAATTTACCACAATTTACCACAATTTACCACTTTTGTTCATAAGTTTTGTTTTTTCTATAATTATATATCAATATTTGGGTTTGGATTTTATTTATATCTTATTGGTTATAAATTATTTACGTAAATAATAATTGATCAAAACAACCAATAGCTCCGGGCTCTTTTTTTTGAAGAATAAGAAAGTGAAAAACAAAAAAGATATTTCAACGAAATACCTATATTTGCTTCACGAATGGATTAACCAATCTATGAGATATCGTTTACGAAAAGAGAAGAATTACAGCTACATAGAAGAAGGCGAAGGGCAACCCATCATCGTCTTGCACGGGCTGATGGGTGGTTTGAGCAACTTTGATGCTGTTTTGCACTATTTTGGACAAAAGGGTTACAAGGTCATCATTCCAGAATTGCCAATTTACGATATGTCTTTGCTAAAGACCAACGTAAAGAGTTTTGCCAAATACCTTCATGATTTTATCGCTTTTAAGGAGCTTGATGATGTTATCTTATTGGGCAACTCACTGGGTGGACACATTGGTTTGTACCACACCAAATTGTATCCCGAAAAGGTTAAGTCATTGATTATCACCGGAAGTTCAGGACTTTACGAAAGTGCCATGGGCGGCGGCTATACCAAGCGTGGCGATTATGAAGTCATCAAAAAAAAGGCACAGGATGTATTTTATGATCCTGCGGTTGCCACAAAGGAAATCGTGGACGAAGTATATGAAACCGTCAACGACCGCAACAAACTGATAAAAACCCTTGCCATCGCCAAAAGCGCCATTAGGCACAATATGGCCAAGGATCTCCCGAAATTAAATCTGCCGGTCTGCATTATTTGGGGCCGAAACGATACAGTAACACCCCCGGATGTAGCGGAAGAGTTCCACAGTTTGCTACCAGATTCAGAACTTTTCTGGATAGACAAATGTGGCCATGCTGCCATGATGGAACACCCAGAGGAATTTAACAAAATACTTGAAGGCTGGTTGCAAAAGAGAAAGCTTTGAGAAAATTCAACTTGAAATTGAAGTGAAGATTCAAAATCATGCTTTGGATAGCAAACCTAAAATAAACTTTGAGTCTCCAGTTACAAGTTCGGAGCACTTGAACATTTAACCATCCCTGCCACAGGCAGGCCTTGAACTTTGAATTTGATGTTGATAAAAACCGCCGAATTTATAGTCAGCAATTCCGATGTGACGAAATGCCCGAAGGACATCCTGCCGGAATACGCCTTTATAGGACGGAGCAATGTAGGGAAATCGTCATTGATCAATATGTTGACCAACCACAAGAATTTGGCAAAAACCTCCGGTAAACCGGGTAAGACACAGCTTATCAACCATTTTATAATCAACAAGAACTGGTATCTGGTGGACTTGCCGGGCTATGGATACGCTAGGGTATCAAAATCGCTAAAGAATAAGTTCCAAAAGTTTATCACCGATTATTTTGAAAAAAGGCTCCAGTTGGTCAATGCCTTTGTACTCATCGATATACGGCACGAACCACAAAAAATAGATCTCGAGTTTATGCAATGGATGGGCGAACACGGCATTCCGTTTTCTATTGTCTTTACCAAAGCAGACAAGCTGAAACCCAATACCATTGAAGACCACGTTAACACTTATCTTAACGAGCTCCTGACCAACTGGGAAGAAGCTCCAAGGCATTTTGTCACTTCTTCGACTTCTGCATTGGGACGCGAAGATATCTTGCAATTTATCGATAGCACCAATAAGGAAATCAATGCGTTGCGAAATAGTTGATGCTGTTACTTTACCAATTTGAAATTCAATTTGGAATTAAGGTTTCGCTAATTTTGTTGATGCATGAGAACAAGTACAATTTTCGTTGGCCATAAATTCATTTTTATTTGTCACCTTCTATTTTGTTGACAAAAAATTATCTGAACAAGTGTAATACAAGATATATCGATCGGTATCTTCCTGTATTATTCAATCAGTAAAGTTTTATTTGTATTAAATTGACAGGTATTGAAACGACCAAACCTGCTTTTTAAAGCAATGTTCAACCTTAAGAATAATGGTCCAAAAAAAACAACAAGAGACAAGGTAATGACAATTAGCAAATTGCCAAAAACTTATATAAACCGTTTCTTTTTTGCCAAAGCAATGGCTTCGGTTTTGGAATGCACCTGTAATTTTTGGTAAATATTTTCGATATGCCTGCGGACTGTAGAAGGAGAAATACACAGGTTTTCGGCAATGGCGGTATAAGGTAATCCCGTTGATAATTGTTCCAACACATCGGTTTCCCTGCTTGTCAGTTTTATGGTTTCATCTTCCTCCTCATCGGTTTCTAAAGATAAAGGCGAACGCAAAAGATTGAGTGTTTTCATAGCGATGGATGGTGTCATAACTGCACCGCCCTCCAAAGTTTGGATAATGGCATCGTAGAGTGCCTGCGGTGCCGTATCTTTCAACAGATAGCCGTCTGCTCCCGATTGTATGGCTTGAAAGATATTGTCATCGTCATCAAACACTGTCAGCATTATGATTTTTATCTGCGGATATTTCTGTTTGACCAAAGCGGTGGCTTCAATGCCGTTCATTTTCGGCATTTCAATATCCATCAGGATTAGATCTGTTCGGGTATCTCCGTCCAATTTATCCATACATTCCAACCCGTTGTTGGCGGTAAAGGAAATGCTTATGTCTTCAAAAAACGATAGTTTTTCCTTGACGCTTTTTATCAGAAAGTTATTGTCTTCTATGATGGCTATTCTTGTTTTCATCACATTCGGTATTTGTAGTTAAATTCAGTTATACGTTGAACGTAATGGTTGTTCCCTTGCCCGCTTCTGATAATAGTATGAGTTCTCCACCCAATTCTTCGGCTCGTTTCCGCATATTCAGCAGTCCGTTTCCTGCTTCTACTTCCGTTTCTACAAAACCTTTTCCATCGTCTTGCACCAAGAAATTTACATTGTTTTCCTTTTGGGAAATTTGGATTTGAATATGGTTGGCTTCGGCATATTTCAAAGAATTGTTGGTCGCTTCCTGAATGATACGAAAAATGTTCAGCCCTTGTAATGCCGTGAATTTCAGATCTGCCGAAATGCTTTTGTCCGCTTCGACCGAAATATTGATATTGTGTTGGGACTGTTTGGCTTTTTCGATGAAGTTGGCAATGCGGGATTGCAAATCTTTCAGCATAATGTCCGATTTGTTCATCGCCCAAATCGTATCACGCAGCTCCTGTATAGTTTCTTTTGCAAATGCACCGATATTTTCCAATTTTTCGGTCAGTTTATCATTTTTGTCGTTAACATAATATTTAATGGTGTCGATTGCCGAAACGATAAATGATAGCTGTGCCCCGATATTATCGTGTAAATCCCGTGATATTGCCAAACGCTGTTCTTGCAATCGGTTTTGGCTTTCAATTTTTTCCAAAGCGAGTTTAAGCTCGTTATCTTTCTGCTGCCTGATGTTTTTAAGCACTTGCTGTTTGTACAGCAAGAAGCCCATCAACCCGATAATGACTGCCAATGTTACCAATCCGAAAATCCAAAAGTTGCGATTGGTAATTGCTGCTTTGTGTTGCAGTATTTGCTTTTCCTTTTCTGCAGTTTCGTATTTGGTCGTAATTTCTTCTACATTTTTTAGTTTTTCTGCATTGTACAAACTATCGTTGAGCACATTAAATGCTTTAAGCGATTTGTAGGCTTCTGCATAATTTCCCTGACTTTCAAAATTGTCGGTAATCTGCTGATAGTTGTACTGCTGTATATCGGGAAATTTGATTTTTTGGGCAACCTCATTGCTTTTTTGGAAATATTCATTGGAAACCGAATAGTTTTTAGTTGCTTTATAATACTCGCCCAATGCAGTGTAATTGAGCATTAAAGCAAAATCGTCTTTTCCTTTTTTTCTGACTTCCAGTGCCTGTTTCAAATAGCTTTCAGCCGATGCGTAATTTTTCTGCATCAATTCGTTGTAACCCAAAAATTCCAGCGAGTAACCAATTCCTAATGTATCTTTTCGTTGTGTCTGAATTTTCAGAGATTTTTCAAACCGCCTTTTGGCTTCTTCATAATCATTGTACTCATCCCGAAAAACCACACCGCTTTCATTGTTGATGCGGGCAATGCCCTCTAAATCGTTACTTGCTTCATACAGTTCTAATGCTTTATCGTAAAAGCCCAAAGCCCGTTCGGGCTGATGCAATTTGCGGAAAATCCTTGCCATATCATCGTACAGCAAACCCAACTTTTCACTATCACCACTGTTCTCCAATTCGGAAAGGGCTTTATGATAGTAGACAGAAGCACTGTCAATGTTACCTTTCTTCATCAATGCCCGACCGATTGTCCGCATAAAATCGCCTTTGTTTACTTTGTCATTTTTCTGACGGGCAAGGTCATAGCCAAAACGAGCCAGTTCAATGGTTTCATCAAATTTGGTAGAATAAATATTTAAGATGCTTTTTTGCAGGATTTCAATCTTTTGATTGTAATCGCTTTCTTTCTGTACGGATTGCCTGATGCTGTCCGTCAAAGTCAGTTCCTGTGCAAACGCATTCAGAGAAAACACCCCGACACAAATAATCCATATAATCCGTTTCAACTGCATACGATAGATTTAGTTTGATTAATATGGAGATAAAAGTATAAATTTATTTTATGGCTTGTGTTTATATTCGGTTTCTTTGAGCAAGTTCAATGAAGAATGTAGTGCTTGCTTAAATGCAGATGTAAGCATTTCAGGATGTTCGATTTGTGTTAGTGAAGCTGGAAATTTTTGATCCAATTCCGTAAGTCGTTTGTTGATAACGGTATTGATTTCACTGTTCCTTTCTTGACAGGAAATTATGTTTTTTTGTTTCTGTAGTTTATCTTCAAACTCGGCTGTAAAGGCATTTTCATTCAAACTATTGTAAGCTTTAAAAAAATCTTGCAACAACCGTACTATCCACAATAACAGTCCGATAATCACGATAAATAATAAGGCTAAAGCTACCATATCAAGCTCCTTTCTTTTTTCTTCTGATTTTATTCCATTTCACGATTGCCCAAATGATGATGGCTACAACAATAATCCCAATAATAAACGGTGCATAAATCACAAATAGGGTAAGCGCCATTGGTAAATAACCTAAAAATGTGGTTTCCACTTCGCAAGGGTCTCCAATAGCTACTTTGGTGTAGGTTAAGGTTTCTAAAGACATACGGCTCAATTCATCAATTTTTGCAAAGAGGTTTTCTGTTTGGACGAGTGCATTATCAAATACAAAGTGTTCGTTGCGTTCATAATAGGTTGCTACTAAATTGTCTTTTGGTGTAGGCGAAAAGTTAGTTTTTGTTCCGCTGTACAGTTGGTGTATTTCATTGTAACGGAAACTAAAGCCCGATGACAAGCCCTGCACATCTTTCGGTGTCAGACCGTCCATTAGCTGTACGTAGAAGTTTCCTTTTTCAATCGGTTGATGCCACACGCTACCGCTTTCCAACAGGTAGATAAAAGCGTTTTTTCGTTTCTTGTTGTATCCACTTCGCACACCGGCTTCATTGGTATTCACGATAAAATATACTTCCACTGTTTGGCTTTCATTGGGGGCAAATGACATTTCCCATACTTTCCAGTTGTCGCTAAATGCGATGATATTGTCGTATTCCCTGTTGGGTTTTTCCTGCAAAAGCAACCATTTGTTTTTGGCTCTGATTTTAAATTGGCTTAAGCTATCGAGCGTAACTTGGTTTAGTTCTGCATCGCCACCGGAATAAATGCCATTGACAGGATAGCCCATTTTAAAGTTGAGCGCTTCGTCTGTGGTATTGCGAAACAGGTATGTGCCTTTGACCACCGCAAAGCCTTTGTATAGCTGAATATAAATCCGTTCCTGCTGCATCTGCACTTTTTTGAAAGTGGCGGAATCTTCGGGATAAAGCATCGTAAAGACTGTACCGCCTGCGTTCCAAATGCCGGGCTGTGCGGCATTGGCAAAGACTTTTTGGGAAAACAGAACAGCCATCAGCAAAAATGCTGTACCTAAAATTTTATGTATTATCGTTTTCATCTGCTTCTACTTTGTTCATTCCATTATTCATTACATCACATAGATTTCTTCATGGGCAGCAGTCGTGATGCTCAAAATCTGATTGCCTTTGGCAGGTTTGTATAATATGATTTTGTCGCCAACATTTAATTGTGCGTACAGTTTGTCCTTTACCCTGATAGTTCCTCCCGAAGTTTTTACATTGTTTGAACGATTGTATTTGGATTTGTCTTGCACAATAGTAGGAATGCCCTCTTTGTAAGCATATTGTTTATTGCGGTAGTATAACCTCCATTCCTTGTTGAACTTCCAGAATTGGTATATGGCAATCAGCATCAACGGAAACAGGAAAAATATATTTATCTGCATTTTGCCCACCAAAAACGGCACAACCAATAACCCCATTACCGTTAATGCAATCAATCTGAATTTTGCCTTGCCCCAAAACCCTCTTTTCAATGCCTTGTAATCGTCTTGTGTAAAATATGCTTTTCTCGGTGTGCTGCTCAAAAATTTCCGTTTGTCGTCATCTGCTTCTATTGATTTTTCGGGTGGTAATTCATCGGTTTTACCTACTTCTAAAAATAAGGTAAGGTGCGATTTTGGTGCTTTTTCGATGATGATAGCTGCACCTACTTGTAGTTTTCCATAATGTTCCTGCTCTATGGAATACTGCACACCTTCGATTTCTACGGAATAATGCCGTGTGGTGGAACTGTGTGTACTGCCGCTGCCTGTTTTGCCTCCCGAAGAATGTGAGGTAGAGGTATGTACCCTTAATTCTTTGTCGGTTATTTTTCCCTCTATCCTATATTTGAAGCCCCTCCGCAAATCAATGGCATAGCCCCAAATCATCCAAGCAATAATGCCGAAGAAAAATACACTAAAGCCCACGAGCATATACAGACCAATTTTATCTTGAAAAAAGCCTGTATCTTTAAAGAAAACCAAAAAGAAAGCATAAAACATACCTGCTGCCACAAACGGAAATAGTATCGTCGGCAACAGGTGCTTCCACAACTTTTTGATGTCTTGCTCGTTGAGCGGTAACTTTTCTTTCATTGGATGGCGTTATTTCATTTTTTCTACTCGTTGTCCGAACAGCAAATCATAATCGGTGCTGCCGCTTGTGGTGCCGTCTGCATAGACGTATTTGCTAAACCACAATCTCCTGCGTGTCTGCTTGCTCGTTTTGTCCAATTGCAGTTGGCGTATGATGTCGCCATTATCGTTTCGGGAAATGGCAGGAATGTCAAACACGATTTTCCCATTTTTCTCCTTTGATAGTTTGCCGAGATATTGCTCGTCTTGCTGGAACAATCTGCGTTTTTCTATCGCATACTGCAAAGCATCGCCTTCGACTTGTACTTCAAAATCGTAATTGTGGTAGGTGTTGTGAAACCTGACGGTATTTTTACCATCAATCGTTGCGAACAATTCATCTACGTTATATACATAGGTTGTGGTAGCGATTTTGCCATTGGCTCGTTTATCGGTTTCGGTTACTACGTTCTTCTTATGGTCGTACGATGTAGTTGTTGTGCTTTTGTCTTTGTATTTTCGTTGAATGGTTTTGACCATTCCATTTTCATAATAAGTAAAAGTATCGGTGTATTCGGAATATTTTCCTGTTGATATAATATGGACAAGCTGGCCTTTTGGGTTATAATTCAATTTCTGGTTGAGCTGAAATCTTGATTGGTTGTCAAGGTGTTGATGCTGTCCAGGACGCCGTTTTTGTACACATAATTGTGTGCCGTTTCACTGGCAAAATTGCCCAAAATATGGGTGTAATCCTGAATAAGAAAACCCTCTTTGTTGAACGATTTTACCAAAACCGCAGTAGGCTCATAACCGAGGCTATCGCTTTTGTATTGCACCGTTTGTACGTGGTCGGGCTGTTTTTGATAGCCAAAGGATTGCCAATAGGTTTTGGGCGGTGTGAGATGCTGTGCTACATACTGTTGGGCAGTAGCGACAAAGGCCGCAATCATCATTAAAGTTGTAATCGTGTATTTCATTCTGTTCCGGTTTATTAGTCTTGCTTGTTTTCTGTATCCAGGTAATGCTGATACACTTGCTTGCAGAAATCCAGCAAGGATTTTTCGTCTTTTGGGGTATACATTTTATCCGCTGTCTTGATACGGCGCAGTGTTATATCCAATGTCGGACTGGGCTTATAGTAGCCGTGCCTGTATTCTATGCGTGCCACCCAGATATCGTCGTCATACACATATTCCATTGTATGGGTATTCATTACCCTGGGTGTCGTTCCCGGTTCGTTGTCGTAGTGTACGAACATTTTATCAGCGTCACCTTTTTCATTGTAACTGATTGTTGTCAGCTGCTCCTTGCTAGGTGTTTTGCCAGGTTCGGTATATTTCAGTTTTTTTGCCAGTTTTCCCTCTTCATTATTTTCATAAACAATGTCAGAAACCACTTTATTAAGCTTGAATTCCCTGATCCGGTATGTTTTTGCTCCATCATACTCAATTTGTTTCACCAGGGCTTTTTTTGCATTATAGAAACTTTTGCCACGCAGTTCGCCGGCTTCATTAAAAAAGGCAATGGTTCTTTCTACATCTCCATTGGCATTTTTACGTGTATAAGTGGTTTTGTAGTCTTCTTTTTCAATGCTGTGGGTCGATGAACCAGTTACTGGTCCGGCACTTGTTCCTAGGAGATAATCCACTTTTACCAATTCGCCGTGCCCATCGTAATGGTAAGTATCCTGGCTGCCAAAACCGTCGGTAATCATTTCTCTCACTTGGGCAAGCAGTCCGTTGCTGTTGAACTGATATTCCTTTGCATTGGTTTGCGTAAATGTGTGTTTCACTCCATCATATACACCGGTGATTTCCAAGGCCATTTCAGTGTTTTCGGGCAAATCGAAATCTTCGGGTTTTATGCTTTCCTGTGCTGTAGAGGTAAAGCCGAGAGCAAGGAAAAGCAATAGGGCGGTATGTTTTAGAATTGTTTTCATATTATTTTGAATTTAATTAACGTCTGTTTGCTTCGTCCTGGATGTAGAGTTGTTGCTCTTTGGTCAGCAGGGAAAAGACACTTTTTAGCTTGTCTGCCTCCAACCAACTGTCGGGCATATGAATGATCAATTCAAAAGCGGCTTTTTTGTCTTTGGTATATACTTCTTTGAACATATCGGCATAAGACTGTGTGATTTTTTCGGCAGAATAGCCTTTGTCTTCCCAGCTTTTGTGTTGGTTGCCCAAATATTTTTTCAGTCCATTTGGGTTTATGTTGTAGGATGCCAAATAAGCTGCTGCTTCGGTGGACATACCGCTGTATGGGTTGGTAGTATTGGTATTTGAGCCTGCTGTGGTGGTTGAAGTGGCAGGTTTATTGTTTTTAATACCTATATAATCGAAAAGTCCGTCAATAAACAAACTAACCTGATTGTTATAAAGTTGCCCTACAGCTTCGATTTTGCTATTCCTGTCAAGAACTACAAAATCCGCTTTGGATTTGAAATAGACGGCGGTTTTGAGTTTTAAAGTTAAATCATTATCTCCGATGATATACTCAATGATAACAACCATTTTGTTGTCAGGTTGGTCATATTGCTGTTGCCAATTTATGGTAAAATGAAATGCTGATTTTTCTTCAATTTTATTGAAAACGAACCCTCCATTTTTTAATCGGGCAACATAGTCATTAACTTTTTGCAATGCCATTTCTTTGGTGTATTTGCCATACTTGTTGTTATAGAAACGGGTTTCGGTTGTGGTTTGCCCTGATATATCAGGGACTTGCCCAAAAGTGGCAATGCTTGTAAAGAGGATGAGTAATAATGTGATTGTTGCTTTCATAATTTTTTGCTGTTTATAATTTGTATTAATTCATTTTTCTGATCAGTGTACCGTCTTTAAATTCTCCAATCTCTCTAACTCTGTCGTTACCGTTGTTTCTTTTGTAGCTTGATCCCAATCCGTTCAGCTTTCCGTTTTTCCAATAGCCATTTTGACTGAATGCTCCGTTATGTTCTATCAACATTCCAAAATTTTCGGGTTGTATGTTTTTGAGTTCGCCTATGTAGAATGTACCGTTTTGCTTGTAATAGAATAAACCTTTAAAAGGTTGGCTGTTGGCAAATTGCCCTATAAATATATCGCCATTTTCATACACATACATTCCAATTTCGTTTTGGCAATCGCCTTTGGTGCAAGCGGTTGTATTTCCTGTTGCTTTGGCTTCGGTGTGCAGCACGTTGTCTTTAAACAACCCCAGTTGCAACGTATTTGCTTTTTTATCCTGTAAAGAGCCAAATCCGCTAAAAACACCACTCTGAAATTCTCCGTGATAGGTTTTGTTGCCATCATCGTAAGTAAGTATGCCCATTCCGGTTATGCTGTTGTCCCGAAATTCGCCATCATAGGTAGCTTTTGCATTTTTAAACGTAAACAGCCCATAGCCGTTCATTTTGCTGTCTTTCCAAAAGCCTTCGTACTTGTCGCCATTCTGATAAGTGAAACTTCCCCAGCCGTCTTTGCAGTTCCCGTTGCAATTACTGTCTTGAATATCCTTTCCGGCATATAGCTTTTGGGCTTCGGTTAGCAGATAACCCGACATTGGTGTTCCCTGCGGAAATCCGGCTCCGGTTTTTTGTCCGTCAAAATACAGATAGGCAAACCGGTCGTTGAGCAGATTGCCTTTGTTGTCTGTTTTTATGGTTTTAAAATCGGGCGTTTCGCTCTCTATGCCGTTTTTGCAGTAAAAGGTCGATGATGTTGGTTTGTCTTTGGGGTCTTTTATGTTTTTGCCTGTGATGGATAGTTTCAGCCAATCTTTTTGTTGCTGATAGGTATATCGGAATTCATAAACCATACCCAACGACCCCCAGCTTTGATCTTTCATATAGGAAAGCCTGCCCGCTTGGTCATATTCAAAGGCTTTGATGGTATCTCCTTGATGCGTGGTAATGGCAGACAACAGCCCTTTACCGTTATACTCAAACAGTTGCTTGTGGTCGTCTCCTCCATTGTAAGAGGATTGCGTACCGATGAGTTTTCCGTCTTTGTAATGAAACTTAACAAGCGTCAAACTCACTTGCTCGTCATAGTTTTTATACACATACATTCCGACCAATGTTTTGTCGGCTTCATAGACATATTCGGTCAGGTTTTTACCCTGTAATTCTCTTTCCAGCAGTCCGTCTTTGTTAAACTGCCGAACGGTATGACCATCGCTTACCAAAGCCACATCGCCTTTATAACCAAAATGATTAGTCGTATATGGAAACGCAACGGGATTGCGTGGTGCATTCGCCCAATCTATATTTTGCCCAAAACCACTGATAGCGGTCAAGAGCGTGAGCAGTATGAGGATTGATTTTTTCATTTTATTGCGTATTTGGGATTAATTATTGTTTTGTTTTTGAATGACATTATCCGAAGCCGTCAGCTTTTGCATCAACAACCGCAACAGCAAGAAAGGCAGGATGATGAGCGCCGAACCCCAGCGGTTTTCGGGTGTAAATGTTTCGGGATAGTTTCTGACCACAAAAAACATCAATGCAGCTCCTATAATGATAGAAATGTGCAGCAAGATCGTATTGGGATTGAAAGCTTCAAAATAAACCCGGAGCGGTTGCTGTCTCTTGTGCTGATACCAACGTTGGAGCAAAATAAAAACCAGATTGGCATTGAAAAACCAATTGTGGAACATCAACACCTGCATATTGGCAATTATTACAGCATCCGGACTGTCTGCAGCTGCTATGAACCCGAAAATCACGACCAAAAACACCCAATAAATCCCCATCAGAAACAAACTTTCAAAAAAACGAGAGTTGCGTGTGATTTCATACACCGCATTTTTATTGCGTTTGTAGCACAGTCTGTCCACTACCAAACGGATAAGCTCATTCCACCAAAAGAAATAGAGCAGATAGAAAACGGTACTTTGTCCGTTCACTACCGACAGCAAAGTCAATACCGTAAAGATGAGAAAATCCCATTGACGGTAATACTGTAACGGTCGTTCTATGGCAGCCAGTAATGGTTTCATTGTGGTATTATAAATTGTTCAGTTCCTGTTTGGCTTCTTCGAATAATGCAAATAGAAACAGGATCGATGTTTTCATTTTATCTCGATATCATATTGCGGTGTAAATTAACAACAGCGGTAGATGTAGCACAATAGGGCATATGCCCCATTTTTTATGTGGAGCCGTTCTAAATTTTGAAGCGGAAAATCAGGGCATCCGCACAACTACGACCAACAATCCAGAACATTAATCAATATCAATATTTTAACAGGATTTGACAAAGAACTAATCACAAACAAAAAAACTATAAAAATTGGTTTGGTTGCCACAGAAAAAGCAGTTGCATTTATTTTGTAAATACCAGTTTCCAATTGATTTACACATGGCAATCATTGAACCGCTCCCCAACCCACTTTTCCACATTATTTCCAAACAACCAACATTTGTATTACCTTTACAAGCTTCTTAAAAATTTTAATTTGATATCGCAATCTACCATATCACAAGTGTTTGAAACAGCCCGCGTTGAAGAGGTCATAGGTGAATTTGTGCAACTCAAAAAGTCAGGTAGCAACTACAAAGGCTTAAGCCCGTTTACCGACGAACGATCGCCCAGCTTTATGGTGTCGCCCGTTAAGCAAATATGGAAAGATTTCAGTAGCGGTAAAGGCGGCAATGCCGTGACGTTCCTAATGGAGCACGAACATTTTACCTATCCGGAAGCCATTAGATACCTTGCCAAAAAGTACAATATAGAAATCGAAGAAATCGAGCAGACCAACGAGCAAAAGCAAGAAGCCAACGAACGCGAAAGCCTATACCTCGTCAATGAGTTTGCAAACACCTATTTTCAGGATATTTTGCTCAATACAGATCAAGGCAAGGCCATCGGGTTGAGTTATTTCAAAGAACGCGGTTTTACAAATGAAACCATAAAAACCTTTGGCCTCGGGTATTCGCTGGAAGATTGGCAAGCCTTTACTGAAGCAGCATTAAAAAAAGGATATCAACTGGAATTTCTGGAAAAAACCGGGCTGACCATCGTAAAAGACGACAAGCGCATCGATCGTTTTAAAGGCCGCGTGATGTTTCCAATCCACAGTATGAGCGGAAGGATTTTGGGTTTTGGCGGAAGGATTTTGGGCAGCGACAAAAAAGCGGCAAAATACCTCAACTCGCCCGAAAGCGAGGTGTACCATAAGAGCAAAGTTCTCTACGGATTGTTCCAAGCCAAGCAGAGCATCGCCAAGGAAGACAACTGCTATCTCGTTGAGGGCTATACCGATGTGATCCAGTTTCACCAAAAAGGCATTAAGAACGTGGTAGCATCTTCCGGAACGGCCCTGACCCCCGAACAGATACGCCTTGTCAACAGACTGACAAAAAACATTACAGTGCTTTTTGACGGCGATGCCGCAGGGATACGTGCAGCCATCCGTGGTGTCGATCTGATTTTGGAACAAGGTATGAACGTTAAGGTCTGCACGTTTCCCAATGGCGAAGACCCGGATAGTTTTGCAAAACAAAATACCTTGACCGAACTCACAACGCATCTTGAAGAAAACGCCAAGGATTTTATTCAGTATAAAGCATCTTTATTGGTTGAAGATTCCGGCAACGACCCCATCAAAAAAGCCGAGACCATCCGGGATATCGTAAACAGCATCTCAAAGATTCCAGACGCCATCAAAAGGGAAGTCTATATCCGGGAATGTTCGAAAATTATGGACATCAGTGAAGATGTACTCTTTTCGACCCTGGCGCAAATAGGCAAAAAAATGTTGGCCGAAGCAAGCAAATCACAAAAGACAGAACAAAAAGCTTTTGAAGTCATTAGGGACGAACCCAAAGTACAAAAAGTGGATTACCAGTACGAACTGGAAAGGAAAATCATCGAAATCCTCCTCTTATACGGCAACAAAACCGAAAATTTTGAAGATTTTGCCCTAAAAGAGAACGATGTTACGGGCGATCTGGAGCTGGAACCGGTCTTGCTGAACGCCAAAGTCTTTGAAAAAATCTATCTGGATCTCCAAGAAGACGAAATGCAGTTTTCTAACCCCCAGTTCAAAAAACTTTATTACAGCATAATAGACCTACTTAACCAAAACCCGGAATACAACCTCAACCAGTTTGCCATAGACATTGACCCAGAATTTGCGCCAGAGGTTACTTCGATGATTATTAATGAAGAACAACACAAACTAGACAACTGGGAGCGGAACCACATATATCCAAAAAAGAAATCAGAAGGCTTGGCACAATTGGTCACAGAAACCATATTGAGCTTAC
This sequence comes from Bacteroidota bacterium, assembly GCA_029557895.1. Lineage (GTDB taxonomy): Bacteria > Bacteroidota > Bacteroidia > Flavobacteriales > Flavobacteriaceae > JBPOFM01. The sequence goes on along the minus strand of JAKQHT010000025.1, from coordinate 98,430 downwards.
GCTGCTTACTTATATACCAAAAAAACGAAGCTTTGCAAAGCATGACCGCCAATGATAAAGATACCGTACATACAGAGGTATTGGAAGACGTTATGAACTATAAAAAACTCGAAAAACTGATTTCCAGAAAACAAGAAACCTTACGGGTTGTGCGGATGAAACATTAATGCACCTTGGCCCTATACGATCTCATGATGCTTGGCCTGATGGATCAAATCTACAATATTGTTGACATTGAGTTTTTTGAAAAGCCTTGCCTTATAGGTACTTATGGTCTTTTCATTGATTCCAAGCTCCTGCGCTATATCTTTGTTTTTCTTGCCCACAGAGAGCAAGCGGAGCACTTCCACTTCTCGCGTTGACAAGCGTTTGAAGATTTTGGCTCTTGCATTTTTTGCATCATTGAAATTCATGTGCTTCATCATTGCTTGGGTAAGGTACAAATCGCCGCCGTGCACTGTCACAATGGCTTCTTTTATAATGTCCGTAGTAGCCGATTTATGGACATAACCAGACGCACCCGCTTTGACCGAACTAACCGCATAGATTTCTTCAGGTTGATGGCTGAAAATGATGACCTTAATGCTGCTGTGCTCTTTTTTTATTGCCCTTAACGCCGTGATGCCGTTAAGTTCCGGGAGGTCAATTTCAGAGATAATAACATCCACATGGTTACGTCTTACGAACTCAAAAATATCGATACCGCTGCCCACACTGCCTATAACATTTATCTCGGGACTTCCCGAAAAAAGACATTTTAGCCCTGCACGGACAATTGGATGCGGATCGACGACCAATACATTAATCATAATACAAAGTCTTAATTGGTTAGCAATACAAAGTCCGGTTATGCAACTTTCCGGACACTTTTGAATGTGGAGATTTTGACCAAAGTACAAAAAAAATCAACACGTTGTATTCCAAATCAATAGAAGTATTCAATTATTTTAAGCCATCCGGTATGATACAAACAGGAATTGGTTCCATTTTGTGCTTGTTTGCGGCATTTCGTTTCAAGAAAATCTCAAATACTTCTTTTTGTCTGCCATCAAAATCATCAATGGTCTTTCCTGCTTCTTTCATGGTCATTGCCCATTCCAGTTCCGGATAGTTGGCACCTATCTGGTCCTCGTCGCTCCGGGCATCACCAAAAAGGCCATCGCTCGGAGCGGCATCAATAATGGATTGTGGCACTTTGAGGTGTACGGCAATTTTTCGTACTTCGGTCTTCATCAGGTCGGCAATGGGACTGATATCAACACCGCCGTCGCCATATTTGGTAAAAAAACCCACCCCAAAATCTTCTACCTTGTTGCCGGTACCTGCCACCAACAAACCATACAATCCAGCATGATAATACAGTGTGGTCATACGTAATCTGGCCCTGGTATTGGCCAGCGCCATGTCGACGGTTTCCTGCTTGCCCTCCAGTGTGACTTCGGTTTTAAATTCTTCAAACACCGGGGTCAGGTCAACACGCCTACTGTCAACGTTAGCAAAGCGTTTTTCTAATTGTGCAATGTGTTCCTGAGCCCTGCTCACGTGGCTTGCTGCCTGATGGATGGGCATTTCGAGACAGAGCACCCTAAAGCCTGTCTTGGCACAAAGTGTTGAAGTTACGGCAGAATCGATACCACCGGAAATACCCACCACAAAACCATTGACCCCTGCCTTGGCTGCATAATCTTTGAGCCAATCAACAATATAAGCAACCACTTTTTCGGTATTCATAACAATCCTTTTTTTAGAGTAAAGAATAGTATCTTTGCGAACAAAAATAACTTAAACACGCAATTTAGAAAAATTATGGGCGTTTAAGTTTTTGCGATGTTGAATATGAATAAATTAAGCTTTGTACTCTTTGTATTTGTTGTTTTTCTTTCGTGTAAGGATGAAAAGCAATTGGAAAAGCAAATTGCAGAAATCGATGTCAACGTGATCATCGAACGTTTTGATCTGGCTTTTGCAAAAACAGATGCCGCCAATTTGCCAAACCTTAAAAAGACATTTCCATTTATGTTTTCAAGGCACATCCCCGACTCCATTTGGGTAGCGCAAATAAACGACACATTGCAACAAGAACTATCATCCGAAGTTGAAAAGCAATTTATTGATATTAAGGATGTTGAAAACGAAATCCGCAGCTTGTTCAAGCATTTAAAATATTATGACCCCACTTTTTCCGAGCCCCGTGTGGTCACGACAACCTCGTTCGTGGACTATAGGAATAATGTATTTGTTTCTGATACCGTGGCAGTTATTGCCCTGGACACCTATCTGGGAGCGCAGCACGAATTTTATGGCGACATCCCGAACTACATTACAAAAAACATGCATCGCAGCAACATCGTTACCGACTTGGCAGATGCTTATGCAGACCACTATATATTTCAATCGCAGCGTAAAACGCTTCTGGACGAAATGGTTTATTACGGAAAAAAACTATACTTTAAGGACAAGGTCATTCCATTCAAAACCGATGCAGAAAAAATGGAATATACCCCGGAAGAAATAACCTGGGCCATTGCCAACGAAAGCGAAATATGGAGTTACTTCATTGAACGCGAACTGCTTTACAGCACCGACAATGCATTGCCGAGCCGGTTTATTGCCAATGCGCCTTTTTCAAAATTTTATCTGGAACTCGACAACGAGTCGCCGGGACGATTGGGCCAGTTCATAGGTTGGCAAATCGTCAGGGCCTATATGGCAAAAAACGATGTCGATTTTATGGACATGATGCGCAAAGACGCCGAAGAAATTTTTAACAACTCAAAATACAAACCACGAAAATAATGGCCAAAAACACTACCTCCACCATAGAACTGAAAGTCGAACTCGACGAAAACCGCGTACCGGAAAAATTGAGTTGGACGGCACAAGACGGCGGAATAAACAGCGAAGAAGCCAAAGCCTTGATGCTTTCCGTTTGGGACAGCAAAGCCCAAGAAACCTTGCGTATCGACCTTTGGACCAAAGATATGCCGGTAGATGAAATGAAAAAATTCTTCCATCAAACATTGGTGGGCATGGCAGAAACCTTTAACCGTGCCACACAGGACGAAAAAATGACCGCAACCATGCAAGATTTCTGCGATTATTTTGCCGAAAAAATGGAACTAAAGCAATAGTCCGATGATGAAAAAAGTGCTGTATGCCGTATTAGTGGTGCTGATCGTGCTTTTCGCCTACCGCCTTGTGCCCGATAGAAAATCCGACGTAAGGGAAAGTTCTGAATTGATACGTGAACAGCTAAAAAACGTGAGCAAATTGGTAGTTACAGAAGGCCATTTCAGCGAAGTATTTACCTACAAAAACTCTAAAGCAATTTTTGGCGATTTCATCACTTCCAATAAAAAAGCTCTGGTCATTGTCAATGCCGATGTAACCGTGACGTACGATTTGAGCTTGATAACCTACGACATTGATGAAGCCTCAAAAACCGTCCGGATCACAAACATCCCGAAAGAAGAAATTAAAATAAGCCCCGAATTTGAATACTACGACATTCAAGCCGATTTCTTCAACCCGTTCGAAGCCAAAGATTACAACGAAATCAAAGAAGTTGTCAAAAAAACGCTACTAAAAAAACTTGAAAATTCCGATTTGAAATCCAATGCAAAAAACCGCTTGTTAAGCGAGTTGTCAAAGTTTTATATTTTGACAAATTCTTTGGGCTGGACATTAAAATATGAAGAGATGCCCATAACCGCCAGCGAAGCGTTTCAGGATATCAAGTTGTGACAGTTTGTCCGGGAATTTATTTTTTGCTTAAATTTACATCTAATACCTTGGCAGCAATTACATTATCATTTTGAATAAACCAAACCCCGAAAACCGCAAAGACGAAATCATAAAAACCGCCGCAGGACTTTTTAAGAAAAAAGGCTATAGTGCCGTGACCATGCGCGATATCGCCCAAACAATGGGCATTAAAGCAGCAAGTCTTTACAATCACATACAATCCAAGCAGGATATATTAAACTCTATCGTGATTTCCATTGCTCAAGAGTTTACCAAAGGCATGGAAACCATAAAAGCAACAAACAGCGGCAACCTCGAAAAACTTCATCAAATCGTCCTATTGCACGTTGATATTACTGCCAAAAACACCTATCAAATGGCATCGTTAAATAACGATTGGATGCATCTCGAATCACAATTAGACTACTATTTACAATTGCGAAATGCTTACGAAAAAGATGTTATGGACATCATCAAAGCGGGCATCGAATCCAACGAATTCATCGATGCAAACCCCGAAATCATTATGTTCTCCATACTGTCAACCTTACGCTCCCTATACCTTTGGATACCAAAAAAAGAAGAACTCGACACCAACGAGCTGGCGCATAATTTAAGCAAGGTGTTGATACAAGGCATTAGCCGTAAAAACTAAACTATTTTTTGTAAATTTGTCAATCAAACTAACAAGCGTTAGTTGAATTGTCTAATCATAAAAATTCCCTTTCTATTGAAAAGGCAGGGAATAGGCATCTATGGCAGAATTTCATAAACTCAAAGTTTCAAACTTATACAAAGAAACCAAGGATTGCTCGGTGGTAACTTTTCATGTGCCCGACGAACTCAAAAAAACGTTTCAATTTAAACAAGGACAACATTTAACATTAAGGCACATCATTGACGGGCAAGACTTAAGACGCTCATACTCACTGTGCACAAGTCCGTTTGACAACCAATGGAAAGTAGCTGTAAAGCAAATTCCCGGCGGATTGTTTTCAACCTACATCAACAACACCCTCAAAGCCGGCGATATTATCGAAGTAATGGAACCGTCGGGACATTTTGGGATAGACATCAGCCCCGAAACTTCCAAAAACCATATTGCGTTTGCGGCAGGAAGTGGTATCACGCCAATACTTTCCATTATAAAAACCCATTTGCAAAGAGAGCCAAACAGCACTTTTAAACTGTTTTACTTGAATAGGACCATAAAATCCATTATCTTTAAAGAAGAAATAGAACAACTTAAAAATCAGTTTTTTGGACGATTTCAAGTGTTTTATTTTTTAACCAAAGAACAGCGAGATATTCCGTTTTTGAACGGTAGGTTTGACAAACAAAAACTCCAAATACTGACCAAAACCTTTATTGATATAGAAGATACGGCACATTGTTTTATTTGCGGCCCGAAAGATATGATTTTCCTGATCCGTGACGAGTTGCACGCCGCAGGAATGCCAAAAGAAAAAATTCATTACGAACTGTTTTTTTTGGGCGATACCGATGCATCTTCTCAAAGAATTGCCCAAATTATGGAGCAAAAAGTTGAGGGAACAGAAGTTACGATTATTGACGGCGGCAAAGAATTCCATTTTGTTATGGAAAGCGATTACGACAACATTTTGGATGCCGCATTGGCTGCCGGTGCCGATTTGCCTTTTGCCTGCAAGGGCGGCGTGTGCAGTACCTGCAAATGCAAGGTTGTTGAAGGCTCGGTACAAATGAAAATCAACTACGCCCTTGAAGAAAAGGAAGTAGCTCAAAATTTTGTATTAAGCTGTCAATCAGTGCCAACAAGCGAAAAAGTGGTGGTGGATTTTGATGTGTAAAATCTCCACGAAGCGAAATCTAGCGGTAAAAAAGCAAAATCACACTTTTTGCAAGGTTTGAAAAACACAACATTAGATAGAAAAAAGCATAGTTTCAACACTCAATACACCAAGTTATGAGCGAAAAAGAAATAAAAAGCCTCGAAGCAGAATTTGAAGCAAGAATAGCAAGAGACGAAAAAATCGAGCCCAAAGACTGGATGCCCGAAAAATACCGTCAGACCCATATCCGTCAAATTTCACAACATGCCCATTCTGAAATTGTGGGGATGTTACCCGAAGGCAATTGGATAACCCGCGCGCCATCGTTGCGCCGCAAAGTAGCCTTGTTGGCAAAAGTTCAGGACGAAGCCGGTCACGGATTATACCTGTACAGTGCTTGCGAAACACTTGGCATTTCCCGTGACGAACTTTACGAGCAACTGCATACCGGCAAGGCCAAATATTCAAGTATTTTCAACTACCCTACACTCACTTGGGCAGATATGGGCGCCATAGGCTGGCTTGTTGACGGCGCGGCAATCATCAACCAAGTACCGTTGTGCAACACGTCTTACGGACCGTATGCCAGAGCGATGATTCGGGTTTGTAAAGAAGAAAGTTTCCATCAGCGACAAGGTTATGAAATTATGATAAAACTGGCAAACGGCACACCCGAACAAAAAGCAATGGCACAAGATGCGCTCAACCGTTGGTGGTGGCCAAGCTTGATGATGTTTGGACCTACCGATGCCGAATCTGTCCATACCGAACAATCCATGAAATGGAAATTGAAACGCAAAACCAATGACGAGTTGCGCCAGCAATTTGTTGACCAAACCGTACCACAGGCAGAATTAATAGGATTGACCATTCCGGACCCTGATTTAAAATGGAACGCAGAGCGCAAAAGCTATGATTTTGGCGAGATTGATTGGAATGAATTTTGGCAAGTTGTCAAAGGTCACGGCCCATGCAACAAAGAGCGCATGAAAGCCAGAGTTGGTGCCTGGGAACGTGGCGAATGGGTACGTGATGCCGCAATTGCCTATGCGGAGAAGCAGCAACGGGCAGCATTGAGTAGTTAGCAATGAGCAATGGGATGATATCACTAAAGAATAAAACAGAATGAAAATAGATTTTAACTTTCTGACAAGTCTTTGGAAAAATCAGAGTAATGCAAGTTCATTGCCTGCAAAAGCAATGGACGGAATAGCTAATGAAGTTGGTGAATTTGCTGAAAGATTGGTAGCAGAGTATTACCCAACCGAGCAATTGGCTACATCAAAATAAAACACAAAAGAAGTCATAGAAGTTCAAAAAATGAGTTTCGGACTAATAAAACATTTAGAAAAATAAAAAGGAAGGTTGAGTTTTCTCAATACTCAATACCAACTACTCAATACTAATTAACATGAAAAAAAACTGGCCACTATGGGAAGTCTTCGTAAGAAGCAAAAATGGATTAGAGCATCGGCACTTTGGCAGTCTTCATGCTGCCGATGCCGAAATGGCACTCGAAAACGCTCGCGATGTTTACACGCGCCGCAATGAAGGTGTAAGCATTTGGGTTGTAGAGTCAAAACACATCACGGCTTCAAATCCGGAGCACAACGGCGAACTTTTTGAGCCGGCAAAAGACAAAGTATATCGGCACCCTACTTTTTATGACCTGCCCGATGAAGTAAAACACATGTAAAATTGAAATTGAATTTGAACTTGAAATGGTGCTATTGTGAGTGACAATAAATATGATTTGTGTGAGCGTTTGGAAGATTTTGCAGCTTCTATTATTCTGATATACGATACAAAACCGTTATCTTTCGCAGCGGATTATTTGGCAAACCAACTCATGCGCTCTTCTTGTTCGTCAGCTTTAAATTACGGTGAAGTATTTAGGTGCGGGAACCGATAAAGATAAAATTAATAAATTGAGAATTTGTTTGAAAGAATTACGAGAACGTCAACGAAACCTCAATATTCAAGCAAAGGCAAAATTAATTTCAAATGAAAATTTGCTGCCACTTAAAGATAAAAATGAACAACTTATTAGAATTATAGTCACAAGAATTAAAAACATCAAATAAATAACTAACTTGAAATTGAACTTGAGACAGAAATCAAATATAAGATTCTGTTTTTCAACTTCATTTTCAACTTCATTTTCAATTTAAAATGAAAGAAAACCAATACAAATATATTTTATTAGTTGCCGACAACTCCTTGATTCTCGCACAGCGACTTGGCGAATTATGCGGTCACGGACCCAATCTGGAAACCGATATCGCCCTTACCAACATCTCGCTCGATTTGTTTGGGCAAGTACGAAGCTATTACCAATATGCCGCAAAATTGATGGGCAACAACGCCACCGAGGACAGTATCGCTTTTCTTCGCAAAGAGCATGAATACCGCAATGTACTGCTCGTAGAACAACCCAATACTGATTTCGCCTACACCATCGTGCGCCAATTTTTGTTTGACATGTACCATTTGCTGTTTTTACAGGAATTACAAAAAAGCAAAGATTTGACACTTTCTGCCATTGCGGCAAAATCTGTTAAAGAAGTGAGCTACCACCGACGTTTTTCGTCAGATTGGATAAAACGTCTTGGTGACGGCACAGAAGAAAGCAACCGTAGAGTGCAAAATGCCGTTGATGATTTATGGGTTTACACCGATGAGTTGTTCCACCAAACCGAAGACGATATAGCTATGGTAAAAGAAGGCATAGGAGTTGATGTGACAAAGCTGAAAAACACATATTATGAGCAAGTTAAAAGCATTTTGGAAGAAGCCGCCATCGCAATACCAGAAACCGCCTATTTTCAAAAAGGAGGAAAACACGGCATCCATACCGAGCATTTAGGCTATTTGCTCAACGATATGCAGTTTATGCAACGCACTTATCCAAATATGGAATGGTAAAGTCCACTTAAATCCTCCCAAAAAGAGGAAACTATATGACGGAAAATAACAACATATTAAGTTCGGGCAAGAGTGCTTCACCTTTGGGGCAGTTAGATAGCACTGTGCTGTCTATTTTACAATCCATTTCAGACCCCGAAATTCCGGTGTTGTCCATCATGGATATGGGAGTTGTGCGCTCGGCAGTGGTTGAAAACGGGATGATAAAAGTTCAAATTACACCTACATACAGTGGATGTCCGGCTATGGATGTGATAGGAGACGACATCAAATCGGCTTTAAAAAAAGCAGGTTACACAGCAGACGTTGAGTTGGTTTTATCGCCCGCATGGACAAGCGACATGATTAACGAAGAAGGCAGAAAAGCATTGGAAAAGTACGGTATCGCGCCACCGCTCGATGTTATATCCGACAAAAAAGCACTGTTGGGCAATGAAAAAATAGTAAAATGCACCAACTGCGGAAGCACCAATACAAAATTGGTAAGTCAATTTGGCTCGACAGCTTGCAAGGCACAATTTCAATGCAATGATTGTTTGGAACCTTTTGAATATTTTAAATGTTTAAAGTAAATAAAAGTAGTTCATTGAAATAAAAATAGTAATTCAAAAAAAAGTATGACCGAAAGTATCTTATTAAAAATAGAAAACAACCTTGCCATCATTACCCTCAACCGCCCAGAGGTTTTCAACAGTTTTAACCGCGAAATGGCTTTGGCACTACAAAAAACCTTGGACGATAGCGCCTCAAACGATAAAGTGCGCGCCATTTTACTCACCGGAAACGGAAAAGCTTTTTGTGCCGGTCAGGATTTAAGAGAAGTGACAAGCCCCGAACTGAACCCAGGGTTCAAAACTATTTTGGACGAGCATTACAACCCGATTATTTCACGAATAAGAAACATCGAAAAACCCATAATCTCAGCCATAAACGGTGTGGCCGCCGGTGCCGGTGCCAATATCGCCTTGGCGTGCGATGTGGTGGTGGCTTCAGAAACGGCAACGTTCATTCAGGCGTTTAGTAAAATCGGGCTTATTCCCGACAGCGGCGGAACGTTCTTTTTACCAAGATTGATAGGTTTTCAAAAAGCATCGGCATTGGCAATGTTGGGAGATAAAATTTCTGCTCAAGACGCCGAAAAAATGGGGATGATCTACAAAGTTTTTTCACCTCAAGATTTTATGGATGAAGCAAAAATCATTGCAGTAACTTTATCCCAAATGCCTACAAAAGCACTGGCTTTGACAAAAAAAGCATTCAATGCATCGCTGAACAATACCTTGGAAGCGCAATTGGCATTAGAATCAAAATACCAAATCGAATCCGCCCAAACCGACGATTACAGCGAAGGCGTCAATGCATTTGTGGAGAAAAGAATGCCCAATTTTAAAGGTCAATAATTTATCACTGATGCCCAACTTCCACAGCAACGGAAAACTTTTGATTACCGCCGAATACCTTGTACTGGACGGTGCACTATCCCTTGCTTTACCCACCAAACCCGGGCAGTCGCTAATGGTTGAACCACATGACGAAAACAAACTAATATGGAAAAGTTTTGATGAAAAAGGCAGAATTTGGTTCGAGGAAACATTTGATTTTAGTGAAATCCTTTTGCCTTCTGTATTTAATGGCTCCATGGGCCATTACGGAAAATCACGCTTAAACGATGTGGGCAAAACCCTGCTGCAAATATTGACTACAGCCAATCAAATCAATGAATCGTTTTTGGCCCAATATATTGACTCCAAAATTGGATTGCGAGTAACCACACAATTGGATTTTCCAAACAATTGGGGACTTGGCACTTCATCAACATTGATAAACAATATTGCATCTTGGGCCCAAGTTGACCCATATCAATTACTCGAAAAAACCTTCGGCGGAAGTGGATACGACATTGCCTGTGCCCAGCACAATGCACCAATTCTTTTCCAATTGATCCATGGCAAACCAACCGTTGAAGAAATAGCATTTTGTCCTCCTTTTAAGGATTGCCTGTACTTTGTCTATCTGAACAAAAAGCAAAACAGCAGAGAAGCCATAGCCAATTACAGAAACAATAATTCGGATTTGTCACAAGAAATATCAGAGATCACTTCGATTACCAAAAAAATTGGTCGTTGTACCGATTTAATTGAATTTCGGGCACTTATAGATAGCCATGAAAGTATCATTTCAAAAATCATCCATCAAAAACCAATCAAGGAACGACTGTTCCCCAATTTTGATGGAAGCATCAAAAGTCTAGGGGCTTGGGGCGGAGATTTTATATTGGTCACTTCAAAAAACGATCCTTCAGGCTATTTTAAAGAAAAGGGGTTTAATACCGTATTGAAGTATTCGGATTTGGGACACTAAAAATAATCACTTTTGGTGTCTGGCATCAATAATCGAGCAATTGTGCCAGCTTCTTTTTAACCTTCTCCGTGCTCGGGATCATTGTTTGTTCCAATGTAGAATTCAAAGGAATTGCCGGCATGTTTTCACTGCCAACTACCATAACCGGAGCATCGAGATACCGGAAACATTCTTCCTGAATTTTTCCCGCCAGTGCTCTCGCAAAGCTGTTATTGCCCGGTTCTTCGGTAACAACAAGGCATTTCCCTGTTTTCTTTACCGATTTCATCACGGTTTCTTCATCCAGCGGATACAGCGTTCGTAAATCAATGACTTCTACCCTATCTTTCATATCTTCTGTGGCGTTCATTGCCCAATGCACGCCCATTCCGTAGCTAACGATGGTTGCGGTTTCAACTTCTTCTTGCTTCCAGATTTCCTGCAATACCCACGCTTTCCCGAACGGCAAAATATAATCTTCGGCAGGTTCTACAGATGTTGCGCCTTTAGTTCCAGGCACTTTGCTCCAATACAAGCCTTTATGCTCAAAAATCACTACCGGATTGGGGTCATAATACGCCGCTTTTAGCAATCCTTTTAAATCGGCTCCGTTACTGGGATAAGCAATTTTGATTCCGCGTATGTTGGCCACGACACTTTCCACTGATGACGAATGGTACGGCCCTCCGCTACCATATGCTCCGATAGGAACACGGAGTATCATTGAAACAGGCCATTTTCCATTTGACAAGTAACAGCTTCGGCTCACTTCGGTAAACAATTGGTTAAGCCCCGGCCAGATATAATCGGCAAACTGAACTTCAACAATCGGTTTTAGTCCTACGGCGCTCATCCCAACGGTTGAACCAATGATAAACGCTTCCTGTATGGGTGTATTGAACACACGGTTATCGCCAAATTTTTGTGCTAATGTAGCTGCCTCTCGAAAAACACCCCCTAATCTTCCTCCCACGTCTTGTCCGTACAACAAACATTCGGAATGTTTTTGCATCAACTCTTCAATAGCGTGCAACGCACAATCCACCATCACTACTTTTTCGGCGCCTTTGGGACTACGGATTCCTGTTTCTACCGCAATAGGGGTGGGCGCAAAATCGTGTGTAAATAAATCTTCGGAAGTTGGATCTTCCGCTTTTAGTGCTTCCTGATACGCTTTTTCCACTTCAATTTTAACTTCATTTTCAATTTCAAGAAGTTCTTGTTCCGTGAATCCATTTTCCAACAACTGCTTCCGCATTTTCGGATAAGGGTCTTGCGATCGTGCTTCGTCCAAATCGTCGCGATACCATTCCATCCGCACTCCCGAAGTGTGATGGTTCAACAACGGCACTTTGGCGTGAACCAGAAACGGACGACGTTCTTTCCGAATCGTTTCTATAATATGCTTTGTTGTGGTGTAACATTCCTTAAAGTCTGTTCCGTCAATGGAAACGGCTTCCAAACCGTTGAAACCTTTGGCATATTCAAAAGCGTTTTGTGCCCGGGTTTCTGCGGCATTGGCCGAAATATCCCAACCGTTGTCCTGTACCAGATACAATATCGGAAGCTGCTTTAATGCCGCCATTTGAAAGGCTTCGGCAATTTCGCCTTCAGTGACCGAAGCATCGCCTAAAGAACAAACTACAAGCCCCCTAACCCCCAAATGGGGAACTTCTTCCTGTATTTGTGAGAGGCTTTCTTTATACCAAAAACCCATCGCCGTCCCAGTAGCCGGAATGGCCTGCATACCGGTTGCCGAGCTTTGGTGCGGCACTTTGGGCTTGTCTGCATCTCCCAAACTGGGGTGGCAATAATAGGTTCTTCCTCCGGAAAACGGGTCGTCCTTTTTTGCCATCAATTGAAGCATTAAGTCTTTTGGTGTACAACCAAAACTTAACAACATGGCATCATCCCGATAGTACGGATAAGCATAATCCTGAGGTAGCAACTGCATCCCGAGAGCGGTTTGTATAACCTCGTGCCCGCGTGAAGTAGCGTGGACGTATTTGGAAACTGTTTTAAAATTTTCTTCATACAGCTCTGCCATTGCCTTGGCGGTACAGAGGTTTTTAAAGGCTTTTTGGAATGTTTCTTTTGAGATATTGTGGTTCATAATCTATTTTTATTTCACGCAAAGTGTGCAAAGTTTTAGAAAAGTAACGCAAATGGGTCTATAAATTGTTTACTATTCTATGGATTCTATCTTTCAATAACTTACAATTAAAGTTGGCGAACAAACCCAACTTTAAATCTGACAATTTTAAATAGGTCGATAATTGTGCGCAATGAACAGGCGCTAAATTTTCGACAGATATTATTTCTATGATTACCTTAGTTTCTACCAATAAATCAGGCCTGTAACCTACATCCATTTTAATTTTTTTATAAAAAAGGCATTAGCACTTACTGCATAACTTCAAAACCAGCCTGTCTAAAATCATAAACCAACGCTTTTTCAATAATCCGGGAACACTATTTTATGCAATTCAAAAGCAATCCGCAAAAAACACAAAATCTCTTTATTCTCTTTGCTATAAAAACTTGACGCCTTTTGCGTGTAATTTATTTACATTTTTCACTTCACATCAAACTGTTCAAAATAATCTGCAACCCGCCTTAAAAATGAACCTCCCAAATAGCCATCAACTACCCTGTGGTCAAAAGATAGGGACAATATCATCATGGGGCGAATTTCGATGGTATCACCTTCGGGTTTTTCGATGACTTCTGCCCGTTTTTTGATAATTCCCGTTGCTAAAATGGCAACTTCGGGTTGGTTGATAATGGGTGTTCCCATCAGGCTACCAAAGGTTCCTACATTACTTATCGTAAAAGAGCTTCCTTTTAAATCATCGGCTTTCAGCTTGTTGTTCCTGGCTTTATCAACCAACTCATTGACTTCTTTTGCCAATTGAGGCAACTCTTTTTGGTCTGCATTTTTTATTACCGGAACAATTAAATTTCCCGTAGGCAATGCTGCTGCCATCCCAATGTTGATATCTTCTTTTACGATAATATTTGTTCCGTCCACCGACACATTGATCATCGGGAAATCTTTTATGGCTTTGGCAACCGCTTCTACAAAAAGTGGTGTAAACGTCAATTTTTCGCCATATTGTTTCTGAAAAGTCTCTTTGTTGGCATTTCGCCAGTTGACCATATTGGTCATATCGGCTTCTACATAAGACGTAACGTGCGGCGAAGTGTGCTTACTGTACACCATATGGTCGGCAATCATCTGGCGCATTCGGTCCATTTCCACGATTTTTCCTTTGCCTTTGTCCAGATTCAACTGCGGTATTCGGTAAGCCGTTGGATCTTTTTCTGCAACCGGCTGTGCAAATTTGTATGGGCGACCGTCTTCAATGTATTGAAATATATCACTTTTTCGTAAACGACCGTCTTTTCCCGTTGCGGGAATACGCGCGAGTTCTTCGTAGCTGATGTGGTGTTGTTTGGCTATTTGAAGTACCAAAGGCGAAAAAAAATCCCCCCTTCCGTCCCCCAAAAAGGGAGAAACCTGCTTTTCAGTATGAATATATTTTGGCTTTTGAATTTTCTCTTTTTTAACCTTATTTTCTTCTTTTGGAGTTTTTTGTTCCCCGCTCCTTTGGAGAGGGGTTAAGGGTAAGGCTGACAGTTCCAATATAGCAATCACTTCGCCAATCTGCACTACGTCTTTGGCTTTGTATTTTATCTCTAAAAGCTTGCCCGAAAACGGTGCAGGCACTTCGTTATCCACCTTGTCTGTACCGACTTCCAATAAAATATCGCCTTCTTCAAACGACTCGCCTTCCCGAACAAGCCAGTTGATGATGGTGCCTTCGGTAATGCTTTCGCCCATTTTGGGCAGTTTAAATTCTATTTTTGACATAGTGTCTTTATTCTTTATTCTCTTTTCTGTATTCTTCTAATGTTTTATAAAAATCCTCCTGCTTCGGTCTGTCTTTTGGGATTTCCCGTAAGGGTTCTACCTCTCGTAAACTCACAAAGCAATCTGTGGGAAGTTGTTGGTACAACTTTGTTCCGGCGGTTTTCCACGCCAGCATTTCGTCGCTTACCTCTTTGATAATTTTTGCCGGGTTGCCCACTACCAAACTACGTCTTGGAATAATAGTCTCTGCTTTTACAAAGGTCAAAGCCCCTACGATGCTCTCCTCGCCTATTACGGCACCGTCCATAATCACAGCATTCATCCCTATCATGACATTTCTTTCTATGTTTGCCCCATGCACTATAGCCCCGTGCCCGATGTGTGCACTTTCTTTCAGCACGATAGATTTCCCCGGAAACATGTGGATGGTACAATTTTCTTGCACATTTACCCCGTCTTCCAATATAATTTCGCCCCAATCGCCACGTATCGCCGCACCGGGACCTATATAGCAATGTTTTCCGATGATTACATTGCCAGTAACGGCAGCCAATGGATGCACAAAACTGCTTTCGTGGATGACGGGTATGTGGTTTTTAAACGAATATATCATATGTTTCTAAATCCCCACCGATCGTAGGGGGATTTTATTAGTTAATGCGCCACACGCTTTTTCACTCCTTGAGGAGAGTTTGGGTGGACTTTTATTTATACTTCGCCAAAGTCTTTTTCGCAAATTCCGATAACACTAAACGACCACTGATTTTTGCACGTTGCAACAACAGTTGGTCCCAGTCTTCGGTGCCTCTCCAGAACATGGTTTTCATTTCGGACATGGCCTTGGGATTGTAGGTTTTGAGGTTGTCGGCAAACGCCGTCACGGCTTGGTCCAATGCCTCAATGGAATCGAACACTTTGGTATAGAGTCCTTTTTGCATGGCCCATTCTGCCGAATAAAATGTGTTGGCGTCAATGGCAATTTGCGACATGGCACTCAATCCGATTTTTCGCTCTACAGCAGGTCCGACTACAAACGGCCCAATACCAACGTTGAGTTCACTCAATTTGATATCGGCATATTGGGTTGCCATACAATAATCCACCGCCGAAGCCAAGCCTACACCACCGCCGACAGTTTTCCCCTGCACACGACCGATAATAAATTTCGGGCATTTGCGCATGGCATTGATGACATTGGCAAAACCAGAGAAAAAAACTTTTCCCGCAGTTTCATCTTCTATGGCAACGAGTTCCTCAAAGCTCGCTCCGGCACAAAATGTGCGGTCGCCGCCACTTTGCAAGACAATCACTTTGATACTGTCATCTTCGCCCGCCATATTAATTTGCCTTGCCAACTCTGACAATATGTTGCCAGGCAATGAATTATGCGAAGGGTGATAAAATTCGATATATCCGACGGCGCTCTTGTTCTTGGTCTTTACGTAAGGTTCTTGTGTCATAATCTTATGTGAAAAAGTGACTGTTTTTGGATTTTACTTGATTTTTTTGATTCAAATATAAAATTTTAAAAACCTTGCAAAAGGCACGGCAGACACAAAAAATGATACTGCCCTTGGTCTTTTGTCTTTATTTTTTTGTTGACGAATCACCATTTTTAAAGTCAATATCGTGAAGGAATTTCGCAACATTGCCTTCTGAAGCGGCAGCGGCTCCCATTACGAAAACGCCTTTTTCGCCGGTATTGGCTTCTATCCCGAATACAAAAGATTCTTCATCAGGGTCGGTATCGCCTTCGTAGCGGTAAATTTCGGTGATTTTATAGTTTTCTGGGTGTGACGCAATGGCGACATCCTGCAAGTTAAAGTCAACCGTATAACCTTTTTTACGAAGTTTATCAAGTGCTTCAATAACGGTGGCGTAATAGTAATTGGGCATTTTGTTGTGTGTTAAAGAATGTACACAAAAATACGAAACTATTTCGAACCCTTTCAGAATTCAAAACCATGAAAGGGCTATTTGATACTAAATTACAACATCCCAAACTGCTCAAAATGATGGTTCAAATGTTTCCTTTCGAGCAAATACCATTCAAAACGGTTTAAATCGCCAAACACCACGTTTCTGGTTCTGGCATCAGGATGTGTTTTAAAATAGGCTTTGTATGCCTCCCGAGCTTCTATGAATTTCTGCTTTGCTTCGGCTAAATTTGCGTATTTCAGCGGTTGTAGCACATCTTTTTCATATAAAGGAAACGCGACATTTTGCGGAAATTTTTCGTAATTATACAACGATGCGTGTACTTTTTCGAGAATTTTCTCGGGTGTGGCAATGTCAAAACCATCTATTTCGCCTGTAGCTATCTTATAGGTATATTCTAAATGTTCTACCATGTGTTGTGGCGTCATCATTCCCCATTTGGGCTTGGTGTTTTCGGTCAGCTTGTGCAAACATTCTTCAATGGCTGTATCGGTCATTTCAACAAAAACGGTCTGCTTTTTTTGAACCATGGTGAGCACCGTTGCCACGGCTACCAACTCGTCATCGGCATCAAAAACTTCGGCAAACCATTTTACGATACCGCTTGGCAACTCGGCATGGGCAATATCTCTGTCTATTTTTTGTTTACATGTCAAACGCACATAAATGGTGTCGTTATGATAAATCGGTCTTAAAAACCGGCATTCTTCCAAACCGTAATTGGCTGCTACCGGCCCTTTTTCGGGCAATACAAACAAGCCTGCCGCCGCCGCCAGAATAAAATAACCGTGCGCCGTGCGTTTTTCAAAAATGCTTCCGTCCAGTGACGTAATGTCGGTATGGGCATAAAAATGGTCCCAAGTGAGGTTGGCAAAATTGATAATATCGCTGTCGGTAACGGTGCGCTTATGGGTTTTGAGCGACATTCCGGGCTGGATGTCTTCCCAATGGTATTTAAACGGATGTTGGTCTGCTTGCTTATATTTTGCTTTGGCTTGATAAATGCCTGTTATTTCGGTAAGCGTTGTAGGCGAACCTTGAACGGCGGTACGCTGCAAATAGTGCTTGATTCCACGAATGCCACCCATTTCTTCACCGCCGCCGGCGCGTCCCGGGCCGCCATGCACCAAGGTTGGCAATGGCGAACCGTGACCGGTGCTTTCTTTGGCATTATCGCGGTTTAGGACCAATATCCGTCCGTGATGTGATGCTGCGTTCAGCACGTACTCTTTGGCGATGTTATCATCAAAAGTAACAATTGACGATACCAGCGAGCCTTTGCCCATTTGTGCCAACTGCACTGCTTCGTCCAAAGTTTTGTACGGCATAATGGTGCTTACGGGACCAAAAGCTTCACGCTCGTGAACGGCAATATTTTGAAAAGGATTATTGGTTCTCAACAATACCGGACTGATGAATGCGCCTTTAGTTGCATCTGCACCAATCGCATCGATTTTATCGAGATTACCATAGACCATCTGTGCTTCTCTGGCAATATCCTGAATGGAATTGCGAACTGCTTGCACCTGATTTTTACTGATCAGTGCCCCCATGCGCACTTCTTTAAGTCTTGGGTCGCCTATGGTTACTTTGTCAAGTTCTTTTGAAAGTGCAACTTGCACGTCGTCGATTAGTTTTTCGGGAACGATGATGCGTCTTATGGCGGTACATTTTTGTCCGGCTTTGACAGTCATTTCTTTGCGGACTTCTTTGATGAACAGGTCAAATTCCGGTGTTCCGGGTACGGCATCTTCGCCCAAAACAGAAGCGTTTAAAGAATCTGCTTCGGTGGTAAAAGGTACCGATTCCTGTATGATTCTCGGATGCGCTTTGAGCAATCTACCCGTAGCTGCCGAGCCTGTAAATGTCACCACATCTTGCGACTCGACGGTGTCCAGTATGTTTTTTACCGTACCGTTTATGATTTGCAGTGCGCCTTCAGGAAGTATTCCCGAAGCGATGATTTCCCTTGCAACGGCTTCTGCCAGATATGCCGATGCCGGGGCGGGAAGCACCACGGCAGGCATTCCTGCCATCCAGTTGACGGCGCATTTTTCGAGCATACCCCAAACCGGAAAGTTAAATGCATTGATATGAACCGCCACGCCCTTTTTGGGCGTAAGGATATGATGTGCCATAAATTGACCGCCTTTGGACAAATCGACAGGTTCGCCTTCCACATGAAACGGCTGATTGGGAAATTGCTTGCGTAAAGATGCGTTTACAAACAGGTTTCCGAAACCGCCTTCAATGTCAATCCAACTGTCGATGCGGGTTGCGCCGGTGCGGTAGCTTAATTCGTAAAACTGCTCTTTACGTTTGGTAAGGTGCAAAGCGAGCTTTTTGAGCATATTGCCGCGTTCCTGAAAAGTCATTTTACGAAGCGTTTCGCCTTTGTTTCTGCCGTATTTCAGGATGGATGGAATATCAAGCCCTTCGGTGGTAACGCTAGTAAAAATTTCGCCGGTTACGGCATCTTGTACAGGTATGCCTTCACCTTGACCTTTGGTCCAATTACCGAGGATGTAGTGTTGTATTGTGTTCATTGCAAATTATGGAATAACGAATGTTGACTATTTATGGTTAGAAACAAAGCTACCAATAAATCTTTACTTGAACGAGGATTTTTGAAAGAGAACACAGTTGGCGATATCGTTCTTTTCTATTTTCTGACAGGAATATCAGTATTTAATGATTTTATTCAAACTTTGAATGACTACAGCCAACTCGTCACTGTTAAAGCGACCTATTTTTTGTTTCAATCGTTCTTTAGAAACAGAGCGAATGTGAACAGTCATTACCTCTGATTTTTTTGACAACCCATTGATGTCATTTGGTGTTACTACAAGATTACCGTGATAGTTTTTCAATTTGGAAGTCAGCGGACAGACAATTACGGTGTTTAAATTGGCATTTGCCAAATTCCCCGAAATAATTACAGCCGGTCTTCTGCCGCCTTGTTCGCTTCCTTTTATAGGGTCAAAATAAACATCCCAAATTTCTCCTTGCTTCATTCTTCTTCCAAGTCATTGAGCTGTTTGTAATAATCTGCCATTCCTTCTTCTACCATATGAAGCATATCTTCGTCTTCAGCCATTTTTTTATAGGATTTTAGGTAGGCAGCTTTATCTAATTGCTCCAAGTACAACTCCAGGGCTTTTTCAATGATTTTGTTTTTTGGAATTTTTAGCTCTTTAGCCACTGCAGCCAAATTATTGAGCAATTTGTCAGGTAGTGATGAAGTGAATGTTGCCATTTTATATTTATTTTTTACAAATATAAATAATATTTATTGAATTTGAATTATAGCTTCAATATAAACAATAGTGATTTTTCGATACCTACAAGGTTAAAAAAACCTTGCAGGAACTCTAAACTCTTAAATGCACCGCCGTACCTTTCCCAATTTCCGATTCTACTTCTATTTTGCAGTCTATGGCTTTTGCCAAAGCTTATCCCAATGCAGGTTTTAATGTGATTACCAGAAGTAATTATTTAGATTTTATTACCTAAATTTTTTGCAGGGAGTATTCAGTCACAGTTTTAGTAAAGGCGTCATGATTTGGAACTTTGGTTGCAAAATCAACAAAGTTATCAGTATTTACCGAGAACCGAGAACTTGGTAGGCGGGTTGCATTCCCCTTTGGCGGTTAGGGGGCATTTTGGGTTTCAATAACAGCTGCATAACCTTGACCAACACCTATGCACATAGTAACAAGTGCATATTTTTTACCAGTCAAAGACAATTCCAATGCTGCTGAATGGCAAATTCTTGCACCGGTAACGCCAAGCGGATGTCCTATGGCAATGGCACCGCCATTTGGGTTGATGCGCGGGTCGTTATCTGCCAAGCCCAAAGCTCGGGTGCATGCCAATGCTTGTGCAGCAAAGGCTTCGTTGATTTCTATAATGTCAATATCGTTGAGTGTTAAGCCTGCTTTTTGAAGTGCTTTTTGAGAGGCTTCCACCGGGCCGATACCCATAATTCTCGGCTCGACACCCACAACTGCCGAGCTCACGATTTTTGCCAATGGCTTTAATCCGTACTGTTTTACGGCGGTATCAGAGGCGACGATTACCGCAGCCGCACCGTCATTAAGTCCGCTGGAATTGCCTGCCGTAACGCTTCCACCTTCAGGTTTGAATGCGGGACGCAACTTTGACAAGACTTCCAAACTTGTACTTGGTTTAATGAATTCGTCTTTATCAAAAATGAGCGCATCACCTTTACGTTGTGGGATTTCTACGGCAACTATCTCTTTTGCCAATCGTCCGTTTTGCTGGGCTTTGGTGGCTTTTGTTTGGCTCCACAAGGCAAAAGCATCTTGGTCTTCACGCGATATAGCATATTTTTCAACCAGGTTTTCGGCGGTAGTTCCCATGCCGTCGGTACCGTACATTTTATGCATTTTTGGGTTGACAAACCGCCACCCGAAACTGGAATCGTACATTTTGGCATCTGTTCCAAAGGCACTTGATGGTTTTCCAATCACGTAAGGACCGCGTGTCATATTTTCGACACCCCCGGCAATGAAAACATCGCCGTCACCTGCTTTTATGGCTCGATTGGCATGTATAATTGCCGATAATCCCGAACTGCACAACCGGTTAACGGTTTCGCCGGGAACGGTGCAAGGCAAACCCGCCAAAAGCAATGCCATGCGCGCCACATTGCGGTTGTCTTCGCCTGCTTGATTGGCACATCCAAAAATAACATCGTCATACGCTTCTTTGGGAATGTTGGGATTTCTTTTTACAATTTCAGAAATAACAAGAGCTGCCAAATCATCGGTGCGTACCGCCGATAGTGTGCCTTGATAACTTCCTATAGGAGTTCTTATGCCGTCAATAATATATGATTCCATTTTTTAAATTGAAGTTGAAATTGAAATTGAAGTTGAAAACAGAAACTTCATTCCAGATTACTACTTGTTTATTTATTGTAATATGGCCGAAAACGTATCGTGTTGCCTTATATCTCCCGATTGGTAGCCTTTCATAAACCACTCAATACGCTGCTGGGAAGTTCCGTGGGTAAATGAATCGGGGACTACATGGCCCTGCATACGTTTCTGGATGGCATCATCGCCCACGGCATTGGCTGCACTCAATGCTTCTTCAATATCGCCCGGTTCCAGATATTTTTTGTTGTGATACGCCCAAACACCTGCGTAAAAATCGGCTTGCAACTCCATAGCTACAGATAGTTTATTGGCTTCGGCTTTGCTTTGGTTTTGCTGCAATTGCCGCACTTTGTTTGATGTTCCCAAAAGGGTTTGCACGTGATGCCCAACCTCATGTGCCGTGACATAGGCTATGGCAAAATCGCCACCTTTGGCACCAAATCGTGTTTTTAATTCTTCAAAAAAAGACATATCCATATATACTTTATGGTCGCCAGGACAATAAAAAGGTCCCGAAGCAGAGCTTGCGCCGCCGCAGGCTGTTTGTACCGAGTTGGTAAAGAGTACCATTTTTGGCTCTTTGTACGTACCAAGATTGTTTTCTCTGAATATTTTATTCCAAACATCTTCTGTATCGGCAAAAACGGTGGCTACAAATTCGCCTATTTCCACTTCTGCTTCGGTAAGTTGGCCGTTTTGCAAGGTTTCAACCTGTTGTATTTGGTTAAACTGTTCTAAAACAGGTGCTAAATTTTGCCCTGTTTCACCACCAAAAATCTGCAATAAAAGTATAATGATGCCAATGGCACCACCACCTGCAACGACTTTACCGCCGGTACTCATCCCGCGACGGTCTTCCATATTGCTGCTTTGTCTGCGACCTTTCCATTTCATGTTGTTTAAGTTTTAATGTTGTTATTATGGGTTATTCCCAATCTTTACCGGTTCTGTAAACCACACCTTTAAACAGTGCTACAAGTTTATCATCTTTTTTTACTTCGACAATATGAAAGCCTAACTTATTTTTAGTTATATCGATAATCGATTCTGCAGTAATATAATCGCCGGCCTCCAATGCCTCGATATGATTGATGGATGTTTCGACGGAAACTGCAAATTTTCCGTAGGTATTAGCCGAAAAACCAAAAGCAGTATCTGCCAATGCATACGCGATACCGCCGTGGGCTTTTTCCATACTGTTGAGCATCTCTTTTCTGATGGTCATTCCCACTTTACATCTCCCTGTTTCGCAGTGGATGATTTCTATCCCAAGCCATTGGCTGAATGGGTCGAGAGAGAGCATTTTGTAAGGGATTTCTTCGGGTGTCATTGTAAGAATTATATTTCAAACATTTTTTTTTCTTTACTTAATTTTCTCAACAACGGACTACATCTATATCTGTCTTCATGATACATTTCATAGAGTTCATCAATTTGCTGTACGCACCAGTCTATGCCTTTCTCGTTCGCCCAAGCCAATAATCCTTTGGGATAGTTTACTCCTTTGGTCATGGCGAGCTCGATGTCTTTTGCGGAAGCGATGTTAAGATACAGTGCATCTGCAGCTTCGTTGATAAGCATGACGAGGATGCGGTTGAAAATGTATTGGCTCTGTTCATTATCAAGGGATTCTTTCGATACGCTCGGAATGACATTGCCAGAATAATCATAAAAACCACGACCTGTTTTTCGGCCCAAATAACCGGCTTCCACCAATCTTTTTTGGGTAAACGACGGTTTGTACCGGGGGTCAAAATAAAAGGCTGAAAATACGGTTTCGGTTACGGTGTAATTGATGTCGTTTCCTATGAAATCCATGAGTTCAAACGGACCCATTTTAAAACCGCCAAGTTCTTTCAGTGCATTGTCAATCGTATGGGTAGTGGCAATGCCTTCTTCATAAATGCGAAGTGCTTCGCCATAAAATGGTCGCGCCACACGGTTGACGATAAATCCGGGCGTGTCCTTGGCAATGGCAACGGTTTTGTTCCAATCGGCAATGGTTTTTACGGCTGTTGCCAAAACATCTTTGGAAGTTTGCACAGCTGGAATGACTTCAACCAACTGCATTAGCGGAGCGGGATTAAAGAAATGAATGCCCAAGCAACGCTTCGGGGTTTTTAACGATGCCGCAATGGAAGCAATGGACAAACTTGAGGTGTTGGATGCAATAATACAATCATTTGTGACATAGGTTTCCAATTCTGAAAAGACACTGCGTTTTATTTCCAGGTTTTCGATGATGGCTTCTATGACCAAATCGGCATCCGCCAAATCTTTCAACGAACTCACATAATGCATATTACCCTGAATGCGATACTTTTCTTCTTGAGAGATTTTTTGCTTTTCAATCAGTCGGGAAAGTGTCGTTTCCAGAGTGGTTTTGCTTTTTTCCAGTGCAGCCTGATTGGTGTCGTATAATTTCACGGAACATCCTGCTGTAGCTGCAACTTGCGCAATGCCGCTGCCCATGGTACCGCTCCCAATTATCCCAACACACTTGATTTCTGATTGTTGATTATTCATTCCTCCTTTTGTCTTTGGTCTTTAAACTGTATTTTATGCCTTCATTCGCAAATCGTTTAAGGCCGATTCAACCGCATGGTGGCTAATGGCATGGGACTTGAAATGTTCGGTCATTTTCGCTTTTTCGTCATTTGTAGCGTTTAATTGATTGAGCATGTTCAACAAATGCATCTTCATGTGTCCTTCTTGGATGCCGGTGGTGGTCAACGATTTTAAAGCTGCAAAATTTTGGGCCAAGCCCGCCACTGCAATGATTTTCATCAGTTCTTTGGCAGTTGGCTTGCCCAGCATTTCCAACGACAATTTCACAAGTGGGTGCAGGCTTGTCAATCCACCGACGGTTCCTACCGCAAGCGGGATTTCGATCCAAAACCTGAAAATCCCGTTTTCTATTTCTGCGTGGGTCAGGCTTGTGTAAGCACCACTTTTGGCAGCATAAGCATGGATGCCTGCCTCTACTGCCCGAAAATCATTGCCTGTAGCCAGAACTACCGCATCGATACCATTCATGATGCCCTTGTTGTGCGTGACTGCCCGGAATGGTTCAATTTGGGCAATCCTGACCGCCTGGACAAATTTTTCAGCAAAATGCCGCGCGTCAGGAATGTCATTATCACTTAACTCTTCGACTTTGCACCGTACTTCGGCACGGACCAGACAGTTGGGCACAAAGTTGGACAGGATACTCATCACAACTTCAATATGTTTTTCAGAATCCGAAAAGCCATCAAAACGAAGTGCTTGATCCTTAAGGGTTTTTGCAAATTGTTCCAAACACGAATTGATAAAATTGGCACCCATAGCATCCAATGTTTCAAAAGTAGCATGAAGCTGATAGTAATTTTCAAGCGCTTCGGTCTTGTCCACCAACTGAATGTCCAGGATACCTCCTCCGCGTCGTTGCATGCCTTGGGTTATAGATGCTGTTTCTGAAAAAAGCCTGGGTTTCAATATCTCAAAAAATCGCTTCAAGGAATCCTTGCTTCCTTGGTACATAAAATGCACCTGACCTATTTTTGTGGTGGAGACCACCTCTGCCGTAAAACCGCCACGCTCTGCCCAATATTTAGCAGCTTTGCTCGCCGCAGCAACCACAGAACTCTCCTCAATGGCCATGGGTATGGTGTACGGCCTGTCGTTTATAACAAAATTCGGGGCTACTCCCAACGGCAAATAATAATTGGTAATGGTGTTTTCAATAAACTCATCATGAAGCTGTTGCAGTTTTTCATCACTGTTCCAGTATTGTTTGATGATTTGTTCGGCGGATGCCCTATCATCAAAATAGGTAGCTACAATCCAGTCAATTTTTTTAGATTTTGACAATTTAGAAAAGCCAACAACAGGTTTGTCCATAAACGATTGATTTGAAAAATACAAAGATACTATGTTAAGCCCAATAATTAAGGGAACCAACACCAAGATTGCTGTTTTAACTATCAATAGTTGGTGTTTTCATTTTATTTTTAGTAAACTTGGCAATATTTTGATAAAAAACAAATACCTGTATGAAAAACATACGATTTATTTCCCTCATTTTGTTATTTCTGACAGCCATTTTACCGGCTCAAAACAAAGAAATAGGTCTTGAAGATTTGTGGAACGGCACTTTCCGCACAAAAGGCATGCAATCTTTGCACTCTATGGCAAATGGCAAGGAATATTCTGTTCTCAGCGGCAACGCTATAGACATTTATGATTACAAGACACTTTCAAAAACCCGAACATTGGTAAGCGCTTCCGACCTTAATGATGTGGGGCGTTTTTTGGATTATACCTTTAGCAACGATGAAAGCAAGGTACTTCTGGCCACAGATTTTGAGTATGTGTTCAGACATTCCAGATTAGGCATCTATTATGTATATGACATCAATACCAAAACGGTATCAAAAATTTCGGAAAACAAAATACAAGAACCGACATTTTCGCCCGACGGCAATAAAATTGCTTACGGGCATAATAACAATTTGTATGTCAAAGACTTGAAAAGCGGAACCACAACCCAAATTACACATGACGGACAAAAAAATAAAATCATCAACGGCATTACCGATTGGGTGTATGAAGAAGAATTTGGTTTTGTAAGAGCTTTTGACTGGAATGCTGATGGCACCAAAATCGCTTTCATCCGATTTGATGAATCCAATGTCCCTGAATTTTCTATGGACGTTTACGGAAATCAGCTCTATCCCACACAATATACCTTTAAATATCCCAAGGCCGGCGAAGCAAATTCCGTCGTTTCGCTACACCTCTACGATGTTGTTTCCAATAGGACTTATGATGTCAAAGTAGGAAAGTCTTATGATGATTTCTACATTCCGCGCATCAAATGGACCAATGACCCCGATGTGCTTTCTGCGCAATACACCAACCGCCACCAGAACGTTCTGGATCTTTGGATGATCAATGCAAAAAACAATACGTCAGCCATTGCACTGACCGAAACAGACAAAGCTTATGTGGACGTTACAGACAACCTTACCTTCCTAAAGGATAACAGTTTTATCTGGACAAGTGAAAGGGATGGATACAACCACATCTACCACTATTCAAAAGATGGAAAGCTCATCAACCAAGTAACAAGAGGCCAATGGGAAGTGACCAGCTATTATGGCTATGATAGCAAATCCGGGAAGATATTCTACCAATCCGTTGAAAACGGATCCATCAATAGAGATGTCTATTCCATAAACCTCAACGGAAAGAACAAAACCAGACTGACCAAAGGCACCGGAACCAACCGTGCCGAATTCAGTGCCGATTTTACCTATTTCATCAACATTTTTTCGAATGCTACGACACCCACGATATACACATTGAACGATTCTAAGACCGGAACAGTCATAAAATCCATCGTTGACAATGCTGCGCTTGAGGAAAAACTATCGGAATACAAAATATCGAAAAAAGAGTTTTCGACCATCAAAGTCAATGGCAATGACTTGAATATGTGGATGATAAAACCCGTAGATTTTGACCCGAACAAGACCTATCCGTTGTTCATGTACCAATATTCCGGCCCAGGATCCCAAGAAGTGTCCAACAGGTGGAATTCTTCCAATGATTATTGGTACCAACTGTTAGCCCAAAAAGGTTACATAGTGGCCTGTATCGATGGAAGGGGAACAGGCCTAAAAGGTGCAGCGTTCAAAAAAGTGACCCAGAAAGAACTTGGCAAATATGAAGTCGAAGATCAAATAGAAGCTGCCCGGCAACTCGGCAGGTTAGGCTATATAGACGAAACCCGGATAGGTATCTGGGGCTGGAGCTATGGTGGTTTTATGAGCAGTAACGCCTTGTTCAAGGGCAACGATGTCTTTAAGATGGCCATAGCCGTTGCGCCTGTAACCAGCTGGAGGTTTTATGACTCCATCTATACCGAGCGCTATATGACCACCCCACAAGAAAATCCAAGTGGATATGACGAAAACTCGCCCATAAACCATGTTGACAAGCTCAAAGGCGACTACCTGTTGATACACGGTACCGGCGACGACAATGTACACGTACAGAACACGATGCGAATCATCGAAGCATTGGTACAGGCCAACAAACAATTTGAATGGATGATCTATCCGGACAAAAACCACGGCATCTATGGCGGCAATACCCGATTGCATCTATATACCAAAATGACCGATTTTATCGATAAGACTTTAGGTGATAAAATTGATAAATGATAAAATCGATTTGCTAAAAAAAACTACTAAATTAAACAACTATGGATTTTGTATTAGGGTTACTTATTGTCGGATGGGTTTTTTGCCTTATTTGGATACCGCTTGTAATCAAGGCGAATTGGAAAACACACCCGAGAGCTCTCTTTGTTTGCTTCTTTGCAGAAATGTGGGAACGTTTTTCCTACTATGGCATGAGGGCCTTGTTAACACTTTATATGGTAAAGGTTGTTTTCCAACAAATTTCCACCGGAGAAGCTGATATCAAATCGCTCGCCATCTATGGCTCCTACACCGCGTCAATATATTTGGGACCGATTATCGGTGGAATGATGGCAGACAGATATCTGGGCTTTCGAAAAGCCATTCTATTGGGCGGCGTTTTAATAAGTATTGGCCATATCGTTCTGGCAGCTCAAGGATTGATGGCTGAAACCAACGAAATGTTCTTTTTTATTGCCTTATCCTTTATCGTGGTTGGCACCGGCTATTTCAAACCCAATATTTCGAGTTTTTTAGGCAAATTTTATGAACCGAACGACCCTCGCAAAGATTCAGCATTCAATATTTTTTACATGGGGATCAACGTGGGTGCCTTTCTTTCCGCACTCACCTGTGGTTATCTGGGCGAAACAGTTGGATGGCACTGGGGATTTGGTCTTGCGGGAATAGGAATGATCGTCGGATTGATAGTTTTTTGGATGAACCTAAAACATTTTGGCGATGAAGGACTTGTTCCCGATGAAAAATACAGTAAAGGAAATGCTTTTGCAGGGTTAAGCCTCAATAATGTCATCATCCTTTTAAGTTTTATTGCAGTACCATTGTGGGCTTTATTGTTCAACCACGATGAGGTATTCAAATACGGCCTTACAATCATAACAATAATTGTATTGGTCTATTTGGTTTATCTCAGCACGATTTACGAAAACGGATCACGGCTATTGGTTGTATTGATTCTTTTTATATTCCACGCTATGTTCTGGGCCCTATTTGAACAAGCCGGTGGCACGCTCACATTAATTACAGATCGATTTGTGGACCGGTCTTTGGGAAATTCCGAAATACCAGCCTCACAATTTCAAGCTTTAAATGCCTTTTTTATTGTCATTTTTGCACCAATCTACTCTTGGCTCTGGATAAAGCTCAATAAACTCAAAAGAGAGCCGAGCACTCCCATGAAGTTTGTCTATTCTTTGGTATTGTTGGCCGTAGGCTTTTTGATAATTGTTTTGGGAGCAAAATCTGCAATGGCCTCCGGGGAACTGATCGTAGTCTGGGCAATCATTTTCATGTACTTGTTCCACACTTTGGGCGAACTGTGCTTATCGCCGGTAGGACTCTCAATGATTACCAAACTATCACCAAAACACATTGTTGGATTTACAATGGGTGTTTGGTTTTTGTCTTATTCCGTTGGAAATAAAGTTGCAACCGAAATTGGAAAATTGATAAGTATAGGCGACATCAAAGAAAACGCCTCAATGTCAGAACAGATAAGCCCCTATGTTGATGTTTACCTGCAATGGGGCGTGTATGTAGTTTTGGGTTGCGCCTTGGTACTTTTAATGTTGGTGCCACTGCTAAAACGATTGATGAAAGGAATCCATTAAACCACACGACTATCATAAAAAATAAAAACAGAAGCTAAACCTAAACTAAATTTTATGAACGAAAATTCAACCGACCAGTTTTTTAAATCAAAAGTATTGGGGCATCCTTCGGGACTTTTTGTATTATTCTTTACCGAAATGTGGGAGCGCTTTTCATTTTACGGAATGCGGGCACTTTTGGTTTTGTTCTTGACGACCAGCCTTCTTGGTGGTGGTTGGGATTGGCCCCGCGAACACGCCATGTCTCTGTTTGGCTCTTATGTAGGCCTGGTGTATCTCTCCACGATGCTAGGAGGCTACTTTGCCGATAAAATCATTGGTTATCGATGGGCCGTTGTAGTGGGCGCCTTTCTGATGACTCTTGGGCACGGCTCAATGGCCATCGAGACTCCCTGGTCCATCTATCTGGGATTGGCACTTTTAGTATTCGGAAATGGGTTTTTCAAACCAAACATGACCTCAATTATTTCTGAAATGTACCAACACAGACCCGAAAAAAAAGATGGTGCCTATACCATTTTCTATATGGGTGTCAATGCGGGTGCATTCTTCGGGATTTTGCTTTGTGGATATCTCGGCGAAAAAGTTGGGTGGAGCCTCGGCTTTGGGCTGGCAGGTATCTTTATGCTATTTGGACTGATACAATTCTGGCTTTCACAGAGCATTTTTGGCGACATCGGGCTGAAACCCAATAAGAAAGATGAAAACTCCAAAACAATACTGGACGATGACAAAAGAAACCCATTCACCAATTGGCAATTGGCCATCATCGCAGTTTGTATCATTCTGGGTGTTATGTGGATTATCAACGAGCCCGCAACCTTGATATCCGGAGGAAGTTTCAATATGCTGAGCTTTCTTGGAGAAAATGGCAACAACATTGCCATTCTAACCGCACTGGCTCTTTTTGTGGTCTTATTGGTCTATCGATTAACACAATATTCTACAATCACCAAGCAAAAAATGATAGCAGTATCCTTTTTTGCATTTCTGACCATTTTCTTTTGGGCAATTTTTGAGCAATCGCCCGGAACGCTAACCATCTTTGCAAGAGATTACACTGACAGGGTGCTGGAAGGCACTTCTGCAACAGTCTTCAAGGTCGTCAATGCCTGTATGACCATCATTCCATTGAGCATCATCACATGGGTACTTTTCTTGCTTTTCAAGCAGACTTTCAAGAAATACGCCATAGCAAATATCGTACTGTCGTTAAGTTTCGTGATTGTATGGGGCGTTTCCATCTGGATGCTCAATGACCAGTTTTCGGAAGAAAGCCCCGAAGTTCCGGCCTCTTGGTTCTCTACCTTAAACTCATTGTTCATCATCACACTTGCACCAATGTTTTCTAAATGGTGGGAGAGCAAATACAACCCATCGGCCAATATGAAATATGGTATTGGAATGTTCTTATTGGCTCTTGGTATGGCCTGCGTGGCCTTTGGCGCCGGAGGTATTGAACCGGGCGCTCAAACGGCTTCGGTGAGTATGATGTGGTTGGTTTTGGTCTATTTGTTCCATACCATGGGCGAACTGTGCATTTCTCCTGTGGGACTTTCTTATGTGAGCAAATTGGTTCCTGCCAGAATGATTGCTTTTATGTTCGGGGTTTGGTATCTGGCAGTAGCTATCGGAATGAAAGGCGCTGCCAAATTTGGTGAAAACATTGATAAAATAGCCAACGAAAACGGGATTAGCTACTTCTTCTGGATGCTTACCATAATTTCGGCAGCAGTTGGTGTGGTTGCCATAATTTTACAACCAATTATCAAAAAATTGATGCACGGCGTCAGATAATAGACCTGAAATTCGTTAAATAATAAAAAAAAATGCCCCAGATTGGGGCATTTTTATTAAGTTCGGAACGGATTTTGCTCCTATATGCACAATTTACCAAATTTTTTCAAAATGAAAAAAACAACCTTCCTGTTTGCCCTGACACTATTTACAGCTTTAACCGCAGTTTCCCAATCCATCAAGTGGGTAACCTTTGAAGAAGCCGTTGCCTTACAAAAAAAGAAACCAAAAAAAATCATGATGGACGTTTACACCAATTGGTGCGGCCCTTGCAAGATGCTGGACAAAAACACCTTCCAAAATACCGATGTGGTCAATTACGTCAATGAAAACTATTACGCCGTAAAATTCAATGCCGAAGGCAATGATGTGGTAAAATACAAAGGCGCCACTTATTCAAATCCCGGCTACAAACCCGAATTTGCCAACAAACGCAACAGTGTGCACGAACTTACCAGCATACTCGGCGTGAATGCCTATCCTACAATTGTGTTTTTTGATGAAAAAGGCGAATTGATTTTTCCACTACGGGGTTACCAAAACCCACAGCAGCTTGAACTGTACCTTAAAATGTTTGGGACTGATGCGCACAAAAGTATAAAGACCCAAGAAGAATTCAACACCTATTATTCTTCATTTGTGCCAAAATTCAAAAATTAATCCGCATACCGATACCGAAAGGCACCATCGGTACCAGTGAAATGGAATGGTGTATCTTGTAAATCGCAGGTCTCTTTCCAGCGTTGCACGTACGTTCTGTAATTGCTGCCGTCTGCTATGACAAGCTTTGGATTTAGGGAATCTATCAAACGGCGCAAATTGACTTTTGGGGAGTCGCGGAGCAGCACAAAATCCGGCTTAAAGGTTTTGGTGTTGTAAACCGAAAAACTGTCCACCACCAGCAACCGCTTACCATCAAAAGTATAAACCGATTCGAGTGCAACGTCCTCAATGGAGTCGATTCCCATACCTATTTTATAGCCCCGAATGGCACGGTCATTCCTCTTGGAGTGGCTGTCGAGGTTGTCACCAACAAACAGAGCACCTCCACGTTTGGTTGCCAAAAGCGACCCTTTGCCTTTGTGAAAAACGATAAACTCGTTGTGCCTGTCAACATATTTTGTTGCGATGAAAACCCCTTGAAGTACCATGACAGACCCCAATACAACCAGCAATCTTGAAAAATTCTGTTTGTCAAGTAGCCGAAAAACTGCAATAATCAAAAGGTACGAACCAAGTAGCAGCGCTATACCAAAAGACACATTCCTAAAAACAAACCCTTCATGCTGCGACACCCAGTACACAAACCCGTTCATAAGGTCTATAACTAAACCATAGCTTTTTGCAAAAACCGACGGCAAAATATCGAAAAATGCCAGAATGATCACCAAAATGCCACAGCCCAAAATGAATCCCAAAAACGGCAAAATGACCAAATTGGACAAAAAGAACAAGGCCGGAAACTGGTGGAAATAATACAAACTTATCGGTGCAACACCAATTTGCGCCGCCAATGTCACGCAAAGCAATTGCCAGTAATAGTTTGCCAATTTCCGTTTTGGGGACCAAAAAGAAGCGATAACGGGCTTGAGACTCACGATGGAAAGTACCGCTGCATAACTCATTTGAAACCCGACCTCAAACAAGAACATAGGCTTTATGAGCAAAATCACAAACATAGATATGGCGAGGGTATTGTAAATATTGGTGGGTTTTTTGAGATTCATAGCAATGGCAATGACGGTAAACATTGACACGGCACGCGTGACCGATGGCGAAAAACCCGCAAGTGCCGCAAAGCACCACATCAGAAAAACTATAAAGCAGATTTTTACCAATCTTCCGTATCTAAACCGCTCCATAAACTTAAACAATCTGTTGAGCATCAACAAAATAATACCTACGTGCAATCCAGACACGGCAAGAATATGGATAACACCTGCATCTGCGTAGCTGTTGTAGGTTTGTTGGCTGATATCTTTCTTTTGTCCCAATAGCAATGCATCAATGATTGACTGCTGTTCTTTGGTAAATTGATAAACTTTTAGTTGGGCATCTATTTTATTTCTGATTTTGGCAGTATGCCCCAAGATGGTATTAACCCGGGATTCAAGGGTCAAAACCTCATTTGGCAACACAAAAACCTGATGGTCTATATATCGCCTTTTCAGGTAATTACGATAATTGAACTGGTAAGGATTTAAAGGTACCGGAATCTCTGACAAACGTACCGGAAGCAATAGCACATCATCAACCTGCAATGGTAATTGCGGGAAATCACGCCGAATGTTGATTATAAGAGTGCCAGATGATGACGTGTTATCGATTTTCAAGATTGATCCAACGAATTTGTCCTGATTGCCCGAAGGCTTCAGCACTTCCTTGATTTTTACGGTTGCAAAAGCCGATTTGCCTTGTAAGTCAATCCTCGAATAATGGTCGTCCCGCAGCCGTTCGTTGTTAACGTTTACAGCCAAAACACCGATGGACAGCACCAACAGATATGTGACGGCATCAAACCAAATCGATTTTTTGAACCGTTTTTTTTCAAACACAAAAATCAATGAAAGCAGTAGCAACAATACCCCGACAGACGGGATAATGTACATTATGGGAACCATAACAAACTGTGCAATGATGATTCCGACAACCAAAAAAACTGTAAGCCTTATTATCGGAAATTGTAGTGGTTTCATAACACCCGGCGTGCCTGAACAAAGGCAAAATACCAATACCGCTCTTCTAAAGACGACACAATGACACCGGCATTGGTGGTAGAATGGATGAACTCAACATTGCCGTTATCTGCATAAGTGACCAAACCAACGTGGTTAATGGTTCGTTTCTTTCCGTTGGTGGCAAAAAAAAGCAAATCGCCCCTTTGTACCTTTTTCAAATCAATCCAATCACCGGAGGTTGACATTGCACTGCTCGATCGGGGAAGGATGATACCGCCGCCATCACTAAATGCCATGGTGATCAGTCCGGAACAATCCATGCCTTTTTTTGTATTACCACCATATTTGTACCGAACACCTTTATATCTGGTTGCTTCATCAATGATTTTTTCTGCCAAAACTGCGCTAGATCTGTCACCAAACCCACCATTGATATCAGGGTAACCGACCGTGTTATCTTTAGATTTTTTGGTAGTAATGACAGTCTTTGAAGGTTGTTTGGTGACAACCGTTCTATTGGTGGACGTTTTTTTGCTCTGTTTGGACGATTTACATCCAAACAAGGCACAAGCAATGCAAATGGCAATCATCAATCTTTTCATAATCATTTATTGATAGCGTTAAAAATAAGTTTAGCGGTCTTTTCACTGGCACCCTGTCCGCCAAGTTTTTTTTCGAGTTCAAAATAGTCCATAAACAACCGTTCCCTTGTTTGGTCGGTTAGTATACTGTCCAATTCATTTTTGAGCCGCTGTTGGTTGAAATCGCCCTGAATCAATTCTGTCACCGCCTCCTTGTCGAGTATAAGATTGACCAGCGAAATGTATTTAAGGTCAATGATGCGCTTACCAATTTGGTAAGAAATCCAACTCCCTTTGTAGCAAACTACTTGTGGCACTTTGAACAGTGCGGTTTCTAAAGTTGCTGTACCGGAGGTCACAAGCGCGGCCGTAGCAATACCCAACAAGTCATAAGTTTGATTGGCCACAAAGGACACGTTGTGCTCTTTGATAAATTTGGCATAAAATGCATGGTCTTGGCTGGGTGCACCGGCAATGACAAATTGATAATCGGGGTAAGACCCTGAAACATCCAACATAACCGAAAGCATTTTTTCAATTTCTTGCTTTCGGCTTCCGGGCAAGAGGGCGATGATGGGCTTGCAGGTAAGGCTGTTTGCAGCCCTAAACCCTTGTTCATCCACTGGTGGCCTATCGGCAATGGCATCAATCAGGGGATGACCCACAAATTCTACATGGTAGTGATGTTTTTTTTCATAGAAATCCTTTTCAAAAGGCAAAATGACATACATGCAATCCACATCTCTTTTGATGTCCCGTATGCGGTTTTCTTTCCATGCCCAAATTTGTGGCGAAATATAGTAGTGTGTTTTGTAGCCTTTATGTTTTGCCCATTTGGCAATGCGCATATTAAATCCCGGGTAATCAATAAATATAATGGCATCCGGACTAAAAGCATCAATGTCTTTCTTACAGAAAGCGAGATTTTTGGTGATGGTTCGCAAGTTCATCAAAACTTCCACAAATCCCATGAAAGCCAAATCTTTATAATGCTTGGCCAGTGACCCTCCGGCAGCTTGCATCAGGTCGCCTCCCCATACCCTAAACTGGGCCTGGGCATCTTGCTTTGCCAAAGCTTTCATAAGGTTAGAACCGTGCAGGTCTCCGGAAGCCTCTCCGGCTATGATATAATATTTCATGAGTTATAGATTATGGAGTTTCATTGGTTTTTCAATCCAACAAATAGCTTTCCGTCCATTCAAAAGGTCACTTTAAGTTTATCAAAAACGTAATAACGGCAACGGCTATAGTGGCCAAAATGACACCTCTCGCCCTGTAATCTTGCTTTTTTTTTATGAACCAAAAAAAGACCATTAAGTTCAATATGGCACCAATGCTCACAAGTTTTCCAAAGAAATCATTTTCAATGGACTGTTTTACGGAGGATTGGATGTTACCGTCATTTCCAAATATCAAAACAGCAATCAACAATCCCAAAGCGTTGGCAGAAATCCCAATTAAAAACCCAATAAACACTTCTTTTTTAATCATTTATATTCCAATTGTTTAAATTTTGAATTACTGAGTATGCTGTCAGGTCGAACTGTACGGGAACAATCGAAACGTAACCGTTTTTCAGGGCCCATTCGTCGGTATCATCACCATTGTCCAGATTGACGAATTTCCCGGTCAACCAATAATAATCCCGACCGTGTGGGTTTTGACGTTTGTCAAATTCTTCTTCCCATCTTGCTTTGGCCTGCCTACATATTTTGACACCCTTTATATCGGATTTTGACAAGTTGGGAATGTTGACGTTCAGAACAACACCGCTTGGCAATCCAAATTTCAATACGTTTTCGGCTATTTTTAGGACATAAGGTTTTGCAGGTTCAAAATCCGCATTCCAGTTGAAATTCCCCAAAGAAAAACCAATGGCGGGTATGCCCTCAATGCCAGCTTCGATAGCAGCGCTCATTGTTCCTGAATAAATAACATTTATCGAGGCATTGTTCCCGTGGTTAATTCCAGATACGCACAGGTCGGGCTGACGGCCAATGATTTCTTTTACGGCCAATTTTACACAGTCAACAGGCGTTCCGGAACAACTGTATTCTTGTTGTGGGCCGCTATCAACTTTGAGTTTTTCCACAAAGAGCGTTGTACTTACGGTTATGGCATGCCCCATACCGCTTTGTGGACTG
Organism: Bacteroidota bacterium; assembly: GCA_029557895.1. Lineage (GTDB taxonomy): Bacteria > Bacteroidota > Bacteroidia > Flavobacteriales > Flavobacteriaceae > JBPOFM01. Next base: position 61,875 of record JAKQHT010000025.1, on the reverse strand, counting down.
TCTGGTGCAACAACTACAACATCGCCAAGTTCGTTCATCACTTCTATGAGCGCCCGGATGCCGGGTGCCGTGATGCCATCATCATTTGTGACCAAAATTAGGGGTCTTTCATGCATACCTTATATTTTACAGCCACTAAAATACACAAAATAGGATTGAATTGACTATATTGTCGGCTTTAACAAAAAATTATCAGCATGCGCTTTTCGATGGCACGGTTTTTTCTTTTACTTTAGTAAAACTAAATCTGTTGCGTTTGCAAATTAAAAACCTAACTTATTCCCAAATATGAAGCTCACAATGAGAAGGAATTATAAACTTTTGCTATTGGTACTGCTGACAGCCTTTGCTTCGTGCAGTTTTACGACAAAAAAATTCAACGACCCCGACAAGGACAAGCTCTTGATACAGCTGATAACCTACGTGCTCAATGAGGGGCATTTCAATCCAAAAGACATAGACGATACGTTTTCAGAGCGGGTATTCTATGGCTATTTGGAACAGATCGATCCGTTCAAGCGCTACTTTTACGAATCGGACATCAAGGAATTTTCAAAATACAAACATGAGCTGGACAATCAGATCAAAGCTTATGATATCTCCTTTTTTAACCTTACCCACGAACGCCTCCTGAAACGCCAGGAAGAATCGAAGGCCATATACAAGGAAGTACTTTCCCAACCGTTTGATTACACTATTGTCGAAGATTTTTCAACCAAATATGAAAATTTGCCATACGCAAGTTCCAAAAAGGAAATGAAAGAACGCTGGAGGCAACAGCTCAAGTTTTCGACCATCGCCAACTATGACGATTTGATCTCGCAACAAGAGAACACGTATTCCAATAAAAAGAATGTAAAAAAGTTGAGCCAAATTGATTCTGAAGAAAGCTACCAGCACGATCCAAATCAAGATGAATCGATATTTAAGGATACTGAAAACCAAAACGGCACACTCAAAGACAATGATGCTTCTGCTCCAAAAAAATCATTGGAAGCACTTGAAAAGGAGGCGCGCGAAGCTACCTTGAAATCTTTGGACGAACTGTATGAGTTTATTGACGACAGGCAAAGAAAAGACTGGTTTTCGGTATATATCAATGCCATCGTTGAAGAATTTGATCCACATACCTTTTATTTTGCACCGGAAGAAAAAGACCGTTTTGACGTTTCTATTTCCGGCAATTTTGAAGGCATTGGCGCCCGGCTGCAAAAGAAAATGGACGTCATAACCATTAACGAGATCATCAGTGGCGGACCGGCGTGGAGACAAAACAAACTTGAGGTAGGCGACCAAATCCTAAAGGTAAGGCAATCCAACGAAGAAACCTCCGTCAACGTGGTGGGAATGCGGTTGGATGACGCCGTAAAACTCATCAAAGGACCTAAAGGAACCGATGTGATCCTGACACTCCGAAAAGTAGACGGCACCATAGAAGATTTACGTATCACAAGAGATGTCGTGGTGATCGAAGAGACATATGCAAAGTCAGCAACGGTTAAAAAAGAGGGAAAAATGTTTGGGGTCATCAACCTGCCCAAGTTTTACGTCGATTTTGAAAACTACAACAACAGGAATGCCGCATCAGACATCCGTCGCGAAATAGAACGGCTCAAGGAGCAAGGCATGGAAGGATTGGTCATCGATTTGCGCAACAATGGTGGCGGTTCACTTCAAACGGTTGTAGATATGGCCGGACTGTTCATCAAAGACGGGCCGATAGTACAGGTAAAGACCGCCGGCAACGAAAGAGAAGTGCTCTACGACAAGGACAAATCAATTATTTGGGACGGCCCATTGGTCATCCTGGTCAATGAACTTTCGGCATCGGCATCAGAAATTTTGGCTGCCGCCATGCAAGACTACAAAAGGGCCATAATCATAGGTGGCAAGCAAACCTATGGCAAAGGTACGGTACAAAACGTACTGGACCTGAACCGCGTAGTGCGCAACAACACCAATGGCGACATGGGAGCCCTAAAGTTTACAACCCAAAAATTTTACCGTATCAACGGTGGCTCAACCCAACTAGAAGGCGTGAAAAGCGATGTTGTTGTTCCTGACAGGTACAGCTATATTGATCTTGGCGAGAAAGACCACGACAATCCGCTACCGTGGGACAAGATAGCACCCGTGGTTTACAATGTCTTTGAAAACTATTACGACTACGACATCACCATTCAAAAAAGCAAGGAACGGATGGCCAATAACGAACAATTGAAGTTGATAGACGAAAACGCCCAATGGGTCAAAAAGATAAGGGACAAAGAAACTTACCCACTGAACTATGACGCATACCGCTCCGAAATGCGACTGAACGAAGAAGAAGCCAAACGTTTTGAGAAAATTTCGAAATACACTACAAACCTAACATTCAACTCTCTACCTTACGAGATCAAAGAAATGGAAGCCGACAGCATCCTCAAACAAAAAAGAGAGCGCTGGCACCAAAGCCTCAGCAAGGATGTTTATATCGAAGAAGCCATTAACGTGCTCAACGATTTAAAAATGTCATATCCTGTTAAGACCAAAGTAGCCACCACCGCAAAACAATAAATGGCCCGAAACAACACATTGTCCCAACTGGCGCTCCAAAAGTTCAAAAAGAATTTTTGGGGCGTCTTGGGTTTTTGGCTCATTGTTTTGGTTGGTTTGTTATCCATATTCGCATATGTTTTTGCTCCTGACAGCTCGCAGAACGCCAACCAAATGCACCTTTCAATCCATTCCAAAAAACCGGGATTTGAAGTAACAATGCTCAACATCCCATCACAGATGGACAACCAGCAATCTTGGTTTTCAAAAGTGTTTTTTGGCACCATCAATACCGATACCGAAATACCCATTGTGGATTTCAAAGCAGAAGGCGACCAATTGCTCTACACAGAATATGCCTCTGACGGTCTAAAGGGTGAGACAAAAAAAATGCCATTGGCCCGTTTTCCCAACAATGATTACCAAAAACACATTGAGCAAAAAACATTTCTGTTCGGTACCGACAAGTATGGCCGTGACTATTTGAGCCGCATTTTGGTTGGTGCCCGGATTTCATTTTTCATCGGTTTTGTGGCGGTATTCATCTCATTGGTCGTCGGGATTGTTATGGGCAGCCTTGCAGGGTATTTTGGTGGCAAGGTCGATGCATTTATCATGTGGCTCATTAACGTTACCTGGTCAATTCCTACACTGCTATTGGTCATCGCCATCACCTTGGCATTGGGCAAAGGTTTCTGGCAGGTGTTCATTGCAGTGGGCCTTACCATGTGGGTCGAAGTAGCCCGGATTGTACGCGGGCAAATCATCAGTGCCAAAGAAATGCAGTACGTTACGGCTGCAAGGGCTTTGGGTTTTAGTGATTTCAGGATTATCACAAGGCACATCTTGCCAAACATCATGGGGCCGGTCATTGTGATTTCGGCAGCCAATTTTGCCTCTGCAATCTTGGTAGAAAGCGGCTTGAGCTTTTTGGGGATCGGCGCCCAACCACCCATGGCCAGCTGGGGAGCGATGATCAAAGATCATTACAACTACATCATCCTCGGAAAGCCGTACCTTGCTCTCATCCCCGGGCTTTGCATCATGATTTTGGTCATGGCATTCATGCTCATCGGGAATGCGTTACGCGATGCGTTGGATGTGAAAGGTTAATGGACAAAAAAACAGTGAATTGATATAAGAAATATGGAACGGCCTGTAAACCATTGGTTATGGGCCCTGCCTTATTGGGCTTTTCTTGAAAATACCATTTCTTATCTACCCGACCGATCTTCTATTGACAAGTCATACACACAAAAAAGGTATCCCTAAATCCTTTTGTTGATAAAAATTCGACCTTATTTACGTTAAAAAATATGTTCTATGGACGTGCTTTTTTATATTTGGAAACTTAAGACAAGTTTTATGAAAATTTTCAAGGTTTTATTCCTTTTTATATCGTTGCAACTATCGGCCCAACAGGGCGGCATGTGGATTCCGTCATTGCTCCAAGGCATGAACGAAGCAGAAATGACATCTTTGGGCAGCAAGCTTACCGCCAAGGACATTTACGATGTCAACAATTCAAGTTTAAAGGATGCCATCGGGCATTTCAACGGTGGCTGTACCAGTGAGGTCATTTCGTCAAAAGGCCTATTGCTAACCAACCACCATTGCGGATACAGTCAGATACAATCACATTCATCATTAGAAAACGACTACCTTAAGGACGGATTTTGGGCAATGTCACTGAATGAAGAATTGCCAAACGAAGGACTTTATGTTGAATTTATTATCAGAATAGAAGACGTCAGCAAACAGATATTGGAAGGTGTTACCGATGCAATGACCGAAAGGGAACGCCAGTCAATAATAGGTACAAACAGCAGTGCAGTGGAAAGAGCTGCTCAAAAAGAACCTTGGCAAGACACCAGAATCAAGGCGTTTTACAAGGGTAACCAGTATTTTTTGTTCGTAACGGAACGTTATGAAGACATTCGTCTTGTCGGGACACCGCCAAGCAGCATCGGAAAATTTGGCAGCGACACCGACAATTGGGTTTGGCCAAGACACACCGGTGATTTTTCGCTGTTCAGGATTTATGCCGACAAAAACAACCGACCTGCAAAATATTCAAAAGACAATGTCCCATTTAGGCCAAGGCACCATTTGCCGATCTCTCTGGACGGCGTCAGCGAATCTGACTTTACCATGGTGTTTGGTTTTCCGGGTGTCACCAATGAATATCTGCCCGCAGTAGCCGTTGAGCAAACCGTCAAAAAAGTTAACCCGACCAATATTGCCATAAGAGAAGCTGCACTAAAGGTCATTGATGCCAGTATGAAAAACAGCGATCAAGTGCGCATCCAATATGCTTCAAAACAAGCAGGGATTGCCAATGCATGGAAAAAATGGATCGGCGAAAACCTCGGCATCGAAAAAACAGGTGCCATTGGCATTAAACGTAATTTTGAAAATGCATTCACGCAACAGCTCAAAGACAAAGGACTTGAAAATAAATACGGCAATATCCTCCCAGAACTCGAAAGATTGTACAAGGAGATCGAAGATATAAAAATAAAACGCAGTGTTTTTTCGGAAGTTTTCACAAGAACCAATGAGTTGATGCTAACCATGTTTCGTTTGTATCAAATGGAAAAAGCTCTTGAAAATAGCGATAATGCCTTCGAAAAATCCAGATCGGGTATGGTGGGCAGGCTCAATGGGTTTTACAAAAATTATGACGTTATGGTCGATAGGGGCGTTTTTGAAGCTGTCATGCCGTTTTATGACAAAAATACCGATGCCTCTATATATGACAAAACAGCGTTTACGAGCCTCGATACCGCTTTGAAAGTTTTGGAAGGCAACCCCACAGAAGTACTTCAAAAACTCAATGCCGATGCGGCTTATGCCTACGCAAAACCAAAAATAGCGCACTTCTATTCGGAAATTGAGCCGAAGTTTCAAGAACTCAACCTTCAGATCAATGCCTTTGAAAAACAATATATGGCGGCCATGATGGAGGTCATGCCCGACCAGCGTTATTTTCCGGATGCCAATGGCACATTAAGGGTCACCTATGGCAAAGTGGCCGGTTACAGTCCAAGGGATGCAGTCTATTATACACCCGTGACCTATCTGGATGGTGTCATCGAAAAATACGTTCCCGGAGATTACGAATTTGACCTTCCCGAAAAACTGATTACACTATACAACACCAAAGATTATGGACAATATGTCGATGCCAACGGAAAAGTTCCTGTATGTTTCATCGGTACAAACCATACCACCGGGGGCAATTCCGGAAGCCCGGCAATCGATGCACACGGCAACCTGATCGGGTTGAATTTTGACCGGGTTTGGGAAGGTACCATGAGCGATATGTATTACGACCCGTCCATTTGCAGGAACATCATGGTAGATGCGCGCTATGTGCTGTTCATCATCGACAAATTTGCAGGTGCAAAACATCTTATTGACGAAATGACACTGGTGCACCCGAAAAAAGAGAAGACAACCAAGACCAACCGAAACAAAAAAGGCTAACTTTCAGTTCCTTTTAAAAAAATTGGTTTAAAACGGATCTCAACCGATATTGAAAAGTTGGGTCACGCTATTTTTATCGAGACCACATACCCTTCACTCCCGCGGACGTTAAAAACTGTTTGATCCTCAAAGATAAGATACTGGCCTTTTATGCCCATTAGCTTCCCTGTATAAGTTGGCGTCTTATCAAGGTTAAGGGCGTGTGGGTTTTTCGGATATTCCAGAACAGGAAACTCAAGGTTGGTTTCTTTGTTTGAAGCAATATAATACGCCCGTGCTTCATCAGGAATGTACGGTTTGAGCCGCTCACGCCACTCCACAAGATCCACATCAACAATTTGGTTGCGGAGCATGGTTCTCCAATTTGTCTTATCGCTAACATGGCTTTTGAGCGACACTTCGGCAATCCCTGCAAGATAACGGTTGGGCACCTCCAAAATTTCAATGGCCTCATGAGCTCCCTGATCGATCCACCGGGTTGGGATTTGGCTTTTTCGGGTAACACCCACCTTAACATTACCCGAGTTTGCCAAATAGACAATGTGCGGCTGGAGCTGTACTTTTTTTTCATAATCCAGATCTCGGTCTTCTTTGTCAAGGTGTGCCGTGCTCAACTCGGGGTGAATTACCCAATCTGCAGCTTGTGGCGCCTCAAAAAAACAACTTTTGCAAAAACCTTGACGTAAAATGGGCTTGTTTTTCCCACAGTTAAGGCATTGGTATCCGACCAACTCTATGGTCAAAGTTTTATTGAGCAATTGGTTCATGTTAAGAAAGTCGCCGTCAAAGAGAAGGTAATATTGAACAGGGCTCGCATACTCGCTTTCCATTTTTGTCAAAACTCCTTGATAGTGCATGAAAAATTATTATTTTTAGGACTTTAAAGATACACTATAAAAATGCCAATTCCAATTGTCAATTCAATTGCCTCATGGTTTTTAAAAAAACGGTTCCACCAGATAGAACTGTTTTTGAAATATCCCAACGAAGTACAAAATGAATTGCTCATGGAACTTATAACGGCTGCCAAAGATACCGAAATAGGAAAGCAATACGGTTTTGGAAGCATCAAAGACTACAACACCTTTGCCGATCGTGTACCACTGCAAACTTATGAAGACTTACAGGACAACATAGAGCGGTCCCGAAAAGGAGAGAACAATATATTCTGGCCCACACCGATACGTTGGTTTGCAAAATCGAGCGGGACAACGGGTTCAAAAAGCAAATTTATACCGGTAAGTACAGAATCTCTCGAGGACTGCCATTATGCAGCCAGCAAGGATTTGCTCTGTATGTACCTCAACAACAACGAAGATTCACAATTGTTTACCGGAAAAAGCCTTCGATTGGGCGGAAGCAAAGAGCTATATCGTGAAAACGGAACGGTCTTCGGTGATCTTTCTGCCATACTTATTGACAATATGCCTTTTTGGGCAGAATTTAGCAGCACGCCCAGCAACCGTGTGTCGTTGATGAGCAATTGGGAATACAAGATGCAAGCCATCGTAGATGAAACGCTGAACGAAAATGTGACGAGCCTCGCCGGTGTTCCTTCATGGATGCTTGTACTTTTGAATACCGTTCTGGAAACTTCTGGTAAGAGCAATCTTTTTGAGGTATGGCCCAACCTTGAGGTTTATTTTCATGGCGGCGTGAGCTTTATGCCTTATATTGACCAGTACAAGTTCATTTTGCCCAAGAAAAATTTCAACTATTACGAGATTTATAACGCTTCCGAAGGATTTTTCGCCATCCAGGACCAAAACAAATCAAGTGAATTGCTATTGATGCTTGATTATGGCATTTTTTACGAATTTATCCCTATGGACACTTACGAAACTGCCGAACAAAGAATCATTCCGTTGAGCCAGGTTCAAACCGGTACAAACTATGCTATGGTAATTACAACCAACGCAGGTCTTTGGCGATACAAAATAGGCGACACCGTACGTTTCACCTCTACAAACCCGTACCGAATAAAAATTTCCGGGCGCACCAAGCACTTTATCAATGTGTTTGGCGAAGAACTGATTGTCGAAAATGCCGAAGACGCCCTCAAAAAAGCCTGCAAAAAAACCAAATCTGAAATTGTGGATTATACGGTTGCACCTATCTTTATGGAAGGAAAAGAAAAAGGCGCACATGAATGGCTCATAGAGTTTAAGACCCATCCCGAAAACATTGACCTCTTCAATGAACTTCTGGACAACGCCCTGAAATCACTGAATTCAGACTATGAAGCCAAACGATTCAATAACATTACGCTCAACAAACCCAAGATAAACGTTGCGCGGCAGCAACTTTTTTACGACTGGCTCAAACGCAACGGCAAACTTGGCGGGCAGCACAAAGTACCGCGATTATCCAACAATCGTAATTACCTCGACGAACTTTTGGACATGAACGTTTGACAAAAGCTATAACCGACGTGGATTTTGTCGGAAAAAAATACAAAACGGTTTCGTACAACGAAATTAAAAGCGGGTTTGTCTAAAAGCCCGTTCTGTAATTTTTATCTTACAATTTAGCTTCTATCTTTACACCGCAAAACAAGTATAGGACCATCCCTCTGGACATTTATAAAACATTGTACCTGCAATATTATTTACTTTAATCCTAAAATAAACAAACCACCCCCGCAAATGGGAGTGGTTTTTTTTATTTGGAGTGAATCCGAAATCCACACCGTGTTTACGAGACCGCTTTTAACCGCTTGAGCGTGTTTTTCGAAATCTTCTCTTCGGCATAAGCTCTGGTAACATTAAGCTTTTGATCTTTGCTGCTTGGCAATTCAAACATAGCGTCTGTCAGGATTTCTTCGCACAGCGAACGGAGTCCTCGTGCTCCAAGCTTGTATTCCACAGCTTTTTCGACAATAAAATCCAATGCGCCGTCAGTGATGGTAAATTCGATATCATCCATTTCAAACAGTTTTTTGTATTGCTTGATGATGGCATTCTTTGGCTCGGTAAGGATGGCCCTCAAGGTTTTGGCATCCAGAGGATCCATATAGGTCAGTACCGGCAGACGCCCGATGATTTCAGGGATAAGGCCAAAGTCCTTTAAATCTTTTGGCGTAATATATTGGAGGATGTTATCGGAGTCGATGACTTCGTCGTGGGGTGCTTTGTAACCTATTGCCGACATGTTGAGCCGTTTGGAAATGATTCTTTCAATACCGTCAAAAGCACCTCCGGCAATAAAAAGGATGTGTTCGGTATTCACTTCTATGAATTTTTGATCGGGGTGCTTGCGCCCACCTTTTGGCGGGACGTTCACAACAGTTCCTTCAAGAAGCTTCAATAGTGCCTGCTGTACCCCTTCACCCGACACATCGCGGGTAATGGATGGGTTGTCACTCTTTCTTGCTATCTTATCTATTTCGTCAATGAAGACAATACCCTTTTCGGCCTTTTCAAGATTATAATCGGCTGCTTGCAGCAAACGTGTCAGAATGCTTTCTACATCTTCGCCCACATAGCCCGCTTCGGTAAGTACCGTGGCATCTACAATGGCAAGTGGTACGTTGAGCATCTTGGCAATGGTCCTTGCCACCAGGGTCTTCCCGGTTCCGGTACGCCCTACCATGATGATGTTGCTCTTTTGTATTTCTATGTCATCTTTTGTTGCCGGTTGGAGCAATCGTTTATAATGGTTGTAAACTGCAACCGACATGACCTTTTTGGTATATTCCTGACCGATTATGTACTCATCGAGAAAAGATTTGATCTGAACAGGTTTTTTCAACATAAGTTCAGATGAAAGTTCGGTGTTGCCACTTTGTTTCGATTCTTCCAAAACGATGCCGTGCGCCTGTTCGATACACCTGTCGCATATATGTGCATCCAGACCTGCAATCAGTAGATTCGTTTCCGGTTTTTTTCTACCGCAGAATGAGCATTCCAATTGTTCTTTTGCCATAAATTCGGGGTTAGGCCTTAGGCTTGTTATTTCTGTCTTACCAATACCTCATCAATCATGCCATATTCCAAAGCTTTATCCGCTTTCATCCAATAGTCACGATCACTGTCGTTATAGACTTTATCATAATCTTGTCCGGTGTGCTTGCTGATGATGTTGTACAGTTCTTCTTTTAATGTCAATATTTCGCGGGCAGTTATCTCGATGTCACTGGCCTGACCTTGTGCCCCACCGAGCGGCTGGTGGATCATAACGCGCGAATGTTTCAATCCACTACGCTTTCCTTTCTCACCGGCACAAAGCAATATTGCCCCCATGGATGCTGCCATACCCGTGCATATGGTGGCCACGTCTGGTTTTATAAGTTGCATGGTGTCATAAATACCAAGCCCAGCATAGACGCTTCCGCCGGGTGAGTTGATGTATATCTGTATGTCCTTGGATGCATCCGTGCTTTCCAAAAACAGCAATTGTGCCTGAATGATATTGGCCACTTGGTCGTTAATGGCCGTACCCATAAAAATGATGCGATCCATCATCAAACGGGAAAAAACATCAAAAATGGCAATGTTCATGTGGCGTTCTTCAATGATGTTTGGGGTAAGGCCTACAGGGTACATGCTGTTGATTATTTTGTTATAGTATGTACTGCTGATGCCTTGATCCTTTATAGCGAATTTTTCAAATTCCTTTGTGTAATCCATTGTTACTATGTTTCTTTTTATACGGTTAAAAAAAGCGTAAAACTTGTTGGTTTTACGCTCTAAAGATACGGATTTATTTTATCTATCAGCTATAGAATTCTTTGACAAAGTCGTCATATGTTATTTCCTTGATCTTTACGTTTACTTCCTTTTTGTAAAGATCCAATAGTTTTTTGCTCATCAATTGCTCTGACAAGCGCTTGACTTCATCTTTGTTGGACAAGATCCTCATGGCAATTTCGTCAAGCTCGTTATCTTCTGGGTTCATCTGACCGAATTGGGCCATTTGACCTTTGATCAATGATTTGGCATACTCCCGGAGGTCTTCGAATTTTGTTTGCAAACTATATTTTTCGATGAGCTTGCCTTCGATAAGTTGGTAGCGCATGCTCTTTTCAGACTTTTCAAATTCTTCTTTGGCTTGGTCAGCATCCATGACTTCCTCTCCTGCTGTCTGCATCCATCGTTGCAGGAACGACACTGGCAAATCAAATTTTGTGTTGTCAACCAAATATTCGGTCACATCGTTGAGGAATTTTTGGTCGCCTTGCTGTGCAAATTGCTTTTCTGAATCGACTTTTATCCTTTCTTTCAGTTCTGTAACGCTTGTCACGCCTCCTTTCCCAAAAAGCTTGTCAAAAAGATCTTGGTCAAGATCGGCAAGTTCGCGCTTGTTGATTTCACTGATGGTAAAATCAACATCTATTTCCAAACCGTGAACTTCATCATGCGGTACTTTTAGGAAATGCATCAAATCGTGGTCGTCTTCAAATAAGCCTTTTGTGTTAAGGGTTAAGGTGTCACCCACTTTTTTGCCTAAAAGTTGTTTTTCTGCATTTTTGCTTTTCAATTTTTCTAATGCAAATGTGGCGGCGCTATCGATGTTTTTTTCGACATTGGCAAAAGTGCCCGTAAGTTCGGATTCTTTTGTAACTGAATCTTGCGATACAATTTTGCCATATTGTTTTTGGATGTGCTCCACTTGGTTGTCAATCATCTTTTTATCTGCGATGATGTGGTACTGGGTTATCGGGGTTTTGGATTTTAGCTCAACTTCAAATGTCGGTGCCAGGCCAAGTTCAAATTCAAAAGAGAACGAATCCGCATCCCAATCAAGATTGTCTTGTGCTTTTGGAAGCGGGTTACCCAATACATCAAGCTTTTCTTCGGTAAGGTATTTGTTAAGTGCATCCTGCAAAAGTTTGTTCACTTCATCTACCAATACCGCCTTGCCGTACTGTTTCTTGACCAATGACATTGGCACATGTCCTTTTCTGAACCCGGGAATGTTGGCAGATTTTTTATAATCTGACAGGATTTTTTCGACCTTGACGCTGTAATCTTCCTTTGCAATGTCCACTTTTAGCACTGCATTGAGCGCATCGATGTTTTCTCTTGTAATGTTCATCTTTTAACAATAAAAAATTGGGATGCAAAAGTAAGTTTTTTTTGCATCCCAACAAAGTTTTAACGTTTTGTATGTGTGCTATTTTTAGAGCCTATATGTTTAAATTATGAAATTGTTTATAGGTTGTTTTTAAGCTAAACGAAAACTGCCATTGTTGAGACTGCCATATACCAACCTCAAGAAAGCAATGAAGTTAATGCCCTGCGGGATGGAAAGTTATTAAATAGCTTTAAACAACTATCAATCTTTTTTCAACAGTGAGAACAATATGGACTGCAATATTGAAAGTAGTACACTAAAAAGTAATGCCGTCCAAAATCCGTCCACTTTAAAGCTGTCAAGCAAAGAGTCAGCAAGCATAATAATGAGTGCATTGATGACCAGTAAGAACAGTCCAAGCGTGATGACCGTGACGGGAAATGTAAGGAATGTCAGGATGGGTTTCAAAAAAGCGTCAAGAACAGCCAATACTACGGCCACAATGACGGCACCTGTAAAACCAACTACGTGAACTCCCGGGAGAATCTCTGCCAAGACGATGACCGCAACCGCGGTAAGCAACAATCTGATGATAAGGTTCATGATTTTATAATGTTGATTATCTTCTAAAGATAACATTATTCTTTTACAAAATCCATAACGGCTTCAAAAAAATCATTCGGGTTTTCAGCATGGAGCCAATGACCTGCATTGGAAATGGTAGCCAATGTTGCGTTTGGAAAATGGGCTTTGATTATACTCTCATCCTGAACACCAATGTATTCCGACTTGTCCCCACGCAAAAACAAGGTCTTTTTTTCAAAAGTGCTATGTGCAGGTAACGGCTCGCCAATTTCGTTGGCATTGTCGGAAAGTGCTTCAAGATTCAGTCGAAGCCCCAGCCTATCTTTGGTTTCCCAATAAAGGTTTTTGAGCAAAAACTGGCGCGTGCCATACTCCGGGACATAGTGTTTGAGTGTCTCGTCGGCTTCGGCCCTGCTCTTTATGATGTCAAAATTGAGAGCGGACAAACCTCTCAAAATGCTATCGTGGTGTGCAGGATAATATCTCGGAGAGATATCGGCCACTATCAGTTTATCAACCATTTTTGGATTTTGGACAGCAAATAGCATGGCCGTTTTGCCGCCCATAGAATGCCCAAGCAGTATGACTTCATCCAAATGTTTTTGTTCAATATAGAGCTTTAAGTCTTGGGCCATAAATTCATAACTGAACTCCGCACTGTGAAAACTGCGTCCATGGTTGCGTTGGTCCATGAGGTGTACTTCAAACCCGAGTTCGGCAAACCGCATACCGAGGGTTTTCCAGTTGTCGCCCATACCCAAAAAACCGTGCAAGAGGATGAATGGTTTTCCTTCTCCCAAAATGTTTGAATATAACATCATTTCAGCTTGTAAAGATACATATTGATCACGTTTTCGATGCCAAGGTAGAGGCTTTCGGATATAAGAGCATGCCCAATGGATACTTCCAATAAGTCGGGAACATTGTTCTTGAAGAAATGGATGTTGTCCAGAGACAGGTCGTGCCCGGCATTGATGCCCAGTCCCAAAGTGCTTGCCAACACCGCACAATCAACATAAGGTTTCACGGCCATTTCGTTGCCCATACTGTACTGGCGGGCAAAGGTTTCGGTATAGAGTTCGATCCGATCGGCACCAGTGGCCTTGGCTCCTTCTATCTGATGCATTACAGGATCAACAAAAATGGATGTCCTGATCCCGTTGCGCTTAAATTCTGCAATGGTTTCTTTAAGAAAATCCTTGTGCTTTATCGTGTCCCATCCTGCGTTTGAGGTGAGGGCGTCTTCGGCATCCGGAACGAGTGTTACCTGTGTTGGTTTTATCTCCAGGACCAAATCCACAAACTGGCCTATTGGGTTTCCTTCGATATTGTATTCTGTCGTAACAACAGGCTTAAGTTCAAACACATCTTTATAACGGATGTGTCGCTGATCGGGTCTTGGGTGCACGGTAATGCCTTGGGCGCCATATTTTTGGACATCAATGGCAAACTGCACCAAATTGGGCACATCGCCACCCCGGGCATTTCGCAATGTTGCAATTTTGTTGATGTTTACGCTTAATTTTGTCATGGTACATTAACTTTCGATGCAAAAATACAAAGTGTCACAGGCTTTATGTCTTTATTTTTTGATTAATTTGCAACAGTAAACAACTTCCATGAATCCAAACAAGTTCATAATAAACGATATTGCACCATTAAATGTCCACGACAAGGTCAGCGACCTGAAAATGATGTTCAACGAACTGACTTACTCGCATATACCTATAGAAAAAGACGGTTTCTACATGGGCTGTATATCCGAAAACGACGCCCATTGTTTTGACGGTTCGAAGGAAATCAACGATTTCAACTATGCCTTTGAGGGTTTTTTTGTACGATCTACCACGCGCTGGCTCGATGTTTTGGAGGCATTCGCACAAAATTCATGCAACATCATGCCGGTACTCGGCGAACAGAACGAATACCTTGGCTATTATGAACTAAGTGACATCATCGGCCTTTTTAATGAAACGCCATTTTTTTCTGAACCCGGAGCTGTCTTGATTGTAGAAAAAGGCATCCATGACTATTCTTTTAGCGAAATAAGTCAGATTGTAGAGTCCAACAATTCCAAACTTCTTGGTGCTTTTATCTCAAAAATGGATCCCGACCTTGTTCAGATTACTTTAAAGATAGGCACTTCAGGCCTTGGGAGCATCCTCCAAACTTTCAGGCGGTACAGCTACAATATCATATCCGGACACGAAGAAGATGCTTTTCTTGACAGCCTCAAGGAACGGTCAGACTATCTCAAGAAATATCTCGATCTTTAAGCCATGAAAATTGCCATCTACGGACAGCATTACCAAAGGAACATCCATCCGGGCATCAAACTGTTGCTCGATTATGTCATTGAAAAAAAACTCGAAGTATATATAGATAAAGATTTTTTGGAACTCATCGTGAGCCAGGACAACAATCCTGCATATGCCACCTTTGGCACGTTTGGGACACTTGACAATTCTTACGGATTACTGATAAGCATTGGCGGTGACGGCACTATATTGAGGGCCATTACCTATGTTCGTGATCTGGACATTCCCATCGTAGGCATTAATACAGGGCGTTTGGGATTTTTGGCCACCATTCAGAACACCCAGATTAGGACCGCGCTGAATAGTATTCTGAAAAAACGTTTCAAAATTTCTGAACGGACGCTCTTGAGCATTGAAACTACGCCCGGCAACCAAGACATCCAAAGTACCAATTTTGCGCTCAACGAAATAGCTGTGAGCAGGAAGAACACCACTTCTATGATTACCATTACCACACATCTCGACGGCGAATATCTGACCTCATATTGGGCTGACGGGCTCATCATATCAACCCCAACCGGCTCTACGGGCTATTCGTTGAGTTGCGGCGGACCTGTGATTTCACCCAATGCCCAAAGTTTTGTCCTAACGCCAATTGCCCCGCACAATTTGAGCGCACGACCCCTGGTCATCCCGGACGATATCGAAATTCATCTCAAAATCGACGGTCGAGAGGATGAATTCCTCATTTCACTGGATTCGCGTATTGCCACCCTGCCCAACACCACGACCGTAACCATCAGGAAAGCTCCATTTACCATTAAAATGGTAGAACTTGTTGGCGAAAGTTTCATCGATACCTTACGGAAAAAACTGCTATGGGGCGAAGACAAGAGAAATTAGACAATAAATCATCATTAAAATTGTTTATCTGTAATACAAATCCGAACAAATTGTATCGGGCTTGACATATTTGTTATATTTGCAAACTTTTTAAAGCTTATGAGATATCTGATCTTGGTGATATTTAGTGTTTTCACGATCCAATCGGCTCAATCCCAAATCTATGAAGTAGGTTTCTTTTTGGGAGGAAGCAATTTCATCGGCGATGTCGGGGCTACCAATTATATTTCGCCCAACAATCCGGCATTTGGGGGTATCCTCAAGTGGAACAGAAGCCCTCGGCATTCGTTCAGGGCATCGGCCATTTTTTCAAAACTCGAAGGAATGGATTCAAAATCCGATGATCCAAGAAGGATTGCGCGCGGATATAGCTTTGAGAACAACATTGTTGAATTTGGCGTAGGGATGGAATTCACCTTCTTTGATTTTGACCTCCACAGCGAGACTTCAAAATCGACACCATACCTTTACACCGGCATTACCACCGCAAAACACGACAATTTTTTCTTTGACAACAATGGCGTCCTGACCTCCGAAAATACCAATAGTTGGGCATATGGCATCCCGATAGTGCTGGGCTTTAAAACCACGACAGCCGATGACATGATCCTCGGATTTGAAATTGGCGCACGATACACTTTCAGTGACGAGATAGATGGAAGCATGCCAGACAGCGATTATAGACAACTACACAATAGTTTTGGCAACACCAATAGCAATGATTGGTATGTATTTACAGGCATCACTTTGACATTCACTTTTGGCAAAAGGCCATGTTATTGTAATTTTTAAATGGGCAATATCAACGATATCAATAAAGCAAAACTCCCAAAACACCTGGCCATCATCATGGACGGTAACGGTCGATGGGCCAAAAAGCAAGGTCTTGTTAGAGTTGTCGGACATGAAAACGGAGCCAAAACCGTTCGTGAAGTGGTGGAGGCCTGCGCCGAACTCGGTATCGAAAACCTCACCCTTTATGCCTTTTCAACAGAAAACTGGAACCGACCAAAGATTGAAGTACGCACATTGATGAAACTTTTGGTAAAATCCCTAAAAAAAGAAATCAAAACACTTCAGGACAACAATATCAAGCTATCGGCAATCGGCAATCTCGACCACTTGCCAAAAGAAGCTCATAAAGAACTGATTGAGGTTATCGAAAAGACCAAAGATAATCAAGCCATGACCCTTACCCTCGCCTTGAGCTACGGCTCGCGCGAAGAACTTATCAGTGCCATTAAGACTTTGAGCCTTAAAGTTAAAAATAATATAATTTCAGTCGATGCTATTGACGAATCCATTATTAATAAGCATCTTTACACGCAAAATTTACCAGATGTTGATTTGCTGATACGTACCAGTGGCGAACACCGCATCAGTAATTTTCTTTTATGGCAGATAGCTTATGCGGAACTGTACTTTACGCCCATTTTATGGCCAGATTTCAAAAAGGCAGATCTGTATGACGCACTGATAGCCTATCAAAACAGAGAACGACGATTTGGAAAAACAAGTGAACAAATTAGCTAACAAACTACTTTTGAAAACATTTCTCAATACAACCGTTACCTTAATATTATTGGTAATTTCTTTGAACAGCGCCGCCCAAGAACTAACATTTGACAAGGGCCAAAAGTACATTTTGGGCGATATTACCGTAACCGGAAACACAAACTTTAGCGACCAAACCGTAGTCTCCTATTCCGGTTTGCGAAAAGGCCAAGAAGTAACCATTCCCGGCGAGCAGATCAGCAATGCGCTGAAAAAACTGTGGAACTCAAAACTGTTCAGTGCCATTGACATCTACTTGACCCGAACAGAGAACAATGTGGCCTATCTGGAAATATACCTTGTGGACCTGCCCGAACTCAATGAAGTAACCATTGAAGGCGTTCGAAAATCCAAAAAAGAAAACATCATCAAGGACAACCAACTTACCAAAGGCGTCAAGGTCACTGAAAACCTCATCACCACAACCCGCAACTATCTGGTCAACAAATACAAAAAAGACGGTTATTTCAAAACCAAAGTTACTGTTACCACCAAAGAAGTTGAAGATTCCATCCAAAAAAGAAGGGTTAACATGAAAGTGGACATTGACAGGGGCGATAAGGTAAAAATAAAGCAAATCGCTTTTATCGGCAACGAAAAGTTGAGCGACAAAAAACTGCGCAAGGCCATGAAAAAGACCAAGCAGAAGAACCCGATACGCATTTTTAAACGCTCAAAATATGTAGCCAACGATTATAAAACAGACTTGGTATCGGTTATAGATACATATAAGGAAAATGGCTATCGGGATGCCCGTATCCTATCAGATTCCATTATCTATAACGCCGATGAGACCATTTCACTGGCCATCAACCTTGAAGAAGGCGAAAAATATACTTTTGGAAAAATCACTTTTGTTGGCAACAGTGTTTATACCGACAAGCAATTGCAATCCATATTGCGAATCAACGAAGGCGACACTTATAATGGCGTCGAACTCAAGAAAAGAATTGCCGACGATACCAAACCCGACGCGGTAGATATTGCCAACCTTTATCAAAATTCAGGATACCTGTTCTCTTCGGTAAACCCTGTAGAGGTGAGTGCTGACGGAAATGTCATCGATATGGAAATTCGCATTTCTGAAGGCAAGCCAGCCTATTTTAATAACGTCACGGTTGTGGGCAACGAAAAAACCAATGACCATGTGATTTATCGAGAACTTCGCACAAGACCAGGTCAGCTGTACAGCAAAGACAATGTGATAAGGACCATACGTGAGATAGGGCAAATGGGCTTTTTTGATGCCCAGAAAATTTCGCCCAACTTTAAAAACGTCAACCCTACTGACGGCACAGTGGATATGGAATATTCTTTGGTAGAGTCGGGATCAAGCCAGATAGAGCTACAAGGCGGATATGGTGGTGGCGGTTTCATCGGCACCCTCGGTTTGTCATTCAACAATTTCGCCATCAAAGATATCTTTAACGGCAAAGCATACAAACCCGTCCCTATGGGAGATGGCCAAAGTTTGGCCTTAAGGCTACAAGCAAGCCGTTTTTTCCAAACCTATAGTTTTTCATTTGTAGAACCTTGGTTGGGAGGCAAACGACCAGTACAGTTTTCTACATCTTTGTCGCATACCAAACAGTTTCTGTACAATCCGATAACAAGGAATCCTGACAAAAGTAAAAATTTCAATATTACCGGGATTACTGTTGGGCTGGCTCGCCGACTTTCTGTCCCAGACGATTATTTTACATTGTCGCAGGCAATTAGCTTCCAGCATTACAACCTCGAAAATTACAACACCGGACTTTTTACCTTTGGCAACGGATATTCCAACAACCTTGCCTACACCTTTGGGTTGAGCAGGAACAGCACATGGACAGATCCCATATATCCAATGGGAGGTTCCAACCTGACCTTTACCGCCAAAATGACCCTGCCTTATTCCTTGTTCAACAACGTTAATTACAAAGCCTTAAAAGATGAACGGGCATCACTGGACTCAAGCAATAGTGATGACTATAAGCGAATGGGAGAAATTGACCAAGAGCGCTTTAAATGGCTGGAGTTCTATAAAGTGAAGTTCAAAGCCGATTTTTACCAAAACATCGTCAAAAAATTGGTCCTGAAATCGAGTCTGGAATTTGGATTTTTAGGAGCCTATAACAATGACAGGGGCCTTATCCCCTTTGAAAGGTTCTTTTTGGGTGGCGATGGCCTCGGCACCTATTCGCTGGACGGTAGAGAAGCCATTGCGTTGAGGGGCTATCCCAACCAAACGCTGTCCTCTCAAGACGGAGGTACCATTTACAATAAATTTTCGATGGAACTCCGCTACCCGATAACCCTTGAAGGCCAGGCAAAGATTTTTGCCCTAGGCTTTTTAGAAGGAGGCGCTTCGTTTGACAATTTCAGGGATTACAATCCTTTCACTATCAACAGATCAACAGGCTTGGGGCTTCGCATCTTTATGCCTGCTTTTGGCTTGCTTGGAATTGATTTTGGATACGGTTTTGACCCACTTCCGGGAGAAACCAAAAGAAACGGTTGGGAAACCCACTTTATCATCGGGCAACAATTTTAAAGTTTGGCACGATATTTTCTAATGATACGTTCAGGAATTAGCCAAAAGGTTAAAATTTTTCGGAATATATTTCGTTAATTTGAAAAAAAAATAACTCTATATGGCTACTTCTATTTTCACGGATTGTCATTTTGGAAGTTTATTGTTTTTGGCCATAAATCATAAAATAACAAACAGATGAAGTTTAAAGTTCTTTTTTTAATGACCTTTATCGGCATGTTCAGTTTTGTATCAAATGCACAAAGGGGTGTACGGATCGGCTATATAGATACCGAGTACATTTTACAGAACGTACCGGAATACCAAGAAGCCAGCGCGCAGCTGGACGGCAAAGTTCAACAATGGAAAACAGAAGTGGACCAACGACTCAAAGCCGTCGAGACCAAAAAGGAACAGCTCAACAACGAAAAAGTGCTTTTGACCAAAGAACTTTACGAGGAGCGCCTTGAAGACATCACGGTTGAAGAAGCCGAGATACTGGACTACCAGCAAAAACGTTTCGGACCCAATGGCGACCTCATGATACAGAAACAGCAGTTGGTACAGCCCATACAAGACCAGATTTTTGCTGCTGTACAAGAAATCGTTGCCAGCAAACAGTATGATTTTGTGTTCGACAAATCAGCAAACATGGTCATGCTATACTCTGCAGAACGTTTCGATATCAGCGATTTGGTATTGAGAAGCATTACCAGATCATCAAAACGCACCCAGGCCAAGACAAAAACCGAACGAAAAGAAGCAGAAAAAGAAACTATCGTTCCGGTTATCAACAAAGAGCTCGATGAACGCGAAAAAGTTTTGGAAGAAAAACAAGCTGCCCGCGAAAAAGAAATACAAGATCGCCGTGAAGCACAGACACGAATGCGAGACTCAATAAAAGCCGCCGCAGAGGCAAGACGCCAGCAGATATTGAACGATAGAGCAAAAGCGAAGGCAGAACGTGACAGTATCAACAACCGTAACCCAAACAGCAGCAAAATGGCTCCGCCAAGTGCCGAGGATGATGTAGAAGAAAAAAAGGCCTCTATTGACGAAACCGTAGAAGAAATCAAAGAAGAAGAAAAAGAAAAAATAAATAGCGGTTCAGAAGCCAAAAACCAACAACAACAAATACTTGACGACCGTGAACGAAGAAAGCAAGAGCTAGAAGAACGCAAAAGACAGATCATTGAAGAACGCAACCGCGCAAAACAAGAACGGGAAGCGAAGAACAAAAATCCGGAAAATGATTGACGATTTAAGATTTAAAAGTTCAACAACTTAACACAATACAAATAATAACAAGTAACAATTCAAATTTTTAAAAATGAAACATTTTAAAACCCATTTATTTGCAGCCCTAATGTTTATTGGAGCAACCAGTTTTACCATGGCACAATCAAAAATTGCCCACATCAACACAGGCGATTTGATCGAAGCCATGCCGCAGATGAAGTCTGCCAAAACCGAACTGGAAAAACTCGGCAAGACATATGAAGCCGAAATCCAAAAAATGGCCACCGAATACCAAAACAAAATGAAGCAATATCAAGCAGAGGCCGAAACCAAAACAGAAGAAGAAAACCAAAAAAGGGTTCAGGAAGTAGCAACTATTGAGCAGAGCATCCGCCAGTACCAAGCTACCGCACAAGAAGACCTTCAAAAGAAAGAAACAGAACTTATGAAGCCCCTTTTTGAGAAAGCGAAGGCTGCCATCCAAAAAGTGGCACGTGCTCAAGGCTTTGATTATGTTCTGGACTCAACCCAAGGCGGCGGCGTTCTTTTGTCCGATGGCAAAGACCTATTGGCAGACGTCAAAAAAGAATTGGGATTCTAATTTTCAAAAATCAAAAATCTTAATTGAAAGCCACTTTATATGAAGTGGCTTTTTATTTTTGCATCATGAGCACGCAACCAATAGGCATTTTTGATTCGGGAATAGGCGGGACTTCCATTTTTAAGGAGATACACGCCTTGTTGCCCTATGAAAACACCATTTATCTCGCTGACAGTCACAATGCGCCATATGGCAACCTATCTAAAGAAGATATCATCCGGTTGAGCATCAAAAACACCGAGCTGCTCATCAAAAAAAACTGTAAAATCATTGTCGTGGCCTGCAACACCGCCACAACCAATGCCATCAAAACCTTGCGAAGCCAATACAACATCCCATTTATCGGGATAGAACCGGCCATTAAACCCGCCGCCCTCCAAACCCAGACCAAGGCCATTGGCATCCTGGCCACAAAAGGCACCTTATCTAGCGAACTGTTCCACAAAACAACGGATCTTTACAGCAATGGCATCACTGTAATTGAGCAAGTGGGGGAAGGTATCGTAAAACTTATCGAAGAAGGCAAAACCTTCAGTGATGCGATGAGGACACTTTTAAAAATCTATTTAAAGCCAATGGTACAAGCCAACATCGACTATTTGGTTTTGGGCTGTACACATTATCCATATCTGATGCCCTTATTGCTGGAACTGCTACCGCCGCACGTAAAAATCATAGATTCCGGAGAGGCAGTGGCCCGACAGACCAAGGCCATTTTGGAAAGCCACCAACTCTTTAATGCCAAAAAATCAAAACCAACAAATCAGTTTTTTACCAACGGCAATGTGGATGTCCTGAAAAGTATCCTAAACGAAAAATTCAAGGTTGCTTATCTTGATTTTTAGAGATATGTTGATAATGAAACGGTTCTGAATTCAAATGGGAGCAAAAGCCAAAACAAAAATACCGTCATTTTTTCTAAAAGCTTTTGATGCAAAAGCTCAAGTAAATCAGAAAATCCTCATCGGATCTGTGGCAATGGGCACATAAGGAACAAAAGAATCCATAGAATGTTTTGTCTCATTGAAAATAAGCTAACCCACAAATTTCCAAGCTGTTAAGCAGGCTGGTACAAAACAAAAAAGCATCCCGATTTTCTTGTTAGAAAAAAGGAAAGCTTCTCATTGGAATACCCGTTTTACAGGGTTTTCACTACATCCCAAACTTTCGCCTGGGAACAACACAACTTCTTTATGTTGCGGTCTGGACGGGACTCGAACCCGCGACCTCCGCCGTGACAGGGCGGCATTCTAACCAACTGAACTACCAGACCTTCGCATAAATGCGGTTGCAAATATACACCCTGTTTTTTATATCACAAACATTTTGTTCTCTTTTTTGAAAAATAATTTATCACTCATTTTGAACTTTTTTGAATGAAATGAAAATCAGCATTTTTGAGTTTGCTTGAAGGAATTTTTTAAGTTGCTCTACTACACAACTGAACGATAAAAAGATAAAAAAAGCCAAAAAGAACTTTCACTTTTGGCCATTGGAAAAATTTGGATGGGTACTTACTTAAACTTACCGCGTTCCACCATATAAGCTGTTAGGATTTTATCAAACGATTTGTTAATGTCGGCTTCGACATATTTTATCTGATATTGGCCACATTTGAGCTTTAGCCCATCAAAATAGGCCGCAACCCTTGCCGTGTAATCTTCCTTGATGTTTTCTGGATAGAGATTGATGAAATCGCCCGTCTCAACATCTACAAACCGCTTTGGCGTATTGTCAAAATCGAATTGCAATTCTCTTTTGCCATCAAACACATGAAAAAGTACCACCTCATGTTTGTTGTGCTTTAGATGGCGCAGGGCTTCAAACAGAGAGGTTCTGTCCGTCTCGGCCTGGAACATGTCTGTAAAAAAGAAAATAAGCGAACGGCGGTGGATCTTTTCGGCAATCTGGTGGAGATAGGTATGGGTTTCGGTTCTTTTTTGTTCTGGTCTCGAAAGCACCATTTGGCTCAATTGCCCCAATAGCATCTGGTGGTGCCGTTCACTGCCTTTCTCGGGCGAATAATAATCATAAGCATCACTGTAAATGCTCAACCCCACGGCATCACGCTGCTTTTTGAGAATGTGCATCAGGCTAGCAGCGGCCAGTGCCGAAAAGGCAATTTTATTGAGGTGGTCGATACCAAAGGTTTCCAAATACGGATAGTGCATCGAGCTACTATTGTCTATTATCAAATGACAGCGCAGATTGGTCTCTTCGTCATAGCGTTTTGTGAAAAGCTTATCGGTCTTTGCATAGAGCTTCCAGTCGATATGCTTGGTACTTTCGCCCGGGTTGTATATTTTATGTTCGGCAAATTCTGCAGAAAACCCATGGAAGGGACTTTTGTGCATGCCCGCAATAAAACCTTCGACCACTTGCTTGGCCAATAGTTCAAGGTTTTTGAAACCTCCTGTTTTATTGAGTTCTGTTTGTAAATTCATCTCCACACAACCTCACCAATGGAGAGGAGCTATGATTGCAGACAGAAAGGTCTAAACATCATAATCTGCAAATCTAAAATCTTAAATCACAATATTTTATCAACAATTCCGTAAGCTACCGATTCTTCGGCGCCCATCCAGTGGTCACGGTTGAAGTCTTTCATGATTTTATCAAAAGTTTGTCCGCAGTTTTCCGCTAACAGGTTTGCGCTCAACTCTTTGGTTTTGATGATTTCCTGTGCTGTAATTTCAATATCGCTTGCCACACCACGTGCGCCACCACTTGGTTGATGGATCATTACTCTTGCATGCGGTTGTATGTAGCGTTTGCCTTTTTTTCCGGCAGACAATATTATGGAACCCATGGATGCTGCAAAACCGGTACAAATGGTTGACACATCACTTTTTAAGGATTTTATGCAATCGTAAATGGCAAAACCTGAAGTGACATAACCACCTGGGCTGTTAATGTACAGATGTATATCTTTTGTTTCAAGCGCATCCAGATACATCAACCTATCGATAACATGTTTTGCAGATTTGTCGTTTACCATGCCCCAGAGGAACACTTTGCGCTCTTCAATCAATTTATTGTCAATTGCGTCTTGTGTTTTTATATATTTTGCCATTCTATTAAATTTTGCTCTAAAATAAAAAAGGTTCGCTATAGCAGCAAACCTTTTGTCATTTCTTTTATCATTCTACTATAAAAGCGAATCTAACGCATCGGTATAGGCATTTTTTGGTGCTACACCTACTTGTCTGCCTACAACTTCACCGTTTTGAAATACCAAAACCGTCGGGATGTTGCGCACGCCATATTTAGCAGCAAATTCCTGGTTGGCATCCACATCGACCTTGCCTACTATGGCTTTGCCTTCATATTCTTGACTGATTTGATCAATGATTGGACCTACCATTCTGCAAGGGCCGCACCATGCTGCCCAAAAATCCACCAATACGGGTTTGTCGTTTTTCAATACTGTTTCTTCAAACGTTTCATCTGTGATTTCTAATGCCATTATATTATTTTTTTAATCGGTTTTACTTCTATTTCCGTTTGCAAAATTAATCAAAAAAATATCATTGCCCACCGGCTTAACATTTGTTTTGATTATGACTTGATTGATTGCCATTATGAACTGTCAATTCAACTTGTAATGATAGTCGTTGCTGCCAAGTTCATTCAACAATTCCTGTGAAATCCTTACTTTTTGCTTTCGGCTGGACATGCTCAATTTTATTTTGTCGTCGTGGTCGTAAATCACAAAATACAGTGGTTGGTCGCCCGGGTGCATGTCAAAGAGATCTTTGAGATAATCGATTTTGTTCCCAAGAATGTCTTTCACATCGATTTGTACCGAAAGTTTTTTTGCATAGACTTTCATCACGTCCTGCAACATCTGGAAATTATTGAACTGGATGCGGGGCTCGCCTTTTTCTCCCGTTTCCCTGTTCTGCCATCCTTCCTTTATTGACGTTTTGACGTAAACGAAGGAGTTTTTTACCAGAAAATGACGGTATTTTAAATATTCTTCGCCATATATCTTAAATTCAAAACTATCGGTATAATCTTCAATGGTAAATGCGGCCCAACCCTGGCCTTTCTTGGTGACACGGTGCTGGATGTCCGTGACCACGCCCCCAAATGTCAAATCTCGGTTTATATAGGCTTGAAGGTTTCTAAAATGTGCCAAGGTAGCATTACAGAACGCGTCCATTTCTATCTTAAAATCATCCAATGGATGCCCCGAAATATAAATACCGACAACTTCTTTTTCCCGGGCGAGCTTTTCCATTGTACCCCATTCTTCGCAAGGTGGTATTTGAGGTTCTGCAATTTGCACTTCGCTCATATCGCCAAACAAACTTACTTGTGCCGAATTTTCATTTTCCTGATGTTTGTTTCCGTAGCGTATGGCCTTTTCCAAAAATATGGAACCGTCGCCGTCTTTAATGAAATATTGTGCGCGGTGTGTTTTGGAAAAACAGTCGAAACCGCCAGCCAAGGCAAGGTTTTCAAGTGCTTTTTTGTTGGCGGCACGCAAATCGATGCGTTTAGCCATATCAAAAATGGAATTGTACGCACCGTCTTTTTTGCGATTTTCAACTATGGTTGCCACCGCACCATATCCTACGCCTTTGACCGCACCCATTCCAAAACGGACGGCGTTATCTTTGTTTACCGAAAATTTATAATACGACTCGTTCACATCGGGACCCAAAACGTTTAATTTCATTCGCTTACATTCTTCCATGAAAAATGTAACCTGTTTGATGTCGTTCATGTTATTTGACAGTACTGCCGCCATATATTCTGCAGGATAATGTGCCTTTAGATAGGCCGTTTGATAGGCTATCCACGCATAACAGGTAGAATGTGATTTGTTGAACGCATAACTCGCAAACGCTTCCCAATCTTTCCAGATTTTCTCTAATGTTTCACGCGGGTGCCCGTTGGCTTCGCCTCCATCAAGAAATTGCGGTTTTAATTTTTCGAGCAGTGCGAAAATCTTTTTACCCATGGCTTTCCGCAATACATCGGCTTCGCCTTTTGAAAAATTTGCCAACCGCTGCGACAGCAACATCACTTGCTCCTGATATACGGTAATTCCGTAGGTTTCCTTGAGGTTGTCTTCCATATCCGGCAGGTCGTAAACAATAGGTTCTTCGCCGTGTTTTCGTTTGATAAAACTCGGGATGTACTCCATTGGCCCGGGACGATACAGTGCGTTCATGGCTATTAAATCATCAAAAACGGTAGGCTTTAAATCTTTGAGATGCTTTTGCATTCCGGGCGACTCATATTGGAAAATACCGACGGTTTCGCCTCTTTGGAACAGCTCAAATGTTTTGGCATCGTCCAGTGGAAAATTATCAGGGTCCAATAAAATGCCGTGCTTGGCTTTAACGATTTTGACGGTATCTTTGATAAGGGTCAATGTTTTTAACCCAAGAAAATCCATTTTAAGCAAACCGGCATCTTCTACCACCGAGTTGTCAAACTGCGTGACGTATAAGTCCGAATCTTTGGCTGTAGCTACCGGAACAAAATCTGTGATATCGGTAGGCGTGATAATCACACCGCAAGCATGGATACCCGTATTTCTTAAAGAACCTTCCAAAACCTTTGCCTGATTGACGGTTTCGGCTTCAAGGTCTTCACCTTCCGATATGTTGAGCAATTGATTGACTTTTTCTAAATCTTCATTACGGAAAGAATTGTTCAAGGCCTCGTCATCCATATCAAAAATTTTGTTGAGTTTTGACATATTGGGGATGAGCTTGGCAATTCTATCGGCATCAAACAACGGCAAATCAAGCACTCTTGCAGTATCTCTAATGGAAGATTTTGCCGCCATAGTACCATAAGTAATGATCTGCGCTACCTGACTGCTTCCGTATTTTTTGATGACATAATCCATAACAAGGCCACGACCTTCATCATCAAAATCGATATCTATATCTGGCAGACTCACACGGTCGGGATTAAGGAAACGCTCAAAAAGCAAATCGTATTTGATTGGGTCTATATTGGTAATCCAAAGGCAGTACGCTACCACCGAACCTGCAGCCGAACCACGACCGGGACCAACGGAAACACCCATATTGCGGGCTTCGCGGATGAAATCTTCGACTATCAAAAAATAGCCGGGATAGCCTGTTTTCTCAATGACCTCTAACTCAAAATCGATGCGTTCTTTGATTTCGGGGGTGAAATTTGGATAGCGTTTTTCTGCTCCTTGGTAGGTTATATGCCTTAAATAGGCATTTTCACCTCGTTTTCCGCCGTCAACATCGTCTTCGGGATTTTTGAATGCTTCGGGTATGTCAAACTTTGGCAACAATACATTTCTTGCCAACTGATAGCTTTCTATTTTATTGGCAATCTCTTCGGTGTTTAAAATTGCTTCGGGAATGTCCTTAAACAATTCTTTCATTTGGGCAGAAGTTTTAAAATAATACTCCTGATTTGGGAGTCCGTATCGATAGCCTCGTCCGCGACCTATGGGTGTTGCCTGCTTTTCGCCGTCTTTTACGCACAATAAAATATCGTGTGCATTGGCATTTTCCTGCGCCGCATAGTAAACATTATTGGTCGCGACTACTTTTACGCCGTGTTTTTTGGACAATTCCAAAAGTGCTTTGTTCACACGGTTTTCATCTTCCTGATTATGGCGCATTAACTCAATATACAGGTCGTCTCCAAACTGTTCTTTCCACCATAACAAGGCATCTTCAGCTTGTTTTTCGCCTATGTTTAACAACTTGTTTGAAACTTCACCATATAGACTCCCTGTTAAAACAATCAAATGCTCTTTGTATGTCTCTATTATTTTTCGGTCTATTCTGGGCACGTAGTAAAAGCCCTCTGTATAAGCCAATGACGATAGTTTTGCCAGATTGTGATAGCCTTGTTTGTTTTTTGCCAAGAAAACAACTTGATATCCGTTGTCTTTTCGGGTCTTGTCAAAACGGTCGTCGCAAACATAAAACTCACAGCCCAAAATCGGCTTGATTTCTTTGGCTGTGGGTGTTTCGCCATTGGCAAGAGCCTCTTCGTTTTTGGCTTTTACGGTTTTGTTGTGCGCCGTAATTTCTTTTACAAAAAGGAATGCCCCCATCATATTGGCATGGTCTGTTAAGGCTACGGCCGGCATATTGTTTTTGGCGGTTGTTGCCACCAAATCTTTGATGCTTATAGTAGATTGCAACACCGAAAACTGCGAATGGTTGTGCAAATGCACAAAATCGACAGCTTTAAGGTCGTTGATATTTTGTGCTATATCAGCTTTTGAAACTTCGGTTTTTGTTTGAAGTGCTTCTAATTGCTTTTTAATTTTATCACTCTCTTGCTTGAGGTTGATGTGTTTAAGGCCAATTAGTTGGATTGTTTGAGGGTTTTCGGTTTGAAAATTCTCAAAATAATCGGAAGCGACACCCAATTGTGTGCCCGTAAATTGTTTGCGACGGATAAGCTCCAAAAAACAGCGTGTAGTTGCTTCCACGTCTGCAGTTGCATTGTGGGCTTCAACAAATGGCTTGCTGAACAAAAAATCGTGCAACTCTGTAAGTGTAGGCAATTTAAACCTACCGCCACGACCGCCGGGAAGTTTGCATAGATCTGCCGTTGCCTCGGTACAGGTATCCAAAACCGGTAATTCTTGAAGTTGGTTTTCAAATGATTGTCTGTAAAATTCGGCACCCATTATATTGAGGTCGAATCCTACATTGTGCCCTACGACAAATTTGGACTTGCCTAAGGCTTCATTGAATTTTTCCAATACGTCAACAAGAGGAATACCTTGATGCTGTGCCAACTCGGTAGAAATTCCGTGGACTTTTTCGGCATCATACGGAATATTGAATCCATCGGGCTTCACCATGAAATCTTGATGCTCTATACAGTTACCCATAGCATCGTGCAATTGCCACGCTATCTGAACGCATCTTGGCCAGTTATCAACATCTGTTATGGGTGCATCCCAGCGTTTTGGCAATCCCGTGGTTTCGGTATCAAAAATTAAATACATAAAAGTCCCTTATAATTTCCCCGATAAGAAGAAATATTCCTTTAAAATTTTTAGTGGATTTTCTTTGATAGAAAAGTGTTTAAAAGTACATAAACTTATCCCTTTTTAAAAGTAAAAGTTATGAACATTTGGCCAAAAAAACACCCTAAACAGATTGCGTCCATGAAATTTTTCAACAAAAAAATCCAATCCCAAAATCATCAAACACAATCAGAAAGCCACCGTTTGGGCCGCAGATAGTGGCTGGTATTGTTTGTAGAGCTTGTATGCTAACGCTACAAACCCATCTTCGGTCAAAACAACAGTATAAACCGTCTGAACGGCTTATTGCACCTGTTTAGTCTTGGCTATTGGGCTTCTGTCGCCAGAATTCACGCCACTAATAGGGATTTTGGAGAAATAACCCTCATTAAAACCAACAGAATTTAGGCCGTCCTCGGTAAAGGCAATGAACCGGAACTCACCAGATACGGTTCCTCCGGGAGACTGGACAAATATTAGTTTTCCAATTTCCGGATAGAGAGACACACTCGGGTCTGGAGGGTTGGCTGTAGAATATTCGATATCGTTGAAATCACTGAACTCGGCTTTGGCGAAACTTGTGGGGGTCAGGTCAATGGTATCAAACGCAATTTCACTAACTACAAACCGCATCTCTTCCTGGTTGTTTCCCGCAACAATGGTCAACGAACCATCTGCAGCTTGGCTGGCACTAAAATAGGTGGCCCGCCACAAGTTGTAATTTTTGTTTGCACTAAAGTTGGGCGTATTGAACTCCAGATCATCGCCACAGCTCCAGAACATCAATAGGGTCATAAAAAATAGGGCTGTTTTTTTCATTAAATTCTCTTTTTATCTAAAAAAGATTTTTGAGCCGCTAATTAAAGAAAAAATAACGTTTTTTTGGTCCAAAAATCACATTAAAATCAAAGGCGCATTAAAATTTAAAATAAACAAGCGTCAATTGACAAAAAAAGTTTACCTTTGCACCCTCATTAATAACCAGGGTCGAGAACCCTACAAATTAATTTATTATGCCAGTAAAAATCAGATTACAAAGACACGGTAAAAAAGGTAAACCATTTTTTTGGATTGTTGCAGCAGATGTAAGAGCCAAAAGAGACGGAAAGTACTTGGAAAAATTGGGAACCTATAACCCAAACACCAATCCCGCCACTATCGACCTCAATGTTGACGGTGCCGTAAAATGGCTTCAGAACGGTGCACAGCCAACTGATACCGCAAGAGCTATTTTGTCTTACAAAGGTGCGCTTTTGAAAAACCATCTTACCATCGGCGTTAAAAAAGGCGCTTTGACCCAAGAACAAGTTGAAGAGAAATTCAATGCTTGGCTTGAAGAAAAAGCAGGACTTATCGAAGCCAAAAAAGATGGATTGGCAAAAGCCAAGGCCGATGCCAAAGCCCAAGCTCTAAAAGCAGAGCAAGAGGTGAACGCAAAACGCGAAGCTGAAGCCAAGCAAGCTGCCGCTGAAGCTGAAGCAGCCGAAACCACCGAAGAAGTGGCGGACGTTGTTGAAGAAACTGCCGATGAAGTTGTAGCCGAAGCAGAGATAGCCTCTGAAGAAGCTCCGGTTGAAGACAGCGAAAACCAAGAAGCATAAAAATTAAATTTTTATACTTTTAAACTCCGATAGCATTTATCGGAGTTTTTTATTTTATCATGAACAAAAAAGATTGTTTTTACATAGGAAAAATCGTAAAAAAATTCAGTTTCAAAGGTGAACTGCTCATAAAGCTCGACACCGATGAACCCGAAACTTTTGAGCATCTCGAAACCGTTTTTGTGGACTTGAGAAATGGTCTGGTCCCGTTCTTCATCGAAAGTTCGCAACTTCACAAATCGGATTTGCTTCGCGTGAAGTTTGAAGACGTCAACTCTGACGAAGAAGCCGATGCATTGCTCAAATGCGAACTTTATCTCCCTCTTGAATTGCTGCCAAAACTGGAAGGCGACAAATTTTATTACCACGAAATCATTGGTTTTACCGTTGAAGACGTCCATTTTGGGCCGGTAGGAATTGTAAAATCTGTAAACGACACCACGGCACAACCTCTCTTTGAGATTGACCGCAATGGCATTGAGATTTTGATTCCGGTAAATGACGCTTTTATAAAAAAAGTGGACAAAAATAAAAAGACCATCCTGGTCGATACCCCGGAGGGATTGATCGACCTATACCTGCAATAAATTCCAAGCATAAAAATTGGGATATTAATGAACCCTTTTAAATTCAAACAATTCACAATCCATCAGGACCGATGCGCCATGAAAATCGGGACCGACTCGGTTTTGTTGGGTGCCTGGGCATTGCTCGACAAAAACCCAAACACCATATTGGATATCGGTGCGGGAACTGGCGTACTGGCCTTGATGATGGCACAAAGAAGTCGAGCAGAGCTCATTGACGCCATTGAAATCGATGATAACGCCTACGAACAATGTGTTGAAAACTTTGAAGAATCGCCTTGGAGCGACCGCTTGTTTTGCTATCATGCCGATTTAGAAGCGTTTACACATGAAATTGACGATCGGTACGACCTTATTATCTCCAATCCGCCATTTTACTCCGACACATTTAAAAGTGCTGATTCAAAAAGGGATTTGGCGCGACATGTCGATGCCATGCCTTTTGACCAACTCGCCGGATGTGTATCAAAATTGCTTTCAGAAGACGGGACATTCAATGTCATTCTCCCTTATTCAGAAGAAAAAAAATTTGTAGCCCTGGCAACAAGGCAACGACTATTTCCAAACCGGCTCACGAGGGTAAAAGGTTCGCCAAATTCAGAAACCAAACGAAGCTTAATTGCATTTTCCTTTCAGGAAAAAAATATGGTTCCAGAAGAATTGATCATCGAAACCGAACGGCACCGATATTCCGAAGCCTATATCGATTTGACAAAAGATTTCTATATTAAAATGTAATTCTGAAAACGATTTCGCTACTTTTGCAGTTCAAATCAACACTTATAATTATCAAAAAAAATGAAGCCAGATTTATTTGAAGCTCCGGATTACTACAACATGGACGAACTCCTGACCGAAGAACACAAATTGGTCAGGGATGCAGCAAGAAGTTGGGTAAAACGCGAAGTATCCCCAATTATAGAAGACTACGCACAACGGGCAGAATTTCCCTCACAGATTATCAACGGTTTGGCAGAAATCGGCGCCTTTGGACCATACATCCCCGTAGAATATGGCGGCGCGGGACTGGACCAAATCTCTTACGGTTTGATAATGCAAGAGATCGAACGTGGCGATTCTGGTGTACGCAGTACAGCTTCGGTGCAATCTTCATTGGTCATGTACCCCATTTGGAAATACGGCAATGAAGCACAACGCCAAAAATACCTGCCAAAATTGGCAAGCGGTGAATGGATGGGCTGTTTTGGGCTCACAGAACCTGATCACGGCAGTAATCCGGGCGGTATGGTAACCAACTTCAAGGACAAAGGTGACCACTATTTGCTGAACGGTGCCAAAATGTGGATTAGCAATGCCCCTTTCGCACAAGTTGCCGTGGTTTGGGCAAAAGATGAAAATGGCCGTATCCATGGCCTGATCGTAGAACGGGGTATGGAAGGATTCTCCACACCCGAGACACATAACAAATGGTCGTTGCGTGCTTCTGCGACAGGCGAACTCATTTTTGACAATGTCAAAGTACCAAAAGAAAATTTATTGCCAAACAAATCCGGATTGGGGGCACCGCTCGGATGCCTGGATTCTGCAAGGTACGGGATCGCTTGGGGTGCCATTGGAGCCGCAATGGATTGTTATGACACAGCGTTGAGGTACAGCAAAGAACGCATCCAGTTTGGAAAGCCCATTGGGTCGTTTCAGCTACAACAGAAAAAGTTGGCCGAGATGATTACCGAAATTACCAAAGCGCAATTGCTCACTTGGCGCCTGGGGGTTTTGAGAAATGAAGGCAAAGCTACTTCGGCACAGATATCCATGGCAAAACGCAACAACGTGGACATGGCCATAAACATAGCCCGCGAAGCCCGACAAATGCTCGGCGGCATGGGAATTACCGGCGAATACAGCATCATGAGACACTCCATGAACTTGGAAAGCGTCATTACTTACGAAGGCACCCACGACATCCATCTATTGATTACAGGATTGGACATTACGGGATTGAATGCTTTTAAATAAGAAGAATTTGGTATAAACGCCAAGAGGCTATCTCAAAAAGCACCCATATTTGTCATTCTGGATTTATTTCAGAATCCAATAGAAACTGAAACCATGCCCATAGCTTTTTAGGGCAGGACAACAGGTTTCAACTTGACAAAATATAGGTTTTGAGATAGCCTTTTTTTTGGTTGTTGTCTTATCAGCGGTTTATTGTACCTTTATATTTCATTGAACCAACCATAACCATCAAACATGTTGACTTCAAAATCAAGATTGGACAATGCCTATAAAAATGCAAAACAGCTTGCATTTGATGACAACAGCAAGTTCATACTCTTTAGCGATTGCCACCGTGGCGATAACAGTTTTGCAGATGATTTTGCAAATAACCGCAATATTTATTTTCATGCCCTAAAACATTATTTTTCCGAAGGATTTACTTATATAGAACTCGGCGACGGCGACGAACTCTGGGAAAATCTCACATTTAAATCCATTCTCGATGCACACAAAAACGTCTATGATTTGATGCAACTCTTTTACAATCAGCAAAGACTGCATCTACTTTGGGGCAACCACGACATGGTGTACCGCGACCCAAAAAACGTAGAAAAGTATCTTTACACCTACTTTGATGAACGTATGGGCGAAGTCATGCCACTGTTCCCGAGCATTCAGATACACGAATCTATAGTTCTGAAACACGCTGAAACCCAACAAGAACTCTTTTTGGTCCATGGCCACCAAGCCGATTGGTGGAATTTTTTGTTCTGGAAATGGAGCCGGTTTATGGTAAGGGTGCTTTGGAAACCATTGAACGTTATGGGAATTGCCGACCCTACAGAACCCGCCAAGAATTACAAAGAAATGATAAAAATAGAACGTCGAACCAAAAAATGGATTGTGGCAAACAATAACCTGATCACTGTTTGCGGACATACCCACAGACCAAGGTTTCCAGAGCCAGGCGACATTGCTATTTAACGATGGTAGTTGTGTACACCCAAGAAGCATCACGGGAATCGAGATAGAAAACGGGGCCATATCACTTATCAAATGGCAGATTGCCACCAATGACGATGGTGTTTTGCATATAGTGCGCATCCCTCTGGAAGGCCCGAGAAAACTTATTGATTACAAGGTCAACTAAACCTCCGGAGCCAATTCTACTTCCAACCCATCTAGTTCCGGAGTCATCCGGATTTGACAGCCAAGCCGCGAATTGTCCTTTACATAAAAGGCCTCTGCCAACATAGCATCTTCATCATCTTGCATTTCGGGCAATTCGTGGTTGGACAATATATAACATTGGCAGGATGCACACATGGCCATACCACCACAGATACCAATAGTGCCTTCGGGAGCCAGCTCGTAAGAGCGCACCACTTCCATAAGGTTCATGGCCATATCCGTAGGCGCCAATACTTCGTGGGCAACACCCTCTCTATCAATAATTTTTATGGTAATATCTTTCACTATTCGATTGCTTTAACTACCTGTTTTGGCGCTTCCTTACGCGTGCCATCAAATCCGTCCACACCGCTAACGGTAGTGTATTTCAATACATATTTTTTTCCAGGGTTGATAATCTGATAAGCAGCCTGGCACATCAAGGTCGCCTCGTGGAACCCACATAGAATCAGCTTGAGCTTGCCCGGATAAGTGTTCACATCGCCAATGGCAAAAATACCCGGGATGTTGGTTTGGTAGTCCAGGGCATTGTTGACTTTGATGGCATTTTTTTCAATTTCCAAGCCCCAGTCGGCAATGGGACCGAGTTTTGGCGATAGTCCAAACAGTGGTATGAAGTGGTCGCATGCTATCTCAAATGATTTTGGTTCATCTGCTTCCAATGTAACGACGATGGCGCGCACATGGTCATCACCCATAATCCCGGTAACTTCTGCCGGAGTTATCAGGTTTATTTTTCCCAAGTTTTTCAATTCCTGTACCTTTTCGACGGAATCCAGATGTCCACGGAATTCGTTTCTCCTGTGGATCAAGGTCACTTCGCTTGCCACATCGCTCAAAAAGATGCTCCAGTCCAAAGCCGAATCGCCACCACCTGCAATAACGACTTTTTTGTCGCGGTACATTTCAGGTTCTTTTATCATATACTCCACCCCTTTGTCTTCAAAATCGGCGATATTATCAATCAACGGTTTTCGTGGTTCAAAACTTCCCAGCCCTCCAGCGATGGCCACCACGGGCGCTTGGTGTTTTGTACTTTTGCTTGTAGTGACAATAAAGGTACCGTCTTCTTGTTTTTCAATGGTTTCGGCCCGTTCGCCAAGAGTAAACCCGGGTTCGAACTGTTTGCACTGTTCGAGCAACTTTTCTGTCAGGTCACCTGCCAAAATTTCCGGATAGGCCGGAATGTCGTAAATGGGCTTTTTGGGATAAATTTCTGAACATTGCCCTCCGGGCTGCGGCAATGCATCGATGAGGTGGCACTTGAGCTTGAGCAATCCTGCCTCAAAAACAGTAAACAGCCCTGTTGGCCCTGCCCCAATGATAAGTATATCGGTCTTTATCATGAAATAAATGGTTTTGGGGACAAAGATATCCCTTACATTTCTGAAAGAATATGATTTAAATCATTCACGCTCCAACATTGATCACCTGTTCAATTTGTGGCGCATATTTTTTTATTGTCATTTCTACCCCGGATTTCAGGGTCATTTGGTTTACGCTGCAACCCACGCAAGCACCTTCGAGTTTTACCATTACACGTTTTCCGTCTTCAATGGACAACAGCGAGATATCGCCGCCGTCACTTTGGAGAAACGGCCTGATTTCATCAAGTGCTTTTTCAATATTAACTCTTAATTCCTCTGTATTCATATGTTATTTTTTAACTGCCGAACATCCGGCCATTGTGGTAATTTTTATAGCTTCTGTGGGTGGCAGGTATTCATTGCGCCTTACCACTTCTTCCACAACGTTTCGGGTCAGTTTCTCAAACACAGATTCGAGTACAGAAGCGGTCTGCAACGCGGCCGGGCGACCCACATCACCTGACTCGCGAATGCTTTGCACTATCGGTACCTGTCCCAAAAAAGGCACATCGAGGTCTTCTGCTAAATGCTTTGCTCCTTCTTTTCCAAAGATAAAATATTTGTTTTCAGGCAATTCAGCTGGAGTGAAATAGGCCATATTTTCCACAATTCCCAAAACCGGTACGTTGATGGTTTCCTGTTGGAACATTGCCACGCCTTTTTTTGCATCGGCAAGGGCTACATTCTGGGGTGTGCTTACTACCACTGCACCGGTGATGGGCAGCGACTGCATGATGCTCAAATGGATATCTCCTGTTCCGGGTGGCAGGTCGATAATCATAAAATCGAGCGCACCCCAATTGGCATCAAAAATCATTTGGTTGAGTGCCTTGGAAGCCATAGGGCCGCGCCAGATAACGGCTTGGTTGGGCTGGGTAAAAAATCCGATGGAAAGTATCTTTACTCCGTAATTTTCTATGGGTTCCATCTTTGACCTACCGTCAATATTTACAGATTTAGGTCGCTCTTGTGCCACATCAAACATAATGGGGATGGACGGTCCATAGATATCGGCATCGAGCAAACCAACCTTAAATCCCATTTTAGAAAGCGTCACGGCGAGGTTTGCCGCAATAGTCGATTTTCCGACACCGCCCTTTCCTGAGGCTACGGCCAGGATATTCGTAATGCCGGGTATGGGCTTGCCCTTGATTTCGTTTTTGGGCTTTGCCGCCGCGGCATCGACTTTGACATTGACGGTTACTTTTGCCTTTTCATATACCAAATCATGAATGGTTTTCATGATTTCCACCTCGGTTTTCTTTTTGGCTTGAAAACTTGGGTTTTTTATCGTT
This sequence comes from Bacteroidota bacterium, assembly GCA_029557895.1. Classification (GTDB taxonomy): domain Bacteria; phylum Bacteroidota; class Bacteroidia; order Flavobacteriales; family Flavobacteriaceae; genus JBPOFM01. The sequence goes on along the minus strand of JAKQHT010000025.1, from coordinate 24,185 downwards.
ATGTCCACAATGACCTCGTCAGCAAAAACGACTACATTGGTAACGGCACCACTTTCCACCATATTCTGGCCTTCGCCGGGCGCAGATATGGTTTCAAGGGCTTTGTAGATATCTTGTTTGGTCAACTTCATGGTCTCAATTTAGATTAATTCTAAAACGCAAATATACGTCTAAATGTTCAAAATTTAAAGCAGAATGAACTGAAAGAGCCAGGGCGTATTGCGTTTTGCTAAAGATAAAGGTCAGGCAACTATACCAAATATGGGATGATTGTAGGGAAAATCGAGATCAAAATGCCTTAAATAAATATATGTCAATTGATTGCGTCTAAAATTAATTCCAATCGGAATCTTCCAAGATAAAAATTTGCGCTACCTCTACTTCAAAGATTTGCGCCAATTTCAAGGCTAAAACTGTAGATGGAACGTATTTTCCCAATTCCATGGCATTAATTGTTTGTCTACTAACTTTTGCCATTTGAGCCAGTTCAGCTTGAGTGATATTTTTCTTTGCCCTTTCAACCTTAATACTATTCTTCATATTGCGCTGATTTTTTAAGCTTAATAATTTTTAAATTAAACCGGATGATGAAAAATATCAAGACCGTAAACATATTGAATATCATAACCCATAAAAATGAAAGACCATAAATGAATAAAAACGAAACTAAAAGGACACCATAATTGACATAAACTGCCCATACCAAAGACTCTAACCTTATTTTGGAAATATATTCATCTTCTGTTTTTTCTTTTGAAAAAGCCACTAACAAGGCACTAACAATCAGAAATATGCCCAATATTTCATTCAGAATATTATTTCTCACAATGCCAAATAATTTTTTGTCTTCAAAAATTTCATCAATTAATACTGCGGGAACGTTAAAATCCAAAAAATCAGGTTCAATCTCACCTATCAAAATAATCAATCCAACAATCGCAGAAGGTATAAGAATGAGCCAACCGATTTTTTTGAACTTATAGGGAAATAAATAGTTTTCTTTCATGACAGTAATATTTTAATTGAAACAAATGTAAAACAAACAAAACAATTAGACAAATATATTTTACATTTTGTAAAAAATATTAATCCAAAATTCTCTTGAAGCATCATTGCTACGTTTAGCACGAATAGTTGTTGTTTCGAAAAAAATATCTGTCGTCAAAATGAAATTTGGCAAACAATCCCAATAGTGAAGACACGTTTTGGGACAACAACAGAAACAATATTATATTTAACTTTGTTAAAGAACCCAAGAAGTTATCTTGACCAAATTTTCAAGATTGCAACATGCATAGACGTGAATTCATCAAAAAATCGGCGCAATTGAGCGGACTGATAATCATCAGCCCGAAAATCGATTTTAAGTTATTCGATGTGTATTCGGAAGATGAACTGACAGGGAAAAGAAGCCCTGAATTGTACGGCAAAAATTTCAAACTTCGCGAAGAAGCCTATCTGCAATTTAACTTGATGGAAAAAGCCGCCAAGGAAAGCGGATACAACATTCACGTGGTATCGAGTTACCGAAGTTATTCCCACCAAAATGCAATCTGGGAACGGAAATACAAAAATTACCGCAGCCAGGGGCTTTCACACGAAAAAACGATTGAAAAAATTATCAGGTACAGCACCATTCCGGGCACTTCGCGCCATCATTGGGGAACAGATCTGGACATCGTTGATGCAACCAAGGGCATTCCACACAACCCTTTGGCCGAAACACACTTCAACGAAGGTGGGCGTTACAGGGATTTTAAGCTCTGGCTGGATGAACATTCGGAAAAATTCGGATTTTATGTGGTTTACACCAATGCACCGGACAGAAAGGGATTTTCCTATGAGCCTTGGCATTTATCATACAAACCGCTATCAAAGAAAATGCTGGAAGTCTATAAAACGTTTGACCTCAAAAAAATACTACAATCATCTAAATTAATGGGAAGCGCACATTTTTCAAACGAATTGGTAGAAAAATACATTAAGGAAAACATCCTCGACATCAATCCAGATTTGTTGGCCTGATAAAAACAGTTATCGATAAACGCGCTTTTGCCAGTAGTGTATTATGTTTTTAGCCACAAATGCACGGGTTTGTTTTGATTAAATGACAAAATAAAATCAAGCCATTGTTCAGATTTTGATCGAATGCTTTGCGTTCAATATATACGTGAAATTATTTTATTGTCCTTAAAAAATTTATCTGCATATCTGTGGACAGGCACAACGGTTGTATTATCGATAATTTGTGTTTTTATAGACAATGCAATACGGGCAGGCTCCAGTTTTGAAGCAACATTTGGTAATTTCAATACAATCACAACTCAATCCCGGGATCCCAAAACACCTTATCAAAATCCACGATTTGGTTGTTTCTTACCTTAACCCCTTCGCTTTCTAATAATTGCTGCATCAAATTCGTGCCTTCAAAATGGTGCTTGCCCGTTAGCAGTCCATTACTGTTTACCACCCGATGCGCAGGCACATCCCTTCCAACCGATCCATTCATTGCATAACCCACCATCCGGGCACTTCTTGCTGCGCCGAGATGATTGGCGATAGCCCCATAGCTCGTCACGCGCCCATAGGGAATTTGCCTGGCAACTTCATATACTTTTTCGAAGAAATTGAGTGTATTGTCCTGCATCAGAGCTCTTTCAAAATATTGACCAAGGTAACACAGGCGATAATTCCTGTAATAGTGCCAATGATATAGTTCATGTTTTTTTGCGACGTGAAACTCTTGGTCTTGATTTTATCAAAGAAAAAAATGTAGATGTAAAGCATCACAAATGTACCAGTGGCAGCTCCCGAAACGTAAGACACAATGGAGATGCGTTCAAATTCCAACCAACCAAACGAAGCTATGGTAATGGTCATATAAGCCTGATACGGAATTGGAAATACATTGATGGCCGACAGGAAAATGCCCTGAAAAAAACGGCTCTGTTTACTTCTGGAGTGTTGCTCAACATCTTGTTTTTTACCGGCTTTTGCAATAAGAAGAAAATAAACCGAAATAAGCACAAAAATAACAAAGGCAACGCGCTGCAAAATATCGACAACATCCTGGTGGTTGCTCAAATATCTAGCAAACATAGCCGCGATATAGGTTTGGAGAAACACCACAAAACACACACCAAGCGAAAACATAATGCCTCTCACATGGCCCTCCTTGAGGCTTATCTTTGCAGCTGTCATATTGAGCAAGCCCGGCGGGATGACACCGACAAGCGCAATCACCAAACCCAAGAAAAAAACTATTGTGATGTTCAAGATTGTTTGATTTTGAATCTAATATACGTAATTGGTTTGTTTTTTTCCAAATAGAGGCTCTCATAATGGGTCTGTATGCCAGTTACTTCGTCAGAGCTACCGTGTTGCCTATAAATGTCATGGTTGGCGTACAGTACCTCATGCCCCTCGCCGTGAAGCAAACCAAGGGTATAGCCATGCATAAATTCGCTATCGGTCTTGAGGTGGATAATACCATCGGGCTTAAGTATTTTTTTATAGCGTTCCAAAAAAAAGGAATTGGTCATACGGTGCTTGGTACGCTTGTATTTTATCTGCGGGTCCGGAAAGGTAATCCATATTTCATCCACTTCGTTTTGAGCGAAAGCATGTTCGATAAGTTCTATCTGAATCCTCAAAAATGCAGCATTGGAGATACCGTTTTCGATGGCCGTTTTGGCTCCCCGCCAAAAGCGAGCACCCTTGATATCGACCCCGATAAAATTCTTTTCGGGATAACGATTTGCCAGTGCCACGGTGTATTCGCCCTTACCACAGCCCAATTCCAGAACTATGGGATGGTCGTTCTTGAATAACTGATTGGCCCAATGGCCTTTTATGCCAAATTGGCCTTGGATGAGTTGGTCGCGGCTGGGCTGTATAACGTTGCCAAAAGATTCGTTTTCTTTAAAACGCTTGAGTTTGTTCTTGCTTCCCACTGTGTTTACTTTTCTTGATGCAATATATTGAAAGGCAAAATTAGGGAAATAACCCAAGCTTTTAAATGCATATCTTTGGGGAACGTAATTTTGCGTGAACGGCACGTCCTGATTGGCTATGGCAAAACGAATACTTGTTGCACCTTTAAACTGGGGCTTGGGCCATGCCACCCGTTGCATCCCGATCGTTAATGCGTTGATGGCTCATGGCTTTGAGCCCATCCTGGCGAGCGATGGCCCAGCCTTGGAATTGTTAACGCAAGAATTTCCGCAATTGGAATGTTTGGAATTGCCCGGTTATGGCATTACTTACTCAAAAAGAGGGCAATTCTTGAAACTGAAACTTTTACAGAATTCTCCAAAGGTCATAAATGCCGTGAAAGCGGAAAAATCAGCCACAAAACGCATTGTCTCGACCCACGGTATCGAGGGCATCATTTCTGACAATAGGCTGGGCGTTCGACACGAGTTGGTGCCTTCGGTATTTGTCACGCACCAATTACAGCTTTTAAGTGGCAACACCACGTGGTTGAGCACCAAACTGCAGCAGAAGTTTATAGGAAAATTTGATGTGTGCTGGGTACCGGATGTTGCCGGTACTCCAAATATAAGTGGCAAGTTGGGACATCCGAAACAGCCAAACCCCAAGGTAAAATATATTGGCCCCTTGAGCCGTTTCGAACCGCTGAACCTTGAAAAAAAATACGATGTGACGGTACTGCTTTCGGGGCCAGAACCCCAACGAACTTTATTAGAAACGAAGCTGTTAAGTGAATTTGGAAATTTTGAAGGCAAAGTGCTTTTTATAAAGGGGACCGTCGAAAAAAAGCACACGGTGAGTGAACACAACACTATGGTAATCCATAATTTTCTAATGGGTTCAGCCTTGGAAAAAGCGCTCAATGAAAGCCATTTGGTACTATCACGCTCCGGCTACACGACCATTATGGATTTGGCAAAACTCGGAAAGAAAGCATTTTTTATCCCTACACCGGGGCAATTTGAACAGGAATACCTTGCAAAACGGCTGGATGAATCAGGATTGGTGCCACATTGTAAGCAGGACGATTTCGGCTTGCACCAATTGCAGCGATGCATTGGTTATGATGGACTGGCTACATTAGACGGGCATCCCGATTTTGGGAATTTATTTGGCCTTTTCGAGCGTGAATGAAAATTCGCTCCCAATGCCGTATTGGCTCTCCACATAAATTTTTTCTTCATGGGCCTCCATGATATGTTTTACGATGGAAAGACCAAGTCCCGAACCGCCCTCTTTTCGCGAGCCGCTCTTGTCCACCCTGAAAAACCTTTCAAAAAGTCTTTTGAGATTGGCTTTTGAGATGCCTTCTCCGTTGTCGGTCACACGGACGATAACTTTGTTTTTTATGAGATTTTCGACACTAACCTCGGTAGTTCCCTTTTCTTTTCCATACTTGATGGAGTTGACGATAAGGTTGGTAAGTACTTGCTGAATGCGTTCTTTATCAGCACGGACACGGATCGGGGTTTTATAATCCATGTCAAACATCAGGGTTATTTTTTTCTTTGTGGCTTTCATTTCCAATAGGTCAAAGACGTTCCTGATGACTTCCAAAATGTCAAAATCTTCATATTTGAGGCTCAAATCACCTACTTCGAGTTTGGTAATCATATCCAGGTCTTTGACGATATAAATGAGCCGTTCCACACCTTTGCTGGCACGTGTTAGGTATTTTTTTCTGATGCGCTCGTCTTCCATCGCGCCATCGAGCAAGGTAAGGATGTAGCCCTGCACGGTAAAGAGTGGCGTTTTGAGCTCGTGCGAGATATTGCCCAAAAATTCCCGTCTATATTCTTCGCGTACTTTTAGGGTTTCTATCTCCAGTTTTTTGTCCCTGGCATACTTATCGATTTCCTGTGTAAGCGTGGCCATATCGGTTGTGACAGGCTTATTGATTAGCGTGGCAGACTCCAAAAGCGTGAGGTCGTCATAAATTTGCTTTACCCTACGGTAAATAAAACGTTCTACGCGGTATTGGATTATGCAGAAGCAAACGGAATAACAAATTGGAACAAAAACGAGCAATGGCAGCCAATATGGCTGATTATAAAAATACAATAAGGCACTCAAAACGAGTGTCAGGCCAATAGTGATAAAAAGTGAAGTACTAATGGCAAACTTGTAATTTTTTTTGGGTTTTTTCTGCATCAATCAACAAACTTGTACCCGACTCCTTTGACGGTCTTAAAGCATTTGTCGCCGATCTTTTCTCGTAGCTTTCGGATGTGCACGTCTATGGTCCTGCCACCGACAACCACCTCGTTGCCCCAAACCTTATCGAGGATTTCCTCACGCTTGAATACCTTGCCGGGTTTTGTTGCAAGCAAAGATAGTAATTCAAACTCTTTTCTGGGCAAAGCGATGTCTTCGCCTTTGAGGCTTATTTTGTATTCTTCTCGATTGATGACCAACGAGCCTATTTTCACAATGCTATCTGTGGACTCTTCGTCTTTGATGCGCCGCAACAGTGCTTTGACCTTACTCACCAAAACCTTTGGTTTTATGGGTTTTGTGACATAATCATCGGCACCTGCTTCAAAACCGGCTACCTGTGAATAATCTTCGCCCCTGGCGGTCAAGAACATGATGATAGTGTCGGACAGGTCGGGCAGTCTACGGATTTGCTCACAAGTCTCGATACCGTCCATTTCGGGCATCATCACATCGAGGATGATGAGTTGAGGGTGTTCTTTTTTGGCTTTTTTTATGGCCTCTATACCATTTTCTGCAGTTATCACCCGATAACCCTCCAAAGACAGGTTGTAGCTTACGATTTCCAAAATATCGGGTTCATCGTCGACCAGAAGGATTTTTATCTCTCTTTTTTTCATCCGTTAAAGTTAACAATAAATGACATGGTAAAGATACGGCAATAACAAAATACAAAAAATCCACACCATATTCATAACAATAAGATAACCTAACAGTTACTTTTTAGTAACTTAATTTCTGCCAAAAAAGACAGCGTTTAAAAAAAAGTACCATTCGTCGAAAAATTGGCATGTGTTTTGAATTAATTTACTATCTTTAACCTTTAAAACGAAGACCCTTGATGAAAAATTACTTACCTACACTTCTATTTATGGCGTTTTTCTGCCTCTCTATCAGCGGCTATTCGCAAAGTGCCGATATGGAACGGCCAGGAGTGGAAAGCATTGACGAGCTTTCCATCTATCCCAATCCGGTGAGCACAGGCAAAATCTACATTATCACCAAGCAAAACCTAACGAAAGAAGTTGAAATTTTTGATGTTTTGGGCAAAAAAATATTTTCTACTTCGCTCTTTGGCAAAGAACTGAACATTTCCGAACTCACCTCTGGTGTGTATATCCTAAAAATCAAGGAGAACAACATTTCTGCGACCCGTAAGCTTGTGGTAAAGTAACAAACCCTTAAAGCAACGTTACCATTTTGTTAAACACGGGCGATCTTGCACCGTAAAGTTTTTTGTGTCTTATTTTTTCTTATATTTGTACATCTTTAAAAAACTACAAACATTATGAAAAAAATTTACTTTTTGTTTATTGCCTTTTTGGTTGCTTCTCTTGGTTTTTCGCAAGAACTAATGGTCAACGGGGATTTGGAAAACTGGATAGACCCTAACACTCCAGCTGGATTTACTCACATTGAAGATGTTCAGCAAGAATCCGTTGAAGTACATGGCGGAAATTACTCTGCAAAAGTTGTTGCAACCTCTACCAGGGATTTAGGACAAACCATTTCGGGAGTTGTTCCTGGAAATATGTACACCATTTCTTTTTGGTACAAAGTAGAATCCGGCGACGGAACTGATGCCAGGATTTGGAGCTTTTGGAGAAACGGAACTACAAATTTAAGTGACAATGCTGCAGAATTGAGACATGACGGCACCGGTTACTTGGACAATAACGGCAACCAATGGACCCAGTTTTCTGTTATGTTGCCTGCTCCTGCCACTGCTGATGGTTTTTACTTTGAAGTTAGAACCTATAATGGCGCTACCGTATATTGGGATGACTTTTCATTCTATGCAGAAGAGTCAACAGGTGGCCCAAGCTTAACAATCATTTCTCCATCTGAAGGCTCAACACAAACTACAGCAGACACACAAGTAACTTTTATTGTAAGCAACTTTGATGTTGCAACTCCCGGAAGTGGCGACGGACACATTCACTATACACTTGACGGCGGTTCTGTGGTCATGAAATATGACACCGATCCCATCCTACTTACAGGTTTAACTGATGGCTCTCATACATTATACATGGAATTGGTTGACGACTCTCACCAACCTATTGTACCTGCAGTAAATGCAACTCTAAATTTCACAACTGACATTATTGTATATCCTTCGTTGCCTTTTTCTGATAGTTTCAGCTATACCGTTGGCGACAACCTAAACGACCAAAGTAACTGGACCTCTTTAAACTCCGGCGACGAAATAGTGGTCACAAGTGGCAATCTATCGTATTCTGGATTGGCCGGATCTCAAGGAAACTCCATTTCTTTTGACGGGGGAGGCCTTGAAAGCGTGCTTACCTACATACCTGTTACTACTGGTGATGTTTTCTCTTCTTTCATCTTTAGAGTTACGGACCAATCAAACGTTACTGTTGCTGATGGCGCATATTTTGCATCACTTTCAAACTCAACCACAAGTTATGATGCTCGTTTGTGGGTAAAACCTGCACCGCTAGAATCGTCCGATTTTTCAATAGGAATCAGCAATACAAGCACTCCTGCCGAAATTTCATTTGACTCAAATACCTACGCCGTAGGCAGCGATGTGTTTGTCGTAATGAGCTATAACATTGAAACTGGTGTTATCAACACATGGATCAACCCCGATAGCTCATCATTTGGTCAAGCATCTGCACCTACCGTCACAATTACAGCTACCGATGCATCTCCTGCTGCTTCAATAGATAAATTTATCTTAAGACAAGATTCAGCAACCAAAACACCTTTTATAACTTTTGATGAATTGCGTTTAGGTACTACTTGGGCTTCCGTAACCCCTACCACTCTGTCTGTCGGCAATGTAAGCGCAAACACTTTCGGTGTTTATCCTAACCCAACATCATTGGGCTACGTGAACATCTCAAGTAACGATGTCGCTCCATTGTCAGTTAAGGTTTTTGACGTGTTGGGCAAACAAGTGCTAAATCAAACTTTAAGCAACAACAGATTGGATGTTTCATCATTGAAATCTGGTGTTTACATTATGAAAATCAACCAAAACGGTGCTTCTGTGACCAAGAAATTGGTAATTAAGTAAGCATTTGTTACAAAACTCTCTCAAAAGAGACCGTCTCAAAACGTCACTTTTGTCAATCTGAACTTGTTTCGGATTGACGAGCGTCAAAGGTTTTGAGACGGTTATTTTTTTCATATACATTTGCAGTAATGATAAACAGTCAAGACATTTTCAATATTGGCTCTGAAGCCGATTTCAAGAGTTTGGCCCTTGAAGTATTCAGACTTCAATTTGAAGCCAATCCTGTGTATCGTTCATTCTGCGACCTGCTGTACAAACATCCAAGTGAAGTAAAAGAGCTGCACCAAATCCCTTTTTTGCCTATTGGTTTTTTCAAGAGCCATAAGGTGGTTTCCCAAAACAAGAGTCCGGAAAAAATATTTACGAGTTCCGGGACTACAGGTTTGGCAACAAGCAAGCATTATGTTACAGACCTCAACCTTTATGAAAACAGTTTCATGCGATGCTTTTCAGGCTTTTATGGACATCCTAAAGAATATGTAATACTGGCACTTTTGCCTTCATATCTAGAACGGGACGGTTCTTCATTGATTTATATGGCAAACCGTTTGATAAAGGATTCCGGACATCCTGACAGTGGGTTTTACCTTGACAATCTTTCGGACCTCAATGGCAAGATTGCCCAACTGGATCAAAACGGCCAAAAAGTATTGCTGATTGGCGTTTCCTTCGCACTTTTGGATTTGGTAGAGCTGGGCACATTGCGATTAAAGAACACAATCATCATGGAAACCGGAGGCATGAAAGGACGACGAAAGGAATTGGTGAGGGACGAACTCCACGACATCCTCAAGCAAGGATTTGGGGTTGACAGTATCCACAGCGAATATGGCATGACCGAACTTTTGAGCCAAGCCTATTCAAAAGGAAACGGTATTTTTGAATGTCCGGCATGGATGCAAGTGCTTTCTCGCGATACGGAAGATCCTTTGCACATACACACCGCTCCAAAAACCGGAGGACTGAATGTCATCGACCTTGCCAATATCAATTCTTGTGCTTTTATTGCCACCCAAGATCTCGTAAAAGTTTACGAAAACGGTAGATTTGAAGTCATCGGAAGGTTTGACAATTCAGATATCAGGGGCTGTAACTTAATGGTTCTGTAAACTTTATGTCAAACCACTTTTATGATATAGATGTTCTTTTTTCCCCGGTTGATGATGATGTACTTACCATTTATCAAATCACTGGCAGATAACAGATAGTCCTCGCCCACTTTTTCTTTGTTTACCGAAATGGAGTTTTCTTTCAATGCACGCCTCGCCTCTGCGTTTGAGGCCAAAAATCCGGTTTTGGCAGACAATGCGGCTATCATGTCGATACCGTTGCCAAATTCATCTTTAGAAATTTCCTTTTGCGGTACGCCTTCAAAGACTTCCAAAAACATCGTTTCGTCCAACGATTGTATGTCTTGCTTAAAAGCATCGCTGAACAAAATGCCAGAAGCTTTTTCAGCATTTTCAAAATCTTCATTTGAGTGTACAAAAGTAGTCACTTCTTGGGCCAGCCTTTTTTGCAATAATCGCAAATGCGGTGATTCGCGGTGTTTGTCTATAAGCCCATCAATGGTGTTTTTATCCAAAAAAGTAAAGATTTTGATATACTTTTCGGCATCCTCGTCAGAAGTGTTCAGCCAAAACTGATAAAACTTGTAAACCGAAGTTTTATCGGCGTCAAGCCATATGTTGCCTCCTTCGGTCTTTCCGAACTTGGTACCATCTGCTTTGGTAATCAATGGGCAGGTCATGGCAAAAACCTTCGCGTCTTCGTTCGGGTTCATCCTTCTCACAAGTTCAGCCCCAGTAGTAATGTTGCCCCATTGGTCACTTCCGCCCATTTGCAATTTACAGTTGTAAGCTTTATACAGGTGATAAAAATCGTAGCCTTGAATAAGTTGGTAGGTAAATTCCGTAAACGACATTCCATTGGTGCCTTCATCGCCCGAAAAACGTTTTTTTACAGAATCTTTTGCCATCATGTAATTGACAGTAATGCGCTTGCCGACATCCCGGGCAAAATCGATAAAGGTAAAATTCTTCATCCAATCATAGTTATTGACCAAAACCGGAGCATTGCTTTCTTTGGAATCAAAATCCAAAAAACGTGACAACAAGGTCTTGATGCCCTCCACATTATGGTTCAAGGTAGCCTCATCGAGCAGATTACGCTCGTTGCTCTTGCCCGACGGGTCACCAATCATCCCGGTAGCCCCACCAACAAGGGCTATGGGTCTATGGCCTGCCCTATAAAGGCGAACCAACAAAATAATTGGCACCAAACTACCTATATGAAGTGAGTCTGAAGTGGGGTCAAAACCAATATAGGCCGTTGTTTTTTCTTTGTTGAGTTGTTCCTCTGTCCCGGGCATGATATCTTGCACCAAACCTCGCCATCGCAGTTCTTCCACAAATGAATTTGCCATATTATCTTTATTGAAAATTAAAAGTTTTGCAAAGATAAACATCAAGTTGAAATAGTGGCCAAGAATTGCTATTTTCGTTGTATGATATTGGTCACGGGAGCTACAGGATTGGTCGGTTCGCACTTGTTGTACAGATTGGCAAGCGGCAATGTGCCTGTACGCGCCATCTACCGCAGAAGCCACAAACTGGAGATGGTAAAAAAGGTGTTTGCCTATTATACCGATATGGATGAAGATCTGTACCGTCGCATCGAATGGATCAAAGCCGACCTGAGCGATATTCCGGCTTTGGAAAAAGCGTTTTACGGCGTGGAGTATGTCTATCACTGCGCCGCATTTGTGAGTTTTGAGCCCGACAAATACCGCGCACTGCGAAAAATCAATATTGAAGGCACTGCCAATATCGTCAATCTCTGTATCGCACACCAGGTCAAAAAACTTTGCCATGTGTCGTCAGTGGCAGCTCTTGGAAATGAAACGGACCAAAACAAGCCCATCACCGAGAAAACGGCTTGGAATCCCGAAGAAGACCACAGTGTATATGCCATAACCAAGTATGGCGCAGAAATGGAAGTTTGGCGCGGCACGCAAGAAGGTGTCGATGCTGTGATCGTCAATCCGGGTGTCATCATCGGCCCGGGTTTTTGGAGAGGCGGCAGTAGTGGCAGTTTGATAAATATGGTTTACAATGGAGTCCCATATTACACTTCCGGAAGTACCGGTTATGTGGATGTGCTGGACGTGGTTGAAGTCATGACAACCATAATGGCCAGCAACATAAAAAACGAGTCTTTTGTTCTGGCAGCAGCAAACCTGACCTATAAAGATTTTATATACAAAACTGCAAAAGCCCTTGGGGCAAAGCAACCATCAAAAAAGGCAACACCATTGTTATTGGAAATTGGATGGCGAGCAGACTGGCTGCGGCATATATTTTTTGGAAAACGAAGGCGATTGACCAAGCAACTGGCAAAAACCGTCCGTTTTAATGCTAAATACAGCTCTGATAAACTGAAAAACCAATTTGGCTATGCTTTTAGGGATATCGATGACACCATTGTTTCGGTAAGCAACTTCTTTTTAAAAGACAAAGCCAAAAAAAACGGAACATAACGGTCATTTATCCAGTATTTTACTATCGATAAATATCGATTTGGCTGTGTCAATTTCGGTTTTTTTAATTTTGGACTTTTTGATGGAATCCTGTTTCTTTTCTTCCAATTCGATTATGGAATCAACGACTTTTTTTTCGGCTTCTATTTTTGCTTTTACTTTTGAGATAATGGATGAATAGGTTTTTGTGTCGTAAGCGTAATATTCATTACTTTTTGCAAATTGGGTACTATCTATCCCGTATTTGTCCAACAAGTATTTCTGTGGCATCACGCCGTTGTTTTCAAGGACTTTCTTATTGACGCCCTTTGCGGCATTCAACATAAAAACATCGTACAAAACATCGGCCATCTTGCTTTCAGGTATAAGATTGCCAGGTTTTTTAGGACGAAAAGAGCCATCGCACCCAAGCATCAAAACAGGAATCAGTATAGGGATAAATCGTCGCATCATCTGTTGAAAGTTAAGCGCCTGGCATACTTGGCCTCGGCAAAATTATAGTTGTTGTAAACCAAGCCACCATTGACAAAGGTATGCGTAATTCTCGATTTGAACACCACGCCCTCAAATGGCGACCATCCACATTTATAAAGGATGTTCTCTTTTTTAACGGTCCACGGGCTATTGAGATCCACTACTGTTAAATCAGCATAATAGCCTGGGCGGACAAACCCACGCTTTTCAATCCCAAAAAGAATAGCGGGATTGTGGCACATTTTTTCAACTATTTTTTCAAGTGAAATTTTACCTTTATGGTACATCTCCACCATCGCCGTCAGTGCGTGCTGTACCATCGGGCCTCCGGAAGGAGATTGGGTATAAACGTTTTGTTTTTCGTCCAGGGTATGTGGTGCATGATCCGTTGCAATGACATCGATTCGGCCATCGAGCAAAGCCTCCCATAGTTGGTCTCTGTCCTTGGCGGTTTTTACTGCAGGATTCCATTTGATCAACGTTCCTTTGGATTTGTAATCTTCATCAGAAAACCAAAGGTGGTGCACGCAAACTTCTGCTGTTATTTTTTTGTCCTTTAAAGCTGTTTTGTTGTCAAAAAGGTTGGTTTCCTTACCAGTAGAAAGATGGAACACGTGCAATCTGGCGCCTGTTTTTTTTGCAAGTTCAATAGCTTTGGACGATGACAAATAGCATGCCTCCTCACTCCTTATGATGGGGTGACATTCAATGGGAATGTCGTCTCCGTACTTGTTAATATGGGCTTGGAGGTTTTGCCTAATAGTCGTTTCGTCTTCGCAGTGTACAGAAATGGGCAAATGGGTACTTGCAAAAATCTTTTCCAGCACTTCAGGATCGTCCACCAACATATTTCCTGTTGAAGAACCCAGGAACAGTTTTAGGCCGGCAACTGTTTTAGCGTCGAGTTTTAAGATCTCATCCAGATTGTCATTGGTGCCACCAAACATGAATGAGTAGTTGGCAAACGACGTTGCGGCCGCAATGTCAAATTTTTCTTCAAGTTTTTCTATAGTTGTTGTCTGCGGTACGGTGTTGGGCATTTCTATAAAAGACGTTATCCCGCCGGCAACCGCTGCCCTCGATTCGGTTGCAATGGTAGCCTTGTGTGTAAGGCCAGGTTCCCGAAAATGTACCTGATCGTCAATGGCACCCGGAAATACGCATTTACCTTCCAAATCTATGGTGGTGACTTCTGGCGATTTGGCACTAATAGAACTCGAAATTTCCTTGATGTAGGCACCTTCAATAAGGATATCGCCTTCAGAAATTTTGCCTTCGTTGACAATTCTGGCGTTCTTTAGCAGTGTTTTTAAGGAGGTTGTTGTCATGGCTTTACAAATAAACTTTTAAATTTCATAGCCAATACACCAAAGATTGCTTCCCAGATGATATTGCCGCTCAATTTTGATTTTCCTCTTTTCCGATCCGTAAAGATTACCGCTACTTCCTTGATATTGAATTTTTTGCGGTACGTTTTGAATTTCATTTCAATTTGGAACGCATATCCGACAAATTTGATATTATCCAAATCTATGCGTTCCAACACCTTACGTTTATAGCACACAAATCCGGCCGTGGTATCACTGATGGGCATCCTTGTGATAAAACGAACATATTTTGAAGCCAGGTAAGACATCAGCACACGGCTCATGGGCCAGTTGATGACATTGACCCCTTGCACATATCTTGACCCAATAGCCATATCTGCACCATCTTTGTGACACGCTTCGTACAACCTAACAAGATCGTTTGGGTCGTGCGAAAAATCGGCATCCATCTCAAAGATATATTGGTAATCTCTGTCAAGGCACCACTTAAATCCGTCTATGTAGGCTGTACCCAAACCTGTTTTTTGATCTCTTTCTAAAAGGAACAGGCGGTTTCCATACTGTATTTGGAGCGCTTTGACCATTGCTCCAGTACCATCAGGAGAATTGTCATCCACAATAAGAATATCAAATTTTTTTTCCTGTTTAAGGACAGCGTCAACAATCAGTTCGATATTTTCAATCTCATTGAACGTTGGTATGATGACTATGGCGTCTTTCATGTAAATATGTTTAGCTGTCCTTGATCGTGGTTTGGCAAAAATACGTGTTTTGGACTATAATTTTCATGGGCACAAAGATAAATAAACGTTAAAGGGTCGGATATTCTTTATAATTTTGCCGTATGTTAAGAGAGGTAGCATTTAATGAATGGTTTACGGTCTTTACCGTGCTAGGCTTTGCGGCCATCGCACTTTCAAAACAGTTGTTTTCCGTGAGGTTCAATGACTTTGTAGGTGTTTTGGGCAATTCAAAGTACCTGAAAATCTACTCCAGAGAACAAAAATTCATCGATGGTTTTGACAGTTTGCTGTTTGTCAACCTCAGCCTGTCTTTGTCCATTTTCGGCTACTTGTCCTATTCCACTATCGTTGAACCATTGAAGTTTGACCTGGCACTTTTTCTTAAGGTCGTTTTTGGTGTTTCGGCTCTTATCTTAATAAAAGTGCTCCTCGAAAGGCTTGTTGGTAGCCTTTTTGAGATCGACAAGTTGATCGATAATTATTTGTTCCAAAAGACCAGCTACCTAAACTTTAGCGGTTTTCTGCTACTTCCGATCAATGCGCTGCTTCTTTATAGCATAGAACCCACAAAAACAGCTGTTTACATAAGCATAGGCATTGTGATTTTGGTAAATTTAATAGGACTTATAACCTCTTTTATAACGCATCAAAAGTTGATATTAAACAACTTATTCTATTTTATTTTGTATCTTTGCGCTCTCGAAATCGGGCCTTACCTGATTTTGTACAAATTAATTTTTAAAAATTAAGCAACATTTACCCGCTTTGCCTATGAAAGTGAAAACAATTTTAGTGTCTCAGCCAGAACCTAAAATCGAAAATTCGCCTTACTTTGATCTTGAGGAAAAACTAAAAGTAAAAATAGATTTCAGACCGTTCATCCATGTCGAGGGCGTTTCGGCCAAAGATATCCGGCAACAAAAGGTTGATTTGGCCAATTATACGGCCATCATATTGACCAGCAGGAATTCTGTCGATCATTATTTTAGAGTTGCCGAGGAGATGCGCTTTAAAGTACCGGACACGATGAAATATTTTTGCCAGTCAGAAGCGGTTGCTTTCTACCTGCAAAAATACGTGGTGTACAGAAAACGCAAGATCTATGTAGGCAAGCGCAGTTTTGAAGACCTCCTTCCCCTGATCAAAAAATACAAAGATGAAAGCTTCTTATTGCCCACTACGGACAAACTTAAAGACGAGGTGCCAAAGATTTTGGATTCTTTGAACGTTAAATGGAAAGAGGCTGTTTTCTACAAGACCGTTATCAGTGATCTTTCTGACCTTGCGGATGTATATTATGATATTTTGGTGTTCTTTAGTCCTTCGGGCATTGAATCGCTTTTTCACAATTTTCCTGATTTCAAGCAGAACAATACCCGCATCGCGGCATTTGGCAGTACTACCTGCAAAGCCGTCGAAGAACATGGCCTACGCTGTGACATTCCTGCACCTACGCCGGAAACACCTTCGATGACCATGGCACTCGAAAAATACATTGAAAAGGCAAACAGAGGGAAATAATTACGTTCAAGCCTTTTCATGCCTCTAAGTTTTTTGTGAAACATTGCAGATGCGAGAAATGTTTCAAAACACGGAGAGATATAGACCATAAAAAAATACCGGCTCAAAATGATTCAGAATAACATATTCTAACCATTTTGAGCCGGTTTCTTTCTGTACTTGATCAAAAATATTAACTTCTCAAATTGGGAGCTCCGGCCAAGATTTCGTCATTGGCAAACGCTTCGTACTTCTTGAAGTTTTCCCTGAAAGATTCTGAAAGTTTGTAGGCAGTATTGTAATAAGCCTCATCGTTGTTCCATGTTTTTCTGGAACTCAAAACTTCTTCAGGAACTCCAGGGCAGGTTCTTGGCTGCAAAAGCCCAAATACCGAGTGTGTTCTATAAGTCTGTTCGTTTACCTCGTTCAGTTCCCCTTTGAGCACGGCCGTAATCATGGCTCTTGTGTATTTTAACTTGATCCTGCTGCCCACACCGTAAGGGCCACCGGTCCACCCGGTGTTGATCAACCAAACATTGACACCGGATTCTTTCATCTTTTGGCTCAACATTTCGGCATATTTTGTTGGGTGCAACGGCATAAATGGCGCTCCAAAACAAGCCGAAAAGTTAGGGGTGGGTTCATTAACACCATCTTCTGTACCTGCAACTTTGGCGGTATATCCCGAAATAAAATGGTAAGCAGCCTGTCCTGGAGTCAATTTGGATATTGGAGGCAGGACGCCAAAGGCATCGGCAGTCAAAAAGAAAATATTTTTTGGGTTCTTACCGATAGATGGCACTTGGATGTTCTTGATGTGCTCAATGGGATAGCTTACCCGAGTATTCTGGGTTATGGAAATGTCTTCATAGTCCACAACTCCATTGTCATCCATGATAACATTTTCGAGGATGGCCCCTTTTTTGATGGCGTGGTAAATATCTGGTTCGTTTTCTTCGGTAAGATTGATAACCTTTGCATAGCAACCTCCTTCAAAATTGAATACGGTATTTTCCGAAGTCCAACCGTGTTCGTCATCGCCTATCAAACGTCTGTTTGGGTCGGCAGAAAGTGTCGTCTTTCCAGTTCCGGAAAGCCCAAAGAAAATAGCGGTGTCCCCATCTTCGCCAACATTGGCACT
Organism: Bacteroidota bacterium; assembly: GCA_029557895.1. GTDB lineage: Bacteria > Bacteroidota > Bacteroidia > Flavobacteriales > Flavobacteriaceae > JBPOFM01. The sequence goes on along the minus strand of JAKQHT010000025.1, from coordinate 6,208 downwards.
ACAGTGCATTGGCAGGGTGTTTTTATATACGGGAAGTATAAAATTCAATGCGGAGAAAATACCTTTTTTTATTTCTCCGGTATATCCCGTACCGCCTATCAAAGCAATTTTTCTGGTAAAATCGAGTATGGCAAAATTGTGTTGTCGGGTTCCGTCCACTTCGGGATCGGCCATAAATTCCGGAGCGTTCACGATAAGCCATTCTGGTTCAAACCCTTCAAGTTCGCTCTCGGTTGGCCGAAGGAACATATTGTATGCAAACTGATTGCTCCATGCATACTCTGTGATTACACGGATGTTCAATCTGTAATTTGGATCGGCGCAGGCATAGCTGTCACGGACATACACTTCTTTATTTGAAAGATAAGCAACTACCTTGTCATATAATTTTTGGAATTTATCCGGGTCAAAAGGGATGTTAATGTTTCCCCACCAGACTCTATCTTCGGTAACACTGTCCCTGACGATAAACCTGTCTTTGGGCGATCTTCCGGTAAATTCTCCTGTGTTTACGGCTAAAGCGCCGTTCGAGGCCTCCTTACCCAGTCCTTTCTGGACGGCTATCTCATGAAGCTTGTCGGGAGACAGTTGATAGTTTACTTTGGCATTTTTGATGCCATATTGATCCAACGAAATCGATTTCGTAATTTGGGTATGGTCTAACATGGTTTTGCTGTATTGTTTGTTGGTACAAAATTAAACAATATTTTTATGTGCAAGCTCAATTTTTGTAATTATCGTTTTTCAGTTTCAAAAAACCCACCAAGAGCACGGCCCAGGCCGCAATGAGCAGCGCTCCGCCTATTGGGGTGACAAAACCGATGGCTTTGAAGTCAAAACGGGTCAATTCGTTTGTTGCCAGCCCATAGATGGAGCCCGAAAAAAGGAGGACACCGAGGACCGTCAGATACAAAACAATGCGTTTGGTCCTCACTGATAAGTGTATAAGATTTCCCACTATTAGCAGCAAAAAGGCGTGGTACATTTGGTATCTCACGCCTGTTTCGAACGTCTGAACCATTTCTGCCGAAACCAATTGTTTCAGTCCGTGGGCCGCAAAGGCTCCCAGCATGACCGCTGTCATACCCAGTATTGAAGCTGTCAGTAATATAGTTTTGTTCATAATTAAATATTGCGTTTGGGTTTTTTGAACCCATTTAGATTTAGTAATTTCGTCACTGCAAAAATATTGAAGAAAAAACCAACTATGCGAAATATTTTGATCATTGGGGCAGGAAAATCCACATCATACCTAATAAATTATCTCCTTGACAAATCTGAAGCCGAAGGCCTTCATATCATCGTCGGCGACATTAGTGCCGGGAATGCCAGAAAACTTATCGGGAACCATCCCAATGCACAAGCAATTACACTGGACGTATTTAACAAGCAATCGCGGCAGGATGCCATTAAAAATTCGGATATAGTCATATCTATGTTACCGGCAAGATACCATATAGAAGTCGCAAAAGATTGCGTGACTTTTGGCAAAAACATGGTGACAGCTTCATATGTGAGTCCCGAAATGGAAGATTTGGACAAGGCGGTCAAGGCCAAAGGTCTTGTTTTTATGAATGAAATAGGTGTTGACCCGGGCATTGACCATATGAGTGCCATGAAAATCATTGACGAAATACGTGCCAAGGGCGGAAAGATGATCCTGTTCGAATCTTTTTGTGGTGGCTTGGTAGCTCCAGAAAGTGACACTAATCTCTGGAACTACAAATTCACTTGGAATCCTCGCAACGTCGTAGTTGCCGGGCAGGGCGGTGCGGCAAAATTCTTGCAAGAAGGCACCTATAAATACATTCCATATAACCGATTGTTCCGCAGAACGGAATTTTTGGAAATTGATGGCTATGGTCGATTTGAAGTGTATGCCAACAGAGACTCTTTGAAATACCAAAGCGTTTACGGACTGGACAACGTAAAAACCTTATACAGAGGCACAATGAGAAGGGTTGGCTTCAGCCGTGCCTGGAACATGTTTGTCCAATTGGGCATGACCGACGACAGTTATACCATTGACGACAGTGAAAACATGAGCTACCGTGATTTTGTCAATTCATTTTTGCCCTACAGCCATACAGATTCTGTGGAATTGAAATTTCGCTATCAGCTAAAGATAGAACAAGATGATCTAATTTGGGACAAACTTGTAGAACTTGATATTTTCAATCCAAAGAAAATGGTCGAACTGCAAAAAGCGACACCCGCCCAAATCCTTCAAAAAATATTGATGGACAGCTGGACGCTCAAGGAAGATGATAAAGATATGCTCGTTATGTACCACAAGTTTGGCTATGAACTCGATGGCAAAAAAGAACAGATCGACGCCACAATGGTAACCATTGGTCAAGACCAGACTTATACGGCCATGGCGAAAACCGTAGGCTTGCCGGTTGCCATTGCAGCGCTTGCCATTCTGAACGGAAAAATCTCTACCCCGGGTGTACAGATTCCGATTACCAAAGAAGTTTATGATCCAATCCTGGAAGAACTCAAACAACATGGCATCGTTTTCCACGAAAAAGAAGTTCCATATCTCGGATATAACCCGTTGAACGTTTGAAGCTTTCGACAGTTTGATGAGCGTATATGAAAAAAATCAAACAAAATATTGAGATAGACGGCATTGATAAGGAAATTCTTCGTTCTTTGATGGTTGACGCTCGTATCCCAATTATGGAAATTGCAAGAAAAGTGGGCATTTCTGGGGCTGCAATTCACCAACGCTTGCGAAAACTGGAACAATCGGGGCTAATTTCTGGTTCAAAGTTTACCATCAACCCCAAAATTCTCGGCTATTCCACCATGGCTTTTGTGGGTATTTATCTTGATAAGGCTGTTAGCAATCCCGAAGCCGTAAAGCAACTCAACAAAATCCCGGAAGTGCTGGAGTGCCATTACACAACAGGTAACTGGAGCATTCTTATCAAAATATTGTGCAAGGACAACGAACACCTGATGTTTTTGCTCAACAAAAAAATCCAATCAATACCCGGAGTATCAAGAACCGAAACCTTTATTTCCCTCGCCCAACAAATTGACAGACAGATTGAAGTATAATGCGTCATAAAAATGCCATCCCAAAACCTCAATCCCAAATCCAACTAACAAGCTGTATTTCTTTATTCTGAAATATTTCCAGAATCTGGGACACTAAAGTTTTGAGATGGCATTATTGCCTTATATGATCAAAAATAATCTATCAATCCCTATTGCCAAACACTTGCAATGCCCAATACAGGAGCGATGCCAAAGCGCCGATAGCAGCGACCAGATAGGTTCTGGCGGCCCATTTAAGTGCGTCTTCAGAGCCTTTGTATTCTTCTTGAGTTACGATGTTTTTAGCTTTTAGCCATGCCAACGCACGGTTACTGGCATCGTATTCAACAGGAAGTGTAATAAAGCTAAACAATGTTGCCAATCCCATGAACACCAATCCGGCGAGTGCCACATAGAAACCTAAACCCACACCTGCAGCGGCACCAAGCACCAAACCACCGATGACCAACCATTGAGACATCCCAGAAGTAACACTCACCACCGGAACGAGTGCAGAACGCATTTGCAATGCCTGATAGGCTTGTGCATGTTGTACAGCATGGCCACACTCATGCGCTGCAACCGCAGCAGCAGCAGCATTGCGCTGATTGTAAACAGCTTCACTTAAGTTTACCGTTTTGTTTTTTGGATTGTAATGGTCCGTAAGTTGCCCTGCAACTGATATGACTTGTACGTCCCTAATGCCATTGTCAGCAAGCATTTTTTCGGCAATCTCCTTGCCGCTCATGCCGTTACGCAATTGCACCTTTGAATAAAAAGCAAATTTTCGTTTTAATTGGTTACTGACTAGCCAACTTACCAAGGCAATGGCTCCAATCAACACATAATATCCTATCATAATTGTATTTGTATTAAATTTTAAAGCAATATAGCAAAAAACAAGCCAATTAAGTAAGCGGAAATTTTGTCAGCACTAACTAATTTGCTTACTGTTCAGTCCAACATCTTGACAGAACTCACTTCAAATCGGTCTCCATGAAGCTCGCCACTAATTTCTGCTTTTCTAACAACCTCGCAAAAACCTGAATCTTTGTCATGGGCATCTCCAAAATCGTTAATGGATGCACCATCCACAAAATAGGCTTTGCCTTCTATGCGAACTGCCAGGTCACATCCTTTTTGAGAAGTCAGTCCAAACTGACATTGTCCGCATGAAAGTTCAACAATTTGTTTTGTCTCTTTTTTACATGAGAAAAATAAGCAAAATGCATAAATTAAAAATAGATTTTTCATAATGTTTATCCTATAATGTTTATAATTATCACAGGGACGATGATTGTTTTTTGGGCTTGCGCCCTTGGAACTGTTCTTTTGGATAATGTGCTTTTCCTATTGTTTATTTTTTAGATACATCCATGACAGGCACAAGCCCATCAGAAGGCATATAAATAATTTGGGGCAGATTGCCTTTATCGGCCAGCTTTTCTAACGTCCTGACAAATAAATACTGATTATAAACCGAATTGAGTGTGCCATTTTCAATGCTCATGGCCTCTGACATGCCTTTTGCCCTTTCGATCTCAGCCTGTGCATTCAGTTTTTCTGCTTCCAAACGCGCCCTGGCTTCTTCAATCAGGATTTTTCTGTTTTGTTCAGCTTTTGCCATTTCGGCTTTTCCTGCCATTTCCTGTTGCCAAACGTTGTAAGTTGGCAAGCCAAACATTAAGGCAACTATGACAACGACCACTAATACTGTAATTCCTAAATAAAATTTTATTTTCATGATTTTTTGATTGGTTCCTATAAAAAAGTCTTATCCCACTAAATTAATAATTTTCCCCGGAACGATAATTACTTTTTTCGGTTCACGTCCTTGGAGTTGCTCTTGGGTTCTTTGGTCTTGCATTATGATTTTCTGGATTTCCTCAACTGATAAATCAAGTGGAAGATTGATTGTAAATCGCATTTTTCCGTTAAACGAAACCGGATATTCTTTTTCGGATTCTACCAAATGTTTCTCTTCAAAAATCGGGAATGAAACAGTCGAAACACTTCCTGAATGTCCTAACTGACTCCATAATTCTTCTGCAATATGTGGAGCATAAGGAGAAACCAAAACAGCCAAAGGTTCTAAAATGGCTCTGTGATGACATTTTTGTTGTGACAATTCATTCACACAAATCATAAACTGTGAAACCGAAGTATTAAACGAGAAATTCTCAATATCTTCTGTTACTTTTTTGATGGTTTTATGTAAGGATCTGTACATTTCTTTGGTTGGTTCTTCATTGGTAATATTCAAACCATTATCATCAAAATACAATCTCCATAATTTTTTAAGGAAACCAAAAACACCTGTAATTCCAGCTGTATTCCAAGGTTTTGCCTGTTCCAAAGGACCTAAAAACATTTCATACAAACGCAAAGTGTCTGCTCCATATTCGTTACAAATATCGTCTGGATTTACAACATTGTATTTCGATTTTGACATTTTTTCGACCTCACGACCTACAATGTATTTTTCCTCACCCCAACCCTCTCCAAGGGAGAGGGAGCTGTTCCCGCTTTCAAATATAAATTCTGCATTTTTATAATCAGCATATAACGGATGAGCTTTGAATTTTTCAACATCCAATTCATTCGTAATATCATTAATACAAGATAAATCTACGTGGATTGGATGAACAACCGTATCTCCAATCTGATTTTTAGAAATCAGAGTTTTTGAATCTTCCGTTCTATATACAAAAGCACTCATTCCCAAAATCATTCCTTGGTTGATGAGTTTTTTGAATGGCTCTTCGGTTGGAACAAGGTTTTTATCTTTTAAGAATTTATTCCAAAAACGAGAATACAACAAATGTCCTGTTGCGTGCTCGCTTCCTCCGATATACAAATCCACATTTTCCCAATAATTGATAGCTTCTTGAGAGGCAAATTCGTTTTGGTTATCCGAATCCATATAACGTAACCAATACCAAGACGAACCAGCCCAACCAGGCATTGTATTTAATTCGAGTGGAAAAATATCCTCCCCTAGCCCCTCCGAAGGAGGGGAACAAACACTATTTGTCTTTGTATTCCAATACCATTCTTTTGCATTTCCGAGTGGTGGCTGTCCGTCTTCGGTTGGTAAATATTTCTCCACTTCAGGCAAACGGATTGGCAGATATTTATCTTCAATCATTTGAGGTAATCC
>JAKQHT010000001.1 GCA_029557895.1 Bacteroidota bacterium | reverse complement strand
AAGGGTTGGCTGATTGTACAGGTATTAGTTTTATCGATTCTACGCCTTTGAGAGTTTGCGGTAAAAGACGAATCCATCAGCATAAAACCTTCAAAAATTTAGCTCAAAGAGGTCAGTGTTCCCTGGGGTGGTTTTATGGTTCTAAACTTCATATTGTTATCAATGATTGTGGCGGGGTTATAGATTTTATGCGCACTCCGGCTAATGTTCACGACACAAGCCCTTTGAAAATGAAAGGGTTTATCAATAAACTTTACGGTAAATTATTTGGCGATAAAGGATACTTGTCAAAAGAGCTTTTTCATAACCTTTTTTCAAACGGAATTCACTTGGTTACCAAATTGAGAAAGAACATGAAAACCAAATTAGTAACCCCAATTCAAGATGCCTTTTATTTAAGAAAAAGAGCTATTATTGAGACCATATTTGACCAACTTAAAAACATCTTTCAAATTGAATACTCAAGAAATCGTTCTCAAGTAAACTACTTCAACAATGTGTTTTCTGCTTTAATGGCTTACAATTTTGCAGATAAAAAACCTTCTTTCAAAAATAATTTTGTCGATACTAAACAAATCATCATATTTCAGTAGTTTTTCGTCGAACTCACGTTAAATATGTATTCTAAAACCGAAATAGAATTCAGAAATCAAAATACAGTTCAAAATACAATCATTGACAATAGACTATCAAACATTAAAAATGGATTATCCTATAATTTTGGTAAAACATTTAATGACATTTTTAGATCAAATGCTATAAAAAATAGTGATTTAATGGGCGATTGGGTTTTACGCAATAATCTTTATCCTTTTTAAAGCGTCCCCCTCAACTCCTGCTCGCGCTCGATAGATTCAAACAATGCCTTGAAGTTTCCTGCCCCAAAACCTCTTGCGCCCATGCGCTGTATGATTTCAAAAAACAGGGTTGGACGGTCTTCAACGGGTTTTGTAAAAATCTGAAGCAGGTAGCCTTCTTCATCGGCATCAATCATGATACCCAAGCCTTTAAGCGTTTCAATATCTTCACGAAGCTCGTGGTCGTGTGCTCTTAAACGTTCGGGAACGGCTCGGTAATATTCTTCGGGGGGTGTTGAAAGAAACTCGACACCTCTGGATTTTAATTTTGTTACGGTGGTAATGATATCGTCGGTAGCAACGGCTATGTGCTGTACGCCTGGGCTTTCATAAAAATCAAGGTATTCTTCTATTTGCGACCGTTTTTTACCTTCGGCAGGTTCGTTGATTGGGAATTTGATACGGCCGTTACCGTTGCTCATGACCTTGCTCATCAACGCCGAGTATTCGGTGTGGATTTGCTTGTCGTCAAACGACAGGAAGTTGACAAATCCCATCACGTCTTCATACCATTTCACCCAAGTGTTCATCTCGCCCCAACCTACATTGCCCACCATGTGGTCTATGTATTTCAAGCCTGTGGGTTCAGGGTTGTAATCTGATTTCCATTCTACAAATCCGGGCATAAATGTGCCTTTGTAGTTTTTACGCTCTACGAACATGTGTACGGTTTCGCCGTAGGTGTAAATTCCGGCTCTTACGACTTCGCCTTGCTCATCGGTTTCTACTTTTGGTGGCATATACGATTTTGCGCCTCGTTTGATGGTTTCTTCATACGATTTTCTGGCATCGTCCACCCAGAGTGCCACAACTTTTACGCCGTCGCCATGTTTTACAATGTGGTCGTTTATAGGTGACTTGCTGTTGAGCGGTGTGGTCAAGACCAAGCGTATTTTATCCTGTTTCAACACATAGCTCACTTCGTCCCGAGAGCCGGTTTCCAAACCTTTGTAGGCATACGATTGAAACCCGAAAGCGGTTTTGTAAAAATGCGCCGCCTGCTTGGCGTTGCCTACATAAAATTCTACATAATCGGTTCCGAGAAGCTGTAAAAAATCCTGCGCGCCTTCAAATATTTTTTCTAAACCGTAATTTACTGATGTTACTTGTTTGCTCATGATATGCCCCTCTTAATCTCCCCAAAGGGGAGAAACTCAAACCGGGTAATTTTGAATTTTTAAATTATACTTTGATTTATTATTTACATTTTAAAAAGTCCCCTTTGGGGATTTAGGGGCTTTTTACAGCCACGATTTATAATAATCTTCATCGGCAATTTTTAAAGCGTCTTCGGTTATTTGTAGCGGTTTGAAGGTATCGACCATAACCGCCAATTCATCGGTTTGCACTTTGCCTATGCTGCGCTCTACTGCTCCGGGATGCGGCCCATGCGGAATACCGGCAGGATGCAACGAAATATGTCCGGCTTCAATATCGTTACGGCTCATAAAATCGCCGTCAACATAATACAGCACTTCATCACTGTCAATATTGCTGTGGTTGTATGGTGCGGGAATGGATTGCGGATGGTAATCATACAATCGCGGCACAAAGCTGCACACCACAAAGGCATCGGTTTCAAAGGTTTGATGTACCGGAGGTGGCTGGTGAATGCGTCCCGTAATGGGTTCAAAATCGTGAATGGAAAACGCGTACGGATAGTTATAACCGTCATATCCAACCACATCAAACGGGTGCGAGGCATAAACCATTTCGAAAATATCGTCTTGCTTTTTTACTTTTATCAAAAACTCACCCGACTGGTCGTAGGTTTCCAATTCGTACGGCTTACGGATGTCGCGCTCACAAAACGGCGAATGTTCCAACAGTTGCCCAAACCAGTTTCGATAGCGTTTTGGCGTGTAAATTGGACGGCGCGATTCTACAATAAACAAACGGTTGTCTTGTGTGTCAAAATCTATTTTGTAAATGATACCCCTGGGGACTAACAGGTAATCACCATATTTAAAATCGAGGTTGCCAAGATGCGTCCTTAATTTTCCCGAACCTTTATGGATGAAAATAAGCTCATCGGCATCGGTGTTTTTATAAAAATATTCGGTTGTAGATTGTTTTGGTGCCGCCAGTATAATGCTACAATCGCTATTGGTCAACACGGTTTTTCTGCTTTCGAGGTAATCGTTTTCGGGTGCGATTTGAAAGCCCCGCAACCGATAGGATTGAATTGAATTTGCTTTTGCGATTTTTGGCGCAACACTATATTGGTTTTTAATGGCGATAACCTGCGTTGGCCGCTGCTGGTGATAGCTGTTTGTGTACATGCCGTCAAACCCGATTGTACCAAAAAGCTGTTCGCTGTACAATGTACCGTCGGGCTTACGAAACTGGATGTGCCGCTTGGGGGGAATGTTTCCTAATGTATGATAAAATGGCATTGTCTTGTAGTTATAAATTATGGGTTATAAGTTAAAAGTTTTTAAGCCTGCTTGCTTAAAACTTTAAAAAGACTGTATAAAAATACAAAAAATGTGGGGTTATTCAGGGTTTCTTTTAATAAGAAATTGAAGGTGTAGCAACAGATATGTCCAGAACAGGTTTGGCATGGCACAAATATGGTCAAAAAACATCAAAACCAAAAACCGAGGTTAAAAAACCAATAGCTCCGTTTTTTTTCAGGTGAATACGTGTATTTTGCCTCAAGAGGACCAAGGAACGTTTCGATGGCATATCCGAGCGCATAGCCTCTGTAATCTATCTTCCGGATCCAGTCACCTGTATCAAAAAGGTTGTCCTCTATGTTGGCTATATTGGCCGCAAAGTTGATATGGTGTTTTTTGAAAATCTCGTAATCCAGTGTCAATGTTGTCTTTACAAAACTATTGCCGGATAATGCCAGATAATCGTAGCCATAAAAAGAAGTGAAATTATTGATAAAATTGTGCCCGTAGCCACCAAGGGCAAAATCGAGCGATGACGGCGATTTTTCCCCTATCCTGAAACCGCCCTGCGCCAAAACATTTACCGAAAAGGCATCTGACAGGCTCAATGCATAACCCAGATTGGCTTTGGCAATAGAAAACGGCGAAAAGTTTTTGTTAAAATCAGATGCATGCAGATACCAGTGAAAATCACCGCAGAAAAAAATCCCTTTTTTTGGGAAATATTTATTGCTGTAAGTATCAAATTCCAAAGTGCCAAAAACACTGAAATAATCTGTGTTTTCAAAAACAATAGCACGGTTGCTGTGACCGGTATTTACTGTTTCTGATTTGATTTTCAATCGCTTGTGTTCTGCACCTATCCCCAATGCAAAATCCTTCCTAAAAAGGGTTTGGAGGTAAAGTTGATTGGTCTGATCCTGAAACTCGACATCCAATTTGTTTAGCCCCTCAATGGTCGAACCGTTCATGTCAAAATACAATTGGGCATCGATGTCCGTTCTAAACTTATTGTACCGGGACTTAACGCCGACACTCCAATAAAAACCTTTGTCAATGAAATACTCAAAGTTGTACCGTACATTATCACCAAGGATGACATCAAGCGAGGCGACATCGTTATCAAGTAAAAACCGCTTTTTGGTCAAGTTTACCAAAGCAGCACTCTTGTACAAATCGTCGTAATGGATGCCAAACCGCAAAAACGTGGTAATATTGTTTTCTGTCAGCGTGGCTTTCATATCATAGCCGTCCGCACCTTCTGATTTGCGGAACTCATACTGGAACGCATCAAAATTATTGGTGGCAACCAGATTGTTCACACCGCTGTTGAAGTCGCCATAGCTCACTGTGCTGTGCGGCTTAAACTTAAGCTTACCCATAATATACGACCTTGTATAGCGTTGATTGCCATAGAATTGAATATCATTGATCTTGATGCTGTCCAGCACGATCTTATTGTCCAAAGATTTTTTTCCCTTTACAGATTTTGGAAGGATGTTGAGGTCGTGAAAGTTTTTGAGTGCCGCCGTTTGCCCTGATTCTATAATCTTTCTGCCTTCACTGAAAGAAACAACCGTAAAATTGGAAATATCAGGCTTGATGTATATGTCTGTCTTTTTAGACTTTTTCTTCATGTCGTTGATTGTCCTGTAATTGTTGATTTGGAGCAATATTTCCGGGGCGGAATTCAATTTGCTCCTGTCTGCAAGACTGTCCTGTACGTCCACGCCAATGATGACATCCATACCTTTTGCCCTTAATTCGTCAATAGGGTAATTGTTGGTCACGCCGCCGTCAATCAAGACATCATTGCCAATGACCACCGGTTGGAACAATGATGGCAGGGCGCCACTTGCGGCAACGGCCTGTGCCAGATTGCCTTTATCGAGCAATATGGATTCTCCGGTTTCGATATTTGTTGCCATACAAAAAAACGGTATGGGGAGCTCCCCAAAATTGTGGACATCAGAAACGTGGAGCGTAAGTTTTGTCAGGAGATTGTAAACATTTTGGCCTCTCGACAATGCCGATGGCAGTTTGATTTTAAACTTATCGAACGGGAGCGTGACCCCGTACTTTTCCGAGTTGTCACGTTCATAAAATGTTTTTGCGGCACGTGGGAGATTGTCATTGATGACATCATCAAAGTTGAGGCTCCTGAAGATAGAATCCAGTTGATTGCCCGTATAACCGGCTGCGTAAAGCGAGCCTATAATGGCACCCATGCTGGTGCCCGCAACATAATCTACCCTAACGTCGAGGCTGTCCAGGACCTTTAGTACACCAATGTGAGCAAACCCTTTGGCGCCGCCACCGCTCAACACCAAGCCAACCTTTGGTTCTTTTGTGCGCGTTGGTTCTTGCGCCATTGTCCATAAAGGCAAAATCGTCAATAGTATGAGTATGTAAATACACTTTTTCAACTTTAGTTCATTATGGTTTACCGTAATAATCCAAAAGCTTTTTGGCTCGGGATTCACCGATGACCGGTACGAGTTCTTCCATGGAAGACTTTTTGATACGGCCGACGGTTTTGAACTTTTTCATCAATTGCACTATCGTCTGCTCCCCAATGCCGGGTATGTTTTCCAACTCGGTGGCCAAGGCGCCTTTGCTACGTTTGTTTCGATGGTGTTCTATCCCAAACCTATGTGCTTCGTTGCGCAACTGCTGTATGATTTTGAGCGTTTCGCTTTTTTTGTCTAAATATAATGGAATTGGATCGTTTGGGTAAAATAATTCTTCCAAACGTTTGGCAATTCCGATGATTGCGATTTTTCCACGCAAATCCAAACGCTCCAAACTTTTAAGGGCTGATGACAATTGGCCCTTGCCTCCGTCTATGACAATAAGTTGCGGCAATGGTTGTTGTTCGTCCAACAGACGTTTGTAGCGGCGATAAACCACTTCTTCCATAGAGGCAAAATCATCAGAGCCTTCGACCGTCTTAATATTAAAATGACGGTAATCACTTTTGCTCGGTTTACCGTTTTTGAACACTACACAGGCTGCCACCGGATTGGTTCCCTGAATGTTGGAATTATCAAAACATTCGATATGCCGTGGTTCTTCCTTAAGCTTCAAATCCGATTTCATCTGTGCCATGATACGGTTGACGTGTCTATCTGGGTCGGTGATCTTTACCTGTTTCAACTGTTCCAACCTATGGTATTTGGCATTGCGTTCCGAAAGTTCCAAAATGCGTTTTTTGTCCCCGAGCTTTGGCACCGTGACCTTTACGGCATTCCCCAAATCTATATCAAACGGGACGTAAACCTCTTTGGAATTTGAATGGAACCGTTGGCGCAATTCGGTAATTGCCAATTGCAACAGTTCGGTATCGGTTTCATCCAATTTTTTCTTTATTTCCAAAGTATGGGAGCGGATGATGGCGCCATAGGACAATTGCAAAAAATTGATGTATGCATATGTTTCGTCACTTATGATGCTAAACACGTCGACATTGCTGATTTTTGGGTTTACAATGGTCGATTTTACCTGATAATTTTCCAGGATTTCGATTTTTTCCTTGATGCGCTGTGCCTTTTCGTACTCCATTTGATCTGCAAAAGCTTTCATCTGACGCCTGAACCTGTGCAATGATTCTTTAAAATTGCCTTTTATGATGTGTCGGATTGCATCGATGTTCTGTCGGTAATCGTCTTGGCTTTGCAAGCCTTCGCACGGACCTTGGCAATTTCCAAGATGGTATTCGAGGCACACTTTATATTTCCCCGATTCGATTTTTGCTTTGGACAGATCGTAGTTGCAGGTGCGCAGCTGGTAAAGCCCTTTTATCAAATCGAGTAAGGTGTGCACAGTTTTCATGCTGGTGTATGGGCCAAAATATTCTGACCCGTCCTTGATGGCACGTCGTGTGGGAAACACCCGGGGAAACGGCTCGTTCTTGATACAAATCCATGGATACGACTTGTCGTCCTTGAGCATTACATTGTACCGTGGCTGGTGTTTTTTGATAAGGTTGTTCTCAAGAAGCAAAGCATCAGATTCTGTCTCGACAACAATATGCTTTATTTCTGCTATCTTTTTTACGAGAACCCTCGTTTTGCCATTGTCGTGGTGTTTGGTAAAATAAGAGCTGACCCGTTTTTTTAGGTCTTTGGCCTTGCCCACATAGAGTATCTTGCCTTCCTTATCATAATATTGGTACACACCGGGCTGGTTCGGCAATGTTTGTATCTGTATTTCCAAGGTGGGCGCACTCATGCCACAAAGATACTACATCTGCCTTTAGCGACTTGTTTTTTTGCTATAGATACGCCGATTTTTAATTTAATCAAGGCTCAAGAATACCTCAATCGCAGTAAAATGAACGGCCTGCAATACCGGTGAAATTTCAATGCGTTTCAAGAAACAAAATCGATACAGCCTGAACAAAACACGTAGGGAGTAGTATCAAATATTTTTGTTTTGTTGGATACACTATTTTGATATAAAATACAGATAAGTTTTTTCGTTACCTTGCACCTTGCCGTTATATAAATTGAAATCCAAATGCACAAACAGGAATTAAGGGCTTTGTACAAAAAAAAACGTAACGCACTATCGGGATCTTCTATCGAAAAAGACAGTCTTGCCATTGCCAACCAGTTGCTGAAATTGGACATTTGGGATAAATCGTTTTACCATATTTTTTTGGCCATTGAAACCCAAAAAGAAGTAAATACCGATTATATTCTCAACATCCTTTCGGGGAAGGACAAAAACATTGTTGTTTCTAAAAGCGATTTCGAAAGTGGAACCATGGCACATTTTTTATTGACCGATAATACCGCCCTCAAGAAAAATGCTTACAATATTCCAGAACCGATAGATGGTATCGAAATAGCTTCGGATAAAATGGACGTTGTATTTGTACCGCTCTTGGCTTTTGACCTGAACGGCAACAGAATAGGTTACGGAAAAGGATTTTACGACCGTTTTTTAAGCGAATGCAAACCGGAAACCATAAAAATAGGGTTATCGTTTTTTACTGCCGAGATAAAAATTGAGGGGATTTCTGAAAATGATGTGGCTCTGGATTTTTGTGTGACGCCAAATACGATTTACAAATTTTAACACCGGCTATCGGTGGTTGCCAAACGCCCTCTTATTGAACACAATCAGGATTCCTATACCCGTACTGATAGCAATATCTGCAACATTAAAAACCGGCTCAAAAAACGCAAAATACTTTCCGCCAAAAAAAGGAAACCATTCAGGCAAAAACCCTTTCCATATAGGGAAATGCAGCATATCTACCACTTTGCCATGAAAAAACGTTGCGTATCCTTTTTCTGGCAAAAAGCTTGAAACATGTCCGTAACTGTCTTCAAAAACAACACCGTAGAACACAGAGTCGATAATGTTGCCCAGAGCACCTGCAAAAATCAGGGAAACAGCAACGATGAGCAGTCTTGAACTTTGGCTCGCTACCGCCCTATACAGCCAAATGCCTATAAAACACAATGCAAAAATCCTAAAGAACGTCAGGATAAGCTTGGCCGTGGCATCAGATACGAAACCAAAGACATCGCTTATCTTTGCTCCCCAGGCCATGCCCTCGTTTTCTACAAAAACTATTTGGAACCAATCAAAAACCACTGTTTTGTCGTCCAGGGCATAATGTGTTTTGATGTAAATCTTGCTTATCTGGTCTATAATCAGGATGGCAATGATGAGCAAGCTTGCTTTTTTTAGGGACATGCATTGGTGTTAGGTATGGGCAAAAGTAAAACTAAATCAGGATAAACCGAGAACTAACAAGACAAAAAATGGCTGCTTGTTTATAGACCGGTCGAGAGAAAGACAAAGCGGGTTTATTGCTTTTTTATTTTATATATCGTTTGTGCAATGTTGATTGGTTTTTTATGTTCAAGTCACGACCCGATGTTCAGCAACTGCTTCTTTCGGGGCATTGATTCCCATAAAGAACGCAAGCAATGGCTGTTATCAATAATTGGTTGGCTTAAAAAAGCATTTTATTTTTTGAACCGTAATTGCAATGTCCAGATCTTAATCTGTCTTCCTTAAATTCACATATACAATAATTGCTTGCAGATTTATTTCCTCCCGTGTTTTAAAATCTTTGGTTGTTTTAATCATTAAGAACACGTTTGAAAACAATATCCTTTTTGAGGTTGTCATTTTTTTTCAAAAAAACAAAAACGCCCCGCTATGAGCAAGGCGTTTTGATAGTGATGTTGTTGGATTATCGAAGGGTTATCTTGAGCGCTACCGTATGGATACTTTACTGTTGCATATTCTTTGCCTCAATGCTCAAGGTGGCGTGAGGTACAAGTTTCAAGCGCTCTTTGCCAATGAGTTTCCCTGTAACTCGGCACACACCATAGGTTTTGTTCTCTATCCGAATCAAAGCGTTTTTAAGGTCGCGGATGAATTTTTCCTGACGTATCGCTAACGCAGAATTTGCCTCTTTGCTCATGGTCTCGCTGCCTTCTTCAAATGCCTTAAAGGTAGGCGAGGTATCGTCTGTACCATTGTTGAGGTCGTTCATATATGCGCTTTTTATCAATTCTAAATCGTGAATGGCTTTTTCAATTTTTTCCTGAATCAATACTTTAAATTCTGCCAAGTCTTTGTCCGAATATCTGTTGTTGGTTTCTACGTTCATAATCTTAAAATTTTTGAATGTGCAATTTGGTATTTACGTCGTCAAAAGCAATTTCCATACCATTGTTTAAATGTTCTAAAATTCTTACTTCTTCTGCCAGAGTTTCTGTTTTTATGTATTTTAAATTTGAGTTTACGGCCTTACTTAATTGTCGGTCATCCTGAAGGTTTACAATAATCCTGTCGGTGAGCTCAAACCCTGAATCTTTGCGTAAGTTCTGGATGCGGTTAACCAGCTCTCTTGCGATGCCCTCTCCTCTCAAATCGTCTGTTAAAGTAACGTCCAAAGCTACTGTAAAATTGTCCGAACTTGCCACGAGCCAACCCTCAATATCTTTGGACGAAATCTCAACGTCCGAGCGTTCCAATGTAACACTTTTTCCATTAATAACAACGTCAAAAACGCCATTTCGTTCAAAATTTTCGATGTCTTTGGAACTAAAGCCCGAAATAGCTTGCGCTACAGCTTTCATATCCTGTCCAAAACGAGGCCCGAGTGTTTTAAAATTCGGTTTTATTTGTTTGACCAATATGCCCGATGCGTCGTCCAAAAGCTGCAATTCCTTGACGTTTACTTCGTGCTTTATCAAGTCGGCGACCGCAGTGATTTCTTGTTTTTGCTGCGCGCTGTCCACCGGGATCATCACTTTTTGTAAGGGTTGTCGAACCTTGATTTTTTCTTTGGCTCTTAACGACAATACCAGTGATGAAATGGTTTGCGCACTTCCCATTTTGCGTTCTAAACTTTTGTCATTAAACGAAGCGTCAAATACAGGAAAATGTGCCAAATGGACACTCTCAAAAGTTTCTTTTTTGGTAACCCCGTTCAAATCCATGTACAATTTATCCATAAAAAACGGTGCAATGGGAGCTCCAAGTTTTGCAATGGTTATCATACAGGTATAAAGTGTTTGGTATGCCGATAGTTTGTCTTGCTCATAGTCGCCTTTCCAGAAACGGCGGCGGCTTAAGCGCACATACCAGTTGCTCAAATAATCCTGTGTAAAATCTGAAATGGCGCGTGCGGCTTTGGTGGGTTCATAATCGGCATAAAACTCGTCCACTTTTTGGATGAGTGTGTGCAATTCCGATAGAATCCAACGGTCGATTTCCGGACGGTTTTCAAGAGGCACATCGGCTTCTTCGTACTTAAATCCATCCAAATTGGTGTATAGTGTAAAGAATGAATAGGTGTTGTATAATGTACCGAAAAACTTGCGCTTTACTTCTTCAATACCTTCAACATCAAATTTTAAATTATCCCATGGGTTTGCATTGCTTATCATGTACCAGCGTGTAGCATCGGCACCGTGCGCAGACAAGGTTGCAAACGGGTCAACGGCATTACCGAGACGCTTGGACATTTTTTGTCCGTTTTTGTCCAAAACCAAGCCGTTGGATACCACATTCTTATAGGCTACATCATCAAAAATCATTGTGGAAATGGCGTGAAGGGTGTAAAACCAGCCTCGGGTTTGGTCAACACCTTCGGCAATAAAATCGGCCTTACGCCAAATAGTTTCTACCAATTCTTTATTTTCAAACGGATAATGAAACTGACTTGTAGGCATCGCGCCACTGTCAAACCACACATCGATCAGGTCGCTTTCGCGATGCATTGGTTTTCCTGTTTCAGACACCAATACGATCTCGTCCACAATATTTTTATGGAGGTCTATTTTTGCGTAATTTTCTTCGGAATAATTACCCAGTTCAAAGGTTTCAAAAATATCTTTTGCCATAAAACCGGCAGCGACCGCTTTTTGCATTTCGGCTTTTAATTCTTCAATCGAACCGATACAAAGGGCTTCTTTACCATCATCGGTACGCCAGATAGGCAAAGGAATTCCCCAGTATCTCGAACGCGATAAATTCCAGTCATTTGCGTTTTTCAACCAGTTGCCGAAACGTCCTTCTCCTGTTGCTTTTGGTTTCCAGTTGATGGTTTCGTTAAGTTCAAACATGCGGTCTTTGACGTCGGTAACTTTAATGAACCAAGAATCTAACGGGTAGTAGAGAATTGGTTTATCGGTACGCCAGCAATGCGGATATGTATGCTTGTATTTTTCAACCTTAAAGGCTTTATTTTCTTCTTTGAGTTTGATGGCAATTTCTACATCTACCGAACGTTCTGGTGCTTTGCCGTCATTGTAATATTCGTTTTTGACGTATTTGCCTGCAAATTCGCCCATTTCGGGACGGAATTTGCCTTGCAAATCTACAAGTGGCACCAAATTGTCGTTTTCATCTTTTACCAGCATGGGAGGTACTTCGGGAACGGCATTTTTTGCCACAAAAGCATCATCGGCACCAAAAGTAGGTGCTGTATGCACGATTCCCGTTCCGTCTTCGGTAGTTACAAAATCGCCGGCAATGACCCGAAATGCGTTTTCGGGAGTGTTATGGGGCAATGCATAGGGCAGCAATTGCTCGTAGGTGATACCTACTAAATCGGAGCCTTTAAATTCTTTGACAACGTAATACGGTATTTTTTTGTCTTCGGCTTGATAAGCCAGGAGTTCCGGTTTTGATTCAACTCTGTTGTATTTTCCCGAAAACTGATAATTAACCAATGATTTTGCGAGAATAACGTTCATAGGTTGAAATGTGTATTGGTTATAGGTTTCAACCAGTACATAATCAATTTTAGGCCCAACGGTCAACGCTGTATTGCTTGGCAAAGTCCAAGGCGTGGTTGTCCAAGCCAAGAAATAAATAGTTCCTTCGTTTTGAAGAAAATCGGGAAGCGATGCCTCAATGGCTTTAAACTGTGCAACAACTGTGGTATCGGTAACATCTTGATAGGTTCCGGGTTGGTTAAGCTCGTGCGAGCTCAAACCTGTTCCTGCTTTTGGCGAATAGGGTTGAATGGTGTAGCCTTTATAAAGTAGGTTTTTATCGTAAATCTGCTTTAACAACCACCACACGCTTTCCATATATTTGGGTTCGTAGGTAATGTACGGATGGTTCATGTCTACCCAATAGCCCATTTTTTCGGTAAGGTCGTTCCAGATATCGGTATAGCGCATTACGGCTTTTTTACAAGCAGCGTTGTAGTCTTCTACGGTAATGCTTTTTCCTATGTCTTCTTTGGTAATGCCCAGCTCTTTTTCAACACCCAATTCAATAGGCAGTCCGTGGGTATCCCAACCGGCTTTGCGCTTTACCTGAAATCCTTTTTGGGTTTTATAACGGCAAAAAATATCCTTGATTGCACGCGCCATGACGTGGTGGATTCCCGGAAGTCCGTTTGCAGAAGGCGGCCCCTCAAAAAACACAAACGGCTCATTGCCTTCTCGTGTTGTGACAGATTTGTTAAAAATATTGTGTTCTTGCCAATACTTGAGAATTTCTTCTGCTACTTTTGGCAAGTCAAGACCTTTATAATCAGGGAATTTTGTGCTCATTGTATTTGCAATTCAAATAAGAGTGCGAAATTAAGGATTTTTGGTAAATGAAATTGTGTTTCTTGAAAAAAGGACATTTTGTAGTTCCGCACTTCATGCAAGGCTTTCCATGAAACCCTTGTATGTGAGCGGCAAAAACCATACCCGCAGAAATAACTTCCCTTTTGGAGATTACAATAACAGCATAACGCCTTTACAAATGTGCCTCCCAAGGTTGGTTCGGCCCGAATTAGTTGTTTTTCAGAACTTCTTTCCTTAAACGTTTTCCTTTTTCGATAAGAATTTTTTCTCGACCGTCAACGGCACCTGTTGGATGAATGGCTTTGCTGCCCTTCACATAGATCATCCTTGATTTTATATCTGGACCCAACAGCGATATTAAAACCAGATTACCTTCTTTGTAATAGTATGTTTCATCAATGGTTTGGGTCGTTTTTTCGACATTGTTGATCTTTAGCAGTTGTTTGGTGTTTCCATCAAAATAAACCGTCTGTTTAAAGGTACCGATGTCCCTAAAACCATCGGCGTCAGTAAGCGCGCCTTCTATGCTTTCTGATATTAAAGCCCCGTTGTCCACTTTTGAAGCGTAAGCGTTAGTTGCATTTATGTGTTCATCCATATTGGCAGATGCTTTTTTTGAACCACACGAGAAAAAAGTACTGGCGAAGAGAATGATAAAAATTGATTTTAATTTCATTTTGCTGTGTTTTTATATGATGAAACCGGCCAAATCTTCAATTTTTGAAATCAACCGGACATCAATGCTTGTTTTTTTTAAGGCAATTTTGTTGTACTTAGACACAAAAATGGTTGAAAATCCAAGTTTTTCGGCTTCTAGGATGCGTTGCTCCACACGCTGTACCGGACGAATTTCACCGGAGAGCCCAACCTCTGCCGCAAAGCAAAAATCTTTGGGGATGGCAACATCTTCATTGGATGATAAAATGGCCGCTACCACTGCCAAATCAATTGACGGGTCGTCCACTGTAATCCCTCCAGTGATGTTCAGGAATACATCCTTGGCTCCTAGCCGGAACCCTGCTCTTTTTTCCAAAACTGCCAAGAGCATGTTTAGCCTTTTGGCATTAAAGCCTGTCGCGCTGCGCTGTGGCGTGCCATACACAGCGGAGCTAACCAAAGCCTGAACTTCAATGAGCAACGGGCGGACGCCTTCGAGGGTGGCTGCTATGGCATTGCCGCTCAACTCTTCGTCTTTTTTTGAAATCAATATTTCCGAAGGATTGTTGACTTGGCGCAAGCCAGACCCTTGCATTTCATAAATTCCAAGTTCATTGGTGGAGCCAAAACGGTTTTTATTGGCCCTCAAAATTCGGAAAACATGGTTTCTGTCGCCTTCAAACTGCAATACCGTATCGACCATATGTTCCAAAATCTTTGGGCCTGCAATGTTACCGTCCTTTGTGATGTGTCCTATCAAAATGACGGGAGTTGCGGTTTCTTTGGCAAATTTTATCAGTTCGGAGGTACATTCCTTGATCTGGGAGATGCTTCCCGAAGATGATTCAATGATATCGCTGTGGAGGGTCTGTATGGAATCGATGACCACGATATCGGGCTCTAGATCTTCTATCTGCCTAAAGATGTTTTGGGTCTTGGTTTCGGTAAGAATGTAGCAATTGTCGCTTTCGGGATGGATGCGCTCGGCACGCATCTTAATCTGTTTCTGACTTTCTTCACCCGAAACATAGAGCGTTTTGTAAGGAAGTTGTAACGCAATCTGGAGCATGATAGTGCTTTTTCCGATACCTGGCTCACCACCCAACAAAATGACAGAACCCGGAACGATGCCGCCTCCAAGCACACGGTTGAACTCTGTATCCAACGTGTCCATTCTTGCGTCTTGAGAGGCATCAATCTCTCGGATTTTTAAAGGTTTTGAAATGCGTTTGGCCTGTGATGATGGTGTTTTCCAATCGTTTTGCTCCGGTTTTTGTACCACTTCTTCCACAATGGTATTCCACGCTCTGCAGGAGGTACATTGACCTTGCCACTTATGAAACTGTGTGCCACAGTTCTGGCAAAAAAATGTTGTCTTTAATTTAGCCACAAATAGTTGTTTGTGGCTAAATTAAAGATATTTCAGTGATAACACGATTGCTAAAGTTGTATTCTTTTGTTAAAAAGGGTTTATTGCTCCTCTTCGACCTCGGTATCCTCTGCCGCAAATTTCAATTTTTCAACCTGCGAAAGAATGAAATCCCTGTTGATGTTTGAGGTTTCTTTAAGGGAGAGTGCAGACTCATAAAGTTTTACGGCTTTTTTGTTTTTACCTGATTTTTCTGCATGTAAAGCCAAATAATACGTGCCAAGCGATGAGCCAGGGAGTTTTTTGCTGGCAAGCTTGCCCAGTTTTTCGAGTGACGCGATGTCGTCACGCTGTTCGGCGATCTTGACTACTTTTTCGAACTCGTCTTCGGTAATGGGTTTGTGTATTCCGAACAGTTCTTCGATACGGTCGTAACGTTTTTCGAGATATTTATCGAGTGTCCCTTCGTAAGCCAAAACTTTTTCTTTGAGCTCCTTATCATCCAGTGGCCTATAGAGGTCAAAAATCTGATCCAAGGCTTTTGACAAGGCGCCTGTAACCATTGTGTAGTGCGAGTCGCCTTTTAGTTCGTCAAAATAGTAAGTAAGCATGCCGTTATCGGTTTTTTTGAGTTCAGAGTCCAGTTCGCGTACTGTCTGGTTGATTTCAGGGATGTCGCCATCACTGGTTGCGAGATAATAAAACACATCATTCTTGATGTACTTGACCCTTTTGGCAATATTGAGATCCATGTCGCCTTTTAGGTCGGGGCTCAGATTGATATAAGCCTGAAACAACAGTTTGTCACTGAACAAAAAGGAATTGATGAAATTACCCATAATATCATGGCCAACAGCTACACGGAATTTGCTTGTGTTATATTTTGAGTCAAGATATGGGATGAGCTCTTCACCGACAAACTGGTAAAAACGCCCTCCGGATTCTATCGGAAGCCCTGTAACTTCATCAAAATAACTGTCGTAAAAACGCTCGTAGCCCTGGACAATGCCTACCACTATGGATTCTGGCATTTCATCAAAATACGTCTGGAAGCTTACCTGGCCCACAACGGGCTCAAAGAGGTAATCGCCATCAAAAACGATGATCAAGGGGTGTTTCAGTGCCGAGGAAGGATCGTAGTTTTTGGGCAACTTTATTTTAAGTTGCCGCTTGGTATTGAGTTTCCTCGACTCAAAGGTCTCATATTTGACCTGGGCTGTAAAGGCATAACAAAAGAAAAGTGATGCCAATAAAAGTAGGTACTTTTTCATCAATTGTTTTTAGATTTGGGATTAGGGATTGTAAAAATACAAAAAAAATCGGATAATCCGCAAAAAAAATCGATGAACTGCTGTGTTTTTATTCCTTGTCTTGTATGGCGTAAATTTTATCGAGTAAAATTTCCTTATCGATAAAGTCTGAAGGCTCTAACAAAAGGCCGGAGTTATAATACTGCAACGCTTTTTTTAGATTATTGTCTTTTTCATGATAAAGACCTTGGTAATAGGCGCTTATCATCGACTCCGGATATTCCTTTCTTGCCAATTTAGATAATTCTTTCAATGTTTCAAGGTCGTCTTTTTTGTTTGCTGCTGAAGCAATTGCCTTCAAATCGTTCTCTACGACTTTCTTTTTAAAACCGTAAAAATCCTGAATGTTTTTGTATTTCTTTAGAAGATATTCAAAAGGCGTTCCTTCAAAGGTCAGTAGTTTTTCTTTGTATTCTTTGACATTGATAGGCTTATAAAGTTCAAAAATCTGGTTGAAAGCCTTGGGAATTGCCAGACCCACCAACGAATAGTGGTCAGCGTCCTCAAAATTGTCAAATCTGTAGTGGAGTTTTGGGTTTTCTATGGTTTTGAGCAATGCATCTGTATTTAAAATCTCTTTTTGGAGGGCTTCTATATCGCCGTCTGCGGTAGCCAAATAATAAAAAGATTCTGTCTGAAGCCTGGCAAGGCGTTCCCGAAGCCTATTGCCCATCTCCGGGGCCTGGTCAGGGCTGAACATCACAAACGCCCTGAATATTGGATATTCCTTAAAAAGGTAGTAGTTCAAGAAATTGGCACTCATATCATGCCCAATGGCTATCCGAAATTTCGACACTTTATACTTGTTTTCTATGTATGGAATAAGTTCCATTCCTATAAACTCAAAAAAAGCGGCACCGTCTTGTGATGGAAAATAAAGCTCATCATCATAATGCAAGTCTTTATCTCTTGATGTGCTTTGGTTGATGCCCACAACAACGCATTTGGGCATTTCATCCCAGTAGGATTGATAATCCACGTTACCTATTACGGGTTCAAACAGGTAATCTCCGTCCAGGACAATTATCAAGGGATACTCTACGCTTTCTTGCGGGTCGTAATTTCGGGGCAATTGTATTTTGATGTCCCGTTTTCCGGCCAACTTGTTTGACTGAAACGATTCGTAGATGACCTGTGCGCTTAATTGCAATGTTATAAAGAGCATCAAGGATAATGTTAAGTACTTCTTCATTGTTCTGTATATTAAAACCATACGCAATTTATGCAATTATTTTTTTCTATTGAAAACCGGGAGCAATATAAACGATAAAGTGCCAAAAACGATAATCATCAAGGTCTGCGAAACCCAAGAAATCCAGCCAAAGGCCAATCCCGATGCTTCTTCAACCCCAAAAAGCGACAAGGCGGTCGAAATGGCCAAAGGATAGACAAAAATGCCCCCATTGGTCGCGACTATTGCAAAACTTCCGGCAATAAAGGCAACTAGAATAGCTCCCAAAGACACGTTGGATAAATCCTCAACCGCAAAAACCGTGACATAAAACATTAAGACATACATGGCCCAGATAAATGCGGTATGAAGAAGGTACGGCCATTTGTATTCCATCATATATATGGCTCTGACACCATCCAACAGACCTTTGAAAAAAGTTTTGGCCCTTGCGGCAAGTTTACTTTTGCTATGCGACAAATACCAGATAATTGCCACCAAGGCCAACCCTCCCGCAATGGCCATAAAAATCAATTTTTGTAAGTCCAATGCCGATTGTAAGGTCTCGGAGATAAAATCATACTGCAAAATCAAAGTGATACCAATAATCATCAATAGCACCAAAGCATCGATAACGCGCTCGGCAACGATGGTGCCAAAGGCTTTCTCAAATGGAACCTCTTCATAATTGGCAAGGACGGCGGCCCGCAAAACCTCTCCGGACCTTGGGATGCCAAAGTTGGCCAAATAGGCTACAAAAACCGCCATGGCGCTATTGGGGAAGCTGATGTCATAATGCAAGGGGCGCAACTGAAACCGCCATCGATATGCCCTTGACAAATGGCTCAACAAGCCACAAGTAACACCAAGGGCTATCCATCCATAGTCGGCATTTTTAAAATAGGGAACGAGTTGGCCTATAGGGAGCTTGGAAAAAGTGTACCAGCCAAAAAAGATGGCCAACAATATGGGGGCCAAAATGCGCAATGCCTTTTTTGTTGGTAAACCCAAAATACTATTTCAATAAATTAGTAGCTTCGTCAGGGAAGACCAACCATGGTTTAAAGGTTTTGGCCTCTTCAATATCCATAAAGGCATAGGTGATGAGGATGAGCGTATCGCCCACGGCCACTTTTCTGGCAGCGGCGCCATTGAGCGTGATCTCACCGCTGTTTCTGGGTCCCGGAATGACGTATGTTTCCAAACGCTCGCCATTGTCGTTGTTGACAATCTGCACCTTTTCTCCCTGAATGATGTTAGCGGCTTCCATCAAAGCCTCATCAATGGTAATACTGCCGATATAGTTGAGATCGGCGCCGGTACATTTTACCCGGTGTATTTTAGATTTTACGACCTGTATTTGCATGTGGCAAAGATAATCAATTTAATGCGATATTGTCTATAAGCCTGATATCGTCCGCAAATACCGCTATAAATGCTCTATATGACTTTGATCTTGACTTTCTTGCCACTGGTTGCAATGTTTCTTCGTCGGCAATAACAAAATACTCAAGTTTCAAAAGCTCGTGTCCTGCGAACTGATCTCGGACCCATTCGGTCACTTTATATGCACTTTCCGTGCCAAAACGTTTTTTTGCTGCTTTTAGCGTTTTGAAAATAAACGGCGCCGCATCTCTGTAATTGGGTTTCAAACGTTCGTTGCGCGAACTCATGGCCAACCCATCTTTTTCCCTATGGATTTCGCAACCGATTATTTTAATAGGAAGTTTCAGGTTTTTTACCATTGTTTCAATAATGCGCAGCTGTTGAAAGTCTTTTTTTCCAAAATAGGCTTTGCCTGGCTTCACGATTTCAAAAAATCGGCTGACGACCGTACCCACGCCATCAAAATGGCCCGGGCGAAAACGTCCTTCCATCTGGCGCTCCAACCCATCGAAAGCAAAATGCCCCGAAACAACGTTGTTGCCATATAGATCTTCGACCGACGGAACATACAGAATGATGTTTTCCCCCTTTTCACCAAGCATTTTAACATCCCTATCGAGAGTTCTGGGATATTTTTTGAGATCTTCCTCATTATTGAACTGCGTGGGGTTCACAAAAATGCTCACCACCACCACATCGTTTTGTTTCAGCGCTTTGTCCACCAAAGAAATATGCCCCATATGCAGGGCTCCCATCGTTGGCACAAAACCAATGCGCTTGCCCAGGGATCTTAAATTATCCAATACAGGCGCTAATTGTTGTCTTTGGTTGTAGGTTTTCACTCGGTAACAAAACATTAACAGCGTGCAAACATAATATTTTGCCAACAATCTGCATAAATTTTTGTAATTTTGCATGTTTTTTGATTTAAACTACCTGTTTGATGTTCGCACAATGGTTGCTTGGTAAGTGTCTATTTTGAAAGTTTAAGAGGAATAAAAAGTATGTTATGAAAGATAAGAGGATATTGTACGTGTCTTCCGAGGTTGTACCCTATTTACCAGAAACAGAAATTTCATCCATGTCCTTTGAGGCACCGCGGATGGTCAACAGGCAAGGCGGGCAAATACGAATATTCATGCCGCGTTACGGAAACATAAACGAACGCAGGCACCAGTTACATGAAGTCATAAG
Source organism: Bacteroidota bacterium (assembly GCA_029557895.1). Lineage (GTDB taxonomy): Bacteria > Bacteroidota > Bacteroidia > Flavobacteriales > Flavobacteriaceae > JBPOFM01. The sequence continues at coordinate 58,303 of JAKQHT010000001.1, read as the reverse complement.
GCTCTCGGGCATAAACCTGGTGATTAACGATCTGGATATGCCACTAATCATCAAGGTGGCGTCCATCCCAAAAGAGCGGATTCAGGTTTATTTTATTGAAAACGAAGATTATTTCAAAAGAAAGGCCACTCTGACCGACGAAGATGGCAGTCTATATCCAGACAATGACGAACGCGCCATTTTTTTTGCAAAAGGCGTCGTTGAAACCGTTAAAAAGCTTAACTGGTCTCCCGATATTATCCATGTCAACGGATGGCTCGCCGCACTTCTCCCGCTGTATCTAAAGCACTATTTCAAAAACGAGCCATTATTTACCGACAGCAAAATTGTAACTTCAGTATACAATCAAAGCTTTGATGGCACGTTAGATGTTAAAATGATAGACAAGGTAAAATTTGACAACATAGATCAAGCACTTGTTCAAGTATTGGAATCGCCCAGCTACATCAACCTAATGAAAGTGGCCATAGACCATTCCGACGCATTGATCAAAGGTTCACAAGAAATCCCCAAAGAACTTGAGGATTACCTCGATGCTTCCGAGAAACCGGTTCTTGGGTATTTTCCTCTTGATGGCTTTGCCGAACCCTATGCCGAATTTTACAACGACAAAGTGTTAACAAAGTGTTAAACTATACTTCAATCAATGATAAACCATAACCGATTCTTAAAATATATTTCAGCCCTGGCGCTATTGACCTTTACCTTCATAGCCTGCGACAAGGATTATGCCACCGTTGGTACAGACATAATCGGCGACAACAATTTTGACAACGACCACAAAATTTACGAGCTAAAGGCTTATACCAACCGTTTAGCGCCAGTGCAAACCAATGGCTTGCCCATCAACTATCTCGGGGTTTACAAAGACCCTACATACGGCCTGACGACTGCAAACTTTGTTTCCCAAATGGGCAGCAACAACTTGGGCGTTGAATTTGGCGAGAACGTAAAAATGGATTCTGTTGTGCTCACTATACCCTATTTCAGCACTGCCATTGAGCGCAATTCCGATGGCGTTACAACATATGAACTCGATTCTGTCTATGGTAGCGCACCTATTGTTTTGACAATTTATGAAAACACCTATTTCTTAAGGGATTTTGATCCTAATGGAGATTTTAGCACTCCGTTGGCGTATTATTCCAACGCCTCAACAACAGAAGGTCCGATGGATACATCGTTTTTTGAGGGTTCCGTCATTTACACCAATTCGAGTTTTGTGCCAAGAAACGAAGAAATTCAGCTTTGGGACACAGATGGCGAAATAACAAGCCGATTAGCGCCTTCATTTAGGGTGCATTTGGACACTACCTATTGGAGGAACAAAATCATGGATAAAGAAGGCGAGCCCGAATTGAGCAACCTCAACAATTTTCAGAACTATTTTAGAGGATTGTATTTCAAAGCCACCCCAATCGACAACAATGGCACCATGACACTACTCGATTTTGGCGCATCGGGAGCCAACATCACCATTTACTATACAAGAGATTCTGCCATAGAAGATGCCGACCCGATAAATGCTACTTTTGTCATGCCATTTACCGGTAACAAAATCAACTTTTTTGAAAACCAATACAGCCTGACCATACCCGACGGAAATCCATCCACAGGAGACGAGAAACTTTATTTAAAAGGCGGCGAAGGCGCCACGGCAGTTTTGGACCTGTTCAACGGCAGTGGTGCCGAAGACGGATTCTCTCCCGAATTTTTGGCTTTTAAGAACGAGTTTGTAGAAACCGATGCCGATGGTAAATTTGTCAAATCCAAACGATTGATCAATGAGGCCAATCTCGTTTTTTACGTTGACCAAGACGCAGTAGCGGGCAGCGAACCGGAACGGATTTATATATACGATCTCAAAAACAAAACACCCCTTGTTGACTATTATAATGATTTGACAAACACCTCATATCCAGAAATTTCAAAATCATCACATTTGGGGATCCTTGAACGTGAAGGCAACACCGCATCGGGAGCGGGTATCAGATACAAACTAAAGATTACCGAACATATCAAAAACCTCCTTTTGAAGGATTCTGCCAATGTAGGACTCGGCGTTTCTGTGTCCGGCAATGTCAATCTTGAAAACGACAATCTTCAATACAAGGTTTTGGCACCTGATGAGAATCTCGTAAAAACCCTCCCTGTCAGTTCAATACTTTCACCGCACGGCACTATTCTTTATGGTAACAATACGAGCGACGAAACAAAAAAGCTATATTTGGAAATCTATTATACAGAACCCAACAACTAAAAAATTATGTGTGGAATTGTAGGCTATATTGGTCATAGAGAGGCATATCCGATAATCCTCAAAGGGCTAAAACGACTCGAATACAGAGGTTATGACAGCGCAGGCATAGCATTGTACGACGGCAAGGACATAAAACTATCCAAGACCAAAGGCAAAGTGGTCGATCTCGAAGCAAAACTTGAAAAAGAAATCTCCACGGACGGCAACCTTGGAATTGGCCACACCCGGTGGGCTACCCACGGTGTGCCAAATGATGTGAACTCGCACCCTCACTATTCTAATTCCGGCAATTTGGTAATAATCCATAACGGAATTATCGAAAACTACGAGAGCCTGAAAACAGAACTCAAAAAAAGAGGTTATACCTTCCAATCGGATACCGACACTGAAGTCCTTATCAACCTGATAGAAGACGTCATGAAAAATGATGGCCTCAAATTAGGGAAAGCTGTTCAGATTGCGCTCAACCAAGTTGTTGGAGCTTACGCCATTGCAGTATTTGACAAGAACAAACCCAACGAAATTGTGGTGGCAAAACTCGGAAGTCCACTAGCCATCGGTATAGGTGGTGACGAGTTTTTTATAGCAAGCGATGCTTCGCCATTCATTGAATATACCAAAAACGCCATTTATCTCGAAGATGAGGAAATGGCCATCATCCGACGGGGCAAAGACCTGAAAATCCGAAAAATAAAGGATGATTCCTTGGTTGACCCCTATGTACAAGAATTGCAGCTCAACCTGGAGCAAATTGAAAAAGGCGGTTTTGACCATTTCATGCTCAAGGAAATCTATGAACAGCCCAACGCCATCAGGGACACTTACCGAGGCCGTATGCTGGTTAACGAAGGCATAATCAAACTTGCAGGCGTTGAGGACAACATGAAAAAGTTCCTCAATGCCGACCGCATTATCATCGTGGCATGTGGCACTTCATGGCATGCGGGACTTGTGGCCGAATACATTTTTGAAGATTTGGCAAGAATCCCCGTAGAGGTAGAATACGCATCCGAGTTCCGGTACAGAAACCCGGTCATTACCGAAAAGGACATAGTAATTTCCATTTCGCAATCGGGTGAAACAGCAGATACTTTGGCGGCTATCAAACTGGCAAAGTCCAAAGGCGCATTCGTTTTTGGCATTTGCAACGTAGTGGGTTCATCAATAGCCAGAGAAACCAATGCTGGAGCCTATACCCATGCCGGTCCGGAAATCGGGGTTGCATCAACCAAAGCTTTTACAACACAAATCACCATTTTGACCTTGATAGCACTCCGTTTGGCAAGAGCCAAAGGGACAATTTCCAGTTCCGATTATAGGTTGCACCTATTAGAACTGGAAATGATTCCTGATAAAGTCAAGAAAGTTCTAGAATCAGAAGCTCACATCAAATCTATCGCTGAAATCTACAAAAACACCCGAAACTTCCTTTATCTTGGCAGGGGCTACAATTTTCCGGTAGCACTTGAAGGCGCGCTGAAACTCAAGGAAATATCCTACATCCACGCCGAAGGTTATCCGGCTGCCGAAATGAAACACGGCCCGATAGCGCTCATTGACGAAAACATGCCCATAATCGTAATTGCCACAAAATACGGGCATTATGAAAAGGTAGTGAGCAACATCCAAGAAATAAGATCGCGCAAAGGAAAAATCATTGGTGTTGTCACGCAAGGCGACGTCAATGTGAAGGAACTTGCGGATCATGTCATAGAAGTCCCGGAAACTCTGGAATCATTATCGCCATTGTTGACAACCATCCCCCTGCAATTGCTCTCATACCATATAGCGGTAATGCTTGGCAAAAATGTGGATCAGCCCAGGAACTTGGCAAAATCGGTGACCGTCGAATAACAACTGTATAATAATAGCTTTAACAAACTCCTGCCAAAACAGGAGTTTGTTGGTTTTTTTAGAATATTGCAAATTCAGGGCGCAATTTTTGTCAATAAATACTATGCGCGCATACTTTTTTTAGAGTTTTTCATTTTGGTATCATTTTATTATTTATATTGCCTTGCTAAATTTTAACTAATTCCCAAGATGAAAACATTTATTAAGATTTTTGCACTGTTCTGTAGTGCAATCACGTTTGCCCAAACGACGGTAAATGGGACAGTAAAGGACAATTCCGGCCAACCGTTGCCCGGTGCCAATATCATTGTTGAAGGAACGTCCACGGGTACTGTTTCCGATTTTGATGGTAACTACACCCTATCTGTCAACCAACCCCCACCATTTTCAATAACTGTCAGTAGTATAGGTTTTGAAACTGTCACTCAACAAGTTACCCAAAACCCTCAAACATTGGATTTTGTCCTTACCGAAGGAACATCTCTTGACGAAGTTATTGTTTCTGCATCAAGGACTCCTGAACGTGTTTTTGAATCGCCTGTAACAGTAGAACGTTTTGGATTAAAAGAAATCAAAAACACTACTTCTGTCGATTTTTATGACGGGTTGGAAAATTTAAAAGCTGTGGACATCAATACCAACAGTTTGACGTTCAAATCCATAAACACCAGAGGGTTCGCCACATTTGCCAATAACCGTTTCATGCAATTGGTAGACGGCATGGACAACTCCTCCCCTGCGCTGAACTTCCCAATCGGAAACTTGGTAGGGATGAACGAAGTTGATGTACAAAGCGTTGAGTTGCTCCCTGGAGCGGCATCGGCCCTATATGGTGCCAACGCTTTTAATGGTATCTTGTTCATGGAAAGCAAAAACCCCTTTGACCATACGGGCATCAGCGGTTTCCACAAGCAAGGTATCACTTCGCAGGACGCAGCCGGCGACAATACTTACCGCGATACGGGAATCAGAATGGCTCACAAATTCAGTGATCATTTTGCCGCAAAAGTTAACTTTGGATGGCTCAAGGGAACCGACTGGATGGCCACCAACTATCAAGCAAAACCTGGCACCGGAAACTCACGTGCCGATATTGGCTATGATGGCTACAATGTTTATGGAGATGAAGTTTCCACAAATATCAGGGCTGCTTCTGGCGGATTGGGTATCATCCCAGATGTTGTAGTCAGCCGGACTGGTTATAACGAACGTGACCTGACAGACTACAATGCCGAAAGCATCAAGGCCGATTGGGGCTTGTATTTCCGCCCTTGGGCCAACGATTTTGAAATCCAATACGTTGGTAAAGTTGGTAAAGGAAACACCATCTATCAAGGTACAAACAGGTACTACATCGACAATTTCACACAGCTACAAAACAAGATCGAAATCAAAAACAAGAATTTCTTCTTGAGAGGTTATCTCGTTTCTGATAAGGCTGGCGATTCTTACGATATGGTCTTTACAGGGATCAACATAAACCGTTTGTGGAAATCAGACCAACAATGGTTTCAAGAATATATCCAGACTTACGCAGGCGCTACCTTGGGCGGCGCAACTGATGCTCAAGCACATGCGGCTGCACGAGCTCAAGCAGAATCTGGGCGTTTGATTCCCGGCACTCCGGCATTTCAAAACGCGTTCAAAAGCGTCATTGCCGATCCGAGTTTTGCCACAGGGTCAAAGTTCCAAGATGCATCAAAGTATTACCATGTTGACGGAAACTACAACTTCAGCCACTTGATCGACGCCGTGGACATCCAGATAGGTGGTTCGTACAGAAAATACGTTCTTAATTCATATGGTACAATCTACACTGACTACGATGAAGAAATTCCATATTCAGAATACGGTGTTTACGCCCAGTTGCAAAAACAATTTGATTTGACCAGTGCCATAAAATTGAAATTAACAGGTTCTGCCCGCTACGATAAATCCGAGTTTTTTGACGGCTTTTTGTCTCCACGTTTTTCTGCAGGCCTTACCCTTAACGAAAACCACAACCTGCGTGCCTCTGTTCAGACAGGTTTCAGAAACCCAACCACACAAGATTTGTTTATAGGTCTTGATGCAGGGCGTGCGATTTTGGTCGGTGCGTCTCCAGAAAATTTGGACAGATATGTTAGATCTTATAGTGTAAGCGCCTCTGGCCAGGCTTTGGGACAACCAGCCTCGATTTCACAATCAGGTGGTGCTGCCTATACCAACTCTTATTTTGCTTCTTCAGTTCAAGAGTTTGCCGCAACAGGAGACCCTACCCAATTGCGAATCGGAAATTCGGCTTTGGTAAAACCCGAAAAAATTTCGACTGCAGAGGTTGGTTATAGGGGTAAATTCAACAAGATAATTGTTGATATGAGTGTCTATTACAACAAATACAAGGACTTCATTTCCGGCGAAGTGGTGATTGCCCCTCTTTATGGTACTGTTGGCGACAATTCACTGTCTATTGCTGCCATTGCAAATGGCGACTACAAAGTATATCAAACCTATACCAATTCGGATGCCGATATCAATTCGTATGGTGGATCCATCGGTGTTTCCACCAAGGTGTTCGGAAACTTTGATTTGTCAGGGAACTATACTTATACTAAACAGGATTTTAACCAAGCAGATTTCCCTGATTTCAGGACCAACTTCAACACACCAAACCACAAGACAAAATTAAGTTTTGGAAATACCGATCTGTTCAAGAATTTTGGGTTCAACGTAGCTTGGAGGTGGAGCGACAACTATTACTGGCAAGCCACCTTTGGTGACGGCGAAATCCCAGCATACCACGTTTTGGATGCCCAGATCAACTATCGCGTACCTTCAATCAAATCATCTTTCAAGGCAGGTGCTACAAACTTGTTGGGCGATGAGTATTTTACCGCTATAGGTGTGGGAAGCATCGGCTCGATGTATTATGTATCCTGGACCATCAACAACTTATAATAACATAAAATCATTTTAAGATGAAAACTATAAAATATTTATTTCTATCGGCAGTACTTATTGGCTTTACGGCCTGTAACGAAGATGATTATGATTACACCCCAGATCCGGAACCGCTTCCGGCACTGACCAACGGATCAGCCGATTTTTCAAAATATGTTGCAGTAGGCGCATCCTTTTCGGCTGGGTTTACCGACAATGCACTCTTTATAGCAGGGCAGCAAAACTCATTCCCCAATATGCTTTCACAGCAGTTTGCTTTAGTTGGCGGCGGTTCGTTTTCGCAGCCGTTGATGAGCGATAATATCGGGGGGTTTTTGGTTAACGGCACCGTTGCAGCCAATCCTAGACTTTATTTTAATGGCACCGGGCCAGTGATACTGCCTGCCACCCCGACCACCGAGATCACGACCCATCTTTCGGGATCGTTCAACAATTATGGCATTCCGGGGTTGAAAAGTTTTCACATGGTCGTTCCTGGATATGGTAGTCTAAACCCATATTTTGGGCGAATGGCCTCCTCTGCGACAGCAACCGTCCTTGCCGATGCCGTAGCTCAAAACCCAACGTTTTTTTCGCTTTCTGAAATTGGAGGTAACGACGTGTTATCCTATGCCACATCTGGCGGGACAGGTGTTTATCAGTTAGGAAACTTAAACCCTGCAACTTATGCCAGCAATGACATCACAGACCCCAACGTGTTTGCGGCATCATTCAGTGCCGCTGTGGACGCTTTGACAGCAAATGGCGCCAAAGGGGTAGTTTCAAATGTGCCCTACATTACAAGTTTGGCTTATTTTACAACTGTACCTTACAACCCCGTACCACTTGACCAAGCGACTGCCGACCAATTGAATGCAGCCTTTGCCGCATATAATGGCGGATTGGATTATGTACTTTCTTTGGGCGTTGTTCCAAATTTCACCCAAGAAGAAGTTGATAAACGTAAAGTAAATTTTGTTGCCGGACAAAATGCCGTGTTGATTTTGGACGAAGACCTAACTGACCTTACCGGACTTAATCCCGCTCTTACCAATATGAGACAAACAACACCCGATGATTTGCTGGTATTGACAAGTGCTTCATTCATCGGTACTACAGTGGGAGGCAACCCAATGATGATCAATGGAGTAAGCGTGCCTTTAGGAGATCAATGGGTACTAACGCCTGAAGAACAGACTAATGTTAAAAATGCTACAGATGCTTATAATCAAACTATTGAAGCAGTAGCCAATAGCAAGGGATTGGCTCTTGTAGATTTCAAGTCTATCTTGATACAAGCAGCAACTACAGGATATCCTGATGGTGATTTCATATTCAACACATCTTTGGTTAGAGGCGGACTGTGCAGCTTGGATGGTGTACACCTTACCGCGAGAGGTTATGCGGCAATGGCCAACGCTATGCTAAAAGCAATTGACGCAACATACGGTTCTAACTTTAACGAATCTGGAAATTTGGTAAACAGCGGTGCTTATCCCACCAACTATCCGCCAACATTACAATAATAAAGCATCCTTAAACACAACTTAAAAACACCTTCACCACGAAGGTGTTTTTTTATTTCAAAAAAGCCATAGAACACACTTTTATTTTAAATTAAAACGCATATCTTTGCAGCGCGAAAACCAGAAGTGTTTTCTGACCGTTAAACAGCATAATTTTAAACATATAAGTAATGTCAAAAGTTACAGGTAAAGTTGCACAAATCGTTGGCCCGGTTATCGACGTGGCGTTTGAGGCCGGAACAAGCCTACCAAAAATCTATGATTCGTTAGAGATCAAAAAAGCCGACGGTTCCGTGTTGGTACTGGAGGTTCAATCACACATTGGCGAGGACACTGTCCGTACCATTGCTATGGATTCATCGGATGGATTAAGCAGGGGCACCGAAGTGGTCGCTACCGGAGCACCCATCCAAATGCCGATAGGCGATGCCGTTTACGGCCGTTTGTTTAACGTCATCGGTGACGCGATCGATGGATTGGGCAACCTGCCTAAAGCTGGCGATTCCGGTTTACCGATACACCGTCCTGCTCCAAAATTCGAGGATTTATCAACTTCTACCGAAGTGCTTTTTACAGGAATCAAGGTTATCGATTTGATCGAGCCATATGCAAAAGGAGGTAAAATCGGTCTTTTTGGCGGTGCAGGGGTAGGCAAGACCGTATTGATCCAAGAATTAATCAACAATATTGCTAAAGGTCACGGAGGTCTATCTGTATTTGCAGGTGTTGGAGAAAGAACCCGTGAAGGGAACGACCTTTTGAGAGAGATGCTTGAATCTGGTATTATCAAATATGGCCCTGACTTTATGCACTCAATGGAAGAAGGCGGTTGGGATCTTGCCAAGGTTGACAAAGCTTCCATGAAAGAATCCAAAGCGACTTTCGTTTTTGGACAGATGAACGAACCACCGGGAGCTCGTGCCCGTGTAGCTCTATCTGGATTAACCATAGCAGAATATTTCCGTGATGGCTCTGGTGAAGGGCAAGGTAAAGACGTTCTATTCTTTGTGGACAACATCTTCCGCTTTACACAAGCTGGTTCTGAAGTATCGGCACTATTGGGCCGTATGCCTTCTGCAGTGGGTTATCAGCCAACTTTAGCAACAGAGATGGGCGCAATGCAAGAGCGCATTACCTCAACCAAAAGAGGTTCTATCACCTCTGTACAAGCGGTTTATGTGCCTGCAGACGATTTGACGGATCCGGCACCGGCAACAACGTTTGCCCACTTGGATGCTACCACGGTATTGTCACGTAAGATTGCCGAGCTGGGTATCTACCCCGCTGTGGACCCGTTGGATTCTACATCACGAATCCTGACCAAAGAAATCCTTGGTGCCGACCATTATGATTGCGCCCAAAGGGTAAAACAATTATTGCAGCGCTATAAAGAATTGCAGGATATCATAGCCATTCTTGGTATGGAAGAACTCTCTGAAGACGACAAACTAGCTGTTGGGCGCGCGCGCCGTGTACAACGTTTCTTGTCCCAACCATTCCATGTAGCGGAGCAATTTACCGGTATCCCCGGTGTATTGGTTGACATTAAAGAAACCATCAAAGGATTCAACATGATCATGGACGGAGAACTGGATCACTTGCCTGAAGCCGCTTTCAACCTTAAAGGTACCATCGAGGAAGCGATAGAAGCAGGTGAGAAAATGTTAGCAGAAGCTTAATTAAATATTCCATAAGGCACGAGAAGATAAATTGCTTTTCATGCCTTATGTCCCAATACTAAAAACTATGTATTTAGAAATTGTATCACCAGAAGCTTTGTTGGTAAGTGGAGATGTTGAAAGTGTCACCGTGCCGAGTGTAGATGGTGAATTTCAAATGTTGAACAACCATGCTTCGATTGTTGCTTTATTGGATAAAGGTAAAGTGAAATTCAAAGGAAGTGCAATTATTGCCGAAGGCCATGAAAACAAATTTGTCCAAGAAGATGGAAAATGGGTCATTCACATCAATAGTGGAACTTTGGAAATGAACGACAACAAAGCCATTGTTTTAGTTGATTAACTAACAATGTAACTGTAATAAAAGATATCGCCGAACTAAAAAGTTCGGCGATTTTATTATTACCGACTTCCATTGAGCCAATCCATTTGTTTCTGTTTTACCTTTTTGGTGAACTCTTTAGAAGTTGGAGCCATCAATTTTATGTCATAAGAATTTGATGGCTTTATTTTTACCATAGCTTCTCTTTGGTTCCCGAAACGTTCAAAAATGATTTTGATGGTTTCTCCAACTTTAAATGTGCCCAAGACACTGTTGATGGAAACATTACCCGAAAACTCAATGTCATCTACAGCAATGATTTTGTCGCCTTTTTGAAAATTGCTTTCATAAGCCGGTGAACCTATTTTTGGATTGCTGATAAGCTTTTGGCTCCTGACATTGGCCCCAAAATCTATGCGCTCATTGGTTTTGAGAACAACACCCATTTGCTTAAACAGTCTGCTATAATCTGGCATATCGCTTTTGAAGATATAGCTATTGAAAAAGTGATCGCCAAATTCTTTGCCGGCATACCTGTTCAGCGTTTGGTTCAGATCGTCATTGGTATAGAATTTTTCGGCTTTACCGAAATCGTGCCACATTAGCTTCATAAAACCATCTAGATTGAGTCCTCGTTCTCTCAAAGACAAATCTAGCGCAAGGCCAAGGACGGTTCCATAGGAATAATAGGATATAAAAGTATTTTCTCTATTGACCTCATCCACAGATCTTGCAGCATCAACAAAAGGCGCCTGATAGCTCATCTCTATAGGGTTAAAAAATTGGCGGGCAGGTGATGTCCATACATAATTGAAGGTACCCACCAACTGATCAAGGTATTCTTCTTTTGTAATGATGCCCGCCCTGACCATTGACAAGTCGTCATAGTAGCTGGTAAACCCTTCGGCAAACCAAAGTTCGCCACTCATGTTTGCGCGTAAAAAATGAAATGGCTCCATGGATTTTGGACGAATGCGCTCAACGTTCCAACAATGGAAAAATTCATGGGCAACGGTACCAATATTGGTCCTGCCGCCACCATTTGCCAAGCTCCTTGTACTTGGGATTACGGTAGAGTTGCGATGCTCCATACCGTCACCTGTAGCGTTAGGCATATAGCAGGCCAAGAAGATATATTCGCCATAATCAAACTGTGGCAGTTCTCCAAAAACCGCTTCTTGTTCAAAGACAATTTTTTTGATGTTCTCAAAATAACTATCAATATCTTGTTGTGAGGCGGCATCGTCATGCAATATCAAATGGATATATTGATCCTTGACCTTGAAGGTCCGTTTGTGAAAATTGGCAATCTCTACCGGACTGTCCATAAAATATTGAAAGTCCTTGGCAAAATAAGTATTGCCATACAAATGCTTGAGTTGCGTGGCAACCTTCCACCCGGATTTTTCTGGTATTTCAAACGTTACCTCTATTTCCCGATCCGAAAGTTCAGGGACGTACATAAACACAGCCGGCATATTGAGGTGCGCATGGGTCTCATCGATTTGTGCATAGGTACCGTCTCCGTGATTGGCAAACAAGGTATATGACACATGTATGGTACCATCATGTCCGGACACCAACCACGAATACGGATCGGGCCTTGTGACATTGAGCGGCTCCCCCTTGCCATTGCTTACCTTAACATTGTAAACATTTTTAACAAATTCGTGCAAAGCATAGCGTCCCGGTGACGAACGGCTCATGGTAAATACCACCTCGTTTGATCTGATGTTGGAAAACGTTGCCGAAATTTGTGCCTCATGGTGAATGGCATTTTCAAATGAAACGGTATAACTTGATGCCGCTTGGGCTTGCAATGTGCTTGCAGAAAGCAGAAAGATTAAGGTTTTAAAAAATTGTGCCATGGTCCTGGTTTTGATAGCCCAAGATACGACGATTTTAGCTATTTTGTTCTTTCTGCCTATAAATCCATATGCTCCGAAACTGAAAGTTTACACGCTTTTGGAAACAAAAAACCGTTAACAAAGTTTTAGTTCAAAATTCATAACCTTTTCTTAACTTTGCTTGCTCTAAAGCAAGATAACTTGGCATTGGAACTTAAGGACATTCCCCGAGTCAAAAACATTACCAAAGAGGTGTTTTTGCGCGATTACTACAAACCCCAAAAACCGGTGGTAATTGAACGGTTTATTGAGGATTGGCCTGCATTTACTAAATGGAACCTCGATTATATGAAGTCCGTTGCAGGTGACAAGGTGGTGCCGCTCTATGACGACCGCCCCGTGGACTATAAGGACGGTTTCAATGAACCGCACGCCAAGATGAAGATGAGTGATTATGTGGACTTACTAAAACGTGAGCCCACACGTTACAGAATCTTTCTCTGGAACATTTTAAAGGAGATACCACAACTGCAAAACGATTTTAGCTATCCCGATTTTGGGTTGCGACTGATGAAAGGATTGCCCATGCTCTTTTTTGGTGGTGAGGACTCCTATACTTTTATGCACTATGACATTGATCTGGCCAATATTTTCCATTTCCATTTTGAAGGAAAAAAAGAAATCATCCTGTTCGATCAAAAACAAAATGGCTATCTTTACAAAGTGCCTCATTCCCTGATCACAAGAGAAGACATCGATTTTTCAAACCCCGATCTGGACAAATGGCCCGCGCTCAAATATGCAAAAGGCTACAAAACCTACCTGAACCACGGCGAGGTACTGTACATGCCCGAAGGCTATTGGCACTATATGAAATATGTTACACCGGGATTTTCCATGAGCTTGCGCTCCATCGCCAAAAGGCCCAAAAACCTGGCCCGAGCACTATACAATATTTTTGTGCTACGGCATTTTGACAACTTGATGCGGCGTATGAAAGGACAAAAATGGATCGACTGGAAAAACGAAGAAGCCATAAGAAGGACACATTTGGGATTAAAAAATTAAGATTTATTTAAACAAGACAAATAATATTATACCAAGACAAACCTTAACAAATAAAAACAGATGAGAAAAATAGTATTCGCCATTGCAATTCTATGTACAACGTTAGCTGGTGCACAAGCATTTATCGGTAATATGGACAACAAATTTCAGGTAGGCGCCAATATTCAGGACGGAGCTACCGGCATTTTTGTAAGCTATGACTATGGTCTTGGCGAAAACATGTCAATAGGTGTCGTATCTGGCTATGCATTGAGCGTACACGATGGCATTGATGCCAATTTTGGAGACAGGATTGACTTAAAAGCCCGATTCAATGCCCATCTTGGAAATATCATAAACATTGATGAAAATTTTGATATTTACCCAGGCCTTAACTTGGGTCTCAAGAACTTTGGCGGCCATATAGGAGCACGATATTTCTTTTCACAAGGGTTTGGAATCTTTACGGAAGCCGCTTTTCCCATTGCAAAATTTAACGCCAATGACCTAAAGCCCGCAGAATACATCCACAACCAGTTTGTGTTCAACATTGGTGCGGCCTTTAATCTGTAAGTGGGCTTACCATTGAAGGTGAATTATGATTATCGCTTTAAGTTAGATTTTCAATTCACTTGTAATGGGTGTTTTTGCCTAGGTGTTTTTACAAACCCGTGAACACTATTCGGCATACAGTTCGCGTACCTTTTCATATACCAAGTGACTTTCCCATCCTCGATAGAGCAGATAATCGGTCAATTGTTTCTTGTTCTTTTGTATATTGCTGCTTGTTAGGGTTGTTGCCTTTTTTTCGGCAAGTTCGTGAAACGCATTCAGATAGTCGTGATCTGAAATGTCAGCGATGGCATTGACTATGAGTGTTTTGGTAATGTCACGCTGTTTAAGCTCTTGGGTGATGCGTTGTTTGCCCCATTTTTTGATACGGAATTTCCCCCTAGCAAAAGTTTTTGCAAAACGCTCCTCGTTCAAAAAACCATTGGAGATTAAGTGTACTACTATCACGTCTATGACCTCTGGAATCATGTTCATGTGTATTAGTTTTTGGATGACTTCCTTGTGGCAACGCTCCTGATAGGCGCAAAAAGATTCCATTTTTTGCTTTGCCTGATCGACGGTATAGGATTTCTTGGATTGCATATCACAAATTAATGGAACACCTGATTGAACACAGCCAAAGATTTCGGGCTATTAAATCCGTCCAGATGCAGTTCGTAGTATCGTAATAGCATTGTCAAAAAAGACAGTCGCTTTTCCGAATTGAGTTTTATAGAAGTAATTCCTTCAAAATGGGTTGCTAAAAATTGTTTTAACACCAAGGAGTTTTCCCGTGATATACCATATAAAGGATGTTGAAAATTTTCAAATTGTCCTGTTGAAAGATTAAAAACGGAATGTATATCCGTAGAATCATTAGGATAAAACCCAAGGAATTTGGTCAGTTTCAACAAAAACATCAGATGAAAATTTGAATAATCTTGCTGATGGTCCAACCAAAGGAAAGCACTTTCCAAAAAACCAAACAAAGAAGTATTTTCTTCTTCTTCCTTTAGAACCATCGAAAGCACTTCGGCCAAAAACATGACAATAGCGCCTTTAGGTATGTTGGTGTATAAACTCTGATAATTTGTTTTGAGCTTTACCTCCTTAACAAACTGGAGCGAGCGGTTGGCTCTGAAGTTTTCTTCTAATGCCAATAGTGACAAGGGTTGGAAATATGCTGCCTTACTGCTGCCCTTCCCGTTTTTTAATGCTCCTGGCAGCAAATAACTGACAGTTCCGCGTATGTTGGTATAACATTTGACAATCAGATCAGAGTCACGATATTTTATTTTTGAAAGTACTATGGCCTCGGTTTTGATCAACATATCTGGTTTGTGGCTATCGGATAATCAACAGCTTGAGCACTTTGGTCTCAAAACTGTCCAAATCATTGATAAGGATCAGGTAAACCCCGGAAGCCACGATGTTATTGCCCAGATTCTTCCCGTTCCAGATGGCCGTACCGCCGTCGATGGCAAAATTGTAATTTGCTCTCGAAGAACGCAGGTTGATCCGTGACTGTGCTTCGGCCACCAGATTGCCTTCTATGTCCGTAATCTTGATGTTCACATTTTCGGTCAACCCCTTGATCTTGACGCCAGTATTGATATTGTTGAGATCATCAAAACCAAGCAAATTATATTCTGGACGTACCGGGTTTGGATAGGCAAAAGCCTCACTCAAGGTACTGGATGTCTTTGAACCTCCAGAAAAAAAAGAAACCAATCCCCTATTTGTGGCGATAAACACTTTTCCACTATTCGAATCAATAAAAATATCATTAATCTGGTTGGATGGTAATGGCGAATTGTTGGTTGTAAAATGATAGATGGTTTCTCGACCGTCTGATGACAGGTAAAAAACACCAGAATCTGCCGTTCCTACCCATTTGTTGTTTGAGCCATCTACTTTAATGTCGGATATGAACTGTAATGCCAACAGCTCTTTTGGCACGCCCTCCTCCACAATAACAATCTCACTTGCGTGAGGATTGGGGTCGGTAAGGAAGTTCGAAGTGTTATACAAAACTCTCAATCCTCGGTAAGTCCCTATCCAGAGCTGGTTTCTGTGATCCATGGCCAAAGACCGTACGGCAAAACTGGGCATATTGTGCTCTTCGTTGAACATCCTTTTGATACGATTATTGCCCATGGTCTCATTATACGCAATGACACCATTGTTTACGCTTGCAGTCCATTTGGTGCCGTTATTATCAATTACCAATTCGCAAAAACCCATTTCGTTTTGTGTAGGATCCGGAATAATTTCACTAAAACTATAACCTTGCCATTGACCCGTAGAGGGATTGAAAGATTTCAAAGGGCGTTCCACCAAGCTCGTCATTGTCCATAACAATCCGTTCCTGTCAAAAGCCGATGGACCAACACGCAAATCGGTATAGGTAGATCCGGGGAGCACCAAAGATTCTAAACCACTGTTGTTTTGATCGTACAAAAAAGTAGGGACCCCATTTTCCACCTCGAGCAACCCGCTAAAAAAAGAACTGATGAATATCTGTGAAGGGTTTGACGGATTGACGGCAATATCGCACAAGTTTTTGGCTGTCAATACACTATCATAAGCGGTGTTGATCCACTCACTATCAACTAACCTGCTAAACCCATAACTGCGTACCGGATATGGGTTTAAATACAGATCATAATCACCATAGGTTGCCCAAACGGTATTATTGGCCACATGAACTTTAAAAGTGTTGTTTCGCAAAGGGCCGTTGGGTCTTATGACGGTGTATTCTGAAGTGTTTTGAAATCCAGTGGTCAGTACACCAAAACTTGATGTGCCAATATAGATATTGTTGCCCAAAACAGTAGCCGCCGTGAAAGAAGTGTCGTAATCGCCACCAGATATCGCCGTTGCAATACTGTTAAAACTTTCGTCATATACATAAGCACTGTTCTGCGTGGTCACAACAAGATAACCTTCTGAAGCCTTCATATCCAGTGTAGATTGTGGGAAAACAAATAGCTGGTTGAGATTGTCATTTACGATTTCGTATAAAGTCTGTCCCCTCGTAACGTACAATCTTTGGCCAACGCTTTGGATTGCTGTAAGATTTCCGCTGCTGATGGTTTGCCATTGTTGGTAGTCTATGAGGTTGGGGTTGTCTATTGCCGCCTTCTTAATGGCATTGTTTCCCCAACACGCAGCATAAATGTATCCGTTGAAAATGGTGGTCTGGTTTACAACAATCTGCATACCGCCATTGCCAATAAAGTAACTATCTCCAAACTCCAGTCGTTGTAGATCATAGACGGAAATACCGTAATTTGTGGCAATGTACACCATTCCATCATGTTCATTGAAATGGTTGATACGTTTGGAAGTGGGCGGCAAGGTTTCTTTTTCGAGGATATCGACCACACGTAATATCGATCCGTCCGCTTCTGAATAGACTTCCATCAATCCGTTTTGATACCCGATTACCAACCGCCGATAGGCTTCGCTATAATGGATGGTGGTGATATTCTGTCCAGATAGCCCGTCAATGGTGGTAATGGTTTTGATGATATGGGTGGCAGGTTCGTAGCTAAAAACGGCATTTTCTGAAGATGCATAAATTTTGTCCCCTGCCTGTACAACATCGGTTATAAGATAATAAGAAAAATATCCCTCCCAAAGCGACGAATAGTCTTGCGCACTACTGATAAAGGTGAAAAACAAGGCAAGAAAAGTGGTGACTCTTTTTATCATTGCAAACTGCTAATTGGTTCCAAAGATATTTATAAGTAACGAAAAAACTATTTTTATCATATAATCAACCAATAAAAAAGAGACTGTCCAAAAAGTTTATTGGTCCTCGTTAGTCAGGTTGAACTTGCAGAAACCGATATGGATATCATTCGTTTGGTATATTCCGACAGGCTCAATAAGGTACGATGGCCAAACTATTTGGACAGTCTCCTAATAAATCATTCAAGGTGTGATAGCTTAAACCACGCCCTGTGCTAACATGGCATCGGCAACTTTGACGAATCCGGCGATGTTGGCCCCTTTTACATAGTCAACATAACCGTCTTTTTGTTTGCCATAAGCAACACAGGCCTCGTGGATGTTGTTCATGATACCGTGCAACTTTTGATCCACTTCTTCACTTGACCAAGAATATCTCAAGGAGTTTTGGCTCATTTCGAGACCCGAAGTCGCAACACCACCGGCGTTGGATGCCTTGCCTGGAGAGAAAAGTACTTTTGCCTTTTGGAAAACTGCTATGGCCTCGGGAGTTGAAGGCATGTTTGCGCCTTCTGCTACAGCGATTACCTTATTTTTGATCAAAGCATTGGCTTCTTTCTCATTGAGTTCGTTTTGTGTAGCACAAGGCAGTGCGATATCACATTTTACAGACCATGGGCGTTTGCCTTCGTGGAATGTTGCGGATTTATATGTTTTCAAATAATCACTGATCCTGCCGCGTTTTACATTTTTGATTTCCATAATCTTGGCAAGTTTTTTGGCATCAATACCATCTTTATCGTAGATGTAGCCGCTCGAATCGGACATTGTGACCACTTTTGCCCCAAGTTGTATGGCTTTCTGGCAAGCAAATTGTGCCACGTTCCCTGAACCGGAAATGGCAACAGTCATCCCTTCAAAAGAAAGGCCTTTGGTTGCCAGCATATTACTTGCAAAATAGACACAGCCATATCCTGTAGCTTCCGGACGCATCAAAGATCCTCCAAAAGAAAGCCCTTTTCCTGTGAAAACCCCAGTAAATTCATTGCGCAATCTCTTGTACTGGCCAAACATATAACCAACCTCTCTTGCTCCAACACCTATATCGCCAGCAGGAACATCTGTATTGGGGCCAATGTGCCTGAAAAGTTCGTTCATGTACGACTGACAAAAACGCATTACTTCATTATCGCTTTTCCCTTTGGGATCAAAGTCTGCTCCACCTTTGCCACCACCCATGGGCAATGTAGTCAATGAGTTTTTGAAGGTTTGTTCAAAACCCAAAAACTTAAGAATGCTCAAATTTACGGAAGGGTGAAACCTGATACCCCCTTTATAAGGACCAATGGCAGAGTTGTACTCTACTCTATACCCCCTGTTTACCTGAACATTGCCCTTGTCATCGACCCAAGGCACCCTGAAAATGATGGTGCGTTCTGGTTCTACCATGCGCTCCAAAAGCATTTTCCCTTTGTACTTTGGATTTTCCTCTATAAAAGGAATCACTGTCTCGGCGACCTCATGGACAGCCTGCAAAAATTCAGGTTCGTGCCCATTGGATTTTTTTACATGCTCTAAAAAAGCTTCGATTTGTTTTTTCATATATGAATTGGAAAAAAATTATTAATTTTTATACTGCAAAGATACATTATCTTTAAATTTTACCCATAAATATTTTCAAATCCACACAATGTTTTTATCCCATTGTAGATTTATCAACAAAAAGAAAACAAATCATTTATTTCGTCCTGAAAAAGGTTTAATTTGGTAGTTATCCGAGTTTTCATATATTTGTTGGAATAATGCCTCGATTAAACTTTAACTTATGGCGCTAAATTTAAAACAGTTGACACTTGCAATGCTATTAGTATTTAGTGTAAAAAGTGTATTTGCTCAACTAGGTTTTTCACATGAAATTGGGGTAATTGCCGGTCCAGTTGCATTTCAATCGGATTTTGGAGTCCGACACGATTTTGAGACCAATGCCGGAAATACGGGCATAGGTATCGGGATTGTGCACTATATCAACTTTTCCTACAGAGCCGACTGTAATTGCTATTCTACAGATACTTATTTTAATGACCACTTTAAGTTGCGGAGTGAAATTTCATGGAACAAAACCAAACTGAACCATTTCGGCAGGTGGGCTGATGACCCACGCCCACAATACGAACCGCTCCGACGTCACTCTGGAGAGGCAAACAACTTTGACATCGGCATGCAATTGGAATTTTTCCCTTGGAGCATCCGAGATTTTTCTGCCACGATCAACTCGTTCGGGCCTTTCATTAGTTTGGGTGTCCACTTCACCTCATACAATCCAGATGCGAGCACAACCTATGGCGATGGCAATGTAAACAATCCCAACAACTTTTTCGCGCCCTGGGATCCGGGTTCTATAGATCCAAGCAATGGCACAACTTGGTCTGTCGTGGGGAGTATCGGTACGCGCTACAAATTGACACTCCTTTCCGATTTGATGCTCGATTTGAGATGGCAATATTTTGGCAAAGACTGGATTGATGGACTTAACCACCAATTGCCGTCCAACAAGGCCAACGATTGGTTGGTATGGTTAAACTTTGGGTATATTTACTATCTGGATTGATGTGGCAATACCTTAAGGGATTGTCGGGCGTAGATCGTGAAGAAACAAGCAAGGTTCATTTTAGTCCCAAGCTGTATATGGGTGTTTTGCTAGATTTGAATTGTAATATTTAACATCACCGGTTACTTCTGCACCGAGCCAATCGGGTTTTTGGAATATTTCATCACTCTTTGCAAGCTCAACTTCTGCAATCACCAGACCTTGGTTCTCGCCATGAAATTCATCTACCTCAAACAGATGCCCGCCGATTTGCACTTCATACCGGGTTTTATGAATTGCACCCTTTTCACAAAGTGCCAATAGTTCTTTAGCTTCTCTTTTTGGTATTTCCTTTTCCCACTCAAAGCGTGTTGTACCGTCATCAGAGGTTTTTCCTTTGATGGTCAAAAAACCCTTATCTCCCTTAATCCTGACCCGGACAGTGCGTTCTATATCAAAAATTAAAAAACCTTGCACAATTTCGGTCTGTACGATGGCCTCGCCCTTAAAGGCTTGTGACGTCACTAAAAATTTGCGTTCTATTTCTATCAAAACCCAAAAAATTAAAATTCCAAATTCAAGATAAGATTTAAAAATCATTCCATCAAAAATAGCATAATTTTGTATGGTGCATCCTGAAATTCACATACGAAAAATCATCCATATTGATATGGACGCATTCTTTGCCTCCGTTGAGCAAATGGACCACCCCGAACTCAAGGGAAAGCCCGTTGCTGTAGGCGGCAACGAAAAGCGGGGCGTGG
Source organism: Bacteroidota bacterium (assembly GCA_029557895.1). Classification (GTDB taxonomy): domain Bacteria; phylum Bacteroidota; class Bacteroidia; order Flavobacteriales; family Flavobacteriaceae; genus JBPOFM01. Next base: position 37,250 of record JAKQHT010000001.1, on the reverse strand, counting down.
TAAGTGCCGCCAGTTACGAAGCACGGAAATTTGGGGTGCGAAGTGCCATGAGCGGCATACAGGCAAAACGCAACTGCCCAGACTTGATTTTTGTAAGGCCGCGTTTTGACAGATATCAGGAAATTTCAATGAAAATACGGAGAATTTTTCTTGATTATACCAATTTGGTTGAGCCTCTATCTTTGGACGAAGCCTATCTGGACGTTACCGAAAACAAAAAAGGCAACCCCAGTGCCACACTAATTGCCAGAGAGATACGAGAACGTATTTTTAAGGAAATTGGGCTTACGGCTTCGGCGGGTATCTCTATCAATAAATTTGTGGCCAAAGTGGCGAGCGACTACAATAAACCCAATGGACAAAAAACAGTCGCACCAGAAGAGGTGCTTGATTTTTTGGAGCAACTCGACATTCGAAAATTTTATGGCATTGGGAAAGTTACAGGCGAAAAAATGTACCAGCTCGGTATCTTTACCGGAAAGGATTTGAAGTCAAAATCTATCGAATACCTCAATGAGCAGTTTGGCAAGTCGGGACGACATTATTATCAGGTGGTTCGCGGCATACACAACGGCGAAGTTAAGCCGAGCCGCACCAGAAAATCTTTGGCGGCAGAAAGAACGTTCAATGAAAACCTTTCGAGCGAAATCTTTATGATCAAAAAACTGGAAAAAATCGCCATTGAGGTTGCCAAGCGGATGGAAAACGGCAAGGTTGCCGGAAAAACGGTCACATTAAAAATCAAGTATAGCGATTTTACTTTGCAAACCCGGAGCAAGACCTTGCGGTATTTTGTCAGTGACAAAAACATTATTCTCGAGACCGCCAAAGATCTGTTATATCAAGAAAAACTCAACAACTCGGTGCGATTGCTCGGTATCTCTATATCCAATTTAAATACCGAAACGCCAAAAAAATCTGGGTCTGAAACAAAGGAAAATACTGTAAGTGTACAGTTGAAGTTTGAGTTTTGAGTTTTTTTATGGTTGTTCTGGCAATTGTCAAAAATACCTCTCGCCTTCTGTACAAAAATCACCTAAAAGCTGCAGCTCGTAATCTCCGTGACACGCAACGTGTTGACCATCCCTTTGTCCTGTATGGGCATGGCCGCAAGGCTTACCAACATATCGCCAACTTCCAGATAGCCCTTTTTGCAGGCCATGGCGTTCACGTCCTCAATGGTTTCATCTGTACTCACAAACTTGTCGTAGTAAAATGCCTTAACGCCCCAAAGCAAGTTGAGCTGTGTCAAAATGCGCTTGTTAGATGTAAAAACCAATATGTGTGCGCTCGGCCTCCAGGCAGAAATCTGGAACGCGGTATAGCCACTGTTTGTTAGAGTAGATATGGCACTTGCATTAATTTCATTGGCCATCAGTGCGGCATGGTAACATATCGATTTTGTGATATAGCGCTTGGTTTTTATATGTGGCGGAATCTGTGGCACCTTGATCAGTGGTGAGTCTTCAACACTTTTTACAATATTGGCCATTTGCCGGATGACCTGTACCGGATATTGCCCAACCGAGGTTTCTCCCGAAAGCATCACAGCATCAGCGCCGTCCATTACCGAATTGGCCACATCGTTTACTTCGGCACGGGTAGGCGTAAGGCTGGTAATCATGGTTTCCATCATCTGTGTGGCAATGATGACGGGGATTCTGGCGCGCTTTGCCCGTAGTACCAACTGTTTTTGTATCAGCGGCACTTCTTCTGCCGGAATTTCCACGCCCAAATCGCCTCGCGCTACCATCAAACCATCGCAATAGGCGACTATTTTGTCGATGTTTTCTACAGCTTCGGGTTTTTCTATTTTTGCTATGATAGGGATTTTTTGGTCACTGTGCTGTTTTATGAGTTCTTCGAGTTGTATCAGGTCTTCTGGGTTGCGCACAAAAGATAGTGCCATCCAATCAACTTTCATCTTTATGGCAAAAAGGGCGTCTTCTATGTCCTTTTCTGTCAGTGCGGGCTGCGAAATATTGGTATTGGGAAGATTGACCCCTTTTTTGGATTTTAGGGGACCGCCTTGGATAACTTTAGCCTTGACTTCAGATTTTTTGTCGGTCGAAATTACCTCAAAGATCAATTTTCCGTCATCCAAAAGGATTTTTTCGCCCGGCTTGGCATCTTGGGGAAAATTGTCATAGGTCATATATACACGATGCCTGTCTCCTTCAAATTTTTTCCCTGTGGCAAAAACAATCTCGTCGCCTTCATGCACCACAATCTCGCCTTTCATGACACCAACGCGCAATTTTGGCCCTTGTAAATCGGCAAGGACGGCCACGTTGTATCCAAACTCTTCGTTGAGTTCCCTGATCGTGTTGATGCGCTCTTCCACATCGGCATAATCAGCATGTGAAAAATTCACCCTAAACACATCAACACCTTCATCCATCATGGCCTTTAAGACCTCCTTGGTGCTTGTCGCAGGCCCCAGTGTGGCTACGATCTTGGTTTTTTTTCGCTTTTGCATGTTTCTTAAAAAATTAAATTGTTTTTTGTTTTTATTCTCTCCGGTTCGATTACATAGCTGGCAACAATCTGGGGGATAGCATTCAACTCGCCAACAAGGTCGTCACCATCTATTGATGCATCGTCAGAAGTAACTTTAATGAAATAATCCACTTTCTTGAACTCTGGCAGCAAATAGTAGGTTTTCAAAATATTGGTCGCTCCCTGCTGGAACAATGTACCGGAACTTTGCAAACTGGCCTCTTCCTTTTTGCAGACATTGGCAATCAGGTTCCATACATCTTGCCGTTCGGTGTCTTCCCACTGGTAAATGGCAAAACTGGCGTCCAGATAATTGTAGTCCAAATCTTGGCGAAGCCTGCTTAGGCTGACACCCAAATACTTGTTGAGCATATAGGCCAGACGATAATCTTCCAATCTGCTGTGGATGGCGATCAAGATAAACGACGGGTCATAAAAATCGTCTAGAAGCAATTGGTGCTTTGCCATAATATGATCGTTGCGAGCGGTAAATATAGTATTTTATATCCATAGCCGTATGGCGTATTTGCTATTCTTGATGCGGAAAATACACGAAAACGTTATAGTATGTGTTCGAGATTAAGTTATGGTGTTCGGGGTTCAATTTAAAACACTTCACAACAGCTTAAGGAAGCTGCCAAAATAACTTAACAACTTATAGCCCCAATAACCAATTATTAATCAGAACGATTTTGAAATTTTGTTTTGAAAAACAAAAAATGCACGCTTGGAAGCTTTTTCTTCGGCTTTCTTCTTGGAGGTGGCGCGGGCTTTAGCGACCACTTTATTGTCTATGGATAGTTTTACACCAAAATGTTTGATGTCGTCATTACCGGTATCTTCATACACGTCGTAATCAAAGGTCTTTTTTTCTTTTTGGCACCATTCGATCAAAAGACTCTTATAGCTGATGACTTTTCCCTCTAGGGTTTCAATGTCCACATGCGCATCGATAACCCTTTTGTATATAAACTTTTCACAATATTTATAGCCTCTGTCCAAAAAAATGGCTCCTACCAAAGCTTCAAAAAGATTGCCGTGTACATTGACCCCAAAATTGTTCTTCGGGATTTTTGTTTCAACAAAATTGATAAGATTAAGCTCTTTACCAATCTCGTTGAGGTGCTCGCGACTGACAATTTTTGACCGCATTCTGGTCAGATAGCCTTCATCGCCTTCTGGAACTTCGCTATATAGGTAGGATCCCACTACGGCGCCCAGCATGGCATCGCCCACAAACTCAAGGCGCTCGTAATTAACGGCTGTGCCGTTTTTATCCTTAATGTTCATGGATCTATGGGTAAAAGCCTTTATGTACAATTCCTTGTTTTTTGGCTTGAAACCCATGATTTTTTCGAGCTGTAAAAAAAAAATCCCGTCGTCTTTAGAGCGGGAATTTAATATTTTACGAATGTAGTTCATTCGATGTTCAGTCTAATTTTTTAAAGAGCACACATGCATTGTGGCCACCAAAACCAAAGGTGTTGCTCATGGCCACTTTGATGTCTCTCTTTTGTGCTTTGTTGAGCGTGAGGTTGAGTGCCGGATCGATGTTTTCATCCACCACACTGTGGTTTATGGTCGGTGGCACGATACCGTGTTCTATTGCAAGAATGGAAGAAATGGCCTCAATAGCTCCTGCAGCACCCAAAAGGTGTCCGGTCATGGATTTTGTGGAATTGATATTGATGTGCTTTGCATGCTCTCCAAACACTTCGGTAATGGCTTTTAATTCGGCCACATCGCCCAGTGGTGTGGAGGTTCCGTGCGTGTTAATATGGTCCACGTCTTCGGGCTGCATCCCAGCATTTTCCAAACAATTGCGCATCACCGCAATTACCCCTATCCCATCGGGATGTGGTGCGGTCATGTGATAGGCATCAGAGGACAGGCCACCACCCACCAGCTCGGCGTAAATCTTGGCCCCGCGTGCTTTGGCATGCTCGTATTCTTCCAGGATAATGGCGCCTGCACCTTCACCCAAAACAAAACCATCTCTGGTTGCATCAAACGGGCGAGAGGCCGTTTCGGGGCTTTCATTTCTGGTAGAAAGCGCATGCATGGCATTAAAGCCACCCATGCCAGCAATGGTTACCGCTGCCTCGCTTCCTCCGGTCACTATTACGTCACAATATCCCAAGCGGATATAGTTTAATGCGTCTATCATAGCATTGGCAGAAGAGGCACATGCCGATACGGTCGTGTAATTTGGCCCCATAAAACCATGTTTTATGGATATGTTGCCTGGCGCAATGTCGGCAATCATCTTGGGGATAAAAAATGGGTTGAAACGAGGCGATCCATCGCCCTTGGCATAGTTTAGTACTTCTTCCTGAAAGGTTTCGAGCCCTCCAATGCCGGCGCCCCATATGACCCCCACACGGAGTTTGTCAACAACATCGAGATTGAGCTTTGCATCTGCTATGGCTTCATCAGAAGCCACAATGGCATACTGTGTAAACTTATCCATCCTACTGGCCAATTTACGGTCAATAAAGTCCGTAGCCACAAAGTTCTTGACCTCGCATGCAAACTTGGTCTTGAACTTTTCAGTATCAAAATAAGTTATAGGAGCCGCCCCGCTTTTGCCTTTTATAAGGGCTTCCCAATACGCATCTTTAGTATTGCCTATGGGCGTGAGCGCTCCTAAACCAGTAACAACAACTCGCTTCAATTCCATAAAGTGTGGTTGCTTATTTTGCTGCCTCTATATAAGAAATAGCTTGGCCAACGGTTGAAATGTTTTCCGCTTGGTCATCTGGGATTTGGATATCAAATTCCTTTTCAAATTCCATGATAAGCTCTACAGTATCCAAAGAATCTGCGCCCAAATCATTGGTGAAACTTGCTTCTGTTACGACTTCGTTTTCGTCAACACCTAATTTATCAACGATAATCGCTTTTACTCTTGATGCAATGTCTGACATAATTTTTAATTTTAAGTTTTAAGTTAGAAATGGCAAAAATAAAAAACTTTATTTTAAAACACATTTTTATTTTAAATGTGTCCCCAATTTAAGGAAAATAGATTGAAGTATTTCATTTTGCCCATCAATTTGTTAATAATTATTCTTTTTTTTGTGTTTGGAATTAATGAACTGCCTGTCTGCCCATGAAACGTATTGTTGTTTTTGCTTCCGGAAACGGATCCAATGCTGAAAATTTAATTAAGTTTTTTCACGGCAGAGAAACTGGTTCGGTAATCCTTGTGCTGTCTAACAATCCTCGTGCCAAAGTTTTGGAACGGTGCAATGCGCTGAAAATTAGCGCATTTTCATTCAACAGAACGGCCTTTTTGGACAATGGCGACGTACTGAACCTGTTGAAAGTATCGCGACCTGACCTGATTGTCCTGGCCGGGTTTTTATGGAAATTTCCCGAGCGCATCCTTAATGCATTTCCAAACAAGGTCATCAATATTCACCCGGCATTGCTTCCAAAATATGGCGGAAAAGGCATGTATGGCATGTACGTGCATGAAGCGGTAGTAAAAAACAAAGAGACGGAAACGGGTATTACCATACACTATGTGAACGAGCATTATGATCAAGGCACCATTATATTTCAGGCAAAATGTGAAGTATTACCGGAAGATTCCGCAGAAGATGTGGCATCAAAGATACATGCTTTGGAAATGGAGCATTTTCCGAAAGTCGTTGAATCTATGCTGATGACAAATGGCTAAAAAGATCAATAAATTTTACACCGTCTGGAAAGGCCATCATACAGGGGTTTTTGATTCGTGGGACGATTGCAAAGCCCAAATAACAAACTTTAAAGGAGCAATTTATAAATCCTTTGAAACGTTTGAAGAAGCAAAACGGGCTTTTAAAAGCAATTACAAGGACTACCTTGGCAAGACAAAAAAAACAAAAAACCAATTGCCGGAACCACAGCTCAAAAAAATTGGACAGCCCAACTACCATTCAATTTCCGTGGATGCTGCATCGAGCGGTAACCCGGGTAAAATGGAATACCGCGGCGTCGATACCAAATCAAAGCAACAGATTTTTATCCAAGGCCCTTTTGAAGAAGGCACCAATAATATAGGAGAGTTTCTGGCCGTTGTACACGCCCTGGCCTTACTCAAAAAAAACAACTCCGATAAAATCGTATATACCGATTCCAAAACAGCAATGAGTTGGGTAAAAAAGAAAGCCTGCAACACAAAATTAGAACGTAATCCAAAAAACGAAAAACTGTTTGACCTGGTGGATCGGGCTGTCAATTGGTTGAAAACAAACACTTACACAACCGCTATTGTAAAATGGGAAACCAAGGCTTGGGGTGAAATACCGGCTGATTTTGGAAGAAAATAATTCGTTATTTAGGCCTTAAAAGCTTTATATTTGCACCAACTTTTTCAAATCTCGGTATGAGCAAACTGGTTATCGTTGGTACTGTGGCATTTGACGCCATAGAAACCCCTTTCGGAAAAACCGACAAAATTCTTGGCGGTGCTGCTACTTTCATAGGTTTGGCCGCATCACAATTTAATGTTGACGCCGCCATCGTTTCGGTGGTTGGAGGCGATTTTCCAAAAAAACATTTGGACTTACTCTCTGGCAAGGACATTGACATTTCTGGTATAGATATCGTTAAAGAAGGCAAAACATTCTTTTGGAGCGGCAAGTACCACAACGATATGAATACCCGCGATACATTAATAACAGAACTCAATGTTTTGGCTGATTTCAACCCTGTGGTACCGCACAATTACAGAGATGCAGAGGTGGTCATGCTCGGCAATTTGCATCCCTCGATCCAGATAGGTGTTCTGGACCAAATGACCGAAAAACCAAAATTGGTGGTGCTTGACACGATGAATTTTTGGATGGACTGCGCTTTGGAGGAGTTAAAAACCGTCATGAAACGGGTTGACGTCATCACTATTAATGACGAAGAGGCAAGACAACTTACGGGCGAATATTCTTTGGTGGTAGCAGCGCGAAAGATTCAGGGAATGGGTCCAAAATATGTAGTGATCAAAAAAGGCGAACATGGTGCTTTGCTGTTTCATGAAGATAATGCCTTTTATGCCCCTGCGCTTCCACTCGAAGAAGTCTTTGACCCTACCGGTGCCGGAGATACATTCGCAGGTGGTTTTACAGGATATTTGGCCAATACCGAAGATTTTACTTTTGAAAACCTGAAGAATGCAGTCATTTACGGATCAACGATGGCTTCGTTTTGCGTCGAAAAATTTGGCACCGATCGCATGGAAACATTAGACCATAAAGAAGTGCACCAAAGATTGCGTTTGTTCAAACAGCTCACTCAATTTGAAATAAAACTGACATAAACCCAACGCGCTCCAATACGAGCGCGTTTTTTGTTGAACAAAATAACACCTATACGATAATGAGCGACACGATAAAGCACGAATGCGGCATTGCACTCATCAGGCTTTTGAAACCCCTTGAGTTTTACAAGGAAAAATACGGCACTGCTTTTTATGGGGTCAACAAGATGTACCTCATGATGGAAAAACAGCATAATCGCGGGCAGGATGGAGCCGGCTTTGCTAGTATAAAACTGGACACAAGCCCTGGAGAACGCTACATCAGTAGGGTGCGATCCATTGCACAACAACCAATACAAGATATTTTTTCGCAAATCAACGAACGGATCAACAAAGAATTTCAAGAACATCCGGAATATGCCGAAAACGTTGCGCTCCAAAAAAAACACATCCCATATATAGGTGAGCTTCTGCTTGGCCATGTGCGCTACGGTACATTTGGCAAAAACAACGTGGAAAATGTCCATCCGTTCTTGAGACAAAACAACTGGATGCACCGTAACCTTATTGTTGCCGGAAATTTTAACATGACCAATGTTACCCAACTTTTTGACGGTCTGGTCGAACTTGGACAGCATCCAAAAGAAAAAGCAGATACCGTGACCATTATGGAAAAAATCGGTCATTTTCTTGACGATGCAGTAGCCAAAAAATACAAGCAATTAAAAAACGAAGGCTACAGCAAACACGAATGTTCACCACTTATTGCCGAACGCCTCAACATTGCCAAAATCCTCAAAAAAGCCTCTAAAAACTGGGACGGCGGCTATGCCATGGCAGGATTGTTGGGCCATGGCGATTCGTTTGTGCTACGTGATCCAGCGGGAATACGTCCGGCCTATTACTACATGGACGACGAAATAATAGTTGTAGCTTCTGAACGGCCCGTGATACAGACGGTTTTCAATGTTGCATTTGAGGATGTAAAGGAGTTGGATCCCGGCCACGCCATTATCACCAAAAAATCCGGAGACACTTCCATAAAAAAAATAATCAAGCCTTTAGAGCGCAAAGCTTGCTCTTTTGAACGCATCTATTTTTCAAGGGGAAGTGATGCCGAAATCTACCAAGAAAGAAAAAAACTCGGTAGGCTACTGATGCCACAAGTTATTGAAGCTATAGACGACGACACCAAAAACACTGTTTTTTCATACATCCCCAACACGGCAGAAACCTCTTTTTTCGGGATGATAGAAACCTTGGAAGACCATCTCAACCGAAAGAAAACCACTGCAATCCTCGAAGGCATGGGCGGTCTTTCGGCAGATAAGGTTACCCAAATCCTTTCCGAACGCCCAAGGATTGAAAAAATAGCCATTAAAGATGTTAAGTTGCGCACCTTTATCACGGAAGACAACAACAGAGATGACCTCGTTACGCATGTTTATGACGTGACCTATGGAGTCATAAAACCAACGGACAATCTGGTTATCATCGACGATAGTATCGTTCGTGGCACAACGCTCAAAAAGAGTATCATCAAGATGATGGACCGGTTGAAGCCCAAAAAAATTATCGTTGTGTCGTCAGCGCCACAAATACGGTATCCGGATTGCTACGGTATTGATATGGCGCGACTCGAAACCCTGATAGCCTTCAGGGCGATGTTGGAACTGCTCCGTGAGCGCAACAAATACCATTTGATCGAAGAAACCTACAACAAATGCAAATTGCAAACTGAATTAGAGGACAAGGATGTAAAAAACTTTGTCAAAGACCTCTATGACATGTTTACCGATCAAGAAATTTCAGCAAAAATTTCAGAATTGATATCCGATAAAACAGTTGGTGCAAAAGTGGTCACCATTTTTCAATCGGTTGAAAACCTTCACCAAGCATGTCCCAACAATCTTGGCGACTGGTATTTTACGGGTAACTACCCAACTGTGGGCGGCAACAGAGTTGTCAATAAAGCGTTTATCAATTTTTACGAAGGCAACCCCGAAAGGGCTTATTAACCAAATACTTAATTAGAGATTCCCGTCCGTCGAAATGCATTAATTGATCATTTAATCCAAAAAAATGGCATTTCATCGGATATATATGCATTTCAACTAAAATCTACATCTTTTTAATTTTTAAAAATATACTTTAGTATCACCATAACATAAGTAGGTTAAGTTCATGGTAGATTTGGGGCAAAAAAGGCAGCTGTACCAGCTGCCTTTTTTATTTACTTCGGTTAATGCTCCGCCATCGCCACACCCACCCAATCCAAACGCTCAAAGTGTATTTCATCGTTAAAAAATCATGCGACAATCTTTTAAACTAAAATGTAGGTCGTTTGTCTAAAAAATTCATTTTACTTTGAGATATCGCCATACATTTGCTTCATCCATAACATAAGTAGGTTAAGTTTATGGTAGATTTGGGGCAAAAGAGGTGGACGATAGTCCGCCTCTTTTCATTTTAAATTAAGCCCAAAATTGTAAAAATAAAAAGAGGCTGTCTCAAAACTTTGTCTTTGTCATGTTGAACCAGATCTCCCTGAACATGTTTCAGGACAGATTCAACTTCTTATAATCAATTAGCAAATTATATAAGACCCTGATCCCGATAGCTATCGGTACGGGATGACAAATATTAACGTTTTGGAACAGCCTCCTTTTGTTCTCTGGAATCTGATTATTTAGCTACTGCGTAACGCCTTTCGACTTCGTTCCAGTTGATGATACTGAAAAAAGCTTCGATATAATCCGGACGCCTGTTCTGATATTTTAGGTAGTAGGCATGTTCCCAAACATCAAGTCCCAAAATCGGAGTACCGCCGCAACCTGTGTTGGGCATCAATGGATTGTCCTGATTGGGTGTTGAGCAAATCTCAACTTTGCCGCCCTTGTGGACACACAGCCAAGCCCATCCTGAACCAAAACGCGTTGCTGCTGCTTTGCTAAATTCAGCCTTAAAAGCATCAAAAGATTTGTATTGGTTTTCGATGGCGTCTTTCAGTTCGCCGGAAAGCCGCCCTTTGCCTTCAGGGTTGATAACATCCCAAAATAGCGCATGGTTATAAAATCCGCCACCGTTGTTCCTCACGGCCGCGTTGCCCATATCGAGGTTGATGAGTATGTTTTCAATGGTCTTTCCGGCCAAGTCAGTACCCTCAATTGCATTATTGAGGTTTGTGGTGTAGCCTTGGTGGTGCTTAGAATGGTGAATTTCCATGGTTTTCGCATCAATATAAGGCTCCAATGCATCGTATGCATATTTCAGTTTTGGTAATTCAAAAGACATAATCTTTGTATTTATATTTGGTTAACATATATTTTCTTCAAATTTACGCATAAAACCATTGGCATAAAAATAGAAGCCGATACTGTCGGGTTTCTTATATAAAATTTAACATTTAAAGATATGGCGCCCACACTTTTTTGACACAAATATTTGCTTCAGCAGGGCTAATGTCCCTATATTGTACAAAATTGAAATGCGATGAACAGCAAATGTGCCTTTACCATATATAATGCATCGGCAGGAAGCGGGAAAACGTATACCTTGGTAAAAGAGTACCTCAAGATTCTATTGAGGGCAAGATCACCCATTGCTTTTCGGTCTATCCTATCTCTTACCTTTACCAATAAGGCCGTTTCCGAAATGAAAGAGCGCATTGTCAAGACCCTACAGGCATTTTCCGATGAAAAAATCATCACGAAAAACGACCCGATGTTTGTTGGGCTTTGCGAAACTCTTGGAATGGAGCCTGTACAACTTCATGAAAAATCCAAGAAGGTTTTGGAAGCCATAGTGCATAACTATGCAGCTTTTGACATAGCTACCATCGACAAATTCAACCACCAACTAATACGCACTTTTGCCCACGACCTTAAGTTACCTGTTAACTTTGAGGTGACGCTCAACACAAAGGATTTACTTGACAGAGCCGTTGAGAATCTTATAGAAAAAGTAGGTTCCGATGAGGTGCTGACCAACTTCATGGTGGACTTTGCCATTTCGAAAGCCGATGAAGACAAGAGCTGGGACGTGTCGCGGGATTTGAAAAACATTTCGGAATTGCTCACCAAAGAAAATGACATTCCTTATATTAATGATTTAAAAGACAAAACACTTGCAGACTTTAAGCAATTGAAAGATACATTGGCAAAAACGATTAGCAGAAGTGAAGCAAAAATTATATCGGAAGCCAATAGTGCCATGGAGCTTATTGGCAGCAATGGGCTCGAAAATTCAGATTTTATCCGAAAAACGCTCCCCAACCATTTTATCAAGGCTTCCAAATTGGATTTTACCAGACTCTACGATAACAACCTCCAAACAAACCTTGAAGAGCGCTCAAATATTTATAAGATAAAAACAGATCCCGCAAAGGCTGTCATTATTGACCGCATACTGCCCACATTGGAAGCGCACTATCTGGATATCAAAAAAACAGTACATAAATGCCTGATGCTCCGTAATGCGCACCTGAACATCACACCGCTTTCGGTGCTGAACGCCATCAACAACTCGCTGAAAGACATTAAGGAAGACGAGGGCCTGCTGATGATAACGGAATTTAATTCCATCATTGGCAACGAAATCAAGGATCAGCCCGCTCCTTATATATATGAACGTATCGGCGAAAAGTTCAGGCATTTTTTTATTGATGAATTTCAAGACACCTCGCAATTGCAATGGGATAACCTGACGCCAATGGTATTCAATGCCATTTCGAGTGAAAACATGCGGGGAGAGAGAGGCACGGCAATGATTGTTGGCGATGCCAAACAATCCATCTATCGCTGGCGTGGTGGTAAGGCCGAACTGTTCATGGATCTGTGTTCAAAACAATCAAAGGTATTCAGTGATGTATGCGTTGAGAACCTTCCGGACAACTACCGTAGTGCAAAGCAAATCGTGGAATTAAACAATTCGTTCTTTAAATACTTGTCAGAATTCGTGTTTTCTGACGAAAAGCACAAAGCTATTTATCAAAATTGTTCACAAAACTATACTATAGAGGAAGGTGGTTATGTGGAATTTTGCTTTTTGGACACAAAAAATTTGGCAGAAGACGAAAGTAAGGACTTGATAAACTGCACACGTGTCCATGAAACCATAGAAAAAGCCAAGTCCAACGGTTTTGATTATGGAGATATGTGCATCATCACCCGCGAAAGAAAAGAAGGTAGTGCCATTGCAGAATATTTGAGCAACGAGAATATCCTGGTAATATCTTCGGATTCACTGTTAATAAAAAATGCTCCCGAAACAACATTCGTCATTGCTATGTTTGGCCTTGCATTACAGCCAAAAAATGATTCATTAAAGTTTGAGGCTTTGAGTTATTTGGCCAACAACAAATTGCATCTGGATGACCACCATGCATTTTACAGCCCATTGATCCATTTGGAGGCTTCTGAAATGTTTAGGAACCTCCCCCAGTTTGATTTTGATTTCAATGCTTTTGTACAAACGCCACTTTATGATGCAGCAGAAATGTTGGTCAGGGATTTCGGGTTGAACACAACCCCAAATGCCCATCTCCAATATCTTATGGATGAAATATTGGATTTTTCCATTCAAAACAGATCTGGTTTTTCTGGGTTTGTATCACATTGGGAACAGAAAAAGGAGCAATTGAGCATTGTGTCACCCCAAGGTACCAACGCAATTCAGATCATGACCATCCATAAATCAAAAGGATTGGAGTTTCCTGTTGTGATTTTTCCATATGCCAACCGGCCCATCCGCCAAGATAAATCCCAAAAAGCATGGTTCCCTGTGGAGCAAGAGCAGTTCAATGGGTTTTCACATCTGTTCATAAACATGAACGCTGATGTTGGCAAAGAAGGCGAGGTTGGTGCATTAATGTACAAAAACCACCGTTCTGAACTAGAGCTGGACAACATCAACCTACTTTACGTTGTGATGACCCGCGCATCGGAACAACTCTATATTATTAGTGAACTGGATTTGGACAATACAGGCAATGAGCGAGAATCCAATTATTCTGGGCTGTTCATCAAATACCTTAAGGAATTGCGCCTTTGGGAAAAGACCCAAAATGTTTATACATTCGGGAACCCAAGCAGACGGGCAGGGACCAAAAAAGAAAAATCGGACATCATTCAAGCCGGGTTCATTTCAACAAAAAAAGAAGACCACAACATAAAGCTAATGGCTCTTTCCGGAATTTTGTGGGAAACATCCCAAAAAGAAGCCCAAGAAAAAGGGAACTTGCTCCATTTGGTTATGTCCAAAATCCAGACCAATGAAGACATCGTACCCGTGCTGTCAGCCATGTTGCGATCCGGAGAAGTCACGGCCGAACAGTTCCAGTATTTGACCGAAGCCACCTCAAGGATTGTTAACCACCATAAGTTATCACCATATTATACTGCCAATAATAACTGGAGCATCCATAATGAAAGGGACATTATATCTGGCAATGGCACCATCCATCGTCCTGACCGTATCATGTTCAATAACCGTAGAGAAGCCATCCTGCTGGATTATAAGACTGGTGCCGAAAAATCCCTTCATGCCGAACAACTCACCATATATAAGTCCCTTCTGGAAGATATGGGGTTTTCGGTCATCAAGCAAATATTGGTATATATCAATGATGGCATTACGATAAAAGAATTTTAACTTTGCAACCAAACTTTGTAAACCATGTACGGCAAAATCCAACAACATCTGCAAAAAGAACTTAAAAACATCAAGGCCGAAGGCCTGTTCAAAGAAGAACGGATCATTACTTCCCCACAAGGGGCAGAAATTACATTGGACACGGGGCAGACGGTCATTAACTTCTGTGCCAACAACTACCTTGGGCTATCTTCGCATCCCGAAGTGATAAAAGCTGCCAAAAAAGCATTGGACACACATGGATTTGGCATGTCGTCTGTACGGTTTATTTGTGGCACGCAAGACATACACAAAACCCTCGAAAAGAAAATCGCAGAATTTTATGGTACCGAGGACACCATACTCTACGCTGCGGCATTTGATGCCAATGGCGGTGTGTTTGAACCTTTGCTTGGCGAAGAAGACGCCATCATTTCCGACTCGCTCAACCACGCCTCCATCATAGATGGAGTGCGCCTGTGCAAGGCCGCAAGATATCGCTATCAAAACGGCAATATGAAAGACCTGGAACAACAGCTCATCGCAGCAGACGACCGCGGTTCTCGCTTTAAACTCATTGTAACCGACGGTGTTTTTTCTATGGATGGCGTTTTGGCCCCTTTGGATGAAATCTGTGATTTGGCCGATAAATATGATGCAATGGTAATGGTCGATGAATGCCATGCCGCAGGATTTATTGGCGACACCGGCAAGGGAACTTTAGAAAAGAAAGGCGTTCTTGGCAGGATAGACATCATTACTGGGACTTTGGGGAAAGCGCTTGGCGGTGCTATGGGAGGCTATACCACTGGCAAAAAGGAAATTATCGAAATGCTGCGCCAACGTTCAAGACCCTATTTGTTTTCAAATTCTTTGGCACCATCTATTGTTGGAGCATCCATCAAAGTCTTCGAATTGCTTTCCGAAGACCTATCATTGCGCAACACCCTCGAAGAAAACACCAAATATTTCAAAGCCGGAATGAAAAAAGCCGGATTTGACATAATTGACGGTGACTCAGCGATTGTCCCCGTAATGCTCTACGACGCAAGACTTTCTCAAACCATGTCGAATTTTCTACTCAATGAAGGGATTTATGTGATTGGGTTCTTTTATCCTGTTGTGCCAAAAGACAGAGCGCGTATTCGTGTTCAAATCTCTGCCGCACACACTAAAGAACACCTGGATAAGGCCATTGCAGCCTTTATTAAAGTAGGAAATATGCTGGAAGTTATTTAAAATCTATCCAAAAATTCATCTTTTGGGGCAGATATATCAATATTTTTATATATTTGTCTTTGTTAATATAATTTAACGGCTTACTTTTGCTAACAATTAACACTTAAAATTAAATTAATAGAATATGAAAAATCTTAGCAGATTATTTATTGCAACGTTGTTTCTATTGGGCTTCAGCAACGCAAATGCACAAGATGAAAACAATCCTTGGGCTATAGGAGCTGGCATTAACGCTGTCGATTTCTACCCCGTTGGCGAAGCTGCGCCACTTGGCGAATATTTTGATGAGTACTTTAACGCAACTGACCATTACAATATTCTCCCTTCGTTATCGTCAATTTCAGTAGGAAGGTACTTGGGAGAGGGATTCTCTTTTGTAGCTGCCGGTAGCATTAACAGAATTGACAAAATTGGTGATTCATCCGCTAGTGATTTATCATATTATGCGCTAGATGGAACCGTAAAATATTCTTTTGGGAAAATTTTGAACTCAAAAATTATCGATCCTTACCTAGGAGTAGGTGGTGGTTACACTTGGGTTGATGAAATAGGAGCTGGAACCCTTAATGGAACTCTAGGTTTGAACTTCTGGTTTACAGAAAACATCGGCTTCACTTTCCAATCTGCTTACAAACATGCGTTTGAAGATTATTTAGCAAAACATTTCCAACATACAGCTGGCTTAACCATTAAGTTTGGCGGTAAAGATACTGATGGTGATGGTGTTTACGATAGAGACGATGCTTGTCCAGAAGTTTTTGGTTTGGCACAGTTCAACGGATGTCCTGATTCTGACGGCGACGGTATAGAAGACGCTAAAGATGAGTGTCCAGATCAAGCTGGATTGGCTGAATTCAACGGATGCCCTGATTCTGACGGTGACGGTGTGCCTGACAACAAAGATGCTTGTCCTACAGTTGCTGGTCCTAAAGAATTGGGAGGTTGCCCTGATGCAGATGGCGATGGCGTAGCTGATAAAGATGACCAATGTCCAAATGAGGCTGGCCCTAAAGAAAACGGAGGTTGCCCTTGGAAAGATAGTGATGGTGATGGCGTATTGGACAAAGATGACCAATGTCCTGATGTACCTGGTACAGTAGCTAACAACGGTTGCCCAGAAACTCCTACTGAAGAAATCATGAAGCAACTTAACGAGTACGCAAGAACTATCTTGTTCGATACTGGTAAGGCAACATTCAAGCAAGAGTCGCTTCAAACTTTGGCTTCAATGAATGCAATATTCAAAGAATATCCAAATGCTAACTTCTTTATCGATGGACACACTGATAGTGTAGGTGCTGAAAAATCTAACAAATTGCTGTCTGAAAGACGTGCAAACGCAGTTAGAGATTGGTTAATCGCCAACGGCATCGATCAAAGCAGATTGACTGCTCGTGGTTTCGGTGAAGAACAACCAATCGATTCTAACAAAACTGCTGCTGGTAGAGCCAACAACAGACGTGTTGAAGTAAAGCTTAAGTAATTAGGTTTTAAAATAAATACAAAAAACGCTCCGAAATTCGGAGCGTTTTTTATTTTTATGCCATGAGCAGTTTCTTACAAGAAGTCATAGAGGATCTACAGAAAAAAAATACAGATTTTTCTCAAACCACATTTGTTTTGCCAAGCAAAAGAGCCGGTGTGTTCTTGATGGACACGCTTGCCAAAAACCTCAACAGAACTATATTTGCTCCAAAAATTCTCTCTATCGAAGCATTGATCGAAACCATTTCGGGATTTCGATATGCCTCAAATACCGAATTGCTCTTTGAATTTTATGAGGCCTATCTTGAAACAACACCAAAGATCAACCAAGATACTTTTGAAGAGTTTTCAAAATGGGCGCCCCGGCTGCTACAGGACTTTAATGAAATAGACCGCCAATTGACTACTCCAGATGCCATTTTCGATTACCTGAAAGACATAAAACAACTTGAAAATTGGCAGCTGACAAAAGACAATATTACAGAATCCATTAAGAACTACCTAGCCTTTTGGAATCGCATTAAACCTTTATACCATGCTTTTAAAAACCGACTGACAGATAAAAAAAAGGGATATCAGGGCTTGGTATACAGGGAATCTGAATCGCAAATCGATGCGTATATCTCAAAAACCCAAAACCGTCACATATTTGTTGGCTTCAATGCCTTGACAAAAGCTGAAGAAAGTATCATCCAGAAAATGTTAATGGCAGGAGTAGCAAATGTTTATTGGGACATTGACACGTTGTTTATGGACAACCCTGTGCATGATGCTGCCTATTTTTTAAGGTCTTACAAAGAAAAATGGTCTTATTTTCAAAAGCATCCTTTTGATTGGGTCGGCTCTAATTATACTTCGAAAAAAATCATCCATGCCGTTGGCACACCCAAAAGTATCGGTCAAGCAAAATATGTGGGCGAGTTGCTCAAATCTGTAAAGGAACAAAACGGGACGCTTAACAACACTGCGGTTGTCCTTGCCGATGAAAATCTCCTGTCTCCTTTGCTCAACAGCTTTCCAGACGATGTGGATGGTGTCAACATCACAATGGGCTTGCCCTTAAAATCTGTTCCTCTTGCTTCCTTCTTTGATCGGCTTTTTGGCATGCACAAGTTGAAAAATAGTGCGTATTACCATAAAGACATCGAATTCCTCCTCACAAACCCATTCATTCGACCGTTATTCGACCACCATGAAAGCAACGTCGCAGAAAAAATTGTTGCTCATCTGCAGGACAACAATACGGCATATGCATCACACGCACAACTGAAAGAGCTTGGTCCAAGCCATATAGAAATCATAGATGCGCTTTTTGAAACTTGGGGCAATACATCAACGATTGCCATTGACCGTTGTATAAGTTTAATTTCCCTAATCAAAAACCAATTGGTAACAGATAAATCCAAAAACCTATTGGCTCTGGAATATCTATATCGCTTCAATACCTTGTTCAATGAATTGCGCACATTAAACGATGCATTTGCACACATACCAAACGTAGCTTCGGTGTCAGCGCTGTACAAGGAACTGCTAAAAAGCGAAACTCTGGACTTCAAAGGCGAACCTTTGGTTGGATTGCAAATCATGGGGATGCTTGAAACCCGGGTATTGGATTTTGATACCGTTATCTTCACTTCGGCTAACGAAGATATCCTTCCCGCCGGAAAAACAAGTAATTCCTTCATCCCGTTTGATGTAAAATTACAATACGGATTGCCTACATACAAAGAAAAAGACGCTGTTTACTCTTATCACTTTTACAGGCTCCTACAACGGGCAAAACATGTTTATATACTGTACAACACAGAACCAAATGTGCTTATCGGTGGCGAAAAGAGCCGTTTTATATCACAAATGGAGATAGAAGCATTGCACCCTATCAACCATTATATTGTTGCACCTGATGTACAGCCCACAAAACGTTGTCTTAGATCCATTAAGAAAACACCCGCCGTGATCGAAAAGATCAAAAAACTGGCCGAAAGAGGATTTTCTCCCTCGTCAATTACAAAATACATACGTAACCCCTTTGATTTTTATACTGAATACATTTTAGAAATCAAACAATTTGAGGAACTTGAAGAAACAGTGGCCGCCAACACCCTTGGAAATGTCATACACCAGACTCTTGAGGATTTCTACAGACCATTGAAAGGTAAAGTATTAGATTTGGACGCTCTGGAAGCCATGAAAACCTCCATCGAAACAACCGTAAAAACCCATTTTGCAAACAACTTTAAAAACGGTGATGTGACCAAGGGGAAAAACCTAATCGTGTTTGAAATAGCAAAGAGATATGTACTTAACTTTTTGAACAAAGAAACAGAAGCCATCAAAAACGGTGACCAGATAAAGATCATTGATGTTGAGAAGAAAGTTAATGCTTCGGTGCCCATACCCGAATTAGGCCACAAAGTGAACATAAAAGGTTCTGTGGATAGAATAGACGAATGTAACGGAGTGCGGAGGATTATCGATTACAAGACCGGCAAGGTAAACCAAAATCAGGTTTCTGTAAACGATTGGGACGACATTACCAAAGATTACAAAAAATACAGCAAGAGTTTTCAGGTGCTGGCTTATTGCTATATGCTCAACGACATGGAAGCATTTGACAAACCTGTAGAGGCAGGTGTCGTGTCGTTTAAAAACCTGAAAGACACTCCTTTTATCCGATTTACAAAAAAAGGCAAAGCGGCAAAAGATGCGTTAACAGACAATCTGGTTACAAAAGAAACCCTATCGGAATTTGCCAAACAACTCCAAAAAATCATCAAGGAAATTTGTGACCCCGAAATCGATTTTGTAGAAAAAATTCCGGAATGAGTTTAATACTGTAGCGGAATGTTGTCGATTAAGGCGTTCAGAATTTAAATGCAACATGCCGTCTTTTGGGGGCGCAAAATGATGGCGAAAATGGATGGCGTAACACAACATTGAATCTGCAAGAAAGTGGTTATAAAAATATTGGATTCAATACTCAAAGTAACGATTATTGCTGGGAAAATTGGAATTTTGAGTTGGAAAGCAATTTATAAATAGCTCTAAAGGGCAGAAAAAGGAACACAAAATTTGATGGCACTATAGGAATTTTGCTTGGCATATTTGTCGCAATGTGAATGTGAAATATTAATCATCAATGCCTTCTATTTATTGAACATCAATGGAATAAAATATTTGGGTTTTTATGGAGACTACAGGTAAATTGTAAAAAAACCTGAATAAACACAAATATTGATTACGCTTCACTCCACAAAAAAACCATTGCAAGGTATTTTACAAAATCGCTTTTACCTCACTTGCCAGCAGCTCGTCATTATCGTGTAACGCCATATCAATAAACGCATTAACTGCTTCGTTGCGTTGTAAACCGTTGTCAAGCAATACACCAAGTGTTATGGCAACGGCAATGCGTGTGCCTACCTTCTTTGCCGCGGTATTAAACAATGGTTCCAACTCGTCATAGCGCACTTGGTGAGCAAGCTGTTGTATTTCTCCTTTAGCTTTTTGCTGCTTTTCAGCAGGAAGATTGGTGTATTTTTTGCCCAATTGCAGAATGATGTCAATGGCTTTTTTGTTGCCTTGTTGCAATTGCGGTTGAGGTTGCGGTGCTTCAGTTTGTTGTGATTGCTTTTCCCAGGAATCCCGCAATCCCACAGTTTTGTTGAATATTATACGTGATGGGGTTGTGTCCTCGTCCACACAAAAATAACCCAATCGCTGAAATTGGAACCGCTCGCCCACCTTTGCATCCTGCAAACTTGGCTCAATATATGCGGTTACCACTTTTAGGGATTCAGGGTTTAAAAATTCCATGAAGTCCTTGTCGTCGTGAGTGTCTGGAGCTTCGTCGAAGAACAAACGGTCGTAAATCCTGATTTCGGCTTGCCGCGCATGTTTCACCGAAACCCAATGTAGGGTGCCTTTTACCTTTCGCAAACTGGCCTCGGTACCGCTACCGCTTAAACTATCGGTATCGTAACTGCAATGGATTTCGGTAATTTTGCCGTCAGCGTCTTTTACAACGCTTTCACCCTTAATGATGTAAGCGTTTTTCAGTCGCACTTCACGGCCAAGGCTCAAACGGAAATATTTACTGTTGGCCTGTTCTTGAAAATCTTCTCTTTCAATATACAACACTTTAGAAAACGGTACATTTCTGTTGCCGGTATCATCAGGGCTTTCTATCTGTTCAGCGGGTAAGTTTTCGGCATGGAGCCACTCTTCTTTATCGTCGGGATAATTTGTAATGACCAACTTTACGGGATCGAGGACTGCCATGACACGAGGTGCGGTTTTATTCAAATCTTCACGGATACAAAATTCCAAAAGTGCAACATCAATAACGTTGTCACGTTTTGCCACGCCCACGGTTTCTACAAATTTTCTGATGGCGGCTGGGGTATAGCCACGACGACGCAAACCCGAAATGGTGGGCATCCGAGGGTCGTCCCAGCCACTTACCACGCCATCTTCGACCAACTTAAGCAATTTGCGTTTGCTCATGATCGTATAACTCAAATTGAGCCTGGCAAACTCACGTTGTTTGGGACGCATCTGGCCGTTTACGACAATTTGGTCAAGAAACCAATCATAAAGCTCCCTGTGCGGTTTAAATTCAAGCGAACACAGGCTGTGCGAAATGCTTTCGATATAATCGCATTCACCGTGCGCCCAGTCGTACATCGGATAGACGCACCAATCGTTACCCGTCCTGTGATGGTGCTTTTTTAGAATACGGTACATGATGGGATCGCGCATGAGCATATTGGGATGGGCCATATCTATCTTTGCTCTCAAAACGTGCGAACCTTCTTCAAATTCGCCGTTTTTCATTCGCTCAAACAGATCAAGATTTTCGGCAACGGAGCGGTTTCTGTAAGGACCGTCAACTCCCGGTTGTGTAGGCGTGCCTTTCTGTTCTGCCATGGCCTCTGACGATTGCGAATCTACATAGGCTTTGCCTTCCTTGATGAATTGTACCGCCCAGTCGTACAACTGCTGGAAATAATCGGAAGAATAGAGCTCATTAGCCCATTGATAGCCCAGCCATGCCACGTCTTTCTTGATGGCATCTACATATTCCTGTTCTTCTTTAGCAGGATTCGTATCGTCAAATCGCAAATTTACAGGTGCTCCATATTTTTCACCAAGGCCAAAACTGATGCCAATGGCCTTTGTGTGGCCAATGTGAAGGTAGCCGTTGGGTTCGGGCGGAAAGCGAAAACGCAGATCGTTTCTCGGCATACCGTTTGCTAAATCTTCTTCAATGATGTGTTCAATGAAATTCAGTGGCTTGGAGTTCTCAAACATTTTTTTTTGGAATAAAAAGCAAAGTTATTAAAATATAAGAAATTTGAAGTTGAAATTTGAAGTTGAAATTGAGCTTGCCAAAATCGCCAGAAACAAAAAAAAAAATTCACTTACAAACTTTTGGATTGGCAAAGAAAAGATAGATTGGATATAGTTCACTACTTTTGTGAAAAATCCAATTGTTTTGGGAGCAATAAAAGTTGAAAACATCAGGGTTTTTGCCTACCACGGATGCCTTGCCGAAGAAACCAAAATTGGCAGCGATTACCGTGTGGACCTAAAAGTAAAAGCCAATCTACACCCGTCTTCGGCGACGGACAACCTGAAAGACACTGTCGATTATGTCCTGCTTAACAGAATAGTGAAGGAGGAAATGGCAAAGCCTTCGCATTTGCTCGAAACCGTTGCCAAGCGTATCCTTGACAGGATCTTTGGCGAAAACACCTTGATAAATAGTGCCACGGTTTGGGTCAGCAAGTGCAACCCACCCATTGGGGGCGACGTTGAAAAGGTTACTATAAAAATGTCCGAAAACCGAAAAAAACACTTGTAGCTGTTGAATTTTTTTTACATTTGCCGTTCAAATCACGGTGTCGTGGCCGAGTGGCTAGGCTCAGCTCTGCAAAAGCTGCTACAGCGGTTCGAATCCGCTCGACACCTCAAAAAGCCCACAATGCGTATTGTGGGCTTTTTTGTTACTGCTTTTTTTGAGGTGGAATTAGTTAGTATAAGCTGCCATACCGATAATCACATCCCGACTTACTGTTGTCATTTCTGCTAATGGTTTAGGCTCAAAAACACAATTTACCCTTCCTGTTTTTGACATTCTACGCCATGGATTCTTAAGTCATTGCATGATTAATATAAATATATCATAATGAAATGCTTATGTCGGGCAGCAACACCGGTCATCGTTAAAATCTGCATTTCATTCCCTATAACTTAATGTCATCGAAAAAACATGCAGTTGGACACTAAAAACATTCAAATTAACTCATAATGCATTAATTTGTAACTCATAACGCTATTATTTCAACAAAACTAATCATGAAATTTTTACTTAAAAAAAGTAGAATACCTTATCTTATTGCGGGTATTTCGATATTCTTTGTTTTGGCAGCCACGCCATATTATTTGGGTTCAGGTCTCACACAACCCGAACCTATTGGCGCATTCTTAAACGGAAATTTTCCGGATGTTACACCTACGGCACAGCCATACAGGCAGGCTTTTCCCAACCTAACGTTTAATTCGCCATTAACTTTTGCGCATATTCCCAATACCGACGTGCTGATTGTGGGTCAGCGAAATGGTGAAATATTCTGGTTTCACAATGACGAATCCATAACCACAAAAAACTTGATGGCAGATTTAACGGACAGGGTGGGCGTCGTCTGGGATGGCGGTTTCTTGGGTTTGGCTGTCCATCCCAATTTTGGCACACCGGGCTACAATTATATCTATACCTACTACACCTCTAAAGATTCAAACGGCAATGATTTCCCGAACAACTTTATAACCGGTTTTGGATGCAATAGGGAAGATTATTGGGGAAATTTCACATACCTCCGGCGTTACGAAGTGGATCCGGTAACCTATACGCTCAACCCCAATTCTGAACTTACCATGATAAAAATAAGGATGTTTAGCTGTACGCACCGAGGTGGAGCGATAGATTTTGGTGATGATGGCTTTTTGTACATAACCACAGGAGACCAGTCTGCATATAGCAAATCCCAAAACATAGAAAGTAATTTTGATGGCGGTGTTTTAAGAATTGATGTCGATCAAGATCCAACAAAGAGCCATGCAGCCATTAGAAGGTTAGAAAATGGCCGGTTTAGTGATGAATTATCCGGTGTTGGATACGGCATTCCCAATGATAATCCTTTTTTAAGTCCTTCCGGAGATATTTTTGAAGAATACTATTCCATTGGCCATAGAAATCCGCACAGATTGTCAAAGGACGCTCTAACAGGTGTTTTCTATATTGGTGAGGTGGGCGAAAACACACATGAAGAAATAAATGTTCTAAAAAAGGGCAAAAATTACGGATGGCCGGTTTTTGAAGGTTATGCCAACGGACCCGGAGCATACTGTACAACAATGTATAACAACATGCCGCATGAAGGCCCATTGGTTGCTTTCCCTCGTGCTGATGCCAATACCCTTATGGGAGGCTTTGTATATCGCGGCTCTGAAATGCCAGAATATTACGGCAAATATATTTGTGCCGATTATGGTGTGGGCGAAGAAATATGGGCGGTTGATATTAGCAATGGAACTTACGAGCTAATTACTTATTTTACCCCTACGGATATTATTTCTTTTGGCCAAGACAATGAAAATGAACTTTATCTGTTGGCACAGGGAGATAACGTCCATTTATACAAAATGACCCAGATTGAGGAGAATCCGGCTGCCAATGCTCCCCAACTGCTTTCGCAGACAGGGGCATTTCAAGATTTGCAAACCTTAACCCCAACTACAGGTCTTATCCCTTATGATTTGATTGAGTCTTTTTGGTCAGATGGCGCAGAGAAAAAAAGATGGTTGGCCATACCCAATGATGGCACGCACAATACACCCGAGGAAAAAATCGTGTTTTCTGAAAATGGTGATTGGGAGTTCCCGGTAGGTTCCGTACTCGTAAAGCATTTTGAAATGCCCATAGACGAAAACAACCCCGCCCTTACAAAACGTTTAGAAACCCGTTTTTCCGTAAAAGGCAGCAATGGCCACTTTTATTTTTTGACCTACAAATGGAATGAGGCACAAACCGATGCCGTCTTGTTGGAATCCAGAGTAAATGAAACCATTGAAATAGCCAAGGCAGACGGTTCTACCTACCATCAAACCTGGACCTATCCGGGAGTCCAAGATTGTATCTCTTGCCACAATCCTGCCACCAAAGGTACCCTTGGGCCAAGAACCAGAAATCTAAACTCGGATTTTCTCTATCCACAAACCTCTATTACGGCAAATCAGTTGGTAACGTTGAGCTATTTGGGCATTCTGGACGAAACAATAGACGACAACACAACCCAAACCTATCAAACCCACAAAGCTCTTGACGATCCCAACGCAACACTTGATGAAAAAGCAAGATCGTATTTGGACAATAATTGTGCTTATTGCCACAGGCCGGGAGGAACTGGAGAACGGGCACAGTTCGACCTAAGGCTTATAAACAGCTTGGTTGAAACGGGCTTGATGTATGCCACGGCCAACACGCCTTTGGGAATCCCCGGCGAAAGAATAGTGAAAGCCGGCGATGCATCAAAATCAATTCTTTTCCACAGAACCGAAAGTGTGGATCAAACCATAGCCATGCCGCCCATAGCAAAAAATGAGGTAGACCAACTTGGGGTCGATCTTATTGAAGAATGGATAAACCAACTCGATCCCAACTATGAGGACCCAAACATAATTCCTTCAACGTACACCATTACAAACGTAGGAAGCGGATTGAAAATGGATATTTCCGGAGCATCACAAGCCAATTATGCCGATGTCATACAATGGCAAACCCACAACGGTACAAATCAACAATTTATAGTGGCTCCCGCAGGAGATAATTATTATACGATAAAAGCCGTTCACAGCAACAAAAACATAGATGTTGAAGGCCAAGGACAAGCACCCGGAACCAATGTTATTCAGTACCAGACAAATGGTACTGCTGCACAGTTGTTCGCTTTAGAATCTCTCGGCAATAACCAATATGCAATAAAATCTAAAGCCAACAACCTCTATTTGGGCATACAGAACAATTCTACAAACAATGGTGCCAGCGTAAAAACCTACAACAATGATGGAACCGATTTTTTTAAATGGACTTTTACAGATCTATTGGCTGTCCCAGCCACAGGAATTGCCCTATATCCGGAATCTGCAACAATGTTTATCGATGATATCATGGCACTAACAGCCACGATATTGCCAAATAACGCCAGCAACAAAGGTGTTTCTTGGACATCTGCTGACGAAACCATCGCAACGGTTGACGTACACGGCAGGGTTACTGCTATTTCTGATGGCACGGTTATTATAACTGCAACTACTATTGATGGTGGGTTTACAGATACTACTGAAATAACCGTTCTCTCAAATTACTGTAACGGAACTATTGTAGACCACACCAACCCTGTGGGTTCCGGAACCATTCTCGCCAGCGGAGAATTGAGCGAATCTGAAAATAGGCACAAAGCTTTTGACAACAAAAAAACCTACAACAATTTTAGCAAATGGGTTGACGACTCCGGTGTGCCAAGCGTGAGCAACCCAAGCTTTATCTCTATAGAGTTTGACAACCCACAATTTGTGAACAAATTGGTAATTACCAGTGCAAACGATTTTAGTGAAAGAGACCCAGAAAATTTCAGGATATTAGGTTCTAACGATGGCAATAGCTTTACAGAGCTCGCCACCTGGTCAGGTGAAAAATTTCCCGACCGCTACCAATCAAGGGCTTTTGTGTTTGTTAACACCACCGCCTACAAAACCTATAAGTTGGAAATCACCAAAAACCTCAACAACGTGGCTTTGACACAATTGGCAGAAATAGAGTTAAAAGGTTGCGACGGATTTATTGAAGGTATAGACTATGTTTACGACAGTACTAACGGCTGGTCGCCAAACGATCCAAACGGCGTTTCTTATACAGAAGACACGATTACTGTCAATGATGGCGAAGTTGTTTTTTCAACATCTACTATCTGTAAGGATTTGACCATAAATCCCGGTTCAGCGGTAACCATAAATCCCGGTGTAACATTAACCACCGAAAACACGACCCTAAATTCAACATCGCAATTATATTCCAGTTTGATTGTTGATGGCACTCTTAACGGCACCGTGAAATACAAACGTTATGTAAATGCAAATGACGGAGGAAACGATCTGATTGCACCACCCTTATCCGGAGAATCATGGACAGACTTTTTACTGTCGGATACCAATGCCTCGGACATTTACAACGACGGAAACAACAATCCACGAAGATTTCTGTTTGGACCTTTTGATAAAACTATAGATGATTATGTCCTCTATACAGATGCGCTTTCTACTACATTGGTTTCAGGTACCGGCTATAGAGTGGCTACGGTTTCGGGCACAACATTAACGTTTACGGGCGAAATCCCAACGGGAACACATCAAGTAAACATATTAAACACAGGAGCTAACTACCCGGACTGGAACCTAATCGGAAACCCTTATCCATCATATATCGATATGGAAATGTTCTTAAATTATGTTATAGATCCAAATACAAACCCGGTCACCACCAACTTGAGTATCCTTGAGAACATTTCTGGCATATATGGATATGCAGGAAATGGCACATCCAACAAATGGACTGTCATTACATTGGCAAATGCATCACAACAACTCATGACGCCGGGCCAAGGCTTCTTTGTAGCCGCAAACGCTGCTTATGTTGATGCTTATGATATTGTTTTTCATCCCTCAATGAGAACGCACGGTACCGATGACGATTTTATTGTCGGCAGAAACTCAAGTCCATTAATCTATTTGAAACTTAAAGCGAGTACAAGCAACATGGATTATGGCACAGAGTTTTATTTTAACGAAAATGCATCAGTGGGAAATGATAATGGCTATGACGGCAAAATTTTAGGAAATGTTGCCCCAAATTTTGCTATTTATTCGCACCTTGTGGAAGACAATACCGGTCTGCCAATTGCTTTGCAAGCATTAAATCCGTCAGATTTGATAAACACAGTGGTTCCGCTTGGAGTGAATGCAAACCAAAGCGAACAATTGACCTTTAGTATTAGCGAAAGCACTTTACCAAGTGATATTGAAGTGTATCTGGAAGATACAGTAGAAAACACGGTGACATTGCTCAATGTCGAAAACTACACATTAACCCCCAATGTGCCGCTGCACGGCGTAGGTCGTTTTTATCTTCGCTTTTCATCTTCAACCCTTTCAGTTTCAAACAATGAGATGGACGGCTTAAGTATTTATACAACCTTTACGCCAAAATCATTGGTGATAAAAGGCACATTGCCTGTTGGAGCATCAATTAGTTTATATGACATCCATGGTCGCACGATATTTACCATGCCTTTGGCAGAGCATAGGATAATGAGCACGATTGATATTTCGTTTATAGAAACCGGAATATATTTTGCTAAGGTATCTAATGGTGTCAATAGCAAAACAAAACGGGTAATCATTAAGTAAAATGCAATATCGTTCCTATTATAAACACCCTATAGAAAACTAATGAACTGCAAAGTAAGGATATGAAATAAATCAAGGACGGCCATTGATATCGTTTTGGGACGGTCATGCTATGGTTTCCAATTATTTGGAGAAATTTGATAAAAAGTATTTCAAGTACCGATAATACGGTTCCGCTGCCCCGTGGAACCGTCTTCCTTTACGGCAAACCCTTGTTGCCGAGCATTGTATTGCAATGCAAAAAATTTGTTATAGGCATGAAATGCCACACTTCATTTCACTTCAAAAAAAGGTTTACGGCAAACATTAATAATTAATCTTATCTTTACATCCCAAAAAGAACCATTAATCGTCATTCGCCGGGTTACGTGCGGATTTTATATATAAAATTACTATGGGTTGCAATAGCTGCTCAACCGAAAAAGGAGGCCAGCCCCGTGGCTGTAAGAACAATGGCACTTGTGGCACCGACAGCTGTAACAAGTTAACGGTCTTCGACTGGTTATCCAATATGTCACTTCCACAGGGCCAAGAGCCTTTTTTGGGTGTCGAGGTTCGTTTTAAGAACGGCAGGAAACAATACTACACAAACAATGAAAAACTCCCTTTGAACATTGGTGACCTTGTGGCAACACAGGCACAAGCAGGACATGATATCGGTATGGTAACCCTAACCGGAGAGCTGGTAAAAATACAGATGAAGCGCAAAAAAATAGACATCAACAACGCCGAAGAAGTATTGAAAATATACCGCAAAGCTACCAAACGCGACATCGAAGTCTGGACTGAAGCACGAGAAAAAGAAGAGCCAATGAAAGTCAAAGCGCGCCAATTTGCCATTCATTTGAGACTGCAAATGAAAATATCCGACATTGAGTTTCAGGGCGACGGCAGCAAGGCCACTTTTTATTACACTGCGGAAGACCGAGTAGATTTCAGGGAATTGATAAAACTGTTCGCAAGAGAATTCAAGACACGCATTGAGATGAAGCAAGTAGGCTTTAGGCAAGAGGCCTCCAGACTTGGCGGCATCGGCTCATGTGGACGTGAACTCTGCTGTTCCACATGGCTCACAGATTTTAGAAGCGTCAGTACTTCGGCCGCAAGATACCAGCAATTGTCATTGAACCCGTTAAAACTAGCCGGCCAATGCGGAAAACTGAAGTGCTGTCTCAACTACGAGCTAGACACCTATCTGGACGCACTAAAAGATTTCCCGAGAACCGACACCAAACTTTACACTGAAAAAGGAACCGCAATATGCCAAAAAACAGATATTTTCAAAGGCCATATGTGGTTTGCCTATGAAGGTGAATGGATGAACTGGCACAAACTTACTACCGCCCAAGTACAAGAAATCATTGAGCGCAACAAAAAGAAGGAAAAAGTGCCGAGCGTAGAAGAATATGCTTCTGAACTGATAGACGAAGTGGTTGCAGATTTTGAAAACGTTGTCGGACAAGACAGCTTGACCAGATTTGACACACCAAAACGAAGGAACAAACGCAGAAAGGGCAAAGCCCCACAACCTAAAAAAGAAGCCGAAACGGTACAACGGCAAGAACCCAAACCAAAAAAGAAATGGCAGCAACGCCCACCAAAGCACAACAAGAACAATGACAAAAAATAAACCTTTTTTTCTTTTGTTTTTTATTTTGCTCTTGTTGCTCTCTTGTGACACAGACAGGGTTTTTGATGACTACCGATCCATCCACGGCGCATGGGATAAAGACGATCCGGCAACATTCAATTATACCACGTCCGATACCCTTCGCCCCTACAATCTGTTCATTAACATCAGGAATACAAACACTTACAAGTTCAGCAATCTTTTTTTGATTGTAGAAATGCAATATCCCCACGGCAAAACCATAAAAGACACACTGGAATACCAAATGGCAAAACCCAATGGCGAACTTTTGGGCCAAGGTTTTACGGACATCAAAGAAAACAAATTATGGTATAAAGGCCACGACAAACCCTTTGTATTCAGCGAAAAAGGGAACTATGAAATCAAAATAAGGCATGCCATGCGTAATAATGGACAGGTAAACGGCGTTGATAAGCTTGAAGGCATTACCGATGTTGGGTTTAGAATAGAAAACAAAAACAAATAACGTGACACTATGGCAAAAAAGAAAGTTGCGCCCCTGAATTTTTCAAAATATATCCGTTGGTTTTGGATATTGTTTTTGAGCGGTGTCTTGTTTGTCGCTTTGTTGTTCCTGCTCGCTTCTTGGGGCGCTTTTGGTGAAATGCCCGACCACACGGTTTTGGAAAACCCAAAAACCAACCTCGCCACCGAGATTATCTCCTCCGACGGGAAAACACTGGGAAAATTTTACCTGAATGATAACCGAACCCCAGTGGACTATAACGAATTGCCCCAAGATCTGGTAAACGCACTGATTGCCACTGAAGATACTCGCTTTCACAACCATTCGGGCATAGATGCCAGAGGTACCTTGAGGGCTATTTTTAAACTTGGTGGCGGAGGTGGTGCAAGTACCATTTCGCAACAATTGGCCAAACAGCTCTTTCATGGCGAAGGTTCAAAAAACATAGTCGAAAGAAGCCTTCAGAAACTAAAGGAATGGATCATTGCCATTCGCTTGGAGCGGCAATACACCAAAGAAGAAATCATCGCCATGTACTTCAACATCTACGATTTTGGAAACAACGCCGATGGTATCCGTAGTGCTTCCAGTATTTATTTTGACAAAGAACCAAACGAACTCGACCTTAAAGAATCTGCCATGTTAGTAGGGATGTTCAAAAATTCATCGTTATACAACCCCAGACCACATCGCAATCCCGAAGGCACCAAAAACAGGCGAAACGTGGTCTTGGCACAAATGGAAAAATACGATTATATAACTAAAGCAGTTAAAGATTCGATACAAAAATTGGAATTGGGCCTGCATTACTCACCCCAGTCGCACCGCGAAGGCACAGCCACTTATTTCAGGGAATATCTCAAAGGGTTTATGAAAGACTGGATCGAGCAAAACCCCAAGCCCGATGGGACTAAATACAACCTCTATAACAGTGGTTTGAAAATCTTTACGACCATCGATTCAAGGATGCAGAAATATGCAGAAGATGCCGTTGAAAAGCACATGGCAAGACTACAAGCCGAATTTTTCCATCAAAACACGCCCGAACGCAATAAAACCGCTCCTTTTTTGGGGCTTACAAACGAAGAGATCACAAAACTCCTCAACCAAAGCATGCGACAGTCTGAACGTTGGAGGGTCATGAAACTAAACGGCAAATCCGATAAAGAAATCATTGCCTCGTTTGACATACCCGTGCCAATGACCATTTTCTCATGGAAAGGCGAGATAGACACAATTATGAAGCCCGCCGATTCTATGCGTTATTACAAAATGTTTTTGCATACCGGCTTGATGTCCATGGAGCCACAAACGGGTCACGTCAAAGCTTGGGTGGGCGGTATCAACATGAAACACTTTCAGTACGACCACGTCAAGCAAGGCAAACGGCAAGTAGGTTCTACATTCAAACCATTTGTCTATGCCACAGCCATTGACCAGTTGCACCTTTCACCTTGCGACACGTTCCCCAACACCCCAATTACCATAGAAGCCTTGAAATTTGGCAACCCCCTACCGTGGACGGCCAAAAACTCTGATGGCAAATACGGAGGCTTCAGGACACTAAAAAGCGCATTGGCAAATTCCATCAACACCATTACGGCACGTTTGATGGACAAAATCGGTCCCGAACCCGTTGTGGACATGGCCCGAAACCTTGGGATACAATCCGATATCCCGGCCGTGCCAGCCATCGCCCTCGGAACACCAGACTTGAGCGTTTATGAAATGGTTGCAGCTTACGCTACTTTTGCAAATAAAGGAGTTTATAACGAACCTGTTATGGTCACCCGCATCGAAGACAAAAACGGTACGTTACTTTACCAGTTTACGCCAAAGACCAAAGATGTGTTGAGCGAAGAAGTTGCCTACGTGACCGTCAACCTAATGGAAGGTGTGACCGAAAGCGGCTCTGGGGCACGATTAAGAAGAACAGGCGAGGCATCGGGCGTATATAAAGAAATCATAACAGGTTACCCATACGGATTTACAAATCCAATTGCGGGAAAAACCGGAACAACACAAAACCAAAGTGACGGATGGTTTATGGGTATGGTGCCAAACCTGGTCACGGGCGTTTGGGTAGGTGCAGAAGACAGAGCAGCGCATTTTAAAACCATTACTTATGGCCAAGGCGCCTCCATGGCCTTGCCTATCTGGGGCGTTTATATGAAAAGTTGCTATGCCGACAAAACATTGGATGTGTCGTCATCCGCTTTTGAAGTGCCCAAACAACTATCCATAAACGTCGATTGCAGCAAGACGACCACTCAACCCACTACCGATACCGAAGGATTTATAGACGATTTTTTTTAAACCAAATCCATATACGATACAAAAGCCGATTCAAATAGTTTGGATTGGCTTTTTATTTTTGTATTTTTCAGACTCAAAACCAATTACTGGGCCATTGGGTTATCGACACATTTAAATGTCGGAAAAACAAATAATTAGGCAATATTAGCAAGGTGTTGACCAAATAACCGAAATACAAACCGAACAAAACTATTTCTAATGATCAACAAAAAAGTAAACAATGTAAAAGAAGCAATGCAAGGTGTTGAAAGCGGCATGACCCTGATGCTTGGCGGTTTCGGGCTATGCGGCATTCCCGAAAACGCCATCAAAGCTTTGGTGGAAATGAACGTCAACGGCCTTACCTGTATATCCAACAATGCCGGCGTGGACGATTTTGGATTGGGAATGTTGTTACAAAAACGCCAGATCAAAAAAATGATATCATCGTATGTGGGCGAAAATGATGAATTTGAACGCCAGATGTTGAACGGCGAACTCGATGTAGAACTTGTACCGCAGGGAACGCTTGTGGAACGTTGTAGAGCGGCACAATCTGGGTTTCCTGCATTTTTTACACCTGCAGGTTATGGTACAGAAGTCGCTGAAGGCAAAGAAACCAGAGAATTTAACGGCAAAATGTACGTACTTGAAAAAGCTTTTGAGGCCGATTTTTCCTTTGTTAAAGCATGGAAAGGTGATGAGGCGGGCAACCTCATTTTTAAAGGTACCGCAAGAAATTTCAACCCAGCCATGTGCGGTTCTGCAAAGATTACCGTAGCAGAAGTCGAAGAGCTTTTGCCTGCGGGAAGCCTGGATCCTAATCAAATCCATATACCCGGGATTTTTATCCAGAGAATTTTTCAGGGAAATAACTACGAAAAGCGAATAGAACAACGTACCGTTAGAAAAAGAGATTGATATGTTAGACAAAATTGGAATAGCAAAACGCATCGCAAAAGAAGTCAAAGACGGCTATTATGTAAATCTGGGCATAGGTATCCCAACACTGGTCGCCAACTATGTCAGAGATGATATACAGGTGGAATTCCAAAGCGAAAACGGCGTATTGGGCATGGGCCCATTCCCCTATGAAGGCGAAGAAGACGCAGACCTTATCAATGCCGGCAAACAGACTATTACTACATTGCCCGGCGCCAGTTTTTTTGATTCATCGCTGAGTTTTTCTATGATTCGGGGCAAGCACGTACACCTCACCATACTTGGCGCAATGGAAGTTTCAGAAAAAGGAGATATCGCCAACTGGAAAATTCCCGGGAAAATGGTAAAAGGTATGGGCGGAGCCATGGATCTGGTAGCGAGTGCAGAAAACATCATCGTGGCGATGATGCACACCAATAAAGAAGGTGAATCAAAACTTTTGAAACAATGCTCGTTGCCTTTAACCGGTGTGGGTTGTGTCAAAAAAATTGTGAGCAACCTAGCTGTTATAGAGGTAACCGATAAAGGCTTCAAACTGTTGGAACGCGCACCGGGCGTACAGGTTGAAGACATCATCAAAGCGACCGAAGGCACGTTGATTGTGGAAGGAGATATTCCCGAAATGATCTTGTAAGAACACGTATAAATATTATCGTAAAAGCTGCCACAACGGTAGCTTTTTTGGTTTTATGGGCACAATGAAATCAATAAAAATTTGTAAGAAAATACATAATATATCGATTAAAAAGTTAAAAAAACATGCATTTCATCGATTTTAATGGTATTTTGACTGATATTTAAAAAATTAATTTCATATTTACAAAACCAAATCTAAACAACCAAATTTACCATAAACCTAACTTATGAACGCCCCAAATCTACCATGAACCAACCTACAAAATCACCCTGGATCGCCATAAGATTGGATTTATGATCAAGCCCCAAATCTATCATAAATTTTAACCCATGAATGCAGCCCCTAACCAACCCAAACTCGCTCTTTTTGAAAGTAAACTAGTAGAAAGCTTTCAGAATACTTTGAAATTGATCAGAGGAATTTTCATGTTGACCAAAAAAATATTCATGCTATAACCCTTTGGGTATGGCATGAATTAATTTTTTGGTGTAGTCGCTTTTCGGATCGGCATAAATTATATCGGCGTCACCCATTTCCTCAATTTTGCCCTTGTGCATGACCACGAGCCTATCTGACATGTATTTTACAACGGCCAGGTCGTGTGAAATGAAAATATAGGTAAAACCAAAATTTTCCTTTAGATCGTTCAACAGGTTCAATACTTGAGCCTGCACAGAAATGTCCAAGGCCGATACAGATTCGTCGCAAACTATCAGTTTGGGCCGCAAAGCTATGGCCCGTGCAATCCCGATGCGCTGGCGTTGTCCACCTGAAAACTCGTGCGGATAACGGTCAAAGGCATTTTCATCCAAACCGACTTTTTGGAGCAAATCAAGTACCATTTGTTTCCGATCTTCGCCAGAAACTCCTATTTTGTGTACTTTCATGGGTTCCATAATGGCCTTGCCAACGGGTATTCGGGGGTTGAGCGATGCATATGGATCCTGAAAAATGATTTGGATATCCTTTCTCAATTGGCGTATGGCCCCCGGTTTCAGGAGTGCAATATCGTTGCCTCGGTACAGGATTTGCCCGGATGTGGCTTTGTCGAGTTGTAGTATCACATTGGAAAGCGTCGATTTTCCGCAGCCAGACTCGCCCACCAATCCCAATGTTTCACCCTCATATAGTTTGAAACTCACATCGTCCACAGCTTTGAAAGATGCCGATTTGCCAAACCAAGCGGTTTTAGAAAAGTAGGTTTTATCCACATTAATGACTTCCAGTAGAGGTGGTTTTGAGTACAGGTTTTCATGTCTAAAATGGCGCAGTTTAGTTGTTATGACCTCGGAACGCTCTATATTATCCATAAAGTCATTGATAGTGGGCAAACGTTTTAGCCTTACGTCCAATGACGGTTTAGAACCCAACAAAGCTTTTGTGTAGGTGTGTTGTGGTAGGTGGAAAATATCACGGACCGTTCCTTGTTCTACAATTTTGCCTTTGTACATCACCAAAACCCTATCCGCAATTTCAGAGACCAAAGCAAGGTCGTGCGAAATGAAAATAACACTCATTTTTTCGTCTGCCTGAAGTTGTTTGAGCAGTGTGATGATTTCGTTTTGAACCGTAACGTCCAAAGCCGTGGTAGGTTCATCGGCAATCAAAATTTTTGGTTTACAGGCTATTGCCATGGCAATCATGACGCGCTGCTTTTGTCCCCCCGAAATTTCATGTGGATAGGCATCAAAAACACGTTTAGGCAATGGCAGTTTTACTTTTTCAAAAAGCAATAAGGTTTCCTTTTTTGCTTCGGCGTCTGAAAAGGATGTGTGCTGAAGCAAAATTTCCTGAACCTGCCTGCCACAAGTCATTGACGGATTGAGTGAACTCATCGGTTCCTGGAAAATCATGGAAATGGCGTTGCCTCTGATTTTTCGAAGCGCTTTGGGCTCAAGTTCGAGTAAATTTTCCCCCATAAACGTTATGGTTCCATTGGTAATTTTCAATGTGCTCTTGGGCAACAAGCCCAAAATGGCGAGCGTTGACACAGACTTTCCTGAACCAGATTCGCCAACGATGCCCAAAATTTCGTTTTGATCCAAATGATAGGAAATGTTGCGTACAACCTTCATTTCTGTACCCCCGGAAATAATTGAAATTGAGAGGTTTTCAATATTTAGGATTGTTCCCTTTTTCATGTTCTAAAAGTAGACATTTTATTCAGTAATTGAATTATTAATCCATTTGACAAAAATAATTTTTAGAAACACACAGAATTTTGAGTGTTTTATGGGTTAATTTCTATAAATTCTGTTAAATTCGCAGAGGCCCCTAATTAAGGATGGTTCAGAAAAAAATTATCAAAAAAATGATTTGAGCCCTGCTCCAATTTATTTTGTATTTTAAACAAACACCTATATCCCCTATGATTAAGTATTACAAAAAATCAGGATTGTTTTTCTTGGCGGTTTTGATGTTTTCGCTTGTTGGCTGGTCCCAGAACAGGTCATCGGTCTGGACCAAGGTCACGCACAGCAAAGCAGCCACCGAACAACAGCGATTCAGGAAAAGCCAGCCCATGGCGGCAGAGTACTACCAGTTGAACCTCAACGCGCTTAAGGCACAGTTGCACAATGCGCCCAACAGGAGCGATGCCGGTGCGTTGTCCAATGTTGTCTTGGATTTCCCTGGCAGG
>JAKQHT010000003.1 GCA_029557895.1 Bacteroidota bacterium | reverse complement strand
CGAAAAAAAGTTTGCGAAAGTAGATCTGACTTCGGTCAACGCCCTGAATTCACCAACTTATTACTTACAACAGAACGACGTTATCGTTGTGGAGCCAAACAACGCAAGGGTACGCTCTTCTAACTACAACCCCAACAATGCCATATTAATCTCGGCCATAGGCACCCTGACCACAATAGTAACCGTATTGCTCGCCCTTAGGAAATAGTCAATCTTATCTACTTTATGGAAAACCAAAAGTCAACATCTTCAAATGAAATAAAAAAGACGATAGGCCTCTATCTATCCAGATGGAAATTGTTAGCTTTTTGTGCGATTGTCGCCCTGGCAGCAGCATACACCCATTTGCGTTATGCCACATATCAATATAGCGCTTCGGCAACCATTAAGATAAAGGATGACAAACAGTCCCAGAAACTGCCAAGCATGGAAGATATGGCCAAAAGCGGCCTTTTTTCTGACGGCACCAATAAAATAAAGGATGAAATTGAGGTAATCACCTCAAGAACGGTCATTGCAAACATCGTCAAAAACCTAAAGCTTAACATCAGATATTACGAACAGGGCAAAATCAAGGAACAAGAAATCTACGAAAACCCACCCTTAAAGCTGAATTTTTTTGCCAGCGACTCCATCACCCACAAAGTGGACACAACACTATACATCAAAGTTGTCTCCGCCACAGAATTTCTAGCTTTTAAGGACGATGGAAAATCAATCATTGATCGCGACAATGCCCAAGGAAAACCATATTCATTTGGAAATCGTATCAAAACGGGATTTGGCGATATCGTCATCGTGCCCAATATCGGGAAATATGCACCAAAACCTGGCAGCAACTTAAAGATTACCATCAATCCGGTTAGCGCCATGGTGAACAAGTATAGATCTGTAATTGGCACATCTACCGACGTAGGTTCGAGCATAGTTAAGTTAAAACTCGAAGACAATATCCCCAAAAGAGCCATTGACATCCTCAACCAGCTCATCCGAGAATACAACAACGATGTCATTAACGATAAAGAAGAGGTCGTTAAGGTAACTTCAGATTTCATAAACAACCGTTTAGAGTTGGTTTTCAAGGAATTGGAAGAAGTAGATTTTACCGCAGAACAACTCCAGAAAAAAAACAAGCTCACAGCACTCAATTCGCAAGCCAACATTTATTTGGAGAGTGAAAAAATGAACGAGGCCCAAATGAGCAAAACGGCCAATACCATTGAATTGATCGGTTTTCTACAGGAAGAAATAAAAGCTGATAACAAAACTTCAGATTTACTCCCTTCCAACATAGGTATCACAGATGCCAACATCAACCTTGTCACGCAAAAGCACAACGAACTGGTCGCCGAACGTGACAATCTATTGAGAAATTCCAGCGAAAAAAACCCTGTAGTAGTCAAGCTGAACAACGAAATCAATGCTTTGAAAAGCAATTTGGAAAACTCATTGGAAAACATGAAAAGAACCAGTGAGATGACACTCGACAATCTTTACAAACAAGATGCCAGAATACGAGGACAACTATATACAGCTCCCACAAAGCAACGTCAGCTTCGTGACATCGAACGCCAGCAAAGCATCAAAGAATCGCTCTATCTGTACCTATTGCAAAAACGTGAGGAATCTGCGATACAGCTTGGGATGTTCTCTCCCAATGCAAAAATCATAGACGCAGCCTATTCAACATATAGTCCCGTTTCTCCAAATAGAATGATCACTTTTTTGGGAGCTCTCATACTTGGGCTCATGCTCCCTATCGCGCTTATTTATGCCCAAGATTTGCTCGATGTCAAAATTTATGATAAAGATGACCTGCTCAATGTCATCGATGCTCCATATATTGGCGACATACCCAGAACGAGCAAAAAAACCAAGCTCATCAGCAAAGTCGATTATTCACCCAAAGCAGAAGCTTTTAGGATTATTCGCTCTAATATAGACTTTATATTGAAAGATCTCGAAAAGCATACAAAAAGGGTATTTATCACCTCCACACGTGCACAGGAAGGAAAATCACACACCAGCACTAACCTGGCTTCATCCATTTCATTCTCGGAGAAAAAAGCCATATTGGTCGAAATGGACATTCGGGTTCCTACAATTATAAACTACCTGAAGGACAAACCAACTACCAAAATAGGTCTTTCCGAATTTTTGGCCGATAAAAGCATTCACCCGGAAGACATCATCATAAAGCAGGATGACAACATGTATCTGGATGTCATCCCATCAGGTGCCATACCTCCCAACCCGTCAGAACTATTGATGACCCAAAGAGTTGAATCGTTGTTTGATTATCTCGACGGCAAATATGATTATGTGATTGTGGATGTCCCAGCGGTCGGTTTGGTCAGCGACACGTTGCTGGTATCAAAATTTGCAGACATGTTCATATATGTCGTAAGTGCCGACAATATCGACAAGCACCATCTGGCAACAGTAGCCAAACCGCTCTACGCCAATAAGCGATTGCCGAGAATGAACATGTTGCTAAACGGAACCAATTTTGACAAAAAGGGCTATGGTTACGGATATGGGTACGGAAACAACCCGAACAGGAAGAAAAAATGGTATAAGTTTTTTTAGATTACATTAACTATCGCTCACTTTTTTTGTGATAGTTATCCCAAGGTCAAGGTAATTTTACCAAGGTCTAAATACAGTCCATTTATAATCTTTTTTTAGATTAACAATTATATTTAATCCCCACAATGAATCATTCTATTATTTTAATTTATATGTAATATATGAGATTGAGTATCATTGTGCCAGTGTATAATGTCGAAAAACATGTCAGCACTTGTTTGGACAGTTTATTGCATCAAAATATTGATGAAAAAGATTTTGAAGTAGTCGTTATTAATGATGGTTCAACAGATAGCAGTCGTGAGATCGTTAAAAACTATGTTGAGAAATGCAGAAACATCAAGTTAATCGATAAGACAAATGGCGGCCTAAGCAGTGCAAGAAATTGTGGTATAGACGCAGCAAAGGGAGATTATCTCTTTTTTTTGGATTCTGACGACTTTATACTTCCTAATTGCCTCAAAAAAATAGTTGACGCCTCCGAAACCAATGATTTGGATATTCTAACCTTCAAATCCAAATCATTTACTTCTAGCAATCCATCTATCAAACTAACGCAACGTATCGATCCAAAAGGCATTGAAGAAAACATTCCGATTTCTCAAATATTGACAGGCAAAGATCATATGGCCAACTTTAAATATAGAAGCGAAGTTTGGACCTATATCATAAAACACGATTTTTTGACAAGCACCAACTTAAGGTTTGAAGATGGCCGATATTTAGAAGACATCCCTTTCTCAACAAGATTGTTCTTAAAGGCCAGGAGGGTTTCCCATTTAAAAATAGACGCCCATAGATACAGAATAACACCGGGAAGCATCATGAACAATAAAAGACCCGGACACTTCAACAAACTTATCAATGACATGCAGTATGTCATTTTGGATTTTAATACCATTATTAAAACCCTGAACGACAATCAGACCAACCCCGATTGTATCAAAAGAATTAAAAGCAGGCAACAATCGCTTACTTTTTTTTCAATGGTAAGGATGCTTAAGTCCACAATGGGCATTAAAGAAGTCAAGAGGAGAATTGAAGAACTTAAAGCCATAGGCGCTTACCCGCTTGACTCACTTTCAAAAGATGACTTTACAGGAAAAAAAAATAGAATAATAGCTGAACTCTTCAAAAATGAGAACCGATATTATTTTTTCTTTAGGGTTTTTAATCCGATCCTCAAGTTGCGGAACCATATATAGCCCAAAAAACAAGCAGATTAATTCTGGAGGACAGGATTAAACCACGCCGAGCCTATTCCCATAATCCATCTCTCACAACTTTCTTCTATCCTTTTCCTGTTTCAAAAGATTCAGCTCTCGACTGGTCTGACCGGCAACAGAGGTATTCTCTTCTGCTCGCCTAATCAAGTAAGGCATCACATCCTTAACCGGGCCAAATGGGACATATTTGGCCACTTTATAACCATGGGCAGCAAGGTTAAAACTGATATGGTCGCTCATGCCGTACAATTGGCCAAGCCACACGCGGTTGTCATTTTTGGCAATCCCTAGCTTTTCCATCAGTTCCATTGCCAAATAGGAGCTTTCCTCATTGTGTGTTCCGATAAAAACCGATACGGTATCCAAATGATTGAGCAGGTACTCCAACGTGGCATTAAAATTTGCATCGGTTGCAGCCTTTGTAGCGCAAATAGGTGATTCGTAACCTTTTTCTTTTGCCCTTTCCCGCTCTTTTTCCATATAAGCGCCGCGGACGATCTTGGCTCCGATCTTAAACCCCGATTGCTTTGCGCGTTCGTGAAGTTTCTTTAGATAATCGAGACGGTCCCAACGGTAAAGCTGAAAGGTATTGTAAACTATAGGCTTATCGGTATTATAACGTCGCATCATCTCCTCGCACAAATCATCGGCGGCATCTTGCATCCAACTTTCTTCGGCATCGATAAGGAGTACTACGTCGCGTTGCTTTGCCATACTGCACACTTTATCAAAGCGTTCTTCTACCCTACGCCATTCACTGGCTTCTGCTTCGGTAAAAGGCTTACCTTCTCCTTTTTTCTGATATAGGTGAAAACGCCCAAAACCTGTAGGCTTAAATACCGCTATCGGCATTGCTTCTTTTTCATCTGCAAACCGTATGATTTTCAATGTTTTTTCCATGGCAGCATCAAAAAAAGCATCCGCTTCTTGGCCTTCAACAGAAAAATCAAGCACCGAACATACGCCTTTGGAAAACATCCGATCAATGACCGGCAAACAATCTTCTTCGTTGACACCACCACAAAAATGGTCAAATACCGTTGACCGAATGAGTCCCTCAACGGGCAAATGCGCCTTGAGGGCAAAATTGGTCGCTGCCGTACCGATACGCACCAATGGCTGGTGTGAAATCATCTTAAACAAGAAGTATGCGCGCTCCAATTCTGAATCGCTCTTGAGCTGAAACGCTATCGCTGT
The DNA here is from genome assembly GCA_029557895.1 of Bacteroidota bacterium. Taxonomy (GTDB): domain Bacteria; phylum Bacteroidota; class Bacteroidia; order Flavobacteriales; family Flavobacteriaceae; genus JBPOFM01. Next base: position 188,258 of record JAKQHT010000003.1, on the reverse strand, counting down.
ATTGTCAAAAATTCGGTTTTGTGCCATGGCTAAATGTAATTTTTTACAAAAATATGCATTAATCAGATGAATATTTGACTAAAAACATTTTATTTTGAGGACACAACCAATGCTATCCCAATTCATGAATTCCATCACCATTGACAACTGTCATATACACTTCAATGATAACGCTTATAGCATATTGAATTCCTATCTGGATGCGCATGACATTTCTTCATTGTTCATCCTTGCAGACACCAATACTCACCTCCATTGCCTCCCCAAATTCATCGCACAGATAGAAACCGATATCCCCATAGAGATCATTGAGATAGAAACTGGCGAAGAAACGAAGTCCATTGAAACCTGCATTAGTGTCTGGAATGTGCTTTCTGAACTTGGCGCAGACCGTAAAAGCCTTGTAATCAACCTCGGCGGTGGTGTAGTGACAGACCTTGGCGGGTTTGTGGCATGCACTTATAAGAGAGGTATTCGGTACATCAATGTGCCCACTACACTACTAGCGATGGTTGATGCTTCGGTAGGTGGCAAAACCGGCATCGACCTTGGAACATTAAAAAATCAGATAGGCATAATCCGTTCCGGTGAAATGGTATTGGTAGACACATCATTTTTGGGAACTTTACCAAAAAACCAAATGCGTTCCGGACTGGCAGAAATGCTCAAACACGGACTCATAAACGATCTGGACCATTGGCAGCAACTTTCAAGCCTTGACCAAATGGCTTCGGAAGACCTCGACCGATTGATCCGCGATTCGATACTGATAAAAAGCAACATTGTTGCCCAAGACCCTTTTGAGGCCAAAGAGCGCAAATACCTGAATTTCGGGCACACGCTGGGACACGCCACCGAATCTTTTTTCTTGGGCAAGATGGACAGGAACACCCTGCTTCACGGTGAGGCCATCGCCATAGGATTGGTAATGGAATGCTTTATATCGCACAAGCTAAAATGCTTTCCAAAAGGCGATTGCGACGCTGTTAAAACCACCATGCAAAACCATTTTGGCAAAGTCGAAATAAGCGAGGAAGATCGTGCAACCATAATGGAACTGCTGAAATACGACAAGAAAAACACCCATGGACAGGTGAATTTTGTACTTCTTGAATCCATCGGCAAACCCGTAGTAGATTGTGTTGTGGACAACGCTCTTATCTTGGAAGCATTCGCCTATTATGAAAGTTAGTCAATGTGGCGTTTAGAAACTTTGCAGGAATATCGATTGCAAAAAAACACAGAACAAAATTGATTTCAACCAATCAATAGTGCGCAGTTGGCCACAATGCCAACGGCCCTTCTACAAATAGCGTTCACTGATAATGTTGCAATGATGGTTTTCATGCCCCATGATGATATAGCCCAAAGCTCTCACGGACACTGGATAGTTGCTGGCTGTACCAACCCGAACGAGCATTTCAGCATCAAAACTATCAAACAAATTAACGGTCGAAAGCCTAACAGCCCGGTATTCTTCAATTAGGCCATCAAAATTCCTGCTATTGGCTTTACTCGGTGGCACATATTCATTTTGGTCAAAACCGGGTAACGGCGTTTGGTCATTTCGGGCGATTCGCAACGCACGGTAAGCAAAAATCCGTTCGGAATCAATGAGGTGCTGGACCACTTCTTTTATCGTCCACTTACCAACCGCATACTGATATTCATGCTTATCTGCCGGAAGGCCCAAAAGTAACGATTCGCACTTTTTGAAATTGTCGCGCAGTCCCTGTACAAGGCCAATGGCTTCAATATTTTCAAGGTATGTCCTGTAATAAGGTGCATACTCGCTGTGGTGTGGATAGTCTGAAGCCATACTTAAAGTATTATGAAACAGGATTCTCCAAAGTTTTGAACTCTGGAAAAAGCCATCCGTTCAATGAATTACAAATCGTTGAAAATGGTATGCATCAAACGGTTTTTGTCATTGATGCTTTCTTCAAGCGAAATCATGGTTTCGGTCCTGTAAACACCCTCGATGTCGTCTATCATGAAGATGATTTCCTTGGCGTGTGTTGTATTTTTGGCCCTTAACTTGCAGAATATATTGAACTTACCTGTTGTAATGTGCGCCACTGTAACATAAGGAATACTATATATGCGTTCAAGGACAAACTTGGTCTGAGAAGTATTGTTAAGATAAATACCAACATAGGCAATGAACGAATAGCCCAACTTTTTATAATCCAAAGTCAATGAGGAACCTTGTATAATACCTGCATCTTCCATTTTTTTCACCCTGACATGGACAGTTCCTGCAGAGATCACCAATTTTTTGGCAATATCAGTAAAAGGAATCCTGGTATTTTCAATTAGCATATCAAGAATCTGGTGGTCGATTTCGTCCAATTTAAACTTTCCCATTTTTAACGTTTCTTTAATTTTTTACAAAAATAATTGATTTTAATTGAAAAAATCATATATATATCATAAAAAATTAGGCTTTAAGTGACAATAATTTATTTTTTATCAAAACGAAATCGTTTTCGAAACCTACGTAAATTGGTTCACCGGTCATTGTTGTAATACTCTCGCCTTTGGCATCCACTTCCTTGTGCCCAAAAAACTTATCCAAGTTCCCGATTTGTTCAATTTTTGGCACAAATTCGATTTTATCATCCAACAGTCGCTCTTCATATTGAATGGCAATATCTGTCTGTTGCATGTCAACAATTACATTTCTAATGATGATATCGTAGCATAGTTTTTCGTTCCGAGGAATGTTAAAATATGGCCTATAAGCATCTCCAATTACCTCGTTAACAGCTATATAATGGATTGCCACAAGCATTGATTGCGCCATATAGCCACGAACCTTTTCCCGCTCGTAATCTTTTTGATAATGGCCAGCCTCAAAAAGAATTGTAGGCACATTCAAACTTTGGAACGTATCTCCCACACAATTGATATTGAACGCATCATCATAAGTCCCAACCTGATTTGGGATTTGCAATTGAAGATTGTTATCCATCACAACAATGATTTCCATAGCTTTTTTGCGGGTTTGAGTAACTGTGCACAATTCATCCTGTGCGGGAGCAAGAAACGATACCGTTGCCGGATTATTGGTGTTTCCAGCGCTAAAAATAGTGCGCTGTCCATGCAGGTTAAAGCAAAAATCGGGCTTAAAATCGTCAAAAAACTGTCTTAAGATCTTGCTTTCTGGCTGTGTAAGACTTTGATTGTCGCGATTTAGATCAACCATATTGGCATTTAATCGCGTGTAGGCTTCAGCGCCATCGGGATTAAGTATTGGGATAATGGCAATACTGCATTGTTTCAATATATGCTGCACAATGCTACCTCCAACATGACCATAAGGATCAGCAAAAATATTGCACAGGTCAAAAACGGCTTTGGTCGTGGTACTTTCGTTGCCGTGCATTTGCGACCACATTAAAATTTTTGTATTACCCGAACCAATTTTAATAACATGAATCGGTTGACCCAAAACAGAGGTCCCGATGATTTTAATGTCAAAATACTTGCCGTGTTTTTCCAACAACGGTTGGATATGCTTGCCACAAATATACCGATGATAAAGATGATGTTCTTTATATTTTTCGACTAATGATTGAAGTGTTTTTGATAACATTTAAAACAGATGAATTACAAAGGTAAACAATTACAAATTTACATTTGTAAACAAGTTTTTAGATAAAAATTACTGAAACACGCATACAGTTGTAAACAAAATATCAGTGAAAACGGCCGATCTTTACTTTCTAAAAATTATTATTTTATTTTTATTATTTAAAATACTTTATTTCAGTAGTATAATGTTATTTATATGAAGTTTTTATTTATTGTTTTTTACGTGTTTCGTGTGTTTTTCATCATTTTTTGAATACTATTTGTTACATTTGTAACGTTATAACCCTACCAAATGTAATTTACAATGGTAAACAGTGTGGATTTTGCAAAACGGCTTCAAAAAGTCATAGATTTTTACGGCGAAACGGCTTCGGCTTTTGCTGAAAAAATCGGTGTGCAGCGTTCGAGCATTTCACATATTTTATCTGGGAGAAATAAGCCAAGCTTGGATTTTGTCTTGAAAGTGCTTACCATATTTCCCGAGGTGGAATTGTATTGGTTGCTCAATGGCAAAGGCGATTTTCCGTCAGTACCAAAAACCGAAACGGATCACCCGCCTTCTATCCTATCCATATCTGAAACTTCACCGATAAAAGAATTAAACATCAAACCCACCGCCGGCAAATCTATTGAGCGCATTGTCATTTTTTATAGTGACGGAACTTTTAAAAGTTTTGAAAATTAGTTTTAGAGCTTGTTTGGTTTTTTTTGTCATTCCGTATTTTTGACAGCATCCTTCACTTTTTTGCTCACCTCATCCATTTTGGCTAATGGCCCTTAATTATGAATGGGTTACAAAATATCATTTCATTAAAAATCCCGGACAAAAAATTTTTCATATAAACATATCAGGCTCATATACTTTTGTTACATTTGTGTAGCAACACCAAAAAAATGAAATTTATATTTTCGCTTTTTTTATTTTTTCTGTTAACCAGCTGTTATGAAACAGAACGCCATTGTGCTGATTTTAAGACCGGAACATTCACATTCACATATGTAATAGACGGGATTGAAAAAACCGGAAAGTTCGTGCGTACGGATACCCTGAACATCGATTATTATGAAAACAAGGTCGATTCGGCAAGTATCCGTTGGATTAACGACTGCGAATTTGTAATGAAAAAACTGCATCCCAAAAATAAAAGTGAAGAAAAAGCCATACATATGAAAATTTTATCAACCTCCGCAGATTCTTATACTTTTGAGTACAGTTTGGCCATTCAGCCGCAAAACAAAAAGAAACGCGTAGAGAAAGGCGTTGCTATAAAAGTTGATGCCTATGAAAAGTAAATTTAAAAAAGCTGTTTACAAACTTTGTATAGCAACAGTAGGGAACCTACTCGTGTTCCTGAAACCGGAAAAAGCAAAGCAACTCGCCGAGGAAGGTCTTACGATTGTCAACAAAAGCAACACCATGAGTATTTCTGAACGTTTGATGCGGGGCGCAATATTGAAAAAATTGGAGAAAAATCAAGATTATAACAATCTCGAAGAACTCCACAAAAAATATTGGTCCAACAAAGGGTCGGTTTTTTTTCAGGAAACAGAAAGTTCCTTCGAAAAAGAGTTCTTGCCCAACTGCGCATTCATATTTGATGAACTCGAAAAAAATCTTTTCAATACACCTATACAATATACAACACTTGTTGAAATTGGAACAGGAAACGGAAGAGTTCTCGAATATCTCTGTTCAAAATTCCCCAAAGTGACTCATTTCATAGGCATAGATTTAAGCCCTGCACAGATTGATATAAACTCAAAAAAATACCAAAACAACCCAAAAATGGAATTTGTAGCCACAGACGGTTTTGACTGGGTTAAAGAACACGGGACATCAAATACGATTTTCGTCACCTCAAGGGGCGTTCTCGAATATTTTACCGAAAAGCGGCTACAAGCTTTTTTTAATTACGCCAACACCCTCGGCAAAACCATATTCATTGCCATAGAACCCAAAGGTATAGAACATGATTTCGCAAAAAATAACGGATCACAGCCATATGGTTACGAACGCTCTTTTTCTCACAACTACGAACTTCTTTTCAAAAACGCAGGATTTGACGTTTGGCATTTATCATATAAACCCTTGGATGATTTAGCTTTGATGGGTTTTATTGGCGCTGCAAACTGAACAAAGGGTTTTTAGCCATTGTTTTTCAAAATCATTTTAAATTATTGACGAACAACTTATCTGCAATTTTTATTTCATATGGGATGATGCTCAAAATCCCAAAAAATTTTCAAACCTAACCACACGATTTTACAATCACCCCGTTCTAAACCTGAAAAAAAAACCTAAAATCATAATTTAAACACTTCGTTGGTGGACACCGACGCGTTCAAGCCATTAAACACTTTCTTCAACTTTCATTGTTTTGATTGGGTTCAAGAAATACATAAACACCAACATCACCACAAAATAAACAGCAGTAAAAACTTCATAGGTAGGGACACCGCCAGTTGTTGGTGCCACGGGCAAAATAAGTAACGACATATTTAACATCCACTGCAACACCCAAACGCAAACACCGCTCTTTGTCTGAGCGTAAACCACGGCACACATTCCTGCAGCTCCCATCATGATCATGAAAGTTGGCCAGATTGGCAGGTCAAAAATCACGCCTTCGTTGATAATGATAGAAGGCACCCACCACAAAGCCCAGACAAAACCAACAATCTGGCTCGCAATAAATGGTTTAAATGTCTTGGACAGTTCGCGAATGGCATAACTCACCCAAACAACTTCACCCATAAAAGCCCATGTCAACAAGAAAAAACTGTTTTTCAAAGGAGGAAAATCAAATATCAAAAGCGATGCATATTCAATATTATAATAATAACTTTTGAGCAAAAGGACAAAAGCGGCCAAAGACAAAGAAAATGTCAAAGCGAATACATACCAAAGCGGGTTAATCTTCCATTTGGTCATCGGTTTAAAAACATCTTTGACACCCTGTACCCCTTTGGATATCATTACGATAAACACCAATAAGCCCAAAAGCAAATAAAAACGACCGTGGGAATAAACAAAACCATAAATGATTCCTTTATTGTTCATATAGGTCATGATAAAATTAAACAGCGGGGCAAGCACCAAAAATACCCAGATATCATACTTTTTAATAAAATCTTTCATTGTATTGTTCTGATTAATAGGTTATAAAAATTTTTAAAAAACAAGCAAAAGTAACTAATTAAATCCAATTTTGGTTATTTTCCGAAATTTCTCTCAAATCAGATCGACCATCCAAAGACATAAATGCAATTCATCGGATTTTAATGCAAAATATAGGCGAAATCTTGGCTCGTGACGGAATATACACTATTATTGTCCTTGAAATTAATCCTCCCTCACTCAAAACAATATCAAGCTGATAGCAATTAAAAACAGCTAGTTTTGTACCAAGTTAAATGTAATTTTGAAAATATTTTTAATATTGTTGAATATTAAAAGCTTATCATCAAGAATCAGATTTTATCAGATTCTTAATATCATAACGCACAAGAAGATTCTATGTAATGTAGCGCCTAAAAACCAACAAAGATGAAACCTACTTATTCCATACAAGGCCCAGTACTCGAATATCCTAAATCGACGCTCCACGAACTTTTGGAGCAACAAGCCATCGCACGTCCGCAAGCCATTGCACTTCAATTTGAAGATAAAAAAATCACATACAGCGAATTGCAGGAGCGCATCAACCAAATGGCCCATTATTTATGGGAAAAAGGCGTGCGACCTAACCAAATTGTTGCATTGTCACTGGACAGGACACCCGAACTGATTGTGGCCATGTTTGCCATTCTTCAGTGCGGTGCTTCGTATGTGCCCATCGATACAGGCTATCCGCAAAAGCGATTGGAAATGATAGCCGATGATGCCGAAGCAAGCTTTCTGATTTGCTACACTTCAAAAAACAGGCTCCCGGACGCTTCAAAAAACATTTTTATAGAAACTGTTTTGGCAGAATCTGCCACTTTGCCTTCGGTACCCCTTACCCAAAAGGTTGAACCTGGATCGGCAGCCTACATTATCTATACTTCAGGTTCCACAGGGCAACCAAAAGGCGTTCAAGTATCGCACGCCAACACTGTCAACCTTGTGTATTCCATGGGCAAAGAACCCGGAATTACCAAGGACGATAAAATTTTTGCCGTTACCACAATCTCATTCGATGCGATGGTCATGGAAACTTACCTCCCACTATTGCACGGTGCTTGTGTGGTACTAGTAAACGAAGACACACGTCTTGATGGGCAATTACTACTGGAAATAGCCCAAAAAGAGAACATTACCATGATGTGGGGCACACCCAGTATCTGGCAGATACTTTTAGATTCCGATTGGTCAAAACCACTGAATCTTAAAGCGCTGATCGGAGGGGAACCCGTCCCAATGAGCTTGGCGCACAAACTTATCGACCTATGTAGCGAATTGTGGAATATCTATGGCCCAACGGAAACCACTGTTTGTGCCATATTGACCAAAATTTTAAAATCGGATGACCCCATTACCGTGGGCAAACCAGTTGCCAACGTCAATATTTACATGTTGGATGACAACGGTAATGCTGTGGCAGATGGTGAGGTTGGCGAAATAGTCATCGGTGGTGATGGTGTATCGCTCGGCTACTTGAACAGGCCGGAACTGAACACCGAACGTTTTGTCGATGATCCACAAACCCATGGCAAAATGTACCTATCAGGCGATTTGGGGAAGCTTTTGCCAAACGGACAAATCCAATGCCTCGGACGCAAAGACCATCAGGTCAAAGTGAGGGGGCATCGTATAGAACTTGGAGAAATTGAAACCGTTCTTGATTCTTTTCCCACCATTAAGAAAAATGCAGTAATAGTCAGTAACTTTCTTGGAGGCGAACCCAGGTTGGTCGCCTATTTGCAATCCGAAGTCTCCGAGCAGGATACGAATGCCATAAAAGCACAACTCGAAGAAATCCTCCCGGATTATATGATTCCTTCATTTTTTATGTGGGTCAAGGAATTCCCGATCACAACCAATGGAAAAATTGATAAGAAAAAGCTGCCTGCCCCAGAATATGTCAGACCAGAATCGGCACCGTTATTGAGAAAACCTCGAACCGAGCTCGAAAAAAATATAGCGTCTGTTTGGAGCGAATTACTTCAAATTCCTGCTATTGGCATCGACGACAATTTTTTTGACATGGGCGGCACCTCGCTCCTCACACAAAAAATGATAACCCAACTGCGGAAACGCTTCAACCTGAAAATTCCCGTAACCAAAATTTACCAATTCCCAACCATTGCAGGACTTTCAGATTATCTGAAAACGATGGAAAAAAGCGAATCTTTGGCAGACTATTCCAGACCAATGGAAAGCAAAACCACTAAAGATGTGGCCATTATCGGTATGTCCGGAAGATTTCCGGGTGCTTTGACCATTGCCGAACTTTGGGATGTACTGGAAAACGGAAAAGAAACCATTACATTTTTCACTCCTGAAGAACTCGACCAATCCATCCCCGAAAAACTCCGAAAAGACCCATTATATGTTGCGGCCCGAGGCGTTGTGCCTTCGGCAAAAGAATTTGACCCGTTGTTTTTTGGCATTAACCCAAAATGGGCCGAAGCCATGGACCCACAGCATCGTCTGTTTTTGGAGATTGCTTGGGAAACCCTCGAACAAACAGGACACTTGCCAAAACATTACAAAGGGAGAATTGGCGTTTATGCAGGAACAGGTACAAACACCTATTTTATGAATAACGTACTTCCCAATAAAGAGCTGGTCGATCTGATTGGGATGTTGCAAATCAATACCTTAAACGAAAAAGATTATATAGGATCAAAAACATCCTACCAATTGAACCTGAAAGGACCCGCCGTTAGCGTCCATTCTGCATGCTCAACCTCTTTGCTCGCCATTGCAGTTGCGGTAGATGCGGTCAGAAACAACCATTGCGATGTAGCCTTGGCAGGCGGATCCAGTGTGACCTCTCCCATCAACAGCGGGCATTTGTACCAGGAAGGTTCCATGTTGAGTCCAGATGGTCATTGCCGCTCATTTGATGCCAACGGAAAAGGAACTGTTTTCAGCGACGGCGCTGGTGCCATCTTATTAAAACGTTTGGAAGATGCCGAAAAAGACGGCGATACCATATATGGCGTAATCAAAGGAGTGGGCATCAATAACGATGGCGGCAACAAGGGCAGTTTCACGGCACCAAGTACCGAAGGCGAAGCAGGAGCCATTGTCAGCGCATTACGCGACGCACAGATCGACCCATCGGAAATCTCGTATGTTGAAACGCACGGAACGGCAACTCCCGTGGGAGACCCAATTGAATTTGAGGGTTTGAATTTGGCATTCGGTCCTCAACAAAAAAAGGGATATTGCGCCATTGGATCCATCAAAAGCAATATGGGGCACCTCACAGCAGCAGCAGGCGTTGCCGGTGTTATAAAAACAGTATTAGCTTTAAAAAACAAAAAAATCCCGGCGTCTTTGGGATATGAAAACCCCAATCCTGCCATCGATTTTGAGAACAGTCCGTTCTATGTGAACAGTACGTTAAAAGATTGGGACTGTGAGGGAAAACGTCGTGCAGGAGTCAGTTCCTTTGGTGTGGGCGGTACCAATGTGCACATAATCGTCGAAGAATATGAAAATCCGAAAGTTGTTTCCAGCCCTGGCAAACCTTTGCAACTTCTCACTTGGTCGGCAAAATCAAAAAACAGTCTTGATGGATATCAATCAGCATTGGGACAATTTATAAAATCTTCGGAAGCTATTGATTTGGCAGATGTTGCACATTCACTTACTGCTACCAGAGACACGTTCAGAAAGCGTAGTTTTGTTTTGGCTACCGATGCAGTAAATGCCTACGAACAATTATTATCCAATAATGCGACTACCATTAAATCTTCAGATTTAAAAGTCGTTCCGAGCAACCTTGCCTTTTTGTTTCCGGGACAAGGAGCGCAATATCTTCAAATGGGGCGTGCCCTATACGACCATGAGGACGTTTTCAGAAAAGCAGTTGACCAATGTGCCGATATTTTGAAAACCGGATTTGATATTGATATCCTTTCTATAATTTATCCCGAAACCCATTCGCAGGAGGCGGAAGAAAAATTAAAAGACACACAATATACGCAACCAGCCTTGTTTGTCGTGGAATATGCACTATCGCAACTATGGATGAGTTGGGGCATCCAACCTACCATGCTTTGCGGACACAGTATCGGCGAATTTGTCGCGGCACATTTGTCAGGTGTATTTTCGTTGAAAGACGCACTGTCCTTGGTGGCCGTACGCGGAAAATTGGTAAGCGACCTTCCAGGAGGCAGTATGCTATCCGTGAGGACTTCTTATGAACATTTATCCGAAATATTGCCTGAAAACCTGTCAGTTGCTGCTGTAAATTCTGATCAACTTTGTGTGGTTTCCGGCAAAGATGCAGCAATTGAAGCCTTTACAAAAGTATTGGATGAAAAAGAAATCCCGAACCGACTGCTCCTTACGAGCCATGCATTTCATTCCACGATGATGGATCCCGTTTTGGGCATTTTCAATAACGAGGTCCAAAAAGTGACTTTGAACATCCCCAGAATCCCAATCATTTCTACAGTGACTGGCGATTGGCTGACCGATTCAGAAGCTACTGACCCCAATTATTGGACCAATCACTTACGTGCCACCGTCCGTTTTTCAAATGCAATGGACACGGCATTGGACCAAGAAGACATCGTTTTATTGGAAGTAGGTCCTGGTCGTGCACTGACCACTTTGTCGCAACAGAAAAAGAACTCAAAATCAGCTAGCGCCATATCGAGCTTGGTCATTCCCGATGACTCCGAAAACGCCTATCACACGGTCTTATCGGCTCTTGGTCAACTTTGGCTCAAAGGAATAGAACCCGATTGGCAAGCTTTCTATAAAGGACAAACCAGACATAAAGTTTGGTTACCTTCCTATGTTTTTGACCGTAAACTATGTTGGGCAGAACCACCACACACAGAAACCTTTGCGCACATAGAAACACCAATACAGTCATTAGATTCAAATTTAAATACAGACACAAACACTTATCCTATACAAACACAAATGAACACAATGCAACCTAACAGAAAAGCCGCGATTCTCGAAAAAATCTCTGAAATCGTTTTAAATACCTCAGGAACGGAATTGAGCAGTTCCGATTATGATAACAACTTTTTGGAACTTGGTCTTGATTCCCTTGTGTTGACCCAAATGGCCATCACCTGCAAAAATGAATTTGATACGCCGATTACTTTCCGACAGTTGAATGCAGAATTTGGTACGCCCAACCTATTGGCCGCCCATTTGGACGCCAACCTACCAGCAGACCGTTTCGCTCCAGAACCCGTAACTGCAGCCCAACCTACTGTAAGTGCTCCAATCCAGGCAAGTGCTCCAATTCAGCACAGTGCTCCAACAATGTCGCCCGCTCCTGTACAGATGACCAGCAATGTTACTTACGGCGATACAACATCTGCCATGGGACTTATTGCCCAGCAATTGCAAATTTTGGGCAAGCAAATGGAATTGCTACAAGGCTTCAACCCTGTCGCTGCTCCTGCGCCGGTAACGGTTCAGCAAGCTCCAGCACCAATGCCCAAAAATGATACAAAAACGGTACAGAATACCACTTCAACTTCCGATGTGCTTACCGAAGATGAAAAAAAAGAACATAAAAAACCTTTTGGCGCTTCCCCTAAAATAGAAAAACAAGTAACGGAGCTTAACGAACAACAGAACGCTTTCATCAAGGAATTGGCTGCGGAATACAACAAAAAAACAGCCGGAAGCAAATCCTATACCCAAAAGCACCGTGCGCATATGTCTGACCCAAGGGTGGTTTCGGGCTTCAAACCTTTAACCAAAGAGATGGTATATCCTTTGGTTATCGGAAAATCGGACGGTAACAAATTATGGGATTTGGACGGCAACCAATACATCGATGCATTGAATGGTTTCGGTTCCTGCCTGTTTGGCCATCAGCCAGAATTCATTAAAAAAGCGTTGCACGAGCAAGTGGAACTTGGTTATGAAGTTGGCCCACAACACCCATTGGCCGGCGAAGTCTGTGAATTGCTTTGCGAACTCACCCAACACGACCGCTCCGCCCTTTGCAACACGGGTTCTGAAGCCATTTTGGGCGCCATGCGTATTGCCAGAACCGTAACAGGAAAGTCTTTGATTGTGGCGTTTTCACGTTCGTATCACGGTATCATCGATGAGGTTTTGGTAAGAGGTTCAAAAGTCAAAAAAACGTTCCCTGCAGCTCCCGGCATTATGCCCGGATCGGTCCAGAATATGTTGATTTTGGATTATGGCACCGAAGAAAGCTTACAAATCATCAGGGAAAGAGCACACGAGTTGGCTGCGGTCCTTGTAGAGCCAGTACAAAGTAGAAGACCGGAATTCCGTCCTTTGGATTTTGTGAAAGAAGTTCGCAAAATTACAGAACAGTCCAATACCGCACTCATTTTTGACGAAATCATCACCGGTTTCCGTATGCACCCTCAAGGTATGCAGGGTATCTATGGCATAAAGGCTGATATTGCTACCTACGGCAAAGTTATCGGTGGTGGCTTGTCCATAGGCGCCATAGCTGGAAAAACAAAATTCATGGATGCGCTCGATGGCGGCCACTGGCAGTTTGGCGATGATTCTTTCCCTGAAGTGGGCGTGACCTATTTTGCAGGAACCTTTGTCCGTCATCCTTTGGCATTGGCTAGTGCAAAAGCATCTTTATTGCACTTAAAGGAAAGCGGTCCAAAACTACAAGAAAACCTGTCAAACATGACAGAACGCTTGGCCAATGAGCTCAACACATATTTCAAATCAAAAAACCTGCCTCTTGAAATCAATTATTACAAATCGTTGTGGCGATTGACCTTCCTTGAAGAAATTCCTTATGCCGAATTGATTTTTGTACTGATGCGATTGAAAGGCGTGCATATCTGGGATGGTTTCCCATGCTTTATGACCGAAGCTTACAAAGAGGAAGAAGTTGATTTCATCATTAAATGCATGATTGAAAGTACCGAAAAACTTATTGACACAGGGATTCTTCAAACAAACCAGATAGGACCTTCAAATAATCCAGATATTAAATCCTCTGATGACCTGAACCATCCGCCAAAACCGGGAGCTCGATTGGGAATGGATGAGTCAGGAAATCCCGCTTGGTTTGTACCAGATGAAAAAAATGAAGGCGCATTTCAAAAATTAGAATTAAAATAGTCTTTATATCAATCCTTACAACCATTATTAATCAGTATTAACCGTTTTATTTACCGATGAAAGAACCATCCATCGTCTCTGAAAACAAAACCACTTTCGACCCGTTTGCAGGACCGGCCATACAGCGCATAGGCTACACAACACAACCTCAAGCGGAAATATGGATTGCCTGTAAATTGGGCGATATAGATGCCAACAGAGCTTACAATGAGTCCGTTACACTAACCTTGCGCGGCGATTTGAATAAAAAAGCACTTTTGGATGCTATCCAAACCGTTGTGGACCGCCATGAAGCATTGCGCTCGGTTTTCAGTACCGATGGCCGTTTTATGACCATTTTTAAGAGTATCCAGATTCAGATTAACCAGCTGGATATATCAACATTGGGTGAAGCCGAAAAAAATACGGCCATAAAAACATACCTTAACGATGATGCCAATTATATTTTTGATTTGGTAAAAGGACCGTTATTTAAGGTCGGCCTGATTAAATCATCGGAAACAGAACACCATTTGATACTCACGGCGCACCATATTATATGCGATGGTTGGTCCATAGGCATCATGCTCGAAGAATTGGGAAGCCTCTATTCTGCAAGTGTTCTGAATACGCAACACAACCTGCCCAAGCCAGAAAGTTATTGTGCTTATGCCGATGAACAGCAAATCTATTTGTCCAGTGAGGAGTACCGTGACAATGTGAAATTCTGGCTCGACCAGTATAAAGGCAATGTGCCGCAACTGACCCTGCCCACAGATTTTCCAAGACCAAAAATCAGGACCTTCAAAAGTGAACGATTGGATTTCCAAATGGACAAATCACTTCTGGATGCCCTAAAAAAAACCGGTATCAAGGCAGGATGCAGTTTGGTTACCACGCTCTTATCGTCTTTTGAGCTGTTTTTGTATTCACAGACCAACCAAAACGACATTGTTTTGGGCTTGCCTTCTGCCGACCAAGCCGCAAGTGGCAAAACCCAAATGATTGGACATTGCGTAAATTTGTTGCCCCTTCGAAGCAAAATTGACCCAAACACCAGTTTCATCAACTATTTAAAACAGCGTAACACACAACTCTTTGATGCTTATGACCATCAGAAATTGAGTTTTGGCGAACTGCTCCAAAAGTTAAACATCGCCAGAGACCCTTCAAGGGTACCATTGGTTCCGGTTTCTTTCAATATAGACATGGGCATGACTTCTGCAGTGTCGTTTTCGGGATTGGACTATGAACTTAAAAGTAACCCAAGGGCTTTTGAAACCTTCGAAATTTTCATGAACGCAACAGGTTCGTCCGAAAGCCTCGTTTTGGAGTGGCAGTACAATTCCAACTTGTTCAAGCCCGAAACCATTCGTGAAATGATGGCGTCTTGGGAAAGCATCATTGCCAATGTGGTGGCCAATCCCGATATCAAAATTTCCGAAACCATAAAAACCGATGATGCTGCGTATGTTGCGTTGAACAATACCAAAGTGGACTATCCGCAGTTACCATTGCATGAATTGATTTCAATTGCATCGCAAAATTATAAGCAAAAAACGGCTGTTAAATTTGGCAAAGACGAAATTTCCTATGAAGATTTTGACCAAAAAGCAAACCAACTTTCGCATTTGCTTATTGAAAAAGGCGTTGCGCCCGATCATATTGTGGGTGTTGCATTGCCAAGGTCATCAGAACTTGTTATCACACTAATGGCCATTATGCGCTGTGGCGCTGCTTACCTCCCATTGGACCCAACCTATCCCAAAAGCAGGTTGGAACTGATGGTAGAAGATTCAGGAGCGCAACTTTTGATAACCTCAAAAGATTTTACCGGTGCATTGGGTAATTCACAAACATTATATATTGAAGATTTATCACAGCATCTTAAACAATACCCAAAGCATCCCATTGATATAAAAGTCAATAACAACCAGATTGCATACATCCTGTACACTTCCGGTTCTACCGGAAAACCCAAAGGTGTGCCGATCACTCACAAAAATTTGGTAAACTTTCTTTACAGCATGATAAAAGAACCTGGCATAAAAGAAAATGACAGGCTTTTATCAATTACCACGATTTCTTTTGACATAGCCGGACTTGAACTTTACATACCACTTTTGAGTGGTGCAACTTTGATTATTGCAAATGAAGAAATTGCAAAAGACGGCCGATTATTGCTCGAATATGTAAAAGACGAATCCATAACCATGTTGCAGGCCACGCCTACCACGTGGCAAATGCTGTTTGATACCGGATGGGACAACAGACTACCTATCAAAGCGTTGTGTGGTGGCGAACAACTACCAATGTCTTTGGCAAAAAAACTATTGGCAAAAGTTGATGAACTTTGGAACATGTACGGCCCAACCGAAACCACGGTTTGGTCAACTACCAAGCAAATTTTGATGGACGACGAATTGCTCACCATAGGTAAACCCATAGCCAACACTCAAGTTTACATATTAAATGAACAAGGTCGTTTAATGCCTCCCGGGCAAGTAGGTGAAATTGTCATTGGTGGTGACGGCGTGGCACAAGGTTATTGGAAACGCCCCGAATTGACCAATGAAAAATTTCTTGCCGACACATTCAATACATCATCGGGCAACAAAATATACCGTACTGGCGATTTGGGACAATTGCTGAAGTCGGGTGAAATACAGTGTTTGGGCAGAGTTGACGATCAAGTAAAAATACGCGGACACCGCATCGAACTCGGCGAAATTGAAGAAGCCGTAGGCAGTATTGACGGCATTGCCTCTGCTGTGGTTTTGGTTCATAATGACCAGCTAAAAGCATTTGCAACCATCAGTAATGCGACCGCATTCAAAAATTCTGAATCGACATGGAAAAGCTATTTAAAGGAGCGATTGCCCATGCACATGGTTCCCAATGAAATTATCCCTATTAATGAATTTCCAACCACTTTAAACGGAAAAATAGACCGTAAAACATTGGCAAATTCCTTATCGGCAATTGGCTCAAAACAAGAGTTTAATGAAGCCCGTACCGCATCTGAACAACTCATAGCGGCCATTTGGCAAGACTGTTTGGGAATTGACAAAATTGATATCCAAAGTGACTTTTTCGAATTGGGCGGCCATTCGCTCATCGCTGTAAAAGTGATGACGCAAATAGAGAAACAAACCGGAAACAGGCTGCCGCTCGCCTCGTTGCTGGAACATCCAACCATTGAAAAATTGGCTGCTTATCTCGACAAGAATATCATTTCTTGGGATTCATTGGTACCATTGCAACCCAAAGGAACCAAAATCCCACTTTTCATTATACATGGAGCTGACCATAATGTGCTTCTATTTAAGAATTTAGCAGACAATCTCGATAACGACCAACCTGTGTATGGATTGCAAGCCAAAGGCTTAAGCGGTGATATTGAGCCGCTTGACACCATAGAAGATATGGCTGCGCATTATATTTCTGAAATCAAGACCGTCAATCCAAACGGACCTTATTTGTTGGGTGGTTTTTCTTTTGGAGGTATTGTCGCTTTTGAAATGGTAAAACAACTTAAAGCTGAAGGAAAAGAGGCAAAAATCATTGCCCTTTTGGATTCTTATGTTTATCCTCATTACTTCCACTCCAACCCATTTAAGAAAAAAATGACTGCAAAGCTATATAATATATGCCAGTTATTTTACATGGGCTTTGACATGTTCAGCAGTTCCAAAAATTTCAAGCGAAGAAAGGAATTGTTGAAATTGAAGTTTGAAGGATTCGGTTTACGATTAAAACATGGGAGGGAAAAACAGTTTGAGATGCAATTCAACCGCTCGCCAAAAATTGACGATATGCTCGAATTGGCCTACAGGCGCTACAATCTTGTACCACAGGATATACAGGTCGATTTGTTCAGGTCTAGCGAAGACATCTATTTTGCCCATGATTATGACACCTTGGGATGGAAAAGAGCAGCTTTGGGAGGCGTCCGCAAACATTTGATGCCCGGCAACCACTCTGAACTGCTGATTTCTCCAGCTGTTGAAGAATGCGCCAAAATACTTCAAAGTCTCTTGGATAAAGAAAATGAATAGTTCTGAAAGCAAGCTGCTGTGCAAAACACTCGAAATTGATTTTTTTGATACGTCGAAAAAAGAAACCTATAAAACGAAGCTAAAGCTATTCAAAATTGAACTGCCTAAATATCATGGTATTGCATATCTTTTAACCAAAATCTTAATCCCTGCTGAAGTACAAAGAGCAGAAAGATACAGGCATATAAAAGACAGAAACAGATTTATCATTTGCCGTAGTATGCTCAAATATGTACTGGCCGTTGAAACAGGATCGGAAATTTCAAAAATCACTTTTGAAACACACGACAACAAAAAACCATACTTACCATCACACCCATCGGTTTTTTTTAATGTGGCACATGCAGGCGATTATGCTCTCATAGCGCTTGGCAATTGCGATTTAGGTGTTGATGTAGAGTTTATTAACACCAATTTTGATTTTGAAGAAATTCTACCAACGGTCTTTAGTGACGCTGAAATTGATACCCTTGCCAACAGCACTGATAAACATTACACATTTTATAAACTCTGGACACGAAAAGAAGCCATCGTAAAAGCTACCGGCAAAGGTATTGATGACAATTTGTGCAAAATACCCGTAACCGAAGGACTACACATTGTTCCATCATCATTATTATCTGATTTTAGGACCATTAACGCATTAAGCTTTCACATATCTCCCGATTATGTAGGCACATTGGCAATTACCGAAAATATCGACAACTTTGAGGCTATCAAATTCTATCCACTTCCCGAACCCGATGAACTGAAAGTTTTTCTTAAAACAATTTAATCTGCCCGTTTTCATCCAGGTCGGTATCAAAATCGTTTTCGGCTGGGTTTGTTAAATTGGTTATTTCCATTTTAACATCGGTATTAAGAGGTTTTTTTGGGGCTACTTCTGTATAACTTCCGTCGTTTTCAGTTTCAACCGTTTCTTCATCAACAACTTCCAGTTCTTCTGCATGGATTTCTTCGGGTGCTTCATATGGTATTGGCTCCAACAAGTTTACCTGCTTTAGTTTTTCTGTCGTCAATTGATTTCCGAGTGCCTTGATACCTTTTATGGCTATAAATTCTTCCAAATTAACTTGTATGGGGTCTTTTGGATCTTTGCCTCGTTCTTTCGCAAATACCACTTCTGCCATTGGTTTCCAATCAGTTGAAACAACTTCTAAATGCGATTTTTCATGCTCGGAGATAAATACTTCTTCCTTGTTTTCGTTTTCGATCAAAAAGCGTTTTACAAAGTAACGTTCTTTTTCGCCGTCATAATATATTGCAGAAATTGGTTTTTTGGGCAGCCATTTTTCAAGCACTATCATATCGTCATCAAAATGTGTGGTCAATTCTGGTAAAATGGTTTTTACTGTTCCAGATTGTGTGATGACCAGCAATCTGTCTTCGCCTCTAAACTCGCCTATCAATTCGCCCCTGCCATCAGCATTCAAACGTTGAACGGCATCGTCGAACCAAATTTTGCGTGGTTTTAAGGTTGATATGCCTTTTTCTTTCAGCTCTATTTTTTTGACCGAATATTTGGTAACGAGATTTCCTTTTGAATTTCGGCCCTTTATCATTATATCGGCAAAATCCATATCCCATTTTAACTTTTTGATACTTCCTACTTGGCGCAACAATACTGTTACTACTTCGGCTTCGCCATTGGGATTGGCAGAAAAATACAGTACTTCCGATCCTTTACTTCCATTGGTCAAATCGTACTCTCTGTCGCGCGTTATGCCCGTAACGGCAAAACGCTTGATGTATGACGCTCCTTTGGTACCGTCGCGATAAATCATATTGTAAATGGTGCGTTGGTCTTTTTTATCAAATACTTCTACATTGATAATGTCTTTGCCCACAAAGGTTTTTGCATCTACTTTTGTGACCATCATTTTTCCTTCACGCGTAAAAACAATCACATCGTCTATATCGCTGCAATCGCAAACATATTCGTCTTTTTTGAGCGATGTCCCCACAAAGCCTTCTGCCCTATTGACATACAATTTGGTGTTGCGCATCACTACTTTTGTGGCATCGACATCATCAAACAAACGGATTTCCGTCTTGCGCTCTCTACCTTTGCCGTACTCGTCCTTTAACCTTGTAAAATAAGTAATTGCATAGTCAGTAAGGTGTTCCAGGTCATGTTTTACCTGTGCAATCTGGTCTTCGAGCGCATCTATTTTTTGCTGTGCTTTATCTATGTCAAATTTTGAAATTCGCTTGATGCGAATTTCCGTAAGGCGCACAATATCATCTTCTGTTACGGCACGTTTTAAATGCTTGATGTGCGGCTGCAAACCTTTGTCAATGGCTTTTATAACGCCTTCCCAAGTTTCTTCTTCTTCAATATCGCGGTAAATGCGGTTTTCAATAAAAATGCGTTCCAAGGATGCAAAATGCCATTGTCCTTCGAGTTCGTCGAGCTTGATTTCGAGGTCGCTTTTCAACAATTCGACTGTTCTGTCGGTTGAGCGCTGAAGCATTTCGGTAACTCCTATAAAGAGTGGTTTGTTGTCTTCGATGATGCAACCCAACGGCGAAATTGAATTTTCGCAAGCCGTAAATGCGTACAAAGCATCAATGGTTTTGTCTGGAGATATTCCCGAGGGCAAATGCACTAAAATTTCAACTTCGGATGCAGTGTTGTCATCTATTTTTCTGATCTTGATTTTCCCTTTTTCGTTCGCTTTTAAAATTGAATCGATAAGTGACGTTGTGTTGGTCCCAAACGGTATTTCTGTAATAACCAAGGTGCTTTTGTCCAACTGCGATATTTTGGCGCGCACACGAATTTTTCCGCCGCGCATGCCGTCTTTATAATCGGTTACATCAATAATCCCTGCTGTAGGAAAATCGGGAAAAAGGGTAAATTTCTTTCCTTTTAAATATTTGATCGATGCTTCAATTAGTTCAACAAAGTTGTGCGGCAATATCTTGGTGGATAAGCCTACGGCTATACCTTCGCCGCCTTGTGCCAGTAGCAACGGGAACATGACCGGAAGATTTACAGGTTCTTTGCGTCGACCGTCATAAGAAGCCTGCCATTCGGTGATTTTCGGATTGTACACCACATCGAGGGCAAACTTTGAAAGTCGGGCTTCGATGTATCGTGAAGCCGCAGCGCCATCCCCGGTAAGGATATTTCCCCAGTTACCTTGTGTATCGATCAATAAATCTTTTTGGCCTATCTGCACCATGGCATCGGCAATACTGGCATCTCCATGTGGGTGGTACTGCATGGTATGCCCCACAATATTTGCTACCTTGTTGTAACGGCCGTCATCTAAATCTTTCATAGACTGCATGATACGTCGCTGTACTGGCTTAAAGCCATCCTCAATTGCGGGAACGGCACGCTCCAATATCACATAGGACGCATAGTCCAAAAACCAATCTTTGAACATCCCGGAAACCCTTGTGATGGTCTCGCCGCCGGAAGATTCTTGTGGCTGGTGGTCATCGTTGATCGGTGTTTCGTTTTCCAAACTCATTTGCTATCGGTATTCTGCTGGTTTTGTTTGACCATCTTGCTTAAAGACTGCCTGATGTATTTTCGTTTTTTTCTGGGAACAAGGGTAATGTTGAAGGTCTCCTTGCGCTTGCCCGTTCTTTTATCTTTTAAATAGATAGATAAAGTTTTGTTTATTAGATAGTTATTAAACTTGTACGCTATAAGGTCTTGTTTTTCAAATTCGACTATATGCTCCCTGTAATTAAAATGATCTGATAGCAATAGCCCTCTGTTGATGATGATTACTTTTGCCCCGTCACTGTCATATTCAAAGTATTTTGACACCCGATGTACCAGGATGAATATCAGCACGAAGAACAAAATGACCAAGACAAAGGTCAGGATGGGATCGGGGGTCAGATACCGAAATGAGCTGAAAACGAAGGCCGAAAAGATGGCCAACACTATCAATACAAAATAAGTTGATATAATGATGTTTTTGACCTTAGAGTTATTGGTTCTCATGGATTTGTTCTTCTATAATGTCTAATTCTACTTTCAGATTGTTAATGATAAAGTCCTGTCGGTCGGGTGTGTTTTTCCCCATATAGAACTCCAACAAATTCTCTATTCGCATTTCTTTATCGAGCATCACCGGGTCGAGGCGCATATCTTCGCCAATAAAATTCACGAATTCATCGGGTGAGATTTCGCCAAGTCCCTTAAATCGGGTGATCTCCGGCTTTGGTTTTAACTTTTCTATGGCATTGCGCCGTTCTTCCTCGGAATAGCAATAGATGGTTTCTTTTTTGTTGCGTACCCTGAACAATGGTGTTTGCAAAATGTAAAGATGTCCTTCTTTGATGATTTCCGGAAAAAATTGCAGGAAAAACGTAATGAGCAGCAAACGAATGTGCATTCCGTCCACATCGGCATCGGTTGCAATCACGATGTTGTTGTACCGCAAGTCTTCCATTGATTCTTCGATGTTCAATGCTGCTTGCAGGAGGTTGAACTCCTCGTTCTCGTACACAATTTTTTTGCTCATTCCGTAGGAATTAAGCGGTTTGCCACGCAGACTGAACACCGCTTGTGTATTGACATCGCGGGACTTTGTGATGCTTCCCGATGCCGAATCGCCTTCGGTAATAAACAAGGTGGTTTCCAGACGGCGGTCGTTTTTCAAATCGCCTAAATGAACACGGCAATCACGCAGTTTTTTATTGTGCAAACTTGCTTTTTTAGCACGGTCTTTTGCCAGTTTCCTGATTCCTGCAAGGTCTTTGCGTTCACGCTCGGCTTGCAATATTTTCCGTTGAATTTGATCGGCAGCTTCTGGGTTTTTATGCAGGTAATTGTCAAGGTGGGTTTTTAAAAAATCATTGACGTATGTACGTACTGTCGGCAAATTGCCACCCATATCGGTAGATCCGAGTTTGGTCTTGGTCTGGCTCTCAAAAACAGGCTCCATGACCTTGATGGACACCGCCGCCACGATGGATTTCCTCACATCGGCAGCATCGTAATTTTTGTTGTAAAACTCACGGATGGTTTTTACCAATGCTTCCCTGAATGCTGCAAGATGCGTACCGCCTTGCGTGGTATTCTGTCCGTTGACAAACGAGTGATATTCTTCGCTATACTGTGATTTACTGTGCGTTATGGCAACCTCTATATCATTGCCTTTTAAATGGATGATGGGATATGCCGTGTCTGATTCTTTGATGTTTTCTTGCAACAAATCTTTCAATCCGTTTTCACTGTAAAATTTTTCGCCGTTAAACATGATGGTCAATCCCGGATTGAGATATACATAGTTTTTGAGCATCTTTTCTACATACTCGTTACGGAATTTGTAGTTTTTGAAAATCTGTTCGTCGGGCACAAACGCTACTTTGGTGCCCTTCCGTCGGGATGTGTCGTCCAGCAAATCCTGGTTGACCAAATTTCCTTGTTGAAATTCGGCTGAAGCGGACTTTCCATCGCGTGTTGACTCGACCCGGAAATATGACGATAATGCATTAACTGCCTTTGTACCAACACCGTTCAACCCTACGGATTTTTTAAATGCCAATGAATCATACTTGCCCCCGGTATTCATTTTGGATACTACATCTACTACTTTGCCCAGAGGAATACCACGGCCATAATCGCGCACTATCACCCTGTTGGTTTGTATGGACACTTCGATGGTCTTACCTGCTCCCATGACGTATTCGTCTATGGAGTTGTCAATGACTTCTTTAAGGAGTATGTAAATACCGTCGTCAGGCGAAGAACCGTCGCCGAGCTTCCCGATATACATTCCTGGACGCATGCGGATATGCTCTTTCCAGTCGAGCGAGCGTATGTTATCTTCGGTATAGTTGGTTTCTTGAGACATCAAAAATTTGGTAGAAAATTTAGACAGGTCGCTAATATAACATTTCAATACAAAACTAAAAACCGATGTTAACCAAAGTAATTAACAATTGTTGTTGATTGTTGTGGTGTTTGGCCAATTTTACTGTAGCTTTATAAAATGGGCGTGGAACGCTTGCGCAAAGTTTGGGTTGCATAGCCAAAAGTATGCAATACCGGTTATCCCGGAAAGATTTGCATATCTTTGTTTCATATTTAAACGGATTCAAAAAAAACCTGCCTGTTAAGACATATGGCATACAAATACGGCAAACATAAATGCCAGCTGCCACAACATGCAAATCGCAGTATCCTTTAAAAAGAAGAAGTGAAGTTAAAACGAAGAAGAAAACTAGTTACTTACTTAAATATTTTAGACCAACCCGTCCGATTTAACCCGTTTGTATTCAGTAGAACGTTTTTGTTATGGGCTTTGACCGGATTGGTTGGAGGCATAATCGCTGGTTTGTACTGGATTGGCCTTGAGTTCCTTACCCATCAATTTGCATTTTTTGATGGATGGAAAGTAATTCCCTTAATGGCAATTTGCGGTTTTTTGGCAGGCTTGGTAATTCATTTTATTGGAGATCCGGGGGAAATTCACCTTATCGTAAACAACATACGTTTTAACAATGGAAAACTCGACCCAAAAAACAATCCTTCAATGGTCCTTTCTTCATTGTTGTGCGTTGCATCAGGAGGAAGTCTTGGACCCGAAGCGCCTTTGGTTCAAGTGACAGGCTCAACAGGGACCTGGCTGGGTAAATTGTTAAGGCTTAAAGGAGAAGAATTACGCTCATTAAGCATTGCAGGGATGGCTTCGGGGTTTACGGCATTATTTGGAGCTCCTTTGGGCGGCAGTCTTTTTTCATTGGAAATCCTTCATCACAAACATGCGGTTGAGTATTACAAAGCAATAATTCCCGCATTTGTTGCAAGTTGCTTTAGTTACTTGGTGTTTGCATTAATCATCCATTTGGGACTTGGGCCGGTATGGGATCTATCATCTTATGAATATTCAGGGATTTTCGATTTTGGCTATTCAGTCCTGTTTGCTGTTGTGGGAGCTACTTTTGGTTGGGCATTTATTTTTTGCACAAAATTTTTCAAATCACTGTACGAGAAAAGGCCAATTCCCATATATATAAAAACGCTTATTGGAGGAATCCTACTTGGGATCATCGCATTTTATTTTCCAATAACACGATACTTTGGGCATCATGAGATAAACGATCTACTGCTGGGCAATTTTCCATTGACTTTATTGTTTGCAATTTTAGTATTCAAGATATTAGCCATTTCGATAACCGTTACATCGGGCTGGCGGGGCGGATTTATAATTCCCCTGTTTTTCGTAGGAGCAACATTGGGACTAATTATCCATCAACTATTCCCAACAATTAATGTGACATTGGCAATAGTTAGCTGTATGGCGGCAATAAATGCCTGTGTGACCCGAACGCCAATGAGCACAACCATATTACTGGCTACATTGACAGGGTTTGGACATTTTATCCCAATATTATTCGCAAGTTTAACAGGCTACTTTTTAGCGCCGAGAATTCCTTTTATAGGCTCTCAAATGGAAAAAGAATAAGCTTCTGTCCCGTTCTATTCAGATTGAAAAATGGATAGCGAGGCGATCAGTAAGCCAATCTTTCATCTATTTGCTTCATCTGATTTTTTAAGTAAGAACCCGTAGTCGCATCGTTTATTGAACAGACAAAAACATCTACCTGAAAACTTTGACCAGAAGGAAAAATTTAATACATTTAACCCACTGTACTTTGCTATTTTGCTTTAGTTGCACCCGGTTCATATTATGAATTATTCTACCATTTTCATTGAATTCAGGACATTCTATATCTGTACATCTCGAAACAAACAAAACATTAATTATCAAAGATTTGAACAAATATTGAGCATTTTCCAGTGGATTAATGACCTTTTGGAAAAACAATTGGAAATGGCACAAGGTTTCAAAATTGGCAAACATACATTAGACGTGCAATATTCTTGATCATCAGTAAAAAATACAAATAGATGAACACTTCAATCAACGTAAAAAGGATTTATGATATTCCTACCGAATCAGACCATTACCGTATATTGGTCGATAGGCTATGGCCACGTGGCATCAGCAAGGAAGCCGCAAAAATCAACTATTGGGCAAAAGACATCGCACCGAGCAACGCACTGCGAAAATGGTTTCATGAAAACCGGAACGCTTTTGCAAAATTCAAGGCCGAGTATGACAAAGAACTTGAAGAAAACCCCAACACAGAAACATTCATCGACCAATTAAGGCCTCTACAGACCGTGACGCTCCTCACTGCTGCCAAAGATGTTGCGCACAGTCATGTTCCTGTCATCAAAGCATTCATCCAAAAAAAAGCCAAATGAGCTTGAAAAACTAATTTAAAATAATGCAAACAACTGACAAACATAAAGAACGGATTGCCAAAATGACCTTTGCTTCTGTTTATCCACATTATGTGACAAAAATAGAACGCAAAGGAAGAACAGTGGAAGAATTGCACCAAGTCATCGAATGGCTCACAGGATTTGACGAGAACAAATTACAAAAACACCTTGACAACAAAACCACTTTCGAAGATTTCTTCAATCATGCAAAAATCAACCCGAATGCATCAAAAATCACGGGTGTCATCTGTGGTTACAGAATAGAAGAAATTGAAGATCGACTAATCCGGGAAATCCGTTATATGGATAAATTGATTGACGAATTGGCAAAAGGAAAAAAGATGGACAAAATTTTAAGAACGTAACTTATTGCGCCGTCAGCAGTTACCTATTATCTGTGCCGCATGATCTTTAGAATTGACCTTGACAATCACCTTTTCGATAATGCCTTTTTCATTGACAACAAATGTTGTACGGTGGATACCGTCAAAGGTTCTGCCCATGAATTTTTTTTCGCCCCAAACGCCAAAAGCGTTGATTACCCGCTTGTCTTCATCAGCCAAAAGCGTATATGGAAAATCGTGTTTTTTCTTAAAATTTGATTGCCGCAATGGGCTGTCTGCACTGACTCCTATAATTTCATAACCACTGTCTTTTAGCATTTTATAATGGTCACGCAAATTGCAAGCTTCAACGGTGCAAGTTGGCGTACTGGCTTTGGGGTAAAAGAACACCACAAGTTTTTTTCCGAGATAATCAGAAAGGTTCACCACGTTGCCGCTTTCATCGATTTGGCTAATAATTGGCATTTTATCGCCTACTTTTAAAGTCCTCATAAAATCTTAAATTTGATGCGTAGCAAAAATAACATTTAATGACCAAACAAGAAAAGTCAAGATTTGTCATCGAAACGTTGGAACGACTTTATCCAGAAGTTACTGTCCCTTTGGACCACAAAGATCCCTACACGCTGCTCATTGCCGTTTTGCTCTCTGCCCAAAGTACTGACGTTCGCGTCAACCAGATAACACCCATTCTATTTGCCAAGGCAGACAACCCCCATGACATGGCAAAACTAACGGTAGAGGAAATACGGGACATCATAAAACCCGTTGGACTTTCGCCCATGAAAAGCAAGGGCATTCATGGACTTTCAAAAATCCTGATTGAAAAACACGATGGCAAGGTACCGCAAACTTATACCGAGCTTGAGGCATTACCGGCAGTTGGGCACAAAACCGCAGCGGTAGTACTATCACAGGCATTTGGCATTCCCGCATTCCCTGTGGATACTCACATTCATAGGCTCATGTACCGCTGGGGACTATCAAACGGAAAAAATGTCGTCCAAACAGAAAAAGATGCCAAAAGTTGCTTTCCAAAAGCACTTTGGAACAAAATACACATTCAGATCATCTTGTACGGAAGGCAATATTCTCCCGCACGTGGCTGGAATTTGGAAAAAGATGTCATCACCAAAACAATTGGCAGGCCCAGTATCATCAAAGAGTACATGTCGAAGAAATAGAAAAAAAATCCCGGTCAACTAACAAACCGGGATTTTAGCAAAGTTTAGTTTAGAAGTGCTTCAAACTTCAAATTATTGCAATGTATAACACTTAAAGCCTTTGAATAATTAAGGAGAAATTCAATGGTCTCCCCTTTTGGGTTCAAACTGTTTGGGGTTTCTACGATTTTTTGAGGGTAAAGTTTTGCCATATTGAGGTTGTTGGTTGTTAACACATATATAACGGCACAAAACCCGAATTATTGTATCAAATTGCCCGGTACAAGGCAAAAAACTTTAATTTAATATTGCAAAATAACAAAAAACCGAATTAATCAACTAATTTACAATCATTTATGTTATAAAGATATTAGGTCATTTAATAGATTGAAACATACATCCAAACAGGCATTTGGATAGGTTAAATGGATATTTCCCTGTTCGTATCACTTAATCAACAATCGTAAAATTACGGATTTTCGGGCCAAAATACCTGTCTTCACAAAACACACCAAAGAACGACAGGTCTTTTATTTTTCCAAGGATTATATCGGGTACGACAAACAGATTTAAAATTTCAAAAGCTTATTTTAAGCAAATTAAATTTAACATCCATTAATATGAACTCGATGCATGGATCAATAAAATAAACCACAGTTTGAGTCAAGGTTAATTGGTCAAAATAATGTTATTTTGATCAATGACCTTCCTTAAATTAATTAGGGCATAACGCATTCTTCCCAATGCAGTGTTGATACTGACACCTGTCTTATCCGATATTTCCTTAAAGCTCATATCTTGGTACAGTCGCATCATCAGCACGTTTTTTTGGTCTTCGGGCAATTCTTCGATAAGCCTTCTCAAGTCGCTTTCTATCTGGTCTTTGATAATGGTTTTTTCAGCATCAAGCGTATTATCGCCCAACACTGAAAAAATACTGAACTCACAGGTATTGTCAAATTTGGGCATGCGGTTGTTGCGCCTAAAGTGGTCAATGATAAGGTTATGGGCAATACGCATTACCCAAGGAAGAAATTTGCCTTCTTCATTATACTTACCGAGTTTGAGCGTCCTTATAACTTTTATAAAGGTATCCTGAAAGATATCTTCAGTAACATCCCTGTCGCAAACTTTGGAATAAATAAAACTGTAAATTTTTTGTTTGTGCCTATATATCAGTACAGAAAGTGCACTTTCATCACCTTTGAGGTAATTGGTCACCAAAACGGCATCGGCGATACGTTCTTGTTTCATAATCATTACTTTTCAGTGACATCATACACCGTGTCGGCAATGTCAATGGGGTTGCTTTTAAAAGTAATGTTATGATATAGGCAATGCTTTTTGTTTTAACAAACCCAAATATAACAACATTCGTCACAAAAAAACAAAATTTAGAATGAAATTTTAACATTTTATTGCACAATAAAATTTTGCAAGCACGGATACCGTACAACTAAAGTCACAAATCAAAGTTGATTTGCTTACCAGATCATTCCTTTGAAAGATAAAAGTACATCGTGTCCCAAAAAAAACACAACGAAGTTACAGCCAAAAAGACACATAAAAATAAAATTAGACCCATAATAAACAACCACTAATGTATCTTTGTGGGCTTAATGCACATTTCCCATGGATTTCAAACTTTCGGAACTCGATCCCAAGGAATACATTATCATCAAGGGCGCCGGTCTTCACAACCTGAAAGACATAGACGTTGCCATACCACGAAACAAGCTCGTGGTCATCACAGGGCTATCGGGTTCGGGAAAATCGAGCTTGGCTTTCGACACTTTATATGCAGAAGGACAACGCAGGTATGTAGAAAGCCTATCCAGCTATGCGCGGCAATTTTTGGGAAGGCTCAACAAGCCGAAAGTGGAATACATAAAGGGCATTGCCCCTGCAATCGCCATTGAGCAAAAGGTCAATTCCACGAACCCACGCTCCACTGTAGGCACTTCGACCGAGATTTATGACTATCTGAAATTGCTTTACGCCAGAATAGGGAAAACCTATTCGCCGATTTCGGGTGGCCAAGTCAAAAAACACACTACTACCGATGTTCTCGACTATATAAAAAACTTTGAAGAAGGCAAAAAACTACTGCTCCTCGCCCCTATTTTATTGGAAAACGGTAGAACCCTCCAAGAAAAGCTCAAAGTGTTGCAACAGCAAGGTTATTCTCGGATACAGGTCAACGGCGAGGTGGTCCGCATGGATGAAATTGTTCCAAAAAAACTTTTGGGCCATGACATTAACCTGGTCATTGACAGGATCGTGGTAAAAACCGATGAAGACTTCCTCAACCGCCTGGCCGATGCCATCGAAACCGCCTTTTTTGAAGGCAAAGGTTCTCTGATGATTGAAACCTTGCCCGACAACCATAAGACAACTTTCAACAATCGGTTTGAGCTTGACGGCATGACTTTCGTGGAACCCAACGTGCACCTTTTCAGTTTTAACAACCCTTATGGCGCCTGCCCAAAATGCGAAGGTTATGGCGACATTATCGGTATAGATCAAGACCTTGTTGTCCCCAATACAGCTCTTTCGATATATGAAAACGCCATATCCCCGTGGCGCGGCGAAAGCTTGGGTTGGTATAGGGATCAATTGGTCAACAATTCGCACAAATTTGATTTCCCGATACACAAACCCTATTACCAGTTGACCGATGAACAAAAACAACTGATTTGGGACGGGAACAAATATTTTGGGGGCTTGCATTCATTTTTTGAGGAACTCGAATCCAAAGCCTACAAAATCCAAAACCGTGTACTGCTTTCCCGTTACCGGGGCAAGACCCAATGCAGCAAATGCCACGGTACTCGCTTGCGCGAAGAAGCCAATTACGTAAAAGTAGGCAATGCCACCATTTCCAATCTCGTCACGATGCCATTGGACAAACTCGCCCATTTTTTCCGTGACCTCAAATTGAGCTCCAACGACCAGAAAATCGCCGAGCGGTTGCTCAAAGAAATTACAAACAGACTCGATTTTTTGGCAAACGTGGGACTGGACTATCTGACACTCAACAGAAAATCAAATTCATTATCTGGCGGTGAAAGCCAAAGGATTAACCTTGCCACATCATTGGGAAGCAGCTTGGTGGGTTCAATGTACATCTTGGACGAGCCAAGCATTGGCCTGCACCCAAAAGACACCGAAAAGCTGATAAAGGTGTTAAAAGCATTGCGCGATTTGGGCAATACGGTCATCGTGGTAGAACATGACGAAGACATCATGAAAGCCGCTGACCAAATCATCGATATAGGTCCCGAAGCCGGAACTTATGGCGGCCAAGTAGTTGCCTGTGGTAGTTTTCAGGACATTCTACTATCGAATAGCCTGACGGCACAATACCTTAATGGCAATCTGGAAATCGAAGTGCCAATAAAACGCCGAACGAGCAAATACAACGTAGAAATCATTGGCGCAAGGGACAACAATCTAAAAAACATCGATGTCGATTTTCCTTTGGGAATGCTTACAGTGGTTACCGGTGTTTCTGGTAGCGGAAAAAGCACCTTGGTTAAAAAAATACTCTTCCCTGCTCTACAAAAGGAGCTAACAGGCTTTGGGGACAAACCCGGTCAGTTCACGACCATAAAAGGCAATTATAAAAATGTCCAACATATTGAATTTGTGGACCAAAACCCTATCGGGAGATCGTCCCGATCAAATCCCGTGACCTATATCAAAGCTTATGACGATATCCGCAACTTGTTTGCCTCCCAAAAGTTGAGCAAGATCAGGAACTATCAATCAAAACATTTTTCTTTTAACGTGGACGGCGGACGGTGCGAAACCTGCAAGGGCGACGGCGAAGTGACCATCGAAATGCAATTTATGGCCGATGTGCACCTGACCTGCGAAACCTGTAACGGCAAACGTTTCAAAAGAGAAATCCTTGAAGTTGCCTACCAAGGCAAAAACATTGACGATGTGCTAAACATGACCATCGATGACGCCATTGACTTTTTTACCAAACACGGCCAAAACAAAATCCAAACCAAATTACAGCCCTTGCAAGATGTAGGACTGGGATATGTGACCCTTGGCCAAAGTTCTTCCACACTATCGGGTGGAGAAGCACAGCGCATAAAATTGGCATCCTTCCTCGTGAAGGGCTCAAAGAGCGAAAATACACTTTTCATCTTTGATGAACCGACGACCGGACTGCACTTTCACGACATCAAAAAACTGTTGAAATCATTTGAGGCACTAATAGAACAAGGCCATTCTATTATTGTCATAGAACACAATCCCGACCTTATCAAATGTGCCGACCACGTGATAGACCTTGGCCCAGAAGGTGGTGAACGCGGTGGTAAGCTTGTGGCATCGGGAACACCGGAAGCTTTAGCCGAAAACAAAAAATCGGTGACGGGCAAATACCTAAAAGAAAAATTGTGATAGCTCAACCAAACAGAAATGCAGCCATGGCGACCAATACAGCCGCTGACGGAAGCGCCACCATCAAAAAAGCAAAACTCGCAATGCCACTTTTAAAAAAACTGCGCAAAAACCCGATATTGTAAAAATGCCTGACAGCAAGTACGAGGTAAAAAAACGTTGAGAGCATAATTAAAAACGTCAATTCACCGGGGAAATTTTTCCAAAGGAAATGAGCCACCATGAGCACTGAAAACACCAAGAAAAGAAAACTGAAATAATAGAATGTAAAAACCAAATGATGAGCAAAACGGCCTTTCCTAAAAAAAAGGAATTTTAAAATAAGCGCAAAAATAGGCAGCAAAAAGAACATAGCTATCGGAATGGTATCATAAAAAGATTTTAGGATATTTCCAAGATCCTTACTCTTGTAATACTTTAAAAGTTGCTTGTAAAATGCCCTTTCCGCAATGCCTGCATTGTCCTTCATGCCCATATTTTTGTATATCGTTTTTTTATCTGCATCGGCACTGATAAGCGAGTCAATGATCTTTCCGTCCGCACCAATAATGCCAAGAAGGTTATTGAAAGAATTGGTGCCGGAAGAGCTATTAATGGTATCAACGGAAACAGTCATTCCTACATTGCCCCGGTGTTTTTCGCCTACATCATTGCCGTTTCTAAATTGAAGTGAATTGTCCATAAGGCTTTCAACTGCTTCTTTGTCTTCGAACAACCGATGCGACGCTTCGTTGAGCACCTCTGACTGTTTCCGGCTGATGAACGAGAAAAGAAAAAAGAACACGATGGAAATAAACAGGTAAAACTGGGCAGGGTGCAGATAGGCCCGCTTGCCCTGCACAAACTTTTTGGCAAGGTAGCCGGGCTTGAGTATCAACGGAACAAAACTCTTAAAAAAACGGGCATCGACCGAAAAATAATTGTTTATCGTGTTGTTGAACAATACCCCAAGCGTCAATTTGGTCTGTGCCTTTTGGCCACAATAAGGGCAATAAGGATACTGCGCCTCAAACTTTTGGGCACAACTGTGGCAGTCAGATAGGGATTTTGGCATTGGCAAAGCTTTGATATTATAGGATAAAAGTACTGAAACGGTACAAATTCTTGTTCGGAAAATCACTTATTTTTGCATTCAGAAACAGATACGTTTGAAACTCGAAAACACTGACATAAAAGATTTTTTGGAAGCAAAGGTCTCCCAATACAACCATCCTCGGTTTATAGACACAGACCCGATACAGGTACCGCACCTTTACAGCAGGAAGGAAGATATTGAAATTTCGGGGTTTTTGACGGCAACCATTGCATGGGGCAACAGAAAGAGTATCATCGCCAACGCAAAGCGATTGATGCAACTTATGGGAAATGCGCCTTTTGACTTTGTAATGGATTACAAAAAGAGCAATGAAGCGATAGACCGTTTTGTGCACCGCACGTTTAACGGCACCGATTTGGATTGTTTTTTTCGGGCTTTGCAGCACATCTATAAAAACCATGGTGGGCTTGAAAATGCCCTTTCTCCAAAAAACCATAACAACGTCCAATCGCAAATCAGTGATTTCAAACGGGTTTTCTTTGAGGTAGACCACCAATATCGCTCCCAAAAGCATATTTCGGATCCCTTGCGAGGCTCTGCCGCCAAACGCATCAACATGTTCTTAAGATGGATGGTAAGAAACGATAATGCCGGAGTGGACTTTGGTATTTGGAAAATATTGCAGCCTTCACAATTGTCCTGCCCTTTGGACGTACATTCAGGGAATGTGGCGCGCAAATTGGGTTTGTTGCACCGACAGCAAAACGATGCCAAAGCCCTTTACGAACTGGATTGCACATTGAGGCAATTGGAACCGAATGACCCTGCAAAATACGACTTTGCCTTATTTGGGCTGGGCGTTTTTGAGGGGTTTTAAAAAAAAAACGACCGATATGTTTTGCACATACCGGCCGCCCACAAAAATTAACCTAACTAACTATTTTTAACCTTTTAACCAAGCTTTGCGCAACGCTTTTTGAGCTTGAGTTGCATTTTCATCTTCTACCAGTGATTCGCTGATTGTGTATGCTTGTTCCAATTTGCCTTTGAAGACCATTTCCTTGCCGTCTCTCTCTATCTTCAGTTCATAATCGCCGCCTGGTTGCCACATATACATGCCACCCAGCAACATCTGTGCGTTTTCCAGTGTAAGAGCTTGGCCACCTATTTCTTTGATTACGTCTCCTGGCAAAATGCCCTTGCCGTTCCAAAAGGAATTGCCTTTAACACCCTCTGAAAAGAACAACACCTTCCTCTCGGGATCGCCGTCAAAGATAAAGCCATTACCGCTCTGTATGAAATTGGTTTCTACTGTGGCTTCACTTAATTTCAAACCTACTTTTTTGAAAAATGCCTCATAATCAATTGGTGTACCGCCCACTACATGTGTGTTGAGGAATTCTGATACTTCAGGATAGGTCATTGAAGAAATCTCCTCAATAAGTTTATCATCTTCAAAAGGTTTGTTGACACCATATTTATTGGATAGTTCTTTCATCAACGACAGCATACTGCGATTACCGTTGCTGTTCTCACGCATCAAAATATCGATGCACATCCCTATCAAAGCACCTTTTGCATAAACATTGGTGTAGTTCTGAGCATACGGCATATCCAAAATGTTCTCGCTCATGGTAGTAAAACTCATGGTATCGTCAAAATAATTTGACGTACTGATTTTGTTCATCATTTGCTCGTAAAATTCGCTTGGCTCTACCAATCCTTCATAGACTTGAAAATGCTGCGCAAAATATTCGGTCACGCCTTCGTACATCCATAAATGTTTGGAAAACGTTGGATTTTCATAATTAAAATAGTGGACATCTTCCGAATGTACCGATAATGGTGTCACAATATGGAAAAACTCATGCGCCACCACATCAATCATGGATTTTTCAAGGGCATCAAGTGGCATGGATTCCATTAAAACGACCACGGTAGATTTATGGTGTTCCAAAGCGCCCATACCTTTTGGAGCTTTCTCGCTGCCATCAGACAGGTAAAGGAAAATGTCATAGCGCGGCGTGGAATTGATATCGCCCAAATACGCCTTCTGGCCTTCCATCATTTTGTACATCGATTCTTTCAAAGCCTTGGCCGTGTGCACCTTATTTGGTGAATAAACGCTCAAAACAATCTTGATGTCACCAACCATAAATTCCTCGATGCTCAATTTGCCGTACATCATTGGGTTGTCGGTAATGTCAAAATAACGCGGTGCAAAATAGCTGTGGGTAACGGCTGTACCGTCCGGGCTCGACTTTATTCCTGTGGATTGCAACGCCGAACTGTGAGCAAAGGTCGCAGGAGCGGTAACATCCAGCGTGTATTGTGCATTTTTGAGATTGTCAAAATAGCCAATGAAGCCGTGCAGGTTAAGCACATAATTATCTGGCTCAATGTTGGTCCCGGATGGCGAAAAAGGGACATCCTCGCCAAGGCCACCATGGATTTCCTGGTCAAAGGTATCATTAGCGTTATAAACAATTTTGTCCAACTGTTTTGCATTTGATATTACCCAAGTATTGTCATCGGTTTTTTTCACTGGCAGTTCATTTCCGCTATAATCCAAGGCCTTGAAGTCATCAATATAAAGGCCAAAATTGCTAACTTTATAAGTACCTTGCACAACTTTTGGCAAACGGTAGGCGACTGTTTCCTCGGTAAACCTTCCCGGATTGATGACTACCGGAAGCTTATCATCTTTTACTTTTGTCAGATCGATGGAAGTCACTATTGGACTGGCACTTGCCAAATCATTGGCCGTTGTAGAAGTAGTTGCAGTCCCACACCCAAAGAGGATGGAACCAACCAAAAGCATGCTAAATAGATTTTTCATTGGAATAGTTATAAATTTACTGATATTAGTTGCGCAAAACTACAATTAGTTACAGTTATAAAGCGTAAACATTTTGTTAAAAGGACAATGATTCTTTTGAGCATGGAGCAACCACTTGTAAGCATACTCACACCATTCAAAAACACCGCCCCATACCTGACGGAGTGTTTGGAATCCGTCATTGGTCAGACCTACCGCAATTGGGAATTACTGATTGTGGACGACCATTCTTCGGACGAAAGTTTTGAGATTGTACAACAATTTGCCAATAACGACAACCGAATAAAATTGCTGAAAAACAAAAACCATGGCATCATCGAAGCTTTGCGGCTCGCACTAAACAACAGTTGCGGACAGTACATAACCAGAATGGACAGCGATGATGTGATGCTCCCACACAAATTGTCCACCATGGTAACTTCATTGCAACATTATGGTAAAAAACACCTGGCAATAGGTTGCGTGAAATATTTTGGAAGCGGAGGCATCAGCAATGGATACCAACGGTACGAACTTTGGCTCAATAATCTGACCAACAAAGGAGCAAACTATTCAGAAATCTACAAAGAATGCCCTGTGCCATCGCCATGCTGGATGTCCCATCGCGAAGACCTATTAGCTTGCGGGGCTTTTGACCATGACCGATATCCAGAAGATTACGACCTTACTTTTCGTTTTTACAAACAAGGTCTCAAATGTATCCCAAGTGATAAACTACTGCACATGTGGCGGGATTATCCTTCGAGAACATCGCGAACGCATCCACATTATGCCCAAAATTATTTTTTGGACATCAAGCTACATTATTTTCTGCAGTTGGACCACGACAATAACCGACCCCTGACCGTTTGG
Source organism: Bacteroidota bacterium (assembly GCA_029557895.1). GTDB lineage: Bacteria > Bacteroidota > Bacteroidia > Flavobacteriales > Flavobacteriaceae > JBPOFM01. The sequence continues at coordinate 151,450 of JAKQHT010000003.1, read as the reverse complement.
GGTGCTGGCTTCAAAGGAAAACACATAGCCAAAATATTGAAAAAAAGCAATATAAATTTTACATGGGTTTGCGACAATCCCAATAAAATTGGAAAAGCCATCTACGGAATCAGATTGCAAGGTTTTGACCAATTGAAAAACCTGAACCATCCCCAAAGCGTGATTACCGTTGCCAACGAAGTTGCACAGGCCGAAATCAACAATTATATGGATACCCTGAACCTCCGTGCCATGAAAGACTATTTTTTCTTCTGTTGACCACTTACGTCCATATAAAAGTTAAATTTCACAAAACCTGTCGGCAATAATCTTCAGGCATTTTTTATATTTGGTCAGTAAACAAAACTTTCCAAGGAATGCAGTTCAAACATCCCGAAATTCTTTATGCACTGCTGGCACTTGCAATTCCCATAATCGTGCACCTTTTCCAGTTACGCCGCTTTAAGAAAGTTGTCTTTACCAATGTGCAGATGCTCAAAACCATAAACGCACAGACCCGCAAAAGCTCAATGCTCAAAAAATGGCTGGCGCTTTTGGCTCGATTGTTTCTACTTGCCTGCGCCATCATTGGGTTTGCACAACCGTACAAGAGCAAATCCGGAGCGACCAATACCAAACACGAAACGGTCATCTATCTGGACAATTCCTTTAGTATGCAGGCCAAAAACAACAACGGAAGCCTACTGAACGAAGCCGTTCGGGATCTCATGGAACACATAGACGAAGACAAACCTATTTATCTATTTACCAACGATATAACATTTGGAAACACAAGCTTGAAAGCCATAAAGAACGACCTCATACAACTTGGATATTCACAAGAGCAATTGAGCTATGGCGCTATGGAGCTAAAGGGCAAAAATGCCTTTTCAAAAAACAAAGAATCGATTAAAGACTTTGTGATCATTTCTGATTTTCAGCAAAAAAAAGAAAGTCCCTCTTTTGAAAATGATAACCACATCAATTACAAATTGGTACAGCTCAAACCTAAAAAAATTGAAAATTGCGCTATCGACTCGGTATATATTACTGCAATGGATACCAAAAACATAGAGTTGGTCGTCAAAGTGGATAAGCTCGGCAATAGCAGTGAAACCGTGCCAATATCCTTATTCGATAATGAGACACTAATTGCAAAAAGCGCCATCTCGGAGCAAGGCAACGTCGTGTTCAATATCCCGTCCGGAACCGATTTTTATGGAAAATTGACCATAGAAGACACAGGCCTTCAATATGATGACACGTTCTATTTTAACCTTAACAAAAGGGAAAAAATCAAAATCCTAACTATCAACCAGGCAGATGACGGTTATTTAAGCAGACTCTTCAAAAACGATGAATTTGAATTTACCCAGGCCAATTACAACGAACTCAATTACAACGAACTGCAAGACAAAAATCTAATCATTCTCAACGAACTCAACACCATCCCCGGTTCTCTTGCAAACGCCATAAAACCATTGGTTGAAAATGGCACTTTTATCTTAACTATTCCTTCAAACGAAATAGATTTAAACTCTTACAATCAATTGTTTGAAAAAATAGAATCTTCGGTTTTTAGAGCATCTTCACCGATTCAAAAAAAAATAACCAACATCAATTTTTCACATCCTTTGTTAGCTGATGTATTTGAAAAAAAAGTGGACAATTTTCAATATCCCAAAACTGAAACTTCCTATGTTTTTGCAAAACCGCTTGGCACTACCATTTTAGCTTTTGAGGATACAAGCCCATTTCTGCAACAGTTTGGAAATTGCTATACTATTACAGCAGCACTCAACGATTCCAATTCCAATTTTAAAAATTCACCCTTGATTGTTCCCGTTTTGTATAATATTGCAAAGCAAAGCCTCAAAATACCAAGGCTTTATTATACCATAGGCAAAGAAAACACCATCGACATAACCGGAAAATTGCAACAAGACGACATCCTGACACTTTCGCTCGGCGACATCAAAGTTGTGCCTTTGCAACAGACCTATTCCAACAAAGTTGAGGTGAAAACCAACGAGATGCCAAATATTGCCGGTATCTATTCGGTTGAAAACAAGAACGAAGCGCTACAACATTTGAGCTTCAACTTCCCGCGCGAAGAAAGTAGATTGAGCTATCTGGATCTCTCAATATTTGGCAATACAGACAACTATGCGTCCGTAGCTCCAGCCTTGCACGCAATAAAAAGTGCCTCAAAAGTGGACGGGCTATGGAAATGGTTTGTTATTTTTGCAGTGTTCTTTATGATTGTTGAAATGCTTATATTAAAATTCCTTAAATGAACATACTCATCAAATCTGCCACTATTGTTGACCCAAAGAGTGAATTTCACAATCACAAAGTCGATGTCCTGATAGAAAAAGGGGTAATCACCGATATAGGTGCCCGTCTTGAAAACACAAAAATGCACAAAGAATTTACGGCCGAAAACCTCCATATCTCACAAGGCTGGTTTGATAGCAGCGTTTGTTTTGGCGAGCCCGGTTACGAAGAACGCGAAACCATTGAAAACGGGCTGATCACGGCAGCTCGGTCCGGTTACACATCCGTAGCGGTAAACAGCAGTACCAATCCCGTGGTGGACAGCCATGCTGACATCGCGTTTGTCTTGGGCAAAGCCGCGAACAGTGCCGTAAGGCTTTGCCCAATAGGAGCATTGACAAAAGAAAGTGCAGGGCAAGAGCTGGCCGAACTCTACGACATGGCAAACGCTGGCGCTACAGCTTTTTATGATTATCAACGCCCTGTTTCAAACCCCAATCTACTGAAACTGGCACTCCAATATGCGAGTGGTTTTAACGGACTGGTATGTTCATTCCCACAAGAATCAAAAATTTCGGGATCGGGCGTGATGAACGAAAATGTGACAAGTACCACGCTTGGATTGAAAGGCAACCCTGCAATGGCAGAAGAACTACAAGTAGCCAGAGATCTGTTCTTGCTTGAATATACAGGCGGGAAACTCCACATCCCTACCATTTCGACTGCAAAATCCGTCGAACTGATCCGAAATGCAAAAAAAAACAAGCTCAATGTATCCTGTAGCGTAGCCATCCACAACCTACTGCTCATTGACAAAGAACTTACCACTTTTAACACCAACTTTAAAGTTTTGCCTCCTTTGCGAACACAAACCGATTGTGATGCATTGATAGAAGGCTTAAAGGATGGCACCATCGATATGGTAACTTCCGACCATAACCCGATAGACATCGAACACAAAAAAATAGAGTTTGACCTCGCCAAATACGGTACTATCGGACTGGAAAGCGCATTTGGAGCCCTGAACAAGGTATTTACAATCAAAAAAACCATTGAACTGCTGACCAAAGGAAAAGAGCGGTTTGGGATTGCCCCCATTTCAATAGCTGTCGGCAACAAGGCGGACATCACGCTTTTCAATCCCAATGACGAGCACATATTCACCAAAGCGCTCATCCTATCAACTTCAAAAAATGCAATTTTCGAAGGATTTCCTTTAAAAGGAAGCGTTTACGGGGTCATTGCCAATGGCCAAATACTGTTAAATTGATGAGAGAAACCCATTTGAATTACATCACCCGCCCATCGAGCCTCAATGCCAAGGCACCTCTATTAGTCATGTTGCACGGTTATGGTAGCGATGAAGACGATTTGTTCTCATTTGCCTCCGAACTGCCGGAGGAACTTTTTATAGTCTCGGTACGAGCACCTTACATGTTGCAACCTTATGGATACGCATGGTATGCCATCAACTTTGATGCGGAAATGAACAAGTGGAACGACAATGAACAAGCCTTGAAATCCATGGACACAGTCATGGCGTTCATTGAAGAACTTTGCCTAACTTATCCCATTGACAAAAAGAACATTACCCTTTTGGGCTTTAGTCAAGGTGCCATTTTGAGTTACGGTTTGGCGTTGAAACATCCCGAATCCATAAAGAACATCATTGCCTTGAGCGGCTACATAAACGAAGACTTACTTCCCCAAGACACATTGGGCAAAGATTTTTCGCGCCTCGATTTTTATTGTTCTCACGGAAGTTTGGATCAGGTTATCCCAGTGAGCTGGGCAAGGAAATCACCGGAAATCCTAAAATCCTACGGCATTAAATGCCAATATTCGGAGTTTCCCGTTGGCCATGGTGTAGCACCACAAAATTTCTTTGAATTCAGGAACTGGTTGAAGGAAAGGATTTGAGCCCTGGTTATAAGGACCTAAAAAACTTTGATCTTACAAGACATTATCTTTTATTTCCTGAACAACTTCTGGGTCGAGCAAGGTACTTGTATCGCCCAGATTGGCAGTGTCCCTACATGCAATCTTCCTTAAGATACGACGCATGATTTTTCCGCTCCTGGTTTTGGGCAATGCTGAAGTAAACTGGATTTTATCCAATTTGGCAATTGGTCCTATTTGCTCTGTGATAAGTTCGTTGATTTCTTTGCGAAGATTATCCTGGTTGCGGGTTTCTCCGGTATCTTTAAGGGTAACAAAACCGTACAGTGCATTCCCTTTAACATCATGAGGAATACCCACAATAGCACTTTCGGCAACGGCCGGATGCTCGTTGATGGTATCTTCTATTGGTGCGGTTCCAAGATTATGACCTGACACAATAATGACATCGTCCACCCTACCCGTGATTCTGTAATAACCGACTTCATCCCTCAAGGCACCATCACCCGTAAAATATTTGTTCTCATACGCTGAAAAATAAGTGTCTTTGTAGCGCTGGTGGTCGCCCCAAATGGTTCTGGCGATGCTCGGCCACGGAAATTTGATGCACAATCTACCATCTACCTGATTGCCAAGGATTTCATTGCCGTTCTCATCCATTAACGCTGGTTGTATCCCAATAAAAGGCAAAGTAGCATAAGTGGGTTTTGTGGGCGTGGCAAATGCTATCGGTGAAATCATGATGCCTCCAGTTTCTGTTTGCCACCACGTATCCACAATTGGAGCTTTTTTCTTTCCAACGTTATCATCATACCAGTGCCAAGCTTCTTCGTTTATGGGTTCGCCAACGGATCCCAAAACCTTTATGGAAGATAAATCGTGCTTTTCCAGATACTTAACACCTTCTTTTGCCAATGCCCTGATAGCTGTTGGCGCTGTGTAAAACTGATTGACTTTATGCTTTGCAATGACCTCCCAGAACCGACCAAAATCCGGATAACTGGGAATACCTTCAAACATGATTGACGTGGCGCCATTGCACAAGGGACCGTAAATAATATAGCTGTGACCGGTAATCCAACCAATATCAGCCGTACACCAGTACACATCTTCTTCCCTATATTGAAAAATGTTCTTAAAAGTGTAGGCAATAAAGACCATATATCCGGCAATTGTGTGTACCATACCTTTGGGTTTCCCCGTAGAGCCTGAAGTATATAGAATGAACAGCGGGTCTTCGGCATCCATTATTTCGGGCTCGCAATCTGTTCCGGCGGCATCCAATAACGGTGCCAGCCACAAATCCCTGCCTTCTTTCATGTTTATCCCTGAATGGATTCGTTTTGCTACCAAAACGGTTTCTACACAAGAACAATCTTCAAGGGCAGTGTCAACAATACCCTTGAGGTCGATGGTTTTTGAACCTCGATACGAACCATCAGTGGTAATGACCATTTTGCACTCCGAATCATTGATACGTGTGGACAATGCATTTGATGAAAAACCGGCAAATACAACAGAGTGTATGGCACCAATTCTCGCACAGGCCAAAATTGAAACCGCTAATTCTGGAATCATTGGCAGATAGATACACACTCTGTCCCCTTTGGATATTCCTTTGGATTTCAAAACATTGGCAAGCTTGCACACACGCTCATACAGTTCCCGATAGGTAATGTGTTGCGCTGGCTCATCCGGGGAATTAGGCTCAAAAATGATGGCCGTTTTTTTGGCCCTCGTTACAAGATGACGGTCAATGCAATTTTCGGTAATGTTGAGCTTTGCTCCTTCAAACCACTTTATTTCCGGTTTTGTAAAATCCCAACTCAAGACCCTGTCCCAACGTTTTCGCCACAAGAAATGCTCTTCGGCAACTTCTTCCCAAAATCCTTCGGGATTTTGTACGGATTTTCTATAAACCTGAAAATACTCCTCCAAATGCTTGATATGGTAATTACTCATGTCCGGTTTTTTTTATTCAATATATAAATTTAAGTTTTGTGGATTGAAAATCATAATGGTTCCTAAACACAACGACTTCATCTAACCAATTTATGAAAAATTATTAAAAATCCATTGCTTTCAAATCATTTATTTGCCAAAAATCAGGTTTAGGTCAATACGAAAAGAGCCGCCCAAAATGGACAGCTCTGCATACAATGCCGATGTTTCTCTTTAGGGACAAAAACTGTTTACTTTATGTTTCATCGACAAGTTTAATAACACAAAAGCAAACACCGTGCCATCTCAAGAGTATTCGGGAATCTTGCCCTTTACGCCTTCAAAAAAGCTCCTGATTTTTGCCATATCTTTCTCAATGTCATTGGTTGGATAGAAAGGTTCAGAAATTTTGTTTTGCTTGTTTTCAAAATCTAAAGTAAACATGATGATCGGTACTTTGGCCGCCAATGCTATGTAATAAAATCCGGTTTTCCAATGTTCTACTTTTTTTCGGGTGCCTTCGGGCGAAAGCGCCAAACGAAATTCGTCTTTTGAAGCAAACAATTTTGCTATGGTCTCAACCTTGTTCTGACCCGAACTTCGATCTAGCGGTGCGCCTCCTATACGTTTAAGGTAAAGATTGAGAGGCCAAAAAAAAAGTTCTTTTTTTGCGATAAAATTGCTTTTGATGCCAACAACCTGCCGAAGCAACAGCGCAATAAAAAAGTCGTGCCAACTTGTGTGCGGAGCTGCTATCAAAACTGCTTTTTGGATATGTTCTTTAGAGCATGTGGTATTGCCCACTACTTTCCAGCCCAATATTCTGAAATAAATAAACTTTGAAAGTCGGCGCATGTTATATTTTCTCGAAAATCGATTTGAGTTTTTGACGTGTGATGACCTGTTTCCAGTTTTTGCCTATGGCATTTTGCCAAAGGGGTTCCATTCCAAGAGAAACATCTATCATGGTATCAAACTGTTCGTCATCGAGATTTGCACATACACTCTGTGGCAGTTGGATACCGTGAACTTGTTTCATGTGCTTGAAAAGTTTTACACCTTCAGGATAAAATTCTTCGAGATGGTCAAACACCAAGCAGTTGCCAAGTCCGTGCTTAACGCCCAACATATAGGAAAGTCCGTAGCTCATGGCGTGCGCTACACCAACTTGTGAGTAGGCAATACTCATACCGCCATGCCAAGAAGCCATCATCAGCTTGTCCTGTGCTTCTTCTTTAGAGAGTTGGTTATCCAAAAATATTTCTTTGCACATCTCAAAAGCTTTTTCTCCATAACTTTGGCTGAAAGCGTTTAAAAAAGTACCGTTGAGCGATTCAATACAATGGATGTAGCAATCCATTCCGGTATAAAACCATTGATCTTTTGGCACTCCGACGGTTAGTTCAGGATCCAGAATCACTTGGTCAAAAGGGGTATAATCGGAGTTGATGCCCAATTTTTTGTCCGGACCAGTAAGGACGGTTGTTCTCGAAACCTCGGCACCGGTACCAGATATGGTAGGTACCCCAACATGGTATATGGCTGGGGTTTTAACCAAATCCCATCCTTGATAGTCCTTGGCTTCTCCTTCATTGGTAAGCATAATGGCAACGGCCTTGGCCAAATCGAGAATGGTACCACCACCGATTCCGATGATGCCCGACGGTCGTTCTTTATGGGTCAGGATAATCCTTTCCACAAGTTCATCTACCTGTGAGGTTTTTGGCTCCTCATCGGCAGAAATGAATATTAACTCATCATCGTAGGCCAACGGTATCCCGGAACTAATCAATGTATCGCCCTTGAAAACTTCATCAACCAGAAATATGAATGGCGCATTGGCATTCAATCGTTTTGGCGCAATGGTGTCAGCCAATTGGTTATAACTACCGCGTCCAAAGACGACCCTTGCCACCATTGGGTAATTTTTATAAATCATAATTCATTTTTTACTGTCTCCCGTTTTTTATTCTTTTCCAAAAGCGGGAGTATCTCTAATAGGTTGTTGACCGTCCTGTATTTTTTGTGCTTTGCCTGGCTTTCTGAAACCTGTTCGTGCAGCCAAGTAGTATGGAAGGGCACATGGATGGCCTTTGCCTTTATATTGACCAATGGCAAGATGTCGGATTTCAATGAATTGCCAATCATCAAAAATTCTGACGGTCTGATATCCAAATGGTTCAATAATTTAGAATAATTTGCCTCTTGTTTATCGCTTAATACTTCTATATGGTGGAAATAGTCTGACAGTCCGGATTTATCGAGTTTGCGTTCTTGGTCCAAAAGATCGCCTTTGGTTACAAGTATCAATCGGAAATCGTTGGACAATGTATGCAGCACTTCCTGAACGCCTTCGAGCAGTTCAACAGGTTTATTGAGCATGTCCTTGCCTATTTCCAAAATGGATTGCATGGTAGTGTTTGGCACATTGTTATTGGAAATTTCCAAGGCCATCTCCACCATCGAAAGCACGAATCCCTTAACACCGTAGCCGTACAGCGGAAGGTTTTCCATTTCTTTCCTGAAAAGTTCTTGGTCAATCTTATTGACGGTCTCATAACAGGACAAAAGATTGGCAAATGCCAGCTCCGCATCACGAAAATACGTTTCGTTTACCCAAAGCGTGTCATCAGCATCAAACCCGATAACTTTTATGTCCTTGTACTCTACTTCCATAAGCGTTTGGCACGTTCCAAATCTTCCGGTGTGTCTATCTCTACTCCTTGCACCACGGTTTCTACCATTTTTATTTTTTTTCCGTATTCCAGATATCGGATACATTCGATTTTTTCTGTGGCTTCAATAAATTGCATTGGCAAACGATTGAAATCCAGCAAAGCCTGTTTTCTGAAAGCGTAAACGCCTTTGTGCTTGAAATATCTTGCGCCAGCTTCCTTGTCTCTTGGATAGGGTACCGGGCTCCTTGAAAAATAGAGTGCAAAATTGTTTTGGTCCACGATGACCTTTACGGTATTGGGATTGTTGATTTCGTCCCAATCTTTTATTTCGACCATAAGCGACGCCAAATCTATTTCTTTTCCGGGATCTTGCTTGAAAACTTCCAAAAGTTTTGACAGACTTTCACGCTCCGTAAAGGGTTCATCACCTTGCACATTCACCACTATATCCACATCGATGTCTTCAACCGCTTCTGCAATACGGTCACTGCCAGACTGGTGTTCTTTTTTGCTCATGATGGATTTTCCTCCAGCACTGACAATTTCATCATAAATCACCTTGCTATCGGTCACAACATAAACCTCGTCAAACAGACCCGTAGCAACCGTTGCCTCATAAGTGCGGCGTATGACCGTCTTTCCATTGAGATCCTGCATGAGTTTTGCAGGAAAACGTGTTGCGCCATAGCGTGCGGGAATCATCGAAATTATTTTCATGTTGCTGTTTGGAATTGCCCTCAAAAATAAGATTTTTTACAGTAAATCCATTCATGAGGGTTTAATCTTTTTATAAAGCTTGAAAATGGTGTAAAAAACCACAACCACCAAAACTATGGCCAATATGGGCAGAAATATGGATACGATAGACATTACAATGGAAGATCCGGTCTCGACGGTAGATACCAAGCCATTGCCGGTTCCGGCGGTAGAAACCGTGGAGGTGAGCCTTGTAGCACCAGACGCACTTTTGATGGTCGCAGCGGTACCTCCTCCTGCTATAATGGCCAAGGCCCAAGTGACCACCGGACTCAATTCGGCAACAGTTGAGACCATAACGGCCGTTCCTGCAACCATTGCTAATGGTATGGCGATTGCATCCAACAGATTATCGACTACGGGGATATAATATGCCAAAATTTCAATGACAGTGGCCACCCCGAACACGATCAGCGCTGGTATGCCTCCTATCCATTGCCACGATTCGTTGAGTTCCCAAACGTTGAAATAAGAAGCTAGGCTCAAAGCAAACAAAGGCAAGAACACCCTAAAGCCTACGGACGCGGCCAAACCTACCCCCAAAAAAATACTGATAATGGTTTCTGTCATTTTTAATGTTTTTATTTTAGAGCCAGTTTAAAATTCTTCTAACCCAATCAAGATGTTGATGTATCGCCATTACAATTTACCAAAAAAAGTGACTCTTCGTTTGGCTTCTCGGGCTGTGTGGGTCGTCAACTTATCAAACTAAAACGAAGCGGCAATGCCCTAGAGTGTCAACTAATAATTTCCAGAACAAATTTCGTATAAACTTGTTTTTGATTACAATTCAAACCAATCGTCTTTAAAACCTATCAAATATAGTTTATTTTTTGCTCGCGTCACTGCCGTGTAAAGCCAACGCAAATATTCTTTATCGATACCATTTGGCAAATAGGGCTGTTCTACAAAAACGGTGTCCCATTGCCCGCCTTGGGATTTGTGGCAGGTAATGGCGTATGAAAACTTCACTTGGAGGGCGTTAAAATACTGGTTGTTTTTTATTTTCTGAAATTTACGAAAATTGCTCGTTTCTTCTTGATAATCTTTCTGCACCTCCAGATACAACCTGTTGGCTTCCTCGTAGGTCAGCGACGGACTTTCCGAAGTCAGTGTATCGAGCAATAAAACGGTTTCAAAAGGTTGCATTTTTGGGTAATCGACCATTTGGATCTTTACTTCCGCGAACCGAAACCCATACAAATCCTTGATACTGAATATTTCGAGCACCTCAACAATATCGCCATTGGCTATGAAACCGGCTTCAGACGAAGGCTTTAACCAATAATAATTGTTTTTGACCACCATCAAAAAATCGCCGGGCGAAAGTTCGTTTTCGTTCATCAAAATACGTTCCCTTATCTGTTGGTTGTAGAGATTAGCACGCTTGTTGCTCCTTACAATGATGGCTGTCTCTTCTTGGCCGTTGTTGCTATAACTGTCATTGATGGCATCCATGATCTCATAGCCATCGACCAGCCTGAGAACGTCTTTGTGGTTATTGATCTCAAATTTGAAGCTATCAAAAAAACCGCCTTCCATCACTTCGCGCAGCCTTGTGGCGTTCCACAATATCCCGGAACCACTTTCTTGCCTTACGACTTCGTCCAACTCAATACCGCTCACATTTTTACCGTACTGGAGCTCAATTCTTTTGGCATCGAGGGCAGGGCTCAAATCTGCCCCAACCGGAGGCAATTGTGCCTTGTCGCCCATCAAGATCAACTTACAATTGAACCCAGAATAGACATATTGCACCAAATCGTCAAGAAGTGAGCCATTTTCGAACAATTTAGAATCTGAAGGAATATCTGGCACCATCGAAGCTTCGTCAACAATAAAAATCGTGTTGCGATGCTTGTTGGGCTGTATAGCAAACTTCACCCCTCCGCCCTTGTCTTTTTGAGGAAAATAAATCTTCTTGTGAACGGTAAAGGCTTCTTTTCCGGAATAATTGGAAATAACCTTTGCCGCTCTACCCGTAGGGGCCAATAACACCGCACTTTTTTTGGCTTCCCAAAGATTGGACACCAAGGCGCCAACGATACTGGTCTTGCCCGTTCCCGCATACCCTTTTAGCAGGTACAAACCGTTTGGATCCTTATCAAATATAAATATGGAAAGCTGTTGAAGCACCATGGTTTGCTTTGATGTCGCTTCAAATGGAAATTTGTGCTTGAGCAGTCGGTAAAATGTGTTTGCATCCATAATATGGCCCTAAAACCGGCATACCAATTATAACCGTTTTCTAAAGCAAATGTTTTGCAATATAAAAACATCCGCTCACAATATTGTGCAGTACTGATTTTAATTTTATTTCATTTTTATCCCATAGGGTTTTTGCGAATGAAAAAAAATTGTAGATTTGCGTAATACCATAAACTAAAATTTAAACAAACAACAAACTATGTTATCAACAATCGCTGTTATTGTCGCATTAATACTCCTTACCATAGGCATTGTATGGTTAATTGACAAATTTGTTCCCAAAAGCATGAGGTTCGCCATCAATATTGTGTTGTGGATCATCATTTTTGCCTTAGGGTACCTTACATTCATGTCCGTTTATGATGAAATCCAATTTAACCAGATCAAAGTAAAGCGTTATGCCTTGGTCATCGAGAACCTAAAAGATATTAGAGATTCTGAACTGGCCTACAAACAGGTAAAAGGGAAATTTACCGACAATTTTGATGAATTGGTACAATTTATCGAAACCGAAAAATTTACTATCACACAGCGCAGGGATTCCACCATAAAAGATATCGAAATGACAAAACGTTTTGGGGTTGACATGACCAAAGACATCGTTGTCATCGACACTTTGGGCTTCGTTTCAGTAAAAGATTCGCTTTTTGGTGCTGACACACGCTACAGGACCATGATGAACGTCCCTGTTGGAGAACCCGGAGCAAAGTTCCAGTTAAAAGCTGGTTTACTTGACAACATCCCGGTATTTGAAGCCAGTGTTGACAAATCCATCATCCTTAACGACCAGGACGCAAATCTAATCGAGAAGGAAAAACAAGTGGTATCCGTAGATGGTGTCAACGGGCCAACGCTCAAGGTAGGCTCCATGGAAGAAATCAATACTAATGGCAACTGGCCAAAAAATTATTCAAAAGAGCAATAGGTTGAACAGAAACCAAACAAAAGACCTGTCCATTCAAATCAGTTTGAGTGGACTTTCTTTTTGTATCCTTAACAGGGATACAAACACTATTGAACTGCTCAAATATCAGGCTTTTGAAAAAAAACGCAATCCCATTGAACTGCTCGAAAGCCTAAAAAAAACCATTTCGTCTTATCCCGAACTTTCACAAAGCTTTGCTTTAGTAACGGTCATTTACCAAAATGAACTTTCGGCATTGGTGCCAAAGGCTTATTTTGATGAAGAGCAAATGGCCAATTACCTAAAATTCAATTCGAAAATTTTGGCGTCAGATTTTATTTCTTATGACGAAATTGCCGCTAACGAGAGTGTCAACGTTTATGTGCCCTACATGAACATCAGCAATTTTATTTTTGACACCTATGGCGCTTTTGAGTACAAACATGCAGCCACGATATTGATTGATACCGTGCTTCGCAAAGAAGCTATTGACGATGGGGCGACAGTTTTTGTCAACCTCAAACCAAATTATTTTGAACTGATTGCCGTAAAAGAACGGCAACTCCTGCTCTGTAACAGCTTTGAGTATTTCACCAACGAAGATGTGCTATATTATTTAATGTTTGCCCTGGAACAATTGCGTTTGAGTCCCGAATCTGTCAAGCTCAAACTTACTGGTCAAATTACAAAAGATGCTGCACTTTTTGAAATGATCTATACCTATGTCCGCTTTGTAGAGCTTCACGAACCAACATATACGTTTGGATTTTCTGACAGCGCAAAACCGGTGCAAGCACACCAGAGCTACATCATTCTCAACAGTTTTTGATGCGCATCATTTCAGGAACATATAAAGGGCGGCGCATCAACCCGCCCAAGAAGCTCCCAGTAAGGCCAACCACAGATATGGCCAAAGAAGCTCTTTTCAACATCCTCAACAATACCTATTATTTTGATGAGATTTCAGTACTCGATTTGTTTTCGGGCACCGGGAGTATCAGCTACGAATTTGCCTCGCGCGGCTCACAGCGCATCGTAGCCGTGGACGAAGATTTTAGCTGTGTAAAGTTCATCAACCAAACGGCCGAAACCTTCAAAATGCCCATTCAAACCATAAAAAGTGACGTTTTCAAGTTTTTGGAAACAACAAACTTGCGTGCGACGGTCATATTTGCCGATCCACCTTATGCATTTACGGACGAGCAATTTGCAAAAATTCCCAAACTAGTCTTTCAAAATGGATTGTTGGAAGACCAAGGCGTATTGATTGTCGAACACTCCAAACTGACCGATTTGTCATCGCTTGAAAATTACAGTTATTCAAAAAACTATGGTGGCAATGTGTTCAGTTTTTTTGAGATCGTTTCTGAAGAAGATGCCTAAAAAACAAAGCTCCCCGAAAAATCAAGGAGCCTGTTTGTTCAAGCAAATCTATAAGCCGAATTCTGTCAATTCACACAATGTGAAAGTCTTATCATTTATCTGAATGCACCGTTACCGGCGCACTTTAGCTGCCTACCCTCCAACAATCGGACGTGCCGCCCTCAAACGCTGGTTTACATGGCATTGCACCGCATAGAGTTTACCTGATTTCACTACAGCCTTACCTGTACATCCTTTCTGTTGCACTTGTCCTGACCTCACGGCCGATGGCCATTAACCATTATGCTGCACTACGGTGTTCGGACTTTCCTCCCTCCCGCAATAACGGGACAGCGATAAGACGATTTGCTTGGTGCAAAATTAGTCAAAATTGTTAATAACTAATACTAAATTAAACCGTCGCAATTCCAAATTTCAAACTGAATTTTTAACTTTGTGACTTTCCCTTTTTCATGGAGCATTTTGTAGTATCGGCACGTAAGTACAGACCCCAGACCTTTAAGGATGTTGTGGGCCAGCAGGTTATTACAAACACGCTGCTCAATGCCATTGAAAATAACCACCTGGCACAAGCATTGCTTTTTACAGGACCTCGTGGTGTAGGCAAAACCACCTGTGCGCGCATTCTTGCCAAAATGATAAACAGTGATGGCTCCCAAAAAGATGATGAAGATTTTGCCTTCAACATTTTTGAACTGGATGCCGCATCCAACAATTCTGTGGATGATATCCGCAACTTGACCGACCAAGTTCGCATTCCACCACAGATCGGAAAGTACAAAGTCTATATCATCGACGAAGTACACATGCTATCGCAAGCCGCATTCAATGCCTTCTTGAAAACCCTTGAAGAACCGCCAAAACATTGTATTTTTATTTTGGCCACCACTGAAAAGCACAAAATTATCCCAACGATTCTATCGCGATGCCAAATATTTGATTTCAAAAGAATATCGGTAAAAGACGCAAAGGAATACTTAAAGTTTATAGCCCAAGAGCAAGGCGTCAATGCCGAAGATGATGCCCTGCATATAATAGCCCAAAAGGCCGATGGCGCCATGCGTGATGCCCTTTCTATCTTTGATAGGGTTGTGAGCTTTTCCGGTAAGAACCTGACCCGTCAAGCAGTGACCGAAAACCTTAACGTACTGGATTATGAAACCTTTTTTACAAGCACCGATCTGATTTTAGAGAATAAAATTCCCGAACTCTTGGTGCAGTTCAACGAGACACTATCCAAAGGATTTGACGGCCAACATTATATCGCCGGGCTGGCATCACATTTCAGGGACTTGATGGTTTGCAAAAACGAGAAAACAGTAGATTTGCTCGAAGTCGGCGACGAAACCAAAGTCAAATACATAGAGCAAGCCAGGAAGACGGGCAATGATTTTCTGCTGAAAGCCATCGAGATTGCCAACGATTGCGACCTCAAATACAAAAACAGTAAAAACCAACGCCTTCTCGTAGAACTGACGCTCATGCAACTTGCCTCTATCACCTTTGATGGAGAAAAAAAAAATAGCAGGCATTACATAATCCCTGCATCCTATTTTAAGGGCAAAGGGATCAAGCCCATTGTCGTGAACGTTCCAAAAAAAGAAGAAACGCCAACGAAACCCACAGTGACAGAAGCTGTAGAGAAGCACACTTCAACCCCCAGCACCCATATCGCCAAAGCACCAGAATCCATACATATCATCAATTTAAAGGTTAATTCCAAACCCACTTCAGGGCTTTCGCTAAAAAGTGTACAGGCCAAAAAAGAACACCAAATCAAACAGATGGAAGTGATCATTGACCCCAATGACCTTCCCAAAGAACCCGTAAGCCAAGAAGCATTGGAACAAGCTTGGAGCGATTACATTAAATCTTTGGACGAAAAAGGTGAACGTATCATGGTGTCGATCCTTGGAATGCAAACACCAAAACTCAACGACACCAGTATCCAATTGGAATTTCCAAACGAGACCCTTAAACTGGAACTCGAACGCGCACAATTTCCACTCATGGAATACTTACGGAAAACCTTAAAAAATTACGACTTATCATTGGACATCTCTGTCAATGAGTCAATTGAAAAGAAGTACGCATATACACCTATGGAAAAATACCAAAAGCTGAAAGAAAAAAACCCCAATATCGAATTACTGAAAAAAACCTTTGGATTGGACCTTTAATGATGAAACACTCACTGATACTACTACTGTTCCTTGCTATTGTTTGCGCCTCATGTGAAGGGCGAAAGAGCAAAAGCGTGTCCTTAAGGGAATCTATCGAAAAATTCAATCAAAACCATTCGGCACAACAGAAGATTACGTTATTTCCGAAGGAATATTCTGAAGTCATCACAGATTCTATTGTTTCGGGCACGTTCAAGGTGCATATCAAAAACTTTTCGCATCCATTGGCAACCGTCACGATACGTTCAACCGAAAAAGAACTGGCCTTCCACCGTGTTTTTGAATCCGAAGTATCTGTTTCAACCAACAAAAAAGACATTTTGGTTACGCATATTTCCGCTACCCATTTCAAAAACCATGAAAACGACGCCTTTTGGGACAATGCCACGTTACAGCACGTTTGGGTAAACCAAGAACTTTCGTCAAAATCACATCTTAACCTGGACATTTCGTTCATAGATCCAAATGCCAATTCTTATAAACTATACAGGATGACCATAGATACCCAAGGCAATTACCACACCTACCTCATCGAACAAACCATTTGACCATGCTCGGACTCAAACTTCCCACCGACCCAAGATGGGTAAACATTGTAGAAAAAAATATCGAAGATATTTTGACCGACCATGCCTTCTGCGAACAAAAAGCAGCAAGTACGGCTATTTCATTGATTGTCGGCTTCCCGGAATACACCGAACTCGTTCAAGAAATGATTGCTTTGGTCAAAGAAGAAATAAGCCATTTTAAAATGGTACATGATAAAATTCTTGAAAGAGGTTGGACACTCGGCCGCGACAGAAAGGACGACTATGTAGTACAATTGACCACATTTTTCCCAAAAGGTGGCAGCCGTACCTCTCAATTGGTGCACCGGCTCCTGTACGCTGCACTCATCGAGGCCCGAAGCTGCGAGCGTTTCCGATTGCTGTCAGAAGAACTCAAAGACAAAGAGCTTGCCGAGTTTTACAGAAAATTGATGGTCAGT
This sequence comes from Bacteroidota bacterium, assembly GCA_029557895.1. GTDB lineage: Bacteria > Bacteroidota > Bacteroidia > Flavobacteriales > Flavobacteriaceae > JBPOFM01. The sequence goes on along the minus strand of JAKQHT010000003.1, from coordinate 134,254 downwards.
GAAGCCAACCACTATACCATGTTTTTGGGATTTGCAAGACAATACGGCAACAGGACCGAAGTGGATAAAAAATGGCAGCAATTACTCGATTACGAAGCTCAGATAATGAAAGATTTAGGCAAAAAAGAAACCATTCATGGATAGTCTAAATAAAAAAAGCTTCGACCTTTTGGATCGAAGCCTTGATTTTTACACGGCATGTTTGGATTAAAGTTTTATCCCGACACCTATCTGTATATTATTGTTTTTGGCTTCAAGACCATTAATGTCTTCATCCAAAATATTGGTTATCCCGTAAGAAAAACGAGCGTCTATAAACAATTCGTCGGTAATCATGTACTCAACGCCTCCAACTGCAGAAAAAGCAAATGTTGAAAAGGCATCTTTGTTCTTCCATGTTTTCAAACTGGCCATAGGTCCGGCACCAATGGTAAAAGTATCACCGATGGTATAACGGAACATAATTGGCATCTGGATATAATCTGCCTTTATGTCATCTGCTTTGGCGCCTTCGGCAGAATATTGCAGTTCAACCAGTGCAGAGAGCGAATTGGAAATTCCAAAATCTGCAAAGCCACCAAAGAAAAAACCATTACGGTGCATATTTCTGAAATCAGGATCGGGTTCAAAATCTAAATTGGAAACGTTCAGACCTGCGCGAACACCGTACAAGGTACTTTGAGAATAGGACACTGTGGCCATGCCCACAAACAATAATAAAGTAAAAAATGTTTTCATAAATTTTTGATTTGAGACCGTGAATATATATTCAAAAATAATAATTGTTGCTAAATATTAGTTATGAAACAAGAAAAACAAGACAAAATACCAATTTATGACATTATTTGGCTCGAAACGGTTTGGAAATAAATGCTTTTGATAATACCGTCAGACAACCCGATTTTCGGTACGTATATATCTCTTGCCCCGCTCCATTTCATAGCAGACAAATAAATGCGTGTTGCCGGTATGATCACATCGGCACGGTCTTGGTTCAAATCCAAAACGGTAATCCGCTCTTCATATGAGTAGGATTGAAGCATTTGGTAAAAGGATGTCAGGTAAAAATAGGTCAACGGCTTGCCGATAGGCTTGCCCGAAATCTTGAAAATTTTGTTGATGTTGCCACCCGAACCAATTAGGTCTATCTTGTCATACTCCTTGGTGTTGGCCTTGATCCACTGCTCAAGGTCATACCAAGCCTCTTTTTGTACAATATCGTTCAACAACCTGACAGTACCTATTTTAAACGACCTCGAAGCCACGGTTTTCCCTTGGTGGATGACCGAAAATTCCGTACTGCCACCGCCCACGTCAACATAAAGATAAGTTTTGCTTTCGTCAATATATTGGTTAAGATCCGTAGCGGCTATGATGGCTGCTTCTTCTTCGCCATCGATGACATCAATCTTGATCTTGCTCTGCTCCAAAATCTGCTCAACAACCTCAAAGCCATTATTGGCCTCGCGCATTGCCGAAGTGGCACAGGCCTTATACACAGTTACTTTATGGGACTGCATCAACAAACGAAAGGCATTCATGGTATCGATAAGCCTCGTTTGGTTTTCTTTAGAAATCCGATGGTTGAGAAACACATCGGCACCCAGCCTGATGGGAACCCGCACCAATGAGCTTTTTTTGAACAATGCCGGCTTTCCGTCTTGCTCAATGATGTTTGATATGAGCAAACGAACCGCATTGGAACCTATGTCGATAGCCGCATATTTTTTGATTACCAACATGTTCATTCTTTTAATTTGTTTAAATAATAATCGTAAGTGGCAAACTGCGACCGGATCTTTGGTTTGTCATTGCGACGGTAGTCATTGGTCTGCAATTTATCGAGCCTACGTGCTTTCACATTGTCGTTCCAACAGATATCAAAAACTTCCATCAGCTCCTGTTTGATATCTTCATCGTAAATCGGACACGTTACTTCTACCCTATTTTCAATATTGCGGGTCATCCAGTCGGCCGATGAAATATACACTTTGGGACTGTCGTTATTACAAAACATCAGCAATCGGGTGTGTTCTAAAAATTTGTCGATGATACTGATGACTTCAATGTTATCGCTCAATCCAGGTATACCCGGAACCAGACAGCAAATGCCCCTTATGATCATTTGTACCTTGACACCTGCCCGGCTCGCCTCGTAGAGTTTGTCTATCATCATATAACTCGACAGGCTGTTGAGCTTTATTTTGATAAAAGCGGGTTTTCCTTGACGTACATTATCTATTTCGTTATCAATCAATTTAAAAATCCTCGATTTTGTGTAATGCGGCGAGGTAATGATGTGTTTGTATCTGAATATCTTATAATTGGCTTCAAAAAAACTGAACACTTTATTGATGTCTTTCAAAATGCGCTGATCCGCAGTGAAAAGTGTAAAATCTGTATATAGCTTTGCCGTAGATTCGTTAAAATTGCCTGTACTGATAAACCCGTACCTTACCAATCCTGTGGCTTCTTCACGCTCTATGATGCACATCTTTCCGTGCACTTTTAAACCTCTAACACCAAAAAGCAGGTTGATGCCATCGGCCACCATTTGCTCGGCATAGTCGATATTGGCCTGTTCGTCAAACCTTGCCTGAAGCTCTATGGACACGGTCACTTTTTTGCCATTCTTGGCAGCGTTTATCAGCGAGCTTGCTACGTGTGAAATCTGGGCCAAACGATATATGGTAATCTTGATGGTACGTACCTGTGGGTCCAACGCTGCCTCTCGCAAGAACTTTACGATATATGAAAACGTATGGTAAGGTGTATAAACCAGATAGTCCTTTTGTGCGATGGTAGAAAAGATACTTTTTTCCAAGCCCAGACCTTTGACCGGTAATGGGCTGATTTTTTCGTACAATAGATCGGTCCTGCCCAGACTGGGAAAATCCATATAATCCCTGCGGTTGTGATAACGTCCACCGGGGATAACACTGTCATTGTGCTCAATACCCATCTTGGTCATGAAATAATTGAGTGTTTCTCCGTCTATGGTCTTGTCATACACAAACCGTATCGGGTCACTTACCTGGCGGTGCTTAACGCTATCAGAAATTTTTTCTATAAAGCTTTTGCTCAAATCGCTGTCAAAATCGAGCTCAGCATCCCTTGTAATCTTTATCATGTGGGCACTGATACTCTCATATTCGAAAATGCTGAAAATATCGTTCAGGCAGTATCTAAGCAAATCATCGAGCATGATGATGTAGTTTTTGCCGTCTTTCTTTGGAAGAACCACAAAACGGTCCATATTCTTTGAAATCTCAACAAGCGCATATTGGCCCTTGCCGTTACGCAACTTCATCCTTACTGCCAAATAAGCAGCACTGTCCTTGAGTGTTGGAAGTTCAACCTGATCGTTGAGAATGATGGTAACCAAAGCAGGACTTACCTGCTGAATGAAGTAGTTTTTTATAAACGAATGATGGGCTTGGTCAATCTCGTCTTCAGTTATGGTAAAAATGTTTTCTTCGCAAAGTTCCCCGAGAATCTTCCCCAATATGATGAGGCTTTCGCTTTGCTGCTTGATGACAATCTGCGTTATGGCTTCAAGGAGTTCACTGGCCGCAAAACCACCAAGTTCGCTCCTGCCCGTTTTTCCGGCATCATCGATACGCTTTATAGTGGCGTAACGTACTTTAAAGAACTCATCAAGGTTATTGGAAAAAATCCCCAAAAAACGGAGCCTTTCAATCAATGGCACATCGGTATCTTCAGCTTCTTGAAGAACCCTTGCATTAAATTGCAACCAACTCAAATCCCTATTGATATAATTGTTCCGGTCTTTTAACATCAAAGCTTGCTTTAAGATGCAAATATATCTTTTATTGAAGATTTGGATCAACCGAAATCAAAAAGATTGAGGTTTTTTTATAAATAAACTCCGGAGAAAACGTCGTACCAATGTTATTATTACATTATCTCAATTGCTTTGGGAATAATGTCAATTCCGTATGGCCGTTACCGATGTGATTCCAGTGGCATTGGTCAAACCGTATCATGACCAAGCCACAGGTCGGAACATTGTCAATGTATTTGTCGCCTAATTTATTCACCATTGCCGTAAAGGCATAATTATGGCCAAAAAGAACTATATGATCAAGTTCGTCATCCAATCCATATATAAAACCAGACAGCTCATCACCATAAAAATCGTACAAAGTTTCGGTCACTGTTAGCAAGTCTTGAGGCCATCCAAGGTTCTCCATAAAAATTTTACAGGTGTCCAAAGCCCTTTTTGCGTTACTCGAAAAGACAGCTTGGGGCGAAAAATCATGAATTAAAAAATTTTTTGAAAGTAAATTCGCATCTTTTTCACCTTGAGGGGTCAATGGTCTCAAACCATCAGTAAATCCAGGCATTTCAGCCGATTTTGCATGCCTGATAAAAAGAATTTTTTTCATTTTTTTTCGATTAAATGCAAAATAATTCGATAAAGTGTTGCATAATTCCGTTTTAACGATTATTTTCGTCGCTTTAACATTTATTTTTGTTCATCAAAATAGTATTGAGTTGATTTGTCATGTGAATTTAATGAAGCATGGGTTACAAATCAAAATTATGTTAATCAATCCATTTTTGCAACTTCGGTTGTCAAAGTTCTTCCCTCTAAAAGTACAAAGGTTTCATTACCGTACAGTATTTATGTTATTAACAGACCACACACCGCTCACAATAATGAGAGCGGCCAAGTGATAAATTTTAAACTCGCTTTGCGAAAAATAGTTTTTAACCTTTATATAATATGAAAACAATCACAACATTTCTGTTCTTATGCTTTGCATCCCTGTTTGTCCATGGGCAAACCCAGCTTGAACTTTCCATAAAAAAAGCAAGTGATGCTATAAACAGTGTAAGTGAGCATCTACATCTGATGGAAATCAAAAACCTTGGCAGGAGTACGTCAGACTTCAACGTTGCAATGGTAAATAAGGAATGTGAGTATATCGAAACAACGCAACAATCCATTTTGAAAAACCAACTGTTGGATGTCAATAAAAACCCTATTGATCACATTTCGGTTACCCCCGGCGAATCGGTAGTGTTTTATATAAAACTTACAAGGCCATTCAACACCAGGCTCAATACATGGAACTGTACCGAAATCTATGCTATTGACCAAAACGAAAAACCCATAAGCAACTCGGTCACGATAGAAACATTGATCCCAGACCCAAGAAACAATAATTAACACTTTTGTTATTTACCCAATTAACACAAATTTTAGGGCGTATGAAAAAACTTACTAAACTCACCCAAATCAACAATGCGTTTGTAATATTCACTTTGCTGTTTTGTACACTGTCCGGTGCACAAATAAAGCAACCATTTTCTGCGCGGTTCAACCAGACAGTAAAAGGAAACGTGAGTATCATTGCTAACAATATGTTGTCCAGAACGGCCACCGACAACTATAACGGTACCGCCGATAACCATGACTTCACTAACAACGTATATGTTGATATCGACAATGACGATACGACATTCAATTCCAGCAGCGCTGACTTTATAAACCCAGAGCCATCTTTGGAATGTTTGTCCATAAGGAAGGCATACCTGTATTGGGCCGCCTCCGATAAAGAACTAAATTCCGGAGAAGACAACCAACCCGATTGGAATTTTAATGATGTAAAACTCATGCTGCCCGGCCAAAGCTCATACATTACGCTTACAGCAAACTATGCTGACGGCGAAGTCATTTATAGAGGCAGGGATGAAGTGGCACATTTTGATAACGACCCTTATGTGTGTGTCAAGGACATAACAACATTAGTTTCAGGCCTTTCCAATCCTTTTGGCAAATACCAAGTGGCTAATGTTGAAGCCAAGGAAGGTAGCCTTACTTCACACACAAATGGAAACACAGGAACTGCAGGGGGATGGCAAATCGTATTTGTATACGAAAGCCCCAACCTACCACAGAAGAACGTAACACTTTTTGATGGATATGCGCACGTAAACCGGGTTAGCAACAATTTTAACGTGGATTTCAATGGATTCCAGACCATTTCAACAGGAAATGTCAACGCAGACATCGTTATTGGTGCACTGGAAGGCGACAGAAGCTTGAGCGGGGACCAATTGCAGATCAGGAACACCTCTGGAAATTTTGTGAACATCTCAACACCATTGAGGCTTGCCAACAACTTTTTTAACAGTCGTATCACTGTAGGCAATTCCGATTTTATAAATAGAGCCCCAGCAAGTACAAACACCCTGGGTTTTGATGCAGCTGTGTTCAACTTGAACAACCCTGGCAATTCAATCATTGGCAACAACCAATCTTCGGCAACAATAAGGATGACATCAAACCAAGAAACCTATGGTTTGTTCCTTCTGGGATTGGCCATCGATGTCTATGCCCCCAATTTTGACCCCATTTTATTGCAGGCAACTTCCGGTAGCAACCCCGCAAACCCTGGCGATACCATGGGATTCAGTTTCAATATCCAAAACAATGGCAACGACAATGCAGCTAATGTATCGGTATCTACAACATTGCCACCACAGGTCGAATTCGTATCGGCAACTGGCCTTCCTGCTGGGGTAACACATACATACAACCCTGCCACAGGCAACCTTACCTTCAATTTTGTCAATGGCATAACAGATATTGGTGACCCAACTCTGAATATCAACTTCCAACTGGCAATTAAAGATGAATGCTACTTTTTAGAAGAAAATTGCAATTTATCTTTCGATTTGCAATTTGTAGCTTCATATAATGGAGTTCAAAATCCTTCTTCATTAAGCACTTTGAGTTCATCTGACCTTCTGGAATGCAATATGGGCGACCAACTCCCAATGACTATCAACATCAACCAACCCGACGCTGCCATTTGGGCAACCGCTCCAAACGGACTTGATAGAACCGTTGAGTGTAATGATACAGACGCATTGGCCGAAGCACAAAGCTTGTTCCCGGTTACTGATAAATGTGAATTTAACCTTGTCAAAACCTCTGGAAACTTTGTAGCCGATGGAGAATGTGGAAATACAGGTACTTACACAAACACTTGGGCTTTTACAGATGCTTGCGGAAGAACTATCTCTGAATTTGTGCAGGTAATAACTGTAACTTCATCCGGAGGCTTGGCTTTTGTTGGTCAACTTCCTCAAGACGAAACAGTTGAATGCGATCAAGTTCCTACTGCTCCAACCTTGACCGCAACAAACGCTTGTGGAACTGCTGAAGTAACTTATGATGAAACCAGAACCGATGGTGCTTGTAGTGCAACATATACTTTGACAAGAACTTGGACAGCTTCTGATGGCTGCGGAAATACCATTGAGCACATACAGACCATAAACGTCCAAGATACTACTGCACCAACATTTGATGGCGAATTGCCACAAAACATCACTGTTGAATGTGACAATATCCCTGATCCTGCAATACTTACAGCCACAGACAACTGCGGATCGATATACATGGAATACAAAGATGTGGTTTACGAAGGAAGCTGCGCATCTACTTACACAATCATAAGAAGCTGGGCCGCTACAGACGAATGTGGCAACTTTGTAATCCATGAACAAACCCTAACCGTCCAGGACACAACGCCTCCCGTACTGGAAACCCCTGCCTCTGATATTACAGTGGCCTGCGGCGACGCCGGAAACTCCATTGATCAGTGGCTGCAAAACAACGGGAACGCTTCCGCTTCCGACAGTTGCGGTACCGTTACCTGGTCCAACAACTACAACGGTGCGGCTGCAAACTGCGCCGAACCGGTAGAGGTTACCTTTACAGCTACCGATGAGTGCGGAAACTCCGTCTCCACGACCGCAACTTATTCAATCCAGGATTCAGTGCCCCCGGTCATTGCCGGAGGAAGCGACATGGCACTGGAATGTGACGGACAGGACATCGACCAGGCGATCTCTCAATGGCTAGCCTCCAACGCAGGGGCGACGGCTACAGACGACTGCTCTTCGGTGACTTGGTCAAACGATTTTGAAGCTCTCTCACAGGGATGCAGCGCCAATACCGGTTCCGCTACCGTGACTTTCACCGCTACAGATGCCTGCGGAAACTCCGCAACCGTAACGGCCACTTTTACGGTACTGGACACCACCGCTCCAACATTTGACGGCAACGAACTGCCCCAAGACCTGACAGTGGAATGCGGGGCAATACCTGCTGCCGCTGAGCTTACCGCTACGGACAGCTGTGGCCAGGCAAACGTGAGCTTTGAAGAAACAACAACCGACGGCTCTTGCCCTTCTTCTTATACGGTAACCAGGACATGGACGGCCACCGATGCCTGCGGAAACTCCGCACAGCACGTGCAGACAATATCCGTCCAGGACACAACGCCTCCAACATTTGATGGCAACGAACTGCCTCAAGACCTGACAGTGGAGTGCGACAATGTTCCATTGGCTTCCGAATTGACTGCACAAGATAGTTGTGGAAACGCCAATGTTACATTCAACGAAGTTATAACACCTGGAGCGTGTTCCGGAGATTATATCATCACCAGAGAATGGACGGCTTCTGACGAATGTGGAAATTCTACACAGCATATACAAATCATAACCGTCCAAGATACGGTTGCACCAGTCATTGTTGGAGAGTTTGATGAAATCATCAATGTAAATTGTAACAATATTCCTAACACGCCTGATTTGGTTTTCCAAGACGCATGTTCAGAAAATATGTCAGTCAGCGGCCCTGAAGAAACCATTGTAGGAGACATTAACTCAAATTATCAGATCATTAGAACATGGATAGTATCTGATGACTGTGGCAACGAAACCACCTACACCCAGACCATCAATGTCACGGTACAAAGTGCAACTCTTACATTTACCGCCGATACTTTGTGTATCGAAGATGCCCCAATTGATTTGTTTGATGTTATAGGAAGCAATGTTGACGCATCAGGAACATGGGTGGTTACCTCCGGTAATGCTACATTGGACGACAGTATTTTTAATCCTGCCACTGTTAGTGAGATGGGTGAATATGTGTTTACTTACACTGTAGCTCCAGAAGGCGAGTGTCCAATGGAATATGAAGTAACAGTGATGGTCAATGACGATTGCGTTGTATTGCCATGTGGCGAAGATGATGTTGTGATTTCTACAACCGTTACCCCCAACGGTGACTCAATCAATGAATTCTTTACCATAACCGGCGTTGAAGAGTGTGGATTTACTATAGAACTACAAATCTTCAACAGATGGGGAGCAAAGATCTATGAGAACAACAACTACCAGAACGACTGGAATGGTTACTCATCCAAAGCATCCATTGGCAGCTCTGATAAAGTTCCGACAGGCACCTATTACTATATCATAAACCTAAAAAATAGTGGATTAAAACCTTTTGCAGGCCCAATCTACGTTGCAACCAAATAAATTTTAACCTATGAAAATCACCAAGTTTAACATAATCGCTTTTATGCTGTTTTGCAGCTGGGGTGCATTTGCTCAGCAACTGCCCCAGTTCACACAGTATATGTACAATACGATATCCATAAACCCTGCTTACGCTGGTAGCAGGGAAACATTGAGTATTGTTGGATTGCACAGAAGTCAATGGGTAGGCCTTGAGGGTGCGCCCACAACACAGACCCTGTCAATTCACTCACCATTGAGGAACGAAAAAGTCGGATTAGGACTTTCATTTATCAATGATGAACTTGGCTATGAGAACTTCTCTTATCTTTATGGAGATTTTTCATACAACATCAATACCGGTGAAAAAACCAAGCTCTATTTTGGTATCAAGGGCGGGTTTACGAGCTACAGTTTAGACCCTGAATACAGGTCAAGCCAAGCCCATGACCCGACTATATACGGAATAGAGGATCGTTGGAGTCCAAATGTAGGTGCCGGTATTTATTGGACTTCGGAAAAATGGTATCTGGGACTTTCTGCGCCCAGGATTCTCAAAACAGACAATAACAGATCAGACGGTTTTGAGGCCCTGGAAAGAGTAAGTTACTACTTTACCGGTGGATATGTGTTTGACTTGAGCGAGAACACAAAGTTCAAACCTGCACTTTTGTTAAAAGCAACAAACGGAGCACCTTTGTCTTTTGACTTAACTGCCAATTTTCTGTTCTACGAAAAATTCTGGCTTGGTGGCGGTTACCGATTTGACGAACGTGCTGGAGAATTTGCCGGGATTGCTGATTTTCAGGTATCAAAACAGTTGCGTATCGGGTATTCTTATGCTTACCCAATATCGGACTTAAGACCGTACACCAACGGCACACATGAAGTGCTTTTGATGTTCGAGATTTTCAAGAGCAGACGAATCAAATCGCCAAGGTATTTCTAAAAACAAAGACTATGAAGACAAAATTTTTACTATATATATTTCTGATTGGTACATCGGCTACCGTCTTTGCCCAAAGAAAATTAGCCGACAAATTCTTTGAAAACTTCTCGTACATTAAAGCTTCAGAGCTCTACGGCGAGGCAGTAAAAAAAGGTGATAGCAGCGAACACGTATTGACACGCCTGGGAGATTGTTATTACAACAACTCAAAAACCGCCGATGCGGCCGTGTGGTACAAAGCTGCTCTTAAAAAACACAAGAATGTCAACCCAGAGCATATTTACAAGTACATCCAGACGCAACGAAGCCTTGGGAATTTTGATGAAGCCAACATATGGCTCGAAAAGTTTAAGAACATCCAAAGTGGCGACAGCAGGGCAAAAAATTATGATCGGGACAACCTCGATATTTTCGGTGAACTCGAATCAGCAGACAATGATGATATCGTCGAGGTTGAAAACCTACCGATTAACAGCCAGTTTTCCGATTTTGGTTCGTTCATCCACAACGGCGAACTCTATTTTGCCTCCGGCAGGAATACCGATGTGAAAAAGAAATATGCCTGGAACGACGAACCGTTTCTTGACATCTATCAAGTTTCTATTGCCAACAATGATGGCAAAAGGGAACTTGGTTCTCCTGATTTTATCAAGGCAAAAGGCATCAATACCGACTACCATGAAGCTTCGGTGGCCATCACAAATGATGGAAACACCATCTACTTTACAAGGGACAACTTGACCAAAAGGAACAAAACCGGGTATGACAAAGAAGGCACCACCCACTTGAAGCTGTACAAAGCATCCTTGGTTGACGACCAATGGGACAACATCGTAGAGCTCCCCTTTAACGGTGAAGATTTCTCTACCGGACATCCTGCTTTGAGCCCAGACGGCAAAAAACTCTATTTTGTTTCTGATCGTGAAGGCGGTATCGGTCAAACGGATATATATTATGTTGATATACTTGGGGATAACAGCTATGGCGAGCCTCAAAATTTAGGAGAGAGCATCAACACCGAAGGACGTGAGATGTTCCCCTTTATCAGCAAAGACGGTACACTCTACTTTTCTTCTGACGGTTATTTAGGACTTGGTCTTTTGGATATTTACAAATCCAACATCCTTAATGATGACAAGGCTGAACCCATAAATATGGGAGTGCCTTACAATAGCGGCTATGATGATTTTGCGTTCTTTGTCAGTGGCAATTTGAACAAAAGAGACGGTTATTTTTCATCTAACAGACCCGGTGGCCATGGTAATGACGACATTTATGGTTTTACGGCACAAAAATGTAAGCAAACCGTTACCGGAATAGCCAGAGATAAGAAAACCAACGAAATTTTGGGAGGCGTAGAAGTAAAACTCATCAACAAAGCTGGAAAGATCGTGGCAACAACTACTACTGACGCCAATGGCTCTTATTCGCTTGAAGCCGATTGCGATAAATCTTACACGGTTCTCGGAAGTAAAGAAGACTATAAAGATGATAAAGTGGAAATTGCCACTGACAAAACCAACGGCAAAACGAATGAAGCCGATCTTTACCTACATCCTCTGATCGACAATGACCAGATTGTCATCAACCCGATATTCTTTGATTTTGACAAATGGAACATCCGTACAGATGCCGAGTATGAGTTAGAAAACATTGTTGACGTCATGCGTGAGCACCCCAATATGATCATCAAGATCGAATCGCATACAGACAGTCGTGGCAGTGACAGCTACAACATGAAACTGTCCGACAGAAGGGCAAAATCCACAAGAGATTATCTATACTCCAGAGGTATTGCCAAAGATAGGATACAGAGCGCCATCGGTTATGGCGAAACACAATTGCTCAACAAATGCTCCAACGGCGTGAAATGCACCGAAGAAGAGCACCAATTGAACAGACGTTCCTACTTTTATATATTAAAGGACTAAATTACCATTTAAATTTACCCTTTGGCCAATAAGGCAGGTTGATATCAATACAACCTGCCTTATTATTTTTTGAACCAACCCACACATGCACTAACTTTTTATTAAGTTAAAGAAATAGGCTTATTTACGCCCTGAAATTCGAAATTGGGTCAATTTTCAACTTAAAAGCCAATTTATCACAGGCATAGTTTGTTTCAGAGGCTCATTTAGTGCCATCTGACAGAAAACATACAATGAATGACCAAACCGGAAATTTAAAAAAAACCAAAAATCTATACATATGAAACATTATCCATTTAATGGGATGGACCTAGCCCACTCTGTACATAGCTCTATAAAGCAATTACTTGAGAATTGACGCATTTCAAGGCTACAAACCGCAAGCTAAACAAAAACAGCAATTGTACGAATAAAGATTCGGATAATCAGCGATATGTAACAAAAAAAACCACGATTTTCACCGTGGTCTTTTGCTAACTAACTAATCTTAAAAACTAAATCCAAATATCTATTTGCTGATGAAAATATTTGTAAAATACCACCTGCCTTCGCTGTTCTGTTCGGCAGATATTTCAAAGTCGGTAAAATTGCCTTCTAAAATTTCCCTATGGCTTGGGCTATTGAGCCAAGCGTTGACCACAGCTCCAGCGGTGCTGTAACCATAACCCACATTTTCAGAAACGGTACGTGCTCCTGCATTCTGTATCAAGCTGTTTTTTCTCTGATAAAAATTATCGTGGTTTACCTGATCTATTTCAACCATGTAATCTGTATGCGTAAAGGCCACCGATTTTATGATCCCCATAGCGGTCAAAGGGTTTTTGCCAATGCTGATTCTATGGTTGTTAATCAACTCCATGATTTCAATTTCTATGGTTTTGGCCGCAGGAATGTTGGTGAGATTTACATTGGCAATCGATTCGTCAGGCATCTCTTCTGTAGAACAAGAGAAAGACAACAATGCCATCAAAGCCATCAAAGGCATGAGCTTGATCGTTTTCATAAGAGGTTATTTTAGATTTGGTAAGTCCAAAATAGCCTCATAGAGAATGATATTATGTTAAAGAAAAGTTAAAATCGATAAAATGCATGTATTTTATCGAAAATAACTGCAAATCATCGATGAAATGCATTTACAATACAACATTTTTCATATTACATCGATGTAAATGGTATTTTGTCGAAAATAACAGTATTACGGCGCCAGTCGCTCCATTTTCCATTTGTCAGATCCGTCACGCTTAAAACGTATTCGGTCGTGCAACCTATTGGCTCTACCCTGCCAAAACTCAATTTCAACAGGAACGACCAAATAACCGCCCCAATTCTCGGGCCTTGGCACTTCACTGACAGCTTCATAGCGTTTTTCGAGTTCGCCAAGCTTCGCCTCCAAAAACTCCCTACCGGGAATAACCTGGCTCTGTGGAGACACCAATGCTCCCAACTGGCTCCCTTTTGGTCTAGAAGTAAAATAAGCATCGCTCTCTGCAATATCAACCTTGGCGGCTTTACCTTTGATGATGACCTGCCGTTCTGCCTCATGCCAAAAAAAAGACAAGCAAACGTTCGGGTTTTCGGCTATTGCCAACCCTTTTTCACTATCATAGTTGGTATAAAAAACGAAACCTTCGTTGCTAAACATTTTAAGCAACACCACCCTACCCTTTGGGTAGCCGTCAGTTCCAATAGTTGAGAGTGTTAGTGCGTTGGCCTCAATATCGGGGTAATTCAATGCAACTTCCCGGAACCATTCTTCAAACTGGTCTATCGGGTCAGCGGCCACATTTGATTCCAAAAGTTCCTTTTTCTCATAGGATCTTCTGTAATTGCTCAAATCTCTTTGCATACCAGGAGCGTTTAGTTTTTAATAATTATTTTCAGAAAAACGGACATGCCCACTTATCGGTTTTACAGGTATTGAACAGTGGGTTTTGGCCGACCATAAATTTATGAAATTGATTTTAAGTTTATGCACTTAATATCTTATATTTATATACATTGTTTTGTCTGTTCATGATTTTACCCGAGATCTAACTACCAATTATTTTTTGCAAAAAGCTACTTCACAAAGTGAAAAATTTTTCCATCGGCAGCTAATTCTACAGGCGAAAAAACAGCTTCAGCTTCTAGCTTAAAGTCTAATAAATTATCATAGCGCGTAGAAAAATGCCCTAACACAAGGGTCTTGACATTTGCCTGTTTTGCAATCATTGCAGCCTGTGTTGCCGTAGCATGCCTGGTCTTTACAGCAAGATCGATATGTTTATCCAAAAATGTGGATTCGTGGTACAGGACGTCCACATCTTGCAGCAAAGGGATGATTTTTTCTGAATAGGCAGTATCACTGCAAAAAGCATAGCTTATGGTTGGCTTCGGAGGTTTTGTCACGGTTTTGTTTTCAATGGTCGCCCCATTGTTGTTCATGACATCGAATCCTTGTTTAAGCTTTTTGAAATAAGCCACATCTATATCTGCTTTTTGAACAAGTTGCATGTCCAAAAGACGTTCGCCAGGCTTTTCTTTAAACAAAAAACCATTGGTATAGACACGATGGTCCAATGGGATTGTGTGGACCTCTACCTTGTCGTTTTCATAAACAAGTTCGGAAATCTTTGAGGTAAGTTCATGAAAAACCAATTTGTAATTGGTCCATGAATCGGCAAGTTTCATCTGCATGGTTATAATTTCCTTAAGTCCTTTTGGGGCATAAATATGGAGATCTGTTTCCCTGCCCATCAGCCTGAAGGTAGAAATCAATCCGGGAAGCCCAAAAACGTGGTCACCGTGCAGATGTGATATGAAAATATGTTTTATACTGGAAAATTTGACCTTATTGCGCCTTAGCTCCACCTGCGTTCCTTCGCCGCAATCCACTAAAAACATACTACCGCCAATCTCCAGAACTTGGGAAGTTGGGTTGGTATCGACCTTTGGCGTGGCACTGTAACATCCCAGTATGGTCAATTTCATTTTTTCGTACTATTATCAGATACCAAGATCGCGTTCCATTTCTTCCATTTCAATGATGTCATAGGCTTCCTGCAAAGTAGGCACTACCACGAGCTCGTCTGGAACTTCGTCTGTTCCAATCTGGTCCGTGACGACCACAAACGAATGATTTGTCTTTCTATGCCGATTGGAAATATCCAAAAACTCGAGCATGTCCTGAAGCTTAACTTCCTTTAATACGGCCAAAACAACGATGACGTTATCGTTTTGGAATTTTGGGTAGGTTGCATAGAGCTTTCTTACAAGTTCAACAATGGTACTTTTCTCTTGCGAGATTATTGTCGTGTTATCGTTTTTGTCAAAAATCATGATTTTAGTGTTTAATTTTAGAAGCCAATAAATAAATTACCGCCATTCTGATGGCTACACCGTTCTGTACTTGATCCAAAATAATGGATTGCTTGGAATCTGCCACATCACTTGTAATCTCTACGCCACGGTTTATAGGCCCTGGGTGCATGATGGTTACCTGCTTGTCCATACCATCCAAAATGGCTTTGTTAACTCCGTATTGTTGGACGTACTCGCGCGTAGATGGAAAATAGCTAATGTCCATGCGTTCGTTTTGAACCCGGAGCATATTGGCCACATCGCACCATGCCAAAGCTTTCTTTAAATCTGTCTCAACCATTACGCCAAGTTTATCGATATACCTTGGCATCAATGTTTTAGGACCGCATACCATGACATCCGCACCTTGCATCTGTAGAGCAAAAATATTTGATAGTGCTACCCTGCTGTGTAATATATCGCCAACAATGACCACCTTTTTACCTTTTACTTTTCCGAGTTTTTCCCTAATGGAATAGCTGTCCAAAAGTGCTTGGGTAGGGTGTTCGTGTGCACCATCGCCGGCATTGATGATACTTGCCTCAACGTGTTGCGACAAGAACACCGATGCACCGGGGTTGGGATGCCGCATCACTACCATATCGACTTTCATCGAAAGGATATTGTTTACCGTGTCTATGAGGGTCTCTCCCTTTTTTACAGAAGACTGTGATGCCGAAAAATTGATAACATCTGCCGAAAGTCTTTTTTCTGCAAGCTCAAAGGAAAGTTTGGTTCGGGTGGAGTTTTCAAAAAAAAGATTTGCAATGGTGATATCGCGCAACGACGGCACTTTTTTGATGGGTCGGTTGATGACTTCTTTAAAGTGGTCGGCGGTTTCAAAAATAAGCTGTATATCTTGTGGCTTAAGATATTTGATGCCCAATAAATGGTTGACACTCAATTCGCTCATCTTCAATTATGGTTTTCAATGTTCATTAATACGCTTCAGGTTTTTACCAGATATACTGCATCTTCGCCTTCGTTTTCTTTCCAGTGAACTTTTACCTTTTCTTCATTGATGGCATCTACCTGTCTTCCTCTATAATCAGGCTGAATGGGTAAATGTCGACTAAAACGCCTGTCTATCAATACCAATAGCTCTATTTCACGCGGTCTTCCGAAGGACTGAATGGCGGTAAGTGCGGCACGGATACTTCGTCCGGTAAAGAGCACATCATCGATAAACACGATTTTCTTTTCCTCCACAAGAAAGTTGATTTCGGTGGTATTTGCTTCAAGTGGTTTTTCGCTGCGTCTAAAATCATCCCTAAAAAACGTGATGTCAAGATGTCCGAGCTGGATGTTTTTTACCTTATATGTTTCTTTGAGAATCCGTTCAAGCCTGTTTGCCAAGTGTTTTCCCCTTGGTTGAATACCTATGAGTACCGTATCTAAAAAGTCGCCGTGATTTTCTATAAGCTGACAGGCCAATCGATGAAGAATGATGTTTACCTCTTTTGCATTAAGTAAAACTTTATGGCCCATATTTTTTTCCAATCGTGATTGGTTTACAAATTTAATGCAAAATATTGTCTTTGCATCGCAATGCCAAAAAAAAGTGCCTCCAAACTTAAAAAGCTTAGAGGCACTGCTAACAATCAATGAATCGGATTAACTTTTTCCGTCCATTTTATCTTTAAGAGCCTGCAAGGCGTCGTTGGCATCGCCCAAAGTGGGTTTTGCTTCGGCTGCTGCAGCTTCTGCTTTTGCTGCTGCCGCCTTAACGTTCTCCATTTCTTCGGCTTTGAAAACTGCAGTGTGAGAAGCCACTACCCTTTTGAACTCTTTGTTAAATTCTATGATCTTGAATTCGGCAGTATCACCTTTTTTCAGTTTTTTGCCATCTTCTTTTTCCAAATGACGCGCCGGTACGAATGCAACGATATCTTCATTGAATTCTACGGTAGCACCTTTGTCAACCAACTCTGAAACTTCGGCTGTGTGGGATGTGCCCACGGCAAATTCGGTTTCGTATTTATCCCAAGGATTATCAGTGGTCTGTTTGTGTCCGAGGCTCAATTTGCGTCCTTCGACATCCAATTCGAGTACTACGACATCCAGTTTATCGCCTACATTGCAGAACTCACTCGGATGTTTGATTTTCTTGGTCCACGATAGGTCGGAAATATAAATCAAACCGTCGATACCTTCTTCCAATTCAACAAATACGCCAAAATTGGTAAAATTGCGAACAGTTCCTATATGCCTTGAACCAACTGGGTATTTTGAAGTGATATCAGTCCATGGGTCTGGAGTCAATTGCTTGATTCCCAATGACATTTTTCGATCTTCACGATCCAGTGTCAAAATAACGGCTTCAATTTCATCGCCAACGTTTACAAAATCTTGGGCAGAACGCAGGTGCGTTGACCAAGACATTTCGCTCACGTGCACCAATCCTTCAACACCTTCGGCTACTTCAACAAATGCACCGTAATCAGCAATGACCACTACTTTGCCTTTTACCTTGTCGCCAACCTTTACATCGTCGGCCAATGCTTCCCAAGGATGCTTGCTCAATTGTTTCAAGCCCAATTGGATACGAGATTTGTCTTCGTCGAAATCCAGGATTACTACATTGAGTTTTTGATCCAACTCAACGATTTCGTTCGGGTGGTTGATACGAGACCAAGAAAGGTCTGTAATATGGATCAATCCATCTACGCCGCCCAAATCGATGAACACACCGTAAGAAGTGATGTTTTTGACAACACCTTCCAATACTTGTCCTTTTTCGAGCTGACCGATGATTTCTTTTTTCTGTTCTTCGATATCAGCTTCGATAAGTGCTTTGTGAGATACGACGATGTTTTTGAATTCATGGTTGATTTTCACCACTTTGAATTCCATATTCTTATTGACATATTGATCGTAATCCCTTATAGGTTTAACATCGATCTGTGAGCCTGGCAAGAATGCTTCAATACCGAACACATCAACGATCATACCGCCTTTGGTCCTGCATTTCACGAAACCATTGACAATCTCGCCTGTTTCGTGGGCATTGTTGACACGATCCCAAGCTTTGATGACTCTTGCTTTTCTGTGCGACAGTACCAATTGGCCGGTAGCATCTTCTCGCACATCGATTAATACCTCTACTTTGTCACCCACCTTTAGGTTTGGGTTGTACCTGAACTCGTTAAGCGAAACGACTCCTTCGGACTTTGCGTTGATATCGATGATGGCGTCGCGATCAGAGATGTGGATAACTTCACCAATGACAACTTCGTCATCCAAGGTGTCCACAAAGTTTTCAGAAACCAATTTTTCGAATTCCTGAAGTTTCTTTTCGTCAACTTGCTCAATACCTTCTTCGTAGTTGTGCCAGTTGAAATCTTTCAAAAATTGTTCAGGGTTGGCCTGGGCTTCAGAAACTCTTGGCGCTTTTTCAGTTTGTGTTTCGGCTACTTCTGCCTCCACTTGTTTTGATTCATTTTCAGACATAATGCTGTCCCGATTATTTTCGGGATTGTTTTTGTATCCTGTGCACAATGGAAGAAGATAGCGTTTGTGCACAGAAGCTGTTATATTTGTTTATTCATATCCTTTTGTTCTTCCGTATCGCCAAAAGGAGCGCAAAGATACAACAAATAACTTTGTCCGCCAAACTCATTATGCCTACATTCAGTACGAAAATTTAATGGCAGCCTATAAATTACAATCCCACGCTACTTACAAGCCTACGTGCCATTTCTTTTTTATTAAAGCATTAAAGTATTGGCCTGTAGTTTAGGAAGTTTCCTTTATGGTCCAAAATGAATCCAAAAGTGAAATTAACTCCAATAAAAGATCTATCCGATAAAAAAGATGGTTTTATCCTAAATATGACTTTTATCATTATTTTACTCAAAATGGTGCGCTAAATTTGTTCAAAATTTAAATCGATCTCTTATGAAAAAAATATTGAATATCTTATGGTTAACGAGTTTTGCACTTCTTGTTGCCTGTGGCGGAAAAGAAGAAAAAAAGGATAGCGGCGTCTCTTATGGGAAGCCTGCAGCAGTGAAAAAAGTTGAGACTACGCCAGCATCGCAAAGAATAGATTTGTCGAACAAAGGAGTTGGGCCAATAAAAACTGTCAGTATCGGTACCGAAATCGACAAAAGCATGGCCGAACACGGAGCGGACGTTTATAACAAAATGTGCACTGCTTGCCACAAAATTGACAAAAAATTTATCGGACCAGCACCCAAAGGCATTTTGGAGCGCAGAACACCTGAATGGGTCATGAACATGATTTTGGACCCAGAGGGCATGGTAAACAACGACCCACTTGCCAAGGACCTACTCATAGAATTTAACGGCTCTCCAATGGCCAACCAAGGTTTATCTGAAGAAGATGCCCGGGCAGTTTTAGAATATTTCAGGACTTTATAAAACATTTGAACATGAAAACAACACATCGAATATTTGCATTTTTGGCTTGTGTTTTGATCTTTTCTTCTTGTAAAAACGAAACAGAAGCCCCAACAGAATCTGCTACAGCACTTTCAAAACCAACCACAAGAACCGGCCAGGCCTTTGTAGAAGATGACCAGGCCACACCAAATGTGCTGAATATAGCCATAGGTTCGCCTGACCATACCACGCTTGTTGCGGCAGTTCAGGCAGCCGAACTCGAAAATGCCCTTGTCAATGCAGGGCCTCTAATGGTGTTCGCGCCTACCAACGAAGCCTTTGCCGCTTTGCCAGAAGGCACCGTTGAAAATCTTTTAAAGCCCGAAAACAAGAATGCGCTGTCCAATATCTTGAAGCACCACGTTACACCGGGCAACTATTCCAAAGAATTTTTAAAGAAATTTAAAAAACTGGGGCAGGCCAACAACCAAGACGTACAGATTGAAGTGATAGACGGAGAACCAATAATTGGCGGCGCAAAAATTATTGCCAGCATACCCGCCGGCAACGGGATTGTCCATGTAATAGACAAGGTATTGCTCCCACCAACTAACTAAAAACAAACATTAACACTAAACAATTATAAAAAATGAAAAATGCACTAAAACCAATTGTTGCCATGCTAAGTATACTCTTGGCTTTCACAAGTTGCAACAACTCAAACAAATCCAATAAGAGCAAAGGCGCTTTGGCCGGCAATGTTGCCGAAAGAGTGTATGTCGCCCCTGGTGAACACGATGAGTTCTATGCGTTCGTTTCCGGTGGATTTAGCGGTCAGTTGTCCGTTTATGGCCTTCCATCGGGACGTTTGTTCAAAGTCATTCCCGTTTTCTCACAGGATGCAGAAAAAGCATGGGGCTACAACGAAGAAACAAAGCCCATGCTCAACACATCGCACGGCTTTGTGCCTTGGGACGATTCGCACCACCCCGATATTTCGCAAACCAACGGCGTTGTTGACGGAAGATGGGTGTTCATCAACGGAAACAATACTCCCAGGATTGCAAAAATTGACTTATCAACCTTTGAAACCACAGAAATCATCGAAGTGCCCAACAGTGCCGGTAACCACAGCTCTTCTTTTGTGACAGAAAACACTGAATATGTTGTGGCCGGAACTCGTTTTTCAGTGCCCGTACCACAAAGAGACATGCCCATAAAAGATTACAAAGGCAATTTTAAAGGCGCTTTGACCTTCATTTCGGTAGATCCCGAACACGGACACATGGACATCAAGTTCCAATTGATTATGCCGGGCTTCGATTATGATTTATCACACCCTGGACGCGGAAAATCCCACGGATGGTTCTTCTTCACGACCTATAATACCGAAGAGGCCAACACACTACTTGAAGTGAACGCTTCTCAAAACGACAAAGATTTCATTGCGGCCGTCAACTGGAAAAAAATTGAAGAATACGTAAACAACGGTGGCGGAACAAAAATGCCAGCCAACTACGCACATAACGTTTACGACGAAAGCACTCACATGGCCACATCAACCATGAAAAAAGAAGTACTTACAGTAAACCCATTGGATGTTCCCGGTGCCGTATATTTCTTGCCAACACCAAAATCCCCTCACGGTTGCGACGTTGACCCAACTGGCGAATACATTGTGGGCAATGGTAAATTATCGGCCAACCTTACCGTCCATTCGTTCACCAAAATGCTCGACGCTATTGAGAACAAGAAATTTGCCGGTGACGCTTATGGTATCCCAATCCTGAATTTTGAAGATGTTTTGGCCGGCGTTGTGGAACAACCCGGATTGGGCCCACTCCATACCGAATTTGACGACAAAGGCAATGCTTACACCACGTTCTTCATCTCTTCTGAAGTCGTATAATGGAAAGTTGGCACTTGGGAAGTCATTGACAGACAGCCTTGCTACTACTCTGTGGGCCACTTGATGATTCCCGGTGGAAACTCACAAAAACCTTGGGGAAAATATGTATTGGCCATGAACAAAATTACCAAAGACCGCTATTTGCCCACCGGCCCGGAGGTAACCCAATCGGCTCAACTGTATGACATATCTGGCGATAAAATGGAGTTGCTACTTGATTTCCCTACCGTTGGTGAGCCACACTACGCCGCTGGTTGCCCTGCCGATCTTATCAAGCCACGTTCCAAAAAGATATTCAATCTGGAAGACAACAAGCACCCTTATGTCGCCAAAACCGAAGCTGACACCAAAGTAGTACGTGAAGGAAACACGGTACACATCTACATGACCATGATCCGAAGCCACTTTGCACCAGACAATATTGAAGGCATAAAAGTGGGCGACAAGGTATATTTCCACGTGACCAATTTAGAGCAAGACTATGACGTGCCACACGGAATAAGCATTATTGGCGCCAATACATCAGAGCTTTTGATTATGCCCGGACAAACCGAAACCTTCCTATGGGAACCCAAACAAGAGGGCGTATGGCCGTTCTATTGCACCGATTTCTGTTCAGCACTGCACCAAGAAATGCAAGGCTACGTAAGGGTATCTGCAGCCAACGCCAATACGCCTTTGAAATGGTCTCTTGGCGAAGACATTGAATAACAAAAAGGGGATTTTGTTTTAGTGTTTTATCCCCCTGATGAGGCGAGAGTTGAGTTTTTCGCTCTCGCCTTTTTTCAAATTAAAAACCTAAAAAAATAAAACATAAAAGATGAAAAGGTCTAACATATTCATGCTGATTGCAGCCATTCTGCCTCTGGGACTATTTTTATTTCCGCTGTGGAAAATTACCCTGGAAGCACCTCAATACCCCACACCTCTGGGCATGTACATTTATATTAATGATTTTGCCGATGCCAATCCGCACGACATCAAGAACATAAACCTGATGAACCACTATGTGGGCATGAAATATATCCCAGACGCTATCCCTGAATTCAAGATTTTCCCCATGGCCATTATCATAACGTCAGTTATCGGCCTGCTCATTGCCTTTATGGGAAACTACAAATGGTTCTTGGGCTGGTTCATCCTCATGGTTGTTATGAGTGCAGCCGGAATCTATGATTTTTACCTTTGGGAACATGATTACGGCCACAACCTGGATCCAAAGGCCATTATGAAATTCACCAATCCCGATGGCACCCAAATGGGATTCCAGCCGCCACTTTTCGGCACCAAGAAAATTTTGAATTTCATTGCCCATTCCTATCCGCAACTTGGCGCACTGTTTTTGGGATTGGGTATCGGATCAAGTTTTATTGCCTACCTTATTGGTAAAAAAAGCTCAAAAAATACCGTGGCTCTATGACGTGACAAAACACTTTAAACACTAAAAAATGAAAACACTAAATCATTTCAAAATATTGGCCTTATTGTTTTTGGGCTTTGGCTGCACCATCAAGCCACAGCCCATAACTTATGGGTCGGACAGTTGCCATTTTTGCAAAATGACCATTGTAGATAAAACGCACGCTGCTCAAATAGTCACGAAAAAAGGCAAAGCCTATAAATTTGACGCCACAGAATGCATGGTCCATTTCCTGAACGAATTTGACACTTCGGAAGTTGCATTGTACCTGTCCAACAATTATCTGGAACCAGAGACACTTATTGACGCAAAAAATGCCACTTTTTTGATAAGCAAAAATATTCCTAGCCCCATGGGCGCTTATCTCTCGGCATTTAATACCAAAGAAGAAGCCGAAATCATACAAAGCGAAAAAGGAGGCGAATTGTTTACTTGGGAGGAACTTTGCGCACATTTGAAAAAAGAATAGCAGTATGAGTAAAGCAATCCTTTTTCTAGCTGCTATGTTCATGGCCTGTATGGCCTATGCCCAAATTATCGAGGTTTGTCCGTCGTGCAAAACTTCAACCTTGGACCAAGCCATTGGTTTGGCCAAAAGGCACGATACCATCATCATCAATAAAGGTCATTACAAAGAACATAACATCATTATTGACAAACCTTTGACAATTATAGGCAAAAACAGCCCATTGATTGACGGCGATCTGAAAGGCGAAATAATCACCATTGTGGCAGACAGCGTTACCATTGACGGACTCTCGTTGATAAATGTGGGAAATAGTTATACCAAAGATTATGCTTCCATAAGAATAAAAAACAGCAAACAATTTAAAATCAGTAACATAACTCTGGAAAAGCTTTTTTTTGGGATTTATATTGAAAAATCAAATTACGGAAAAATTCACAACAATACAATTAAAGGTCAGGCAGTAAACGAGTTCAACTCCGGAAACGGCATCCATCTTTGGTATAGCAACTATATTGACATAGAAGATAATGTGGTAGAAAATGTACGTGACGGCATTTATCTGGAATTTTCAAATTATTGCAATATAAAGAACAACATCAGTTCCAACAATTTGCGTTATGGGTTACATTTTATGTTTTCAAATAACGATCTCTACCAACACAACCTGTTCAAAAACAACGGAGCCGGGGTGGCCATCATGTTTTCAAAACAGATAAAAATGTTCGACAACACCTTTAAGGACAATTGGGGAGCAGCTTCATATGGCATGCTTTTAAAGGAAATTTATGATGCAGAAATTATAGGAAACAATTTTACAGAAAACACCATTGGTATCAACATCGAGGGCTCTACACGTATTTTGTACAAAAACAATAATTTCATTAAAAACGGTTGGGCTTTGAAAGTGAGGGGCGCATGTTATGCCAATACCTTTACCAATAACAATTTTTTACACAATTCGTTTGATGTGGCATACAACAGTAAAATCAACGACAATATTTTTGACCGCAACTTTTGGAGCAACTACACGGGTTACGACCTCAATAAGGATGGCATTGGCGATGTGCCATACCGCCCGGTAAAATTATTTACTTATATCGTGAACCGAACTCCAGAAAGCATTGTTTTACTACGTAGCCTTTTTATAGACATCATCGATTTTTCAGAAAAAGTGTCACCTGTATTTACACCTGACAACCTGCTGGACAACAACCCATTAACAAAACAAATAAAATGGTAACCATTACTAATCTACATAAAAAATTTGGTAAAAACGAAGTGCTTAGGGGCGTTGATCTCAACATTGACCAGGGCGGCATCTTTGCGATTTTGGGACCTAACGGTTCTGGAAAAACGACTTTGATAAAGTGCATTTTGGGAATGGTTTTGCCAGACGCCGGAAGCATATCGGTATTTGACAAAAACATCAAGAAAAACCCCGATTATCGCCATAAAATCGACTATTTGCCGCAAATAGCCAATTTTCCGGGCAATCTGAAAGTACGTGAACTTATCAAAATGATCAAGGATTTGAGAAAACCCACTACCGAAGACACCCGATTGATAGAACTGTTCAAACTCGAACCTTTTTTGGACAAAAAACTGGGCAACCTTTCCGGTGGAACCAAACAAAAAGTGAACATTGTATTGACTTTTATGTTCGACAGTCCACTTATTATCCTGGACGAACCCACAACAGGCCTGGACCCCATGTCGCTCATCCGGCTCAAGGAACTCATCCATCAGGAAAAAAACAAGGGAAAAACCATTTTGATTACCTCGCACATTATGGGGTTTGTTGAAGAAGTGTCCAACGAAATCGTATTTATTCTGGAAGGCAACATATATTTTAAGGGAACCATTCCAGAGCTTAAGGAAAAAACCGGGCAGCCCGATTTTGAACACGCAATTGCATCCATTTTAAAAGAAAACCATGCTTAAGATATTAAAATACAGTTTTTTCGATTTAATGCGCAGCCGTTGGAGCTACGTTTACTTTGCGTTTTACCTGCTTTTGGGCGTTACGCTCCTGTTTTTGAACAGTGATTTATCAAAAGCCGTTATCACCCTTATGAACGTTATCATCATACTGATTCCGCTTATAGGAACCATTTTTGGGGTGATGTACTATTACAATTCCAAGGAATTTACCGAATTGCTCTTGGCCCAGCCCCTCAAGCGTTCCTCCATATTTTTGGGGCAATATTTTGGGGTAGCCGGCTCGTTGTCGTTAAGTTTGATTTTGGGCCTGGGCATCCCTTTCGTGTTTTACGGCCTGTTAAACAGCGATGCCATGGGCGAATTTTTTCTGCTTATGGCTACCGGCGTATCCTTAACGTTCATTTTTACGGCACTGGCATTCAACATTGCACTTTATAACGAAAACCGGATAAAGGGATTTGGTATGGCCATTTTGGTGTGGCTGTTTTTGGCCATCATATACGACGGCATTTTTTTAATGACCCTTACCTTGTTTTCAGATTATCCTCTTGATAAATTATCGCTCATTGGGTCAGTGCTCAACCCTATCGACCTGTCGCGTATTCTGATTTTGTTGAAACTCGACATTTCAGCATTAATGGGCTATACAGGAGCCATTTTCAAACAATTCTTTGGCACAAATTGGGGCTTGGCAGTTTCTACAGCGATGATGGCACTTTGGGTGGTCATCCCAATAGTGGGCATTGTTTTAAAATCAAAAAAGAAGGATTTTTGAGATATATCCGGTGCATAAAAATCCCGGATTGTTTGTGCGGATCAACTGTTAACCAATGCTTTAAATTGTCGTTATCATGATATGGCCCAAATGACACAACCAGCAAAAACCTACTTCAAATCATAAAGACTGTCCACAGCTATGTGACGTTCTGAAGTAAAGCCTTCGGCATGGGCAACACCAATCAATCGCCCAAAATCTCGCGCACGATAATCCACGCTATCGGTAAAATTTTTACTGGATATGGGTGTTTCGGGCAATGTGCTTTTGGGGTCATAAAATTGGGTCTTGTATGACAAGACCGCTTTCATTTTAATATCCATGAAATCACTGACATCCACTACAAAATCGGGCTCTATGTGTTGCCACTGAATGTAGTGATATACATTTTTTGGCCGCCATTGCGACTGGATTTTGCCATCGAAATGTGTCTGAATTTTCATCAAACCACTCAAAAAACAAGCATCACTGACCAATTGGCTACCTTTGGCATGGTCAATATGCCGGTCTTTTACAGCATTGCACAGTACAATGTCGGGGCGGTAATGCCTTAAAATCTTGATGACTTCCATTTGATGGTCACGATCATTGACAAAGAAACCATCAGCAAAACCCAAATTATGGCGTACGGCTACCCCGAGGATGTCTGCCGCGTCCCTGGCTTCAGCATCTCGTGTTTCGGCAGTACCCCTTGTACCAAGTTCTCCACGTGTCAAATCGACAATGCCTACTTTTTTGCCTCGATGTACTTCTTTGGCAATGGTGGCACTACAACCGAGTTCTACATCGTCGGGGTGGGCGCCAAATGCGAGAATGTCCAATTTCATAGTCATAATGATGTTTGGTTTTTCAGAACCAAAATTACGAATAATCTACCACACTCCTACCTGATGGCAAAATTGCCATATAGAAAGTAATGTAGGGGCTCGTGTTGGTACTTTTTTAGTTTTTGGAAAAAAAAGGAACAAATCTTCAATTAAGATAGTTATTGTTTAGCAATATGTTTATATTCGTACGATTTTGCTATTAACCTTTTACTGAAAAAAAATGCTCAAAGCTGTTCTGTTTGACATGGACGGTGTTATTGTTGACACCGAGCCCATACACCTGAAGGCCTATCATCGCATGTTTGAAGACATCAACATCGAGGTGCCAAATGCCACTTATGCTACTTTTGCCGGACTGACCACACTTGAAGTGTGCAAAAGACTCTGCAAGTCTTACGGCCTCCACATAGGCCCGGAAACCCTTGTAGATCTCAAGCGAGATCATTACAAATACCTTTTTGAGACCGACACATCATTGACTCTTGTGGACGGAGCTCTGGAATTGATACAAAATTACCATACCAACGGACTTAAGCTGGTACTGGCATCTTCTGCTTCTATGGGAAACATTGACCTTGTGATGGCGCGATTTGGGCTTGGCAACTACTTTTCGGCCAAGATTAGCGGTGCCGACCTGAAAGCCTCAAAACCCCATCCAGAAATCTTTGAACTTGCTGCCAAGGCTTCGGGACATAAAATCGAACAGTGCATGGTTATCGAAGATTCCACAAATGGAATTGTTGCCGCAAAGGAAGCAGGGATTTTTTGCGTGGCCATTAACGCCCAGAATACGCCAAAACAAGACCTGTCACTTGCAGATTTGGTAATTAACGACTATTCTGAAATCCACTACAAGAAGATAAAGGAGTTGTTCTTATCGACGGTTTAGCTGTGAAGCAGGGAGTTGAAGGCTATTTTTTATCAAACCAACGTTTTTGCCGTTGATAAATGATGACGGAAACCGTTTCAGAACAATAATCTATAGCCGCAGCCACACAATTTCGTATTTGGGCCACTCAAACCCAACCCCGGAACCTTTCATATAAGGCATCAAAAAAAATAAGCGATATAAAATTGAAGGACGCTGTTTTTGATATCAGAAACAGTACGGCTTTTGGAAATATTGGTCAAGCCCCATATATAACGAGCACCTACGCCCCAACCATTGGCCAACTGTAGGCCTACCCCCGAACCTAGCCCCAAGTCATTGGAGCGCATACCGTCTTTTATATTGCTGTCCGTATTGCCCGAAGTACTTTCAACCTCTTCTTTTGCCCTGTGAAGAAACCCGATTTGCGGTCCGGCTTCAAGGTACAGCAGATCAATTGGGAAATATTTTACCATCACAGGAACATTGATATAAGACAGCTTGTAAGTGTAATTTCTTCCATTTGTTTCAACTTCAAACCCCTGAAACGCATATAGAATTTCCGGTTGTAATGCCCAGTGACTGTTATACTTTGCTTCCATCATCCCGCCCAAGTGAAACCTTTGGAGACTGCCTGTATCCGGAAAACTGCTCGACACATTGGCCAAGTTGGCACCGGCCTTTAACCCAAACCGAACGTCTTGGGCGCTGGCAAAAGGATTGGCAAAAATCACAACAAGAATTAACAACAGTGTTTTTTTCATAAACAAAATGCAAAGGCTAAATATAGGTATTTTCAGGATAATTGATGGCATAAAAAAAAGCCGAAACAGTGTTTCGGCTTCTTCTCTATTTTAATTTTTTGGATCCTAAAATTAGAACTTGTACATCAAACCAAATTGAGCGGTCTCAAAGAAATTATTCAACACATTGATGTTTGCATTAAACTCCGAAACGGCTTCGGCACCATCAACATCCCATTTTCTTGAAGTATAAGAAAGCACGTCGCTCAAATTGAATGTGATAGCGATGTTTTCTTTTACAAAATAGTTGATTCCCAATCCTACACCGGCACCAACAAATTTTTCTTTGACATCAGCCAAATCATATTTTACGGTACCAAAACCAACGCCCACTTCGGCAAAAGTTTTAAATCGTTTTCCCAAATCAAGGAAGTAATAACGACCAAAAACGCCAGCTGCAAACGAAGACTGCTTTTCGGTGTCCGTACCGGCCAATTCTTCTTTGTATGAGCCAATGCCCAATTCAAGTCCAACAGCAAAGTCTTCGGTCACAAAATAGCCCGCTTTGGGATTGAACAAAAAACCACTGACTTTTTCTTCCGTGTTTTTGTCGTTTTCACTGTAAAAACCCAGGCTTCCCTCAAGGATGATGTTTCCTTTTTCAAAACCAAAAGCAGGAGCATCTGCTTCCTGTGCACCGACATTTGTATTTCAACAATTTAAAAAAAATGTTATTAACAGTTATTTTAATAAAATACGGCATATTACGTATGTTTTTTGAGCCAAAATATTTGGTTTTTAGCTTAATTTTGTCGGGATGAACTGGCAAAGCGCACTTAAAAGCTACAAACAATACCTCAAAATTGAGCGGGGTCTGTCCGAAAACACCATCTCCAGCTATGGATTTGACATCCTCAAACTGATGGCATTTCTCGAGCAGCGAGGATGCGGCGATTCGCCTCTGGACATTTCGCACCACACTGTCCAAGCGTTTGTCTATGAGACATCAAAGCAGCACAATGCACGCTCGCAATCACGGATCATTTCTGGGCTACGTAGTTTTTTTTCCTATCTTGTCTTTGAGGATCACCGCCAGACCAATCCCCTTGACCTCATCGAATCGCCAAAAATCGGGAGGAAGCTTCCCGACACCATAAGTACCGATGAAATTGATGCCCTAATAGCGGCTATAGACCTTGGCAAACCAGAAGGCGAACGCAACAGGGCCATTCTGGAAACGCTCTACAGTTGCGGGTTGCGCGTGAGCGAACTTACCAACCTCAAATTATCGGATCTGTATTTTGACGAGGGTTTTATAAAGGTAACGGGCAAAGGCGACAAACAACGTTTTGTGCCCATTGTTGAGACAGCCCAAAAGTACATCAACATTTATAGGGGCGAAATTAGGTGCCATTTGAAAGTTGCTCCCGAACACCGTGACATCCTGTTCCTTAACCGCCGGGGAAAACGGTTGACACGGGCCATGATCTTTACGATGATACGGCAACTTGCCGAAAAAACAGGTTTGGACAAGACCATATCGCCTCACACGTTCAGGCATTCGTTTGCTACCGATCTTTTAAAAAACGGCGCCGACCTCCGCTCCATTCAGCTGATGCTCGGGCACGAAAGCATTACCACCACCGAAATCTATATGCATGTGGATCGCACCCACCTTAAAGGTGTCTTGGACCAATACCACCCCAGGCGAGGAAAGAAATAAATTTTTAAAAACCAAAATTCCAATCCTGCTTGCCTTAAGAAGTTAGGCCCCCAAAAGCTTGCAGATGCAGAAAGCTTATCACTTCGCAATATTCACCGCCCTTGTTTCACGGATGACAGTAACTTTTACCTGTCCCGGATAGGTCATATCTGTTTGTATTTTCTGTGAAATCTCAAATGAGAGATTGGCAGCTTGTTCGTCGGATACCCGCTCGCTCTCCACCATAACGCGCAACTCTCTGCCGGCCTGTATGGCATACGCCTTGTTGACTCCGCTAAAGCCAAATGCAACATCTTCAAGATCTTTCAATCGCTGGATGTAAGAATCGAGCACTTGGCGCCTTGCACCCGGCCTTGCACCAGAAATAGCATCGCAAACCTGAACTATCGGCGAGAGCAGCGTTGTCATTTCTATCTCGTCGTGGTGGGCGCCGATAGCATTGCAAACTTCTGGTTTTTCGCCATATTTTTCTGCCCACTGCATACCAAGAATGGCGTGCGGAGTTTCCATATCAGCTTCAGAATCGGGCACTTTCCCGATATCGTGTAAAAGTCCGGCGCGTTTGGCAAGTTTTGGGTTGAGCCCAAGTTCTGCAGCCATCACCCCACAAAGTTTGGCAACTTCGCGAGAGTGTTGCAACAGGTTCTGTCCATAGGACGAGCGGTATTTCATGCGCCCCACCAATTTTATCAGTTCGGGGTGCAAGCCGTGGATACCAAGATCTATAACGGTACGTTTTCCCACTTCGATGATTTCCTGTTCTATTTGCTTTCTGGTCTTTTCAACAACCTCTTCGATCTTTGCTGGGTGGATACGGCCGTCGGTCACAAGCTTGTGGAGCGACAAGCGGGCAATTTCCCTTCTTACAGAATCAAAACACGAAAGGATGATGGCTTCGGGGGTATCGTCCACAATAATCTCTACGCCCGTTGCAGCTTCAATGGCACGGATATTACGGCCTTCCCTACCAATGATTCGCCCTTTCACATCGTCTGATTCGATGTTGAAAACCGACACGCAATTATCGATGGCCTCTTCGGTACCGATACGTTGTATGGTGTTGATAATGATTTTTTTGGCTTCTTGTTGTGCTGTCAATTTGGCTTCTTCTACTGCATTTTGGACAAAAGCCATAGCATCGGCTTTGGCTTCGTGGCGCAAAGATTCCACCAACTGCGATTTTGCTTCTTCTGCAGATAGTCCGGAGATAACTTCCAATTGCTTGATCTGGCTTTTGTGGGCTTTTTCTACTTCATCTTTTTTCTTTTCGAGGAACTCCAGCCTGAAATCCGACTCTTTGATTTTTTCTTCGAGCTCCTGACCCAATTTTTTGTTGCGTGCAAGTTCGTTGGACACTTGAGATTCCTTGTCACGAGTACGCTTTTCTGCCTCTGCAATTTTTTTGTCGCGGGCCAAAATAACATTTTCGTGCTCTGCCTTTAGTTCTATGAACTTTTCCTTTGCCTGAAGGAGCTTGTCTTTTTTGATGGCATCACCCTCGGCATTGGCCTTCTTTATGATAGATTCCGCTTCCGCTTCGGCGTTTTTGATCAGCTTTGAAGCTTTGGTCTTTTCCAAAGACTTTGCCACCAAAAAACCAACCAATGCGCCCAAGAACAAGCCTCCGATAATGAGTAGTATAGTGTTTGTTTCCATTTTTAGTTTAGTTAGAATTATAAAAAAAGCCTACACCAGTTAGGAATTTTGTATAAACTCCATGAAATCAAGTTTAGGGCTAACAAACTGATCTAAAATCTGCTCAAAGGCAGCACGATATTACAGTTTAAACTCGCCCTTCTTAAAGAAATAACGTTGAGTTTATCAAAAAAATGACTAATGTAGGCAGTAACCTTATATTATATTTAAAAGAACTTTAAGATACCAGATGTCTCTGGAGCAACTCGTCCAATCCCAACAATTTGTTTTGCACCTCTTCGCTGACTTCTTGCCTGTCGATGCTGCGCTGTTCTGTTTGGGAGGCAAATTGCAGGGCGCACATGGCCAATACATCTTGCTTGTCCCTAACGGAATAGTTTTGTTCAAACTGGTTGATCATCGCATCAATCTTCTTCGCAGCCCTTCTCAAACCTTCTTCTTGGCTTGGAGCAATCGTCAACGGATAAACCCTGTTGGCGATCGAAAGTTTTATTTTGAGCTGGTCCGACATTCCGATTATCATTTACATTATTGGGACAATTGCGCAATGCAATGGTCTATGTCCCTGATCAATGTGTTTATTTTGAGCTTTGTCTCTCGTTTGTTTTCGTCACTGCCCAGCATTGAATTTGCCATTTTGAGCGATTCGTATTTTTCGATCCACATCGACAGTTCTTCCTCCTGCCGGATGACCCTTTGTTGATATTGGGCCAATTCTTCGGACAGCTTCGCATTGGTTTGCTTCAGGACCTCTTGCCTGTGCAAAACCTTGCTGATTTTGTTCTCCAGAGAATCAACAATATCTTCAATCTTACTCATTTACAAAATCCAATACTTGCGAAACAAAGTTAAGATACCAAATCAATAATCGCAATTGTTTTGCATTTTTTTTTGAAAATTTTCAATTTATTGGCATATTTAACGGTGAAGGCATACCAAACAGGATTGGAGAACAAGCGATTACAAAACTGTTAAGCAACGCGTGGTATAATTTTGGATTAAAGTATATTTCAGCCAATAGAAACTTTTTAATATTTTTAGCTTCTCAAAGTCGGTTATGCGTTTTATCTTGTTTTTACTTTTGTTCCCATTGGTTTGTGCTTCGCAGGTTGAATACCCTCAAGACTATTTCAGGAGTCCATTGGACATTCCTTTGGTGCTTTCCGGCACTTTTGCAGAACTTCGCACCAACCATTTCCATTCTGGCCTTGACATCAAGACGCAGCAACGGACGGGATTGAAAGTTTATACCGCTGCCCAAGGCCATATAAGCCGTATAAAAATACAGCATTACGGTTATGGCAAGGCATTGTATGTAACACATCCGAACGGCTACACGACCGTATATGCACATTTACAGAGTTTTGCACCCAAAATAGAAAGTTATGTCAAAGCCAGGCAGTACGAAAACGAAAGTTACGAAATTGAACTTTTTCCGTCTGCCGATGAACTCCTGGTTACGGCCGATGAAGTTATCGCCTATTCAGGCAATACGGGCAGTTCTGGTGGGCCGCACCTGCATTTTGAGATACGGGACAAAGAAGAACGCACCATCAACCCATTATTGTTTGGTTTGGATGTGAAAGACTCCCGGCACCCAATATTGACTGCTGTGTTTGCCTATCCCAAAGACTTGGGCGCTTCTGTGAACAACTCCCATTCGAGGGTTGAACTCCGCTTGATACCGACAAAAGACAGCGACTATAAAGTTGAGCCCATAACCGCCCTTGGCGAATTGGGATTTTCCATTGGCGCTTACGATCAACTCGATTTGGCAGCCAACAAAAACGGCGTTTCCAACATCCAGTCGTTTTATAACGGAAACAAGAAATTCGAAATGGATTTCAAACGGTTTTCTTTTAACGAGACACGGCACATCAACCGTTTTATCGACTACGAACATTACAAAACTAAACGCAACCACTTGCAAAAACTGTTTGTCGAAAAAGGGAATGTGCTAGGAATGTACAAAGATTTGGATGACAATGGGTATGTCAATGTTGAGGAAGGTACGGCTTCCGTTTACAAAGTAAGAGTGCGTGATTTTCACGGCAACGAAAGTTGGCTCACCATACCCATCACGGGAAAAAAACCCGATTCGAGCATTGTTAGGCCCGAAAACAAAAAAAACTATTATGTGTTTTCTGACCAAGTGACAACACTCAACGAAAAGAATGTCACGGTGATAATACCGGCAAACAGTTTTTATGAAAACACTTTCATCGATTTCAGGGTGTCCAATGACACACTGTACCTCGATAAAGACATCATCCCTTTGCAAAAAAACCTGACCATCCAGTACGATATCAGCAATTACAAGTCCAATGAAAAGGACAGGCTCTTCATTGCCGAACTATTGGGCCCCAAAAAATATCCGAGCCACCTAAAAACCAAGCGCATTGACAACACACTCACAGCTTCATCCAATGCCCTGGGAAGTTATGCCCTCATGTTGGACACGATTGCACCCACCATAACCCCGGTAAATTTTCAGGACGGAAAATGGTTGAGCAAATACCGTTACCTAACATTAAAAATCACGGACGACCTCTCCGGCATTGGAAATTATAGGGCCACCATCAATGGCAAGTGGATTCTTACAGAATATGAATACAAAGACAACACACTTACTTTTGACTTCAACGACAATATAACGACAGACTCAAAAAACGAATTGAAAGTCATTGTTACCGACAATGTCGGAAATAGTACTACATTTGAAGCAACGTTTTTTAGAAAATAAATAAACAACATACCATTGAGACAACTTACCGCCTTACTGTTTTTTCTCTCATTTTCTATATTGGGCATTTCGCAATCGGCCACCATCCGGGGCGTTATTTTGGACAGCAACCAATCGCCAATAGCCAATGCCAACATATCCAGCGGAGTTACCGGAACCACAACCAACAGCAACGGTTTTTACGAATTGCAAATTGCCGTAGATACCGAAGTTACCGTTGAGTTCACGCACATTTCATACCAGCGTATAGTTGCCAGATTCCATCTGAAAAACGGGCAAGAGGTGGAATTTAACCCCGTTATGGATACCAACGTAGAGCAAATCCCAACCGTGGTCATTACCGGTACGCCAAGAAAATCTCTTGAAGGCGTTACTTCACTGACCCCGGAAACCATACGTACGGTCAAGGGTGCCCAACCCGGCGTTGAGAATATCCTCAAAACGCTACCGGGGGTCAACATTTCTAACGAGTTGAGCACACAATATTCTGTCAGGGGCGGTAATTTTGATGAAAATCTGGTGTATGTGAATGAAATTGAGGTCTATCGCCCGTTTTTAATACGTTCGGGGCAACAAGAAGGCTTGAGTTTTGTCAACACCGATCTGGTACAGAATGTTGATTTTTCGGCAGGAGGCTTTCAGGCAAAATACGGCGACAAGCTTTCGTCCGTTCTCGATATCACCTACAAAAGGCCTATCCATTTTGGCTTGAGTGCCGATGTGAGCTTAATGGGCGGAAGCCTTGCCGCAGAGACCATTTCCAAAGATTCCAAATTCACGGGCATCGTGGGCGTTAGGTATCGCGACAATAGCCTTGTATTGAATTCCCTTGAAACCGAAGGCATCGTAAAACCCGTGTTTGCCGATGCACAAACCTATCTTACCTATCGCTTTACGGACAAATTCCAATTGGATTTTCTCGGTAACATAGGCATCAACAAATATGAGTTTCAACCACAAAACCGCCAGACCAATTTTGGCACCCTTGAAAATCCGTTGGCGCTTATCGTCTATTACGAAGGACAGGAAAAAGACAAATACCAAACGTATTTCGGCGCTTTCAAGGCCAATTATTTCGTTAACGACAATTTGACCCTGAAATTCATAACATCGGCTTACCATACGCTCGAAGAAGAGTATTTTGACATATTGGCGCAGTACCGCATGGGCGAGGTCAACAGCAATATTGGCGATGAAAACCTCGGTGAGGTCGAATTTAGCGAAGGCATCGGCGGGCAACTTACCCATGGGCGCAACGATCTGGATGCCATGATTGTAACGGTAGAGCATCGTGGCGATTACAAAAACGATGGCAATATCTTTGAATGGTCATTAAAATATACCAAAGAAGATATCCGTGACCGATTGGTAGAATGGGAAGTCATCGATTCTGCCGGATTTTCTGTCAATCCGCCCCACCTCGACTTTTTTAACGAGCAACCTTACGAAGCTTATCAAGGGCCGTTGGTCGCATTTCAAAATGTCAGGGCGACCAATCAGGTGGAAATAGACAGGCTCCAAGCTTTTGCCCAATGGAGCAAGCGTTCCACCATGGGCAAGCACGAAGTTTTCTACAATGCGGGCATACGTGCGCACCACTGGCGCGTGAGCGGTGACGGCATCAAAAGCAGTGCACAGTCTGTTTTTAGTCCCCGCGCCCAATTTGCAATAAAACCCGATTGGGACAAGGACATGCTGTTCCGTATTGCCGGAGGGCTTTATTACCAACCACCGTTTTACAGAGAATTGAGGGATTCTTCCGGAACGGTACGTCCGGAGGTCAAGGCACAGCAATCGATCCATATTGTTTTGGGCAACGAATACAGTTTCAAGATGTGGGACCGTCCATTCAAACTGGTATCTGAAGCCTACTACAAAAACATGAACGACGTAAATCCGTACACCATAGAAAATGTACGGATACGGTACAGGGCAAGGAACAACGCCACGGCTTATGCCTACGGCCTGGACCTGCGCCTCAATGGCGAGTTTGTGCCGGGAACTGAATCGTGGTTTAGTTTTGGCTATCTGAAAACCGAGGAAAACATCGACGGACGCGGCAACATACCCCGCCCCACTGACCAAAGGTTGAAGTTTGGCGTACTATTTCAAGATTATGTACCCAACATGCCCGACCTAAAAATGTACCTTAACCTTATCTACAATACCGGCGTTCCGGGTGGCTCGCCAAGCTATGCCGATCCGTATGATTACCAAAATCGCTTGCGTGACTACAAGCGTGCCGACCTGGGTGTCAGCTATGTATTGGTAGATAACAAAAAAACGTATGCTTCCCGTTGGAAACAACATTTTAAGGAACTTACCATTGGTGCCGAAATATTCAACATGTTTGATGTACAAAACTCCATTACCAATACTTGGGTACGCGACGTTTATAGCAAGCGCCAGTATGCAATACCCAATTACTTGAGTCCAAGGGTTTACAACGTGAGGCTATCGATGAAATTTTAGGCAAAGGCCCGCAGGACCTCAACCACATAATCCACCTCTTCTTTGGTATTGAACCTGCTCAACGAAAAACGCACCGAAGGACGTTTTAGAAATTCAGCGTCCAAAATTTCGGTAAGTACGTGCGAAGTTTTATTGCTCCCACTTTGGCAAGCACTTCCCCGTGAAGCTGCTACGCCTTTCAAATCTAATTGGAATTGCAATAAAGACGCTTTTTCCGGCGCCATTGGGAAACACACGTTCAACAACGTATAGGCGCCATTTTCAGGATCGGTACAAGCGCCATTAAAAGCAATCCCAGGAAAAGCATCTTTCAAGGCGTTGATAAAATACTGTTTCAAATCTTCGATATAGCAACGTTCGCTTTCCATATTGGCACAAGCAATTTTCAGTGCCTCGCCCATCCCGACGATATCATGCGTGGCCTGTGTTCCGGCACGAAGTCCACGCTCTTGGTCGCCGCCGTGTACCGATGCTTTGATCCCACTGTTTTTTCTTACAAAAACAAACCCGGCACCTTTGGGACCGTGAAATTTATGGGCGCTCGCCACGATAAAGTCAACAGGTGTCTTCTGCAGATCTATAGAGTAATGCCCCACCGATTGCACCGCATCGCTATGGAACAGCGTGTCGTGCGCTTTGCAAAGCAACGCCACACGGTCTATGTCCAGGATATTTCCAATTTCGTTGTTGATGTGCATCAAGCTTACCAACTTTTTTTTTGGCGATTGGAGCAGGGTTTCAAGGTGTGCAATATCTACGTTTCCTTGTTTGTCCAAATTGAGATATGAAACCTTTACACCAAAAGCCATTTCCAAAGCTTTAACAGTACGCAACACGGCATGGTGCTCAATCCCGGAGGTGATGATTTCTGTAACGCCCAGATCACGGACGGCGCTTTGCAGCACCAGATTATTGGCCTCTGTGCCGCCGGAGGTGAAAATAATTTCCGAATCGCTACAATTGAGGCAACTTGCAATGGTTTTTCGGGATTGTTCTATCAATGCTTTTGACGACCTACCGTAACTATGTGATGAAGAGGCATTTCCAAAATGAAATTTCATGACATCTGCCATGCATTGCACAACCTCGTCCCTCAAAGGCGTTGTTGCGGCATTGTCAAAATAAACCTGTGTGGCCATGTGGTATTCGGTTTAATGATCAAAAATAGGATAAAAAATTTCCAAATCACAAATTCCCAATCCCAAATCGACGGTCAGTGGCATTGATCAGCAAGCAAAGTAAAAAAATGAAGGCATAAGCAAAATCCCCGGTCGCAGCCACTCTCGCCCGCCACCAAGACCAATGTTAGGTTAATGCCAATTGAGGCCAAAAGATGGAAGTCCAATACCGCTTCAGTATGGCATATACCAACCGCTTGCGGCTTTTTGCAAACACCATTTTGCCCCGGCCCACATGTTGGGAATACCGGTCCGATAGCTCCAAACGCTATTTACCTAATAGACCCAATACCATTTTTGGATCAAATGCCTTATTTTTGCTTAAAATTGATTGATATGAAAAAGCTTGTGTGTTTCTTATGTTTTGGATTTTTGTTTTATGCCTGTGACGACGGCGATATAATGGATGCCAATTTGGATTTTGACGGAAATCTCCAATTTTGCGACCAGAGCACCACAGACTATCTCCTGTACAACATTCGCCTTAATCCTTTTGAATCTTTGAGCTTGCAATTTCCGATAAGCAGTGCCACAAGCCAAATTTTTACAACTTCCGAAAACGGTTATGTATCGTCGTTTGCCATCAATGGTTCGTCGGTGCTGTTCAATTATCGCACGTATGACGGCAACCCGCAAAACCTGTTATGTGCGCTCCTGCCCGATCCCAACACCAGCATTATCAAGGATTACAGTGCTACATCGGGCATGGTGTACACCATTACAACCTTTGAAGACGATGACAATGACGGCATACCCAATCATATAGAAGATGCCAATCTGGACGGAGACAACGACCCAAGCACCAACCCCACAGATACTGACGGCGATGGCATACCCGATTATATGGATGCCGATGACGACAATGACAATATCCTTACCAAATATGAAAACCATGGCTACACCTCGGAGAACGGATTGGCCAATGCACAAGACACCGATGGCGATGGCATACCCGATTATCTGGACGATGATGACGACGGCGATGGCGTACCAACACGCTACGAAGACGAAAATGGCGACAACAACCCAAGAAATGATTTTGACGAAGCTTCAGAAACACCGGACATCCCGAGGTATCTGGACCCTACTGCAACCCAGTCTTTTCCCAATGACCATTTGGTGCCCAATGTTTTTACCCGTAATTACAAGGTACAATTTAGAATTACAGATATAGACCTCCAGATCTTGAGCTCTGACAATATTGATTTTGGCAATTATGAATACTCGGTTACCATTGAGTGAAGGAAGGTAGAAACATCGTCAAAAAAAAACCAAGATCAAATTTGTAGTTTCCATATTTACAAACCATTAGATCCTTGCCTTTTGCATGACATAAACCTCTGTGGCGCCAAGCCCATACTTTTGGTAGTTGGCATCGTAGTAGCGAATGTGGTCGTAACGATCCAGAAGGTATTCCAATTCGAGTTTTAGCACGCCCTCGCCCACACCGTGTATGAACACCACCTTTTGGATACGGTTGCGTATGGCAAATTCCAACTGGCGTTTGGCAGTATCCAACTGCAAGGTAAGCATCTCGTGATTGCTCATGCGCCGGAAGTTAGGGGTCAATTTGTGGATGTGAAGATCGACCTCCAAGACAGTACGGTTGCGTTCCTTTGGTTTTGATTTTGGCGGGCTTTTGCGGAGCGGCTGCTCTTTTTCGGTAAGTATGGCATCTACGGATTGGTGAGCAAACAGGTTGGCTTTAAGCGATGTGTAGGAAGCTATTTTTAGCAATTCGTCCTTTCGAAATTCCATCTCGAAGCCATCATGGGTAACAATGGCAACCCTGTCACCAAAAATTTTTATGACCTTGCCGCTCAAATCAGCATCGAGTGCCATTACCCTATCGCCAATTTCAAACACGCTCATCCGTATCGTCATTATCCGATTTGCCCGGGATATTTCTTGATATGCCATAAACGCCAAGCATCAGGGCGCAAATGCCGGCGATGAGAAAATACTGGTTTTGATTGGCGCCTGCCTGTGCATAAACAGCTACTACACCGCCCGTTACTATCAAAATAATATTAACAATCCGTGAAAAACCCATGATTTTATCGATTTAATTAACTGTTGGTCGAAAATACGGCTTACCGATATGGAATGTCCGCAATAACAATACAAAATAATGTTACTTTTAATAAAAAATTAATGACCTATGTACAAAATTACCAAAAAAATAAGAAAAATGGCCCTAATATCGTCACTGGTTTTGGGTCTTGGTGCGTATGCGCAAATTGGGATTGGAACTACCACACCTGCCGGAGGATCCATCCTTGACATTAACAGTACCAACAAAGGTGTTTTGGTGCCGCGGATAAATATTACAAATCTTAGCAACATTACCCCGGTAACCGGTGGCGCCACAGTTGGATTGCTGGTATGGAACACCAATGCCACAACAGGCGTGGGCTACCACTACTGGAGCGGCAGTGCCTGGGTGCCGCTATTGAGTGCGGCAAGCAACAACTTCTGGTCGTTGACGGGGAATAATAATGCCACTGGTGCAGGTAATTTCTTGGGGACTACCACCAACCATGTCCTTCGCTTTAGGACCAATAGTCACGACAGATTTACAATTTCTACAGGAACCGCAGCTACCGGTGGCAGGCTCTTGGCGCATACCAATGGTGCCGCTGCCACGCCTATCTATTCGTGGAGCGCAGACACCAATATGGGAATGTTTAGGGCCGGAACCGATATTTTGGCATTTTCAACGAATGGTGCGGATAGGATGCGTGTTTATGCCAACGGCAACGTAACCGTAGGATTTGGTGCTACAGCACCTTTAGCCGGAGATCGGTTTAGTGCACTTGGTCAATATGCAATAAATGGGTACGCCAGTACAAATAATGGGTGGGGCGTTTATGGACAGACAATAAATGGATTTGGTGTTTTTGGAGATGCCACAACAGGAAGAGGGGTCGTCGGATTAACAGATTCAAATGCAGGAGTGCAAGGTGAGGCCTTAACTACCGGAACTGGCGTAGTCGGGTTTGCAAATTCCGGAGATGGTGTCTATGGAGATGCTCTAACAGGAAATGGTGTGATCGGTATAACTTTATCCGGCATCGGAGTGTATGGTGATGCAACAACAGGTACAGGTATTGGTGTCTTGGGTGTAGCTTCAGATGCCACAACTGGTGTGGCCGGTAGATTTGAACATACTGCTGCCAACGGCCATGGGCTACTTGTAGCTGGTGGCAATCAAGCAGCAACTACATTTGCTGGTACAGGGCTTGGTATTTCTGGTACTGGAAGGCTTATAGGAATACTTGGAAGAAGCACCGTTGCCGGAGACTCGAACGGTATCTTGGCTATAGGTAATGGAGGTTTGACAGCCTACACCGTGCCTGGAGGCAGCGGTGTTTCAGCAACAGCCACAAACACTGGTATCTATGCTTACGGTACTGACATCAATAGTACTGGAATTTATGGCGACGGTGGCGATATGGGCGTTTATGGCTTGGGTTTTGGTGGAGTTGTTGGAGAGACTTATGATCCAATCAATGGCTGGGGTGTATTTTCATTTGGAGATTTTGGTGCAACTGGAGGGAAATATTTTGTTATTGACCATCCTTTAGATCCTGCCAACAAGTACCTAAAGCACGCCAATATAGAATCTAATGAAATATTGAATTTGTATAGAGGCACCGAAATATTTGACGGAAGCGGCAGGGCTGTGGTAAACCTCCCTAATTATTATGATGCCATCAATATCAATCCGTCATATCAATTAACTCCTGTAGGTGCGGCAATGCCCAACCTCTATATAGAGCAAGAAGTAACAAACGGACGATTTATTGTTGCCGGAGGTGTACCCGGAAAAAAAGTTTCTTGGCAGTTAACCGCAGAAAGGAACGACCCCTACATGCAAAAGTACCCTCAAAAACGCATTATGGAAACAGATAAAGGCAACGATCGTGGTAAATATCTTATGCCTGAACTTTATGGCAAATCAAGGGAAAGCAGTCTATCTATAAATAAAAGTGTTACTACCGACCCTGCTTTAAGGAAAAAATATAGTGAGGCCATACCTCAACAATTGACCGAAGATAACATTCAAATGCCCGAAATTAAGCGTAAAGAACGTGGCGATTTCAAAAAAGAAGATGTAAAAGAAGATGTAAAAGAAGAAAGTAATTTGAATGAATTAGAGGAATAAAATGATCCAAAAAATTTAAACTTAATGCAGAAAACCTCAAAAAAATCAGCCATTTGGATTAAGTTATCAATATATTTGTAATGTTTGTTAAATCATGTAACATGAAACACACACTTCTATCTATATGCCTTTTGGTAGCAGGTGTGCTATCTGCACAGACCGACCTATATGTTGGCAATACGGGCACCTATATCTATGTAGATGGTACGAGCTTTGCGGCCTCTGGCAGCAATGTGCCACTGTATGTCACCAATAACATTCAATTGGACGGTGCAAACAGCCACCTGTACCTGCGCAATGAGGCGCAACTGCTTCAGGGCTCGACGGCTACGGGCAACTCCGGCACAGGGCAATTGAGTGTCTATCAGGCCGGCAC
This sequence comes from Bacteroidota bacterium, assembly GCA_029557895.1. Lineage (GTDB taxonomy): Bacteria > Bacteroidota > Bacteroidia > Flavobacteriales > Flavobacteriaceae > JBPOFM01. The sequence goes on along the minus strand of JAKQHT010000003.1, from coordinate 91,072 downwards.
TGTCAACCAGTATGCCTATAACTACTGGTGTCCTCCCGTTGGCAATACAGATGCCAACAACAGCACAAACAGACCTTTTAGAGCCAATAACAATATTTATGACAACATTGGTCATGCCAACCCTGCCCTGGCAACCATAACCAGTGCACTTGCCACCTACACCACCGGTTGGGACGGTACGCCAACAGTACCGCTAACAACGCCACAGGTCATATCCAGCCGTTGGCTTTACAGTTACGATCCCGGCACTCTCTATTCAGAATGGGATCATATCGCCGAAACCGGAGCCGTAGGTCCCGGTTATGGCTTTACCATGAAAGGCAACTCAAGTGGTGGGCAGAATTACGATTTTAGAGGCAAACCAAACACCGGAAACATTAGCGTGAGTGTAGTAGCCGGAGAGGAAACCTTGGTGGGCAACCCATATCCTTCTGCCCTGGATGCTTTGCTATTTATACACGACCCACTCAATGCCGGACTGACCACCGGGGTATTGAAATATTGGGAGCACGACCAAACCGTCAGTTCGCACATGATTTTCGATTATGTGGGTGGTTATGCTTTGTACACGATTTCTTTCGGCGGTGTAGAATCTTTTACGGCTGCGCCATTTCATACGTATTTGTCCGGCGGTGATGATGGTGGGCCAACGGGAAATAATGGTTCCAAGATTGCAAGGAGATATATCCCCATAGGGCAAGGGTTTATGATAGAAGGTGTGTCCACCGGAAACGTTACCTATACCAATGCACAGCGGGTATATTACAAACAATCCGGAGCGGACAGCTATTTTTTTAGGTCCAACAACAGCGACACCCAAGCCACTACCGTTGTTGAAACCGAATATAACGAATATGGACTGAACATCGTTCCAGAAGATTTCAAACGCTTTAGGATCAATGTCGATTTTGTAGATGTGGAATCATACACAAGGCAATTATTGATGAATTTTCACCATACGGCCACCGATGGTTTTGATTATGGACTGGAAGCCAAGGGCAAACTTTCAGAACATTCTGATGCCCACTGGGTACTGGACAATGATCCGTATTTTATCCAAGCTTTTGATTTCAATACGGAATTAAGGATTCCGTTGGTGGTCAATGCAAAGCACGATCAGCCTTTACGCTTCAGAATTTTTGACATCCAGAACTTTGATGAGTCGCAGCCCATCTATATCCACGACATCCATGCCAATCTGTACGTGGACTTGAGGGCACAAAATTACGAGATCAACCTGCCTGCCGGCAATTATACCGACCGGTTTGAAATAACCTTTTCTCAAGAAGCATTGGCCGTGCCAGACATTGCTGTTTCAGATTTTGATGTCTTCCAAGACAATGTGCAGTCGCAACTTACCGTTCTGAACCCAAAAAATATCAATATCAAAAATGTGCGCTTGTTTGACACTGCAGGAAAAATGGTATTCGGATCTTTGCCTTTGGGCAATGCACCGGCCTACCACTTTCCCACCAAAACCTTGAGCGAAGGTGTATATGTGGCAACCATTACCTTATCTGACAACCACGTGATTTCTAAAAAGGTAATTGTAAAAAATTAATGGCCGTCCAATAGAGAGCAGCGTTTTTAAATCAATAAATTGCGTGGACGCTCTCTTTCGGATTTACAGATTGCAACCGGACAGGATGGTTGGGCCATGGTGCGTTGTGATTTTCAGAAAAATTGTATATTGCATACGCTAATCCAAAAAATCGTAAGTCGCTATGTCTTCACCAGAAGATTTTATGCTACCCTGCCTCAACAAAAAACTCTTTGGGATTGAATGTTTGGGCTGTGGCATACAGAGGGCTGTTGTCCTGATGTTCAAAGGCGAATTTGTGGCTGCATTCCAAATGTACCCGGCCATTTACACGCTTTTTTTGTTGGCGATTTTTCTTATCTTTAACCTGTTCGTTAAGTTCAAACATAGCGAAACAATCAAAATGGGGTTGATTGCACTAAACGTATTTATTGTCGTAATCGGTTATCTCATAAAAATTAACACTTAAAATCCAACCACCTCATGGAAAAACAACAATTACCCAACGCAACGCTCATTTTAATTTTCGGTATCTTATCCATTATCACCTGCTGCTGCTATGGTGTCATCGGCTTGATCTTGGGCATCGTTGCATTAGTTCTGGCCAACAAAGCCACAGCTGTTTATGCCGCCAATCCGGAACTGTACACCGGGTTCCAGAATGTGAAAACCGGTAAAATACTGGCCATAATCGGTATTGTGCTCAATGTGATCTACCTTGTTTATGTTATTTGGGTATTCTCAACCATAGGCTTTAGCGGTTTCCAAGAAATGCAAGATGAAATTTTGCGCAATATGGGCCAAAAATAAAGCCCGTTTATTAAGCGATATAAACTGTCTAAAATCCGTACTTAGTATTAAGTTGAACCTTGCCATCCTGAACTTGTTTCAGCATTTTGCCCAAAAGCTTTTGAAACAAGTTCAGCATGACACGTAAAGGCGGTTTTTATTGATGGTTTTTTATATACAATAGCGCATCATTCAAAAGTTTTGAGCGTTTTGATGATGATGCCCACGCAATCCATCAATTGTTCCCTGTCCATTACCAATGGCGGTGCAAAACGAATGATATTGCCGTGCGTGGGCTTTGCCAACAGGCCGTTGTCGCGCAATTTCAAACAGATGTTCCATGCCGTGTCACTATCTTCGCTGTCATTGATCACGATGGCATTCAGGAGTCCTTTGCCCCTTACCAAGGTCACGATATTGCTGTTAGCGATGTATTTATTGAGTTCGTCCCTGAACAATTGCCCAAGAATATGGGCGTTTTGTGCAAGATTTTCTTCTTTGACCACGGTGAGTGCCGCAATGGCAACGGCAGCAGCCACGGGATTTCCACCGAAAGTGCTACCGTGATTTCCGGGCTTGATAACGTTCATGACGGCATCATTGGCAAGTACGGCACTTACCGGGTAGGCACCACCGCTCAACGCCTTGCCGAGTATCAAAATATCGGGCTTTACATTTTCATGATCCACAGCCAGAAGCTTACCGGTACGGGCAATGCCCGTCTGGACTTCATCAGCTATAAAAAGTACGTTGTATTTCTCGCAAAGGGCTTTGGCACCAGCCAAATACCCTTCATCCGGAACATACACGCCAGCCTCTCCCTGAATGGGTTCTACCAAAAATCCGGCTACATTGGGATTATTTTTCATGGTCGTTTCGAGCTCACGCAGGTTATTGTAATCGATCCTTATGAACCCATCGGTAAAAGGCCCAAAATGCTTTCGGGCCACGGGATCGTTAGAAAACGATACTATGGTCGTGGTACGCCCATGAAAATTGTTCTTGCAAACGATGATCTCTGCCTCATTGTTTTCGATACCCTTGGCTTCATAGGCCCATTTTCTGCACAGTTTCAGTGCGGTCTCAACGGCTTCTGCACCGGTATTCATAGGCAGAAGCTTGTCAAACCCAAAATACTCACAGGCAAATTTTTCATATCGACCGAGCATATCATTGTAAAATGCCCTTGATGTCAGTGCCAAAGTTTTGGCCTGCCCTATAAGTGCATCGACGATTTTTGGGTGACAATGTCCTTGGTTTACAGCAGAATATGCCGACAAAAAGTCGTAATAGCGCTTGCCTTCCACATCCCAGACATACACGCCTTCTCCCTTGTGCAATACTACGGGCAACGGGTGGTAATTGTGGGCGCCATACTTGTTTTCCAGTTCTATCGCTTCTTGCGACGATAAGTGTTCTAAAACAGCCATTTTGATAAATTTTTTGTGAATGGACCCATTTAAACTTTTTCAAATTGAACAAAAAATGCCTCATTTTCGCTTCAATACAAAAAGTATAAACGAGTTCAATAAAACAACAATTCCTACAGTACCTTTATTCTTTCGAGGGGTCCGAAAAAGCAGCGTGGGAGAGAAATCATCCCTATGGTTATGCAAAATAACAATTCTGTTTTATATTCATGCACATTATACCCATGTTTTTTTTATGTGGCTAAAAATCCAATTATCTGCCTGCATTCACAAAAAGACCTTATTTTTGTGCCATGAGCCGAAAAAAAACAACGCAAATCTTTGAAAATATCGAAGTGCTGGATGCCGGAGCCAAAGGCAAAAGCATAGCCAAAGCTCCTGACGGGAGAGTCATCTTCCTCAACAATGCCGTACCGGGCGATGTGGTGGACGTACAAACTTTCAAGAAACGGAAAGCGTATTTTGAAGGAAAAGCCATCCGTTTTCATCAGTATTCGGAACAGCGCACCGACCCAAAATGCCAACATTTTGGGGTCTGCGGCGGTTGCAAATGGCAAGATATGGACTATGGTTACCAGTTGGCACACAAGCAGAAAGAGGTTGAGAACAACCTAAAGCGCATCGGTCACCTGCAACTGCCCGAAACGACACCTGTTCTCGGCTCAAAAAACATCTATTTTTATCGGAACAAAATGGAATATTCGTTCAGCGACAACCGATGGCTCTCGCAAGACGAAATTGGATCGGGTAAGGATGTGGGCGACAGGAATGCGCTTGGATTCCATATTCCCGGAATGTGGGATAAGATATTGGACATCAAAAAATGTTGGCTCCAGGAAGAGCCGTCAAACACCATTAGAAACAGCGTAAAAGCTTTTGCCATTGAAAATGACATGCCATTTTTCAACACCAGAAACCAAACCGGGTTTTTGCGCACGTTGATGATCCGTACATCCACAACCGGCGAAGTGATGGTCCTGGTACAGTTTTATTGTGAAGACACGGCAAAACGCCAATTGCTTTTGGACTTTATCGGTAAACAATTTCCACAGGTAACATCTTTGCTGTATGTTATCAATAACAAGGCCAACGATACCATTTACGACCAAGAAGTCATTTGTTACAAAGGTCAAGATCATATTTTTGAGGAGATGGAAGGTTTGCGTTTCAAGATCAATGCTAAATCGTTTTATCAGACCAATTCCAAACAGGCATACGAGCTTTACAGGGTAACCCGTGATTTTGCCAATTTGAAAGGCGACGAACTCGTTTATGACCTTTATACAGGAACCGGGACTATTGCACAGTTTGTAGCCAAAAAGGCTAAAAAGGTCATCGGTGTGGAAGCCGTGCCGGATGCCATAGCCGCAGCCAAAGAAAACGCACAATTAAACGGTATTGACAACGTTGAATTTTATGTGGGCGACATGAAAAACGTGTTCAATGAACCGTTTATCCGGGCCCACGGCATTCCGGATGTGGTCATTACCGATCCGCCACGGGACGGGATGCACAAAGATGTGGTGGAGCAGCTAATAAGGATTCTACCCAAAAAAGTGGTCTATGTAAGCTGCAACAGTGCCACGCAAGCACGCGATCTGCAACTTATGGACGCACATTATAAAATATCTAAAGTTCAGCCCGTGGATATGTTTCCGCAAACGTACCATATCGAAAATGTTGTACTTTTGGAACGGCGCCAATAAATTTTGAAACCAATTTTTGAATACCACAACTTGAATACAAATTTTATAAAACAAGGCCTGTCACTAATGCTCATCGTCATCGCCACGTACAGTTGTGAACGCGATGATATCTGTGCTGCGGCAACACAGACCACACCGCACCTCAATATCGCGTTCAACGATATCAATGTGCCCGACGAACGCAAAATTGCCCGACGGCTATCTGTGCGCGGATTTGATTCTGAAGGCAACGAGCTACCCGACATCATAACCAATACCGACCGTGATTCCATTTTATTGCCATTACACCTATCCGGTGAATCTGCCGTGTCGCGCTTTATTCTGGAAAGAGACACAGATTTCGGACTTGATGAAGACCCGTCCACAGAACCCAATATCGATATCATAGAAGTACATTATACCACAAAATTCATCTATGTGTCCAGGGCTTGCGGATATAAAAGTATTTTTGAAAACCTATCCGTCACCATACTTCAGGACGACAACAACTGGATAATAAGCAACGAAACCGTTAACACTACCATTGAAAATGAGACTGAAACGCATATCATTCTACGGCATTAGCCTATTGTTGCTGCTACTGTCAGTGAGTTCATTTTCACAGGAAACGAACAAAACCAAAGCAGACACACTTGTATATAAACAAAAATATGGCTTGCGGTTGGGGGTCGATTTGAGCAAGCCCGTACGTTCCTTTTTGGATGACGACTATAAAGGAATTGAAATTTCAGGCGATTACCGCCTGACCAAACATATTTATCTGGCAGGAGAACTCGGTACAGAAGAGCGCACCAACGTTACCGACTATCTGAATGTTACGGCGAAAGGCAGCTATTTCAAGGCTGGGGTGGACTATAATTTTTACCAAAACTGGCTTGAAATGGAAAACATGATTTACGGAGGATTTCGTGTAGCCGTGGGATCATATAGCCAAACCTTGAACAGTTATACGATATACACCACAGACCAATATTACAATGACCCTCTAACAATCACTGAATCGCAAGAATTTAAAGGGCTATCGGCCATATGGGCAGAACTTATCATCGGTATAAAAGTGGAAGTCCTTAACAATCTGTATGTAGGTGTCAATGTGCAGCTAAAAGGTAGAATTACCGAAGATCAGCCCGAAAATTTTGGCAACCTACATATTCCGGGGTTCAATAAAGTGTATGACAGCGGACGCTTTGGCTCTGGATTTGGTTACCATGTGTCCTATCTTATTCCAATTTTCAAAAAAGTTAAAAAAGTGGCCGTAGAAAAAGAGGATTAACCGTTCTTTTTGTCCTTTCAAACACGAATTAGTTGTTGGTATTTGTTGGCACGCTAGACGGCCTATTTTCTATCCTTGTTTTTTGATGCTCAAGGACACTCCAAATTTATTGGATTTCACATATTGCTTGCCCACCATGTTATGGCAAATATTGAAATGGAAGCCTAAAATCCAATTTGTGAAATTGTAAAAAAATCCCACAAAAAGACCAATTCCGTCTTTATTGCCAAATTAGACGCTTACTTTTTCGTCCAAAACACTATTACTCTTTGATCAATCTAAATGTTTTATAGGAACGTTCAGAAGCTACCTTTAGCACATAAAGTCCCGAAGACAAGTGTCTTGTATCGATTGTGCCATCGGCCGCCAATGAAACTGCAATTTGCTTTCCGAGCATATCATACATGGTTATGTCCAAATTTTGTGACAAAGAAAGTATTTGAATCTGATCTGAAAATGGATTAGGATATACCGTTACCAAACTGTTTTCAGCCTCGTCAACAGTCAAGGCACAATTAGGATTAGTGTCAGAAATAGAATTAAAATTACCGTTTATCACATACCAACTTTGCCAAGTGCCGCCACTACCGGTCCTCCAATCGGCAATGTTGAAATAATGGGTACCGTTATCGGTGCCGGGAACTTTATATACTTTGACTGCTTCCTCATTCCTGTTCCAAGTCAAAGCTGTTCCGGGGGTACAGGTTTCGGGGGCAAAATTGGCAACACAATTACCTTGAAGAAAGTAAGCAAACTCTTGGTACTGAGGATACTCACCAAATACGTGAGCATCGCCATTGGGTTCAACACATACTGCGGTATATTCATTGCAGGCAATTCCAAAAGGGCGCACCCCGTGGTCTGTAGCGTAGCGTGCCATAAAGGCCACGTGCCTGCCACGGCGATCGGGGTCATCATAATGCGAATCGGTTATGACATTTTCCAAATACGGTATCTGCAAGAAATCGTTAAACCCAAATGTCATTCTGCTATGGTAAGGGTTGGCCAAAGCTTGATCTGAAGTTATGGAACCATTCTGCGCGGTAAAATAATAGTTGCCCAATATGGCCATCCCTGCACTGGTACCACCAATGACACCTTGCTTGGTATTTATAAACTCATTGAGCGCATCTTCAAGGGCATTGTCCTTAAAAAGCGACACATAATCATATTGGTCACCTCCTGCAAACCAAATTGCTTCTGCATTTTGAACACTTTGAAGGACATACGGATCAGTAGCACCGGCCTCATTATGGATAACAAAGGTCCTGACGGAATTGATAGTCACACCAAGTTCTGAATAGAAATAATTGTTATAGCCGTTACTTCCAGATGCTCGCAACACTACAACATCGCCACCATCGGCTTTTTCCAAAAACCAAACCATGGCTTCGTCTTTTTCTGCAGCACCACCCATAAGGCATATACCCGATTGGTGGTTAGTAGAAACATCGGTTGCACTCCCTGTTAGGTATTCGGTATAATTTTGCGCCAATGCCAATTGAAAGTTCAAAACGAGCAAAAGAATGGTAATTTTTTTCATTTTATCTATAGTTTATTAATTTTAAAAAAACAGTGGTTTAGTTTAGGTAGTTGTATTCGGTTTGTGGTTTCTGTATCATCTGCCAGAGCTTGTATAGTTGGTTCCAATATTGGGTTCTTTTTAAGGTTTAACACATTTTCTATCAATTTTTGTCTTCTAACAAAGGTACAAAACGGAATTCTCCAAATTCGTGCTTTTCAAAATCCTTAATGCCGGTCCTGACAAACAAGGTCATGACCTGTACCTGCTCGCCAACAGGGATGACCAATCTTCCACCAATATTAAGTTGGCTCATCAGTGGTTTTGGCACAAATGGTGCTCCAGCGGTAACAATGATACCATCAAAGGGTGATTCTTCCTTTAAACCTTTGTAGCCATCGCCAAAAATAAGTTTTTTGGGGCGATAACCTAATTTGGGCAAAAACTTGGTCGTTATTTTAAAAAGTTCCAATTGGCGTTCAATACTGTAAACCTTGGCACCAAGCTCACACAAAACGGCCGTCTGATAGCCACTTCCGGTACCGATTTCGAGAATTTTGGCATCTTTTTTCACTTGCAACAGTTCGGTTTGGAACGCCACGGTATAGGGTTGCGAAATTGTCTGTCCGGCTGCTATGGGAAAGGCTTTGTCCTGATAAGCATGGTCCAAAAAACCAGAGTCCATGAACAGATGCCTCGGAACCCTGCCAATAGCGTCCAAGACCTTTGAATCGGTGATGCCTTTGGCCTTAAGCGTTTCCACTAATTGCTGCCGCATGCCTTTATGTTTGAAAGTATCATTCAATCCCAAAGAAGTTTTGGGCTAAAATAATCCAAACCCAAAGAAGTTCAAAGCCAAAATGCAAAGTTTGGCACATCTGGATAAATATTTATGAAGCGAAAACATTATTTTTGCGAAAACGATGCAATTATGATTAAAGTTGGCGTACTAGGTGCCGGGCACCTTGGGAAAATACATTTGCGATTGCTCCAACAATCTGATAAATATGAACTGGTCGGGTTTTATGATGCCAATGAAACCAATGCCAAAAAGGTGGAAGCCGAATTTGGATACAATTATTTCAGTACCATCGAAGCACTGGTTGAAGCGGTGGATGTTGTGGACATCGTGACCCCAACACTATCGCATTTTGATTGTGCAAAATTGGCCGTATCTAAAGGCAGGCATATTTTTATAGAAAAACCCATCAGCAAAACCGTAGAAGAGGCAGAAGCCATCAGGGCATTGGTTGCCGAGCACGGCGTTAAGGGGCAAGTGGGCCATGTGGAACGTTTTAACCCTGCTTTTAAGGCTGTCAAAAACCAAATCCACAACCCGATGTTTATCGAAACGCACCGTTTGGCAGAGTTCAACCCGCGCGGTACCGACGTGCCAGTGGTCCTGGATTTGATGATCCACGATATCGATATTATTTTGAGTGTCGTCAATTCAAAAGTGAAGTACATTTCGGCAAGTGGCGTTTCGGTCATCAGTGATACACCCGATATTGCCAATGCCCGTATCGAGTTTGAAAACGGCTGTGTGGCCAATCTTACCGCTAGCCGTATTTCGCTTAAAAATATGCGTAAAACCCGTTTTTTCCAAAAAGATGCCTACATTTCGGTAGATTTCCTAGAGAAAAAATGTGAAGTCGTAAAAATGAAGGACGCTCCGGAGCAACCGGGAGATTTTGATATGATCTTGCAAAATGCCGAAGGCGTAAAAAAGCAAATCTATTTTGACAATCCCGAAATACCCAACAACAACGCCATTCTGGACGAGCTGGAAACCTTTGCGGACGCCATCAAAAACAACACCAGGCCAATCGTGACACTACACGACGGTACGGAAGCATTGCGGGTGGCCAATCGTGTTATTGAAAGCATGGATCCAAAAACCCGAAAAGGGTGACCGGATAAATATAAAAATACCTAATACCACACATTGATTTCTCCTTTTGGAAATCATGCGGATTATAACATAAACAACCATAAAAACCCTACTTCCTCTGGTAGGTTTCCCCATTGGGGACAGAGGCTTGAACATGAAGAACATAGCAGTAATAGGTGCAGGAACCATGGGCAATGGCATTGCCCATACCTTTGCACAAAGCGGATTTAAAGTACAGCTCATCGACATTAACGAGGCATCATTAAAAAAGGGCATGGACACCATTACCAAAAATCTTGACCGTATGGTGGCAAAAGCAACCATAACCGAAGCCCAAAAACAAGAAACACTCACCAATATCACAACCTATACAAGCATAAACGAAGGCGTTGAATATGCCAGTCTTGTCGTGGAAGCCGCGACCGAAAATATCGATTTAAAACTCAAGATTTTCAAGCAACTCGACGAAGCCTGTCCCGAAGACACCATTCTGGCAACCAATACCTCATCCATTTCCATAACACAAATAGCCGCAGTAACATCTCGACCAAAAATGGTTATCGGAATGCACTTTATGAATCCTGTACCTATCATGAAATTGGTCGAAATCATTAAAGGCTACTCGACTTCAAAAGAAACTTTTGACACGATATACGATTTGAGCAAAACATTAGGGAAAGTTCCCGTGGAAGTGAACGATTATCCCGGTTTTGTGGCCAATAGAATTTTAATGCCGATGATTAACGAAAGCATCGAAACCCTATACAACGGCGTTGCGGGCGTTGAAGAAATCGATACCGTGATGAAGTTAGGAATGGCACACCCCATGGGTCCATTACAATTAGCTGATTTTATTGGTCTTGATGTATGTCTATCCATTTTAAATGTGATGTACGACGGCTTCAAAAACCCAAAATATGCTCCTTGTCCATTATTGGTAAATATGGTTCGCGCCGGAAAACTCGGTGTAAAATCGGGCGAAGGTTTTTATGATTATTCCGAAAGCAAAAAAGCAGAAAAGGTTGCAAAACAGTTTTTGAATTAAACGAACGGCCAATGTTCAATGTTTCAATTACCATCTGTTGAAAGCAAAACCCAAATAGAATGGCAAACATCATTCCCTTTAAAGCGGTCAGGCCCACACGAGACAAGGTCAACCTTGTAGCATCGCGCTCTTATCAAAGCTATACCAAAGAACAGGTTGAGGCACGCTTAAGGGACAATCCTTTTTCGTTTTTGCAAATTGTCAATCCAGGTTACAGATATGACAAGGAACTATCTGGTGAACCCAACTATCATTTGGTAAGGAACCGCTATCTCGAGTTCATTGAAGATGGAATTTTTATGCAAGACGACACCGCTTGCTACTATGTTTACAAAATTGTGGACAGGGACAAACAAGAATTCAATGGCATCGTTGCGGCAACAAGTGCGCAAGATTATGAAAATGACATCATCAAAAAGCATGAAGACACCATAGAGCATCGGGAGATTGTTTTTAAAAATTATTTAAAAACCGTAGGCTTCAACGCAGAGCCCGTGCTTCTCACCTATCCCGATAATGAGGTCATTGCCAACATCATCAAAAATGTCCAGAAGGAGCGCGCCGAATTTGAATTTACCACCACTTACCGTGACACGCACTACCTGTGGCCTGTTGGCGACAAAGCTTTGATTGACGGCATCCGTAAAGAATTCGGGGAGATGGACACTATATACATTGCCGATGGCCACCACCGTTCAGCATCATCTTATCTCTTATATCGCGATCTGATGGCCGATAACCCAAACCATAAAGGTGATGAACACTATAATTTTTTTATGAGTTACCTCATTCCCGAATCCGATTTGAAAATCCATGATTTCAACCGTGTCATCAAAGACTTGAACGGATTAACCAAAGAAGCGTTTTTGATCAAGCTCGACACCTGGTACCGCATTGAAAACAGAGGAAAAATGCCCTACAAACCGTCAAAAAAGCATCATTTCAGCATGTATCTCGATGGCGATTATTATTCATTGTACTTACGTAAGGCCATGTTCAACTTCGCAACATCTTTGGATGCACTGGATGCTCAAATTCTTCACAAAACAATTTTAGGGCCCATTTTGGGAATCCAAGATCTGCGCAACGATAATCGCATTGCATATATCAATGGAAAAAAAGACACCATCAGCATGAAAGATAGTGTGGACCGTGGTTTCTACACGGTTGGTTTTGGAATGGTACCGGTGAGCATTGAGGAGATGAAACAGATTGCTGACGATGGTTTGAGAATGCCGCCAAAAAGCACTTTTATCGAACCAAAATTGCGCAGTGGCATTACGATTTATGAAATTTAGAACGATGGAAATCGAAAAAAATCTAAAGAACATCACAAGACGTATTCCCGAACATGTCGCTTTGGTGGCCGTCTCAAAGACCAAGCCCAACTCCGACATCATGGAAGCCTACAACGCAGGGCAACGTGTTTTTGGCGAAAATTACGTTCAGGAAATGGTTGAAAAACACGAGCAATTGCCCAGAGACATCCAATGGCATTTTATAGGGCATCTGCAAAGCAATAAAGTGAAATATATTGCGCCTTTTGTATGCCTAATTCACGGTGTTGACAGCCTAAAACTGCTCAAAGAAATCGATAAACAAGCCAAAAAAAACGACCGGGTCATAAAGTGCCTGTTTCAAATGCACATCGCCGAAGAGGAAACCAAATTCGGGTTGAGCGAAAATGAATTGGAAGATATTCTTAACTTCCTTCGGAATGACGATAACGAAATGGCCAATATCAAAATAACCGGTTTAATGGGCATGGCAACCTTTACCGATGACGAAAAACAAATTAAAAAGGAATTTCAATATCTGAAATCCGTCTTCGATAAATACAAACAACTTCAAGCTTCTAACCTAAAACTTGAAACCCTTTCCATGGGAATGTCCGGTGATTACCAGTTAGCTATTGACTGCGGCAGCACAATGGTGAGGATAGGAAGCAGTATATTTGGTACCAGAAAAGCCCCAAAAGCCAACTAACCCCCAAAGAGGAAACCGTAAATGCTGACTTTGCAGGTTTATTTGTAACTATAGTGCAAAGCCTTACCACGCTTACTTACCAACTACTCCTTCTCAAGCAATAGCTTTTCCAACCGTTCCAACCTTACTTTAAGCTCATCATTCTCGGCTTTAAGCTCCTGTACGGCTTTGACCAATACCGGAGTGAGTTTGTCATAGCTGATGCCCCACAATTCTTTGGTTTCATCTTCAGGCACTCCCACAATTTCAGGGATAATTTGGTACATATCCTGGGCAATAAACCCGATTTGCTCTTTACCCTCTTCCTGAATCGTTAATATCCCATTGTTTATCTCGCTGTTGTGATGAAAATATGCCAATGGCTCCAACCGCATAATTTCTTTCAGACCATACGGCAACATGGCTCTGTTTGTTTTTAAACGCCCATCAGAATAGGTGTTCCACGCGTTTGCTTGTGCTTGTCCTATACCATTAGTACTACTGTTAGGCAACTGTAATGCATAGGTGGGATTAGTAACACTTTGTAAGCCCATCCTGCCATTTTTAAGGATAGTAAGGGCATTGCTACGGCTTGCATTGCCGGAACCATTTCCAATAGCAAAAAGGCGGTCATTGACCATCCAACTGGTGGGGCTACCTGCGGCAAGGGTGGCAAATCTGCCAAAAACGGTTTCATATATAGAAGCCGAAGTATTGTTAGAACCAAAAACAACAGATCCGACTCCCGAAGTAGTAGTATTGAATCCGGTAGCAATAGAGTGTGATCCCGAAGCAGTAGTGTTTTGTCCGAAAGCAGCAGAATAATTTCCTTCTGCGATATTGTTAGTGCCAAAAGCAATAGAACTCAATCCCGAAGCAGTAGTGCCACCACCAAAAGCAGCAGAATTGGTTCCCGAGGCAATAGTGGTAACCCCAAAAGCAGCAGAATTAGCTCCTTCAGCAGTAGTTTCATGTCCGAAAGCAGCAGAAAAGTATCCCGAAGCAGTGGTGCCAAACCCTCCGAAAGCAACAGAATTGTTTCCCGAAGCTGTTGTAAGTTCCCCAAAAGCAACAGAACCGACTCCCGAAGCGGTTGTGCTATACCCAAAAGCAACAGAATAGCCTTCCGAAGCAGTAGTGTTATACCCAAAAGCAGCAGAACTCAATCCCGAAGCAGTAGTGGTAACCCCAAAAGCAGCAGAATTGGCTCCCGAAGCCGTATTGTTATACCCAAAAGAAACTGAACGATTGCCTACATTAATATCATCCCATTGTGTACCAGTTGCCAATCCCGCTCTAAAAGCCGCTTTGGCTTTGTTAAAGAACATACGGCGGTCATCGTTGATACCGGCAATATTATCCAGCGAGGTACTGCCAAAAACAAAATGGTCGTTGTCAACATCGGTAGTGTTTTGTACAATGCCACTAATACTCACAAACTCACCTGCAGCAGTAGCAGTACCGCCAATGGCAACCCACGCTGTACCGTCCCAATAATAAAACCCGGGCACTACGTTGTTGGGCGGCGTACCATCTGTAGCGGTGTTATATATTAAGGTAGATTCTTGTAGTGGTCCGCCCTGTGGGTTGATAACTGTGGTGTTGTCTGTGGTAGCGGTAAGGGCAACACGAGGTATCAGCACCCCGCTGTTGTTTGAGTCTATATCAAGCATGGCATTGGGCGTTGTGGTGTTGATGCCTACTTGTGCGTAACAAATGCTCCCTAACCCCCAAATGGGGAATAAGAAAAAGAGGGTAAATTTTAATATATGTTTTTTCATGATTATTATTTTTCAAGGGTTATTTTTTGTTTATGTTTCAAAGTTTAACTGATAAATACTACCCACTAAACATGAACACAACCAACTTAAAGAGCACCTTTGTTCCTGAAAATAGCAAGCAGTCTTTTTTCATTTGTCCCTTGAAATTCAGACTTAAAGTTTTCAACACTTGTGCCTTTCATCTTCACAAGATTTTGAACCGAGGCATCGGGCAGGCAATTCACCGCTTTTATGATGGCGTTTTCTTCTGCCTCATCGGTGTGTCCGGCAAACATGTTCAGAATCAAATCTCTAACGGCGTTCAGTGAAAGACCGTTTATCTTATTGCAATCACTGGTCATCAAGAAAATACGTGATTCGTCATCGCTCCATTTGGCATAGCTTTCAGTATTGCACTTGTCATACAATTGCTGAAACTGGGCGTTCTCGCTCCCGTCAAACTTATAGTTGAATGTGGCATACGAAAAGTGGTTGACAATTTTATTGATATCCTCGCATGGCAAACATCTGAAAATACGCAATAGTGTTTGCTCGTCTTTATCGTTGAATCCGCTGATTTTTGGGAATGGGATAAAAAATGGGTTGAAAAAGTCGCTTGGTTTTTCCCGTAGATTTATATTGACTTGCTTACCGACTGCCATTTCAAAATACACCCCAACTGCCAGTATATAATTATCAACTGTAAAAGAATTTACCTGCTTACAAAATGGGTTGCCGGATGAAATTCCGGATGTGCCCGCAAAACTCCTGCCGCTCCCGTCAAAATATTTGTTGAGGTCATCGTCTGTAAAATGTGAAAAATTGAGTTTTCCGCAATCTATTGACCTTGCCTTTGCTGCGTACCGGACTTCCACATCAATTTCTGACTTACTCTTTGCACGTTTTAAAACTCCCGATTGTTGCAAAACCGGTTCTAATTTATCACAAGACAGATTATCAAAAAGCCTTCTTATTTCTTTTGAATTTTTCTGATCGTAATGATTATTCAAAAGTGATGCAACGGCGTGGTCGGGCATTGCGTTGTATCCTTTTGGGTCAGCAGGGGTCGTATAGGTTGTAACATCAATTGTAGCACTTGCCTTGGGCCTATCTGGAGTGGCAACAGATGTAGTTGTATTGCTTGAACCACTTACGGTTGCTTTCACAGATTTTGTTTCAGTTGGGCTTTTGACCACTGTTGCCACACTAAG
The DNA here is from genome assembly GCA_029557895.1 of Bacteroidota bacterium. Taxonomy (GTDB): domain Bacteria; phylum Bacteroidota; class Bacteroidia; order Flavobacteriales; family Flavobacteriaceae; genus JBPOFM01. The sequence goes on along the minus strand of JAKQHT010000003.1, from coordinate 74,940 downwards.
TTGTTTCCATCTTTGGTTGGCGGCATTGGGTACATATTGGTTGCTGGCACCCACATTATTCCACATTTGCACCCTTCCCTTTGTACCCGCCGAGGCATCGAGTACCTTATTGCTGTACAGTACGTTTTGAAGTTTAAAGGTACGGTCTTTCTCATCTACCTTTTTCCATCTCTGGTCGTTTGCATTTGCCGAAGCACCTTTGTCCCTTGCTAACTGTACCGTACCGTTTGGTGTGGCTTCCAGCACCATGCTGTTGTTGTCAGCAGAGCATATTTTGAATGTGCCATTGGGCTCGTTTTTGATTATCCAACGCGTTTGCTTTCCTTTGGTTTCGCTTGAATAAATTTCTACCTTTCCGGGATTGTTATGGTCATAGCCCAATACTTCCTTATAGTGTGTATTTTGGAAAGAATACTCTTGCTGTGCATGTAATTTACCTATCGATAAACAGATAAATAATAAGAAAATGTTACGCAGAATCGATTGTTTTGTCTTCATTATGTTGCTGTTTTTATATTGATTAATAGACTGATTCAATTTTATTATGTGTGTTTATATGGTACAAAATTTATGCTTTGTCATTTCAAGTCAACTATTTACAGTACATTCTTGGCTCACTTCTTATAAAAATCGGTTTTAGAAATCAATTTGTTGTCGTGCATGATTATCAGTTCATAGTTTCCTTGCTCTAATTTTTTTATGTTGATATAAATTTTGCGGTCGGATACCGTTTCTATATCTGCTTTATATTTTTCTGTTTTTTTTTTTGAACTCATGTTGCCTCCATTCCATTTTCAAACAACTGGAAAACATTGTTGATCTTCCTTGGTAAAAATAGAATATACCGTCCCAAGGCATTTGTAACTGTATAACAAATGCTGTGACTCATGTAACATTTTGAAGTGATTTTTGTTACAAGAGCTAAAAAAAAGGGGCCAAACTACAACGTTGGAACTGAAAATTAGGACTGAAAACCAAATACTGCCTACTTTTGCTTTCCTGCAAATTCGGTTGGGGTGCAGTTAAACTTTTCTTTGAACGATCTTGAAAAATATGACAGATCGTCAAACCCGACTGCATATCCTACTTCCGAAACAGTGTGTTTGCCCTCAAGAAGCATTGCAGCAGCATGGTTGAGGCGTTCGTTCCTGATGAGTTCACGAGCGGAAATGCCCAATAGCGATTTTAGTTTTCGGTGCAATTGCATCCGGCTCAAACCGGCTTTGTCTGCAAAAATTTCGACACTGAAGCCGGAATCGGATAAATGGTCATGGACAATCTCACTGACTTTTTCCAGAAACCGCTCATCGGGCGAATTTACAGCTACTTCAAACGGTTTGAGCACAAGTTCGCGGCTGTACCTCGCCTGTAATTTCTTCCGTTCGGAAATGAGCTTATGAACCGTTTCTTTCAAGATATCGTTGTTAAATGGTTTGGACAAAAAGGCGTCTGCTTCATTTTTTAGACTTTCCAGGCGGGCTTCGTCAGAGGTTTTTGCTGTGAGCAATAGCACGGGAATAAACGAGGTAAGCTCGTTTTGTTTGATGTTGCGGGTAAATTCAAAACCGTTCATTTTGTGCATCATCACGTCAGAAACAATGCAATCGGGAATTTCGTTTTGTGCCAACTCCAATGCGGAAACCCCGTCGGTAGCTTCCAAAATGGTGTAATGTTCGGAAAAAAGCGCTTTGACAACATTTCGGATTTCAGCATTGTCATCCACAATCAATAAAACAGGTTGTTCGCCGTTAGTTTCCTGTTCTATTGGAAGAAGTTCATCACGTTTCTCTGTATATTTCTGAATCACAATATTTTCTGGTTCGCTTTGAGCCAGTGGCAGAGAAACCGAAAAGCTCAAAATGCCGCTGTTTACCTCCGTTTCGATATTTCCTTTGTACAGATCCACCAATTCTTTGATAAGCGCCAGTCCGATTCCGAAGCCTTGGTTTTGTTCATCTGTTTGATAAAAACGATCAAAAAGCTTCGACAAATCTTTGTTTTTCAGATTTGTACCAGAATTGGAAACCTTGATTTTCAGGACCCTATTTTCGATCTTGGAACTGAAATTGACTTCATTGTTTTCGGGGGTATATTTTACGGCGTTAGACAAGAGGTTGGTGACGATTTTTTCAATCACATCCTTGTCATATAGATAAGTTTTCTGGGTATCTTGGATTTCTGATGCAAATTTTAGTCCGTTTTCTTTGGCATGGTAGGCAAACGGTTCGGTAATGGATTTCAGGAACAGACCAATGTTTCCCTCTTTGAGCAAAAGCGTCAACTTGTTACTGTCTATTTTCGATAGTTCAAGCAATTGGTTAACCAGTTCGAGCATCCGGTCGGAATTTTTATTGATCAACGAGAGTTGTTTTTGTTGGTTTTCATCGCTTATTTCGGCTTGAAGATTTTGCAGTGGACTTTTTATCAGCGTAAGCGGTGTACGGAATTCGTGAGAGATATTGGCAAAAAACCGAGATTTCATCTGGTTGATTTCTTTGATTTTACGGGCGGTTATAAATTTGTTGCGATATGCGAAAGCCAATGCCAGACCGAGAATTAGCAACAATCCGGTTAGTGAAGCGAAAATCGTAAACTGATTTTTACTTTTTTGCTTGCCCAGTTGGTTTTCGGCAGATAAAAGTTCTATTTGCTGTTCTTTTTTCGAGGTTTGGTAGCGGGTTTCGAGTTCTACTACTTTTTCGCGGTTAATGGAGTTGACCAAACTGTCTTTCAGCGGGATATAGGCTCTGTAATAATCGGAAGCGGCTTTGTAATTATTGGTCAGCATATAGGTTTCTGCCAAATTCCCGAGGCAATTTACTTCGGCTTTCAAATCGGCTATTTTACGAGATAATTCGAGTGCTTCGGTGTAGTATTTTTGGCTTTCCGCATAGTTTTTTTCTTTTATGGACAGCTTCCCAAGGTTTTGTAATGGCTCTAACATTCCCAAGGTGTCAGGAATCGCTTTTTTAAGTGCTATAGCTTTGATATAATGGTTTTTGGCGGGTTCAAATTCATTTTGCTCCATTTTGACTTTTCCCAATAACGAAAGTACTTCTGCCTCTCTGTATGTGTTTTTTAATGAATTATAGTAATCCAACACCTTCAAAAATTTTTCTTCTGCTGCATCGTAATTTTTCTTGTACAAATCAATCATTCCAAGATTTCTTTCGACAGACATACTCCCTTGTTTGTATTCTGCCTTTTCATAGATCTGTTTTGCCCTTAATCCATAATTTTCGGCCTTGTCAAAATTTTCAATCTCAATATATATCAGGGAAATATTTGTGAGAGCAATCCCTAAATTCGTATAAATTTCTTTACGATTTACCTTGCTTAATACCGAGTCGGAAACGAGATAATTATCCAATGCTTTGTCAAGTTTTTTTTCAAAAAAGAAATGATTCCCTTTGTCTATATGAGCAATGGCATAACCAATAGAGTCACCCGATTTTTTGCTCACATCAATGGCCTTGTTTATATGGAACAATGCAGAATCTTTTTTGTTCATCATATTGTACACATTGCCCAGCCTTGTGTGTATTTCGCCAGTCATTTTAAGATTTTTTGACTTTCCGGCATAGGTAAGTGCCCGTTTCAGGCTTGTTGCGGCACTATCGGGGCGAGATACCGTAAAGTAATAGAACGCCTTGCTATAATGCGCTCTGTAGTATGCATAATTATTGCCGGTCGATTGTGCCAGCACAAACTGCTTATCGTTATATGATTTTGCGGTTTCCAGATCATAAAACAAATTTTCGCCTACAATAAGAGCGAGTATTTCGGCTCTGGCAGAATCGTTCTTTTCTAAGGAAAGCTTACGTTCTAACGAATCAATTCTGACCTGATTTTGAGAAAATAGATAAGGTGATGCAAGAAAAAATAAAATCAGATAATGGTTTTTCATTTGTAAACGTTTTAAAATCTGCCTAAAATATACCACAATAATTTATAGTACGCGACAAGAATTTTAACAATAGCAGGCAACCGTGTATAAGTTGTTGGTTGTCCCTTTGCAAAACCTCGGTTTTCAGAATCTTTTAAATATATGATGCGAAAATCAGATTAACCAACTATTAACCGGATAATAAAAAGTAGTTCGCAACAAACATTCTACACCTATTGTTACAATTTGTAATTATGAAATTGAATGTTTGACCACTAAAACATTATATTTGCCAAGTATCCAAATGAATAGTCACTACTTGCATTTTAAAGCGCTATTTTTTACCACAACCAAACACAATTTCCCTTTTGGGTTTAGGGACTGATGTACTGTATTCTCGACATAGAAACCACAGGTGGCAAGTACAATGAAGAAGGTATTACCGAAATAGCCGTCTATAAATTTGATGGGCATGAGGTGGTGGACCAATTCATCAGTTTGGTCAATCCGGAGCGTGAAATACAGCCTTTTGTGGTCAATCTTACAGGGATCAACAACCAAATGCTACGCACGGCTCCAAAATTTTATGAGGTGGCCAAGCGTCTTGTGGAAATTACCGAAGATTGCATTATCGTAGCACACAATGCCGAATTTGACTATCGGGTACTCCGTACAGAATTTGACCGATTGGGCTTTGATTTCAAAAGAAAAACCCTCTGCACGGTAACCCTATCCAAAATCCTCATGCCTGGACAGATATCGTACAGTCTTGGCAAACTCACACGTGCACTCGGCATTCCGGTAAGTGACAGGCACCGTGCCAACGGCGATGCTGTGGCCACTCTCAAGCTATTTAAAATGTTATTGGCCAAAGATTCGGACAAAACCATTATCAAAGATGCTGTAAAGTCCGAGCCGAAATTGCAGATGAAACCTGACCTTAAACTAATTCTCAACGGCTTGCCCACTGATACCGGGGTATATTATTTTCATGACCATAACGGCAACATCATCTACATTGGCAAAAGCAAAAATATCAAAGGCCGTGTGAGTCAGCATTTTTCAAATCCGTCCAACAAGTCAAAAAAAATACAGCGTCTGGTTGCCAGTGTCAGCTTTGAAAAAACAGGAAGCGAATTGGTGGCGCTCTTGAAAGAAAGCGAAGAGATAAAACGCATCAAACCACAGTTCAACCATGCCTTGAGGCGTGATGTTTTTACGCACGCACTATATAATTTTGTTGACGCCAATGGTTATATCAACCTAAAGATCGACAAAGCCGATGGCAGAAGAAGGCACATCACTACGTTTTCAAACTTACAGAGCGCAAAAAACTTTTTGTTCAGGGCTGTTGATGAATACCAATTGTGCCAAAAACTGTGCGGATTGTACGACACCAAGAGCAGTTGCTTTAAATATGACCTCAAGGAATGTAACGGTGCCTGCATTGAAAATGAGCCTGCAGATGCCTACAATAAAAGGGTCGAACAGTTTATCCACAAAAACTCTTATGACTCAAAGAGCATGGTCATCGTTGACCGAGGCCGTGATCTTGACGAACGCAGTGTCATTTTAATAGAAAATGGCAAGTTCAAAGGTCTGGGATTTGTAAACCTCAATTATCAGATCAACCATATCGAGGTGCTCGAAACCCTCATCACACCTATGGAAAACAACCGTGATGCCCAGCATATCATACAGAGCTACTTACGAAAGGACAAGCGCTTAAAAATCGTAATCCCAAACGACAAACAGCTTTAGACCGCAGAAAACTCCAGTTGGCAGAATGGCAAATCACCATAAGAGAAAATCTTTCACTACATTTGACCACAATGGAACAACCAAAAAAAATAGCCAAATGGCGCGAAAAGATCCATGAGATCATTTACGGGACACACACTCCGGAGGGCAAGCTGTTTGACATCATTTTGCTGATTGCCATCCTGTACAGTATCATCATCGTGATGATGGAGAGCGTCAAATCATTTGACGAAAAATACCATCAATTCTTCAACATTTCGGAATGGGTCATTACCATACTGTTTACCATTGAATACGGTTTGCGCATCATAAGTGTTTATCGTCCAAAAAAGTATATTTTCAGTTTTTACGGTATTGTCGATCTTCTTTCTACGCTCCCGAAATACCTGTCGTTTTTCATCATGGATTCACAGTTTTTGGCAGTATTCAGAGCCTTACGGCTTTTGAGGGTTTTCAGGATTTTGAAACTCATCCGTTTTGTTGGCGAATCGAACAATATCGTTAGGGCCTTGAACAACAGTCGGTCAAAAATTTTCATTTTTATATTTTTTGTGCTGATCATTTCCATCATCTTGGGAACCATCATGTTCTTGGTAGAAGGTCCGGAGAATGGATTTGACAGCATTCCACACAGTATTTACTGGACCATTGTTACGTTGACAACCGTTGGATTTGGCGATATTACTCCACAAACCGCCATAGGACAGGTCATAGCCAGCATCATCATGATCATCGGTTATGGCATTATTGCCGTACCTACCGGCATTGTTACAGCCGAATACACTGCAACAAAAAACAAAATGGCAAACCGTACCGATAGTTCCTGCCAGAACTGTGGTGCCGATGTCATTTTTAGCGATACAAAATACTGCAGAAAATGTGGCCACAAACTCGATGAAGATGAGAAATAAAACGCTCATTACGGTCGTTGGACCAACGGCCATAGGAAAAACTGTCTTGGCAATCAAACTGGCACAGCACTACCAAACAGAGATTATATCTTCGGATTCCAGGCAATTTTATAAGGAAATGCATATTGGCACTGCCGTTCCTACTGATAAAGAGCTCAAAATGGCAAAACACCATTTTGTCCAACACAAATCCATTGTTGATGCATACAATGTTGGCGATTTTGAAAGAGATGCCATTGCACTGCTCCACAACCTTTTTGAAGAAAAAAATGTGGTCGTCATGGCAGGTGGATCCGGGCTCTATGTTGATGCGGTGCTGAATGGCATGGATGATTTTCCGGATATCGACCCAAAAATCAGGGAAACCCTTAACCTCCAACTACATTCTGAAGGCATCGAATCTTTGCAACAGCAACTTGAACTTCTTGACCCGGAGACCTTTGCCAAGATTGACACTGCAAACCCTCGACGCATCATACGTGCACTTGAAGTGTGCATAGCAACGGGCAAAAGCTATGCGTCTTTTCTTAAGAAACAATCGCAAAAAAGAAATTTCAGCAGCATAATAATAGGCATAACTGCCGAACGCAGCATCATTTACGACAGGATCAACAGGCGCGTGGATCTTATGATGGCTCAAGGATTGCTCGAAGAAGTACGCTCACTTAAAGCACATAAAACCCTTAACGCCCTCAACACAGTAGGCTACAAAGAACTTTTTAAATACCTCGATGGCGAGCAATCACTGGAGTTTGCCGTTTCTGAAATCAAAAAAAACACGCGACGTTTTGCCAAACGCCAACTCACATGGTTCAGAAAAAAAACGGACATCATCTGGGTAGAAAATGTCACGGATTTTGGCAAAATAACCCATATAATTGACTCATTGCTAAATAGATAGCTTTCACTTTTGATGTTAAATTATATTTGCCAATAAAAAAAGTCCTAATTCCAATTAAATAACACTACCTTTGAGCCATTAATTTTTTTTATTTTTTTATGAGTAGAGGCACCGTTAAGTTCTTCAACAGCACCAAAGGTTTTGGTTTTATTATTGAAGAAGGAAGCAAAAAAGAACATTTTGTACACGTATCTGGTATTATCGGCAACGAAATCAACCAAGGTGATACTGTGGAATTTGAACTGACCGAAGGGAAAAAAGGGTTAAACGCAATAAACGTCAAAGTCGTATAACGATTACGCTTAAAACTTTTTTTGAATCAAAAAGCCTATCATTGCGATAGGCTTTTTTGTTATCAGATTTTAAATCATCAATCTTTGTTGACCACCAATCTGAACCCTTCGCCATGGATATTAAGAATTTCCACATTGGGGTCCTGTTTTAGATATTTTCGTAGCTTGGCAATATATACGTCCATACTTCTTGAAGTAAAGTAATTGTCGTCTCTCCAAATTTTGGTCAAGGCCAACTCCCTGGGCATCAAATCATTTTCATGAAGCGCCAAGAGTCTCAACAATTCATTTTCTTTTGGTGAGAGTTTTGCGGGTTCATCGTTTTTATACTTCAGGAACCGTAGCTTTGAGTTAAGGTCAAAATCGCCGATCTTAAATTCAAACTGCTTGCTGTCCACTACAGAATCTGTAGCCTTACGTTGTATGATGGCTTTAATTTTCATTAAAAGTACCTCACTGTCAAAGGGTTTGTTGAGATAGTCGTCGGCACCAACTTTGTAACCTTTCAGCACATCCTCTTTCATGGCCTTGGCGGTAAGAAATATGATCGGGATTTCAGTATTTTTTTCCCTGATTTCTTTGGCAAGCGTAAAACCGTCCTTGTATGGCATCATGACATCCAGTATGCAGAGGTCAAAGTCGTCCTTCTTGAACTTCTCGAAACCTTCCATCCCGTTTTTGGCATGGACAACTTCATATTCGTTCATGGACAGATAGTCCTTTAGCACTGTCCCGAAATTAGGATCGTCCTCTACTAATAGAATTTTTTTGTTTTGTTCTTCCATAATTATGATATTAACGGTAGCTTAATTGTAAAGGTACTACCTTTTCCTTTTTCACTTTCAACTGATATATGTCCTTGATGGTCTTCGACAATTTGTTTTACGTAAGCCAGTCCGAGCCCATGCCCTTTCACGTTGTGTACATTTCCGGTATGTTCTCGATAAAATTTCTCAAAAATCTTTTTTTGTACCTGTTTTGACATTCCATTGCCCTTGTCGGAAATTTTCAACAGGATATTGTTACCAACGTTTTGGGTATAAACATCGATTTCAGGGTTACCGTCAGAATATTTGATGGCATTGTCCAAAATGTTGACAATGACGTTTGTAAAATGGGTATCATTGGCAAGTACCGATGATTTTTCGGCATTGAGATGTGTTCTTATATAACCATTTCTGTCTTCCACGATCAACTCAATATGTGCTATGGCATCTACTATCAAGTCGTGGAGCATTACCCTGTCTTTGCTAATGTTGAGCTCGTTCTTTTCAAGTTTTGAAATACGAAGCACATTTTCCACTTGGGCGTGCATCCTTTTGTTTTCATCCCTTATCATACCCAAGTACCGCATTACCTTTTCTTGATCGCTAATGATTTTCGGATTTCTGATAGCATCCAAGGCGAGGTTGATGGTAGCTATAGGCGTCTTGAACTCATGGGTCATATTGTTGATAAAATCACTCTTTATCTCCGATATCTGGCGCTGCCTGATGAGCTGGTGGATGGCACTCGCATACGCTATAATGATGATCGAGGTAAAAATGATAGACAGTATGGTCATCCCCAAAATAGTGCGGAACAGGTATTTGTTACGCTCGGTAAAATTGACATATAGCCTGTAATTGCTCTCCCCGTTATTGTCCAAAAAAAGCGGCACAGCATATGTAGAGTTTTTGTCTAGCTCAAAATTATTTGACTGTACCCTTGTTGCAAGGTCTCTGTCATAAATGGCAAATTCAAACTTGGTATCGATCCCGTCGCTTCGGAGTTGCTTTTGGAGCAGTTCGTTGACCTCTTCCGTAGTAACCCTTTTATAGATGGGATAATTTCTGAACTGATCGCGATAGGTCAACTCAAATTGTTTTTTTTGGAGTTCGGGCAATTTGCTGAACTCATAGATTTTTTTCTCGGATGATATGTTGAGGTTGCCATCTATCGGGTTGTTTTCGTAGATACTTGTTTGCCTTTGGCTCGATATACGGCTTATGCTTACGCTGTCTAAACCTATGTCAAGGAACATGGATGGTACTTTATAGCTTTCTTCGAGTATGCCGTTTCTGTAGATGATCGTTTGATTCAGATTGCCATCTTCTGTCTTGATGATCAATTCTCTGAACGATGAGGAGTCTGCCACGGCACCGCTTGCTATCAGACGGTACATTTTATCGACATAAGTCTTGAACTCCTTGTCCTCTATGGCCCCAGAAACGAAACCCAATGAACGTTTGACGTTGAGCGTGAACTGTTTTTTTTCGTTTTCGAGGCTGTTATTAATAAAAAATACCTGAACGAAAATAATCCCAACGAGCGAGAGGCTCATCAACACGATCAACAAAATGAATAGCTTTTTGCCCATCATACCAAAATTAGTATTTTAACATTTATCAGATATTGCCTTTAACCTTACCTTAACATAAATGTTAAAATTCAGTCAGCGGCAGAAGCGCCCAGTAGTTTTTTATGGATTTCCAATACTTGTGTTCTGGCATGTTGCAAGGTGTCGTTTATGATAACAAAATCGGACCTGTCGGCCTTTTCTTCGTCAGGCATCTGGTTTTTGATGATGCTTTTCACTTTTTGTGCCGTTGTGCTGTCCCGCTTGATGACCCTTTGTATCCTTTCGTGTTCTGGAGCGATCACTGTAATGATGGCGTCGTATTGAGCTTCTGCACCAATCTCAAATATAATGGCAGCTTCTTTGATGATATAATCTGAAGTTTGGCGTTTGGCCCATTTCTTAAAATCTGAAGCTACTTTGGGATGCACAATTGCGTTCATTTGTTCCAGTAATTGTTTGTCATTGAAGATTTTTGAAGCAATGTACGGACGGTTGAGGCTGCCATTTTCATAAGTTTCTTCTCCAAACAACCCGATAAGTTGCCGGCGGATAACCTTTGAGGAGTTCATCAATCGTTTTGCCTCAACATCGGCAACATACACGGGGATACCCAGGTCTTCAAATAACTTTGCTACCGTACTTTTACCGCTACCTATACCGCCTGTAAGTCCTACGATGGTCATGGCTCCATAATTATAAATTCAACTTTGCTTTGTTTTATTCTGGCACTTTTGACCTTTGGCGGCACTTTCAATAGATGTGGAACAAAAAACGTTCTCTCTTTACTTGCAACTTCGGCAAAATCGCAGACTACCACAAAATCCGAGGCTGTGACATTTTTAAAGTTCTGAAGATCGACATAATATAATACCGTAACGGTTTTTGGGAAAAAATTCAATCTCACATCTTCCGGCAGGTTTACAACATCAACAGGAACTTCCAACAGACCTTCGGTAAATTTACGCACTTCACCCGAAACTTCAACACTGCTATGGTTCAGTTTGATATTTCCCATACCTTGCATATCAAGAGCAACCGATTTTTTTATGGAAGATTTGACACCATTGAGCTTAATGGGTTTGGTGCCTATGCCCGAAATGCCTTCGATGGCCTTTTGTGGACCAATGACCTTTATCGAATCGGGATTTGAAACCAGTCCGGCCATCAAGTCAAATCCGGGGGCAAAATCTATTTGGGATTCAATGAGCACAGGAACCGTTTTTACGGACATTGCTTCGTACCTAAAAACCATAGTTTCAGGTTCAATGGACACCACATCCATTGAATTGCCAAGTTGGTACAAAATGCGTTGGGCTCCCTTTGATGTTTTCCAGGTATAATTCTCACCATCATCCTGTGCTTCTTTTTCAAGATCGATGGTCAACTTATGGTCAAAAAAATTATACCATAACAAGCTGAATCCGCGAGCGTTTACCGTCACATATACAACCGAATCGTGCTGGGACATAATGCGGCGCCCTTCCTCTATGTGACGCATCTCGACACTAAAAGGAATGGTTTGCGTGTATTCTTTTGACAATTTGGTCACTATCAAAAGTAGGAATGACAATAATAAAAATAGGCCAAAAACATTGAGCTTCTTATTCTTGATAGATTTGAAGATCTTTGACTTAATATTGCTCACCATGATCAAAGAATAAATTTGGAAATTGATTTTGCGGTGTTTTTTTAGACAGAAAAAGTAGTAATGCCGATTTTAAAAACCCATAGCCATAACCCAAAAATTGCAGGAAAATTGCCACTACCGATTGCATGGCAACTAAAATGTTCTTGGTAGTAAACAATGCCATCATAAAAACCACGAAAAAATACAATAGATACAATCCGATGGGCCAAACACACCCAAAGCAGAGCAACACCAAAGAAGACAGCAAACCAATGGTAAACAAGCTTGGGAACCAATAGGCGAGTCGGCTCGTACCTGGATGCCAGTGGTTGAGGATCGGTCTTACCAAACCGAATTTATAGACCTGCAGCAAGAATTTATGCCAAGAAATACGTCGTTTATGGTACACAAAAGCTTGTGGAAAGAGTTTGGTTTTAAAACCCATTTTCTTTATCCTAATGGCCAAATCAGGGTCTTCACCGGGATGGATGTTGCCAAAGCCGCCCGATGCCTCAAATGCATTTTTTGAAATCCCCATATTAAAACTACGTGGCTGGAATGTTTTTTTTCCTGCCCTACCTCCACGAATGCCACCAGTAGTAATGGCCGATGTCATGGCAAAGTTTATCGCTTTTTGCAAGTTTGAAAACGAACCGTGTGCTGTGTCCGGCCCTCCAAAGCAATCCACAAACTCTGCTTTTAAATTATCTTGTACGGTTTTGAGATAGTTGGCAGGCAACAGACAATCGGAATCCAAGATGATAAAATAATTGCCCTTTGCCCTTCTCATGCCGTAATTGCGAGAGCTGCCTGGACCGGAATTGGCTTTAAAATAGTACGAAACGTTCAGCTTATCCATATACGATTGCACAATTGCCCTACTGTCCAAGCTTGAACCGTCTTCAACGATGACCACTTCAAATTGCTTGACACCTTCGAGCTTCACCATGCTTTCCAAAAGCTGGTCTATTTCTTCGGGCCTATTAAAAACCGGGATGATAAAGGAAAAATACAGTGGCTCCATACCCTACAAAAGTAATCAAAGAAAACACAAAAGCCACCTTTTTCAAGGTGGCTTTTGGTTTGGTTAGCTAACTAAAGTTACTCTTTGATAATCCTGATGGTCTCGGTTTTATCGGCAATTGTAACCTTCACGAAATAATGTCCTGTTTGCAATGAAGCCATGTCCAAATCTGAATTCATAGCGTTAGGTGAAGTCCTTAAGACTTCTTGACCCAACATATTGAACACAGATACATTCTCGATATTGCTCTGCGCATTCAGTGTCAATATGTTTTCTACTGGGTTTGGATAATAGGTAAAGGCTGTCTGTTCCATATTGTTGACAGAAAGTGTCTCACAAGAAACAGCCAAATGGAAATTGCCCACACTGCTTGCATTCCAACCACCTACGGCGATGTAATACGTTGTCGTTCCATCTGAAGTAAATGAGGTCTCTGCTGCGAAATTTTCAGAAGAACCTCCGCACTCATCATAGCCATCATCGATTAAGGTAAGGTTTCCTGAAGTGCCTATATAAACAAACAATTCAGTATCAAAATCTGTTTGGTCGGCACCACAGGTAGAAAGCGTGATACGCTCTTCAACACCTGAACCTGTATAAGAATACCAAACCCAAGGCGAATCATTGTCCGCAAGAGTGTCTGGTTCTACTGTTGTCACACTTGGCGCATCAGCTTCATCGTGGGTAGCACCTATTGTAGTTCCGGTCACATCATCACCACAATTGAGAGCAATGGCATCTGCAAATAAATCATTGACCGGAGGACAAACTAAATAGCTGAATGAACCTAATGCAAGATTACAAACAGGATCGCTGTGAACAAGTGTTAAATTAACTGTTGAGCCAAAGTCAAATGGTCCTACCTCAACAATACCAGTTCCAGAAACAGGCCATGTGTCTGTACCATCTGAAATATGGGTCGCATCACCAAGATCGGTTATATCTACTTCAACACTAAATTGGGATGCTTCGCAGTCCAAATCAACACTTGTTGATGCTGAAGCTTGTGTACACTCCGGAGGCTCCGCACAAGTAATTGCCAATATAAAATTTCCATTATTAGAGCTAAAGCCTTCTACCATAATGTAATAGTCACCGCCTGCGGAGACAAATGTTAATTGAGATTGAGTACCGCAGCTATCATCATTAGCCGCTACCTGTGTTCCGTTGCATTGGCTATAGAGCCTCAAATAAGTATCGTACGAGGATCCGCATAAACTTACAGTAAATTCCTGACCTGGAACGGTACCACTTAATACGTACCATACATCATTGGCAGAGTTGCCACCACTATTGGTTGCACCAGTTGTAGAACCTGTAACGGTAGCTCCACAACTGATGGGTTCAGCATCGACGCACTCGTCGTTTGCAGGTCCGGAAATAGTAAGAACCCCAGAAATATTGTTGTCTTCACCCCAGACACCACCATAAGTACCATTGGCCTGGATACCTCCATAAGTATATACACCACCGTTAAATCTCCAACGGCTGGCATAATAAAAAGTCCCTAAGGATGACATTGAAGCACCCAAATTGAGCATATACTCGTCATTATTTCCATTTTCTCCAAAGAAATTTGCTGCAACCCATGTCCATCCGGCACTGCTTGGGTCCGTGTCTGCTGTGCTATATCCTATCCAGCACTCTATGCCAGGAGACTGACCGGAAGTAACGTCGGTCAATCCTGCTTCATAGCATTGAGCATATACGTCAAAAGTACCTCCGAGAACAATGTTTCCTGTTGCGGGCCACTGTAAATTATAGTAATCCAAAACATCTGTAGGAGGAGCAGAAGATGTTATTGTTGGAGAGTGTACACAAAATCCGTATACCCATCCGGCCCCATTTATGTTATCATCAAAAAAGATTCTATATTGAAAGTTCAATAGTTGTGTTGACGTAAACCCAGAAATGTCCAGAACGTCAGATACAAAACCGACCGGGGTTCCTGAACAAAAATTATCGTTTGGGGCTCCTGGAGTATCGGATGTTGCAATGATTTGCCATTCAGTCCATGAGCCTGCATCGGCATCATAATACTCCAATGCAAATCTCTCATTGGAACTAAAGTAATTATAGACATAGTCAAAAGACACGGTCAACCAAGTCTCACTTGCAGTAAATGCTGCTGTCAAATCAATAACCGGAGATTCGGCAGCAATATTGTCTTCATGGCCACTTCCAGCATCGTCATCATCAAATGCAAAATTAGAAGTCGTTGTTGGATCTGCCTCAAATGCTGTTGGGTCTGCATTAAAAGTCCCTGTGACCGTCCAAGAAGCATTAGGCCAATTGGCAGGTTCGTTTAAGGTTTGCGCCATGCCTTGCCAAGTAAACGCAAAGCAGCATATCGCATAAAAGAAAGTAATTTTTTTCATATTAATAATTATTAGGATTTATTAAAAGTTTGTTAAATTAGCTATTAAGCCATATTCAAACAAACTATAAGTAGGCTATTCGATAAACAACCATAATATCCGACAAAAAGAAAAAAGCACTCCTTGGGTTTTCGGAGCGCTTCTTAAAAGATAATTTAGTGCAGATCGTTACTACATAAAGGTTTGCATAACGGCTTCGCTAACTCCCATATTACTGAACCCCCCATCGTTATATAGGTTTTGCAGTGTAACACGCTTGGTCAGGTCGCTAAACATGGCCACGGTATAATTGGCACAATCCAGTGCGGTAGCGTTGCCCAACGGCGACATTTTATCGGCATAGGCGATGAAGCCATCAAAACCTTTTACACCGCTTCCGGCGGTGGTAGGCGTTGGCGATTGCGAAATAGTGTTGACACGTACTTTTTTGTCCCTTCCAAAGAAATAACCAAAACTTCTGGCGATGCTCTCCAATAAGGCTTTATTGTCGGCCATATCGTTATAGTCCGGGAACACACGCTGTGCCGCCATATAGGTGAGGGCTACGATACTGCCCCATTCGTTCATCGCATCTTTTTTGTACAATGTCTGCATCAATTTATGGAAAGACGTGGCCGAAACATCGGTACCTTTTTGGGTCCATTCATAGTTTTGGTCTGTGTAATGTTTACCTTTCCTGACGTTGATGGACATCCCAATGGAATGGAGCACAAAATCCAGTTTCCCGTCTAAAATTTCCATGGATTTTACAATCAAGTTTTCCAAATCTTCCAAGGAAGTGGCGTCGGCCGGGATGATTTGCGAACCGGTTTTTTCTGCCAACTCGTTAATCTGCCCCATTCGCATGGCCACCGGTGCATTGGTCAATACAAACTGTCCGCCTTCTTCGTGAACTCGCTCTGCGGTTTTCCACGCAATGGAATTGGAATCCAATGCTCCAAAAATAATTCCTTTTTTTCCTTTCAATAAATTATACATACGCTCTTATTGTGATTAGATTTTGACTTTTAAAAAAGTAAATATACTATTAAATTTTATGTTTTTAAAAATTATAATTTAAGAGTCAGACCCACTATCTACGTTTCTTATCTTTTTGAGCATTCAGCAACCCACCGAGTATCACACAGGACATTCCTATCAAATATGCCAAATAAAATGGTTCGTCAAAAAAGAGGATCAAAAATACGGATGAAAGCACAGGTGTCAAAAAAAGAAAAGGCGCTATAAATGAAGCATCTCCCAACTTTAGAGCCTTGACCCAAAATATATAGGAAATGCCATTTACAAATAATCCGTTAAGCAGTATTGGGATCATTGTGTTGACTTGTGGCAATTTAAACTCTGAAAACAGGAGCATTGACAAGAACGAAGCAAGGCTAGCCGTCAAAAAGTATATCGTGAGCATGCTAATATCGTCCATAACTATTTTTTTGCTCAACACAGAAAAAAGGGCAAAAATGAACGCCCCAAAAAATACTATCATGTCTATGGCCAGGTTCTCAAATGCCAGTTGTTGAAAATTTCCTTTGGTCAGAACGATGAACACGCCCAAAAAACCTAAAAGCACGGAGGTTGCTTTAGCAAGGGAAAGCCTTTCCTTTAAGATGATTAGCGATAGCAGTACAACCAAGATGGGCCAAGTATATTGAACTATCAGTACTTCCATTCCGGGGGCATTGGCATAACCGTAGTATAGCAATATATAATAAAAGTAAGTTCCCAGAAAACCTAATATTATGGCTTTGAGATAATTGACCGTAGATATATCATTCAATCGCTTAAATTTGTTTTGGTAAAACCCTATCCCGAAAAATAACAGCAACGAAGTGATACTGGACCAAAAAAGAAATTGATGGTTGTCAAGACCTTCCTGGCCCAATTTTGAGACAATGGGAACCATTGCCCAAAGCAACACACACAAGAGAACGTAAATCAGGGTTTTGGTATTAGTTGTCATGACTGCCTCATAGATTTATTTTGAAAGCTTTTTGATGGAGCGAATAAATACCGCTTCTAATTGAGCAGTTCCTTGGCATGGGCGATGGCTGACGAAGACAGATCCTTGCCACCGAGCATTTGAGCGATTTCGACAATGCGCGCGTCGTAATCGAGTTTCATCAGTTTGGTCTGTGTTACGTCGTTCACGTCTTCTTTATACACTTTGTAATGCGAATGGCCTTTGGCGGCTATCTGAGGCAAATGCGTGATGGCAAATACCTGCATGGACTTGCTCATCTCGAGCATGATGTCTCCCATTTTATTTGATATTTCGCCGGAAACTCCCGTATCGATTTCGTCAAACATGATGGTTGGCAACTGGATATATTGTGCCAAAACCGATTTTATGGCCAGCATGATACGTGACAATTCGCCACCCGAAGCCACCTTTTTAAGATCGTTGAAATTACTGCCCTTGTTTGCAGAAAAAAGGAAATATAAATGGTCCTTCCCATTGGCTAAAAACGAATCGCCCAAAACAATCTCGATTTTAAATTGGGCATTGGGCATGCCCAGACCGGACAAAATGTTTTCTAATTGCGATTTGAGCTTGGGAATTATTTCAGTACGTTTATTGTGAATGGCTGTAGATATGGCGTCCAATTCCTTGATTTTTAAAGCGATTTGGTTTTCTTTATTAAGGATATTGCCGTCCAAATTTTCGGTAACAAACACTTTTTCTTCGAGTTGCCGCTTAATGGCAATCAACTCCTGGACATCGGATGCTGTATGTTTTTGAAGTAGATTGTGAATGATTTTGAGTTTGGCATCGACCGCTTCGAGGCGTTGTGGGTCTGTGTCGAGCGTGTCCTGCAAATCGTTTACTTCATTAAAAAGGTCGTCCATTTCAATCAGGCTACTGTTGGTGCGCCGGTAGAGTTCATCATATTTTGATGAAAACCCCGATAATTTCTGAAATGCGTTTTTCAAATTGGTAAGTGCAGCCAAAATCCCGACTTCGTCGCTGCCCATGAGTTGATGGGCTTCAGCCAGTTTTTCTTTGATGGCTTCAATATTGCTGAGCGTTTCATATGCTTCCTCCAATTGTTCAAATTCGCCTTCGTTCAAATTTGCTTCAACCAATTCGTTCAGCAAAAAGGTGTTATAATCGTGCTCTTTTATGGCTTCGGCCTTTAAAGCAATCAATGTATTGAGTTCGGTCATTAACGTTTTGTAGTTTTTGAACTCGGCTTGGTATGTTTCCAACTCGGAAATATTGTTTGCCAGGGCATCAATGACCTGAAACTGGAATTCGTTACTGGTCAACTCCAAGGTTTGGTGCTGTGAATGGATGTCTATCAATTTTTCGCCCAATAGTTGCAAACTGTTCAAATTAACAGGCGAATCATTGACAAAAGCCCTCGATTTTCCGGAAGGTAAAATTTCCCTTCGGATGATGGTCTGTGCTTCAAAATCAAAATCCTGTTCCTTGAAAAATTCCTCCAAATGGTAGTTAGAGACCTTGAATACTGCCTCTACCACACATTTCTCTGAAGCGTTCTTCAAACTGCTCAAGTCGGCGCGCTTGCCAAGAATGAGTGCCAACCCACCGAGCAAAATGGATTTCCCTGCACCGGTCTCGCCCGTGATGGTAGAAAAACCATCGTTGAAATCGATTTGCAAATTATCGATTAGAGCGTAGTTTTTTATGGTAAGGGAGGTGAGCAATTTTTATTGGTTATGAGTAATCAGTGGTGAACGAGATTTAAATTTGGAATTAGGATCTTGAGATTTTGTACTTCTCCTACCGCCAACTTCAGAAGCTTATATTTCGCCATTTTGATGAGTAAGTAGGCGCTACTTTGTTCAAAATATCTATCGTACCGGCGATGTTAACGCTTGGTCCACCGCTAAAGATATCGGCAATTTCATCGCTTTTGGCATCAAAAAATACGCGCATCAAAAATGAATTGGGGCGTCGCTGGTTCATGGCATTGAGATCGTTGAATACAGCTGCTATGTTTTCCTTGCCTTCTTTGGGGTTTTCGGCCATTCTATCGAGCCCATTGATATGGTAATCGTACATAACGCTCCTAAACTCTTTGTAGGCGGGCGAAAGTAGGTTATCTATCAATGTAAAACGGGTCTGGAGGCCGTCCTCGAGTTTCCATCCTTTATAGGCATTACCCTGTTGTGAATAGTTCATAATAGTCTGTGCCTGTTTAAAATATGGATCGCCTCCATTGGGTGCAAATGTATCGGCATCGATACCCAAAATGATATGTATGTGAAAGGCTATGACCGATATCAGATTGGATTCAAACTGTATGGGATTGTACACCAAATTTTGGAATTCGAGGTATTGAAAGTTGAAATTCCTATCGTTGAAATTATAAATAGGCGTATTGTATGTGGAGTTGAATACAGGTCGTGACGCCTGGACCTGTATGGTCGCTTCAAAATTGTCGGTATTATAATTGGTGATATTGATGTTCATAGAGCAATCTATGCGCTCTTGTGGTTTATATGCTTTGTTGGTCCATTGTGTATTATTGACAAACTCTCTCAATTGTCTTTCAAGGGTCTTGAAAACCTGCACGTTCTCGTTTCCGGTTTGTTGTGCATTTACCACAACGGTACAGTTGAGCTCTTGCGAAAACGTCTTTGTGAAAAGCAATAAGGCAACGGATAATAAAATATTACGCATGGGTCTGGTTTATAATTTGTTCCAAAATATCCTTCGCCACTTCATTTTTGGGCTTTAGGTCATGGTGCACCACGTCACCATTGTTCGTTATAAAGGTAACCTTATTTGTTGAACCACCAAAACCTGCACCTTTATCTTGCAATGAATTTAGCACAATAAGATCGAGATTTTTTGTTTTAAGTTTGGATTGGGCATTTTCCATTTCATTGTCTGTTTCAAGTGCAAATCCTACCAAAAACTGGTGTTTCTTGGCGACTCCCAACGACTTGAGGATATCCTTGGTCTTCTCTAACTCGATGGTCAACGAAGGATCGTTCTTTTTTATTTTGGAAAGGGAAACATTTTTGGGCTTGTAATCGGCAACTGCCGCTGAAAGTATGGCGATGTCCACAGAATCAAAATAGCTATGCACTGCGTCGTACATTTCTGATGCGCTGACCACATTTTTAACGGTAATCAAATGATTATTTGAAACTTTCTCGCTGGTAGGTCCGGCAATCAATATGACCTCGGCACCCATTGACGCTGCAGCTTTGGCAATTTCAAACCCCATTTTTCCGCTGGAATGGTTGCCTATAAAGCGCACAGGGTCGATGGCTTCGTATGTTGGGCCAGCTGTGACGAGTATTTTTTTGCTTTTTAGAGGCAGTTTTTCAGAAATATCGGCTTTGATGAACGCTACAATGTCCTCGGGTTCGGCCATCCTGCCCTCGCCATAAAGTCCGCTCGCCAGTTCGCCACTTGCGACAGGAATCATGGTATTGCCATACGCTTTTAGGATTTGGAATGAGCGAATGGTTGAACCGTGCTTGTACATGTCCAGATCCATGGCCGGAGCAAAATAGACCGGACATTTTGCAGAAAGATAGGTTGCCATAAGCAGGTTATCGCAAACTCCGTTGGCCATTTTTGAGAGCGTGTTTGCCGTTGCGGGCGCTATTACAAAAAAATCGGCCCAGAGGCCGAGTTCTACGTGGTTGTTCCAAACGGCATTGTCATCTTCTTCATTTGTAAACGAAGAATGCACAGGGTTTTTGGATAGTGTCGATAGCGTTAAGGGTGTAATAAAGTCCTTTGCAGCCGGCGTCATGACAACCTTGACGTTGGCGCCCTCCTTGATGAACAACCTGACCAGATGCGCAGATTTGTAAGCAGCAATTCCGGCAGTGATGCCCAATAGAATATTTTTGCCACCCAAAACTGACATCGCGTTATGCTTCTTTAACGTCGTCCAGTGTATTTCTGTAATAAATCTTGTCGTTCAACCATTCTTGAACGGCAAGCGCATAGGGTTTCGGTAGTTTTTCGTAAAACTTTGAAACCTCAATTTGTTCTTTGTTTTCAAAAACCTCCTCGAGGCTATCGTTGAACGTTGCAAACTCTTCTAGTTTGTCCACAAGTTCCCTACGGATTTCGGTATTGATTTGCTCTGCCCTTCTAGCGATTACGGAAATAGCTTCGTAGATATTCCCTGTTGGCTCATCGATATCATTTCTATCGTAGGTAAGCGTTGTGAGCGGTGCGTTTGTCTTTTTTAAATCCATTTTATAAAAAAAATTAGCTTTTGTTTTGATATTGTTGTGAAAGTACGGTAAGTTCCGTGTTCATGTTTTCAATTTCATCGGAATGTTCTGAATTTGGAAAATACCTCTTGAAAGAGCCGCAAAGCGACAGAGCATTGTCCACCCTCGCCTCTTTTTTGCGTTCGGTACTGTTTATTGCAAGTTTGTAGGCCGAATCCAATCGGTAAAACATGGCCTCTTCCTTTAAAACAGATCCGGGAAATTGCAACAAAAAGTTGTCGAAAGCTTTTATGGAAGCCTCATAATCAGAAACCCTATTGTATTGCTTTGCTATTTCAAAATCTTTCTTTTCCAACTTATAATCAAGTTCTTTGACCATTTCGTTTACCTGGGCCAAATAGGTTGACTCTGGATATTTGTCTATAAATATTTGGAGTTTTTCCAAAGCCTCCCTGGTTTCTTTTTGTTCTTTACTGTAAACCGGAGATAGCATATAGTAGCTCTTGGCAGAAAGGAATTGGGCTTCTTCAGCCTTTTCACTTTTTGGGTAAGCGTCAGCAAAACGTTCAAACTGGTATGCCGAAAGAGAATAATCCCTCATCATGTAAAAGGTATTGGAATACATGAACATCAATTTTTCGGCCTGTGGTTTACCCCGATAGTTCGGAACGATTTGAACAAAGAGCCTATTGGCCTTGCTGTACTTACCTGCATCGTACAATTCGGTACCTTTGGCAAACTTAACGCTCACATCCTCCGACTTTAGCGCTTTTTGATAATCACCACAAGAGGTTAAACCAATGATTGTGAACAGTGTTACTAAAATTTTTCTCATAACAAAAAACAGACTGCAAAATTAAACATTTATAACGTATAAATGAAATAAAAATTTCATTAGTTCACGACAAAAGCGATCAAATTTTCGATTAGCCTTCCACCGTGGATTTCACCAAGATACATAGCTTTTCTTTCAATGGTTTCCGTTGAAGCAGAAATACAGAAGCTATTGCATGCCTCGCATTCATTAAAAAAACAGTAGATTTTTTACTATCACCAGCCATATAAATATCTATGGGTATGTGATTTATAATTGATTTCGAAAAAAAATCAACCTAAAAAATTGTACTGAAAATCATAAATTTTGAAATGGCATTGAAGGTTTATAATCACAAAAAAGCAACATGCGCAACGATGCAACTCGCTTACAACCGATAGCACTGACCAATACATGAACAAAAAAGATTCTGCCGATTTTGAAATGGTCTCAAATCGCCAGGAAGAAATCATTTTGCCAGAAAAACCCATGTAATCGGGCAGACCAATACTGTTTTTCCACAATTACCAACCCACCACTATCGCACTGCGGGTTGACAAAACTCCCGTACCAAATCCTTTATTTTGTGTTTGAGCCCATCAGATGCCGGCACCAGCGGAAGTCTTACGGTAGCGTCGCACAGATCCAGCTCGGCAAGTACGGCTTTGATACCAGCAGGGTTGTTCTCTTCAAAAATTGCACTGGTAAGCCCCATCAAACTGAAATGGATTTTGTAAGCTTCTTTAGCATTGCCTTCAAGGCCCAACCGTATCATTTTTGAAAATTCTTTCGGGAACGCCTGCCCAATGACCGATATGACCCCTGCCCCACCGGCAAGCACCACCCCAAGCACCAAATCATCGTCACCGGAAATTACCAGAAAATCCTCGGGCTTGTTTTTGAGCACTTGCAAGTATTGTGCTACATTGTTGCAAGCTTCCTTGATGCCTATGATGTTTTTAAAATCATTGGCCAACCGCAACGTAGTGGCAGGCAGCATGTTGGACGAGGTACGTCCCGGCACGTTATACATGATAATGGGCAGTGGGCATTGCTCTGCAATCGCTTTATAGTGCTGGTAGATACCTTCTTGCGTGGGTTTTGTATA
This sequence comes from Bacteroidota bacterium, assembly GCA_029557895.1. Taxonomy (GTDB): domain Bacteria; phylum Bacteroidota; class Bacteroidia; order Flavobacteriales; family Flavobacteriaceae; genus JBPOFM01. Next base: position 51,728 of record JAKQHT010000003.1, on the reverse strand, counting down.
ATAAGGTGAAACTGACAAAATAGCGTCTATATTACCCAAATCGGTATTCTGGATCTCATCAATGATACCGGCTGTATTGTTACCACCGATACCCAGCACCATCGGCACCCTTCCTCCGTTTGCACTGTGCACCGTTTGTATGATTTCCTTTTTTTCTTTTTTGGTTATGGTTACGCTCTCTCCCGTTGTGCCACTAATGACCAGATAGTTCGTTCCGTTCTGGATGTTATGTTCCACAATGCGCTCCAATGCCACATGGTCCACTGATTTGTCCGATTTGAAAGGCGTGACCAATGCCACACCTGTGCCATAAAATGAATTCATTATATTTTTTTTAAAACAGTTAAATATTTTATTAATTCTGTCCTGAACACTTTAAAATCCTTGGGTTGTATGTCAAAAATAATGTCGAACAACCTTGGGTCTTCATTAGAAAGACCAATTTTAAGATTGGCCTTTGAAGTCGCAACAATTAGATTCAGGTACAGTGAGTTATGTTTATAATAACAAATAAGGGCATCAAACTCTTGGTCCAAAAACCCTTGCAGTTCTATATTTTTGATGGTGCCTTTCCAACCAAAATCTTTTTCGTTGAACTTGGTGTCCCACATGGTCAACGCTTCTTTTTCATCTTTTGAGAAAGCAATAATCTTAGTTTTGGGCGAAAGCAGCCCCATCTGTTTGAACAATGATCTAAAGGATTCAAAATCAATATACTCATTAATATCCAAAACCACTCCCACTGACTCAATTTTTCGTTGATGTATGGCAACTGTCCGGGAACTTAATAGTTTGTTAACATGTTTTAGGATTGATTTTTCCTTAAATGCCCTAAAAATCATTTATTTTTGTTTTGTGCAAAACGACTTAAATTTTTTCCATTGTAAAAATATACAATAAAACACAATGAAAAAATTTAAACGGGGTTTACCTCTGACCAAAACATCAAAATATTTTTTTTCAGGGGAAAATCGTGCCATTGGACCAACAAAATCCAACTTATCCATGAATCACAAAATACTATTTTTAACTATAGGGTTTCTGACTGTTCTGTCCTGCAACCCTTCACTGCATTATTCTAAAATCGAAGGCAAACAGATTGCAATAACCGATACCCTGCCAAGCAGCCCGGCCATCGAAGCCTTTATCGAACCCTACCGGGAGCATGTCAACAAAAGTCTGGACAGTGTACTTTCTTATGCAGTGGACACCTACTCAAAATCGGATGGATACCTCAATACAGCAATTGGCAACTTGATAGCCGATGGGCTGTACGAACAGTCGAACCCAATCTTCAAAAAGCGTTCCGGTCACGACATCGATTTTGCCCTGATCAACCACGGGGGTATCCGCGCCATCATTTCCAAAGGCAACATCACCACGCGCACCGCTTACGAAGTCATGCCTTTTGAAAACGCCATTGTGGTAGTAAAACTAAAGGGCGAAGGCGTAAAGGAACTCTTGGAATACCTTGCCGCGGCCAAAAGAGCCCACCCTATTTCCAAACTCAATATCGAACTCGATAAAACGGGAAAATTGGCCAGTGCCAAGATCAAAGGAAAGCCTATTGATTATGATTCCACATACTATGTACTGACTAATGATTATCTTTTGGGCGGTGGTGACAAAATGGATTTTTTCAAAAAAAATGACACCGTTTACGTCCTCGATTACAAAATACGCAACGCCATGATTGATTATTTCAAAACGAAAGACACCGTCAGTCCGGTAAAAGACAATAGATTTATTCAACTCCAATAATGTTATGAAAAGAAGGGATTTTTTACAACAATCATTGGCCGCAACCACCCTCATAGGACTTGGTGGATTAGGACTCCAGTCGTTTACCGGTACGACAAAAAAAATCACTATACTCCATACCAATGACGTACACAGCCATATCGACCCCTTTGGCCCAGAAGACGGGCGCAACCCCAACAAAGGCGGCGTAGCGCGAAGGGCCGGATTGATAGCTTCCATACGTCAGGAAAACCCAAACACACTACTTTTTGATGCCGGGGATATTTTTCAGGGAACACCATATTTCAATTATTATGGCGGCGAACTGGAATTTAAGTTGATGAGTATGCTCAAATACGATGCGGCGACCATTGGCAACCACGATTTTGACAATGGTGTGGATGGGCTGTTTGCACAATTGCCACACGCAAAATTTGATTTTATTTGTGCCAATTATGATTTTACCAACACGGTCATGGATGGCCATGTAAAGCCTTACAAAATTTACATGGTTGATGGGGTAAAAATCGGCGTATTTGGGCTTGGCGTGGAACTTGACGGGTTGGTGGACAAAAAAATGTACAAAGAAACCGTCTATCTGAATCCGATAGAAATTGCACAAGACATGTCGGATCTTTTGGCTAAAAAAGAAAAATGCGACCTGGTCATCTGCCTATCGCACATTGGTTACCAATATAAGGACTACCCTAACCGGCCAAGTGACCTCAATCTGGCAAAGGCTACCGAAGGTATCGACCTAATCATCGGTGGGCACACCCATACCTTTCTGGACAAACCCACTGTTGTAAAAAACCGATTGGGACATAAAATGCTGGTCAACCAAGTGGGATGTTACGGGATAAATCTCGGCAGGATCGATTTTTACTTTGACAGCGGCAAAAACAAATTGGCCAAGGGCGTGAGCATTGTTGTATGATCAGGCCGTAAGCCTTTTGCCCTCTCGGATAACGAAGTCTTCGGAAATGGTTCGGTGCGGTTTGATTTTTACAATTTTGTGATGGTTGTAAACATAAACATAATAGAGTCCCAAACTCGCAAGATAGAGCATGTTCCCAAAAAACTCAAAAGCCCAATGGTAAACGTAGAGCTTGCATATGTAGTTGAGGACATCAGAAAAAACAAAGCCAAAAACCATTATCAGGAATACGATTGATTGGGTCGTCTCGTTGCTCAAATACACAGCAAAAGCAAAAAAACTCATAACAATAAGGATAATGCCATGAGCTATGAACAAGGCTAAATTGACATCGGCAAGGCTTTCCTTTACAGCATCATAAAACACATAAAGCAGGTAAACATTGAGCAGCAATACACAAACCAGGTATATTGACACCAGCCCCTCATACCTTATACGTTTGAGTTTTCCAAAAAGGACAAAAACCAAGAGTAAGTAACCACCCATATAAAAGATTTCTGCAAGTTCACCTGAAAAACGATCCAACTTAAAGACCGAAAAAATATCTCCCATAAAAAAAAGCAGAAAAACCGTGAGGAAGATATTGGCCATGGCGTTAAGCTTTGTATAGTAGAGCGTAAGTATGGCAACAACCGCTATGGCTTGGGTAATCTGAACGATCATCCTGTAATCGAGATAAGTGGCAAGACCGTTTGATAAAAACACAACGGACAACAAAAACACCACAATGGGCAAATACATCTTGCCGATAGCTTTTTCTTTCATAGTAGATTCAATAAGTAGGTAGGACAAATATAGTAAAAAAATTGAATTTTGACGAAACAAATAAGCGTTTCATCGATTTTTTTGTTAAATTTTATACTAAAAATTTAAAAAACGAATAAAAAAATTTTCGAAGTGCCCGATGGACACCGTGAAAACCACGTAGGTACTTTTAAAAAGAAAATCAAAAAAAGCTAAACAGTTGTCGCATTTTGGCCTATTGAAGGATTGTCATCTGAAATAATTTGTGACTGAAGGTAGAAAAACAAGAACGCAAACACAAGGAACAACGAACAGAGCACGTTGAGCATCCTAATATCCGAAATGTAAAAATATGCAGTCTGGATCACTTCAGAAAAAAATATGAAAATGGTGCCAAGCAAGAGATTCATGGACTTTTCAGTGTTTTTGTACATATAATTGACCATCGCTACCGTTAACAGCGCCATAATAATACCATTATAGGTCAATTCTAACAAATAATAACTATGATAGGAAAGTGCATTTTTTGCAGTATCGGTTACCATCTGCACACAGAAAATGTCCAAAACGATCAGTACCAATATGTGTGGCCAGAATCTCAAAGCAACTTCCTTTAAGTTTACACCTTGCAACATATTTAAAATCAATAATATGTAAGAAAATATGTAGAAAAAGTTTGCAGCAAAATAGAAGTAATCAGGTTGCGTGCTGTAATCGATTGTTGAGAAATAGGATGAATAATTTATGATTTCACCTATACCAAAACTTATCAAGAACAGGTAGAAATACATTCGCTTATTTTTTACCGAAACGGTATAAATCGCTACAAAAAACAAAACCGAAATAGCTCTTGCTGCGGCAGCATATATATCCATCCCTAGTACCTGAAATACTATAAAAAGAATGCAGGTGGCTATCAAACCGATCTTTAATATTTTATTGAACAGCATAACTATGTTCTAAAATTGATTGAGGCAAATATAAAAAAATTACTATTTAACAAACAAAAAATACATTTAATCGATAAAATTATAAAAAATGTAAGATTTTACTTTATTAATTCTTTGAATTTGTTTTCATCGATAATGGGAACGCCAAGCAAATCTGCTTTTTCTTTTTTGCTCGGGCCCATATTTTCTCCGGCTACTATAAAATTGGTCTTCGATGATATGGAACCGGATACTTTTCCACCATTTTCCTCTATCAATTTTTTTAGTTCGTCCCTTGACAAACTTTCAAAAACGCCCGATACCACAAAGACCTTTCCTTTGAGCTTATCGGTCTGGTTTGCCAATAGTTTCGAGTCCAATTCCAATTGAACGCCAAAGCTTTTGAGCCGTTCGATGATGTTCCTGTTCTTTTCCGAAGCAAAGAACTCGACCACACTTTCAGCTATTTTGACACCAATTTCGTCAACGGTCACTAAATTTAACATAGTTGCCTTTTGCAAAGCTTCGATAGATTTGTAGTGCCGGGCGAGTTTTTTAGCCACAGTTTCGCCCACATAACGGATTCCCAAAGCAAAAAGTACCCGCTCAAAAGGTACTTTTTTTGAAGCTTCAATACTCAAGACAAGGTTTTCGGAACTCTTTTCGGCCATCCGCTCTAAAGGGACGATCTGTTCTTTCTGCAACTGGTACAAATCCGAATAATTTTCAACCAGCCCAACATTGACCAATAAGGCCACCGTTTCTCCGCCAAGTCCTTCTATGTCCATCGCTTTTCTTGAAATAAAATGTTGAATCCTACCAATAATTTGTGGTTTGCAGGCATTATAATTTGGGCAATAATGCTGTGCTTCTCCCTCTACCCTTACCAATTGCGTCTCACATTCAGGGCAATGGGTTATGTACTGTGTAGGCTTCGAATTTTGGTCGCGCTTCGATAAATCGACGGCAATGATCTTCGGGATGATTTCGCCACCCTTTTCAACAAATACTTCATCGCCAACACGAATGTCCAATTTTTCGATTTGGTCGGCATTGTGGAGAGAAGCCCGTTTGACAATGGTACCCGCAAGGTTTACCGGTTCAAGATTGGCAACCGGGGTGATGGCTCCTGTGCGGCCTACCTGATAAGTGATACTATTCAACCTGGTGGAAACTTGTTCGGCCTTAAACTTATAGGCCATGGCCCAACGTGGCGATTTGGCCGTATAACCAAGTTCTTCCTGCTGTCGCAGATCGTTAACTTTAACAACCACTCCGTCCGTTTCATAAGGCAGATCGTGACGGTGCAGGTTCCAGTGATCAATAAAATCAAAAACCGCTTCCATAGAATCGGCCAATTGTGCAGCTGTTGGCACTTTAAAGCCCCATTGTCGGGCTTTTTCAAGGCCTTCATATTGTGTTGCGATGCCAAGGTTTTTTCCGGTAATATTATAGAGCAAGCATTGCAATGGACGTTTGGCGACTTCAGAGCTGTCCTGAAGTTTCAAGCTGCCGGAAGCAGTGTTTCTTGGGTTTCTATAAGGCTCTTCACCTATCTCGATGCGCTCCTCGTTCATCTTGTCAAAACCATCAAACGGCAGGATAATTTCGCCTCGTATGTCAAATAGAGGCGGGAAATCCCCTTTGAGCTTCAAAGGTACCGAACGGACGGTCTTGATGTTGGCTGTCACGTCATCGCCCTGAAATCCGTCGCCGCGGGTCACTGCCCTTACCAAATGACCATCTTGATAGGTAATGCTGATGGACGCTCCGTCGTATTTAAGTTCACAGGTATATTGCACTTTGCCATCTACAATTTTTTTTATGCGGTTTTCCCAATCCAACAAATCTTCTTTTGAATACGAATTGTCCAACGAATACATCCGATGGCTATGCACTACGGTCTCAAAATTTTTGGTGATAGCACCACCAACGCGTTGCGTGGGCGAGTTGGAATCAAAAAACTCGGGGTTGGCTTCTTCGAGGTCTTTAAGCTGTTTCATTTTGCTATCAAACTCAAAATCACTGATAGTAGGCCGGTCCAATACGTAATAATTATAATTGTGCTGGTCCAATTCGTTGCGGAGCGTTAAAATTTGTTCTTTAATATCCATGGGAAATAGTGAAACTATTGTATTTTGCTTTATATTTAAAACCTCTAATATACTAAAAATGCATATCACGAAAACCGCTTTTATTCTGTTTTTTATGGCCGTTTCATTGGCAACCCATAGCAGTTATGGACAGTCCGATGAATTACAAATCATTCCAAAACCCGCAAATGTCGTTGTAAAAGAGGGCATTTTTACCCTCAATAACCGAACAGGCATCGCTTACGATGAAACTTTTCAGGTTTCAGCAGGTTTTTTAAGGAATTATATCACTTCTGGCAGCTCCATTGACCTTAACGGCAAGGCTTCCATACATTTCATCAAAGAAACAGCGCTGCCCAATCCCGAAAGTTACATTTTGGACATCGAGCCATCACAAATCAAAATTATGGCAAGTACCGACAAAGGTGCTTTTTATGCCGTACAGACCTTGCGCCAATTATTACCGCCAAGTTTTGAAAATGGTACTTGTGAAAAAAACGATGTTGCAATCCCAGCCATGTACATCGAAGATTCGCCCGAATTTCCCTATCGGGGCATGCACTTGGATGTCTGCCGACACATGTTCTCAATAGACAATATCAAAACCTATATTGATGCGATTGCAATGCTGAAATTCAACACATTCCATTGGCATTTGACGGACGACCAGGGTTGGCGAATCGAAATCAAAAAGTACCCAAACTTACAAAAAGTAGCTGCATATCGAACTGAAACCCTTATAGGACATTACAATACCGAACCGCAGCAATTTGACGGAAAACGTTACGGCGGCTACTACACGCAGGAACAGATAAAAGACATCGTGGCATATGCCCAAAGCCGTCATGTGACGGTCATTCCGGAAATTGAAATGCCCGGACATGCACAAGCGGCCATTTCTGCTTATCCAGAACTTGGTTGTACCGGCAAAAAAATTGATGCTGCCACAAAATGGGGTGTTTTCGACGATATTTTTTGTCCAAAGGATGCTACTTTCGAATTCCTCCAAGATGTTTTGGATGAAGTCCTTGAGCTTTTCCCTTCTGAATACATACATATAGGTGGCGACGAAGCCCCAAAAACCAGATGGGAAGCATGCCAACATTGCCAAACATTGATAAAAAACAAAGGACTGAAAGACGAGCACGAACTCCAGAGCTATTTCATTACCCGTATCGAAAAATATCTGAACAGTAAAGGCAGACAAATCATCGGTTGGGATGAAATCCTCGAAGGTGGGCTAGCACCAAACGCCACGGTCATGTCATGGCGCGGCACCAATGGTGCGGTTGAAGCCGCAAAACTAAACCATAACGTCATCATGACCCCAAATTCGCATTTGTATTTTGATTACTACCAATTCGATGGTGATGGCGAACCCCTGGCTATCGGTGGTTACATCCCTTTGGAAAAGGTGTACAACCTCAATCCCATACCGGATGGATTAACAGAAGAACAGGCTGGTTATGTGCTTGGAGCACAGGCCAATCTCTGGACAGAGTACATTCCGACCTTCGACCAAGTAACATATATGGTTTTTCCTCGGATTTTGGCTTTGAGCGAAGTGATTTGGCGCAATCCAAAAAACAAAAATTACAATGAGTTTGCCGCACGTGTTGAAAACTTTCAGAATCGCCTGGATGTTTTGGGCATCAATTATGCAAACCATTTAAACACCATTACCGGTAGCATGTCGCCCAACGGGTTTGTCTTGAAAACTCCCATTCTGAACAAGGACATCTACTACACACTTGACGGCAATTTGCCCCAAATCCATTCCAAAAAATACACTGCCCCAATACCCATTATGGGCAACACCCACATCAAAGCTGCGGTTTTTGAGGACAACAAACAAGTATCGTCAGTTTTCTCGCAGAGCATCAACCACCATAAAGCATTTGGAGCAAAAATTACGCTCAATCCACTCCCACACAAAACCTATTCCGGGAGCGGTGCCGAGGGAATGGTCAATGGAATTTCCGGGAGCAGCTCAAGGTATGGAGATAAAGAATGGATTGGTTATTCCGGAGAAGATGTGGAAATCGTAATTGATTTGGGCAAAAAAACAAAAATCAATACCATCGAAACACGGTTTTATCACGCTCCGGGGCAATGGATTTATGCACCCAAATCAGTAGAGATCGGCTTCAATGGCAGCAGTTCAAAAACTGTAACACTGCATCCAACTGATGACCTAATGGCTAATCTCAAAATAGATTTGAAAAAAACAAAATCGCGATTTATTTTCATCAAAGTGCCCAACTTTGGGATTATCCCCGAAGGGAAGCAAGGTGCGGGACACAGAGCTTGGACATTTATCGACGAAATCATCGTGAATTGACATGGAGGTAGAAGTCTGCGCATCCAACCCCAACTCGGTATTGGCAGCCATCGAAGCCGGAGCACACCGATTGGAACTCTGCTCCGAGCTCGGCATTGGCGGCATTACTCCGTCGTATGGATTCATCAAACAGACAATGAAAACTGCGACCATGCCCGTCAACGTCCTCATCAGGCCGCGCGGCGGAGATTTCACCTATTCTGATGCCGAGTTTGAAATCATGAAAACCGATATTGCAGTGTGCAAAGAAATGGGTTGCTCCGGTATCGTGTCCGGGGTATTGAACGATGACCAGACTATAGACACCGAAAGAACCCAAACGTTAATAGCACTTTCACGCCCGCTTTCGTTCACTTTCCACAGAGCGTTCGATTGGACACCAGACCCCTACATTGCACTCAATTCGCTCATACAGCTTAATGTCAATAGAATTTTGACATCGGGTCAAGAACCTTCAGCAGAAAAAGGTATTTTTGTGCTTCAGCGTTTAAAGAAATTGGCCAATGGGAAAGTCATAATTCTTCCCGGTGGCGGCATCAATGCCGAAAATATATCGATTTTCAGACAGCACGGTTTTGATGAAATACATTGTTCTGCCGTTATGGGACACAAGACCTTGCCTATACAAAAGATATCGTTGAACAGTCCAAAATTTTTAGATGAAAGTTATAGTTACAGTACCAATGTCGAACTTTTAAAATCCATAATAGCACAATTTTAATGACACGATCTATCGCCATCTGTTTCTTTCTGGTCACTGTATGTTTAAGCTGCGAGAACCATTACCATACCCCCAAGACCTCCTTCATTGATTCCGGTTGGACATTCAAGAGCGCGGCAGATAACCAATGGCGCAAAGCCAATGTGCCCGGTAACGTTTATTCAGACCTATTGGAACACAATCTCATAAAAAATCCCTACGTTGCCGTCAACGAACCGGACGTGCAATGGGTTGCAGAAAACGATTGGGAATACAAAACCACATTTGCCGTGGACGACAGTACCTTGGTTAAAAAACACATCGAGCTCAATTTTGACGGACTTGACACTTACGCTTCCATATATTTAAACGACAGCCTCATTTTGCAAACCGACAACGCCTTTCGGAACTACAAAATAGATGTCAAAAAGATTATAAAAAAGGAAAACGAGCTTCGGGTGCTGTTTAACAGTTCACATTTTTTTGAAAAAGAAGGAGAGAGCATGCTGAAATACGAACTTCCAGAAGGTCCCAGGGTATTTGTAAGAAAACCACAATTCCAATATGGCTGGGACTGGGCGCCAGTTCTAAAGACATCAGGTATCTGGAAACCCATTTCATTAAGTTCGTGGAACGACCTTAAAATCAAGGACATTTTTATAGTTCAAAATACCATTGAAGAAAAAAGAGCAAAGCTCACCTTCAAATTAGAATTGGTTTCCGCCATTAGCGAAGAGCTCACTTTTGAAGTTGTGGTCAATGACAATGTGGTTGCCAAAACCAAAACGATGGTCGATAGCACCACTACCGGATACAGCATTCCTTTCGAAATCGAAAACCCAACGCTTTGGTGGCCACACAACCTTGGCAACCCTTACCTATATAATATGGGGATACGCATCAAAAAAGGATGGACTGTACTCGATTACAAAGCACTGTCAAAAGGGCTACGCACGATTGAATTGGTTACAGAGAAAGACTCAATAGGCGAATCGTTTTATTTTAAGGTCAATGGCCAACCGGTTTATATCAAAGGAGCGAACTATGTCCCACAGGACATTCTCCAGGACAAAGTAGATGACCTACGGTATGAAAAATTACTGAACGACGTGGTCGAAAGCAATATGAACATGCTTCGCGTGTGGGGTGGCGGCATGTACGAAAATGACATTTTTTACGACCTATGCGATGAAAAAGGAATTTTGGTATGGCAAGATTTTATGTTTGCCTGCGCCATGTACCCTGGCGACAAAGCCTTTCTGGATAACGTGGCACAAGAAGCCATAGACAATGTAAAGCGTTTGAGAAACCACACATCATTGGCGCTCTGGTGCGGCAACAACGAAAGTTCCGAAGGCTGGGAAAACTGGCATTGGAAAGATGGAAAATCAAAAGCCCAGCAAGCCGAAATATGGAACAATTACATCAAGCTGTTCAATAACATCCTGCCAAATACGGTACGGGAACTGACCGACCAAACACCCTATTGGGAATCATCGCCAAAATTTGGACGTGGCAACCCAAATTACACCACAGACGGCAATGCCCACGACTGGTTTGTTTGGCACGATGCCTACCCTTTTGAACATTATGAAACAAATGTACCAAGGTTTATGACCGAATTTGGGTTTCAGTCTTTCCCTAGCTATGCAACCATCAAGTACGCAAACGCCAACGACAGCATGGCCATAGATTCGCTGACATTTGCAAAACACCAAAAACATATCAGGGGAAGTCAGCTCATTGACGACTATATGCGGCGAGATTTCCCAAGACCCGACAACCTCGAAGCCTATGTCTATTTGAGCCAATTGGTTCAAGCTTATGGGGTTACAAAAGGAATTGAAGCGCACCGCCGAGCCAAACCCCACAATATGGGCAGCATGTACTGGCAACTCAACGATTGTTGGCCTGCAATTTCATGGTCAAGTATTGATTTTTTGGGCAACCGCAAGGCATTGTATTATAAATCTAAAAAGGCATTTGGCAATGTGCTGATTTCTTCAACAATTAATAACGACACGCTCAAAACCTATCTCGTCAATGATGAACTGAAATTTCAAAGCGGTTCGATTTCACTCCGAATCCTTGATTTTGCCGGCAACGAGATTTTTTCTGCATGTGATACCACAAGCATCCAACCTCTTGGCAATGAACTCAAGTTCCTTTTACCGCTCAAAGATTTGAAATTTGACCGAAACGCAACCGTACTTGAAATGTCGTTCAACAACAGCACCAACTATTTCTATTTTGCAAGACCCAAAGATTTGGCCCTTGGCACCGAAGACATTGAAAAAACCATTACCAGTACCGACACGGGATTTACCATAGAATTGACCTGCGACACCTTACAAAAAGACGTGTTTTTATATACAGATACCAAAGGACAGTTTAGTGACAATTTTTTTGATTTGATGCCAAACGAAAAGAAAATCATTGATTTTAAGACCAACACATGGAAATTGGACGATTTAAAAATAATGACCCTGAACCGTTATGTATTACCAAAAAGACAAGACAAAACCGGAGTCAAACAGATTGCAAAGACGCCCTGACCATCCTATCATTGCCGAAAATGTCTTTTTTGAGTACAATGTCACTGAAACCGTGACCATTCAATAACCCAATTATTTCTGTGCCAAAATTTCGGTTGATTTCAAAATAAAGCTTACCTCCGTCCGATAAATTTTCGGATGCAAAAGCGGCTATGGCATCATAAAAAAGCAACGGATTGCTGTCTTCGACAAACAAGGCTTGGTGTGGTTCGTATTTCAGGACGTTATTTTGCATTTGCGCCTTCTCTTCATGGCATACATAGGGCGGATTTGAGACAATCACATCCCATTTGGCCTTATGGATTTTGGCCGCAAAGTTTGGCAATAGAACATCGGCCTCAATAAAATTTATGACAACACCATTCCTATCGGCATTCCTCTTGGCTACTTCAAGTGCAGCCTTGCTAACGTCAACTGCTACAACTTCTGCGCTATCTATAGTTTTGGCAACCGAAATGGCAATGCAACCGCTGCCGGTACCAATATCAAGAATATTTTTGGGAAAATTGGCATTCGCACTATCATCAACAATCCACAAAACCAGTTCTTCGGTTTCGGGCCTTGGGATCAATGTGCTCCGGTTGACTTCAAACGTCAAACCGAAAAAATCCGTTTCACCCAGTATGTACTGTATCGGTTCTTCGTTTTTCAACCTTGCCAAAGCCTCAAATATGGGCTGTTCTTCTTCTTGGGCCAACGCAACATTGGGTTGGGTCGCCAGAACAAACCTTGACAAATCGAAGTAAGCCTCTGTGAGCATAAAGAAAAAATTGTCGACTTCATCCTTGTCAAAAATAGCGTCGAGTTCTTTGTGAAAAATCGTCCTTAATTCCTTTATGAGCATTGCAGGTCAGAGATTTTTTATCATCCAAACATTACAGGAATAATGGCAGGTATCGCCCATCGGGACTTCCAAAGCCTCAAAACCGAATTTTTTGTAAAGTTTTTGGGCATCTTCCATATAGGGCAAGGTTTCGAGATAACATTTTTCGTAGCCAAAAGATCTGGCGGCTTCAAGACATCGCTCCATCATTTTGGCACCCAATCCTTTGCCCCTGACAGCTTTTAAAAAGTACATTTTTTGCAATTCGCAAACATTGCCATCAAAATTGTCCAACTTGGCGATACCGGCACCGCCAAACAATGTACCCCCGCTATCCAGAACATAATATACCGCCTTTGCTTTGTTATAAGTATCGGTCATGCTGTCCAAGCATTTATCGGCATAGGCGGTCCCTACTTTAGGCACGCCGAACTCTTCCAAGACAGATCGTATCACTTTGGCAACTTCCATATCGTCTTTATGCTGAATTTCCCTAATCTCAATGGCCATAATCGTTATTTTTAATGATGAGTTCGTTATTTTTGCCGATGTGAAGATACACGAAAAATACATAAATCGTTGCATCAGAATTGCCAAAAACGGATTGGGCACCACTGCGCCAAATCCTATGGTGGGCTGTACCATAGTCGAAAACGACAGGATTATAGGCGAGGGGTTTACAAGCCCTTATGGCGGTAACCATGCCGAAGTAAACGCCATCAACTCTGTCCGCGATATTTCGTTGCTCAAAAAAGCAACCCTATATGTAACGCTCGAACCTTGTTCCCATTTTGGAAAAACCCCACCCTGTGCCGATCTGATCATCGCGCACCAGATCCCAAACGTCGTTATAGGTATTTTGGACCCTCACAGTAAAGTTTGCGGCAACGGCATTAAAAAATTAAGAGATGCAGGATGCAACGTCACCGTGGGAGTACTCGAAGCAGAATGTTTGGAGCACCACAAACGATTTTTGACATTTCACAACAGAAAAAGACCTTATATCATATTGAAATGGGCCGAAACCCGTGACAATTTTGTTGCGCCCGACATCAAAAACCATAACCGTCCCATTTGGGTCACAAATGAATTTTCGAGGCAATTGGTGCACAAATGGCGTACCGAAGAACAAGCCATATTGGTCGGTGCAAACACCGTATTGGCAGATAATCCCCGACTTGATGCCAGGGACTGGTCGGGAACAAACCCCACGAGAATTGTAATTGATAAAAATAATGGACTCGGCACAAGCCATGAAATCTTCAATGCCAAAGCCAATACGCTGCACCTAACAGAAAACCAACTTGATTTTTCGAGACCTTTGGCAATACAGGTATGTAACTTTCTATATAGAAAAAGCATCAACTCACTGATTGTTGAAGGGGGACCAAAAACCTTGCAAATGTTTCTTGACGAAAATTTATGGGACGAAGCACGCATATTCATTGGTCAAACTACATTTGGAACAGGGATCCACGCTCCAAAAATCAACGGCAAACCCACTTTTGAAAAGCGCATCCTCAAAGACCGATTGTTGGTGTACCACAACAACACTATCCATTGAGCATGGAAAAAGATGTTTACAAAACCATAGAAAAGCCCTCCGAGGAAATTCTTTTTAAAGACCGGAACAGCAAATTTTTTGGGTATGCCTTCCCTATTGCTTCCGAAGAAGAAGCCAAAGGATGGATCGATCACTTAAAAAAAGAACACCATTCGGCTCGGCATTGGTGCTACGCTTACCAAATAGGGTTTGAAGAAAAAACATGTACCTATAGGGCAAATGATGACGGCGAACCAAACAATTCTGCCGGCATGCCAATATATGGCCAAATCCAATCGTTTGGTATCACCAACGTGCTGATTGTGGTAGTACGTTATTTTGGAGGGACCAAACTTGGTGTCGGTGGACTTATCAATGCTTACAGGACCGCAGCAAAAATGGCTTTGGAAGTTGCAGAAATTGTTTGCAAGACTATCAATGTCAAACTCCAGATAACTTTCGGATATCAAGAAATGAGCAAGGTCATGCGGTTGGTAAAGGCGAAACAATTGGAAATCGTGTCACAAAACATGGAAATCGATTGTGAACTTTTGGTGTTGGCCAGAAAAAAAGAAATGGGTACAATCTTAACGGCACTTACAGAACTGCAAGGTGTCGAGGCAAGAGTTTTAAACGATTAATTTTGCAATTGGTCTAAAATATAATTTGGACACCGTGTAGGCCTATTCCTGATAATATCGATGAATGCCAATTTTGTGTTTCCCGTAACGAGA
Organism: Bacteroidota bacterium; assembly: GCA_029557895.1. GTDB lineage: Bacteria > Bacteroidota > Bacteroidia > Flavobacteriales > Flavobacteriaceae > JBPOFM01. Next base: position 36,589 of record JAKQHT010000003.1, on the reverse strand, counting down.
AGTTCACCATTTTGGTTGAAAATTTCATAGTAAAACTCAATGCTAACAGAAGGCAATTTTACCAAATAGGTTTTAACAGTAATGATGTCGTCGTAACGAGCTGATTTTTTATAACTTATATTCAATGTCACAACAGGGAGCATGATTCCGGACTGCTCCATTTCCTTATAGGAAACGCCCAGTTTCCGCAACCATTCCACTCTCCCGACCTCAAAAAATTGGGCATAGTTACCATGATATACCACGCCCATTTGATCGGTTTCGCCGTATCGAACCCTAAATTTTATTTCGTCGGATTGTAATGTATCTGCCAATCTTTTAAATATTTTTTTGTAATTTCATCACGAATTAAACATGGGAAAAAAAATCCGAAAATTCAAGTGCTTTTGATTTTTTTATTAAGAATTTTGTTCACATATTTGTCACATCGAAACATTCAAGAGAAGCTCTGATTTCTCTTTTTTTGCTAATTAACTATTCAACAAAAAATTACATTAAACAATGGGTTTAACTGCGCAATCGGTTTGGGATAATTGCCTCGCATTCATAAAGGACAACATACAACCGCAGGCTTACAAGACTTGGTTTGAGCCCATACAAGCAGTAAAACTTACAGAAGATGCCTTAAGCATACAGGTACCGAGCAAGTTTTTTTATGAATGGCTTGAGGAACACTATGTTAAAATCCTTAAAGTAGCCCTAACCAAAGAACTTGGCGAAAAGGCAAAACTGGTCTATATCATTAAAATGGAAAACAGTTATGGCAATCGCCAGCCGTTTACCGAAAAAATTCCGAGCGCCAACAGGGGCGTTGTAAAATCTCAAGAAGTTGATATTCCTTTACAGAACAAAAGCCCGGAGCTCAAGAATCCGTTTGTGATACCGGGTATTCGCAATGTAAAAATCGAATCTCAACTAAACCCAAATTACAATTTTGACAATTTCCTCGAGGGCGACTCAAACAGATTGGCTCGTAATGCCGGTTTGGCAGTTGCCAATAAACCGGGCGGAACTTCGTTCAACCCATTATTGATTTTTGGCGGCGTTGGTTTGGGAAAGACCCACCTTGCACATGCCATAGGCGTTGATATTAAGGATAAATACCCCGAAAAAACAGTACTTTATATCTCCGCTGAAAAATTTACACAACAGTACATTGATTCCGTAAAGAAGAACAACCGTAACGACTTCATCCATTTTTATCAGATTATCGATGTGCTCATCATAGATGACGTACAGTTTTTATCCGGAAAATCGGGCACACAAGACGTATTTTTCCACATATTCAACCATCTGCACCAAAACGGCAAACAAGTCATCCTGACCAGTGACAAAGCACCCGTGGACATGCAGGACATTGAGCAGCGTTTGTTGTCACGTTTCAAATGGGGACTTTCAGCAGAACTGCAAACACCTGATTTTGAAACCCGCGTGTCTATCTTAAAGAACAAGCTCTTTAGAGACGGCGTGGACATGAATGATGAAGTTGTGGAATATGTGGCAAAGCACATCAAAACGAATGTACGTGAGCTCGAAGGCGCCATCATATCCTTGATTGCGCAATCATCGTTCAACAAAAAGGAAATCACCCTAAACCTTGCCAAGGATATCGTAGAGAAATTTGTAAAGAATACCAAGCGCGAAGTTTCCATCGATTACATCCAAAAAGTGGTTTCCGATTATTTTCAAATGGACATCAGCACGCTACAGTCCAAAACAAGAAAACGCCACATTGTCCAAGCAAGACAATTGGCCATGTTCTTTGCAAAGAAATTCACCAAAGCTTCGTTGGCAAGCATTGGCTCACAGATAGGCAAGCGTGATCACGCTACTGTTCTCCACGCTTGCAAAACCGTGGACAACCTCACCTCTACCGACAAACAGTTCAGGAAATACGTAGAGGACATTACCAAAAAACTGTCATTGTAGCCTATGACCCGAATCCTCATGGTCTGCCTGGGAAACATTTGTAGATCGCCACTCGCCCATGGCATCATGGAATCTAAATTGCCATCGGACAGATTTTATGTAGATTCTGCAGGCACAGCCAATTACCACATAGGAAGCCCACCGGACAAACGCTCCGTTTCTGTGGCAAAGAAATACGGCATCGACATATCAATGCAAAGAGGCAGGCAATTCAAACACTCCGATTTTGAAGACTTTGACATTATTTTTACCATGGATAGCTCCAATTATGTCAATGTGGTACGGATTGCCAGAACCCAAACCGAAGCAGGCAAAGTAAAAATGCTTTTGGAAGAAACTGATTTAGGGGTTGCAGAAGTGCCCGACCCATACTACGGCAACGACTCCGGATTTGAAGATGTATATCATTTATTGGACAAGGCCTGTACCCAAATTGCCAAGAGACTTTTATAAAATTTTACGATATCGGCACACACTTCAGCCGATTTTTTTATATTTTGGCTACATTAAATATTGATTATAGATGAAAAAGTTCTTCACAATTATCTCATTCCTGTCTGTTGCAACTCTATTTTCTCAAAGCATCGGCATTGAAACCTTTGCCACCGGGTTTAACAATCCTGTTGCTATAGCAAATGCCGGCGATGGAAACCTTTTTATTGTAGAAAGACGTGGAGTCATCCAGATTGTTGATGAAAATGGCGACCGAAATGACACCCCTTTTCTAAACATTGATCCTTTGGTAGCAAGTGGAGGCGAATATGGACTTCTTGGCCTCGCATTTCATCCCAATTATGCCGAAAACGGTTATTTTTATGTGAACTACAGCAACAATCAGGGCAACAATGTGATCTCCCGTTTTACAAGAAGCACTACCGATGATGAAATAGCCGACCCCGATTCTGAATTACATTTACTTACCATAGAACAGCCTTACAACAATCACAATGGCGGCGATATAGCCTTTGGTCCAGACGGATATTTGTACATCGCTTCAGGTGATGGCGGCAGCGGCGGAGACCCGGGAGACAGGGCACAATCACTCACCACTCCATTGGGAAAGATGCTACGCATTGATGTTGACAATACCGATATCGGGATGAATTATGCCATCCCTGAAACAAATCCGTTTTATGGCAGCACTCAAGCATTGCCCGAAATATGGGCTTACGGCTTGAGGAATCCTTGGCGATTTTCTTTTGACAGAGCCACCGGCTATCTCTGGATTGCCGATGTTGGACAGAACGTCAATGAAGAAATCAATATGGTGGCCAGTACAGCCGCAGGTGTAAATTACGGATGGCGCTGCTACGAGGGCAATTCTCCCTATGACCAAACCGGTAACTGTCCGGATCAGGAAACCATGACATTCCCGATTGCCCAATATACGCACAACAACAGTGGATTATACAAATGCTCGATTACAGGCGGGTTTCGGTATAGAGGCAGTCTACAATCCACTCTGGTGGGACTCTACTTTTTTGCAGATTATTGCAGTAACGAGATTGGCTATTTGCAAGAAACCGACAGTGGATGGGACATGAACTTTACTTCGGCATTCAACGGCAATAATTGGACAACTTTTGGAGAAGATGCCAATGGCGAACTTTTTATAGCCGGAGTAGGTTCTGGTACGGTTTACAGAATTATAGACACAACTCTTGGTGTTGATGGCCGCACCGCATTCAATGTGTCCATACATCCAAACCCGGCTGAAAATATAATACATTTAACGACCTCAAGCACAATGTCAAAGATAGAATCAATTTCCATTTTTGACCTACAAGGGCAAATGGTAATTGAACTTACCGATACCAGCGGTATAAACAACATCAATGTGGCCCAACTTTCGAGTGGGATGTATTTTTTGAATGCCGTTAACGCCGAAGGTGTTTCGGCCATGAAAAAATTTGTCATTAATTAATGTTCGGAAAGCTCTACCTCATCCCAACCTATTTGGGAGATAATCCTGTACACGGCGTTTTACCGGATGCCATCCCAAAGATTATTGCATCTACCGATCATTTCATAGTTGAAAACGAAAAATCCGCCAGAAAGTTCATCAAAACAACTTGTCCGGAAAAAAGGCAGTCCGATCTTGTGATAAATGTGTTGGACAAGCATTCAAAAACAAGCATTGACACTTTTTTGGACACTTGCAAAAAAGGAATTGATACAGGCTTACTGTCAGAAGCGGGATGCCCTGCAGTGGCTGATCCCGGCGCAGCTATCATCAGGATGGCACATCAATCGGGCATACAAGTTGTGCCTCTGGTCGGGCCTTCAAGTATCATCCTTGCCCTGATGGCCTCGGGCATGAACGGCCAGCGGTTTTCATTTAACGGCTATTTGCCCATTGACGCCCACGAAAGGAAAAAAGAATTAAAACGGCTCGAAAAACTATCACAAGAGCAGAACCAGTCACAACTGTTTATAGAAACACCGTACAGAAACAACAAAATGCTAGAAGATATCCTAAACGTTTTACAACCACAGACCGAAATATGTGTTGCTTGTGACTTGACGCTTCCTACAGAAATGGTCAAAACGCAAACGGTCAATGCATGGAAACACACAAAAATAGACCTTCACAAGCGTCCGGCTATTTTCATCATCCATAAAAAATGATTACAGTGTTACTTTGGCAGATTTATCGGCGATAATAGAAGATGTGTCAAACCCCGAAAACTTTTTCATGTAATACCTGACGGAAGTACCAAAAGCATCAGAAAAGGTTTCATTGCCGTAACTGCGCAAAAACTTCTTGACACTGCCCGGTCCGGCCAAATGCGCAGCCGCCAAGATACCGGATTCAGTGATCACGATTCCTTGGATTTTTTTCCCGACAAACCTTTCGATATCTTTCCTCAAAATCCATTTGTTCCGTTCTGCATAAGCATGAAAGGCTTTTTCCTGAAGTTCGGGATTGTGCAAAAATGCTTCGGTATCATAAACTCCAAGGGTTCTCAAGGTTTCTGCACCAAACTGGTACTTTCCGAGATATCCAAATTCGTTGACAGTCCTATAATTACCACGGGATTCCTTAAAGGCGATGGCTTCCTTGAACCCAATGTAACCTTTACCCAAAAATGGTGAAAACTCCAATTCGGGTTCTTCGGTTTTATGCAATTCTGCCAAAAGTTGAAGATCGTTATGCACGGTATAATCCAACTGCATCCCAGCTGTTGAAAACTTGGACATATCTACAGTTGTTTGTGGAAATAAAGAAAATACAAGGGCAACGATAATCAATAGAATGATGGCAATGTAATTGGACCATTTTTTTATCATAACAAAAATTTTAAGTGACCAAAAAAGCTGTTTTTGGGGTCAAAATTTCGGTGTGCAAATATACGATTTTATTTTTAATGCTGAAAGATAGTCTGTTAAGGTGTGTTAAAAGTAGATAAAATGCCCTTTTAACACTCCTTTACTGTCAATTTCGAATGTTGGAAACGGGATCTTTATCACATTAATTATATCAAACAACGCCTTCAGCAAATGTGAATCTGTTCGGATCTTTGAAAGATCGGCATCAAGGCTCAAATAGAATTGGCGCCTGCGGTTTAGATCTGTAACAACGCCATCAACGTCCATATTTTTACCAGAAATCATACCATCGGCACCATAGCCAATTGCCACGTTTAGCCATTTGGGCACCTTGCTGTCCTTAAAAAATGAATGGACATTGGCACTTAACCAATAAGTCTGGCCGTTGTAGTCTTTGAGCAATTCCTCAAGATAGCCATCTCCAAGTTTTTCAGGTCGCAAGGGAGCAAAATCGGTTCTATGGAACGAGAACTTCAATTTGATTCTCTGATCGCCCCATAGCAATTGCTGGCCAACATAAAGCCCTGTACCCATAGTATTGGCAACCATATCACCCCAGGAAAAACCCCATTCACGGCTAAATCCGTCCAAAACTTCAACAGCGCCCAAAAACACAAAACCAATCCCCGCACCATAAAGCAGCTGTCCGTTCTTGTTTTCGCCACTCCATTTTAGAGCGTCTGCCCCAATTTTTCCCAATTGGTATGCGGAAAAAACGTGCCCAAGTTTATCCATTTGCAACCATTCTCCCGTATCATCCAGTGTATGGAATTTGGATCTGGGATAATCGGAATACCACAGCCTGTCAAGACCATAGAGAGCTGCCGCCCCAACCGCAACTTCGGAAATATAAACCGATTGGCGTCTTTTGACATTGAGAGTGTCGCTTGGTTTTAAAAAAGTTTCCAGGCCAGACTGTGCAAAAACAGAATACGAAAGGCACAACGCTATAATGATATGTGCTGTCGAATGTTTCAAAATCTATCGATTGACACCTTGTTGGTTGATCCAACGCACGTATTCCTGTCTGTTAACGTTATGTTGTGATAAGGTTTTGGCAAATTTGTGATAGCCAAAATTTTTTACATCGGCCACAAAATAGTAATAGTCGTGTTTTTCGGGGTTCAATACCGCTTCGATGGATGAAATGTCAGGCATGGCTATAAGTCCCGGGGGCAAACCTGCGTATTTATAGGTATTGTATGGCGAATCGATTTCCAAATCTTTGTAAAGCACCCGTTTGATGGTTTGGTCAAAATTGTCGGTATCCTTCTTTATGGCAAATATGACTGTTGGATCGGCCTGCAACGGCATTCCCACTTTCAATCGATTGAGATAAACCCCGGCAACCCTTGGCCTCTCGTCCGCTTTGGCTGTTTCTTTTTGAACGATGGAAGCCAAAATCAGGACTTGATCCCTGTCCATGTTGATTGCCCCGGCCTTTTGGAGCCTTTCAGGATTCCAAAAATTTTCGCTTTCCCTCTGCATCCGTTCACAAAACTGTTCTGCTGAAGTGTTCCAAAAGAATTCATAGCTGTTGGGAACATACATACCCAAAGCGGTGGCTTCGGTATAATGGTGCTTTGAAAGAAATTCAGGGGATTTCATGGCTTTGATCAACGAAATGCTGTCTGCCTCAATCTGCATCGCTATCCGTCCTGCCAGATCTTCAAGGCGTTCCTGATTGTTGAATGTCAACAGCACAGGAATGTTGTTGCTGCGTATGGAATTGATGATGTCATTGTTGCTCATCCCTTTCTTTATGACATACTTGCCTGCCTTTATGTTGGTAGTGTATTTTTTCTGTTTTGCCAAAATGTCAAAATTCTCTATGTTCTTGAGCAATGGTTGCAATTGGTCCCGGGCATCGTTATAAGTAGCGTTTGTGGGAATGTAAATGTATGCTTCATTATTGGCAAATGCCGTATTGGGATTGAACATGATGGTGTAAATGTTGTACGATATAATGGCGGCAACAATCAACCCGATGAGCACAATGGCGAGCAATAGCTTTTTTAGGTACATTTAATAATTGATAAGTTGTAACAAATATTCATTACGGTAACTCCCATTAGTGAAGTTCCAATCTTTTTTGAGGCCAACGCGCTCAAAACCCTGTGATGTAAACAGGTTGAGACTTGCCAGGTTGTCTTCGGCTATATTGCAATACAATTGATGCAGGTTCAGCACATCAAAACTGTATGTCACCAAAAGCCTCAATGCTTCACTGCCAATGCCTCTGTGACGGTCTTCGGAATCGCTGACCAAAATTCCGACCGCAGCTTTTTTGCTTTTAAAATCGAAATCAAAAAGGTCTATAAGACCGAGGGCTTTGCCAGCGTAATCTGAAATCACAAGGCGCAACTGCTTGACGTCATATATATCGCGGTGCGAATTTTCGAGGTACTCTTTGAGGATATAGCGAGAATACGGGGTTTGGGTACTGCTCAATTCCCAAAAGTCTTCGTTGTTTTCAACATCATGGACATAGTCGAGATCTTCGGGTTCCAATGCCCTTAAATATATGTTTTTCCCTTTTAACGTTGCCATAAACTGCCTTTAAATACCAATTCTGCCGGACCTATCAGCCATATATTGTTGTAAGTGTTCTTATTTTTTTCAAACATCACTTGCAACTGCCCTCCCAAAGTGTGCAAGGACACTAATTTTTTTTCGGTCTCTCCAATATAATCCATGGCCAGTGCCACAGCGGTAACGCCAGTTCCGCAAGAAAGCGTTTCATCTTCAACGCCCCTTTCGTAAGTGCGCACCAAAAAGGTATCGCATGAAAGCTTTTTTACAAAGTTCACATTACTCCCTTCTTTAAAATATGGTGCTCCATACCGGATCTTTTTGCCTTCGGACTTTACATCAAGGATTTCCAAGTCCTGTTCCAATTGTACATGGTGGGGAGATCCCGTATTGAGAAACAAATGATGTTCGTGGCTTTCAATCTTTTCCACATCATTCATTTTTAACTTAATGGCATTACCTTCAATTATAGCATGATGCATACCGTCTATGGCCTCAAAACGGGTTTCATTATTGATTATCCCAAGAAAATTTGCAAAAGACACAATACAACGGCCGCCATTACCGCACATTGTGCTCTGGTTGCCATCGGCATTGAAATAGACCATTTTAAAATCTGCCTTATTGCTTTGTTCCAAAAGAATTAGCCCATCTGCCCCAACACCAAATCTTCTGTTGCACAAATGCGCAATGTGGGCCACATTGGTTTTGTCAAATTTTCCAGAACGGTTGTCAATGATCACGAAGTCATTGCCCGTTCCTTGGTATTTATAAAAATCGGTGTTCATAGGTAATGACAAATATAGGAATATTCCATCTGTTTTGAATGATGTTAAGCCATCGTTAAAATTGGCGTTAAAATTCGTTAAAGCAAAATCGGGCATCCAATATTTCAATAAATTTAATCGTTGATTGCAAACGAACAATTAATCACATAACCTAAATCAAATGATTATGAAAAAGATTCTCACCCTTTTGCTTGTTTCTTTATTTGGTGGTATCGTCGCAATTTCTTCTTACAAACTGTTTTTTGAGAAGAATACGAACGTTTTTGTAGCTGCAGAAAACACCAAGCCAACGTTTATGCACACCAGCAGCACAACAGCACCCAACATGCTTTATAGCTCCAATGCAGTAGATTTTACAAAAGCAGCTGAAAACACAGTTCATGCCGTTGTACACGTTAAGAACATCACCGTAGGAAGAAGTGGGCCAATCACGCTGCAGGATCTTTTTTACGGAAGAGGAACCGAGCAGACACAAATTGGCACTGGTAGCGGAGTTATTATTTCACCTGACGGCTATATAGTTACCAATAACCATGTCATTAATGGTGCCCGTGAACTATCCATTACATTGAACGACAATAAAATATACACAGCCCAACTTATTGGTACGGATGAAAAAACGGACATTGCACTCTTAAAGATTGACGCCGATAAAGATTTGCCCTATGCCACTTTTGGTGATTCTGACCAAGCCAAAGTGGGCGAATGGGTTTTGGCAGTTGGCAATCCATTCAACCTCACCTCTACCGTCACGGCCGGTATCATAAGTGCAAAATCCAGGGATTTGTCTGGCGTCAATTCGCAATCGTTCATACAGACCGATGCTGCGGTAAACCCGGGAAATTCGGGCGGTGCCTTGGTCAACACCAACGGTGAGCTCATAGGCATCAATACCGCAATAACTTCGCAAACCGGTTCTTATGTAGGATATTCTTTTGCCGTACCGAGCAATATCGCCCGAAAAGTGGTTGAAGACATCATGGAGTTTGGCAACGTACAGACTGGTATTCTTGGGGTGAGCATACTTAACAGAAACTCGCAATACGCCGTGGAAAATGGCCTGAACGAACTTGACGGCCTTTACGTCAGCGGTATCGAAGAACATTCCGGTGCGCAAAAAGCGGGCATCAAAGATGGTGATATCATCAAAAAAATTGACAATATCAAGATTTCAAAATTTGCCGATTTGAGCGGCTATCTAAATACGAAACGCCCCAATGACGTAGTCAACGTGACCATCGTCAGGAACGGAAAAGAAAAAATAGTACCCGTTACCTTGTCAAAAAGCGAAATTGCGACCGTTGAATATCTTGACATGCAACTAAAAAACATTCCAAGTCAGGCCAAAGAGAAATACAAAATCAGCAATGGCGTTTTGGTAATCAAAAACGATAATTATGCACTTTACAAAAATATCGGCATCGACCAAGGCCATGTGATCACGGAAATCAATGGCGAAACCATCAAGTCTGTTGAGGACATTTCTAAAGTGAAGCGCAAATATGGCGATAAGCTCAACAAAATTACGGTTATAAATTCTTACGGACAGAAAGAAAGCTTCATTTTCCGGGGATAATTATAATGCGCTCATATCAAAAGCTGTCTCAAAACTTAACTTTTGTCGAGTTGAACCTGTTTCAACTTCTTATAAGCAATTTCATATAACATTATAAGATTCTGATCCAAAATTATCGGAAAAGAATGACAAGTTAAAGCGTTTTGGGGCAGCTTTTTTTTATTTTCAAAAAACTTTACGAAAACGTTTGAAATGTACTATTTTTGCAAAAAATTTTACATAACAACACACTAAACACATCAATTATGGGTTTGAACGGAACTTATGAAAAAGAGCTGGCTTTTCAGGCAGACAGAAGGCGGGCTACTGTTGAATTTATCAAAATTGTCAACGATTTGTGGTACGACAAATCGATAGAACTGGTGCTTTTCCGCAATCAGTTGATTGACAAAAACGTCAGCGAAATCCTCAACCTGCATGAATATGCCGGAGAGTTTGTACAGAAGCCGATTTCAATTTTTGATTCTGTTGAAATCGCACAGGCGATCAAACAATTGGACATTCCACCTGCCAAACTCGACATTGGAAAGTTGACCTACGAGTTTCATCTGGAAGACCAAAAATACAACAATGCCATGGGGTTTGTGTCTGACAGGCTCAAAGGAGCAAGCAGTTACAAGACCATAAAACCTAAAGATGTCGTTCTTTACGGTTTTGGAAGGATTGGTCGCTTGGTAGCAAGAGAGCTTATGACCAAGACCGGAAAAGGCAGCCAAATGCGCTTAAGGGCCATTGTGACACGTGGCAAAATAGACCAAACCGTTCTGGAAAAAAGAGCTTCTTTACTTCGCTACGATTCTGTGCACGGTGATTTTCCAGGAACAGTCATTGCCGACCCCAAAAATGACGCCCTAATCATCAATGGGACAACCGTCAATATCATATCGGCCAACGGCCCCGAAGAAATTGATTATACAAAATATGGTATCAAAGATGCATTGGTCATCGATAATACCGGAGTTTTACGAGATAAAGAAGCACTATCCAGGCATTTGGCATCAAAAGGCGTTTCCAAGGTATTGCTGACCGCTCCCGGAAAGGGCGTTCCTAATATTGTGCACGGTGTAAACCATTTGGAAAACAACCCGGATGAAATCGATATTTTTTCGGCAGCCTCTTGTACTACAAATGCCATTACGCCTGTCCTTAAAGCCATTGAAGACACATTAGGCGTTAAGTGGGGACATATAGAAACAATCCACTCCTATACCAATGACCAAAACCTTGTGGACAACTATCACAGCAAATACCGCCGTGGACGTGCTGCAGGACTCAACATGGTAATCACGGAAACCGGTGCAGGCAGTGCCGTTTCAAAAGCACTACCATCGATGACCGGAAAACTCACTTCAAACGCCATTCGTGTACCGGTACCAAACGGTTCTTTGGCCATCCTTAATCTGGAGCTGGAAACAAAAACCTCTCTTGATGGCGTGAATGCCATCCTGAAAAAATATGCTCTTGAAGGCGATTTAGTGGAACAGATAAAGTACGAAATGAGCGATGAATTGGTATCAAGCGACATCATAGGCGTTTCTGCACCAGCTATTTATGACAGTAAGGCAACCATCGTGAGATCTGACGGAAAAAATGTGCTATTGTACATCTGGTACGATAACGAATACGGCTATAGCCACCAAGTGATCCGGCTTGCAAAATATATTTCCAAAGTAAGACGATTCACTTATTATTAAAAAGTATTTGGACAGAACGTCCAAGACCACATATCATCCGTATATTTGAATAGCCTTACATTAGTGAGGCTATTTGTTTATTAATTTGCTGAATTTTTTATATCTTGTTCGGCGTTAACCCATCAAAAAAAACATTTATTTCCAATGCAACTTTTTAAATTATCAGCTTTTGTTTTGCTTACCTGTTTTGCCACCACAAACATTTATTCACAACAAAGCAATAACGAAGACAAACTCTCACTTTCCGAAGGGACCATCGACAACCAATTTGAGTACGTCATCCAACGCTCAAACAATTATCAAGACTATAAGGTCATCAAAAAAACTTGGCTCTATCAACTTAAGGCCCATACGCTCGACTCGTTAAAGGCCATCCATAAAAATCTGGACGAAACAAAGGCAATCGTCTCTGCGCAAACAAACGAAATAAACGGACTGAAAGAAGAACTGGCTTCCACCAATGCCACGCTCAATACAACGCGTGAAGAAAAGGACAATATTTTACTTTTTGGGATGCAAATGAGCAAATCTTCTTATAGCGCGCTTATGTGGAGCATTATTGGAGGCTTGTTCCTCCTGCTTGTCATTTTCATCTACAATTATAACAAGAGCAACAGAATAACCCGACAGTCAAAACAAGCTTTGGCAGATATCGAAGAAGAATTTGAAGAACACAGACGCAATGCACTCGAACGTGAACAGATTGTAAGGCGTCAACTTCAGGACGAAATCAACAAACACAAAAAAGCTTAAGCAAATTTCAAGTATAAAGATCCCAATACACTGGTTATCATCACATTATTCAATGATTTGGTTGTATGCTATTTTGATATTACATAAAATGCGTTTAACCCTAAAAACCTGTGGTCAGTGCTGACGGTTTGGATACCAAAGATTTAGCAAGAAAAACGACAAAAAGCGAAAAGCGGTTACAGCAATGTGTGTTGAGACATGAAATGATATTTTTTCAATATCAAACAAAACATTAGAATATGTGTTTTCCCACCCAATTGGCAGGAAAACACATTGTTTTTTTACATAAAAACTTTTTCAGGGTTTCAATTACTCCCTACTGCCATCAACATAATCCTGCAAATAGGCAAACCGAGGTGTTAATTTTCCAAATTCGGTAATCTTGGCACGAGCTAAAACCCCATCTTTATCACCGTTAAAAATTGCGGGGATAACGTGCTGCAAAAACATATCTGCAAAACCCTCACTGGCATCCTTGGGCAGCTCGCAGGGCAAATTGTCAACCGCCATAACGGTAATGGCACCAGGAGCATCAAAAGCCACTTCGCTCTCGGTCTTGGCATCGTAACCATAAAAAGGTTCTGCAATCGTAGATGCCCGTAGGGTACACGCCACCGGACCATCTACATCGCAACTAATATCGGCCACGAGGCTTATATTAAAATCGGGCGATTTTGCATCTTCTCTCGTGAAAAGGTACGGTGCATTATTACCATAAAAATGGCCTGCGATGAACATATCGGCCGTTTTGGCATAGGCCATAAAATTGCTTTCATAGCCCGTAGGATCTTTATAAAATTCGCGCTTATCGCCTACTTTTCCATCCTTACGTTTATTATATTCCATCACATCTACCAAGCAATACACAGGTTCTGTAAATGAAGATGTAAGAAAAAGTGCGTCACTCACTTCTTTGATTTTAAGATGGTCGAGAATTTCCTTGGCACCGCGAGCCACTTTACCTGTACCGGTAAGCACAATCTTTATATTGGGCAACTCGATTTTGTCAAGTGCCGCCTTCACATCAGCAAGGTCTTTGAGCGTTTCCACTTTGGGCAAACTATACAGATTGTCCCTAAGGCCCAAAGCCCTAAAACCGTTGTACGCGCCCACCAATCCTGCGTAAAAGCCAAAACCAATAAGACGTCCTCCATTACCATTGACAATGGTTTCATGGTCATAAAGCTCTATTTTTTTATTCAAAACAGCCTGGAGCAACTTACGGTTATAAGGCTGTTTTTTAATGGTATGCGAAAAGAAAAAATATTTTTTATCTGGGATGAGAGCATCTACCGGCACTTCCTTGACACCGAGAAACACATCGGCTCCCGACACGTCATCGGTAACTGTAAAACCAAGGTTTTCGTAAGCCGAATCGGGAAAAACACGGATATCGCTCGATTCTACAATAAATTCCGCCTGTGGGAATTGTGCGCGTGCTTCGGCAAGTTTTTCGGGCGAAAATACGACACGCCTGTCCGGTGGGTTTTTACGCTCTTTTATTAAGGCAATTTTCATTTGTTAGGATTTGTTTTTTAAAGTAACAAAGATAGCCTTACAAGAACCAAATAACAAATTCAAAATAACAAATTAAGAATATTGACAAGCATAAATAGAACTTTTTGAAGTGTTCCAAAAATCTTTATAATTACTTTGTCATTTTTCTTAACTTGCCATAAAACACTGAAGAATGAAACACCAACTCCTTTCGCAAGTATATAAACATCCTCTTATCCAACAAGAAGGACTCTCAAAAATTATCGATGCCCACCAAAAAGTGTCTTTTGCCAAAGGGGATTTTATTCTGAAACAACGAGAAATTGCCAGCAGTTACCTGATTATGGAAAGCGGATTGATGCGCTCGTTTGCTTACGATTACAATGGAAATGATATTAGCACCGAATTTTTCTGTGATTACGAAATTGTGATAGATGTGCTTTCGCTTTTCAAAAGAGTACCAACATCCGAAAACATTCAGGCACTTACCGACTGTTCATGTTGGAAAATAGATTTTGATGTCTTTCAGGAACTGTTCCATTCCATTGACGGATTTTCAGAATGGGGGCGATTTTGGATGACAGGCCGCTTGTTCCATTTTAAACAACGCAGCTTGGAAATGGTAACCATTTCGGCAAAAGAGCGATACCAGCAACTCATTCAGGAAAAACCGCAGGTAGTCCTGCAATCGCCTCTTAAATACATTGCGAGCTATCTGGGCATTACCGACACGTCGTTCAGTAGGATACGAAAAGAGATTTCGTAAGCATCTCATTTCTTGCCATATGACAAGAATTTTTTAAACATAATGACATAATTTTGATTTGTACAATCAGGAAATCAAAACATTATGACATTAAATCCCTACCTCAATTTTAACGGAAACGCCGAAGAAGCCTTCCGTTTTTACCAAACCGTTTTTGGCGGCGAATTGTTTATCCAGAAGATGAGCGATTCGCCACACGGCGAAAACCTGCCCGACCATGAAAAAGACTACGCCATGCATGTTGCTATACCTATTGGAAACGGCCAATACTTAATGGCTTCGGACTGTTTGGATTCCATGGGCCACCAACTGAACATGGGCAACAACAATTACATTTCCGTGACACCCGACAGCCGCGACGAAGCCGACCGTATTTTTAACGGGCTTTCGGCAGGAGGAACAGTGGAAATGCCTATGGCCGATATGTTTTGGGGCGATTATTTCGGGTCGTTCGTTGACAAATTCGGGGTGTGCTGGATGATAAATTTTTCTAATCCCAAATAAAAATGAATAAAATTATGTTTTTTTTGTTTAACAGCCTTCTATCAGTGGCCATAACAAATGCACAAACAGATCCAGCAAATCAAAATCCAGATTATGACGCCGCGTTAGCCGAAAAACTAGGCGCGGATGATTACGGAATGAAGAGTTATTTTTTGGTAATCCTAAAAACAGGAAACAACACTACCACAGATAAAGAGCTGATTAGCAGTGCTTTCAAAGGGCATATGGAAAACATTAAACGACTGGTCAAAAAAGGAAAGCTTATCGTAGCTGGCCCGTTGGGGAAGAATGATAACAACTATCGGGGAATTTTTGTTTTGAACAATGTAAATACCCTCGAAGAAGCAAAAGAACTGCTGCAAACCGACCCCGCCGTTAAAGAAGGTTTACTCGATGCAGAAATATACAACTGGTACGGTTCGGCCGCGCTGCCCGAATATTTACCGTTTTCAGATAAGATATCGAAGGTAAAACCATAAAGAAATTTCAGAATCAATTATTCAAACCAAAATCAAAAAAATTATGAAACAGAAAATTTTAAACATTTTGTCCGTACTGTTCGGGCTACTACTTATCAACGGCGGATTAAACAAATTCTTAAACTATATGCCTGTTCCTGAAGATATGGCAGAGGAAATGATGAAAGATTTTAGTGCTATAATGGAAATATCGTGGCTGATGCCTCTTATCGCTATTGCAGAAATAATTGGCGGATTGCTCATTATTTTTCCTAAAACAAGAGCATTGGGAGCAGTAGTTATATTTCCCGTTATGGTGGGTATTTTACTAACTCATGTTTTTGTTGATACCAACGGGCTACCTATCGCTTTGGTAATTTGGGCAATTTTACTTTGGATAATTTTCGAAAACAGGGAAAAATACCGGCCAATGTTTAAATAGAAAGATATGAAACTAAATGCAAAAGCAACCATGCAAATCCAAAAACCGGTTTCAGAAGTCTTTGAAGCAATAGTAAATCCTGAAAAAATGACGAAATATTTCATTTCGGAAAGCAGTGGACGAATGGAAACAGGAAAAGAGCTCAATTGGGAATTTGGAGATTTTCCCGGAAAATTTCCGGTGAAAGTCAAGAAGGTACAGCCCAACACATTGGTTTCTTTTGTTTGGGATGAAGAAACTGTTGTAAATATAACTTTGGAAGAACAACCCGACAAAAGTACGGTCGTAAAAATTGTCGAAGGCGAAAAAGAATTGAATGAAAAAAACCTTGAATGGTGTTTGGGAAACACGTTTGGATGGACAAATTTTCTCGATTGCATGAAAGCCTTTTTGGAATACGGAATCAACCTTCGCCAAGGAGCATTTGAATACATGAAAAAATAAATGACAATGCCAAGAACAAAAATAACCATAGAAACCACTATCGAAGTTGGCGCCAATAAAGTGTGGAACAGCTACACCCAACCCGAGCACATCACAAAATGGAATTTTGCATCAGATGATTGGTGCTGTCCCAAAGCAGAAAATGATATGAAAGTTGGAGGAATTTACGCTGCCCGAATGGAAGCCAAAGACGGCAGTTATGGGTTTGATTTCAAAGCGGTTTATGATGAAATTGTTCCGCAGGAAAAAATAGTTTATACGATGGAAGACGACCGAAAAGTGGTGACGATTTTTGAAAATTTAGGCGAAAAAACAAAAGTTTCGACCGTTTTTGAAGCCGAAAACGAAAATCCTGTCGATATGCAAAAAGCCGGTTGGCAGGCGATTTTGAATAATTTTAAACGGTATGTGGAAAACAATTAAAACTAATAATTATGAAAAAACTACAATTCAAAACAGACATCGATGCACCGGCAGCAAAGGTTTACAATACCATGCTCGGTCTCGACAACAAAACCACCTACCAAACATGGACAGCCGAATTCAACCCAACCTCTACTTATGAAGGAAGTTGGGAAAAAGGTTCAAAAATCCTTTTTATCGGTACAGATGAAAACGGGGAAAAAGGTGGAATGGTTTGCGAAATTGCAGAAAATATCCCGAATACATTTGTTTCCATTCGTTCTTGCGGGGTTTTAAAAGGCGATACCGAAATCACCACAGGCGAAGATGCCGAAAAATGGGCAGGCGGACTTGAAAATTATACTTTAACAGAAAACAACGGAACAACTACCATTGTCGTTGACGTTGATATGATCGAAGACTATGTCGATTATTTCAATGAAACCTGGCCAAAAGCATTGGGCAAATTAAAATCGATGCTTGAAAGTTGAAAATGAACAAAGACATTCAAACATACAACGACAGTCAATCAGAAAATGATAGGGCAATCTGTGATTTTCTTTCTGAAATTATAAGCGAAAATCTTCCTGAAGCAGAGAACAAAATCTGGCACGCACATCCGGTTTGGTTTCTGGACGGCAACCCGACCGTAGGTTACAGCAAACAGAAAAAAGGCATACGCCTGATGTTCTGGAGCGGAGCAGATTTTGAAGAAGCCGGATTAAACGTCAAAGGCACAAAATTCAAAGATGCTTCCGTTTTTTATAATACTGTAAACGAAATCAATACCGAAGATTTAAAACGCTGGCTCGACAAATCGAAAGCAATCCGGTGGGATTATAAGAACAACGTAAAGCGGAAAGGGGTTTTGGAACGATTAAAACAATAAACTAAAAAAACTGCCAAAACCATGACTTTTTAGATGGCTGTGCAAGATTAAAGCAAACAATTAAAGCAAACAAGTATGGAACTAAAACAAAACGTAGTATGCTGGTTTGAAATCTATGTCAATGATATGGAAAGAGCCAAGAAATTTTACAGCAACGTGCTGAATGTAGCAATTGTAGATGGATCGCCAATGGAAGGAATGCCCGGATTGCAAATGGCATTTTTTCCTTGGGTAGAAAATGCGCCCAATGCCAATGGAGCTTTGGTGAAAATGAACGATATGCCTGTGGGAGCAGGAGGAACTATGGTGTATTTTCAGTGCGAGGATTGCTCTGTTGAAGAAAGCCGCGTCGAAACAGCTGGAGGAAAAGTTGTCCAGGCCAAAATGTCTATCGGCGAACACGGTTTTTGTGCCATATGCACAGATACCGAAGGAAATATGTTCGGACTGCATTCGATGAAGTAGCAATTTTCTTAACTTTAACCAAGTTTAATCCTCCATTAAGTTGGATAACCTTAATAATCAACAAAATGAAAACACTAAAAAAAACCATCATGGTATTGCTGGTAATCATTGCCATCCCTTTGATTATCGCATTATTTGTATCGAAAGACTTCAAAAGCGAAGGCGAAATCGTTATCAACAAACCCAAACAGGAAGTATTTGAATACATCAAATATGTAAAAAATCAGGATAATTTCGGTGTGTGGCAACTTTCAGACCCTAACATCAAAACAACTTCCGAAGGCGAAGATGGAACCGTAGGTTTTAAATACAGCTGGGATAGTGAAAAACTTGGAAAAGGAGCTCAAGTTATCACCAACATCATTGATGGCGAAAGAATGGAATCTGATATGTACTTTTATGACTATGATGAAACAGCCAATAAATCCTATATTTCCGTTGACGAAAAATCACCCAACGAATCCATAGTAAAATGGGGAATCGAAGGGGATTATACCTATCCTTGGAACTTGATGGGGCTGTTTTTTAGCATGGATGACGACTTCAACAAAGGTCTGGAAAACCTCAAGAAAATTTTGGAAGCACAGGAAAGTCCAAAAACCGATATACAGAAACTGTCCGAATATTATCAGAAAACAGCCGATAAACTTCGAGAGCGTATTGCAGGTTTGAGCAAAGAGCAGATGCACTTCAAACCATCCGAAGAATCGTGGAGCATCAGTCAATGTGCAGAACATATCATCCTTACGGAAAATATGATTTTCGGAATGATAAAAGAATCTATGGAAAAACCTGCCAATCCCGAGCGCAGAGGCGACATCAAATATTCTGATGAAGAAATACTAAAAATGGTAACTGACCGAAGCGAAAAATACAAAGCACCCGAAATACTTATCGCAAAAGGAAAATACGACAATCCTGATACCGCTTTGGAAGATTTTCAACATCAACGTGCCGAAATTTTATCGTTTGCCAGAAATACTTCTATAGAAGATTTACGCAACCATATAAGCGATGGACCTGCAGGAGCAACAGACACTTATCAATCGCTTTTGTTCCTGGCGGGGCATACGGCACGGCATACGTTACAGATCGAGGAGGTAAAAGCAAATGCCGATTTTCCTAAATAATGAATCATGGACAAGACAAACTATTGGCAGGAAGAGCTGAACCGGCTGGCCGAAATCCTTGACAAATCGGGGTTGGAAGTGATGACCAAATGGGGCGCACCCGTTTATACCCGCAATGGAAAAAATATTGTGTCTTTTGCCGGATTTAAGCATCATTTCTCGCTTTGGTTTCAAAACGGTGTTTTCCTGAAAGACCCTTACAATGTGTTGATTAGCTCCAACGACAAAACAAAAGCATTGCGACAATGGCGGTTCAGTTCGATGGATGAAATTGATGAGAAGAAAATTCTGGAATATGTAAAAGAAGCCGTACAAAATTCAGAAGAAGGAAAAGAACTGAAACCCGAAAAGTTCAAACCGGTACCCGTTCCTGAATTGTTGCAAAACGAACTGGATTTGAACAAAGAATTGAAATCGGCATTTGAAAAGTTGACGCCCGGAAAACAAAAGGAATATAATCTCTACATCGAAGAAGCCAAACAGGAAGCCACCAAACAAAAACGGATAAAGAAAATAACCCCAATGATTTTACAAGGAATCGGTTTGAACGACAAGTATAAAAACTGTTGATTATGGCAAAAAACAAAACTCAAACAACCGATGCCAATGTTGAAGATTTCATCATCACTTTTGCCGATACAGAACAGAAAAAGCAAGACAGTTTTGAGTTGATTGAACTGATGAAAAGCATTTCGGGACACGAGCCCAAAATGCACGGCACGAGCATTGTTGGGTTCGGGAATTATCATTACAAATACGACAGCGGACATGAAGGCGATGCACCGCTTATCGGCTTTTCTCCTCGAAAATCTGCTATTTCGCTTTATGTTTTTACGGGCTATTTAGGACACCCCGAACAGGAAGGACTGCTCAAAGATCTGGGAAAGTTCAAAATGGGAAAAGCCTGTATTTATGTGAACAAGCTATCTGACATCAATCAAGACGTTCTGAAAAAATTGATGAAATCAACCATTGAGTTTTTACAAACTAAATATGGAAAAAATTAAACGTCCACGAAACCACCTGTTAAAGACATACAAACAACCGAAAATTTTTTGTATTTTTGCGCTTAAGTTCTTTGTTCTTACACTTACACATTGGGGTCGACCGGTTTTGACAGCGAGACTCGTTGGATAGTAAGCACGTCGCGTAAAGACTTTGAAACGCGTTAAAGGCTAAGTCAACATTTAAACGGCGAGAATAACTACGCTTTAGCTGCTTAATTTCTGAATTACAGTAAGAAATAGCCTTTGTCCCGCAAGGCGGGAAAGCTAAATGTCTCTTGAAAGCCTTTGTTAGCGGCGTTCTGCAAAGAGGCATCGTAAAAGTTAACATAGAACGGTGGTTCTTCGATAACCGTTTGAAACTTGAGAAGATAAGTTGTAAGTAGGTTGTTTTTTACCGGCTTGCAATCGAAAACCAATAAAAAACTAAACGTGTAGAAAGCTGTTTGACGGCTTGTTTGGACGAGAGTTCGATTCTCTCCGGCTCCACTTGCGCCCTCTGGTTTTAAACTTATGAGGGCGTTTTGTTTTTATATATCCAATTGACTATTATCATCCCAACAGCTATCAGGAAGAAAAAAGTTTAAATGAGAGCCCTAAACCTAGAGACGCTTTTTGCCCGTAATCTCTTCTACTTTAATTGTAAATATAAAAGGGATTTGATCGCCATGAGTTTTACTGGAAAATTCACTGATAAAATCGGGTCTTTTGTGCTCTTTATCTGCAATTATATCCTTGATACCCAATGAAAATTGGTGCAAATAAGCTTTTGCATCACTCCCAAAATGCAACTCAAAAGTCCCATGCACAAGCACCGACCGCCACTCATTGACCGAAATAATATCTGAAACTTGAAGTGACACATGTTTGTTTTTTCGCATTGCTGCAATCTTGTGTCCTTCACCAGAATAGCAAACGATTTGCTGCTGCACTTGGTCAAAAAAATAAGTAATTGGCACAACAAATGGCCTGTTCTGATAGAGATATCCCAAATATCCTATATAATTGTTTTCAAGAACATATTCCAGTTCTTCTTGTTCTAAATCTTGGATCATGGCAAAGAGTGTTTAATAAGCCAAATTAGGGTTTTAAAACCTGAAAAACGATGATTTTGGTCATATTCACGGTTCACGGTTATATATGGACGTTTTGAATTTTGAATTTACGATGGATTTTGCTTTCTTCATGCAAATTGTTATCCTTTCGCGACCATTCCATTCCAACCCAACACCCGATACTTACACCTTAATGGTACATCCAATCGCTCTGGTTTCTTTTTCTTGTATTTCTTTTCCGGCCAAAAGTGCGTCCACGGCATTCTCTACATACTTGGTCTTTACTGCAGATGCATCCTGATAATTATCGTCTATCGCTCCAATGTACCGCACCACATTGCCTTTGGCCGTTTTTTGGAGTAGATATACGTGCGGCGTTTTTGTAGCACCGTACTGCGGATAGATTTTTTGACCTTCATCCATCAGATAAGGAAAGGTAAACCCTTTGGCCTTTGCCCTGGCCTTCATGGCATCCATACTATCACCGGGCTGTACATCGGGATTGTTGGGCATTATGGCAATAACGGGGTAACCTTTGGACGCATAGCGCTTGTTCAATGCCTCGATACGGTCTTCGTATGCTACGGCAAATGGGCAGGTATTGCAGGTAAAAATAACAATGAATCCTTTGGCCTCCTTATAGTCGGCCAAAGAAACCCGTTTGCCGTCAATATTTTCAAGACTGAAATCTGTAGCCACATCACCTACCTTGTAACCGCCAGATGGGACCAAAAGAACCGAACCTATAAAAAATGTAAAGGATGCGATGATTGTTTTTAGTGTAAACATATCTATATTAATTTAAAAATTGTTCAACTTCTGCTTGGAGTTCTTCAAAAGTAAAAGCCTTTTCATAGAACATCCTTTTGTCTTTATTGAAAATAAGCGTGGCAGGAATTGCGCCCGACCATGTTTCGCTCACTTTCGGAATCCAGGTATTGGCATCGGGATCATTGAGAGCAACAACCCTTGATTTCAATCCTTTATCTAAGATAAAAGGTTTGAGTTGCGAATCGTACTTATTGGGAAAATCCAAGCTTACCAAAAGGACTTCCACATTCCTATGGGCATATTCTGTATTTATTTTTTCAAAAAACGGCAATTCCTTGACACAAGGAGCGCACCATGTAGCCCAAAAGTTCACGACGTACACCATTTTTGAATCTGTGCTCAACAATGGCTCAAGACCTTGATAATCATAAATATTTAACTCAATACCCGATGATACTTTCTTTTCCACATCATAAGAACTGCTGGCCGATTTATCGCCAGTATCCTTACACGAGGCAAACAACAATAACAAAAATAAAAGGTTCAATCTCATCCCATAAATTTAAAGACACCCAGTCCCACTCTTTAAAACTTTAACAAAAATTTAATCACGGTAATTTATATTTATTACAAAAACATCTTTACATTTGTATATACAATAATTGTTGATGAAAGAATTGGAAGACGTCCTAAAAACAAACCATAGGATTCCATTGCACAAAAAGGCCATATTGAACGTATTCATCACGTACAACGGCTTAAGGGATGCAATGCAGAACATCCTAAAACCTTTTGACCTTTCAGTAGAACAATTCAACGTATTGCGAATTTTGAGAGGCGCAAAAAGCAAACCTGTAAGCCTCAATTACATACAGGAACGCATGGTCAGCAAAATGAGCAATACTACCCGACTGGTGGATAAGCTTATCCTCAAAGGTTACGTTGAGCGTTTTGTCTGCGAGAAAAACAGAAGAAAAGTGGATATCTACATCACAAGGACAGGTCTTGATGTCCTTGAACAGTTGGATACTGTTGTCGATGACAGTGAATACAGGATTACCTCCAACCTTTCTGATCAAGAATTGGAACAATTAAATCTATTGTTGAACAAATTAAGATGATAACTAAAACAAATAACACATGAAAAGCGCATTGATTTTGGCCGTTGCAATGGCCACAGCCACCTTGGCAGGAGAAAAAAAAGTAAATGTTGAAGACAGCAAAATTACCTGGAAGGGTGAAAAAGTGACAGGTCACCACGAAGGCACCATCAAATTGCAAGAAGGAACGATCACTTTTGACAAAGAGAACAACCTTACCGGAGGTACTTTTGTAATGGACATGACATCCATTAACGTGACTGACCTTGAGGGCGGCATGAAAGGCAAACTCGAAGGACATCTAAAATCGGATGATTTCTTTGGGACCGAAAAACACAAGACAGCAAAATTTGTGATTACCAAAGTTGATGGCAAAGGCGGCAGCTATAAGGTTACAGGCAATATGACCATAAAAGGCATCACAAACCCTGTCTCTTTTGACATGAAAGTAAAAGAGAACACGGCCATTGCACACCTAAAGATAAACCGTACAAAGTATGACATCAAATACGGTTCTGCAAGCTTTTTTGATGGCATAAAGGACAAGGCAATTTATGACGAATTTGAACTAAATGTGAATTTGGTATTCTAATTCGCTGCAACACTCATTACCCTTAAAATCCCGATTTATTTCGGGATTTTTCTTTTTTAAAAAAGCGTCACGTTGTTGTCCATTACTCAATCAAAATAGTAATTTTACGGCATAAATCCCGACTCCCCGGCAATTGATGACAGACGTATTTGTTTTGGACAACTATGATAGCTTCACCTATAATCTGGTTCACTATCTTGAAGATTTGGGCTGCCAAGTAACGGTAAAGCGCAACGATGATTTCCTTATGGAAGAACTCAACGGTTTTGAAAAAATCATCCTGTCGCCAGGATGCGGCATTCCAGATGAAGCCGGGCTACTGAAACCCGTCATAGAACGTTTTTCCCCCACAAAACGCATCCTCGGAGTCTGCTTGGGACATCAGGCCATTGCAGAAGTTTTTGGTGGGCAATTGGTCAACCTAAACAAGGTGTACCATGGTGTTGCGACAAAAATAAATATTGTGGTTGATGACGAGCCGCTGTTCAATGGCATCAAAAAACAAATGACTGTGGGCCGCTACCACTCTTGGACCGTAGCTGCCAACCTTCCTCCCTGTCTCGAAGCGACTTCATTTGACAGCCAAGGACAAATAATGTCATTGCGACACAAAACATTCGATGTCAAAGGTGTACAATTCCACCCAGAATCGGTACTGACGCCTCTTGGCAAACAGATCTTAAAAAACTGGTTGTATAGCTGAACATTGCAATCCGTGTTTCTAAATCGACTTACCGGGCTTTACCCCAATATCAAAACATGCTTTTCATTGCCATTTTCATTATATTTGGCAACTTCTAAAGTATATGCCATGAACAGAAAATTCCAATTTATATTAGCTTTAAACACTTTCATTCTATCAATATCTCTTTCCGTTTTTTCGCAAACCACTGCTTCCGAAGTTTCAAAAACACCATTGACCATTGGCGAAGTGGTTACAATGAAATCAAAGATTTTATCAGAAAACCGCACCCTCAATATCTATCTGCCCGAAAGCTATAAGCCCCAAGACACACTGAAATATCCGGTACTTTACGTTCTGGATGGCACAATGAACGAGGATTTTTTGCATATCGTTGGTCTTACCCAATTTTTCAATCTTCAATACACCATGCCCGAGACCATCGTGGTGGGCATTGCAAATGTGGATCGCAAACGCGACTTCACGTTCGACCCAAGCGACCGAAAACTTAAAAAGGACTATCCCACAACTGGAGGCTCTGCTAAATTCATAGAATATCTTGACAGGGAAGTACAGCCGTATATTGATAAAAACTATAGAACGAATGGCACCAAAATACTCATTGGACAGTCTTTGGGCGGACTATTGAGTACAGAGATATTATTAAAACGGATGGAACTCTTTACCCATTACCTCATTGTAAGCCCGAGTCTGTGGTGGGACAACGAAAACTTGCTCAAAGAAGCCTCGGCTTATGCCAAAGCGCAAAAAGATGTTCCTCTGTATGTATATGTTTCCGTAGGAAAAGAGGGCGATGTCATGGAGCGTGAAGCCCAAAAAATATATGACATCTTGAAAAAAGCCAACAAGACCCACTGGAAATTAGACTACAAATATCTGCCCGATGAAAACCACGCTTCGATATTGCACCAGAGTATCACGGAAGCTTTCAAACTTCTTTGGCCGTTGAAAGAGTGATATTTTACTATGATATTATGGATTTCAAGGAAGCAACACATACTTTAAATAAGCCAATGGCACCATCCAATCAACACCCAATCAACCATTGGCAAAGAACATGAACTGGATTATTTTAATCATTGCCGGACTGTTTGAAGTGGCTTTTGCAGCCTGTCTGGGGAAAGCCAAAGAGGCAACTGGTACAGAGGCAATTTATTGGTACATTGGTTTTTTAGCCTGTCTGGCGGTGAGCATGACGCTCCTTGTGAAGGCAACGCAAACATTGCCAATAGGCACTGCTTATGCCGTATGGACAGGAATCGGCGCGATTGGCAGTGTATTGGTGGGGATTTTCGTCTTTAAAGAACCAGCAACATTTTGGCGGTTGATTTTCATCACCACTTTAATAGGTTCAATTATAGGTCTAAAAATGGTATCGGAATAATTTAGACGAATACCGAATTTCCTGAAAAGTGTATCAAGAACCAGACTGTCCTTCTGCAAAGTAGCGCCATGTAATTGCCAAACCTTCCTTAACGGTATATTCAGGACGATAGCCAAGCAAGCGTTCTGCTTTAGAAATATTCGCAAGCGAATCTCTAACATCACCTTGACGTTCAGGTCCGTATATTGGTTTTAAACTGTCGTTTTCGGCAGCTTGTGCAAGATAACCCCAAAGTTGGTTGACACTGATACGCTCGCCACAGGCCACGTTAACGACTTCATTGGCAGCTGTATTGTCAGCAAAAAAACCTTTGATGTTGGCCTGAACGGCATTTTCTACAAATGTAAAATCTCGTGTCTGTTCACCATCGCCATTGATTTTGGGCGGTTGGCCATCTTTCAAGGCTTGCATAAACAAAGGAATGACCGCAGCATAAGCTCCGTTGGGGCTTTGTTTGGGGCCAAAAACGTTAAAATATCTTAATCCAATTACATCGGTGCCATAGGTCTTTCCAAAAACATCTGCATACAACTCGTTGACATACTTTGTCACTGCATAAGGAGACAATGGCTTCCCTATGTGTTCCTCTACTTTTGGCAAGGTTTTGCTATCTCCATAGGTAGAGCTCGAAGCCGCATATACCATACGCTTCACTGATTTTGACTCTTTAAGGGCGATCATCATGTTGAGAAACCCCGTAATATTCACGTCATTGGAAGTAGCCGGATCGTTGATGGATCTCGGCACGGAACCCAAAGCCGCTTGGTGGGTCACATAATCGACACCTTCCATGGCACGCTTGCAGGTTTCCAAATCCCTGATATCTCCTTCAATGAGTTCAAAGGCAGGGTTGGAATGGAATTCCTGAAGATTTTCACGGTATCCGTTAGAAAAATTATCCAAAACCTTAACTTTTTTGGCATTGTATTTAAGTAGATATTGAACAATATTGGAACCGATAAAACCGCCTCCACCAGTCACCAAAAAGGTATATTGCGATAAGTCTTCGGTATGATAAGGAATTTCGTACATTACAGTCTGGCGTCAACGGTGTCTTTTGGAAGCAGTGATTTTACGTCAAAAATGACACCTATGTTTGATTTTAGTTGATTGAGATCGAGTTTTAAAAATTCTTGGTGCGAAACAGCCAAAACAATTGCGTCGTAATTATTTTTTAGTTCGTTCGCATGTTTTAGAAGTTGCAATCCATACTCATGGGATACTTCTTCTGGTGATGCCCAAGGATCGTAAACATCAACATTGATATCGTAAGTCTGGAACTCCTCGATGATATCAATTACTCTTGAATTTCTGATGTCCGGACAGTTTTCTTTAAAAGTAATTCCCAGTACCAAAACATTTGAGTCTTTGATTCTGGCTCCTTTTTTAATCATCATCTTCACGGTTTCTTGCGCCACATAACTGCCCATGCTATCGTTCATCTTTCGTCCGGCAAGGATAATTTCAGGGTTATAACCTACTTCTATGGCTTTTTGGGCCAAATAAAATGGATCTACACCAATGCAGTGTCCGCCAACCAAGCCTGGTGAAAAGTTGATAAAGTTCCATTTGGTTCCGGCTGCTTCGAGTACGGCTTTGGTATCGATGTCCAACAATCTGAATATTTTGGAAAGTTCGTTTACGAACGCAATGTTGATGTCGCGTTGCGAGTTTTCAATAACTTTGGCTGCTTCGGCAACCTTAATGGACGGTGCTTTGTGGGTACCGGCAGTTATGATAGATTTATAGAGCTGATCGACTTCTTCGGCAATTTCAGGGGTCGATCCTGAAGTGACTTTCAATATTTTGGTCACGGTATGCAATTTATCGCCGGGGTTGATCCTTTCAGGAGAATAACCGGCAAAAAAATCTTTGTTGAAGACCAAGCCAGATCCTTTCTCGAGTATGGGCACACACACATCTTCGGTAGCGCCCGGATATACCGTGGATTCGTATATTACAATATCTCCTTTGGATAAAACTTTGCCAATGGTTTCACTGGATTTAATTAGTGGTGTGAAATCCGGTTTGTTCATGGCATCGGTGGGTGTTGGTACCGTGATGATGTAGATTTTTGAATCTTTGAGATCCGATGGGTCACAGGTGATGTACAACCCCGTTTTGGAACCTGCATTGGTGGTCAATACGGATTTGAGATGGTCGTTCTCAACTTCAAGCGTTCGGTCTATGCCTTTTTTGAGTTCATCAATACGGTTTTGGTTGATATCAAAACCTACTACCAAAAACTTCTTGGCAAATTCTACGGCCAATGGCAATCCCACGTAGCCCAATCCTACAACTGTTATTTTCTTATCTGTGATCATCTTACTGATATATCGATTTTATAATGTGCTGCAAATCTAAATAAAAACTATAATCCATCACATATTTTTTGTTGATCTGCACCTTATCTGGCCATATAATCGTTCTATTGTACATTTCTGGGTTGTCTTGTTGTGATAAAATTAAGTCTTCGTTTTTGTACTTTAGCGTGGCCGGACCTGTAATGCCTGGTTTTACCAGAAGAATTACCCGATCTTCGCCTTGCAGAACATCGGCAAAACCTTGAACATCAGGTCTTGGCCCTACAAAACTCATTTGTCCAAAAAGAACATTGAAGAGCTGTGGAAGTTCGTCAAACTTGTGTTTTCTCAAAAAAGCACCAAAACGGGTGGCACTCAAATGCAACGATCCCAGATGATGGGGTTCTTTTTTGAGTGTCCTTATTTTGAGTATCCTGAATAGTTTGCCGTGCTGCCCTACCCGAATTTGTGCAAACAATCCAAACTGTTTGGTATCAAACGTAGAAAGCAGAACCAATATTAGGATAGGAACGATAAGAATGGGAAGCAATAATATTGCCAACAACAGATCAAAACTCCGTTTCAATAACAACTGTGATGAAGTGATCAATATGTAGTTTGTTATTTGATTTTCAATAATTTTTTAATCCTTTTCCACAGTGAGCGCCTGCCGTTTCCTTCGTGGTAGGCATTTCCATAAACGCCATAGCCGTAGCCATAACCGTAGCCATAGCCATAACCGTAGCCATAGTTATGATTGGTTTTGTGCTTGTAGAAGTTGAGCACATAACTGATGTTCTTAACCTCTCCGGTGCGATACTTTGCGTTGATGAGCGACAGCATACCTTTCTTGGTATAATCCAGACGGATCATAAAAAGTGTCGCATCTGCATATTGAACGAGTTCCAATGCATCGGTAACCAAACCGAGCGGCGGGGTATCGAGCACGATCATATCATAAGTCTTTCGCAGCTCTACCATCAATTCTTTTAATTGATCGGACATTAAAAGTTCCGAGGGGTTGGGCG
The DNA here is from genome assembly GCA_029557895.1 of Bacteroidota bacterium. Classification (GTDB taxonomy): domain Bacteria; phylum Bacteroidota; class Bacteroidia; order Flavobacteriales; family Flavobacteriaceae; genus JBPOFM01. The sequence goes on along the minus strand of JAKQHT010000003.1, from coordinate 7,050 downwards.
GTACAGGGCCAGAAGGAACCACATCGAGATTCTCTATAAAGGTGCGGCTCAATACATCTTCAAAACTGCTTTCGCCAATAAGATAATTGACCATACCTTTTTCATTGGTAATCAAAAAGTCGTCAAAGATTTTTGGTTTTCTCAAGTCCAGTCCCAACAGGATGGTCTTTTTTCCCGAAAGCGCATAAACTGTCGCAATATTTATGGAGGTGAACGTCTTGCCCTCACCACTTACAGAAGATGTGATCAGAAGTGTCCTGCCCTTATTGTCATCTCCAAGTTTTTTATATATAAACTGGAGGCTCGACCTTATGGACCTAAACGATTCGGCTACGGCAGATTTTGGTTTCTCATAAACCACGAGGTTGTTTTTGTAATTGTATTTTCCAATTAAGCCCAAAATTGGAATATTCGACAACCGCTCTATTTCATCAGATCCATGGATGGTATTGTCCAATAGGAATATCAAAAAAATCAGGAACATCGGGATGAAGAATCCCATCATCAATCCCATCATGTAGTTCAGGCTTTTATTGGGACCAATAAGTCCTCCGCCAATATCTTTTGCTTCATCAATGGTCGTGATGTCAGACACGTTTGCCGCTTTGACTATGGCCGCCTCTCCGCGCTTGGCCAAATAGATGTTGTATGCCTCTTGGCTAAGGTCCATCTTGCGCTGTATCTTCAAAAATTCTTGTTGGTCTTCCGGAAGCTTGCCCAGTTCTGCTTCGAGCTTTGCTATACTTGAATTGATGGTATTAAGGTTTGAACTGATGGTGTACTTGGTGGTATTAATGGTTTCCAACAATACATTTTTTTCGGCATCGATCTGACGGTCGATGTCTTTAAAAATTACATTCCCCTCCTGCACGGTATATTCCTTGCTCTGACGCTCAATGGCAAGAGCCGTTATTTTAGCCACACTTGCAAGGATGTTGTTCTCGGTGATGCCCACAGAGGTAGGTGCCGCAATCTTGGTATAATCGGTTTTGGTACGGAGATAGGTCTCGAGCGAATTGAGGTAATTGAGTTTTGAACGCTCTTCCTCTTTTTGGAAATCAAAACTTTTGAGTTTTTCGGCCAAAAGATTCATCTCTGCACTAATATCAAAAAGCTTGTTTTCCTCTCGGAACTTGTTCATCTCATTGGTAACTTCCTTTAGATTGTCATTTACCGCAGCCAAACTACTGTCAATAAACTTAATGGTATTGGTTGCATAAAGATTTTTGCGTTCCAACTCTGTCTTGCTCAAGATGGCCGACGTAGTGTTAAGATAATCCACAATCTTTGATTTGTTGCTTCCTGCAAGGCTCAACTGTAGTATTGAGGACGCATTAGAAGAATACGGTTCAATTGAAACACCTCTTTGATAATCGTTGACCACTTTATCATAATTTATGAACCGGAAGAAAAACTGGCCTCCTTTTGTGATGGTATGTCCTTCTCTCGGGCTGATGGTTCCGTTAAAAAACGGAAGGTTTATGGTCTCCCCAAAACGAAATGTCTTTGAAAAGGTTTTACCTGGCGCCCGAATCGGGAATTTTTCTTTATCGGAATAACGCTGGACAACATAGTTTTCTCCTTTAAATTCTGCACTGATCTCGAATGTTTCGCTATCGACAAACCCAATACCTATGGGCACATTAAGTATTTGAGGCTTTGTATTGTCCAAAGCAATGACAAATGGGGCATTGGTATGGATATCTTCCAACCTATACTTTCCTTCTTTGAGGTATTCAATATAATACTTTAGAGAATCTACAACAAGTTCGTTATGTGTACGGGTCTTTATCGTGGTCATCACCTTGCCCACTTTGCCAGACACACCGCCCCAGTTAAAAGAAATACTCGTATTGGAAGTAAAAAAAGGGTTTTGGTCACTCTCAACGGAAATGAGCGAACTCAACTTGTATATATTCTGCTTCCTGACGTTGATCAAGTATGCAATGATCAATGCAAAGCCAATGCAGACCAGAACAAACTTCCACAAGTTGAGGACCTTGAACAGATAGCCCCTGAAATCGAACGTCGATCCTCTTGGTTCGGATAATTGGTCTAAATCTTGTGGCTCGAATTCTGACATGTAAGTAATTGTTTATAAACGACTTATCAACAAAACCGTAGTTGCAACCAGCGAAAAAACACTAACAATGGTAGTAAGCGTTTCCTTGCCGGTCGTTCCGGTGCCCCACGTTTTCTGTTTTAAAGGCTTTACGTAAATCATATCGTTGGGCTGAATGTAATAATACGGTGAATTCATAACATTGGCATCGGTCAAATCCAAATGGTAAATTTGCTGACCTTGCGGAAATTGGCGGATGACCATAACATCTTTCTTGTCTCCGGTTATGGGAATATCACCTGCATTGGCAACGGCTTCATAGATATTTACCCTGTCCTGAAAAAGTACTTGGCTTCCGGTACGGGTTATTTCGCCAACTGTAGTGTATCGCAGCCCTGCAAGTTTTACAGTCACAAAAATATTGGCCGTTTCTTTAAACTGGTCCTTGAGCAATTTGTCCTTTATGGTGGTTTCAACCTCTTCTGCGGTAAATCCAAGGACATTGATAAAACCCAATTGCGGGATACGTATATTACCGTGATGATCAACAGTAAAACCATCAAAATAAGCACGCTCTGCTGCACTGGCATTGAGCGTAGCATCGCCAATTGGGTTAAAAATGACGGCGCTTTCCTGGTCCATCACTTTAATCCGGACATTCAGGATATCGTTTACCTGTATTCTGTATGGCTTCTGCTTCTCGACCATCAACTGTAACGAATCGTTGGGATTCCCTTTATCCTGAAGATAAACAATATCTTTATGTGGAATACATGAGCTCAACAACACCGTAACCAGCACCATGACTACCAACGAAACTTTACCCATATCAAGAAATCTTGTTGAGCCACAAATATAAGGTATCACTGACAATATCAAAATTTATACGACCTTTTTTAAACTTCCCCAATAATTATCCCATATTTGTCCATCAGCCATCAACCAAAAAATCACTTTCTTTGCAAAAAAAATGCCGTGAATTACCTGACCGTCGAAAACATTTCCAAATCTTATGGCGAGTTGCTGCTCTTTCAAGATTTGTCTTTCAGTATCCATAAAGACGATAAAATTGCTTTTGTGGCCAAAAACGGCAGTGGAAAAACCTCAATCCTGAACATACTTTCAGGAACCGACACACCTGACAATGGCCAAGTTGTCTTCAGGAACGGATTAAGGGTATCTTTTTTGTCTCAATCGCCCGTTTTTGAAGAAGAATTGACCATTGAAGAAACCATTTTTAATTCGGATCTTCCCATTCTGAAAATTATCGACAATTACGAAAAAGCCCTGTTGCGCCCCGATGACGAGGACGCCTACCAAAAGGCGTTTGAGCAAATGGACAGCCACAATGCATGGGAATTTGAACTGCAATTTAAACAGATTTTGTTCCAATTGAAACTCGAAAATCTGGATCAAAAATTAAAAACCATGTCCGGAGGCCAAAAGAAACGCTTGGCACTTGCCAAAGCACTTATCAACAACCCCGATCTTCTCATTCTGGACGAACCGACCAACCATTTGGATCTCGAAATGATAGAATGGCTCGAGAACTATTTTGCCAAGGCACAGCTCACCCTTTTCATGGTAACGCACGACAGGTATTTTCTGGAACGGGTATGCAACGAAATCATAGAGCTCGACCAAGGGAAACTCTATACTTACAAAGGCAATTACTCCTATTACCTCGAAAACAAAGGAGCCCGGATAGCCAATGAAAATGTTGAACTCGGCAAGGCCAAGCAACTCTACAAGAAAGAACTGGAATGGATGCGCCGGCAACCAAAGGCAAGGACCACAAAATCCAAATCAAGAATCGACGATTTCCATCAAATCAAGGAAAAAGCACACCAGCGCCGCAAGGATCATCAAATACAACTGGAACTCAACATGGAACGTTTGGGAAGCAAAATCGTGGAGTTTCACAACGTTTCAAAATCTTTTGGTGAAAAATCGGTTCTCAAAAAATTCGACTATGTATTCAAAAAAGGTGAACGTATCGGAATCATTGGCAAGAACGGAACCGGAAAATCGACATTCCTCAATCTGCTCACAAACAACCTATCGCCAGATTCGGGAAAGATCGTTATAGGCGACACAGTAAAATTCGGATATTACACACAGGCGGGCATTGCCATAAAACCCGGGCAAAAGGTCATTGAAACCATCAAAGAATTTGGTGAACACATCCCGCTGACCAAAGGAAGGCAAATCAGTGCGGGGCAATTATTGGAACGCTTTCTATTTGACCGAAAAAAACAATACGATTATGTCGAAAAATTGAGCGGAGGCGAACAAAAACGCCTGTACCTGTGCACCATCCTGATACAAAACCCAAATTTTTTGATACTCGATGAACCGACAAACGACCTCGATATCGTGACTCTAAATGTCCTTGAAGAATTCTTGCTCGACTTTCCGGGCTGCCTTTTGGTCGTATCGCACGACCGCTATTTTATGGACAAAATAGTTGATCACCTTTTTGTTTTTAAAGGCAATGGCTCCATTGAGGATTTTCCTGGAAATTATACCGACTATCGAGAATATGAAGCTTCCGCGCCGCCGGTCGAGACCTCAAAAAACCAATCTGCAGGAACGGAAAGCCAAAAACAGAACCAGGCAAACAAACTTTCGTTCAACGAACAAAAAGAGCTCAAAAACCTAGAAAGCAAGATAAAATCGCTCGAAACGGACAAAAAACTCTTGGAACAAAAATTTGGGGACACTTCGCTTTCAACTGAAAAAATCAACGCCCTATCAGAGCAGTTACAGAACATCATGGACGAAATCGAAGCAAAAGAGCTCCGCTGGATCGAACTGTCAGAGAAACTGGAATCTTAATGAATGACCCTCCAATGTATCAAATCATTGAATATCTTAAATTTTTATGGCTCTCCAAAAACCACCACGGTGTTCATTCTCCTTTTGTATTCCAACTTGTGACAAAATGTTTTTATGACAGAACAAAATATCCCGATTACCACAATCTGAAACAGTACAGGGCTTCCCTTTTGAATGACAAAAGCACGATTGAGATTTCGGATTTTGGTTCGGGCTCTCGTGTGTTCACTTCAAACAAAAGGCGTGTTCGCCAAATTGCCAAAACTTCGGGAACTCCCTTAAAAAGAGCCAAATTGTTATATAGGATGGTTAATTATCTCAATGTCGAATCCATTCTCGAACTTGGTTCATCCCTTGGTATTGGCTCCTATTCCATGGCTTTGGCGGCGCGTCAAGCAAACATAATCAGCGTTGAAGGCTGTCCCGAAATATCACGTTTTGCCTCCGATAATCTAAAACGGCACAACATTGACAACGTAAATTTGATCAATGGAATATTCTTGGAGGTACTGCCAACACTTTCACATAACAAATGGGATTTAGTGTTTATCGACGGCCACCATCACAAGGATGCAACACTTTCATATTTTAACCAGCTTTTACCGTCGGCACATAACGATTCGGTATTTATTTTTGATGATATCCATTGGTCAAAAGGCATGTCCGAAGCTTGGGAAACCATCAAAAACCACCACGAAGTAACAGTTTCTATCGATACGTTTTATTGGGGATTTGTGTTTTTCAGAAAAGAACAGGCCAAAGAGCATTTTACCATTAGACTTAAAATGCTGTAATTCAATACAGATTGCTTAAAAAACAAAAAGCTTGAACAACCAATTGCCATTCCAAAATTTATTTGTACCTTTGCGGCTCGAAATCTGAAATGAAAATTTTGGACTAAATTCCTCAAGGTGAGGGCGTGTTACTGGAGGTTTAGGGTTTAAGTAAGTCGATTCGCTTCTGTTGTAACACTAGAAAACACAATCGAATACTTAATTCATAAGAAATGAACACTTTCCAAGATTTGGGTCTTAACGAAGACCTGTTGAACGCCATCAATGATTTGGGCTTTGTAACGCCCAGCGAAGTACAACAAAAAGCAATTCCCGTATTACTCGAACAGGACAGCGACCTTGTCGCCCTGGCACAGACCGGTACCGGAAAAACCGCAGCTTTTGGTTTTCCGATGCTGCAAAAAATTGACATAGACAGCCGCACAACACAAGGCTTGGTACTTTCTCCTACCAGAGAACTTTGTCTCCAGATTACCAACGAACTAAAACAGTACGGCAAATACTGCAATGGCCTTAATGTTGTTGCCATTTACGGCGGCGCCAGCATCACAGAACAGGCAAAACAAATAAAGCGAGGTGCGCAGATAGTTGTAGCCACACCGGGCAGAATGAAAGACATGATCAGCCGTAACCTTGTGGACATTTCCAAGATAGAATTTGCCGTTCTCGATGAAGCTGACGAAATGCTCAATATGGGCTTTTATGAAGACATCACTGACATTCTTTCTTATACGCCGGAAGAAAAAAGCACTTGGCTATTTTCGGCTACCATGCCAAGAGAAGTAGCTGCCATTGCCAAAAAATTCATGGAAAATCCCATCGAGATTACGGTGGGAAACAAAAACGAAAGCACCAAGCAAGTATCCCACGAATACTATTTGGTCAACTCTCGTGACCGATACTCCGCACTGAAACGACTGGCAGACGCCAATCCTGATATTTTCTCGGTAATATTTTGCAGGACCAAGCGAGATACCCAAAAAGTAGCAGAACAATTAATCGAAGACGGATACAGCGCCGGGGCACTTCATGGCGATTTGAGCCAAAACCAACGCGATATGGTGATGAACGCTTTCCGCAAAAACCAGATCCAGATGCTCGTTGCTACCGATGTTGCCGCACGAGGTATTGACGTAGAAGACATTACCCATGTAATCAACTACCAATTGCCAGATGAAATTGAGACCTACACACACCGTTCCGGAAGAACAGGTCGTGCTGGAAAAACAGGCGTTTCTATGGTGATTATCTCAAAAAGCGAATTGCGCAAAATAAAGGCCATCGAAAAAATCATAAAAAAAGAATTTATAAAAAAGGACATCCCCGACGGCATGGAAATATGCGAAGTACAATTGA
>JAKQHT010000023.1 GCA_029557895.1 Bacteroidota bacterium | reverse complement strand
TATCGGGTTTTGTATCGGCAGTAAACGTTAATATTGGGAAATATGTAACCCCAAGTGATATACTCTTTGAGTTGGTAAACCCTAATGACATTCATTTGAACTTGACCGTTTTTGAAAAAGACATCAATAAACTTGCTGTGGGTCAAAAATTATTGGCATACTCCAACAGCCATCCGCAGACGAAATATCCTTTGGAAGTCATTCTCATCAGCAAAAACATCTCCGGTCAGAATGCTGCCGAAGTACATTGCCACTTTGAGCAGTATGACAATGACTTGCTTCCCGGAATGTTTATGAATGCCGAAGTAGAGGTTTCTACCCATAACGCTAATGTGCTTGCTGAAGAGGCGATTGTTCGATTTGAAAACAAACACTATGTTTTTGTGGAGAAAGGAAAACAAACTTTTGAAATGAAAGAAGTGCAAACCGGAAATGCTGAAAATAATCTTGTCGAAATCATCAATGCCGAGCAGTTTGATAATGAAAATATCGTGGTCAAAAATGCTTACACACTCTTAATGGCACTGAAAAATGAAAGTGAAGAATAAATTATTTCAAACAAAAAACTAAAATTTTTCAATTATGAAAACAGATATTAAAATTCATTTTACGCTTATCCATCGCATTTTGCATTGGATAATGGCTTTGGCAATGCCTGTTTTATTTATTACCGGTTTTCTTCGTATGAACTGGATGAATAAAAAACATATAATCGGTATCATCGAAAGTAAAACAGATTTATTAGCCAAAGAACAGTCAATGGAAATTGCTAAAAGCATTCTTGAACCTATGTGGCAATGGCACGAAGTATTTGCCCACATTATGATATTTTCATTCCTTGTTAGAATAATTTATATGTTGGTAAAAGGTATTCGCTTTCCTAACCCTTTTAAAAGCAATCAACCGCTTAAAGAACGGTTACAGGGTTTTACTTACATATATTTTTATCTTTTTGTTTTTATTTCAGCCGTTACAGGTATTTGTATTGAAAAAGGATTTTTTCCGCAATGGAAAGAAGGTATTGAAACCGTTCACAAATGGGGCATTTATTGGTTCCCGATTTTTATTCTTTTGCATTTGACAGGAATAATAATCGCTGAATTATCCAATAAAAAAGGAGTCACTTCAAAAATGATTAGTGGAGATTAAGAAAACACTATAGAAAAAATGCAATACAATATTCCTCAAAACCTGACCGGACTTTCGGAAAAAGAGCTGCAAACCTCTCGAAACGATTTCGGCTTCAATCGGGCAGATAACTTGCAGAAAAGTACCTGGTACACGATGCTATTGGAGATACTGAAAGAGCCGATGCTACTTTTGCTCATTGCCGTGGCGATTATTTATGTGATTGTGGGCAATTATTCCGAAGCAATTTTTATGTTGGGAGCGATTATAGCCGTTTCAGGAATTTCGTTCTATCAGGATAATCGTAGTAAAAAGGCATTGGAAACATTGGAAAAGCTTAACGAACCGCTCAGTACCGTTATCCGAAACGCAAAAGTAATACAAATCCCTACTCACGAAATTGCCGTGGGAGATTTGTGCATTACCGAAGAAGGAAAGATGATCAATGCCGATGGTGAGATTGTGCACAGCAATGATTTTTCGGTCAATGAGGCATCGCTAACAGGGGAAAGTTTTTCGGTATTTAAAAGTCAGGAAACCGAAGACAGAAAAGTATATAGCGGTTCGTTGACCGTTTCGGGATTGGCAGTTTTTAAAGTAGAAAAAATCGGCTCAGAAACCAAATTGGGAAAAATTGGTCAATCCATTCAGGACATCAAAGGAGAGCAATCACCCTTACAAATCCAGATTACCAAATTTGTCAAATGGATGGCGGTCATCGGTATTGTAGTGTTTGTGATGGTTTGGGTATACAGTTTTTGGCAATCAAGAGATATTATTGAAAGTTTATTGGTTGGATTGACTTTGGCGATGTCCATTTTACCCGAAGAAATTCCTGTGGCTTTTACCACATTTATGGCATTAGGAGCGTGGAAATTAATGCGAGAAGGTATCATCGTCAAGCGAAGCAGTGTAGTAGAAACATTGGGGAGTACCACGGTGATTTGCGCTGATAAAACCGGTACTATTACCGAAAATTCGATGCATTTGAAAACCCTTTTTGATTATAAATCCAACAAGGTTTTTGACGAAGCTGATTTTAACGCACCCGAACTTTCCGAACTCATTGAGTTTGCGATGTGGAGTAGTGAACCTGTTCCGTTTGATCCGATGGAGAAAACGCTGCATCAGGTTTATGAACAAACTCAAGCTGATGATCAACGGAAGAACTTCCAAATGATACACGAATATCCCCTGGAAGGAAAACCACCGATGATGACGCATCTTTTTGAAAATGACCAGGGCGAAAGAATTATTGCCGCCAAAGGTGCTCCCGAAGCCATACTTGCCGTATCCAATCTCTCAGACGGCGAAAAAGAAAAAATGCGTCAGCATATCACTGATTTTGGCAAACAAGGCTATCGGGTATTGGGTGTAGCCAGGTCAAATTTTGAAGGAAAAGATTTCCCCGAAAAACAACAGGATTTCAACTTTGAATTCTTAGGATTTACCGTGTTTTACGACCCACCAAAGAAAAACATTCAGCAAGTTTTCCAAAAAATATACGATGCCGGAATTAAAGTAAAAGTAATTACAGGCGACAATGCCGACACCACTAATGCGATTGCCCGGCAAGCGGGAATTATCAATGAAACTCCTACCGTAAATGGAGCAGAAATTATCCACCATACAGAACCAGAATTGATTGAACTGACAAGAAAAACGACCTTGTTTACCCGAATGTTTCCAGAAGCTAAATTAAAAATAGTCAATGCTTTCAAAAAAGATGAAGAAGTTGTTGCTATGTTGGGCGATGGCGTAAACGATGCTCCTGCACTGAAAGCCGCTCATATTGGTGTAGCAATGGGAAGCAAAGGAACGGAAATAGCCAAAGCAGCAGCTTCATTAGTGATTACCAATGATGATTTGGACAAACTCATCACAGGAATTGCCGCAGGCAGGCGTATTTATGCTAATATCAAAAAAGCCATTCAGTATATTATCTCCATTCATATTCCGATTATTCTGACCGTTTCGCTGCCTTTGTTTTTGGGGTGGATTTATCCGCATATTTTTACGCCGGTACACGTTATTTTTCTGGAATTGATTATGGGGCCAACCTGTTCCATTGTCTATGAAAATGAACCGATGGAAAAAGACACGATGCAACGAAAACCACGGAAAATGACCGAAACTTTCTTGAATTGGAAAGAATTAAGCATCAGCATTATTCAAGGTTTGATCATTACAGCAGGTGTATTGTTCTCTTATCAATTTTCCGTTCAAAAAGGAAGTAACGAAGAAACGACAAGAGCAATGGTTTTTACGACCTTGATTTTTGCGAATGTGTTTTTGAGTCTGGTTAATCGTTCATTTGTTTACAGTATGTTTGAGAGTTTCAAATACAAAAACCGTTTATTTCCAGTGATCATCGGAGCAACTTTGATATTGCTTTTCGCCATATTGTACATACCGATATTTGCCGGTTTCTTTCACGTAACCGGATTAAACATCCCGGAATTAGGAATAACATTTTTAATTGCTGCGACTTCAGTTTTGTGGTTTGAGATATACAAATGGATTAAAAGAAGAAAGTAAATAAGTGATTTTTCAGAGAAAGGTATTGTTCTCTCTGAAAATATTTATACTTTTGCGAGTGAATACTAACTAACAAATTTTAAAAATGAAAAGGTATGGCAGCATTTGAAAAAGAAACCGTATTCTCATTGGAAGATACGATTGAATACACAGACGGCGGTGTTATCAGTAAGCAGGTTACAAAAAGTAAAGCAGGAAATCTCACGCTTTTTTCGTTTGATAAAGAACAAGGTCTTTCGGAGCATAAAACTTCTTATGATGCGATTGTCCAAATTTTGGACGGTGAAGCAGAAATAACCATCAATGGAAAATCCTTTTATTTGAGCAAAGGACAGTCTATCATTATGCCCGCAAACATTCCACATTCCTTGAAAGCCATCGAACGCTTTAAAATGTTATTGACAATGATACGGCAAGAATAATTAAGATAATTAAAAACTAAACAAAAAAATTTGCTCAACTATGTTAGTGAACGCTCACAAACTATTTATTATTCTACTGCTATTTATCGGGTGGAATACCGTTCAGGCACAGGAAGAGGGAGATATAATTGTAACAAGTGGGTTTATCAATCTTTTTAATGGTGCAAACGTTGCTTTAATTAAAAATTAAAAATTACGAATTAAAAATTAGAAAAATGAAAGAAAATATTATACAACAAAAGAGTTTTGCATTTGCAATAAGAATTGTTGAGCTTTTTAAACATCTGCAAAGTGAGAAGAAAGAGTTTGTTCTTTCCAAACAGATATTGCGCTCAGGTACAAGCATTGGTGCAAACATAGAAGAGTCGATTGGTGGAGCATCTGAAAAGGATTTTCTGCACAAATTAACCATTTCATATAAGGAAGCGAGAGAGACAGTTTATTGGTTGAAATTACTTCACGCAACGCAATATATTTCTGATAAGGAATTTGAATCAATACACAGTGATGCCGAAGAAATTTGCAAAATATTAGCGAAGATTCAACTCACCTTGAAATCTCGTAATTCATAATTTTTAATTCGTAAGTGGAAAAATTACAAAATTCAAAGGGTGTTGTACAATTCGCCCTTTACAACAAAGATGGTTCAATACCAGATGAAGATTACAAAAATTATTACCGATTAGAGAAAGCAAAAATTGTAAACGGTAAATCCGAAATCACTTTTAAAAACCTGCCCAAAGGAAAATATGCCGTGAACATTTTACACGATGAAAATAACAACAGTAAGATTGACAAAGGTTTACTCTTACCCAAAGAGGGAATTGGATTTTCCAATTATCAGACAATAGGATTAAGAAACAGACCCAATTTTTCTAAAGCAAGTTTTGAATTAAATGCAGACAAAACGGTTGAGGTAAAGGTAATTTATATGTAAGCCTTAAAGATAAGCGTAAGTACATTTGCAATTCCCACGAGCAAACGCACAGGCCAAAAATTACAAAAGAACTTACGCTTTACCCAACAGAAAATTATTTTTTAAAATTCCTTCCCTTCTAAAATTTTTTAAAACCGCAGACACACAACCGACACGGAAATGACAGCGAAACTCACGATAGAAAACGACTTGACAACACGAATGACAGAACGCCAGCCTGTAACATCGGTTTTGCAAGATAGCGGGCAAAAGTCTTCGATTGAAACTTTTGTGCTATATTTGAAGTTTTGGCTTCGTTTCAAAGTTAGTAATATAGATCCGCTACCTCGCAAAGCCGTTTCCCGTTATGTGTCACCCTATGACGACCGTACCAAATAGAAACGAACGATAAAAACAGAAATGCAAAAATATTCAGTAAACCAACACTTAATCGAAACAATTTTAGCTTGGGTAATTTCGGGCGAAATCGCAATTCCAGAAATTCAAAGACCATTTGTTTGGGACAGTTCAAAAGTCCGTGACTTAATGGATAGTTTATATCAAGGTTATCCAATTGGTTACGTAATTGCTTGGCGAAATCCGAATGTCAAACTAAAAGACGGAAGTTTAAGCGAAGGGAAAAAAGTTTTGATTGACGGACAGCAAAGAATTACAGCCTTGACAGCCGCAATTTTAGGACAATACGTAATCAATAAAAATTACCAACGTGTAAAAATCAAAATTGCATTTAATCCGCTTGAAGAAAGATTTGAAGTTCAAAACCCTGCAATTTTAAAAGATAAAACTTGGCTTCACGATATTACAGATGCATTTTCGGGAAAAGTTAGCTTACTTAAATTGGTTCGTGATTATTCTGCATTAAACCCCGAAATTGACGAAGATTTAATCGAAAATTCGTTTTCAAGATTGATTAGCATTGTGAAAAAGCCAATCGGAATGATTGAACTTGCACCCGAATTGGGTATTGAAACCGTAACGGAAATTTTTATCAGAATAAACTCAAAAGGAGTTGTTTTAAGTCAGGCAGATTTTGCTATGAGTAAAATTGCTTCTGACACGGAAAATGGAGGAAACGAGTTGAGAAAAGCGATTGATTATTTCTGTCATTTAGCTATCGCTCCTGATTTTTACAAACACATCGTTGATAACGACAAGGATTTTGCACAAACCGACTTTTTCCAAAAAATGTCGTGGTTAAAAACTGAAAATGAAGATTTATACGACCCAAGCTATAACGATTTAATTCGGGTTGCCTTTACTTCTCAATTCAGCAGAGGACGACTTTCGGATTTAGTAAGTTTACTTTCGGGAAGAAACTTTGAAACAAGAAGTTACGAAACCGAAATTGCAGAACAATCTTTCCAAAAACTCAAAAACGGAGTAAACAATTTCATCAACGAAACCAATTTTAAAAGGTTTTTAATGATTGTAAAATCGGCAGGGTTTATTTCGCCTAAACTTATCCGTTCACAAAATGCAATCAATTTTGCTTACATCGTTTATCTGAAATTAAAAGAACTCGGAGTAAATTCTGTTGCCATTGAAAGCTATGTTAGAAAATGGTTGGTTTACTCAATTTTGACAGGAAGATATTCAGGTTCGCCTGAAAGTACATTTGATTTTGACATCAAGCAGATTTCTCAAAAACCTTTTGGAGATTATCTACAAGAAAAAGAAGACGGAGAGCTTTCGGACGCTTTTTGGAACGCTTCTTTGCCACAAAGTTTAGATACTTCGGTTGCAAGTAGTCCGTATTTTCACGTTTTTCTTGCTTCGCAAGTAAAAGCAAACGACAGAGGATTTTTATCAAAAGACGTTTTGGTTGGCGACTTAATTTCTTTGCGTGGGGACATTCATCACTTATTTCCGAAAGACTATTTAAGCAAAAACGGTCTCGACAGAAGCAAGTACAACCAAATTGCAAACTACGTTTATATGCAATCGGAAGTAAACATAAAAGTCGGAAACAAACCACCGAAAGACTATTTTGAGCTGATTAAATCCCAAATGCAAGACGACAACAGACAAGTGAGCGGACTTTCGACCGAAAAAGAACTTTTGGACAACTTGAAAATGAATTGCGTTCCAACCGAAATTATGGAAATGAGCATTGACGATTACCAAGATTTTTTGACTTTACGAAGAAAACTAATGGCTCAAAAAATCAAAGAATACTATCATTCATTGTAAGTTCAGAGAAAAAACAGCAAAAATGTTGCGTAATCAAAATTGATTATGTAATTTTGCACCAACAGTACCCATTCTGCATACCATAAGAACTGCAAGTGGGTCATTTTTTTATATAGCTATGTCAAATAAACCTGCATACAACATAGCCGACCAAATCTCACTTTTGAAGCAACGAGGAATGTTGTTTAGAGATGAAAGCAATGCTCCACATTTTTTAGAAAACATCAGTTATTACCGTTTAAAGGGTTATTGGTGGGATACACAAAATGATTTTACCAATCACACTTTCCACCCAAACACCTACTTTGAGGACATTATTGACCGTTATAATTTCGACCGACATTTACGATTGATTTTGTTTGATGCTATTGAACGTATTGAAATTGCTCTACGAACAAAAATGATTTACCATTTATCAATGGCTTATGGTGGATTGTGGTATTTAGATACTTCGCTTTTTAATTCCTCAACTATTACAATCAATGGAGTTACTAAAACAATTTATCAAAACACGATTGACGAACTGCAAAAGGAATTCCAACGAAGTCAAGAAATTTTCATAAAAGACCATCGTTATCGCTACCCAAACCAAGATGCTGATGCTTGGAAAATATTGGAAGTTGCTTCTATGGGAACACTATCCAAATTATACAAAAATCTAAAACACCAACTTCCCGAAAAAGCAACGATTGCCAAAGAAATGGGATTGAATTTGCATAGTGAATTATCCAGTTGGTGTTCCTATTCAAATCAGTGTTTACAAAGACAAAATTATGATTTGGAATGAAGGACAACTTCCCGAAGATTGGACGATTGAAACATTGGTGGCAAAACATTCTTCAAAACCGTACAATCCCGACATTGCTCTTGCATTTTATCGTAGTGGTTACATTGAATCTTGGGGACGAGGAATTACGAAAATGACCGATTTGTGTATTAAAGCAGGTTTGCCAAAGCCTTCTTTTTATTATCACTCATCGGGAATTTGGTCTGTTTTCCAAAAAGATATTTACAACGCTGAACATTTGCATACTCTTGGACTTAATGACAGACAAGTGAAAGCGGTTTTGTTTGCGAAAGAAAACGGTAAAATAACGAACAGCGAGTATCAAGAAATAAACGACATAAAAAAATCCGTTTCAGCAACAGAATTACAAGACTTGACAGACAGAGGAGTTTTAGTAAAAGTCGGAAGCACAGGACGAGGAACTAAATACATTTTACCCGACAAACAGTAAACGTCCGAAAAACGTCCGAAACGTCCGATAATTATCCAAAAAACGTCCAAAACACCCAACGCATTTGGTAGCACATTTGCATTTTTACAACCGCACAAAGCCAAACAAAAAATGCAAAAGAGCTACCAAGCCAACGCACCCAAAACGACCGTGAACCAAAGCGACTGAATAAGGGTATGCTGATAACATCAGTTTGGCAAAAACGGCAGATAACAGCTTCGATATAAAGTTTTTCGTTAACTTTGAAGTCCGTGCTTCGCTTGAAGATTTGTGCTAAAAGTGCCGTCTTCGCCAAGCTGAAAAACGTTGGCTGTCATTATAAAACAAAACCGTATGAAAAAATCACTATTTCTTTTAATCGCAACTTTGATAACAAATTTATTGTTTGCTCAAACCGAAAATTATAAAACTGCGATTGACAATTTTGAATCAAATTATAATACTGAAAAGTATAACGAAATTTTCAATACTTTTTCATCTGAAATGAAACAAGCATTGCCACTTGAGCAAACGGTTGAATTTTTAAAAGGACTTAAAACCCAAGTTGGAAAAATTGAAAACAAAGAATTTATAAGCTATCAACATCGAGGAAGGCGCAGAACAATTGGCTAAAAACTTGTTGTCCAATGAAATAAATAATGTGGAAAAACGCCAAGAAGCAGTTAAGGAACTGGCCTCAAAACCCGAATGGCGCCAACTCTATGCTGCAACAGCACAACAAACCCATATAGAAACACCGGCTTCTACCATAATAGATTGGCTCAAACACCACCAAACGACCTTGCCAAAAGCAATGGGCTGGCTTCCTTACGCTTTTGGCGCAACATCGACTTTGGTGTTCGCACTGTGCATTTTCGGTTTCATCCCATTGAGCGTTTTGGCCTATTGGTTGTTGCTGGGTCTGGGTATTACCGTACCATACCTAAAGAAAATCAACGTCTTGGCCGCCAATACCAATAAAATTAAGGAAACATTCAGGCAATATGCCAAGCTTTTGGATTTGATTGAAAATGAAACTTTTGTTTCGGAACTATTGGCAGAAAAACAAAAAACAATACAGTCCGAAAACCAAAAAGCCGCCGCAATCTTCAAGAAGTTTTCAAAATTGCTGGATACGCTGGACAACAGGAACAATGTGTTCTCTGCCATTTTCGGCAACGGCTTTCTGCTTACCGACCTCAAACAAGCCCACCATATCGAAAAATGGATAGAAACATATGGACATAAAATAAACGATTGGTTTCAAACAGTATCGTTCTTTGATGCCTATAACAGTTTAGGCAACTATTCCTTTAACCATCCCAATAATGTTTTCCCTGAAATCGCCATGGGCAATAGAGCAATACAAGCCAAAAACCTTGGCCATCCCTTGCTTCCAAAAAGCAAACGGGTGGACAACGATCTGGATATCGATATCGAACAGTTTTTCATTATCACCGGGGCAAATATGGCCGGAAAAAGCACATTTTTGCGCACTGTTTCACTGCATATTGTCATGGCCAATGTGGGCTTGCCGGTCTGTGCCACATCGAGCCGATATACGCCGGTAAAACTTATTACGAGCATGCGAACCAGCGATTCGCTCACAGACGACAGTTCTTACTTCTTTTCAGAGCTTACACGCCTCAAAATGATAGTCGATGCCATCCAAGAAACACCATATTTCATCATCCTCGACGAAATATTGAAAGGTACCAACAGTACCGACAAGGCCGTAGGGTCCAGAAAGTTTGTAGAACGGTTGGTAGCGTCTAACGCCACCGGTATTATCGCCACCCATGATCTTACCCTTTGTGAGATTGAAAACAATTTTGACGAAGTAAAAAATTACCATTTTGATGCCGAAATCACCAATGGCGAATTACATTTTGACTACCGGCTGAAACAGGGCGTCTGCAAGAACATGAATGCCAGTTTTTTGTTGAAGAAAATGGGAATCGTATAAAACTTTACGGTACGTTCTGTTCCGATAGCCATTGGGGACATCTCAAATTATTATAATTATAGTTCCAACACTCCCAAGATTCGGGCCCATGCCAAATAAAAAAACCCCGCCTATTGGCGAGGTCTTCAATGTCTAAATAACGCGGTTGTCTTCTTATACGTTGAAAGGTTCAATCGAAACAAAAGATTTTCCGCCTCTTTTCTTTTCAAATTTCACGATACCATCAACCTTTGCGTGCAAGGTGTGGTCTTTAGAAGAATACACATTCTCGCCTGGATGGTGTGTGTTTCCTCTCTGTCTTACGATAATGTTCCCGGCAACGGCAGCTTGGCCACCAAATATTTTGACACCAAGTCGTTTCGATTCTGATTCCCTACCGTTCTTGGAACTACCTACTCCTTTTTTGTGAGCCATTGTCTTTCGGTTTTATTTGTTTAACGATTTAAAACTGTCTATGTTTTCAATGATAGCAGCATCTACCTCTTCATGGGTAAGGATGTTTTTGCCCAACTTTTCCTTGACCTCTTTGCCCAAAGCTATCAAGATATCCCTGTTGGCTTTAGATTGCGAAAGACCATTTTTCTTAAGATGGTAGTTGAGTTCGTGGTCCTCACCAAAATTGACGGTTTTGTGGTCTGAATTTGGGTTGGATGAAGCAGCTTTGCTTTCGGTTTTTGCCGCCGGCTTGGCTTCAACATCGGCCACTTTTTTAACCGATTCCTTTGCTGCTTTAGTAGCCTTCACAGCTCCCGAAGCCACAATACTTTCAATCACGATTTCAGTAAGTGCTTGACGGTGACCGTTTTTCTTACGGTAACCTTTGCGTCTTTTCTTCTTGAAAACGATTACTTTATCACCCTTTAGGTGACTCAAGACTTTTGCCCCTACTTGGGCGCCGTCTATAGCTGGGGCGCCTAAAGTGATGTTGTTGCCATCGCCGATCAGAAGAACGTTATCAAAAGAAACCTTCTTTCCTTCTTCTGCAGCTAAACGGTGAACAAACACTTTTTGGTCTTTTACAACTTTGAATTGTTGCCCTGCTATCTCTACAATTGCGTACATAGCGTAACGTTTAAATTAATGAATTTTACAATAAAATGGCTGCAAATGTACAGCTAAATTCTTAAATCGCAAACCTTTTTGTGCTTTAAAATTTGTCTGAAATCGCACTTTTTAATGTTCACCAAACTGTTTTTTCTGTTTTGGACCAACAATAATGCTTTTCGATTTCTTATTTTTGCATAAATGAAAAAAGGACAAATGCTGTTCTTACCATAATCACTATTAAATTAATCCATAATGAAAAAAAACTTGTTTGCTTTGGCCTCTTTGGCAATGGTCGGGTTACTGTCCAATGCCCAACAGGTCGAATTTGAAGAGTACGATCTGGACAATGGGATGCATGTCATCCTCCACCAGGACAACACGGCGCCAGTGGTAATCACTTCGGTAATGTACCACGTGGGAGCAAAAGACGAAAATCCCGAAAGAACCGGTTTTGCCCATTTTTTTGAACACCTATTGTTTGAAGGAACCGAGAACATCAAAAGGGGCGAATGGTTCAACATTGTCACTGCCAACGGCGGAAGCAACAATGCCAATACAACAGACGACCGTACTTATTATTATGAAATATTCCCGTCCAACAGTGTTGAACTCGGCCTTTGGATGGAATCCGAACGCTTGATGCACCCTATCATCAACCAAATAGGGGTTGATACCCAAAACGAGGTCGTCAAGGAAGAAAAACGATTGCGCGTAGACAACCAGCCTTATGGGAGGTTCTTGGCAGAGGTCAAAAAAAACCTGTTCTTTAAGCACCCCTATCGATGGGCAACCATTGGCTCCATGGAACATTTAGATGCCGCAACACTTGAAGAATTCCAAGCGTTCAACAAAAAATTTTACGTGCCAAACAATGCCGTTTTGGTTGTGGCAGGCGACATTGACAAGCCATCGGTCAAAAAGATGATCAAAGAATACTTTGGTCCAATCCCAAGAGGCGCAGAGGTTGTAAGAGGCCTGCCCCGAGAAGAACCCATTACTGAAGCCTTGGAAGCAACGGCTTATGACCCGAACATCCAGATTCCGGCAATCTTTGCAGCTTACAGAACACCATCCCAAAAATCACGTGATTCGTATGTGCTGAATATGATTTCAAGCTACTTGAGCGGAGGAAAAAGTGCCGTTCTCTACAAAAAACTCGTCGACGAACAAAAACAAGCACTTCAAGTACAAGCTGTCAACTTAAGTCAAGAAGACTACGGTATCTATGCCATGTTTGCCCTTCCACTGGGCGAGACAGATCTCGACACCTTGCTTGCCGAAATGGATGAAGAAATAGTTAAAGTCCAGTCAGAACTCATCTCCGAAAGAGATTACCAAAAACTCCAGAACCAATTTGAAAACAGGTTTGTGAACTCCAATTCGAGCATTGCCGGAATTGCACATTCTTTAGCAGATTATTACATGCTCTATGGCGATGTAAACCTCATCAACAACGAAATTGAGATTTATCGGTCAATCACACGCGAAGAAATACAGACCATAGCCAAGCAATACCTGAACCCAAACCAGCGGTTGGTATTGAAATATTTGCCACAAAAAGATGAAAACTAATTAAAATGAAACAGATGAAAACATATATATCTACCCTAATTTTGGTGTGCTTCGTGGCATTTGGCGTAAATGCGCAAATTAACCGCTCCGTACAACCCAAACCGGGACCATCACCTAAAATCGACCTACAGGCGCCCAAAGAGTTTACCTTGGGTAACGGCCTAAAAGTAATGGTTGTGGAAAACCACAAACTACCAAGGGTATCATACACGCTCAACATAGACAACAAACCCACCGTGGATGGAAAAATTGCGGGAATCTCCGAAATATTGGCCGCCATGCTTGGAAATGGTACAACGTCCGTACCTAAAGACGATTTCAACGAGGAAGTGGACTTCTTGGGAGCCAGCATTTCTTTCTCGTCTTCGGGAGGATACGGAAGGTCACTTTCAAAATATGCCGAGCGCATTATGGAGCTTATGGCCGATGCCACTATAAACCCATTGCTGGTAGAAGAAGAATTTCAAAAACAAAGAGACAGGTTGCTCGATGGCATAAAATCAAGTGCAAAGAGCGTGGATGCTGTGGCACAACGCGTTGGCAACGCACTCACCTATGGCACGCACCACCCTTATGGTGAATTTATGACCGAAGAGACCGTAAATAACATTACTTACGGCGATGTATATGCTTACTACCAGAAACGGTTCAATCCCGACAATGCTTATTTGGTAATAGTGGGCGACGTCTCGGTTAACGAAATGAAAAAACAGGTCGAAAAATATTTTGGGCCTTGGAAAAGATCTATCGCCGTTGACTACACGGTACCGGCTCCAATACCCAATGTGAACATGACACAAATCAATTTTGTGGACATGCCAAATGCCGTCCAGTCCGATGTTAATCTTACGCACAACGTTGAGCTCAAAATGACCAATCCCGATTACCACGCCGTTTTGATCGCCAACAAGATCCTCGGTGGCGGTTTCAACAGCTACCTCAACATGAACCTCCGGGAAGAACACGGCTATACCTATGGCGCACGTTCAAACATAGATGCCGATAAGTACATTGGGCAGTTTTCTGCTTCGACTGCCGTCAGGAACATGGTAACGGACAGTACCGTGGTCAACATCCTTAAAGAAATCAATAGGATAAAAACCGAACCCGTAAGCGACGAGGCTCTCAAAAACGCCAAATCAAAATATGTAGGCGACTTTGTACTTGCACTCGAAAACCCGCAAACCATAGCAAGGTACGCCCTCAACATAAAACTCAACGGCCTCCCAAAAAATTTTTATGAAACCTACCTGCAAAAAATCAATGCCGTAACAGCAAAAGATGTACAGCGCGTGGCCAACAAGTATTTCAAAAACGAAAACGCCCGCATCATTGTAGTCGGCAAAGGCAGTGACGTGATCGAAAACCTTGAAAAAACCAACATCCCGATATTTTATTTTGATACTTATGCCAATCCGGTGGAAAAACCTGTGTTTTCCAGACCGATCCCCGAAGGGGTCACCGCTCAATCGGTAGTGGACAAATACCTGACCGCCATTGGAGGAAAAGACCAAGCAATAACCGTTAATTCTGTGCAATATCTTGCCGACGTGACCATTGAGGGCTTACCACTCCCGCTCAAAGCCGATATAAGGCATATGGCACCCAACAAGGAATCTATGGAAATGTCTGCTGAAGGCATGGGGGTTATCATGAAGCAAAAATTTGATGGAACAGCCGGATATATGGAACAACAAGGCATGAAAATCGATCTAAAAGAAGACGAGATAGCCGATAAAAAATCCGAACATGTCATCTTTCCGGAACTTCATTACGAGCCTTCTGCATTGAGCCTCGAAGCATTGACCAATGTCGATGGCAAAGATGCTTACAAAATCAAAGTGAAAAAAGGCGGCAATGACAGCTTTAGGTATTATGATGCCCAATCTGGCTACTTGATTCGCGTGGAATCCACAACAGAGATGCAAGGCCAAACCATTACTTCGGTAATCGATTTTGATGGCTATGCATCTGCCGGCGCATTACAATTGCCTTACAACGAAACCGTAAAGTCCGGGCCGCAAACCATTACCCTTACAATCAAAGAGATAAATATCAACAAAAACGTTAGCGATTCAGATTTTAAATAACAAAAACGACCATTTGCCAAAACCCCAAGACACTTGTTTTGGGGTTTTTGCATTTTGTGCCAAGAACCCATTTCAACACGTTTAAAATCTAAAAAAGCGTTAATTAACATATGGCAAAAGCAATAATTTGTTAGTTTTGACCTACAATTTAAATAACATTGTATGAAGACTTTAAAATATATGTCAATAATTGCCTTTGTAACTTTGGCATTTGGCTGCAAAAACGAAACCGCTCCCGAAGTAAAAACCGTTGACACAGAAACGAGCGCCGAAGCAAAAAAACTCGACCCAAATGCGCACTACGCAAAGGCAGAGTTTGGCATCGAAGGGATGACATGTGCTATGGGCTGTGCCAAAACCATTGAAAAAAAATTGGCCAATATGGATGGTGTAAAATCCGCAAAAGTCGATTTTGGCAAAAAATTGGCCATGGTAGAATACGATGATGCCAAGGTTACCACAAGCAGTCTTGCCGAAACCGTCAAAAAAGTGGGCGACGACTATTCTGTGAAAGACATGAAAACCGTAGATAATTTTTCTTTGGCCGAATAAAAAATCGCCAGTTGTCGCGATTAAAATTTAAAAGGACTGTCCCAAAACACAGCCATTTGTCAAGTTAACCTTGTTTCAACTTCTTATAAGATGCTAACGAGCAATATTATAAGATTCTGATCCCGATAACTATTCGGTACAGATTGACAAATTGTAACGTTTTGAGGCAGTCTTTTTTTTATAAGCCATTTATTCAATGGCTTGGCTCAGGTCTTCTATAAGATCGTCAACATCTTCAATTCCCACACTCAAACGTATCAACGAATCTACAACTCCGGTTTTTTCGCGCTCTTCTTTAGGAATACTTGCGTGGGTCATACTGGCCGGATGTCCCGCCAATGATTCGACACCGCCAAGTGATTCTGCCAAGGTAAAGATTTTGAGCCTCTCAACAATTTTGATGGCTTCTGCATAATTGTTTCCCTTTGTGGTAAACGACAACATACCTCCAAAATCTGCCATTTGTGCTTTGGCAACAGCATGATTGGGGTGGTCCTCAAAACCGGGCCAATACACTTTTTCTATTTTTGGGTGCTTGGACAGCCAATTGGCAATGACCTTACCGTTTTCACAATGGCGTTGCATCCTTACGTGCAGGGTTTTGATACCTCTCAACACCAAAAAACTGTCTTGCGGCCCACAGACGGCGCCGCTCGCATTTTGTATAAAATACAAGCGTTCTGCCAAACTCTTGTCGTTTACAACCAATGCGCCCATAACAACGTCACTGTGGCCGCCAAGGTATTTGGTTGCCGAGTGCATAACGATATCGGCTCCCAAATCGATAGGGCGTTGCAAATAGGGCGTTGCAAAGGTATTGTCCACCGCAAGTAACAAGTTGTGTTTTTTTGCAACACGTGACACGGCCTTTATGTCGATGATGTTCATCATGGGGTTGGTGGGCGTTTCTACCCATATCAGTTTGGTGTTTTGGTTCACGTAACGGTCGATGTTATCGGCGTTTTCCATCCCGATGAAATGAAACTTGACGCCAAACCCTTCAAATATTTTGGTAAACAACCTATAAGTGCCACCATAAAGGTCATTGGTAGAAATCACTTCATCGCCCGGCTGCAACAACTTGATGACCGCATCAATGGCCGCCAGACCCGAAGCAAAGGCCAATCCATACGAACCGTTCTCAATGCTTGCAAATGCATTTTCCAACGCGTGGCGTGTAGGGTTGTGCGTACGGGAATATTCATAACCTTTGTGCCCGCCCGGGGTGGACTGTGCATAGGTAGAAGTCTGGTAAATGGGTGGCATGACCGCTCCATAAGCCTTGTCGTGCGATTGGCCACCATGTATCGTTTTTGTGTTGAATTTCATATAAAAAAATATTTTTCATATTATCTGATAAGCTGCAAAAATCCGATTACTTTTGCTGACGAAATTTATGTGCTTATCACTGTCAGCCAACAAATTTATACTTTAATTTTAATGCCACAAAAGGTTGCATCCCAATAAAATCTTATGTTTAACAAAAACACCATTGCTTTGAAAAAAATTGTCCCACTCATCATTGCTACCTTAACACTCATTGCCTGCAAAAACGACCCGACGCCTTTAACGTTCAATGATCAAGGCATAGAAAGCAAAACCAATGCACTTATCGATATCAATTACCCAAGAGCAGAAGGCAACAAAACCGTAGCAAAAAAAATAAATGCTGCGGTTGAAAATTACATGGCCAATGAAATCAATATGAGCGAGAAACCCAATAAAAAGCTCGCGTTGGAAGATGCCATAAAGACGTTTGACCAAGATTATAGATCTTTTATTGACGATTATTCCGATAGCACGGAACAGTGGGAGGTACTTATAGAGAGTGAGGTAACTTACGAGTCTGAAAATATTGTCAGTATTTCCGTCAATTCATACATAGATACCGGTGGCGCTCACGGCAACAGCAGGGTAGCTTTTTTAAACTTTGACAAAAAAACAGGGACAATTTTGGAACAAGAGGACTTAATATCCGATATGGAAGCCTTTAAGGGTTTTGTACGGCCATTTTTTGAAAAGGCCACAAAATCATTGTCAGATGACACAATTGAAGACCCTTTTTATGGTGAGGGTTTCCAATTGCCCGAAACCATAGGCTTTGGCCCAGAGGGGCTCATTTTGCTCTACAACGTTTACGAAATTGCTTCTTATGCCCAAGGTGTAACAGAATTTAGCATTCCGCTTGAACAAGCCCAACAATACCTTAAAATCTATTGAACAACCGAGGCATGAAAAAAGTTTATTTCCTAAAAACATGCAATACCTGCATAAAAATCATCAAATCGTTGAACTTGCCCCCTGATTTTGTTTTACAGGACATCAAAGAAAAAACAATAACCGTAAATCAACTTGAAGAACTGCACCGATTGTCAGGCAGTTACAAAGCACTGTTCAGCAAGCGTGCCAAGCTTTACAAAGAAATGGGATTAAAGGATCTAAACCTTACCGAAGAAGACTACAAACACTACATACTTGAGCATTATACTTTTTTAAACCGTCCGGTAATAGTAGTTGACAATCATATATTTGTCGGAAACAGCGCTAAAGTTGTTGAAGCGGCAGAAAAAGCCATCAAGGACAGCGTTGCTCAATAAAGATTGATCGGTCTTTTACCAAATTTTCGGGTATCTTCTTTTGTCAACAGTTTATAATCCTTTGATTTAGGGAAATTGTTGAGCTCTTTCAGTAAATGTTCGGGTATTGGGGTCAGAGAACGGGTTTTCAGATTTATCCATGCGCCCAACAGCTCACAATTGGCCAGATTGTTGCCCTTTTGGTCATAAAAATTATGTTCTATTTGAAAGAACATGCCGTCTTCACTAAACCCTTTGATTTCCAGACCTACACGAATGGGCATTCCCAAAAAAGCTTCTTTGAAGTAAAACACATGTTCATAAAAAATCACAGGGCTGATGTCATACTTGGCAAGGTTAGCGAGCGAAAAGTTATGCTCATCAAAAAATGCCACACGTGTATGGCTCATAAAATTGATATAGGCCGAATTGGCCAAGTGCCGATTGGCATCCACATCACTCCACCTGATTTCAAAATCCTTTAGGTACATATTTAACAATTTTTGCAAATTTAAACAGTTTTTAAAACTTTGAATGTATTTGTACATGGTATCGACCGTTTAAAAACAATCATTTTCATTACCTTTGTTCAACTTTTTAAAAAACGTCCATGATACAGTCCATGACAGGCTACGGAAAATCTGTTTTGCAGCTCCCGACGAAAAAAATATCCATCGAAATCAAATCACTGAACAGCAAAAGCCTTGACCTGAACGCAAGGTTTCCTTCACAATACAGAGAAAAAGAACTGGAAATCAGGAAACTAATTGCTTCAAAATTAGAACGTGGCAAGATAGATTTTTCACTCTTTACCGAATTTACCGGTGAGGCCACCTCTACCCAGATCAATAAAACCATCGTGCGGCAATACATCAATCAGCTCAAAGATGTGGTGGATGGCGACGAGACCGAACTTCTCAAAATGGCCATCAGGCTCCCCGATGCGGTGACTACCGAACGCGATGATATCGATGAAGGCGAATGGTCGCTTATTGCCAGTGAGATAGCCAACACGCTCGAGAAAATCCATCAGTACCGTCTGGACGAGGGGAAAGTTCTCGAAACCGAATTTATAGACCGTGTCCAGAATATTTCCGGCTTGTTGGACAAAGTCATAGAAATGGATCCGGAACGCATAGAAGGCGTGCGGGAACGTTTGGCCAAAAGCGTCGCAGAACTAAAAGAAAAAGTGGACGAAAACCGCTTTGAGCAAGAGTTGATTTTCTATATCGAAAAATTTGACATTACCGAAGAAAAGCTACGCCTCAAAAACCATTTGGACTACTTTTTGAAGGCCCTCAAATCGGATGATTCAAATGGCAAAAAATTGGGGTTCATCGGTCAGGAAATGGGGCGCGAGATCAATACCATCGGTTCAAAAAGCAACTATGCGCCCATGCAAAAACTGGTCGTACAGATGAAAGACGAGCTCGAAAAAATAAAAGAACAATTGTTGAACATACTATAAAAAAAATCAAAAAATCAAATTTCAGATTCCATAAACACCACTTGGGATTTGTCCCGATGGGCATCGGGGTTATTTTTTGAAATTTATAAGAATGAATAAAGGTAAACTCATCGTGTTTTCTGCGCCGTCGGGCTCCGGAAAGACCACCATCGTTCGGCATCTGCTCGAACAGAAAGAACTCAATCTGGAATTTTCCATTTCGGCGACTTCAAGAGAAAAAAGAAGCAATGAGACCGACGGGGTGGACTATTATTTTTTGACTTTCGAGGCTTTTAAGAAAAAAATCAAGAATGACGAATTTCTGGAATGGGAAGAAGTCTATCGCGACAATTTTTATGGGACGCTCAAAACCGAAGTGGAACGCATCTGGGCCAAGGGCAAGCACGTCATCTTTGATATCGACGTTTCGGGCGGATTGCGGATCAAACGGAAATTTCCGGAACAGACCTTGGCAATTTTTGTAAAACCACCAAGCATTGATGAGCTGAAAATACGATTGAAAAACCGCAAGACAGAAAATAACGACAAGATAAACATGCGCATCGCCAAGGCTTCCGCCGAGCTGGCTACAGCGCCGTTATTTGACAAAATTGTTATCAACGACACACTCGAACACGCTCTTGAGGAATCCTATGCCTTGGTTTCCAATTTTATAAAGGAATAGCAATGAACGTTGGTCTTTATTTTGGCACTTTCAACCCCATCCACATCGGACATTTGGTCATCGCTAACCACTTGGCCGAATATGGCGATCTTGACCAAGTGTGGTTCGTGGTAACACCGCAGAGTCCGTTTAAGGTCAAAAACTCAATGCTCGATAACCATCAGCGATTGGAAATGGTGTATCGTGCCACAAAAGACTATAACAAATTGCGACCAAGCGATATCGAGTTTGGTCTGCCACAACCCAACTACACCGTCCATACGCTGGCACATCTTCAGGAAAAATTCCCACAACATACGTTTTCGCTCATCATGGGCGAGGACAATCTCAAAGGATTTCATAAGTGGAAAAACTACGAGCTGATTTTGGAACACCACGACCTCTATGTCTATCCTCGCATTTCCGAAGGTGCCATTGAAACACGATTTGAAAAACACCCAAAAATCCATCGTGTGGACGCGCCCATTATGGAACTGTCTTCCACCTTTATCCGCAGCGCCATCAAGGCCGGAAAGAACGTGCGTCCCATGCTGCCCGAAAACGTGTGGGAATATCTGGACGAGATGAATTTTTATAGGTAAACCTTCTTTCCCCCGGGATTAGAAATGATAAAACGCATTTTCATAATGCGTCAGCTGCTCCATTTTTTTGTTCTTCAGCACAGCAATGATGTCAAACCGTGTTTCGAGCAGAATGTCGTTTTCTGTGATAAAAGCGTCCATCGCCTTGACGAGGTTCTTTATCTTCCCGTCAGTGACAAATTCCTGTGGGTCCCCAAAAACGTCTGAATTTCTGGTCTTTACCTCGATGCAAATGATTTGGTCATTGTGCTTTGCGATGATGTCCACTTCCGCTTTTTGGAATATGTAATTGCGTGCCAAAATCTCGTATCCTTTCGATTCGAGAAGCTCGACGGCAAGCTGTTCGCCTATTTTTCCGAGTTGGTTGTGGTAAGCCATGTGACGGTTTGTTGTATTCAACCACACTTCGATGTGGCTATTTTTGGAATTTTATTTCCGATTTATCTTTCCCGACCGTCATCGTTACATTAGCTCCCAATATAATAGCACGGTTGTCTTTTTCGTGGCCCGCCGGCATGTTGAACGCAACAGGGATGTTTTTATCGGCCACAATGTCCAGAAAAACCTGTTCTATCGTGCGCCCAAAAGGCTGGTCGTTGGCCCGGATTTTACTGATATCGCCTACCAAAATACCTCTGCAATTGTCAAAATAACCGGCTCGTTTAAGACTTTGCAACATACGGTCTATGTGATAGACATATTCGCCCACCTCTTCTATAAAAATGATTTTTCCGGAGGTGTCAATGGTAGTGTCAGACCCCAACATAGCGTGCAACATGGTCAGGTTGCCACCTACCAAAGGGGCTGTGACTGTCCCGGTTTTGTTATAGGCAGAACCCTTGAGCTCGTAGGACAATTGCTTTCCAAAAATGGCATCTTTAAAGGTATCGATAGCCTCTTTAACCTCTTTTTCGTCTTTTGTCAGGCTTGTGCACATCATGGCGTGTATGGTTTCGTAGCCCAAATTGTGGATTTGGCAGTGTAGCGCCGTAATGTCCGAATACCCGATAACCCATTTGGGATGTTTTTTAAACTGTGTGTAATCTAATTTGTCCAAAATCCTGACCGTTCCATAACCGCCACGCGCGGCCCAAATCGCTTTTATGGAAGGATTGTCGAGTGCCTTTTGTAAGTCCTCACAACGTTGGTCGTCAGTGCCGGCAAAATGACCGTTTTTACTGAACACGTGCTTGCCAATGACCACATTAAGACCCCAACTTTCGAGAATGGCCTTACTTCTTTCCACTTCAAGATTCCGATTGTTAAGAACGCCGGAAGGCGCTACAATGGCAACGGTGTCGCCGGGTTTTAAAAACGGAGGCTGAATCAAATTGGTCTGCATATTGGCGGTAGTGGTATTTTGGGTTGTCTTACTTGTGCTTATAGGGAAAAAAGCAAGGCTAAACAACATAATAATAACTGGTTTAAAAGACATGATGCGTACTTTTTGTAAGAACCTGTTTAAAAACAGATAAATTTTAAACAGGTTCTAAATGTACATTTTTTTTACAAATCCCTATCAAAATATGTACTTTTGTGCCGCAATATCAATGACAATGAACAATCCGAAACGCTATACCATCACAGCTGCTTTGCCCTATACTAACGGCCCCATACACATAGGCCACTTGGCAGGCGTTTACGTACCAGCAGATATATACGCACGCTATTTAAGGTTACAGGGACATGATGTGGCTTTTATCTGCGGAAGCGATGAACACGGCGTGCCAATAACCATCAAGGCAAAAAACGAAGGTGTCACACCGCAACAAGTGGTCGATAAATACAACGCCATTATCAGGGATTCTTTTGAAGAATTTGGCGTTTCGTTCGACAACTACTCCCGTACTTCTGCTAAAATTCACCACGACACGGCACAGGAATTTTTCAAAACCCTGTACGATAAAGGCGAATTTATTGAGGAAGTAACCGAGCAATTGTACGATGAAAAAGCCAATCAGTTTTTGGCAGACAGGTTTGTAACCGGCACTTGCCCAAAATGCAGTAATGAAGGTGCTTATGGCGATCAATGCGAAAAATGCGGCACCTCGCTGAATGCCACAGATTTAATCAATCCCAAATCGGCCATTACGGGCAACACCCCTACCCTAAAACAGACCAAGCATTGGTTTTTGCCACTTGATAGATACGAAACATTTTTGAAGGATTGGATCTTGAAAGGCCACCAAAAAGATTGGAAACCGAATGTTTATGGTCAGGTAAAATCATGGATTGACGACGGATTGAGGCCCAGAGCGGTTACCAGAGATCTGGACTGGGGAATTCCCGTTCCGGTAGAAGGCGCCCAAGGCAAAGTACTTTACGTTTGGTTTGATGCACCCATCGGTTATATTTCTTCCACAAAAGAGTGGGCCGGGCGTGTCGGTAAAAATTGGGAGCCTTACTGGAAAGACAAAGACACCAAACTGGTGCACTTCATCGGGAAAGACAATATCGTTTTTCACTGTATCATATTTCCTGCGATGCTAAAAGCAGAAGGCAGCTATATTTTACCCGACAATGTGCCAGCAAATGAATTTTTAAATCTTGAAGGCAACAAACTTTCAACTTCAAAAAACTGGGCCGTTTGGTTGCCAGAATATCTAAAAGAATTTCCCGGACAACAGGACGTACTGCGTTATGTACTAACGGCCAACGCCCCAGAAACCAAGGACAACGATTTTACTTGGGCCGATTTTCAGGCACGCAACAATAACGAGTTGGTAGCCATTTTCGGAAATTTTGTCAATCGGGTGGTTGTGCTGACAGTCAAATATTACAACGGCATTGTGCCAACACCATCGGAATTTTCAAAAGTAGATGAAGAAACTTTGACTGCTTTAAAAGCTTATCCCGCTGTTATCGCCAGTTCCATAGAGCGTTACCGTTTTCGTGAAGCAAGCCATGAATTGATGAACCTCGCTCGTCTTGGCAATAAATATTTGGCAGACGAAGAACCGTGGAAAACCATCAAAACAGACGAAGAGCGAACCAAAACCGTCATGTTTGTGGCTCTTCAAATAGCTGCTGCATTGGCATCTTTGAGCGAACCCTTTCTGCCGTTTACATCCCAAAAATTAAAGAGTATCCTTGTCATTCCAAAAGACGGGGCGTCTCAAATTACTTGGGACAACATTTCTCAATCTTACGACTTGATTAAAGCAGGGCACCAGATCGGGAAAGCCGAATTGCTGTTCTCAAAAATAGAAGACGAAGCCATCCAAAAACAATTGGACAAGCTCGAAGCCAGCAAGAAAGCCAACGCTTCAAACTCGGCACAAGCCGTAGAACCTCAAAAAGACACTATTGCATACGAGGATTTTGCAAAATTGGATCTACGTGTCGGAACCATTACCCAAGCCGAAAGAATGCCAAAAGCCAACAAACTTTTGGTTTTAAAAGTCGATACCGGAATTGATGTACGCACAATTGTTTCGGGCATCGCCGAAAGTTTTTCGCCAGAGGAAATCATTGGCAGAAAAGTAACCGTATTGGTCAACCTCGCTCCAAGGACCTTGCGCGGCGTGGAAAGCCAAGGCATGATTTTGATGACCGAATCCACCGACGGCAAGTTGGTGTTTGTCAATCCCGATGATCCAAAAACAGCAAATGGATTAAAAATAAGTTAGAACCATTTATTATCTTTGAACACAATAACTTTCAACTGTCCGTATGAAAACAAAGATTTCAATTTCACTGTTTTTGGCATTTGCACTGTTCTGTGGCTGTAACAGTGACAAAAAACAAACTGAAGCTGCTTCCGCCAATGTCGGGCTTACCGGCACCAAATGGAAGTTGGTAAAGCTCAACGGTAAGATCATTACCGACGACAAAGCTTACATCTCTTTTTCTGAAGAGAACGGAAGGGTTAGCGGCAATGGCGGATGCAATGCTTTTAACGGCGAATTTACCGTAAAAGAATACAACCGCATTACCATGTCAAAAGTGGCCGCAACGCTTATGGCTTGCCCTGATATGGAAAACGAATCCGAGTTTTTGAGACTTTTGGAAACCGTTGACAACTACACCATACACAACGACACACTTTCGCTCAATAAAGCCCGAATGGCGCCTTTGGCGGTTTTTGCCGCTGATACCGAATGATTGGCTGTTAGTTTTTAAAGGACTGTTCAACCTCAAGAATGATTTTTTTGTCACATTCTTAAGATAAAAAACCCGAAACCTCTTAAAAAAAAGCGGTTACGGGTTTGATGCGTGGAGAAGATGGGGCTCGAACCCACGACCTTTTGGCTGCCAGCCAAACGCTCTAGCCAACTGAGCTACATCCCCATTATTTTACATCCAAAACAAGGACGGGCAAATTTATATAAAAATCTTTTTTCAAGACGGTGTTTTTTTCCCAAAGTTTGGTAAAAAACCCTCTTTTTCTTCTAACAACACACACAATGTCCGGATTGAACGCTTTGTAATGCTCCAAAACCCCTTGGTAAGTGGTCGGATTGTCACTTTCTATCCTGTGGGAAATCACAGAGGCCAGTTCTTCATTGACATCAAAATCGTCGGCATTGTGGAAAGGTGTCTTGACGAGCAAAAGATCGACATGGGCATTGAAAGCCTCCTTTATGCCCTGAAGTGGTTTCAAAGCACCTTCTTTTTTTATCTTGGCCGATTTTGTGGCCATCAAAATCTTGGACACTTTTTTGAATTTATATCCTTCTGGCACGATCAAAGCAGGAATATTGGTCTGTTTGATGATTTTTCCGGAAGTTTTTCCGAGATACACCTCGTCTTTGATTGAATTGGTCCTGGGCTCTAAAACAATAAGATCAATGCTGGCAGCTTTACAGGCAAGCTCAATGGTGTCCACAAGCTTTCCTTTGAACGCCTTGACGATGACCTCAACACCTTTGGTGTCAACTTTAGCAACATGGGAGTTCAAAAATTCGAGGCTTTCGGCCTCAAGGATGTGATCCACCTTGATCATGGTACCGGCTTTGGTGTAAACGTTGAACACCTGAACCACATAGAGTTTGGCACCAAGGGCTTTTGCAAAATCCACGGCATACTGCAAATGGCTCACAGCGTTTTTTGAGGAACCGACCGGGACTAAAATGTTCTTGATATGATCCATAAGAGCACTATTTTGCTGCAAAGTTAATGTAAAATTAATAGATAGGAACCCAAAATATGTTGTTCAACACTGGTTTGTACTGTACAACTTTACAAAAGCCCATAATATTTGCGCCAACTAAACTACCTTTGCCAAAAACAATAAAACATTTTTATATGGATATCATGGCGTTTTTGAGCGGCAACGGTCTGTTCCTGCTCTTGGCTGTTGTCTTGATTGTCGTTTATTTCTACAATAGAAAAAAGCGATAAACTATCTGGTCTTGAGCCAACCGGTAATGCTCAACCGTTCTTTGTTGACAGGTCTTACCTCGTGCTCAATGATTTGGCTTTCAAAGATTACAACCCGACCGGGCAAAGGACAAATCGATTTCTCCTCTTCTTTACCATTTTCATCTAAAAACAGGACAAGTTCGCCTCCGTTTTCAGGGAGCCAACCAGCTTCGTTGAGGTAACATACAAATGAAAGTTTGCGTCTATCGTCATTCTGAAAAGTATCCAAATGTCTTTTGTAATACGTCCCTTGGGGATAGAGCGCATAATGGAATTCCTTATGCAAAATCCCTAAAAAACAAGTCCTGTTGAGATAAGCCGTGAGGTCGTTTATCTTCTGGAAGAATAGTGACTCGGCGTTTCCGGCATTCGATTCGTCCATCCAGAGGATGAAGTCTCCCCGAATGGATTTTTCAATGATTTCATTGGTTCGGTTGCCAATAGCGGCTTTTTTGAACTTGTCATCATCGTATTTTTGCAACAAGGCATTGCGGAGCAGCAAAACCTCATCGGCCGTGAAAAAATTCTCGACAATGGCATATTTCCTTGAAACAAGCTCTTGAATAATGGTTTCGTACAGCGGGTTTTCATCAAAAGAAATCCCCTCAAAAAGCTGACCCATAAGGAATTTTGTATAAAAGTGCGCAAATGTAATCTAAAAAAGGATTGCTTTCACAAAACAATTATCTTTGCCATGAAATAACTTACTGATGGACAACATCCGAATTACTAAACAATTTACTTTTGAAACCGGACATGCGTTATATGGCTATGATGGCAAGTGTAAAAATGTCCATGGGCATAGCTATAAACTTTCGGTAACCGTGATTGGTAAGCCGATTGCCGATACCTCGAACGTTAAGTATGGCATGGTAATCGATTTTTCTGATTTAAAGAAAATCGTCAAAGAAGAAATCGTTGATGTGTTTGACCATGCAACCGTTTTTAACAAAAACACACCGCACATAGAGCTTGCAAAAGAACTTAAAGACAGGGGACACAGTGTTTTATTGGTGGATTACCAACCCACAAGTGAAATGATGGTCATCCATTTTGCCGAAAAAATCAAAAAAAATCTACCGCAAAACATACAACTTCATTCCCTAAAACTACAAGAAACCGAAACCAGCTATGCGGAATGGCATGCAACAGACAATTAATATTCCCGTACAACCTACCTTGATAACGGTCGGAATGCGTGGGATTTTTTGAATATCTTTACTTTATGAACGTACCCGAAGGAAAAAAAATATACTTCGCATCCGATAATCATCTTGGCGCGCCAACCCAAGCGGCATCACGTCCTCGTGAAAAAAAATTTGTTGCATGGCTCGACAGTATTAAAGATGATGCTGCAGCCATCTTCTTGCTCGGCGATCTTTTCGATTTTTGGTTTGAGTACAAAACCGTTGTGCCTCGCGGTTTTACACGGACTTTGGGAAAGTTGGCAGAAATAACCGATGCGGGCATTCCTGTATATTTCTTTGTGGGCAACCACGATTTGTGGATGAACGGCTATTTTGAGGAAGAGTTGAACATCCCCGTGTATCACCACCCGAAGGATTTTATCTTTAACGGCAAAACGTTCTTTATTGGCCATGGCGATGGTTTGGGTCCCGGCGACAAAGGTTATAAACGAATGAAAAAAGTCTTTACAAACCCTTTTTCAAAGTGGTTGTTCCGGTGGTTGCATCCCGATTGGGGAATGAAATTGGCGCAGTACTTGAGCGTGAAGAACAAGTTGATTTCCGGCGACGAGGATGCTCGGTTTCTGGGGGCAGAAAACGAATGGCTCGCAGAGTATTCAAAAAGAAAATTAAGCGAAAATTACCGTGATTATTTCGTGTTTGGCCATCGCCATCTACCTTTGGAAATCAAACTCGATGGTACTTCGACCTATTTTAATTTGGGCGATTGGATTTCATATTATACTTATGGCGTTTTTGACGGAACAACCTTCGAACTGAAAACATTTGAATCCAAATAAGCACAAAAAACCCAAATGAACACACCTGCCGTAAAAACAGATGCCGTACAGCCCAAAACGGCTTATTCCATTTTGTTTGCTGTTAGCTTTGCTCATTTTCTCAATGATTTTATTCAAGGTGTCATACCGGCAATGTACCCGAGTCTTGAGCAAAAATTTACGCTCACAATGGCTCAAATAGGACTTTTAACGCTTGGCTTTCAATTATCTGCTTCTGTTTTTCAACCTCTGGTCGGCACGTTTACGGACAAATACCCCAAACCGTACTCACAAGTTACGGGCATGGTATTCTCATCTATAGGCATTGTGTTTTTGGCAAATGCAACAAGTTATTTTTGGTGTATGGCGGCCGTGATCCTGGTGGGCATCGGTTCGTCTATTTTTCATCCCGAATCATCCCGCGTCGCCTTTCTGGCATCTGGCGGAAAACGAAGTTTGGCGCAATCCATATTTCAGATAGGCGGCAATACGGGCACCGCACTTGCGCCATTGCTTGTTGCTTGGATTGTATTGCCCAACGGACAAATATACATTTTGTGGTTTTTAATCTTTGCCGTCATCGCAAAGATAACCTTATATTTTGTGGGCAAATGGTACAAAAACGAATTGGAATCCAACAAATCCAGACCGAAAAAAAAGATAGAGACCCCAAATTTGTCAAACCGGAAAATTGCTGTATCCATCGCCGTTTTGTTGTTTCTTATTTTTTCAAAATACTTTTATACCGCCAGCATCACTAGCTACTTTCAGTTTTATACCATTGAAAAATTTGGGCTTACTGAAGTGCAGGCGCAAGTATATTTGTTCTGTTTTTTGTTCTCTGCAGCCATAGGAACGCTTTTGGGCGGATTTATGGGCGACAGATTCGGCAGAAAATATGTGATTTGGTTTTCGGTGCTGGGCGTAGCCCCATTTACGCTGATGTTGCCCTATGCAAACCTTCAAGCAACCGGAATCCTTATTGTTCTTATTGGCTTGATAATTTCGTCAGCTTTTCCCGCAATTTTGGTTTACGCACAAGAATTGCTGCCAAAAAAAATAGGGATGATCTCAGGATTGTTTTACGGATTGGCATTTGGGATGGGTGGTTTGGGATCGGCGGTTTTGGGATGGTTGGCAGACCACACCTCTATTGAATATATTTACCATATTTGTGCCTATTTGCCTTTAATGGGCATTATTGCCTACTTTTTGCCAAATATGAAAAAAGTGGGGAATAAAAAGTGACCACCAGAGACCAAACTCCGGGTCCAATGTCAAAACACGCACTTCCCGTTCAACCACAATAAACCGGATGCCGAGGCAAATCACAACAGGTTGGTATAGAATAGGATCCTTGTTGCACATAGTGGCTTACGGATCATTTTTGATAGGTTTAAATATGGCTTACCGGTAGGGATGGCGTGTTTCTGATCGTGTAGCCAAAAAAAATTCCACAACATAGTTTTTATAAGTGTTTTGTCTGTAATGTATTCAAAAATCTATTTAGTGATTTCTATCTAAATGCCATTTTAAAATTATTACACGCATTAGCATTTCATCCGACATTATCAACATTTCTTTTCCGCTGAACGATAGAAATGATTGTTTCCGCGATTAATTTTTGTAAGAGGTAAGTTGTGTTTTGAGATTTGTATCGTTTAATTGATTAATTCTATTTATTATGGTTAAATTTACAAAAAGTATAATTGCTTATGTTTGTGGCCTTGCCACAATCATGTCTGTTGGCGCATCGAATGTCGCTGCCAACACTACCCCTTCTATAGAAGAAGATGGGTGCTTCGGAGCCAACGTAGTGGCTTATTACCAAGGGACGCAACAAAATGGAAGTGCCATTCCTGCCGACCGTTCAGATATCAACACCATGCTTGGAGCCCCAGACAGATCGAATGCTGCCGGAGGCTTCTTTTCATTAGGTGTGGACGGCTGGGTTATCATTGATTTTAATGGTGCTGCTGTTATTGACGGTCCCGGTGCGGACATTATGGTCTACGAAACATCGTTTTCTGGCGATAATTGTGGCTATTCTGACGATGAATATGCTATGATCGAATTATCAGACGGCACAAATTGGGTTTCTTACGGCCAAATTTGTCGTGATGGCGCTATCGATATTTCTACTGTGGCACTCGCTTACGTGACCCAAATCAAAATCATCAACCAAGCTACCACGCCTGATGGCTATGATGTAGATGGTGTTGAAGCGGTACACGGTTGCCAAGAAATCGCTACCGAATGCTATGGCTCTACCGTATTGGCATACAACCCTGTTGACCCAATTCAAGCAAACCGTAAAAACCCGGAAAATGCGCTTGGTGCACCACAGGTTGACAATACTTTAAACTTCGTTACCCTTGGTTTTGGCGGTAGCATTATAATCGGGTTTGATGGTGTTGTACCAAACGGCCCCGGTGATGATCTGGTCATAGTAGAGACCACTTTCGGCAATGCTACTTTTAGTTCCTATCCTGAATCTGCAGATGTTTACGTTTCTCAAAACAATGTGGACTATTTCTTCTTGGGAACTGTTTATACTGACGAATCTGCTGCTTTTGACCTCGATGCTATTACCGAAGTGTCATTGCCATGGATATCTTCCGTGAAACTTATCGATACCACACCCTTGAATTCTGTATCTGATGACGGGTTCGATCTTGACGGTATTATTGCCCTACATGGTTGCCAAGAGCCGGAAACGCCTCAATTGGCCGGATGCTATGCCACCGAATATCTTGAATACGTGCAAGGAACCACTAAATCCAATGGAGTCATCAATTCAAATAGAACAAACCCATTACAAGCATTGGGAGAGCCAGAAAGAACCGATAGTTATGTATTTACCACATTAGGATATGGTGGAAGCATTACCGTTGCTTTTGATGGTGTTGTTCTTAACGGCCCCGGTGCTGACCTCCAGTTTGTCGAAACATCTTTCAACCAGCCTTTGGGATGTTCTCAATACAAAGAATATGCTGATATTTACGTATCCAACTACAACGTAGAAGGCACCTGGCACTATGCAGGTACTGTTTGCAAGACAGAGAATACCATAGACATCAGCGATGCCGGTGATTTTGATTACATCACTTATGTGAAAATAGTGAACAACGATGAATTGTCAAAAACTCCAGATGGTTATGACCTTGATGGAATCGTTGCGTTCTACAATTGTTATGGAAGCCCTGCAATTGTTGCTCAAGCAATACTTGAAGATCAGCAAAACACGTTGGGCATTAACGGTCTAAACCCGTCAGGGATAGATGCGACCATCTATCCAAACCCGACTTCTACCGGACTTTCTGAAGTGACTTTTACTACGGGACTTTCTGGGAATGTACGTGTTGATGTGATAGACCAGTATGGACGCACCATTGCTAACGTATTTAACAAAGAAACCAATCCAGGTCAAAAATACAATGTTTCTTTTAACGGATCCAACTTGCCAAACGGATTATACATGTATGTCATTACATCCGAGGAAGGTACCGTCTCCAAAAAATTCGTGATCGCTAAATAAGCACAATCCCGATTTCATTACAAAAAGGACGCCTTTTTAGGTGTCCTTTTTTCTATTTGTCCAAGACCCAAAAACATTTGTCGCCAAAATGCACAATTTGTCGCTAACGTGTTAGGCCAATGCCTTTTAAGGCAAAATATTGGTAGTACATCTAAAAAATTTCACACAAAAAGCAGTTCTTCAGACCTTTGAGCCTCAAATCCCTCCCAAATTTATTTAACTGTTTTAAGCATTAAAAAAGCTTATGAAAAAACTTAACACTGTTATTATGAAAACAAGTACTACTTCTATTGCTGCTTTTGGCAAAACCGTTTTCAATGCCCTATTGCTCTTACTTTTTACGGGCGGACTTATGGCGCAGACCGTAACCTCGGTTACGCCTACACGAGTATCTACCAAAACCAAAGTGACCGTGATTGGTACCGGGCTCACTGGTGCAACCGTGTCACTGTCTGATTTCAGCATTGGTTCTGTTAGTGTTAATGGCGATGGCACCCAGTTGACTTTTATGGTTGGAAGGACAAATACGTATGTCAATGCTTCAAGCGATATAGTCAGGATGTTAAAAATAAACGGGAATGACGTGACAAATTTAACTTACGTTGCGCCTACAAATAAACATTTAAACCAAAGTAGCCCTAACCGTGTCGCAGAGGTTTATACCACTTGGGACTATGCAAACAGCGGCATCTCTTTTTGGCGTTCTAACTGGTGGGATGGCAAGCATTCCAATAACGATTATGATGCTGGGGCTTCCTGGCCAAACGACCGTCACGACCTTCTGGGCTTTAAAATGAATGATGCTTCCGGCAAAGTGTTTTCTACCGGTGTAGACGATACAACTTTAAGCAATCAATTGGCCGGTTCCGGACTTACTATTGAACCAAATATCTTCAAGGCCTATACTACAAATGGCGTTTCCGGCAATCCGCATGGCAACAATTATCTTGCTATGGCAGACAAAATTGACGGCTTTATTGACAATAGAGTATTGAACGACAATGTGCGCAGAACGGTCTATGATGTGATCATTTCTAATGCAAACCCATTAAACCAGCAAGGTTTGGATTTGGGAACAGGCATTACCAACTTCAACCAAAACGCCACCATTGAGTTTTTTAGTGGCAATGGCAGCGTTGGAGCATTGGGAGACAACACGCCAGATTTGCTAATTACCCAAATTGCTCAACCGGGCGCGCCAGACATATATTACTATGCCGATATCGATGGCAATGTGGTGGGAAGACCCATTAGATTGAACATCGCTGATAATTACACGACCTACCCTGCACTGTTTGAATGGAAACTGGATTTGTATCGTATGGACCAAACCAACCCTTATGATATGGCATTTCCAAATGGTGTTTCTTTTGGCACTAAAGAACATAGACCTTTTAGGATGGGCGCTTTTGAGCTTGAAGATTTTGATATCAATAACTCAAACATTGACCAGATCAACACCATCAATATGATGGCCGGAGGTACCGCGGATATGGCATTTATAGCATACAACAAGGCGGCTTTCCAAATCAAATCGCCCAAGGTTGAAGATTTTCCAATATCAAGATTCGTTTGTAGGGTGCCAGAAAACAGTGATCCCTCAACTATAGACGTGACATTTAGTGTGTCTGCAAATGTAGATGGCGGACCATCTTATCCAGAAGACCCAAGAGATGTCATAACATACCAGTGGTTCAAGGACCATACGGCATTGACAAGTGCCAGCACTACAAATACAAGCTATACACTGTATGGCGTGAAAAAGGCGGACATTGATGATGATTATAGAGTAAGGGTATCCAATGGCTGGGGCGCCGTGGATATAAGGATTGCAATACGTGAAGGCGGTGTTCCAACCTATTGGAATGGTACCACTTGGCAAACACCTGCTCTTTACGGTGATATAAACGATAAAGACCGAAACCTGATTTTTACGGCAAACTACAACAAAAACGTAAATTTGGAAGCCTGTGACTGTACTGTACCTGCAGGATATAACGTAACGATCAAATCCGGAAAAAAAGTCGTATTGTATGGTAATCTAAATGTCCTGCCCGAGTTTGTTGTTTTGGACGATCAAAATAATCCTGTCCAAACCATCCCCGCTGGTAAGTTTACTTTAGAAGATGGTGCTAGCTTGGTACAAATTGATAAAAATGCAGTAAATACTGGTAAAATCAAAGTAAAACGTGATGCAGACGACCTGCACACCCATGATTATGTATATTGGTCTTCACCTGTTAAAGATTTTAATATTGCCAATATTCCAGGACCTAATAATTACAAATTTGTATGGGATGTAAACTATGACAATGGCAATGGCACAAAAGGAAATTGGGTCCAAGCAAGCGGTAATATGGTGCCTGGCAAAGGCTACATAGCCATGGTCCCTTCTGCCAATACATTTACCAACATTTTTGAAGGCATACCTAATAATGGTGATATCAATATCGCGGTATCGAGGACTAATTCAAATTCAATGCTGTTAGAAGACAAACATTGGAATTTAATAGGCAACCCATATCCATCTGCCATCAACGCCCTAGACTTTTTAACCCTTAATGCCGAAACAAATGAAAGGATTGTTGGAGCAGTGCACCTTTGGACACATGGTTCACAAAGATCCGGCTCTTATGACAACCCATATTATCAGAATTTTGATTACAATTACAATCAGGATGATTATATAGCCTATAATGGTACAGGTTCAAACCCTGCAGGCTTCAATGGTTATATCGCATCGGGACAGGCATTTTTTGTAAAAACATTCTATAACAACTCAACCTACACGCTAAATTTTACCAACGAAATGCGTTATGACGGTAGCGAGCATGCCTATGACAATGGGCAATTCTACAGAGCAAACAGTACGGAAAACACATTTGATGAAGCCGAAAAGCAATTGCTCTGGTTGGGCTTGATCAATGAAGCACAGGTTTCTACTACAGCACTTATCGGGTACGTATCTGGCGCCACCAACGAAAAAGATATTTTGTACGATACACAAGCTATGAGTACCAATTTCCGATTGTACTCATTGATTCCAAATGATGATGAAAAATTGTCCATACAGGGAAGGTCATTACCATTTGATGGCTCCGACACCGTAACGCTTGGTTTTGAAGTGCCTAGGAGTGGCATCTACCGTATCGCCATCGACCAACTTAAAGGTAGCTTGTTTGAGGAAAATTCACAAGACATTTACCTTGAAGACACCTATACCGGCGCCATCCACGATTTGAGGGAGTCTCCCTATGCTTTTACCGCAAATGAAGGCATCACCAATGACCGCTTCGTGTTGCGATACACTGCCGAAACTATGTCTGTTGTTGATATAGCGTCCAATGATACCTTTGTGTTTATCAAGAACGATCAGTTACATGTCAAATCTGGCAATGCTATCGAGGCAATCCAGGTATATGACATCAACGGCAAGATGATCATGGCATACACAAATAATAGTCGATCAAACCAACTTACCACCGGTTTTGATTTCTCAAAAGGTGTTTATTTGGTAAACATCAAACTTCAGGGCAACCTGAATGTAACCAAAAAAGCAATCCATTAATTATAGTGCTTATATTGTGAAAAGCCCGGTTCAAATTTGAACCGGGCTTTTTTATTTTGCAAGGTCTTGACATGTCACTCCGAAATTGATATGCTGAACTCGTTACAGTACCGGAAAACCTTACAGGATATAAAAATCTCATCCTTCAATGTCCCTCAATCGCAACTGGAGGCTTACCTTGTCGTTCCACACGTTTTCATCAATGGTAAAAACGGCCTTAAAGGCTCTTGGGGATTTTGCCAAATGGTATTTTGTTCCAAGATTGAACCCAATAGCGGCAAAAGTTTGCGAATCGTGCTGCCCTATATTCAGCCTCAAATGCTTGTCATTTTCTCCAACACACTTACCAAATCCGGAGTCTTTTAGGTTATCGGCAACGAATATCGGGGTCATGTTTCCCGGACCGAAGGGTTCAAACTGTTTAAGGATCCTAAAAAATTTTGGGGTGATATCACTTAATTCAATCTTTGCGTCAATTTTAATTTCGGGGGTCAGAAGCGATGTATCAATCGTTCTTGAAACTTCATCTTCGAAAGCTTGCTTAAAAACCTCATAGTTTTCTTCTTTCAGGGTAAGACCGGCGGCATACTTATGACCGCCAAACTGTTCAAGGTGTTCCGAACAAGCCTCCAGGGCGTTGTAAACATCAAAACCGCTAACGGAGCGAGCCGAGGCTGCAAGTTTGTTTCCACTTTTGGTAAACACCAATGTCGGGCGATAATAGGTTTCCGTGAGCCGAGATGCCACGATACCAATGACGCCCTTGTGCCAAGATCCACTATAGACAACCGTTGTAAAACGTTCCTGTTCGTTCGAATCTTCAATTTGCTCCAATGCTTCGAGTGTTATCTGTTGATCGGCTTCTTTTCTGTCGAGATTGAACTGCTCAATATCTTTGGCATAATCAGAAGCTTTATCAAAATCTGTTTCCATGAGCAATGCCACCGCGTGGTTGCCGTGCTTGATGCGCCCTGCTGCATTAATACGTGGCGCTATGATGAACACGACGTCGGATGTGTTCAGGTCCTTTTTTTTTGTCTGTGCCAGCAATGCTTTAATGCCGGCCCTTGGGTTCTGATTGATTATTTTAAGCCCAAAATAGGTCAATGTTCTGTTTTCGCCCGTTATCGGCACAATATCCGCGGCAATAGCCGTTGCTACCAGATCGAGGTATTCCACTAGTTGTTCAGCGGCTTTGCCCTCTCTGATAGCGAGTGCCTGTACCAATTTGAACCCAATACCGCAGCCACAAAGTTCATCATAAGGATA
Source organism: Bacteroidota bacterium (assembly GCA_029557895.1). Classification (GTDB taxonomy): domain Bacteria; phylum Bacteroidota; class Bacteroidia; order Flavobacteriales; family Flavobacteriaceae; genus JBPOFM01. Next base: position 217,601 of record JAKQHT010000023.1, on the reverse strand, counting down.
TTGACAATCCTCTCGCTTGGGATCCAAAACGGCAATCGCGTTTGGCAATTCGCTTCCCGGCCTGTGGTGGTCACAAACAATGAAATCAATGCCCTTTTCTTTGGCATAAGCGATTTTTTCAACAGCTTTCACACCGCAATCCAAAGCGATGATGAGCGTAAAACCATTGTCATGTGCAAAATCGATGCCTTGATAAGACACGCCATAACCCTCTTCGTACCGATCCGGTATGTATGTTGCTACCGTTTCTGTCCTGGTCTTGAGATACGATGCCATCAATGCAACCGATGAGGTTCCGTCCACGTCATAATCGCCAAAGACCAAAATGTTTTCGTTAGCAGAAAAGGCTTTTTCGACCCGATCTACTGCCTTGTCCATGTCTTTCATCAAAAACGGATCGTGCAGGTCATTGAGGCTTGGCCTAAAAAATCGCTTAGAATCATCAAAAGTTTCTATGCCTCGCTGTATGAGCAACGAAGCGATGGTATGATCCACATTCAGCAATTCTGAAAGTTTCTGCACTTTTTGGGAATCGGGTGATGGTTTGAGGGTCCAGCGCATCTTATGGGTTGTGGATGTGGATCGAAGTTTTTACCGAGGCAAACTTTTGGAACATGGCCATCACGCCGCAATATTTTTCGATCGACAGGTCCACAGCTTTTTTTATTTTGGATTCGTCAAGGTCTTTACCATAAAAATGGTATTCTACAGATACTGTGTGATAGTATTTTGGGTGTTCTTCGGTAAGCTCACCATAGGTATCGAGCCTAAAATCATCTATTTTGACTTTCATTTTGTCTAAAATGGAAACCACATCCAATCCGGTACATCCAGCCAATGCGGAAAGCATCAACGCTTTGGGGGAAAGGCCGGAATTGTGGCCGCCGTGTTCTGGTGTGGTGTCCAATAATGCTGTTTTTCCGTTTGGATTATCGGTCTCAAATTGCATGTTTCCTTTCCAATGCGTAATGACTTTATGGTTCATAAGTATGAGATTTATGGCTTTTACTGTTATATCAAAAATACAATAAAAATTGCAATGTGGTGAATCTGCTTTTGCCCTATTTGTGCTTTCCGGAAACGCAAATCACGATTTCGCCCTTGGGCGGATTGTTGATGAAATGCTCCAAAACCGTTTTGATGGTTCCTCTTACGGTCTCTTCATATAGTTTTGTCAGTTCCCTTGATACCGATACGTGACGGTCTTCGCCAAAAAAGTCACAAAAATCGGTTAGGGTTTTAACGAGTTTATGTGGTGATTCATAAAAAACGATGGTTCTGGATTCTTCGGCCAAAAAGCTCAATCTGGTCTGGCGTCCTTTTTTTACGGGTAAGAATCCTTCAAAAACAAACTTGTCGTTTGGCAGGCCTGAATTTACCAAGGCGGGCACAAATGCTGTTGCGCCTGGAAGACACTCTACCTCGACACCGGCTTCGATACAGGCGCGAGTGAGCAAAAATCCAGGGTCGGAAATGGCAGGTGTTCCAGCATCACTTATTAGAGCAATGCTTGTGCCACCCATTATTCTTTGGACCAAGTGGGCGACTGTTTTGTGCTCGTTGTGTTGATGGTGCGACTGTACCGGTGTGGAAATCCCGAAATGCTTCAACAATTTACCAGAGGTACGTGTGTCTTCGGCAAGAATCAAATCAACATCGCCCAAAACCTCCACCGCCCTAAAGGTCATATCTTTAAGGTTTCCAATGGGCGTCGGTACAAGATAGAGTTTTGCCATTAGCTAAATTTGCTTTCGACAATCTCCATGAACCGCGTTTCGAGATCTTCTTTTCCTTTCCAGTTATTGTAATCGGGTTTTACAATGTTTTGGACAAGGTTTGCGGCTTCCTTATAAGATTCGGCTGTATTGATTTGAGATAGGACCCGTTCATAATCTTCCCGTCGTCCGTCAAAAAGGTGCTTGATAAACGCAATCTTGTCGTTAAGGCCTATGTTGAAGCCCTTGTGCTTGAGCTTGTCGTTCAGCGAAACGGCCGTTTTGGTGCTTTCGCCTTTTGGATGTTCCGAAACCGGGTCAAAGACCGGAAGGTCCTTAAAATCTGCGGTCAACACATCAAAATCGTGGGTTTGAGCCTGCTGACCGTCAGAAGGCTTGTCAAAAAAACGGTCGACCACCTGTGATTCCTGGGGCATTTGTGCCACCATATCCTTGATGGTTTCTATCACCGGCTCCATAATACCGTCGTCTTCCACCTCATCGAGATTAATATAAATTTTATCTTCTCGCTCTATATTGTCGCTTACGGTATTGTTGAACGCTTCATCGAGCATTGAAAAAAACGATGTATCGTTGCCAATAGTCGGTATGCCTTGTTCGAGATGCTCCTTGGCAAATTTAAGTACCGACAATTTCTCTAACAGCTGGGCCGTTTCGGCGTGCATCTTCAGGATGTCTTCCTTTCCTTTCAATTTCAAAATTCTGTGGGCAATGCTCATCAACTCTGCTTCCAGTTTCTTTTCCATAACATTTTTTAATTTTATCGGGTTAATGCTTTTGAATTTAATAAATTTACGCCACGTTTTATCAAAACGCAGTTTAGCTTCGTTTTAGTGTTAAAATTACAAAATGTTTCTTGAAAATACAGTAAATCCTAAAGAACAATTTGGGTGGATCGAAGTAATCTGCGGGTCGATGTTTTCCGGAAAGACCGAAGAACTGATTCGGCGACTCAAAAGAGCGCAGTTTGCAAGGCAGAAAGTGGAGATTTTCAAGCCTGCTATCGATGTTCGTTATGATGACGAAAAGGTCGTCTCGCACGATGCCAACGAAATCCGCTCTACCCCTGTGCCCGCTGCCGCCAACATTCCCATTCTGGCAGATGGCTGTGATGTGGTGGGTATAGACGAAGCCCAATTTTTTGATGATGAAATTGTCAGGGTGTGCAACGACCTGGCCAACAAGGGTGTGCGCGTTATTGTCGCCGGGCTGGACATGGATTTTAAAGGCAATCCGTTTGGACCTATGCCCCATTTAATGGCAACTGCAGAATACGTGACCAAAGTACACGCTATTTGTACCCGAACAGGCAACTTGGCGCAATACAGCTACCGAAAGGCAAAAAGCGATGCCCTGGTATTGTTGGGCGAAGTAGATGAATATGAACCGTTGAGCAGGGCAGCATTCTATAAAGCGATGTTGCGCGACAAACTCCGAAACATGAACGTTAACGATGCTGAAGAATTGCCGTCAAAACCCAAAAACTAATGCCAAAAGCACAAGAAACCGTCCTTGAAATTGATTTAAAAGCCCTGAACCATAATTTCAGGTATTTAAAATCAAAAATCAATCCCGACACTAAATTTATGGCTGTTGTAAAAGCGTTTGCCTATGGCAGTGATGCGTGCGAAATTGCCAATTGCCTGCAAAATATTGGTGCAGATTATTTTGCCGTGGCCTATGCCCAAGAAGGCGTGGCACTGCGCAACGCGGGCATTACAAAACCCATATTGGTATTGCACCCACAGCCCATAAACTTCAAAACACTTATTGAACGTTGTTTGGAACCAAGTATCTACAACGCCAAGATATTAAACGAATTTATTGATGTGGCAACTGCCCAGAACCAAACGAATTATCCTGTCCATATCAAATTCAATACCGGATTGAACCGCTTGGGTTTTTCAGCCGATGAAATAGACGCAATACTTTCAAGATTAAAGACGACCAATGCCGTGAAAGTGGTGTCATATTTTTCACACTTGGCGGCAAGTGAAGATTTGGATGAAAGACCATTTACCGTAAATCAAATTAATGCCTATATTGCCATTACAGAAAAAATGACATCCGGTTTGGGCTATAACCCTATCAGACATTTGTGCAACACCTCGGGTATATTAAACTATCCAGAAGCACATTTTGACATGGTACGGAGCGGGATCGGTTTATACGGTTTTGGAAATTCGGATAAGGAAGACCTAAATTTCAAACCTATTGCCGCATTAAAATCGATTATTTCACAAATACACCATTTGCAAAAAGGCCAAAGTGTAGGTTATAACCGCGCTTATAAAAGTGATGTAGCTTTAAGTACCGCAACCATCCCCATAGGTCATGCCGACGGTATAGGCCGCCAATATGGCAACGGAAAAGGTTATGTGTTGATAAACAATCAAATAGCGCCAATAATAGGTAATGTGTGCATGGACATGCTAATGGTTAACATCACGGATATTGCTTGTAATGAAGGCGATGAGGTGATTGTGTTTGACGCCGCTCACCCGGCACACCAGCTTGCAAAAACTGCAAACACTATTTCTTATGAAATTATAACCGGCATATCGCAACGCGTCAAACGGGTGCTATTAAAATAATTTTTGAAATTTGTTTCATAATTTATTTTTTTCATTAAATTAGTCTTAATTAACAATAACCTTAACAAATCATTTAATCATGTTAAAAGAATTTAAGAATTTTATAATGACCGGAAACGTCATAGAATTTGCCGTAGCGGTCATCATGGCGGGTGCAGTTGGCGGAGTTGTCAACGGATTTGTGTCTGACATAATGATGCCCATTGTCGGTTTTTTTACCGGCGGCGTTGATTTTTCAGACCTGAAAATTGTATTGTCGGATGCTGTAGTGGCAAGCGAAGGCGTCGCAGCTGCAGAAGAAGTTGCCATTCGATGGGGCTCTTGGGTCAATGCTCTGGTTAACTTGGTAATTGTTGGTTTTGTGATGTTTATAATTATCAAAGCCTACAATAAAATTAAAAAACCAGCAGAAGCTCCGGCTCCTGCAGGACCAACCCAAGAAGAACTTCTCGCCGAAATAAGAGATTTGCTTAAAAAATAATCGAGAAATAATCCGCTACATTTCATGTTCCAACCTCAACCCGCTTATAATAAAGCGGGTTTTTTTATCTGATTTTTTAAATGGGTTCAAATAATAATAGATGCGAATTAATGGTTATTTTTGCACTTCAATAATTCGTGAAAAATGAGAGTAGCAGTAGTAGGCGCCACGGGTATGGTCGGCGAAGTAATGTTAAAGGTTCTTGAAGAAAGAAAATTCCCGTTGACGGAGTTGATCCCGGTAGCATCAGAAAAATCGGTAGGTAAAACCATTATGTATAAAGGGCAGCCCCTTAAAGTCATCGGTTTGCAAGAAGCCGTTTCGTTAAAACCGGACATTGCCCTATTTTCTGCGGGAGGAAACACCTCTTTGGAATGGGCGCCAAAATTTGCCGAAACAGGTACTACCGTCATTGACAATTCATCGGCATGGCGTATGGATATGGACAAAAAATTGATAGTCCCGGAAATCAATGCCGCACATCTTACCAAAACCGACAAGATCATCGCCAATCCCAATTGCTCAACAATTCAAATGGTTATGGTATTGGCGCCGTTGCATAAAAAATACAAAATAAAACGCATTGTCGTGTCAACCTACCAATCCATTACCGGCACCGGGTTAAAAGCCGTACGTCAACTGGATAACGAAATTTCCGGGATAAAAGGCGATATGGCCTACCATTATCCCATCCATAAAAATGCCATTCCGCATTGCGATGTTTTTGAAGAAAACGGCTATACGAAAGAAGAAATGAAGCTTGTTAGAGAAACACAAAAAATACTGAACGACAAGACCATAGCCGTTACTGCAACAGCTGTAAGAATCCCTACATCCGGTGGTCACAGTGAGGCGGTAAACATTGAGTTTGAAAAAGATTTTGATGTAAATGAAGTACGTCAAATTTTACATGCAACCAGCGGTGTGAGTGTACAAGACAACACGGATGTGAACCTATATCCTATGCCATTATATGCAAATGGGAAAGATGAAGTGTTTGTGGGACGCATCAGAAGAGACAACTCTCAACCCAACACTTTGAATTTGTGGATCGTTAGCGACAATTTACGCAAAGGTGCTGCAACCAACACCGTTCAGATCGCCGAATATCTTATTGATAATCGATTGGTTTAGCTCTCAAATAATATAAAACCATCAAAAACAAGACCTATAACGAGCTTTAAGATAGAAAATTGCTTATATTAGCACTTTTATTAAAGCCGTAAATGCAAAAAAATCGCTACACAATCATATTTCTGTTGTTGGTTTTGATCGTCTTTTGCTCTTGCCAAAACGACGACGGCTATACCCCTATCAACACTGATGACGATGGAAGCGTTATCACAGATGACGGCCCGACCCAAACCTCTCCAGTAGTGTTCGCCCTTGCGGAAGTCCCCTATCAAACGCTTTCCGAATACAATTTTTTTGAAGGTGAACTCAAAAACCTCGAACCCGTATTTGGTGTCCTTCCGTATGACATTAATACGCCATTATTTAGTGATTATGCCCACAAAAAAAGATTTATATGGATGCCAGAAGGCACCAAAGCCGTTTATAATAACGACTACACACCCTTGAATTTTCCTGTTGGGGCCGTTTTGATCAAAAATTTCTATTTTGAAAACGTACTGCCTGACCAAACCACGAAAATCCTTGAAACAAGATTGATGTACAACACCATTGACGGATGGAAATTTGCAGAATATGTATGGAACGAAGCGCAAACCGAGGCAACTTTTACAACAGACGGCAGTTTCGTGAGCCTTGACTGGTTTGAAAACGAACGCACCAACAGTGTTACCTACCGTATTCCTTCACACAGTGAATGTTTTACCTGTCACAACAAATTTGGCACTCCAATACCCATTGGCCCCAAACCACAAAACCTGTACAAAGACTATCCCTATCCACAAGGTCCAAAAAACCAGCTTGACAAATGGATTGAAGTCGGATATTTAGAAAATTCATTGCCCGATAATATCGATGCCACCGTGGCTTGGAATGACGAATCACAACCTTTAGAAATGCGCGCACGCTCATATATCGACATCAACTGCGCCCACTGCCATGCCGAAGAAAGTTATTGTTCGTACCGCCCCATGCGATTCCCTTTTCATCAAAACAACGAACCCGACAATATGGGCGTCTGCATTGAGCCCGATACCCATATCGATCCATATCAAAAAATCATCGTGCCGGGCGATGCAAACAATTCGCTACTGTTTTTCAGGATCAGCTCTGTAGAAGAACAATACCGGATGCCCATCTTGGGAAGAACCCTAAAACACGAAGAAGGCGTGCGACTAATAGAATCATGGATCAATGCTTTAAACAACGATTGCGAATAAACCAAAAACTTAATAATCCCAATTTTATGAAAAAAACTACCGTTCTGATTGCTTTTATACTTGGGGCCGCAATAAGTGGCTTCTCCCAGGTACTGAACCAAAATGCCAACTGGCCCAACAACGAATGGTCAATTACAGGCGACTACTTGACAAATCCCAATGTTTTTGAAGCCGACCCAAGGATTTCGACAAATTTTGCTTATGACGATGACGACGCGGGCAATGGCCATCAAGACAATATTGCTGCGGAATCTCCAACCGTCAATCTAACAAATGCCCATACAGCGGGAGAAAACTGGATATTCGTGACCGCACCGTACGTTTTTAACAACTACATAAACGAGCTGCTCAAGGTACAATACTGGGATGCCGATGCCTCGCAATGGATCGATTGGGGAAATGCACTGAACGAATCGACCGCTCCGCCCACAAACAATTATTGTACGGGCGCCACAGCGACATTCAACTCACAAGAACTGGACATTACTTCGTTTAGCGCAAACCAACTCGCCAATTTCAGGTACCGTATCTTTTATGACGACAATGGGCATTGGGGCTACGGATTTTGCTTTTCCTCACCAACCCTTTTTTCGCAAACACCACCAGCTTGCCCAAATGTCAGCGGTATTTACGTTTCCAATATATCCACACAAACCGCAAGCATCTACTGGACCCCGGGAAGCAGTGAAACCTCCTGGCAAGTAGCAATTCAAACCAGTGGATCGGGCACACCAACTTCCGGTACCGATACTTCTGACAACAACCCTTACCATGCCGATGGTTTGGCACACACTACCAATTATGAGGTCTATGTAAGAAGTGTATGTGGTGGTGATTACGGCAATTGGATTGGGCCGGTCTATTTTACAACTTTATCCCCGGCGCGTGTAAATTTCATACAAGAAACCATGCCAATTTCGGGTTATGACCTGACTGTTGTGGACATGAACGGTGACTTTCTGGACGATATAGTTTCTGTAACCTCCAATAACGTTACCATACGCTACCAATTGCCTTCTGGTGGATTTAATACAGTAAACATCCCCACCCCTACAGCCGATTTCTTACCGGGTTGGAGCATAGCCGCCGCTGATTTCGACAGAAACGGCTATACAGATTTGCTTTACGGAAGTGGATCTGGAGTCACATTCATGAAGGCAAACAGTACCGGTACAGGTTTCACTGAAATTTCAGGGCCTGAATATGTCTTTTCACAACGCTCAAACTTTGTGGATATAAACAATGACGGCCATTTGGATGCATTTGTGTGTCACGATGTCCAGCCCAATGTTTACTACATCAATGACGGCTACGGCAACCTTACCTACAACCAAGGTGGTCTTGGGGATTATTACTCTGGCGGAAATTACGGCTCCATCTGGGTCGATTATGACAACGATCGCGATATAGACATGTTCATCGCCAAATGTGGTGGTGAAGTAGCAAGGCGAACTAACCAGATGCTAACCAATAATGGCGACGGCACATATACCGAGAACGCCGCAGTTATCGGCTTGGCAGATCCAATGGAAACTTGGTCTTCAGCTTGGGGCGATTTTGACAATGACGGTGACATGGATGTTTTCGTCGGTGCCAGCTCTGGCACACACAAACTTATGAGAAACAACGGCGATGGCACTTTTACCGATTATACCGCTGCCTCCGGCGTATTGGCCGTCACTACTCTGGGGCATGAAAACGTTACGTACGACCTCGATAACGATGGCAATCTCGACATCATATGCAATGGTGTCATTTTATATGGGAACGGCGACCTAACCTTTACACAAATCGACAATACCCAGTTAAACTATGCCAACGGGGCTTTTGGCGACCTCAACAACGACGGTTATATCGATGCATACTACAATGGCCGAATTTACTGGAACGGTACCACCTCCAACAATTGGATCAAGGTACACACCGTAGGTACCGTAAGCAACATCAACGGTATCGGGGCAAGAGTTGAACTCCATACGGACAATGGTATCCAGATACGTGATGTGAGAAGTGGAGAAGGTTTTAAGTTCATGAGCTCATTGAACACCCACTTTGGAATCGGGACAGAGACAACCATAAACAGTATTACCATCTATTGGCCTTCAGGATTGGTGGACGTTGTGGAATACCCAACTATCAATACGGCCATTACCGTTGTGGAAGGAACTACCTTGAGCTTTGAGGACACGATTGCCGATGATCTTGTTGTTTATCCAAACCCGGTACATTCCGTGCTGAACATCAAGTCCAGAGAACAACTTTCAAACGTTGTTTACACCATTTTTGACATCAACGGCAAAAGAGTTATGAACGGCAAACTCAACAACCAATCCCTTGACGTGTCCGAATTGATGTCAGGCCAATATTTTTTGAGGTTAATGTCCGGCAACAACATCAAGACACAAAAATTCATCAAGCAATAAGCAATTCTTAATAAAATCCTAAAATGGCCCCTTCAATGTTATGAAGGGGCTTTTTTTTTTAATTTTGGTAATTAACCTTCCAAAATGCAACTGCAATGAAAAAAATACTGCTCCTTTGTTTCGCAGCAACAATCGCCATATCTTGCAAAGACGAGAGTGAACTGAAAAAAAACAAAGCCACCGAAGTGAAATATCCCGTTACAAAAACCGTTGACTCATCTGACACCTATTTTGGGACCACAATAAAAGACCCATACCGTTGGTTAGAAGACGACCGAAGCGAAGAAACCGCTACATGGGTCAAATCACAAAATACCGTTACCGGAAATTACCTCGACCAAATACCTTACCGAAACGAACTGAAAGAACGCCTTAAGGAAATCTGGAACTTTGAGCGATTTAGCGCACCCTTTAACGAAGGCGATTATACGTATTTCTATAAAAATGATGGCCTCCAAAACCAATCGGTCTTATACCGAACTAAAAAAGGCGAAACCCAAGACGAAGTGTTTTTGGATCCCAACACCTTCAGCAATGATGGCACTGTTTCCCTTGGAGGGTTGAGCTTTTCAAAAAACGGCAAGATCGCCGCCTATGCCATATCCGAGGGCGGTAGCGATTGGCGAAAAATAATCGTTATGGATGCCGAAAGCAAAGCAATAACCGAAGACACTCTGGTCGATATCAAGTTTAGTGGCATTTCTTGGAAAAACAACGATGGTTTTTATTACTCCAGCTATGACAAACCCAAAGGCAGTGAACTCTCGGCAAAAACCGACCAGCACAAGCTCTATTACCACAAACTTGGTACTTCACAAAAAGACGACGCTCTTATCTATGGTGGCACATCAGAACAAAAGCACCGTTATGTTGGCGGAAACGTAACCGAAGACGGCAGATTCCTGTTTATCACCCCAAGAACATCCACTTCGGGAAACAAACTGCTGATGATGGACCTGTCAAAAAACGACGGAAAAATAGTAACCATCCTTGATGACACCGATAGCGACACATATGTAATTGATAACGTTGGAAGTACATTGTATTTGGTAACTAACAGAAATGCTCCAAACCAAAAAATCGTAAAAGTCGATGCTTCAAATCCTTTGCCCGAAAACTGGGAAGACCTCATCCCAGAAACCGATAATGTCCTTACGGCATCAACAGGCAGTGGCAATATATTTGCAAAATATATGGTCGATGCCATTTCAAAAGTGAAACAATACGACTATGACGGCAATCTGGTTAGGGAGATTGACCTCCCCGGTGTAGGCAGTGTAGGTGGTTTTGGCGGTAAAAGAGAAGATATAACACTCTACTATTCCTTTACCAACCAAATCACTCCCAGTACCATTTACGCTTTCGAACCAAAGTCAGGAAGTTCTTCCGTTTACAAAAAACCCGGAATCGATTTCAACACAGAAGATTATGAAACCAAACAAGTGTTTTTCACCTCAAAGGACGGAACAAAAGTCCCAATGATCATTTCACACAAAAAAGGCTTGAAACTCAACGGCAAAAACCCAACGATACTCTATGGTTATGGTGGATTTAACATCAGTCTGACACCTGGTTTCAGTACAGCAAATGCCGTATGGATGGAACAAGGAGGCATTTATGCCGTCCCCAATTTGCGTGGTGGTGGCGAATACGGAAAAAAATGGCATCTCGCAGGTACCCAGATGAACAAGCAAAACGTTTTTGACGATTTTATCTCCGCTGCCGAATATTTGATAGAAAACAAATACACTTCATCAGAATTTTTGGCAATCAGTGGCGGATCCAACGGTGGGCTTCTCGTAGGAGCCACCATGACACAACGTCCCGACCTTATGAAGGTTGCCCTGCCCGCAGTGGGAGTCCTCGATATGCTGCGCTACCACACCTTTACCGCAGGCGCTGGATGGGCCTATGATTATGGCACGGCCGAAGACAGTAAAGAAATGTTTGAATACTTAAAAAACTACTCTCCGGTACACAATGTGAAACCAGGACAGGCGTATCCCGCTACACTTATTACCACCGGCGACCATGACGATAGAGTCGTCCCGGCACACAGTTTTAAGTTTGCGGCAGAACTGCAAAGCAAGCAGAGTGGTACAAATCCCACGCTAATACGCATCGAAACAGATGCAGGTCACGGTGCCGGAACACCTGTTAGCAAGACCATAGATCTTTATGCTGATGTATTTGGCTTTGCCCTTTACAATATGGGCTTTGAGGTACTCCCAAACAAGACCAATGAAAAGGTGAAAGGATAAGCAATCATAATGCTTCGGATAGATAATATTTCCTTTGCTTACGAAAAGCGAACGGTCCTTGAATCCATTGACATAAAAGCAGGTAGGGGCGAACACGTTTCAATTGTCGGCGAAAGTGGCTCGGGCAAATCCACGTTGCTGAAGTTGATCTATGGCGAATACGATTTAGCCCGCGGAGAAATATTCTGGGGCAACACCAGAATACTTGGGCCAAAATTCAATCTGGTTGTCGGTTACGATTTCATAAAAATGGTGGCACAGGAGTTTGACCTAATGCCGTTCATTTCGGTCGAAGAGAATGTCGGCAAGTACTTGTCAAATTTTTTTCTTGAAGAAAAGAAAGAACGGGTCAAAGAATTGTTGGAAGTGGTGGAACTGAACGATTTTGCAAAAACGAAAGTAAAATTTTTAAGCGGTGGGCAGAAACAGAGGGTCGCACTTGCAAGAGCTTTGGCAAAACAACCCGAAATCATCTTGCTTGACGAACCTTTCAGCCATATAGATAATTTCAAAAAGCAATCTTTACGCCGCAGTCTGTTCAACTATCTGAAACAGAAAAACATAACCTGTATCGTTGCCACTCATGACCACGAAGATGTCCTTGGTTACGCTGACCAAATGGTTGTGATGCACAACTCAAAAGTCATCCAGAGAGGCACGCCCGAACAACTTTACAAAAATCCCAAAAACCCTTTGGTTGCTTCATTTTTTGGGGAATACAACTGCATCAACGGTCTGATTGTTTATGACTTCCAATTGAAAGTAAAAGAGGGCGCTCCATTTATCGCCGAGGTAGAAGATTGCTATTATAAAGGTCAATATTATTTGATAACAGGAATTGGCGTATCTCAAAAATTCTTGTTTCGGCATCCTTGTCCGATTGAAAAAGGCACAAAAGTACATTTGGAAATCAGTGCATGGTGAAAACGGCTACCTTTCTTTGGCTTTGCTATAATCAAGTTTTCCTCCGTGATATCCCATTTGCCTCAGCACCCATGCCTTGCGTCCTTCTATATAGGCAGAAGCAGGATTGGCACGATACTTTCGGGGATTGGGAAGTATGACGGCAATTGCAGCGGCTTCATTTCTATTCAGTTTTATGGCCGATTTATTAAACCAATATTGAGAAGCAGCTTCGGCACCATATACACCGTTGCCCATCTCTATACTATTTAAGTAAACTTCCATAATCCGTTCTTTGGGCCATAGCAGTTCAATAAGAAATGTAACGTAGGTTTCAAGCCCTTTCCGTACCCAGCCTCTTCCGGGCCACAAAAATACGTTTTTGGCAGTTTGCTGACTGATGGTGCTTGCTCCTCGAACACGCTGGGATTTTTTATTGTGCTCGATCGCTTTTTCTATCGCTTTGAGGTCAAAACCGTTATGATTAATAAAATTCTGATCTTCGCTACACACTACGGCCAGTTCCAAATAGTCTGATATTTCATCCAAAGAAACCCAATCATGCTTCCAAACAATAGGCTTGTCATCTTGCCATTGTTCATAGCTCCTTATGAGCATCAAGGGTGTCACGGGCACCGGAAGCCATTTGAAAACAATGACACCAATGAGCGGAATGGCCAAAAACCACAAAAATGCTTTCAACAAGAAACGGAGCATTTTTTTTAGCATATTAATCTATCATTTGTGCCAATTCTTTTCCGACAAGGCTCCCGATAGCTATGCCCATGCCTCCCATACGAACTCCACAGAACACATGTTGCGATATAGGCTTAACTATGGGGCTTTTATGAGAGCCAACACCCATAATTCCGCTCCAGCGATGGTCTATTTCAAACATCGTTTCTGGTAGTATAACGGTTCTCAAAAGTTCTTCAAGCCTGTTTTGTATGATGTCTGTTTGTCCCATTTGAGTGGTTTCTTCGCCTTTAAAATCCAAATTTCGACCACCGCCGAACAAAATCCTGTTATCAACGTTTCTGAAATAATAAAACCCTTTGTCCATATGAAAGGTGCCCTTAATATGCAGACCATCTATAGGCTTGGTTATCAGTACCTGCGCTCTTGCAGGTTTTACAGCTTCATCGATCAACTGCTGCGCAAACCCATTGGTAGCGATGAAGAGTTTTTTTGATTCAAACTCAAATCGATTGGTTTGTATAAAAACACTGCTTTTCGTCTCTTCAAAATATTCAACTGAAATTGTGTTTAGGATTTTTACACCTTTTGAAAGTACCAAATTAATCAATGAGGCCATCATTTTTCCGGTGTCGATCTGTCCTTCGAATGGGGTATAACAGTACTTTTTTTCGATATTCTTGAACCCATATTTATTTTCCTTGAAAGAAAAAACCTTATGGCCGAAAAGTGGAAACAATAACTTGTTGATATGTTCTTTTTGGGATAAACATTCGTCATATGTGGCCTTATCTGCTTTAGTAAAAAGTTCGTGACCACCAAACTGCCTGAAACCTATGGCCTCGTCCGAAAGTATCTGTCTCAATAGCACAAGGCCGTCATGTCTTTTCTTTACCAAATCAAATACCTGCGCCTCTGATTGGGATTTCAGGTCATCCAAGATTTCGCTCAAACTTCCAAAACAGGCAAATCCGGCATTTTTGGTACTGGCGCCCTGGGGTTGCCATCCACGTTCCAGAATTAGAATGTCCGCTTTTGGGAAGCGTTCCTTGAGAACAAGGGCGCAAGTGAGCCCCACGATGCCACTGCCAACGACAGTAAAATCGATATTTGTTAGCAGAGATTTTTTTTCCCAATACGATAAGTTCATGGATTGGATTTTTGATATAAATGTAAGGAATTAGGGTTTATAAATCGATCCCTTATTTAATCAAATGTACATGTCGAATTTTTGAAAAAATATAAGAAAAGGCTGTGCCAATGGCACGTTTATACCAAGTTAAACTCGCTTAACTTCTTTTAAGATGTTAATAAACAATGGCTTAAGACTCCAATGCCGGTAGTTATCAGGACAGAAGGATAAGATAGTGCTTTATGATACAGCCGCTTCGGATTATTCTTCCACTTGAGGTGCTTCCATCTTGAAATTCTCCATGAATTTGGTGGTGTAATTACCTGCCAAATAATCAGGATTGTCCATAAGTTGTCTATGGAATGGTATTGTGGTCTTAATCCCTTCTATAACAAATTCATCAAGCGCCCGTTTCATTTTGTTGATGGCCTCTTCGCGTGTTTGCGCAGTGGTAATCAATTTGGCAATCATCGAATCGTAATTGGGCGGTATGGTGTAACCTGCGTACACATGGGTATCCAAACGAACGCCGTGGCCTCCGGGGGCATGCAAAGTGGTAATTTTGCCCGGCGACGGCCTAAAATCGTTGTAGGGGTCTTCGGCATTGATACGGCACTCTATGGAATGTAGGTTTGGTAAATAGTTTTTTCCGGAAATCGGTACTCCTGCCGCCACCAAGATCTGTTCTCTGATAAGGTCAAAATCAATGACCTGTTCAGTAATGGGATGCTCAACCTGAATACGGGTGTTCATCTCCATAAAGTAGAAATTGCGGTGTTTGTCCACTAAAAACTCTATAGTTCCTGCGCCTTCATATTTTATGAATTGTGCGGCTTTTACGGCAGCTTTACCCATTTTTTCGCGCAACTCATCGGTCATGAACGGCGATGGCGTTTCTTCGGTTAGCTTCTGGTGACGTCGCTGTATGGAGCAGTCCCTTTCAGATAGGTGGCAAGCCTTACCGGTAGAGTCTCCAACAATCTGGATTTCGATATGTCTGGGTTCCTCAATAAGTTTTTCCATGTACATATCATCGTTGCCAAATGCAGCCTTGGATTCTTGTCGCGCAGAATCCCAAGCATCTTTTAAGTCTTCCAATTTCCAAACGGCACGCATGCCTTTTCCGCCACCACCTGCTGTAGCCTTGAGCATTACTGGAAAACCAATTTTTTTGGCAACTTTCTCACAATCAGCATAATCCTTGAGGATGCCATCGCTACCGGGAACGCATGGTACACCAGCAGATTTCATGGTCGCTTTTGCTGTTGCTTTGTCGCCCATTTTAGAGATCATCTCTGGTGATGCGCCAATAAATTTGATGCCATGTTCTTCACAAATTCTGGAAAACTTGGCGTTTTCCGAAAGAAAGCCATATCCTGGATGTATGGCATCTGCATTGGTAATTTCGGCAGCCGATATGATGTTTGACATTTTTAAATAGGAAGCGCTGCTTGAAGGTGGGCCGATACAAACTGCTTCATCCGCAAACTTTACGTGCAGACTGTCGGCATCGGCTGTGGAATAAACGGCAACGGTCTTGATGCCCATTTCTTTACAAGTTCTAATCACCCGGAGGGCGATTTCTCCTCTGTTTGCTATTAAAATTTTTTTAAACATACCTTGTTAAATTAATAATTTCAAATTCCATGTGCCAAACTACTATCTATAGTATTATGGGATTTAGCCCGATAGTTATCGGGGTGGAATTCTCAATTGATTTAGGATGGGTCTACCAAAAACAGAGGTTGGTCATATTCAACAGGGGAAGAATCGTCAACCAGAATTTTTACAATTTTTCCGGAAATTTCTGATTCGATCTCGTTGAACAATTTCATGGCTTCGATTACACAAAGCACGTCGCCTTCCTTGATGCTTTTTCCAACTTCAACAAATGGTGGTTTGTCTGGCGAAGGTTTTCGATAAAAAGTACCTATAATTGGCGATTTGATGGTTAGGAATTTTGAATTTTCATCGTTTGCGGGTGCTGTTGTCGGTTCGGGCTGGCTTGCTATCGGAGCCTGAACTGGCGGTGCTACCGGGATACTCGCCGGAGCTTGATGCACATAGGTCAGGGTTTCGGGTCTCTCTTCCCCTCCGGTCTTAATGGTAATCTTGATGTCGTCCATTTCCAGTTTCACCTCGCTTGCGCCTGACTTGGCTACAAACTTGATCAGGTTTTGAATCTCTCTAATATCCATAATTTCTTGATTTTTAATATTGTATTTAGGTTGGTTGTGAGTTATACCCCCAAGTGAGATAAATGGCGCCCCAAGTAAAGCCGCCTCCAAAAGCAGCAAAAATGAGCTTGTCACCTTTTTTGAGTTGCGATTCGTAGTCGTTAAGCAATAAAGGAAGTGTTGCCGAAGTGGTATTGCCGTATTTGTGAATGTTCATCATCACCTTGCTTTCGTCGAGTTCGATCCTGTTTGCGGTGGCCTCAACGATGCGCTTGTTTGCTTGGTGCGCCACAAGCCAGGCGATATCGTCCTTGGTTAGATTGTTGCGTTCCAAGATTCTGACCGTTACATCGGCCATATTGAACACGGCATTTTTGAACACGGTTTTTCCTTCCTGAAAAACAAAGTGCTTTCCTTCTGAAATGGCCTCGGGCGTGGAAGGATAAGATGATCCGCCATAAGTGGCTTGCAAAAATTCTCTTCCGATGCCATCGCTTCGCAATAGTTCGTCCTGAAGTCCGTATCCTTCTTCATTGGGCTCGAAGAGCACGGCTCCGGCCCCATCGCCAAAAATAATGCATGTGGCGCGGTCTTTATAATTGATCATCGAGGAGTTTTTGTCTGCACCTATCAGCAATACTTTTTTATATTTCCCTGATACTATATAGCTCGAAGCAACGGACATTCCGTACAAAAAACTTGAGCAGGCAGCTTCCAAATCGAATGAAAAGGCGTTGGTGGCACCAATTTGTGTAGCGGTATAGGCAGATGTCGATGCAGCTTTCATGTCGGGCGTGGCGGTGGCCACAATCACCAATTCTATTTCTTTGGGGTCGATGCCATATCTGTCGATAAGATTTTGTGCGGCCTTTATGGCAAGATAGGAAGTGCCTTTTCCTTCTCCCTTAAGGATTCTACGCTCTTTGATGCCCGTACGTGTTGTGATCCACTCATCGTTGGTTTCGACCATTGTTTCCAAAATCTGGTTGGTTAGCACATATTCTGGAACATAGCCGCCAATGGCAGTGATTGCCGCAGTGATTTTACCCATTGTGATCCTTTAAAATGACCTGAAAATTAACAAAAGTGCCCAAAATGGTCCTGTTTTGTCCCAATTCAATGGATTTTTGGTCAAATTTGATGCAAATTACGTTGTTTTCTATACATTCAAAAATTAATAACAAAAAAAACGCTCTTGTCGGAGCGTTTTATTGTATGCGTGCATAATAATTATGCCTGATTCTCTTCTTTTTCAGAATTATCGATAAGCACCTGTCCTCTGTAATACAGTTTTCCTTCGTGCCAATGGGCTCTATGGAACAAATGTGCTTCTCCAGTGGTTGGACACGTTGCGATTGTAGGAACGGATGCCTTATAGTGCGTTCTTCTTTTATCTCTTCTGGTCTTCGAGGTCTTTCTTTTAGGATGTGCCATTTTTGTTTTTTATTTATCCGTTAATAGTTTTTTTAATGTATACCATCGAGGGTCTATGTCCTCTTCGTTTTCTTTATGGTTGCCTTGAGGGCGCAATTCTTCGAGTCTTTTGAGTATGTCTGACTGGAGCGTTCCGTCGGCAATTCCCGGGTGTTCCCTTTTTATGGGCATCGAAAGCACGATAAGCTCGTAGATGTACTGGGCCACGTTGATCTCATGTTCACCATGGGGAATGATGAGGATGTCCTCGTTTTCATCATTGTAAGCTTCGCCAAACTTGACAATCAAATGGAACGACCCGCCCAAGGGCTGTTCGTAGGGTTCGTCCGTAGTGTCACAATTGACGTTGACCGTGCCTTTGATCTTGAAATCAAGCTCCATGAGGGTTGTTTTCTTATCAAAAACCAAGTCCACATCTATAGCGATATCATTGAAATCGTCATACTCAAAATATTCAAAGAACTTTTTGTCAATCTGATACTCAAAACGGTGTTTACCTAGTTTCAGGCCAACAAATGGTATGTTGTATGCTTTTAAAGGCTTCATCCCATGTCCGGTTTTGAGCCTGCAAATATACAAATATTTATTTACCCGAAAAGGGATGTGAACAAAAAAATGTTCATATCTTTTTATGGGCTGTTTTTAGTGGGTTTTTTGTCAGATTTTCGTATTCGCTCCTATTGTGGAATATTTTTATGGCCATAAAAACTGCTTCTTTGAACGAACTTTCGTCTGCTTCTCCTTTGCCGGCAATTTCAAAGGCAGTACCGTGGTCAGGCGAGGTCCTTACTTTTGAAAGTCCGGCGGTAAAATTGACACCTTCACCAAAAGTAATGGTCTTGAAAGGTATGAGTCCTTGGTCGTGGTAGGATGCTATGACCGCATCAAAATTTTTGTGGTTTTTGGCCCCAAAAAAGCTGTCGGCCGCATATGGCCCATAAACGAGCATGCCTTTCTCCCTCAATTTTTCGAGGGTCGGCCTCACAACTTCGTCGTCTTCCTTGCCTATCACTCCGTTGTCTCCCACATGTGGGTTGATGCCAAGCAACGCGATTTTAGGCCTATTTTTCTTGAAATCCTTGACCAGTGATTCGTAAACAAGTTCGATTTTTTCTACAATCAGTTTGGGAGTGATGTGGCTCGAAACGTCCTTCACCGGTACATGATCTGTCAAAAGGCCTACTTTCAGGTCTTCGGTAACCATAAACATAAGACTCTTACCGCCCAATTCCTTTGCCAAATAATTGGTATGGCCAGGAAATTTGAAATTATCGGACTGTATGGTCGTTTTGTTGATAGGCGCCGTTACCAAAACATCAACTGTGTCATTCTTGAGTGCTTGCGTGGCAGCCTCAAGCGATTTTACGGCAAAACGTCCAATCTCTTGGTCTTCTTTTCCAAATTCTATGGCAGGGGTTTCCTTCCAAACGTTGAGCACATTGACCTTGCCTTCTACTATCTGATCGGTGTCGTTGATGCCGTGAAAGTTAATGGGACTGTCAAAATGTTTCTTGAAAAAGGACATGGTCTTGATGGATGCAAATATAACCGGCGTGCAAAACTCAAGCATCCTTGGGTCTTCAAAGGTTTTGAGAATGATTTCCGGGCCAATGCCGTTGAGGTCACCCACAGAAACCCCAATTTTTATTAGTTCTGACTTCTTCATGAAAATTTTACATTTGTATAACCCAAACAGCTTTATTGTTAACTTTGCAAATTTAACCAATAAATCGACATTATGTTTACAGGCATTGTTGAAGATTTGGGCCTTGTTACCAAACTCGAGCGCGAAGATGAAAACCTTCACATCACTATAAGGAGCGCCATTGCCCCAGAATTGAAAATAGACCAAAGCATCTCGCACAATGGTGTTTGCCTTACGGTTGTTCAATGTGATGGTGACCATTATACCGTTACTGCCATTAAAGAAACCTTAACAAAAACGAATCTTGGCAATTTAAAAATAAATGACATCGTCAACCTTGAGCGCGCCATGAAGCTTGGTGACCGCCTGGATGGCCATATCGTGCAAGGGCATGTAGACCAAGTGGGCGAATGTGTGAAAGCAGCGCAGAAGAATGGCAGCTGGGTCTATGCCTTTGAATACGATGGCTCGTCAAACAACATAACTATTGAAAAGGGTTCCATCACGGTAAATGGCGTGAGTCTTACAGTCGTGGCATCGGAAAAGAATACTTTTAGCGTAGCAATAATTCCATATACGCATGCGCACACGAATTTCAAATTGTTAAAAAAAGGGGATATGGTTAATCTGGAGTTTGATGTATTGGGAAAATACGTACAAAAGCTATTGTCTTTGCGCAATTAGGCTTTTTGCCTGTTTACCAAGCGTATTTTGTAAACCACACCCAAAACAAGCGCAACAGAAAACAAAATATATATGGCTCCATCAATGGGTAAATCTGCCCCGGGAGGAGGTGGAGGACCGGGTGGTGGTGGCGTTCCGCTACCTTGTGCTACAGATACAAAACTTATTATTAGAAATAAGATTGAGGCTATAATTTTTTTGTTTTGTATTCTCATTGCGATAAATATGCCGTAAATGTATAAAAAAAAGCGATTTACCAAAATTTTTTTGTTAAAAAATATCCATGAAATGCAAAAAACATCGATAAAAAGCATTGTGCGCTCATTGCTTTTTATGGCCACTTTTGGTCAAATATATACATTTTCGGATATAAAACTTCATTTGTTAAAAAATTTTAGTTAAAATCACATACCAAAACGATAAATCGCTTTAAAAAAAGATTATCTGCTTCATGTAACCATAAATAGCAAGTATCCAGTATTTTTAAACCAACTTGGGCTCAAATACCGTGTTGTGATTATCTAAATAGCTTCAAACGTTTTCCCTGGAAGTGGCCGGAGCACACCTTTTAGCTCCATGTTCAACAATATGCCGGCAAGCCTAAAAATCGGTATTCGGCACTCAAGGGCGATGGTATCCATAAGTTGTTTGTCGTTGGCTTTCAAATATTGATAAATTGCTTTTTCATCTCCTTCGAGCTCAACAAACAGTTGTTTCTGAACCGGTTGCTTTTTGGATTCCACCAATTCCCAATTCAAGATATACGGAACGTCCATAGGATCCGATAGCAAATGTGCTTTTTGGTACTTGATGAGGTTGTTGCAGCCCGCACTTTGTGGGTCCACTGCTCTTCCCGGTACTGCAAACACCTCTCTGTTGTATGAATTGGCAATATCTGCCGTGACCAAGCTACCGCCTCTTTCCGCTGATTCAATGACAATGGTAGCTTCGCTCATTCCGGCAATTATTCTGTTCCTTTTAAGGAAATTTTCTCTGTCCGGATTGGAAGTGCTCCAAAAATCTGTTACAAAACCGCCATTTTTTTCAATATCCGCCATATATTTTTTGTGCGATGCGGGATAAATTTGGTTTAGACCATGTGCCAAGCAGCCAATGGTTTGAAGGTTGTGCTTCAATGCTGCTTTTTGCGCAGTAATGTCGGTCCCATAGGCAAAACCCGAAACAATGACGGGATTAAAAGCTGACAATTGTTCCACGAGCTTTTCGCAAAAAGCGACACCATATGTCGTGATCTTGCGTGTGCCAACAATGCTAATGATACGTTGCTGTTTGACATTTATATTGCCAGCCTGAAACAATACGATTGGGCCGTCGATACAGTGCTTGAGCTTTTCGGGATAGAGATCGTCTTTGAAGTACAGACATTTTATCCCGTTTTCCTTGATAAAATGCAATTCTTTTTCAGAAGCTAACAGATGGTCTTTGTAATACAATTGTTTTATGGTCACGGAGCCAATGCCATCAATCTTCATAAGGTTTCCTTGCCGTTCTTCAAACACCGCCTTTGCCGAACCACAATGGTTGATGAGTTTTTTTGCCGTGATATCACCAATGTTGGGGACATTTTGCAAAGCCAAAAGATACAAAAGTTCTTGGTCGGTCATTCCTATCTGTTTGATTTATAAATTGAACAAAAAAACCACATTGCAATGTTAATAAATAGTCGCAGACCAATTTGATGCCGCATCATTTTTTTTTAAATTTGTCACCATGAGCATCGAAAGCCACATAAGTGATCTTCTATACAGGTACGACTGTGTCGTGGTGCCTGGTTTTGGGGCTTTTTTGACCAAACGGATTTCAGCAAAAATACACGAATCCACTCATACGTTCTATCCGCCAAAAAAAGTACTATCTTTCAACGAACAGTTACAGGACAACGACGGGTTGCTTTGCAGCCATATAGCAGAAGTGGAGAAATTACCTTACGGTATTGCTTTGCAAAAAATTTCCGACCAGGTAAAATCGTATAAATCGTTTATGATGCAGGGTGAAAAATTAGTGCTTCAGAACATTGGTGAAATGACCCTGAACCCTGAAGGAAAACTCAATTTTGAACCTTCTGGCAGTATCAATTATCTGACCGATTCTTTCGGGTTGTCGCATTTTACAGCTACTTCTGTTGTGCGTGATACCCACAGGGAGACTGTTGAAGCCATCGAGCAAACAACTCCCATAAGCATCACTCCCGAAAGACGCAAAAGCATCAGGCCGTTTTACAAATACGCAGCAGTGGCAACAATTGCATTGGTTCTTGGCGGTGTGGCAGGATCGGCATATTACGCATCACAAATTGAAGCCCACAACCTACTGGCCCAAAAACAAGCCAACGAGCGTCTGGATGCAAAACTCCAAGAAGCTACTTTCGTCATAGATAACCCGCTGCCATCGGTTACCCTTACCGTGGACAAACAAGCGGGAAACTATCATATCGTTGCAGGTGCGTTTAGGATTGAGGAGAATTCAAACAAAAAAGTAGAACAGCTAAAAGCCCTTGGCTACAATGCCAGAAACATTGGGCCAAACCGCTATGGGCTTCACGAAGTGGTTTATTCGAGTTATGAAACCTCGGAAGATGCCCTGAAAGCGCTCCGGCAAATTCGCCGCGAACACAATTCACAGGCTTGGTTGATGGTCAAAAAGCTTCAATAATATTACCATTCCAGATTGTTTCTTTTTATTACCGATAAGTTTATTCGCCTTATCTTTGCCTGTCATTAAATCTTAAAAAGATGCAAGCAAGAACTCCCGAACAGTCCAGAACCATTATGACCGATATCGTGTTGCCAGGCGAGACCAATCCCATCAACAATCTCTTTGGTGGCGAACTTCTTGCCAGAATGGATCGTGCGGCAAGTATTGCTGCCAGAAGACATTCGAGGAAGATTGTGGTTACTGCCTCTGTAAACCACGTTGCCTTCAACCGATCGGTGCCATTGGGCAGCGTGGTTACGGTAGAAGCCAAGGTGTCAAGAGCTTTCAAAACCTCAATGGAAATCTATATAGATGTTTGGATCGAGGATCGCGAATCGGGAGACCGTACCAAAGCCAACGAAGGCATCTATACCTTTGTAGCCGTGGACGAGTCGGGTCTACCTGTGGAAGTCCCGGAACTATTGCCTGAAACCGATTTGGAAAAACAGCGCTTTGCAGCAGCATTACGCCGAAAGCAGTTGAGCTTGGTATTGGCGGGCAAAATGAAGCCCAGCGAGGCAACAGAGCTAAAGGCACTGTTTATGTGATCACATTTTGTAGATCCATCCTGAAGGGTCTTGTGGGACAGAACTCGTTCCGGCCTTAAAAATACTGAAGTTAAGGATGGTCTCGCCGGTAGTGGCGGTAAACACTTCGCCAATATTCTGTTTGGTACTTACCTTGTCTCCTTTTTTTACAAATACCTTTGAAAGGTTCTTGTAAGATGTAAAGTAGTTTCCGTGCTGTATCAATACTGCTGGATTACTGTTCTTAAAAACAATGACCGATGTTACGGTGCCTTCAAAAACAGCACGTACCTTGGCGTTTTTTTCCGTGGCAATGCGCACCCCGTTGCTCTGTATGGTAACCGTTGGGTCGATGGGCGAAGGTTGGGTCCCATATCGGGTTTTGACCACGCCTTTCTCAACTGGCCAGGACAATTTTCCCTTATTGGCCTCAAAACTTGCAGCAAGGGCTTTGGCTTCCGGGGTTAGGGCAAATCCAGTGGCCGTTTTTGTAGTGGTCTTGTCACCGGATTTTGCCGCCTTACGGTTGGCCTCTTCCATAGCTTCCTTGATCAATCGATCGATTTCTCGATCTATTCTGTCTGCTTCCTGCTGTCTTGTCTTGATCTGTGCCGCATAAGCATTCAGGTCTTTTCTGATGGTCGCTACCAGTTCTTGGTGTTCTTTGATGTCAGCCTCAAGTTCTTTTTTGGCAATTCTGTTTTCTTCGATAAGACGTTCCTTGTCTTTTTTTTGATTGAGGAGCGATGCGTTCAGTATTTGTAGTTTTTGGGTTTTGTCTTTTATCTCAAGCCCTTGCTGTTCCTGATGCCTGGTGTATTGCTTGATGTATTGCAAACGCTTATAGGCTTGTTTGAAATTCTCGGAGGACAGCAAGAACATCACACGGCTCTGTTCTGATTTGCTCTTGTACGATTTGACCACCATAGCGGCGTAATCTTTTCTGAGGGCTTCAAGTTGTTCCCTAAGGGTTGATATTTGGTTTTGGTTGTCGTTGATTTCTCGTGTGAGAAGATTTGCCTGCTCGTTGGTTACCTTAATGAGGTTCTGTCGCGCGCGCACTTTATTGTTTAGGTCTTCCACCATGGACACGACAGATTGTTCTTTCTTTTTATCGGCAATACGCAAACTGTTAATCTGTTGGATTTCTTTTTGCAACTCGATACGGCGCGCTTCGAGTTCTTGCTGTTTCTTACTTTGGGATTGCAGAGAGGAAACTATGGCAAGTGTCAAAAAAAAGGTCAATATGTGCTTGTGAAAAGGTGTCATTCAATTTCTATTTCTTTATATCCGGAAGGGATTTTAAATGGGAAGCGCAATTGTTCGTTAAGCTTCAGGGATTTGTATTCCAAATCGATTATGACTTCAGAATTATCTTCTACAGCCACAATATGGATGTTCTCGGGGATAATTTCCCTGTCTACTTTTTGGTACAACTTATAGTCCACCTGTAAAAAACGTTTTTTTATACTCTGGTACAACTGTTGCGAATCAAGTTTAAAATGGCTGGGGTTGAGCAGATAAAAAATCTCGATGCTTGCAGATTGTTCCTTGGGACTCAAAATATAGGAGGTTTCGCCGAAGGAAACGGCATAAGTGTCTTCGACAGGTGCAAAAATCATTTCACCCAAAAGCAAATTCTGCAGCTTGTAAAAATCCAGATCAATGCCCAAAACCTTGGATAGCAAGGAATAATCGCCGTCAAAATATTCATTGTCAAGCTTGCTGTAATATTTGACGCTTTCGGGAGTGATATAAGCTCTTACCAAATCGAGAGTGGCATTCAGCCATATGGCCTTGTCCTTTTCCATTCTTAAAGTGACCGAAAAACCATTGGAGCGTTTGCCCTCGGTATAATCTATTTTTACCTTTGCTTGCAGCGTTTTAAAATCCGGTGCTTGCTTGTTGTTTTCTTTGATGAGCTGCCTTGCCGTGATGGTTTCTTTAATGGGCGCAGTACCCGTAAGGCTTTTGGAAGTTTTGCACCCGTACAAAGCAACAAAAATAACTGTAAGACAAATGAATTTTAAGTGGTTCATTGTTGTTGGGATAATGCTTCTGCTTTTTTGGCAAACGCTTGCGATTGGGGAATATTATTGTCCAATTTGTAGGCAATGCTCAATTGGTTGTAAAAATCAGCTTCCATTTTTATGTCTTCGATGAGGTAGTCCAATCCTGTTTGGAGCGAAACTATGGCTTGTTTTGGCTGTTTTTGGTTATTATTGGCCACTCCGTTGATCAGGTACAAGATGGGTTGTGCGGGGTAAATCTCAATGGCTTGCTGGCTTTTTTGCAGGACCTTATCGTACATGCCCAAATCCAATTGGAGCAACAAAACCTCGCGAACGACAGGAAAATTATTAGGTTCTTTCGCCAAAGCTTCTTCCAGGTACTGGAGTGCCTTGGCCTTATCGCCAAGTTTAAGGTAATACTGTCCTATATGTATGAGTGTCTTACTGTCTTTATCGGTATCGATTATTGAGGTTATTTCGATGAGGTCTTTTTCGTATTGAGGATGAGTTGAAACAAAATTCACAAAGTCATTGAATACCTTGGCTTTTGAGTCTGGATTGACTTCGGGAGCCGTAAGCGCAATTTTCATGGAAATGAGGGCATTTGGCAGGTCATCGATATCCAAATAAAATTTGTACAAAGCCAGGTGCACCAACACTGATTCCGGATGTTGTTTGAGCAGCTCTTTGGCGGCCTCAAAAGCCTTTTTGGTATTGCCTGCTTCACTGTAGCGATATATCAATCGGAGGTGGTTTTCTTCATTTTTAGGGTCAGATTTGATGCGCTTTTCGAGATTCTCGATACGGTCTTCATCTCTTCCGGTTATACTGTAAATCTGATTTCTCAACACGTCCCTGTCATGGTTGATGCCAAATTCCTTATCCAGTTGGTCCAAAATTTTTAATGCATCGTTGTATTGTTTGGCCTTAATGTAAAGTTCGGCGAGATCCTGTCTGTAATCGGGATGGTATTTGACCAATTGCTTGACCGTTTTTATTGCCTTGACGTTATCGCCCTGCAGGTTGTACACTTCGTAAAGCTCATCAAGAAACCATTCGTTGTCCGGCTCTCTTGATACGGCTTTTTTAAGTGCTTCTTCGGCAGCACCAAAATTTTTGAGGGCTATATAATTTTTGCCAAGTTCATAATAAACAACCGTTTTTGAGTCATCGATTTTTTGGCATTTGAGGAGCGCATCAATGGCTTTTTGGTAGTTTTCGATAGCACTCTGCTTAAGGGCTTCAAAAAAGTTTTCTTGAAACATGTCTTCGGCATTGCCCAAATCATCGTGCGGCCTTTGGTTAAAATCCACTTGTGCACCAAGAGTCAAGGAAGCCAATAACGTCCCGAACATAAAAACCACTATGAGTGCGCGTTGTTTCATCTTAATTTGATTGTCCAAAAACCGTTCCAAGACATTTGTTTGGTTTTATTCCAAAACAGAATAGTCTCCAATGCTCACTGCATTGAACTGGCCATCAAAATAAACATGGTTACCTATCATGGCTTGGTCCAAATTAGCATTTTTTATGGTGCTGTGGTTTTGGATTAGGCTATTTTTAACGGTTGAACTTTCAATTATGCAATGTTCTCCAATGGAAACATTGGGGCCGATGGTGGCATTGTTGAGCACCACACCGTCGCCAATAAAACAGGGTTCGATGATTTTTGAGTTATTCCTTTGAACGGTTGGGGCAACCATATCTTCAAGGTCGTCTTGCTTAAGGAAACCCAACATTTTGGAGTTGGTCTCAACGGTAACGCTTTTGTTCCCACAGTCCATCCATTCATCAACTTCGCCCGTTTTGAACACCTTTCCGTTGGCCATCATACGCTTGATACCGTCATTGATCTGGTACTCACCGCCATTAACGATGTTATTATCAAGAACGTGCTGCAGTTCTTGTTTTAGGATCTCGGAATTTTTAAAATAATAAATACCGATGACGGCCAGATCGCTGACAAAGGTTTTGGGTTTCTCGACAAGTTCGATAATTTCGGCCCGCTCGTTGAGTTTTACCACTCCATAAGCTTCAGGATCTTGTACCTGTTTTACCCATATAACGGCATCGGCTTCCGGGTCGAGGTTAAAATCGGCCCTGATGAGCGTGTCGGCATAGGCGATAACGGTCGGGCCACCCAACGAATCCTTGGCGCACATGATGGCATGTCCGGTACCAAGTGGCTGGTCTTGACGGTAAATGGATGGTTTTGCTCCCAAATCTTTCGCCAATTTGTTAAGGCTTTGCACGACATCATCCCCAAAAAAAGCAGGATCGCCGAGTACAAATGCGATTTCTTCAACAGGTTGTTTCAGCACTTTGGCAATGTCTTTGACCAACCGGTGTACGATGGGTTGCCCGGCCACCGGAATCAAAGGCTTTGGCACTGTTAGTGTATGTGGGCGAAGCCGCGATCCGCGACCTGCCATTGGTACTATTATTTTCATGGTTTTGTCATAAATCCCTTCCAGCAGAGGGGTTGTTTTTTTTGTTAATTTTTTTGGTTAAGCAATTCCAGCTTATTTCGTGCCCGTACTTCCAAAACCACCACTACCTCTTTCACTGTTTTCGAGTTGTAAGGTTTCGACCCATTCTGCACGTTCGTGACGTGCAATGACCAACTGTGCTATACGCTCACCGTTGTTGATGGTATATTCTTCATTAGAAAGATTGACCAAAATCACCCCTATCTCGCCCCTGTAATCGGCATCTATGGTGCCTGGTGCGTTGAGTACCGTGATCCCGTTTTTGGCCGCCAGTCCGCTCCTTGGCCGTACCTGTGCTTCAAACCCAACCGGAAGTTCGATAAAAAGCCCTGTGCCAACAATGGTTCTTTCAAGCGGTTTCAGCACTCTGGATTCTGAAATACTGGCGCGCAGATCCATACCTGCAGATGCCAAGGTTTCATAGTTGGGTAGTGGGTGGCTCGATTTGTTTATAACCTTTATGTCCATCATTCGATTATTTAATAATAGTTGTATCTGTTCTATGCTTAAAAAACATTTGCAGCTCCTTTTTTTCGAAAAGCAAAACAATTCCCAAAAATACTAAAACTATCGCTGTACCCATTATGTAATTGTCGTTATATCTGTATGAAAAAAAACAGGCCAATGCCGACAGCCCGATGTAGGCGCCTATTCTTGACAGATCGTAAGGTATCGGGTAGTGTTTTCTCCCAAGCAAATACGAAATAAGCACCATACTGCCATAAGCCGCCAGTGTGGCCCAAGCAGATGCCATAAAACCGATTCTTGGTATCATCAAATAGTTGAATGTAATGGTAATGATGGCGCCAATAATGGAAATATACATTCCGTAACGGGTTTTGTCTGTCAATTTGTACCAAACCCCAAGATTGAAATAGATGCCAAAGAACAGATTTGCCAAAAGAATTATGGGCACAATATCGATGGCTATCCAATATGATGGATCTCTAACGATAAGTTGCTTGAAAAAATCGAGATAAGCCACGGTAAGCACAAGGACGAGACAGCCGCAAATCACAAAATATTTCATAATGCGGGCATAGGTTTCCCGTGCATTTGCTGCCTTGGCATGGCTGAAAAAAAACGGTTCGGCGCCGAGCCTGAACGCTTGGATGAAAATGGTCATGAACACTGCTATCTTATAACAACCGCTGTAGGCACCGTTGATAGCCTTCCCTTCAAGGGCCGGCAACAACCATTTGTCAAAATTTTCGTTGATCACGAATGCCAGGCCAGCCACCATAACCGGCCACCCGTAGTTCCATAGTTGTTTGAATATGGGGGTACTGAATTGCCATTTGACCCTGAAAAAATAGGGTGTGAGCAATAAAAGCGTTACAATGCTTGCGGCCAGGTTGGCAATAAAGATGTACTGTACCAAATCGTCAGTATCATATCCGGGGAAATTGAGCCCAAAATAGGGAATGGCCCAAAGAAAGAAAAAATTGAGGATTACACAGATGGCTACGTTTGCCAATTTTATGGCCGTGAATTTTATAGGACGGCCCGTTGCCCGCAAATATGCAAATGGTGCCACCACCAAGGCATCGAGCACCAAAACGCCTATAAGGAGGTTGAAATAGTCTTTTCTTAACCCCACAAACTCGGCAAGTGGCGCATTGAACCCCAAAACCAGCACCAAGAACACCAAAGACGAAACCGTGAGGCTTAACAAAGTTGTAGAGAATACCTTGCCCTTGTCATCACCGGTGCTGAAAAACCTAAAAAATGCTGTTTCCATGCCATAGGTAAGCAACACATTGAAAAATGCGGCATAGATATAAAAAGTGGTATTGTCAGAATAGCTTGTTGTGGCAAGTTTTTCTGTATGTAGCGGTACCAAAACAAAATTCATTAGCCTCGGAAGAACCGTAGCCAGACCGTAAATAAAAGTGTCCTTAAAGAAGGTTTTTAAAGTGCCCAAGTTTGCCGTTTGAAATGCTAATGTACAGTATTATGTTCCTATTTGCAATATTGGTTTTCGTTCACTTGCCTTCGTGTACTATTGCTTGTGTTAATCCTATGGTACCACTCATTTTGGCACACATCAAAATCTTCTGCTTTACACCAGGGCCCATCAAAATTATATATTTTTGATATCGTGTTGGGTGTCAATAACATAAAAAACATCTGTCATACTTTTTGTCGTGTATCACAAAATCTCTAATACAAAAAGACGTCAATAAAAAAAGCCTTGCAAGTTGCAAGGCGTAAATTTTATATGTACATAAGTATTATTCTTGGTCGTCCAGAGTGGCCAAAGAACTATCGCCCAAACGATCATATATAGAAGGTGGGCCGTTTTCATAATAAGTACCTGCCTTTTCGTTCAAGTTGGAAATCTTTACATATTTTGTCGTGCCATTTTCTTTGTAACTGATGACACACTCATCGGGGTTTAGGTCAAATGGGTAATCGGCAGGTTTTTCGGGATATTCCCAAGTGTAGTCTTTGTTGCTGTTTTTCATAACGGCGCTGTACATGCCTTTGCTTTTCACCAATTTTCCCTTGAGGTTCCTGAAATATACATTTTCGAGCACTACATTTTCATCATTGGTAACGTTTGGCAAAAACACATTGATACCGGTGCCGCCAACGTGTATGCCTGCATACCATTCTTGAAAATTCACTTCATTTAGTTTAAAAACCGTATGCTTCTGAAATGGAGCGGATGCGTTTGGCCCCGATTGGGACTGGGCAGAGGCACTGCCAAAAAAAACAATGCAGAAAGCGGTGGCACAGAAAGCCGTTTTAAGTAGGTTCATCGGATATTGGGTTAAGATTTGGACTTCAAATGTAGAAAAAAAATTGAGCCGACAACTTAAAATTTAGAGTTTTTCGACAAAATACATTGTTTCGTCCGATTTTTTGCGCGTTTCGTCCGATTTTTTAAGCTCTCTACAACTCAATATTTGATGGAGACAAAAACTATAGATCAAATTTAGAGCAAGCACATACCATTCAATAATGGCGAGGTATTTTTTGTTTTATTTTCATCTTGGATGACCAATATATACTTCCACGCTTTCAAATTTGCAAATTGGGCTTTATAATTTAAAGATACCTCCAACATTAAAACTCATATAAAAATTATTGCCCTTTTTTTCTTTAGTAGTTTTTGTCAGTCCCCACATATTTGCATTTTCAATAGCAATACTGAATTTTGGCGAAATCTCAAATTTATATCCTATTCCTCCATTTATCCCTACTTGAAAAGTGTAGACAATATCTTTTATGTCAACATACCCGCTGCCATCATAATAATCTGCCTTTGCTCCTATCAAAGTTCCTATACTTACTCCGTAATTTAAATACCATTTTCTTGTACTTCCAAAATGTAAATTCATAGTCATAGGCAAGGTTATATAATTTGTCGTTTCAGAATAATCACTGTTGAAAAATGCAAAATAAATTTTTTCTGTACCCATATGCTGATATAACAAACCTGAACGAATGCTCCACCTGTCGTTTAAAAAGTAATCTCCATATAATCCAAATTGAACTCCCGAAATAGGCGGTGCACTTAATACAACAGAATGAAGGTGATAAGAAGCACTATATCCTATTATTGGAGCAAATTCAATATCTCCTTTTTCACGTATCTGTGACATACCCAAAAAAGGAAATGAAATCAAAAAACAGTAAAATATCTTTTTCATAGCGTTTTATTTTTTGTAAAGTTATTGAATGTAGGTAAAGTGTTTGCAGTGTCAACGTTTTGGTTGGATTGAGTCTTGCCACTGGATGCTGTCCTAAAAATAGTGAATAATGACGTTGGGTGTACAGGTTTTCCTTTTTTAAAGGATATGGTAAACGCATTATCCAAATCTATCACACATCGCAATCGATTTTCAGAAGGATTGATGGCATCAAAAACCACCGTTTGGAACAAGCTGATCTCCCAGTACAAAAAAACCCCGATCTTTCAATCGGGGTCAGAATAGCATACTGTTTTTATTAGCTGTTCAATGTTTTTATTAGCTGTTCAATGCCTCGGCGCCGCCAACGATTTCAAGGATTTCGTTGGTAATGGCCGCTTGGCGGGCTTTGTTGTAAGTCAGTTTTAACTGGTCGCGCAGTTCCGTAGCGTTATCGGTCGCTTTGTGCATGGCGGTCATACGTGCACCGTGCTCGCTTGCAAATGAATCCCTTACTGCTTTGTAAAGCTGTGTTTTTAGCGATTTTGGGATCAATTGCTCAACGATTTCGGCTTTGCCGGGCTCAAAAATATAATCGGCATTGCCCTTGGCCCCGGTTTCTATCGGAACGATCGGCAAGAATTGTTCGGTAATGATCTCTTGTGTGGCGGCATTCTTGAATTTGTTGTAAACCAGCACAATCTTGTCTGCTTTGTTTGTCAAAAACCGATCCATCAACAATTCGGCTATAGCAGCGACATTGTCAAAGGTAAGGTTGTCAAACACCTCACTTTTGTTTGCAATAACGTCATTGGTTTTTTTAAAGGCATCATAACCCTTTTTGCCGATTGCCAAAATGGAAACTTGCTGGTTGACGTAAGCACCGTTGACAAGGCTGTTTACCTGCTTGATGATATTAGAATTGAACGCTCCGGCCAGACCTCTGTTAGAAGTGATGACAACGATGAGTACCTTGTTTTGAGCTCTTTGTTCGGCAAATTTGCTTCCGGAATCGGCATCCAAAGTTGCACTCAAATTCTGCAATAGCTCCGTTAGCTTGTCAGCATACGGTCGCATCGCCGTAATGGCGTCTTGGGCTTTCTTCAATTTTGCGGCAGACACCATCTTCATAGCGCTGGTAATCTGCATCGTTGAAGAAACCGAAGCTATCCTGTTGCGTATTTCTTTTAAGTTTGCCATAATTCAAGTTATGAGTTATGAGTTATGAGTTTTTGATGATTGCTACTAAAATCCGTATTAACTCCTCACGCTTTTCTTTCATTTCTTTTGGTACTTTTCATCCGGTTGTTTCGAGCAATTCTAACCAATATTTGGTTTCTTCTGCTTCCTTTAGTGCAATACCAAACTTATTTTTTAAATCTTTGGTGCTTACCGCCCTTTGAGCTTCTCTGGTGTTTGCCCCGATACTTGTTCTGCTCTTGGGTATTTGGGTTGCCAACACAAAATCCTTCTACTCTTTCAGTTTGTCAGTAAACAAATAATGTCAACAGCAAATTGAAAACTTTTGATTCGAATCGGGCTGTTTTCCATTGACATAAACTTAATTCACTAAAACAACCTTCAACTCTTAACTCCGAATTCTTAACTATTTTCTATATTTTGACGATAAATCCTTGGCCACGTTTGAAAGCGTGTCGGTCAGCTCGTCGGTCAATTTGCCTGCTTTTAAGGCAGAAAGCACATCGCTGTGTTTTGCCTTTAAAAACTCCAAATAATCGCGTTCAAATTCCTTAACATTTTCTACCGGAACATCCCTCAACAAGTTTTTGGAACCCGCATAAATGATGGCAATTTGGTCTTCAACGGTATATGGGTCGTTCTGTGCTTGTTTCAAGATCTCCACGTTGCGCTTTCCTTTTTCGATAACGTTCAGTGTAGAAGCGTCAAGGTCAGATCCAAACTTTGCAAATGCCTCTAACTCCCGGTATTGTGCTTGGTCCAATTTTAAGGTTCCGGCAACTTTTTTCATGGATTTGATCTGTGCGTTACCACCAACACGCGATACCGAAATACCTACGTTGATCGCTGGGCGTACACCAGAGTTGAACAAATCGCCGTCCAAGAAAATCTGTCCGTCGGTAATGGAAATAACGTTGGTCGGGATATATGCCGATACGTCACCTGCCTGTGTTTCAATAATCGGCAATGCCGTCAATGAACCGCCGCCTTTAACTACCGGTTTTAAAACTTCAGGAAGGTCGTTCATGCCTTTTGCAATGGAATCGTCATTGATGATTTTTGCAGAACGCTCCAACAAACGGGAGTGGAGGTAGAACACGTCGCCCGGATAAGCCTCACGCCCCGGTGGACGACGGAGCAACAAGGATACCTCACGGTAAGCTACGGCTTGTTTTGACAAATCGTCAAATATAATCAATGCCGGACGGCCGGTATCCCTAAAATATTCGCCTATCGCAGCACCTGCAAATGGTGCGTAAACTTGCATCGGTGCAGGATCGGAAGCGTTTGCGGCAACAATTACCGTATAGGCCATTGCGCCTCTGTCTTCCAAAGTCTGTGCTATATTCGCCACTGTTGAAGCTTTTTGTCCAACGGCAACATAAATACAATATACAGGTTGTCCTGCATCGTAAAACTCTTTTTGGTTCAGGATGGTATCGATACAAACGGTTGTCTTCCCGGTTTGACGGTCACCAATGACCAACTCGCGTTGTCCACGTCCCACAGGAATCATGGCATCAATAGATTTGATCCCTGTCTGCAACGGCTCGGTTACGGGCTGACGGAAGATAACGCCCGGTGCTTTGCGCTCCAATGGCATATCATATAATGTGCCTCCGATTGGGCCTTTACCGTCAATTGGAGTGCCTAATGTGTCAACAACACGGCCTACAATCTCTTCGCCAACTTTTAGGGATGCGATACGGTTGGTACGTTTTACTGTTGAACCTTCCTTGATGGTTTTTGAAGGTCCCAACAATACGGCACCTACGTTATCTTCTTCAAGGTTCAAAACGATGCCTTCGAGTCCGCCTTCGAACTCAACCAACTCACCGTACTGAACGTTTGATAGACCGTAAACACGTGCAATACCGTCTCCAACAGTTAGCACCGTTCCCACTTCGTCCAATGAAGCGCTTGCTTCAAAGCCCGACAATTGTTGTTTTAAGATTGCTGATATTTCAGCTGGTTTTACTTCTGCCATTGCGTTTAAATATTTAGATGTCAGCAAGATTGTCCCTGCCTTTAACTCTTTAGTTTATAGTAAATTCTCTTTTAAGTTTGTTCAATTTATTGGAGATGCTCGCATCGTACTGAAGGTCGCCAACACGAAGGATAAAGCCTCCAAGTATCGATTCGTCTATCACATTGTTGATTTCGGCTTCTTTTCCGGTCAGCTCCCTGACTTTTGCCAAAACCATTTTTTTCAAATCTTCATTAAGCTGTACTGCTGTGGTTACTTTTGCAACCTGCGTACCGTGCTCTTGGTCATAAAGGCGGTTGTATTGTGATGCAACCTCACCCAAAATATCGATTCGCTTGTTTTGAATAAGCGTATCGACCAGATTGGTACTCCAGGTGCTAAAGCTGCCAAACACCGCCAACAATGCCGCTTTTTTTGTGGCCGTTGGGATCACGGGGCTTTGGAGCATCCCGTTGAGGTCTTTGTTTTCCGCAATGGATCTTGAAAGGAGCTTCATGTCTTCATTGACCGATGCATCGGCTTTATGTTCCTTTGCCAATTCCAAAATCGCTTTTGCGTAACGTATTGCTGCTCTGGTTTGTGCCATTGGTATTAGTTTAGTTTAGCGTCGCTCAACATGGACTCAACTAATTTCAGTTGTTTGTCTTTGTTGGACAATTCTTCGCGCACCACTTTTTCTGCGATGTCAATGGAGATTTCGGCCACTTGTTTTTTCAGTTCGAGCATTGCAGATTTTTTCTCGCTTTCGATGGCGGCCTGTGCCTGTTCTATCATTTTGTTTGCTTGTTCCTGCGCCTGATCTTTAGCGTCAGAAATCATTTTGTTCTTGATCTCACGGGCATCTTTCAGCATGGCTTCACGCTCTGCACGGGCTTCGTTAAGGATGCGTTCGTTATCTGCCTTAAGGTTTTCCATTTCCTTGCGTGCGTTTTCTGCAGATGCCAAAGCGCTTTTGATACCATTTTCGCGATCTTCAACGGCGCCAAGGATTGGTTTCCAGGCAAATTTTCTCAAGATGAACAACAAGCACAAGAATGTGATGATTGTCCAAAAGACCAGTCCAAATCCGGGGGTTACTAAATCCATTTCTTATTGTGTGTTTCTAATTAATTTTAAATTTTTAGTATACAGAAGCAACCAACCGTTGCCTCTGTATATCATTTGCTTTGTTTTGGATTATCCTTGCAAAAGAGCAACAACAACACCAAAAAGGGCTACCGCCTCAACGAAGGCAGCCAAGATCAACGCAGAAGTTTGGATTTTACCGTGCATTTCGGGTTGACGTGCCATAGCTTCCATGGCAGATCCACCGATTTTACCGATACCAAGTCCAGCTCCGATAGCCGCTAAACCAGCTCCAATAGCTGCAATTCCAGTAATAGTCATAGTATAAAATTTAAATTAATTAATGATGTTCTTCTTCTGTTGCCATACCAAAATATAGGGCTGACAAGATTGTAAATATATAGGCCTGTATGGCGGTTACCACTATTTCTATTACGGTAATGAACAGCGAGAACGCTACTGATACAGGTGCTATCAAAACAGTTTCAAAAATAAAAATCAACGACATCAATGCCAAGATAATGATGTGGCCAGCAGTGATGTTGGCAAACAATCGGATCATCAACGAGATCGGTTTTGTGAAAATACCGATCAACTCGATGGGCATCAAGAACAATTTCATTGCCACGGGAACGCCAGGCATCCAGAAAATGTGCTTCCAGTAGTTGGCATTGCCGCTAACGGTGGTAATGATAAAGGTGAACAGGGCCAAAACCATGGTAAACGCAATGTTGCCGCTCAAGTTGGCACCGTTCAAAATAGGGATAAGACCAAAAATATTGTTGATCCAGATAAAGAAAAATATGGTCAACAGGTATGGCATATACTTTTTGTACTTGTGCTCGCCGATCATGGGTCTTGCAATTTCGTCACGGACAAACACAACCAGCGGCTCCACAAAACCGGCGATGCCTTTTGGCACATTGCCTTCTGATTTATTATAGCTTCTTGCGGCGGTCACGAACAGCAATATGAGCACGATTGCTGACACCCACATCATAAAAACGTTGCGGGTAATTGAAAAGTTCCAAGGCTTCTTGGCATTGATCGGGTGGTGGTCTGCATCAAATTCAATAGCATGTGCACCATCGGTCAATTGGTATATATTTTCGTGATACTTAACGAATTTCATTCCGTTTTTCTCAACTATGTGATGGCCTGAATCGTCATGGTGAAATGCGCTGGACATGAACGTTACCAAACCATTGTCTGTCCAAAGTATAATGGGCAACGAAATGGAAACAGGCTTGCCGTTGATGTCGATGATGTGAAATTCATGCGCATCCTTTACGTGGTGCATGATCATTTCCTTGGCGTCAAACTTTTCTTTCTTTGGGTTTTCCGATGCTTCACCGGCAAAAACGGCAAAGGAAAACGATAACGAAAGAACCAAAAATAGGGTGTTTCTAAAGGTGCTAAATGTCATTCCGTGTGGCTTAAAAATACCTTGCTTTAAATTCCGTGCAAATGTACGCACAATTAGTTAATTGGCAAATACTTTTTTTATCAATATTAATTGGATGATTTTTAGGGGTTTTTCTGAAGCAGTTGGGCTACAGAATACACTTCAAAAAACAGGAAAAGGAAGTACGGGATAAAAAAGTTGAACACGTCTGGCTGTTTTTTTTCGAAATCCGAAAGGATCAGCGGTAAAAGAAATACTACGGCCATGACCATTTTTACGAGCGATGCCGTCATGAATACCCCGAACACATCGGTCTTTGCTTTAGAAAGCCGGTAATTGACAATGGTAAACAGGGCTGTGGTAACCAGAGCGTGAAACCCATAGATCTGCCAAAGTGGAAAGAAAAAATCCACATTTTCCGCAAAATGTGCTATCAAGTAGGAATGTGCCGCAAACAACAAGACGGCAAAAGCCGTGATTTTGAGCATGAATGGGATCTGTTGCTTGGTAAATGCTTCGTTCATTTATCGTCTTCTTTTGAGTTTGCGATAATCTGTCGGACAACAAATATGATGGCACCAATTACCGAACCCAATGAAAAAACCAGTGTAAACCAGTTGTTCCGGTTTGGATAATGCGCATCAAGTTTTACGCCAACGTAAGTACCAATGCCAATAATGGCAAACATCTGTATGGCAATGCTTGAATAGCGTGCGTACGAACTAAGCTGATTGGCCTTCTTTTGGTCGTTGCTGTTCTGGTGGTCTTTGTCCGCCATTGCCCAATTCTTTTATGGCGCCTTTCATCGTGCAGGTAGCGTTAAAGGTCGCTCCGGGTTCCACCGCAAGTTTTGACACCTCGACTTCACCTTCTACATAGGCGGTAGATCGTAGGGACAATGTGTCGGAAAGGATCAGTTTTCCGGAAAATTTGCCCTCTATGTCAGCATTTGCGCCGGTGAGCGTTCCTTTGATGATGCCTGTTTTTCCGATGACCACTTTGCCCGGGGTTTTTACGTTGCCCTGTACGGTGCCTTCGATTCTAAAATCGCCGTCGCTCACAATGTCACCTGTGATAACGGTTCCTTTTGCAAGCGCATTTTGGTTCATTCCTGTTTCTGTTGCCATAATTTCTTTTTTTGTTCCTGAAAACATAGGTTAATTTAATTAATTTGGGTTGCTATATAATCGTTTAGGTTTTTGTGCATTTGCACAATACCATAATTATCGGACGAAATTGCAATGTATGGCCTTATAATCTTGGATTTGCGTTCTGTGAGCAAATCTGCAAAACCACTGGCGCCTTGAATGCTTTTCAGTCCGTGCACCACAACAAAAGTGGTGTTGGGGTCATAAACATCTATGGAAGTGGTAAGAACGTAATATCTAATCTGTTCAATTTCTGCATCAATTTTTTTGGCAAATTCTTCAATTTCCTGTTTTGCAGAACTGTTAAATTGGTAGATTACATAAAAATTGTTTGAAAGTTCTTCTTTCACAAAATCTTTTTTCGAAAGTGGGGGGATGACCTTTTTCAAAATTTCTTGTGCGTGTTTTCCCTCTGGTGAATTGGGATAATTCAACGCAATGAAATTGACGCCTTCCCTATATGCTTCAAAACCATGCAAACGAGCTCTGGCCGACGCTTTTAAGATTTCAAATTTTGGCACAATCGGTTCGCCCTCAAATTGTTGTGCATATAATGTGGCGCTGTCTATGACCTCTTGATAATTTTGGTTGTTGAACGCTTCGTACAATCGTTCGTAAAGGCTTTCGGGGCTGTTCTCGTCTTTTGCCAATAGCGATTCGGGATTTCTCAAAATATCGGCATAGCGAGAGTCCGGATAATTGTTGATGATGTCTTGTTTTACCATTTCTGCTTTGGGGTGGTCGTCCAGTTCTTGGTAAATTTTATAAAGGTTATACTTTGAGGGCAGTATCAATCGGTCTTCGGGGTCGTTTTGCAAGAGTTTTACAAATCTGTCTGCCGCAAGTTGGTTTTCTTTGAATTTTTCCTTGTAAATTGATCCTAACTGGTAGTAAGCAAAATTGCGTTCTTTTGCCAGACTGTCCAACAATTTGGGTTCCGTGGGAATCATATCCACATAGAACTGTGGGTCAAAGCGTTCTTCATCGGAGAGGTTGGTAAGGATAGCATCGGGGGTTTGGCTATTGGGGGCGTTGATACGTGTGTCTGACAGCCTCCAATTGTCCTTTAGCGAACGGTCGCCCCAAATCTTGATGAACTCGTTTTTGCCAAAAGCCACTGTAGATGGGTTGTAGAAATAGAATTGTTGTTGGCTCCTATCGCCCATTTCTCTTTTGGATGCGTCATTTATAAGGTTTCTGTTTGTGTCGTTGCCCGTTACCAGTCCCGTATTATTGCTTTTTTGTGCTTCGGCCTTTTCCTTTTCGGCTTTTTCTTTTAATTGATTGGCGTAATTGGTAAAAAAGGCCAACTGTTCCTCCTTTGTAAGGCTTGCAAGGCGCAAGATGCTGTCGTTATTGTTTGCAATGTCTTCATAATGGATGACATCATCAAGGTTTTCACGTTTTCGTTTTATGGCGCGATAGGGTTTGCTGTTTACAACCATGTTGTTCATGGTGCTGTCATAATAAGCCCCGGCCATTTTGTATCGGGCGGCATCAAAAGCCATGTCGCCAAGGGTTCCGTAATCGGCTGCTCGAAGCGGCTTGTCTGTTGATTGTGAACGGAGCGACTTATTGTAATATGCAACTGCTAATGAGTCTGCGCCGGTTTGCCTGTGAAATTCGGCTATCCTATAATAGATTTTTCCAAGAAAAGGTCTGTTTTCACGGTCTTCTTCCAATGTAGTGAGGTATTCCAAAAAGGCGGTTTTATCGCCGTTTTCGAGGTCGAAGTTTGCAGCTCGCGCCAAATGGGCGTTAATGTAATAGATGCGCGGAATTTTTCTGTGGAGTTCAATGACTTTGTCAAAAGCCATGTTGGCGCTGTCTCTTTGTGCTTTTTCGTTGTATAGTTGTCCGATGATGAAATTGTACCTTGCTTTTTCGTTGTGTTTTTTGGTATGTTGCCGGGCAATTGCCAATTGGGTTATGGCGCTGTCTTTTGCATTTAGATTGATGTAAGCCTGTGCCATACTCGCGGTGGCATCTGCCAGATCTTGTGGCTCAAGTTCTTCTTGTTCTATGAGCTTTTTGAGGTTTTTGATGGCGAGCTCGTTGTTTTCGAGACGGATGTTCGTTTTTTCGCGCCACACTTTTGAGGTGTTTATCTTATCGCTTGCGGGATATTTGTACAGAATATAATTGAATGCTTCAAGTGCCGGTATGAAACGCTGGTCAAAATAACGTGCCTTTCCAAGCAAGAGGTAAGCTTCGTCTATTTGTGGGTTGTGTTCTTTGCCATTGATGTTCATGCCGTGCGTTTGAACGGCTTTTATGGCTTTGTTTTCTGCTCTTTCAAAATCGGTGTTTTTTGCCTGTCCGGGCAGCATGACCTCTTCGCTTACCTGCATGCGCTCCACGGGCAGCAGCTCCCAATAGTTGTCGTTAAAGCCATTATCGAGGCTTTCCCTGCCTTTATCTAGGGCGATGTTGCCATTGTAGAGAATATTGTACTTTGTGCCCAGGGCATGGAAATTTCTGTTTATGAACGTGTCGTTTTTGCGCGAACAACCAATGGCAGCAAATGCCACCACAAAGAGAGCCAAGGCTTTATAAGTAGATTTCAACGTTTTGCGTTTGGTTTATAGATAACTAAAAACGGTTGCAAATAGTATGCAATGCCGTAAAAATAAGCATCTTTTTGAATTATTCCGAAAAAAGGCGCTCATTTCGATGATTGGTCACTGTCCACAAAAGCTCTCAAAAAGGCAACTATCCCGCAAAATGGGCTTCAAGTTCTTTTAGGGTTGCGGCTCCGGTCTGGAGATCCTTGATGACGTTCCCTTTTTCGAGTACCACAATACGTTCACAGACTTCGGTAACATGCATTAGGTCGTGGCTTGATATCAATATGGTAACGCCTTTGGTTTCGGCAAGTTCCTTGATGATTTTTTTTAAACGGATCTGTGTGGTGGGATCCAGATTGGCGAACGGTTCATCAAGCACGATCACTTCCGGGTTACCGATAAGAGCCGCCACTATTCCCGCTTTTTTCTGATTGCCCTTGCTCAAATCGCGGAGGTATTTTTTCTTGTTGATAATCTCTCCGTTGAAAAAATCTTCAAATTGCGCCACAAAAGTGTCGATATCGGCCTTGTTCTGTCCACGCAATTCACCAATAAAATAAAAATATTCTTCGGGCGTAAGGTAACCGATCAAAAAACTTTCGTCGATGAACGAAGACGTGAACGATTTCCATATTTCACTTTCATGCACCAATATATTATTGTTCTTGATGTGCCCGGTTGTGGGTTGGATCAAGTCAAGCAAGAGGCTAAAGAATGTTGTTTTTCCTGCGCCATTATTTCCTACAAGGCCAAAGCTTTGTCCTTTGGGGATGTCAAGGTTTTCTATATTGAGTACCGTAACGCCGTTATATGTTTTTGAAAGATTAGAAACTGAGATCATGCGTGTTTGTTTTTAATTGTCCTCACTAAAGGCACTTATCATTTTATATTTTGAATCTTGATATTTTGATGTGATAAACTTCATCAGTTTTTGGTGGAACACCATTCCCAAAAGTCCCAAAATGACCAGTATGGCGATGCCGGCTTCAAAATTGATGGTATAATAGGCAATGGCAAAAATGACCATGGGCAGGAACATCAGCGGAAAACCGATGATCCACTGCACGGCTCCAGTGCCTTGATAGTTGAAAGCCGCGCGCTGATTGAGGTCTATTTTCTTTCGGTTGAAAGAGCCTCCAAAGAGCATTATGTGCGTATTGACACCGATATTGTAAACCGCGGCGCCAAAATGTGCCAATAAGATTTTCCATCCGAAATACACATACGGGATGCTCAATACAAACAGTGCCACAACGCTCAAGGCCATCAACACAAATTTTGACTTCAAATAATCTTCATAAGTGATGTTTTGGCTCATCAATAGTTTATAATAGCCGCTGTCCCATGCCGGTATAAATTGACCGAAATTGATCAGGAAAATACCGGTCACAAAAATGCCTATGAAAGGAAAAATCCAAGGGAGCTCGCTGTACATGGGTTGTGGATAGAAAAACAATCCATAAAGCAGACCGATGACCAGGATAAAGACACTGGACCGAGGCCGCTTGTTGCGCCAGATAAGTTTTAGGTCGAGTTGCATGAAAGGTGCCATCTTGCCAAAACGCCTTGTCCAAGCCATGTCGGCAACCTTAACCTCTTCTACCTTGGATTTAAGCGAACTGTCCAAAAAGAGTTTTCCACGGAGAATCTTGTAATTGATGCTATAAAGCCCTATCAGAAGCCCCACAATTACCAGCACGTTAATGGGGTTGGCAACAACCGACATAAAACCTGCAGAAACCATTTGTGAAAAATTGACGATTCCAAAATATTCAAGGGCAAAAAGAGCAGAAGTAAGCAAGATCAAGGGTAAAAATGAAAGTTCGCTCTCTGCTGTCAAACTCTCGATAATAAAATTCAGAAAGTTGATGCACAGCGTTACCAAAAGCACCAAAAAAACCCATGCCACAACACCCACAGTTTCATAGCCTTCAAAAACAAGTACTGCGGCAAACGGCACGGCAGCAAAAAGCGGCAATAAATTGAGAAACGAAACGGCCGACTTGGCAAGCACAAAGTGTAGGATACTGCTACGCTTTATGGGCAATGTAAGCAATGGCTTAATGCTCATAACCGGAAGTTTCTGGAAGAAAAAGCGAACCAAAAGGTCGATGATGATCCAATAAAAAAAGAAGTCATTGACCAAAAGAAACGGGTCATTATCGGGGTATAGCTCTTTTAAAATTGGATAAAGCGCCAAGCCGCCCATCAAGAACACCACAATGAAATAGAGTGCAAAAAAAACCAAGAGCAAGTTTAACCCAATGCTCTTTTGCCAATAGGACGAGCGGAAATACTGTTTCCACTCCAATGCGAGAAAATGTCGAATCATTTTATTAAAAAATGTATTTGCCTATTAGTAATAATAAAACTGTTTTTGTTACTGACAAAATTAATTCCGTAGAATGTTTTTACTTTTGCAAAAAAAAACAATGTCGCAATTCCATTCTTTAAAAATTGGTGATATCCACAAGGCCACCGATTCCTGTGTTGTCATCACTTTTGAAGTAACCGAACAACTCAAGAGCGCTTTCCGCTTTAAGGCGGGGCAATATCTTGCCATAAAAACACATCTCGACGGGAATGAAATCCGAAGGGACTATTCCATCTGCAGTTCGCCAAACAGTGGCAAGCTCCAGGTCGCGGTAAAAGCCGTTAAAGGCGGGTATTTTTCGAATTTTGCCAATACTGTGCTAAAAGCAGGCGATACCTTGGAGGTTGCCGCACCAAACGGTCGTTTTGTGTTTGAACCCAATGCTTTGCAATCAAGAACCATCATGGCATTTGCGGCGGGAAGCGGTATCACACCCGTGATGAGCATCATGAAAACATTGCTCGAGGAAGAGCCCGCGAGCACTTTTGTCCTCATGTACGGCAATAAGTCTCCTGAAGACACCAT
Source organism: Bacteroidota bacterium (assembly GCA_029557895.1). GTDB lineage: Bacteria > Bacteroidota > Bacteroidia > Flavobacteriales > Flavobacteriaceae > JBPOFM01. Next base: position 173,432 of record JAKQHT010000023.1, on the reverse strand, counting down.
ATTTTTTTCGGAAATTGAGCAATTAAAAACACAATACAACGACCGCTTAAAAGTCCATTATGTGTTCAGTCAGGTAGAAATGGATAATGCGCTATTTGGCAGGATTGAAAAAAGCACTGCCAATTTTATCCTGAAGAACTATTATGGCGGTACGGCCATCGACCAATATTATCTCTGTGGTCCGGAGCCCATGATTCACGCCATTAAGGATATGCTTTTGGATCAAGGCACCAATAGTTTGCAAATTCATTTTGAACTTTTTGCAGTGACTACACCGGCAAAACCCTTGCCCGAAGACATGCTCCCAGAAGGCAAAACCAAAGTGACCGTCATCCTTGATGACGAAGAGACTTCTTTTGTCATGGATCCAAAAAAATCGGTTTTGGAAGCTGCTTTAGCGGAAAACCTTGACCCGCCTTACTCCTGTCAGGGCGGTATTTGCAGTAGTTGTTTGGCTCGTCTTAAAGAAGGCGAAGTAAAAATGCGACAGAACAATATCTTGACCGACAGCGAAGTCGAAGAAGGGTTGATACTTACCTGCCAATCACATCCTATAACACCAAGTATCAAGGTGGATTATGATGATGTTTGATTAGTGGCGGTTGTTTGCTGCGCGCTCAACACTTAACACTATTTTTTCAACAGGGATACTTCGCATCACATCGTCATATCCTTTTACTTTTTTATTTCCATAAACCGATGTGGGAAGCAAGGGATATTGATTGATATCGGCAGTTAAGCAATATTCCGAAGGTTGGTTATAGGGAGCAAATCCGGCAAAAGGATGTGTTGCGCCCCAAAGCGTAATGGTCTTTACACCAAGAAATGCTGCGATATGTCCATTACCGCTATCCATCGAAAGCATTACGTCAAGGTTTGAAATAAGTTGCAGCTCTTCGGAAAAAGCCAGTTTTCCTGCAACCACAACTATGTTTTCTTTTTGTTTTGCCAAAGCATTAAGTTTCTCGATTTCTTCTTTTCCTCCACCAAAAAGAAAGATTTTGGTATCGCTTTTCGATGCCAACCCATCAATTACCTTCTGCATTAAATCCAACGGATAAACTTTGCTTTCATATTGGGCAAAAGGGGCGATTCCAATCCATTTTGTCCTTCTGTCAAAGGGCTTAATCTCGCCGGAAACAGCAAGTGTGCTTTTTGACAAAACCGCTTTTTCGGGATACTTCGGATTGGATAAATCAACGGAAAAGCCCAATTTTTTAAACGTGGCCGCATGTCTTTCGGCCATTGGTTTTACCGGCTCAAAGACTTTGTTTTTCAATCGGGTCAAGGCGCGTTTTTCGGCTCTGCCTTTATTGGTAAATGCGACTTTGGTTCCGGAGAGCGCAAACAATGTGCGCACAATCTGCGAGCGCAGCACATTGTGCAGGTCTGCAACGGCATCGATATCCCGCTTTTTTAAATCTGCAAACAATTTCAACAAGCCCAATAAACCTTTGTGCCTGTTTTTTACATCAACGCCAAAAAAATCAACCTGGGGGATGCCTTCAAAAAAAGGCTTGAAAAACGGTCGTGAAACTACCGTAACCTTCAGGTTTTCGTGTTGCGACACCAAGGCCCGGATAACCGGAACGGTCATGGCAACATCGCCCATAGCGGAAAGACGGATTACGGCAATATGCATGGTTTTTTGTGGCATTCCGTTGGCAGTTGCAGTCAATTGGTCGCTTTTTTAACTGAAACCTGTGTGCAAAAACTATTTTTTGTTCTGATACAGCACCGGATTTAAGTCATCGTCATTGTACATTTTCATTTGCTTATAGACTTTCATGAACTTGTCGCCGTTGGCAATATCGGTGAGCAAATCGTTGATTGAAGTAAACATGTCGTTTTTTTGGTCAAGCAGAACGTTTAGCTTTTCTTGGCATTTGGCACGGTGTTCTTGCGTAGCATCCGGGCGGGTTGCTTCTTCGTTCATGTGGTAGATTTTCAATGCCAAAATAGACAAGCGGTCAATGGCCCATGCCGGACTTTCGGTGTTGATTTTTGCATTTGGTTTGGCCTTAACCGAAGCGTATTTTTGAAGAAAATAGCTGTCGATGTATTCAACCATATCGGTCCGGACCTGATTGGAAGCATCTATTTTTCGTTTTAAGTCCAAAGCATCCACGGGGTTGATATTGGGGTCACGGATAATGTCTTCATAATGCCATTGTACGGTGTCAACCCAATTTTTGGCATACAAAAGATATTCAATACTTCCTTTTTCATAAGGATTCGAAACCGGTTGGTACACATCGTCAACAATGTGATAATCTTTGATAGATTGTTCAAAAATGGGGAAGGCAAATTGTGAAAACATAGGATTGGTTTTTGAAACGGTAAATATACGCCTAAAATAATTAACTTTACGACCGTTAATCTGTTATGTCCCAACTATGCATATACACCACATTACCGAAGAAAATTCTATTTTGAGTACCTTTGTTTCCGAACTGCGCGATGTCAATATTCAAAAAGACAGTATGCGCTTCAGGCGGAACATTGAGCGCATCGGCGAGGTTCTTGGGTACGAGTTGAGCAAAAAACTGCGTTACGGCTCCAAGCAAATCACTACGCCGCTCGGCATCGCAACCGCCAATCTTCCTGAAAACGAGATTGTGCTATGCTCCATTTTGAGGGCCGGTGTGCCATTGCACCACGGGCTGTTGAACTATTTTGACGATGCGCAGAATGCGTTCATTTCTGCCTATAGGCAACACCAGAAAAACCCCGAAAGCTTTGAAATAGTGGTAGAGTATTTGGCCTGTCCACCATTAAGCGGCAAAACTCTGATCCTGGCAGATCCGATGTTGGCGACGGGACAGTCCATGGTGGCCACGTATGAGGCTTTGTTGCCTTTTGGCGTTCCAAAAGAGATCCACTTGGTCAGTGTCATTGGTGCAAGGGCCGGTGTGTCGTATGTGGAAAACCATTTTTCTGCCGATACGCACCTTTGGATAGCGGCCATTGACGAGCACCTCAACGACAAAGGGTATATCATGCCGGGGCTTGGAGATGCGGGCGATTTGGCATTTGGCAATAAGATGCAGAATTGAAAAAAAGGCTTGAGGATTTGTGTCGGACAAAGACCGCAAGGTCTGGACTTTCGGTTTGGTCGTGTCCGGCGATGGCTTTGTGATGCACCGGGGGTTTATTGGGTTTGATAAAACAGCCCGACTTCGGAGAGCATGGGGTTCAATCTTGAAGATTCTATATGAATTCTTATTTTATCGGCAGAAATTGTATCGAACCTTAATAATCTTTTGAATCCTACGGTGGTTCCTTCGGTAAATTTAATCCACGAACCGTTTTCAAAATATTCGGCATAAAATTTTTCAACACGTTGTCCTTTAGCGATGTTTTCCTGAATCATCAAGATGTTAAAAGTGCTGTTTTGATTCAGGGCAAACTCGATGGTTGTGGTTGGGCTTTTGTTTATTGTTGTAAAATATGTATCAAAATTTCCGTCAATTAATGATGAAGTGTTGATACCGTTTACCGATGAGGCCGTTGCGTTTTTCAATAAATTATGAGAAAAAACAGCATCGTGTTTTATTTTCCACTCCCTCAAGCTTTTAGCATCAGAATCACTTATCAATCCTTGTTTGTTTGGAGGAATGTTCAGCAACAACACGCCATTTCTCCCAACTGAACTGAAATAAATGTTCATTAAATCGTCTGCAGATTTCACTTTATTGTCCTCTTCGGGATGATAAAACCATCCCGGTCTGATGCTTACATCTGTTTCTGCCGGGTACCATACTAATTTTTCGGCTTTCAAAATTTTATCCCTGCTTCCCAAATCGTTTCCCATCATATCGCCTTTTGGCGAAAAAGCGACATCGCTTTGGGAGTTGTTTGCAATGGCTTCTTGGGATTGTGCTTCAACCGGAACAACACTCCATTCTGTTTCTCTGCCTACTCCGGTTTCTGTCCCGACCCACCTAATGTCGGGACCCATTACGGCAATGGTGGCCGAAGGCTGCAAGTCGCGTATAGTTTGATACCATGCGTTAAAATTGTATTCTTGTTTTTTTCCGTTTGGACCCTCTCCGTTGGCACCATCAAACCAGACTTCGTCTATTTTTCCGTAATTTGTGAGAAGTTCTGTTAATTGATTTATGAAGAACCTGTTGTATTTTTCATAATCGCCATACAAAGCAGAATTCATGTCCCAGGGCGACAGGTAAATACCAAAACCAATTGCATAGGATTTACAGGCTTCGGCGACTTCTTTTACCACATCGCCATTCCCGTTTTTATATGGAGTGTTTTTTATGGTATGGTCTGTGTATTTACTGGGCCATAAACAAAACCCGTCATGGTGTTTGGCTGTTAAGATAATTTGCTTGAATCCTGCCTCTTTTGCAATCTGTACCCATTGTTTTGCATCTAGAGATGTTGGGTTAAATAAGGTAATGTCCTCTTTTCCGTTTCCCCATTCTTTATTTGTAAATGTATTGATGCCAAAATGAAAAAATGCGGTCATTTCAAGTTGTTGCCACCTTAATTGTCTTGGTGACGGGACTACGTTTGCTGCCTTTTCAATTATGTCCGCTTCGGTGTCGGTCGGTAATATCTCAACATAGTTTTTTTGTGGGTACAATAATGCTGGCAAGAATAATATAGACAATACAATACCTTTCATTTTGCTAAAACATTTATTTATTGTTCAACCTTCATAGAGCGATGTTCACATGCAATTGTTTTGTTGTGGTTTATTTCTAAATTAGTTTAACCAATCATTTAAAGGCGCCTCGTTTGGTTGAAATTATTTTGCAAAAATCAAAGTTTATTCAATCTGATTTTTTCCGGTTTTTATTCAAACCTAATCCAATAACTGTATTGATAGTCTTTAAATGGCACCCTGTATTTTTCCAATGGCCATGCGCCCCAACTGTCGATGCCCTGTAGCCCTGTTTGGATGAGGTCCATGTGCAAATACGTTTCATTGCGTTTGTTGAGTTCGCCGCTATGGTACTGTTTTTTGTTCATCTCCGGATCCAGGTCATCCAAACTGTATGGCACTGCCGAAAAACTCAACAGGCTGTCAGCATAAGCGAAATGAATTGTTTTGCCTTTTGGGTCAGCAAAACTTACCCACCTTACTTCGGTGTGGTTACCGCTTTCCTGTGGTCGTGCATATGGGTAATATTGTTCATCCAAGGTTTGTTTGTACTTGCCAATGAATGTGTTTTCTTTTCTATCTGTATAGTTTTCTCCCGGTCCTCTTCCGTACCAAGTGATGGTGTTGTAATTCTTATTGATGATCAGATCTGTACCGGCGCGAAGCAGTAACGGATGTTCTCCTTTTATGGCTCTAAAACTGTTTTCTACTTTTATACTTCCATCGCCATACACGGTAAATACTTGAATATGGGAGGCGTCGCCATTTGCCAAATCCTTTGAAAAGCTGATTTGGCAACGTCCATCATTAATTTGGGCAACCGAGGTTTTGGGCGGTGAGCCGTTTTCATAAGCATTACGCCATATATTCAGATTTTTGTTAAATCCGGCTCCTATATCATTGTCTGTCGGGGCGCGCCAGAAAGCAGGTACCGGGCCATGTTTTATTATTTCTTCTCCATTTATTTTATAATTTGCCAATTCGCCTTTATTCAAATCAAAAACCACCGTGAAATTTTTGCCTGTTACGATGCATTGGGATTCATCTTGCGAAATCTTCAATTTTGCTTTCTCTGAAGGGACAAAAACCGGGGCGGTCAATGAGTTCAGCAAAAACTGTTCGGCGGCGATTTCATAGCCTTGCGGCAAAAAGGGTTCCGCAGATTTTAAATAATAATAGATGTTTAACTGGTATTCTTTGTCTTCTTTCAATTTGGTTTTGATGGGTATGTCAAATTCGGCTGCTGCTTGTGCCTGCAGTGAGATGGTTTTTACGGTTCCTTTTTCTTTTTCTGCTCCATTTTCCTGCAATACCCATCTAAAGCCCACATTATCGAGTGATCTGAAGAAATATCCGTTCTTTATCAGGATGCGGTTGTTTCCTTTCCATTTAGTTTTGATGTGTTGATAGACTTTTTTTACCTCGTGTGCAATAGGTGTTTCGTTTCTGTAAGCATCAACGACACCCTTAATGCAAAAATTATTGTCGCTTAAGTTTGCATCGACCGGGCCTTCCAGGGGAAAATCACCTCCATAAGCTTTTATGCGTTTGCCATTTTTTATCGTGTCAATGCTTTGGTCTATCCACTCCCAAATGAAGCCTCCCTGAAGTTTGGGGTTGTTTTCAATCACGTCCCAATAGTCCTGAAAATTGCCTAAACTGTTGCCCATGATGTGTGCGTACTCGCTTTGTATCATCGGGGCTGTTGCATCGCTTTTTGAATATTCCAACATGCTTCCGGGCGAAAAATATTGCGGGCAGTATATTTCTGAATAGGAAGCGCCAAAAGGCTTGCTATAATTGATCGTTCGTTCGTATTGGATGGGTAAAGATGTTCTCGATTTGAGCCATTGGTACGCTTCGTAAAAATTGGCACCGTCGCCCGCTTCGTTTCCCAACGACCAGGTTACTACCGATACGTGGTTTTTATCCCGCTCATACATCCGCTGTATGCGCTGTAAATGTGCCTCTTTCCAAAGTGATTTGTTGGCCAAAGTGACGCTTAAGTCGTACCCCAGTCCATGGCTTTCAATATTGGCTTCTTCAACAACATATAGTCCGTATTCGTCGCAAAGCTCCATCCAGTAAGGGTCTGGCGGATAGTGGGAATTCCGGACTGCATTGACATTGAGTTTTTTCATCATCTCCATATCTTTTCGCATATCGCTTTTGCTCAACGTATGGCCATTTCTGGGATGGTGTTCATGACGGTTTACGCCTTTGATAAATACCCTTTTGCCATTAACCAAAAAATCCGGGCCATTTATTTCTATTTTTTTGAACCCGATGCGTTGTGGTGTTACTTCAAGCACATCGCCATTTTCATTTTTTAAGGTGAGATAAAGGGTGTAGAGGTTTGGGGTTTCTGCCGTCCAGGTTTTGACATTGCCAATGGTGGTGGCAAAGGTTACATCTTTTTTGTATTTTCCCAATACGGTACCAAATTCTTTGGTTTCATCATGGTAAACTATATTGCCCAAAGCATCTTGCAATTGAACTTCGACCAAAAAGTTGTCGGGCTTGCTGTGATACCCTTTTTCCCATTTATAATTATTAACCTCTGCGGTGATGGAAAGCAAACCGTTGGTATAGGTAGGATCAAGTGTTGCTTCAATCTTGGTGTCTCTGATGTTAAGCCTATTGGTTGCAAACAAAAAAACATCTCTTTCTATGCCTGAAAAACGAAACATGTCTTGACACTCCAAATAGCTTGCGTCGCTCCATCGATAAACCTGCAAAGCAATTAGATTTTCGCCATCCTTGACAAAGTCGGTAATATCAAATTCAGCTGCCAATTTACTGTCTTCGCTATAACCCACCATTTTGCCGTTTACCCATACAAAAAGACAGCTTTTGGCATTGCCCACATGAAGGAAAATTTGTTTCCCCTTGAAACCGTCAGGAAGTGTGATTTTTTTTCGGTATGAGCCTACCGGATTGTTGTCTGCCGGAATATCATAAGGAGGGTTCATCTTGCTGTAACCCAAATTATGTCCTGCAAAATCGTACGGTTGGTTTACATAAATGGGAAGTCCGTATCCGTTTACCTCCCAACTTGCGGGAATTCTGAAATTATCCCAGTTGCTGTCATCAAAGCTTACTTCATAAAATTTTTGTGGCCTATGGTTGGGGTTTTTAACCCAATTGAATTTCCAACTACCGTTCAGGGAAAGGAAATTGGACGATTTATCCCGGTCGTTTGCCTTTGCCATTGCCATTGTTTCATAAGCAAATGCATGATTCCGCATGGGCATACGGTTGATGGATACCAATTCGGGTGTTTGTAATTCGGTTGGCAGGGGAATTTGGGCCGAGGTTATAAAGCCAATGAGGCCCAAAAAAAGTAAAAAAAATTTTTTCATGCTTATTATAGAAAACAATTGACAGAAATGACTGAAAATGTCGCACTTCAACCCAATGGGGTTGCCAGAACGATACAACTTTTTTAACATTTTCTTTCTTTTGTAAACTTACAATTTAATTATTAAAATCAAGCTATCCATTTTAAAATTTGAACGTTCAAAACCACTTGCAGACATATCTTATGTGGTTATTCTTTTGGTTTTCAAATAAAAGCCTTTTGAAAGCATTGCGCAAGACTGCCCATAGGCAGTTCAACGAAACGTTCTTGGCGATGGTGCGCTACAATTTTCTGTAAACCGATGCTTTGTGCGATTTTTTGGGGGTAAATTTCCATGGAAGGAAGGTCGAAAAGACCCATTTGTCATTTAACGGCCGCAATACCCAACATTGAAACCCATCGTTTGGCATATGCTTCATCCCGAGCGGTACATCCTTCCCGATATTAAAAAAGCTATACTGCGTTTTTCATGCCTTTACGGCATTGATAAGTGAACCGGCGTAGTGTCCGCGTGATGCGTTTCAATAGAAACTGTTTTAAAAAAACAGCGTAACAACCGGCACCAAGATCAATACATAAATCAATGCTTCCTTAAACCATGTTTCTTCGGTGATTTCCATATAATTGGACAGTATGATGGAAAGTGGGGCGAAAAGAAAAATAAACTCGCTGCCGTTTTTATCTGGAGCAATCAGAACGATTGTCAGGGCTATAATGGACGAAATAACCACCAAATTGAAAGAAGGCCTTAACTTTTTGGACTTGTCCTTGAGCTGGTTTATGAAAAAAAATGACGCCCATGTACCATAAGAGATCAGTATCGTGGCAGAAAGCATAATCCGTGTAGCGTTTAAACCCGTAAAGTCAAGACTGTGCATCAAATGGGTGTCAAAATAGTCGGTGAAATCCCTTCCTGTTACCAACATCAGTGCCATCCAGATTATGGCAACCGACAAAACACCCGTAAACGGAACCAGCCAACTCTTGACGTTAATAATCGAATATAGGAAAATTGAGGCAAAAATCAGGATAAAAAATAACGATGCCCAAAAATAGAACAGGGTGGCAATGGCGATCCAAAAGCCAGCATCAAACAGTTTCTTTTTGATTTCTTTATGGGTGCGCAAACTGATGATGCGCCGCAAAGCCAAGAGAATAAAAAAATTGGATAGCAGAATGTTGCTGTTCAGCAATGTTTCTGGGAGCATGCCCATAAAAAGCCCAAAAAACAACAACTTGTAGCTGTTTTTCTTGGTAAGCTTGTTCCTGCTCGCAAAAAAATCGAGTATAAACAGCGAAAAAATAACAATCATAAAATAAAACAATTGCTCTGCAACCAATACCACCGTGAGCGGTTCGTTGAGGGTGTAGAACTTTGAGGCCACAAAGATGACCAACAGAAACACACTGACGACCAAAAAATGAATGGGGCGCGATTGGCTGAAAAAACTGGAAACCATCTAAATCAATTCAAAAATTTTACGAATCTTATACTTTCTTTTAACCATAGGTACACAGATTTTTGGTTAAAAACTAATCTATAAACTTAAAAAAATCACAGAGTTAGAATACGTTGTATCCGTGAATCGGGTTTTAACATACTGCTTTGACCCTTAAAATCATCTGTGAAAATATAAGAACTGCTATTATAAAACAAATTGAAAAGCATATGTGCATTTGCGCTTTGCTATAATGACTTGATAATTTTGTACTTTAAGGGTTGTTTTGGCAAGTGTCTGTATAAATTTATTACGATAACGTCGCCACAGTGATTTTTTGGGGCACAATGAATATTCAGCAAAAACCTATGGCAATTAAAGTTCATGTGCGATACAAGGCAAATGCTTAAAGGATATCGGGGCTCTCGTTTCAAAATTGTATCGAAGTTGTATCCAAAACAGCGCCTAACAATAAAATTAGTTAAATTTTTAAACAGGCTCTAAAATAAAAATGTAATTTTGTACTGTAAATATAACATTCATTTGCGATGAAAGATTTTTTTTATGCCATTCAGGATTTATTTGTGAACATATTGTTTGCCCCTTTGGATGCCTTGAGGGCGCTGGAGCTTGAAAACTGGTGGGCGGCAAACCTCGTTTCATGGATATTTATTGTCGTCGGCATGGTGGCATTCGTCTATTGGATGCTCCAACTGAAAAGTTTCAACGACAACAAGGAGGAAGATAAAAGCATTACCTCCCATTCATATTTATAAGTCAAACCCGATATCCTTTCGGTAATACATCTTATCAAAATGTAGTTTTTCTATATTTTGATAAGATTTTTTTATGGCTTCATCATAGGTGTTTCCGTACGATGTCATTGCCAGTACGCGCCCTCCGGAAGTCACAACTTTACCATCTTTTAGAATTGCGGCCGCATGAAACGGAATGGAATCTGTTACGAGTTCGAGTCCGGTGATTTCTTTTCCTTTTTCATAATCTTCGGGGTATCCTCCAGATACCATCATGACGGTAGCAGCTGCGCGGTCGTCAATTTCAATATTTATCTCGTTCAATGTTTGATTGGCAATCGCCTGAAAAACGGCAACCAAATCATTTTTTAGTCTTGGCAATACGACTTCGGTTTCAGGATCGCCCATTCGTACGTTGTATTCGATCACTTTTGGGTCGCTGCCCGATTTTATCAATCCTATAAATATAAAGCCTTTGTATGGCAATTGGTCTTTTAGAAGTCCGTTTATGGTGGGTTTTACAATGCGTTCTTCAATTTTTGACAGAAATTCGGGAGTTGCAAACGGCACCGGCGATATTGCGCCCATTCCGCCGGTATTTAAACCCGTGTCGCCTTCTCCTATGCGTTTGTAATCTTTTGCTGTTGGCAATATTTTGTAGTGTTTGCCGTCGGTCAGAACAAAACAGCTCAACTCAATACCGGCAAGAAACTCTTCAATGACCACTTTTGTGCTTGCCGCACCAAATTTTGCATCCACGAGCATACGTTTCAGTTCGGTTTTGGCTTCGTTTAGATCATTTAAAATCACGACGCCTTTTCCGGCGGCAAGACCATCAGCTTTTAGTACATACGGCGGTTTTAGGGTTTCTAAAAATTGGTATCCCTTTTCAATGGTCGAGGCATTAAAACTTTGATACGCCGCTGTGGGTATTTGATGCCGTATTAAAAATTGTTTTGCAAATTCTTTACTGCCTTCAAGCTGTGCCGCAGCTTTTTGCGGCCCGATCACTGCAATTTGCTTGAGCAAATCATCGTTTAAAAAGAAATCGTGAATACCCGCAACCAATGGATCTTCAGGGCCAACAACTACCATATCTATTTTTTCCTGTAAGGCAAGGTTTTTTACAGCGTTAAAATCCAAAATATCCAAAGGAACATTTGTGGCAATAGCTGCCGTTCCTGCATTACCGGGTGCGACAAATAGTTTGGTTGTTTTTGAAGATTGAAGCATTTTCCAAGCCAAAGCATGTTCGCGCCCGCCAGAACCAAGTAATAAAATATTCATCGTTGTGTTGAAAAATTTAAGTTGCAAAACACGGCCGTACACAAGTTCAAACAATACGCTCGGCCGTTGATTCCCTTTCGCAAAGGTACGCATTTGAACGATTAAACATCGCGGGGATTACAAATTCTGAAATTGCCAAAACCACCAATATTCACACTTCTTGCTTTTATTGAAATCTAAAAAGGGCAGGACCGGCAAGAACTTTTAATACCAAGCAAACAGGTTTTAGAAAAAAATCAAACATAACGCATACCCAAAAAAACCAATAAAAAACAGACAGATAAGAAAAATTGGTTATTTACCACCCAATGAACTAATTTTACATTCAAAAGCAAAGTCGCAATCTTGGTTTAACGCGACAGCTCAATTTTGAAATAGTAAATTTACTGGTGAAACTTTTCGATTTATCGTTAAAATTAAATGGATTTCCCCTCAAGAAAGCTCAAGAGGAATACGAATCTATTTTGGCCGTTCCGGAGGATGGATATCAAAAATTTATTGAGCAAAAAAAACAAGAAATAGTCCTGTTTCATTTTGAAAACAACCCATTTTATAGAAGTTTAGTGGGCAATGAGCTTCCGGAAAACTGGGAAGATTTACCCGTTTTGACTAAAAAAGATTTGCAAAGGCCCTTGGAAGAAAGGCTTTCGGATGGATATTCACTCAAAAATGTGTATATTAACAGAACTTCGGGTTCAAGTGGGAATCCATTTATCTTTGCAAGGGATAAATTTTCGCATGCGCTTAATTGGGCTTCTATCATTAAACGGTTTTCATTTCATAATATAAACTTTAATTCCTCGCTGCAAGCACGGTTTTATGGAATGCCTTTAGACACAAAAGGATATTATTTAATCCGTTTAAAAGACTATTTGAGTTGTAGATATCGATTTTCAATATTGGATTTTTCTGATTCTGCGATTGAAAAAATAGTGGAAAAATTTAAAAGAAAACCTTTTGTTTACATAAATGGCTACACAACTTGTATTGTGCAGCTGGCAAAATATTTAGAAAAGAAAAACATAACATTAACAACCCTTTGCCCTACGCTAAAAGTCTGTATAACAACTTCGGAAATGCTTTTTGATGATGACAAAAAACTTTTAACAAAAACATTGGGCGTTCCGGTGGTGAACGAATATGGGGCTTCTGAATTGGGCGTCATAGCAATTGAAAATATTGAAAATGAATGGGTCGTTAATCAGGAGGATTTGTTTGTTGAAATATTGGACGAAAACAACAACCCTGTAGAAGACGGGCAAGAAGGAAACATCATAGTTACGTGTCTGTACAACAAAGCAAACCCCTTTATAAGATATAAGGTAGGGGATATTGGCTCAATCCAAAAAATCAATGCCAAAAAAACTGTTTTGCTTAATTTGAAAGGAAGAACAAATGATTTTGCAATTCTCCCCAGCGGAAAAAAAGCGGCAGGAATGACCTTTTATGTCTTGACAAAAGTAATAATGGATAACATAGGGAACATTAAAGAGTTTACCATTGTACAAGAAAGCTTAAATAATTTCACTATTGAATATTCAAGCGAGAGAGAGTTATCGGAAAACGAAATTACAAACATTTCAAATCATTTTGATAACTATTTAGAAAAAGGATTGCAGTATGAATTTGTCCGCAAAGATTATCTTCAGCGCTCAAAAAGTGGAAAGCTAAAACAGTTTAAATCCATGATAAACTAATATGACCATAACCATCGTCGCCGGGGCAAGGCCAAACTTTATGAAAATAGCACCGATAATCGATGCCATCAAGGCTAAAAAAAGCCAAGGGGTTGCCATTGATTTTCGGTTGGTGCATACCGGCCAGCACTATGACAAAAATTTGAGCGACACCTTTTTTGAGGAATTGAACATTCCATACCCAGACACCAATCTGGAGGTCAAAAGTGGTTCACAAGCAGAGCAAACCGCCGCCATCATGATAGGTTTTGAAAAGGAACTAAAAGAACATCCTTGTGATTTGGTCATGGTCGTTGGCGACGTAACTTCTACCATGGCCTGTGCCATCGTGGCCAAAAAAGCCGGTATTAGGGTTGCACATGTTGAAGCTGGCATCCGATCGGGCGACATGGACATGCCCGAAGAAATCAACAGAATGGTTACTGACAGCATTACCGATTATTTTTTTACAACATCAACCTACGCCAACCAAAACCTGAAACAGCTCGGTTTTTCCGATGAGCAAATCTTTTTTGTTGGCAATGTGATGATAGATACACTCCGCAAAAATGAGTCGCGGCTCAAACAACCAAAACTTTGGATAGACCTTGGGCTTCGCGAAAAGAACTACTTTGTCATGACCCTACATCGCCCGAGCAATGTCGATGAAGAACAGAAACTAAAATCATTGATAGCACAACTTGTAACGCTTGCCGGCGGGCTTCAAATTGTCTTTCCCGTACACCCGAGAACCAAAAAATTATTGCAGGATATGGATTTGGCTTTTGAAAACCTGCACTATGTGGATCCTTTGGGATATCTTGAGTTCAATTATCTGGTCAAAAACGCCCTTGCCGTATTGACGGATTCGGGCGGCATTACCGAAGAAACCACCGTTATGGACGTGCCGTGCATTACACTTCGAGAGAATACGGAACGACCCGAAACCTGTACTATCGGCACCAATGTCCTTGTGGGCAACGATCCAAAAAAAATTGCCGATGCCTTCCAAAACCTATTGGTTGGCAATTGGAAAAGCGGCGCCACACCTGAACTTTGGGACGGCCGAGCTGCCGAGCGCATCGTGAACCATTTGGTCAAAATATTTGGATTGGGGTGAAAGAAATATTGGTCATAACGAGTTATTATCCTCCAGAAACCGGAGCGGCTTCCAATCGCATCCACCATTTGGCAAACGGCCTAAAAATAAAGGGGTATAACGTAAGTGTCCTTACGCCATTGCCCAACTATCCCACCGGCAAAATATTTGAACAGTACAAAGGCAAAACACGTGACCTTACCATTGAAAATGGCATTACCGTACACCGCCTGTGGATTTATGCCAGTAATTCCAAGAACAAATTGCTCCGACTGTTGGCAATGCTATCATACAGTCTTAGCCTGATATGGTTTTTCTTGTGGAAGAAAATCCCCGACAAGGTTATTGTCCAATCACCACCACTCCTGGTAGCGTTTACCTGCATGCTTTTTTTAAAGTCAAAAAAGCGAAAAGTCATCTTGAACATCAGTGACCTTTGGCCCATTGCAGGACTTGAGCTGGGTGCTTTCAAAAGAAATTTCAGTTACAGGATGTTGGAAAAAATTGAAGCCTTCAACTATAAGAAAGCCGATTTGATTATGGGGCAAAGTGAAGAGATCTTATCCCATGTTGGGTCTGTTGTGGGCAACAAGGACATGATCCTGTACAGGAATTATCCCGATTTTGAACCTCCCAAAAAAACAACCTTTGCTCATTCCGAAGGCACGATAAAAATCGTTTATGCCGGCCTATTGGGTGTTGCACAGGGCATCTATAAATTGTGCCAAGAAATCAACTATTCCGGAATCGAGTTTCACTTGTACGGTGCCGGAGCGGAAAAAACGTTGATTGAAGCCTATATATCAGAACACCCCGAATTGCCATTGTTCTATCATGGCGAATTGCCTCGCAACGAACTCCACGAAATACTTTTGGGATATGACCTTACCCTTGTACCGTTGCTCAATAGAATCTATGGTTCTGTGCCTTCAAAAATATTTGAATATGCCAAGCTTGGCCTTCCAATACTGTATTTCGGTGGAGGCGAAGGAGAACGGCTTGTAGAGGATTTCCGCCTGGGCTGGGTGGCAAAACCCGGAAATTATGAAGACCTCAACCGGACAATATCCAAAATCAGCAAAACGGAACTCCACGGCTCCATAAGGGACAATATCAGGGCTGTTGCAAACAGAGAATTTGATTTTGGGCGCCAAATGGACGAGCTTGCGGCGCAAGTTCAATAAGCCTTTTCATCGCCTCTTATGGCGTTCGCAAACGTCCTTATGATAATTTTCAGGTCAAGGAGCAGTGACCAGTTTTCTATGTAAAAAATATCATATTTTACACGACCGATGATGTCCTTTTCCGTTTCTATTTCGCCCCTGTAACCACTTATCTGGGCAAGACCCGTAATGCCGGGCTTAACAAAATGGCGCACCATGAACTTGTCGATGCTTTTGGCGTAAATGTTTGTGTGGCTTACCATGTGGGGTCTGGGCCCCACAACGGACATGTCGCCAAATAACACATTGAAAAACTGTGGCAACTCATCAATACTGGTCTTACGGATAAATTTGCCGATTCTTGTGACCCTCTGGTCGTTCCGTGTAGCCTGAAACAAATGCGCTTCGGGATTTGGGGTCATAGACCTGAACTTATAACAGTCAAACTCTTTGTAATTAAACCCATTGCGCGATTGTTTGAAGAATACCGGGCCTTTTGATTCCAATTTTATGAAAATGGCAATTATGGGCGTGAGCCATGATAGGATAAATATGATTACAAAACTTGAGAAAACAATATCGAACGTTCTTTTTATTACCAAATTTATAGAGTCTTCCAAGGGGATGTTGCGCATGGAAAGTATGGGCAAATAGTCATAATACTCATATTTCAATTTTTTGGAATAAATCTCTTTGTTGTCAGGCAAGAATTTCAGGATTTTTAGGTTGTTGTCCGCAAAATCGGAGACTTCGCTGATTTGGCTGTTGCTGAGTTCAGAAATGGAGCAATAAATCTCATCGACATTTTCATTAAGGATATACTCAAAACAATCATCAAGACCAACCTCTTTCTTTCCTTTATAGTTGAACGTTTTCATGTGTATGTAGCCATACTCAGGGTTTTGGTTAAAAAACGCCTCAAGCGCCATAGTTTTTTTGTTGGCGCCTATGATGACCGTCCTGCGGTAATTGCCACCAAAAGAAACCCGATACTTTTGGAGCAAATAATAAATGGCGAATTTGAATGTGGTAATAAAGAAAAATGCCGTCAACACGTATTTTACCACATCCGTTGGGTATATGGCCATATCGTGGTTATAGCCAACAAAGGCAAAAACAACCAAGGCAAACAATGCCATTTGACGGAAAATCAAGGCAACAATGTTTACCTCTCTCGTAAACCTATAAACTTCATAGAATTTTGAGAAAATGGACAAGATAATCCATCCCAATGACATGAAAACAACAAACGTAATTGGGTCGGAATTTTTAAAGAAATAAAAAATCCCGAGGCCATTGATAATGCCCAAATCTATAAGGTAAGAAATTGGCCTGAGATACCCCGAATAACGTCCTTGCTTAAACAAACTCAAATCATTTCTTTATATGTTCTGTAAAATCTTTGTGCTCACTTCGGTGCAACTCTTCTTCTGACAGGCTTTTGAAATAATCATAGGTTATTTTCATGCCTTCTGTTCTGCCAACTTTTGGCTCCCAATCCAAAAGTTCTTTTGCCAAGCTTATATCCGGTTGTCTCTGCATCGGATCGTCTATGGGCAGTGGTTTATAGACAATCTTTTGGTCAGTGCCGGTCAATTTTATGATTTCTTCTGCAAAATCCCGGATGGTAATCTCGTGGGGATTGCCAATATTTACAGGATAGGCATAATCACTGAACAAAAGCCTGAAAATTCCCTCGACCTGATCGTCCACATAGCAAAACGACCGTGTTTGCGAGCCATCGCCAAACACAGTGATATCTTCACCGCGCAACGCTTGACCCATAAATGCCGGGATGACACGGCCGTCATTGAGGCGCATCCTTGGACCGTACGTATTAAAAATACGGACAATGCGGGTTTCAAGTCCGTGAAATCTGTGGTACGCCATGGTTATCGATTCCTGAAAACGCTTTGCCTCGTCATAAACGCCTCTCGGCCCAATGGTGTTCACGTTGCCATAATATGATTCATTTTGAGGATGTACCAATGGGTCTCCATAGACTTCTGATGTGGAAGCTATCAAGATCCGGGCCTTCTTGGCTTTTGCCAACCCAAGCAAATTGTGTGTACCCAAAGAGCCAACTTTTAAAGTCTGGATTGGAATCTTCAAATAATCGATGGGACTGGCGGGCGAAGCAAAATGCAAGATATAATCCAATGGGCCGTCCACAATGATGTACTGTGTGACGTCGTGCTTGATGAAGGTAAAATTGGGGTGTGGCGCCAAGTGTGCGATGTTTTTAGCATCGCCTGTTATAAAATTGTCCATCCCAATGACTTCAAAACCTTCTTTTATAAACCGTTCGCACAAGTGTGAGCCCAAAAAGCCCGCTGCCCCGGTGATTAGAATTCTTTTGGCCATTTTATAATTTTTTTTATTTCGTGATACCGCTACCGATGCTGTAATAGATAAATCCGATAGATTCCATTTGCTTTCTGTCGAGCAGGCTACGACCGTCAAAAACAACGGCGGGCTTGAGCATGCTATCGTATATTTTTTGCCAATCGTAGGTCTTGAACTCGTCCCATTCGGTCAATATCGCAATACAATGCGAATCTTTTGCCGCCTTGTAGGGGTCTTGCTCTACTCCCAAAAGTTTTTTGTTTTCTTCGTCTGATCGGGTGTTGAGGTAGTCGAGGTCGGCATAGACCTGTTTTGCCTGTACTTTGGGATCATAGACCGCAATCTTTGCCTGCTCGTTGAGCAGGTTGTCGGCAACTCTTATGGCCGCCGACTCGCGTGTGTCGTTGGTGTCTTTTTTGAACGCCCAACCGAAGAAAGCGATTTTCTTGCCCGATACCGTGTTGTACAGGGTGCTTATCAGTTGGTTGGTAAAACGTTCTTTTTGGTGTTCGTTCATCAAAACGACCTGCTCCCAATAGTCAGCCACTTCATCCAAACCATAACTTTTGGCAATATAAACGAGGTTCAAAATGTCTTTTTGGAAACAGGAACCCCCAAAACCTACGGACGCTTTGAGGAATTTTGAACCGATACGGCTGTCCATACCAATGGCTCTGGAAACTTCATTGACATCTGCCCCGGTTTTCTCACAGATTTCAGACATGGCATTGATGGATGACACCCGTTGCGCCAAAAAAGCATTGGCCGTGAGTTTTGACAATTCTGATGACCAGACGTTAGTCGTCAGTATGCGCTCTCTTGGTACCCAATTTGCATATACTTCTACCAAGGCGTTTACTGCTTTTTCGCCATCGGGCGTGGTATCACCGCCTATCAATACGCGATCGGGCTTCAACAAATCTGATACTGCGGTACCTTCGGCAAGAAACTCTGGGTTGGACAGTATTTCAAACTTGACGTCGTTACCTGTATGGTCAAGGATACTTTTGATGGCCGATGCGGTACGGACGGGAAGTGTCGATTTTTCGACCACAATCTTGTTCTGTTTAGAAACCCGTGCTATCTGCCGTGCACACAACTCGATGTACTTTAGGTCGGCCGCCATACCTTTGCCTTTGCCGTAAGTTTTGGTCGGGGTATTGACGGATATGAATATCATTTCGGCTTCGTCAATGGCTTTATCGACTTCAGTGGAAAAGAACAGGTTGCGTCCTCGAGCTTCGCCAACGATGGCGTCGAGCCCGGGCTCAAAGACAGGGAGGTTGTCCAGATTGGTGTCGTTCCAGGCGGCAATCCTTGCCTCGTTGAGGTCAACGACGGTTACTCTTATGTGGGGGCATTGCTGGGCAATCACTGCCATCGTGGGACCACCGACATAGCCGGCACCGATGCAGCAGATGTTTTTTATTTGCATAATGTTTTGTTTTAAAGGACAAAAATAGGAAAGTATGTGGGAAATTAGGAGGGTTAAAGAAAATATGTGTTCAAAGGTATCTTTTGGGGGTTGTTATGCTTTTTGTCCCTTGGGCTGCAAATCTTCATGCAGATAAAACAAGACGGTAATAAAAACAGCAACAGACAGCGGAATATAGAACAGATTCCCGCTCAACAAGGATAAGGCAAGGGATACAATAAAATATGCCAGAGCGTTTCTGCTCGTTATAAGGTCTTTGTATAAGTTAAACAAAAAATAAGTAAGCACAACCAACCCAAAAATCCCGAAAAACAACAATATGTCGAACAACTGCATCTCAACACGGACTATGTGCAATCCAAGGGCACCAACAAATATATTGTAATTTTGAGGCGTGATATAACCGACCGCTTCTATGAGATTTTCGATACGGTAAGAAAAAATCATAGCCCAAATCCCGTCTTCGCGTAGTACCTCCCTAAATGTAGGTGTCATGAATACGGTTGCGAGGGCCAAAACAAAAAGGGTAATGGTTAATATCACGAGTTTTTTTCGTATTTGCTTGCTCACTTTATTATCAAAAAAAAGCAGGAGCAAAACAAGTCCAAATTCTCCAAAATAAACACCCTTAATTCCAGAACACAACGACGCGAGCAAAACCAAAATCAACATCACCACATCGTTTCTGCTCCAGAATACCACGATGGAGGCCATATAAATGTAGGGTGTCATGCCTTGGCTCAATAAAAACCCGTTATAGCCGAAACGCCCATACTGATAGGTCTGGAATGCCTGAATGTCAAAAATTATCCCAATGGCAATGGCAAGCGCATTTAAAACAACAAAATATTTCAACAAGATATAGAAAATGTGCTTAAGCCGTTGGGGATTGGTGTTATGGAACAAATAGTGGCAAACGGGAAAAAAAGCAAACATAAAAGCATAGCGCGACCATTCATCAAAATAACTGTGCCAGTAGGGATAT
This sequence comes from Bacteroidota bacterium, assembly GCA_029557895.1. Classification (GTDB taxonomy): domain Bacteria; phylum Bacteroidota; class Bacteroidia; order Flavobacteriales; family Flavobacteriaceae; genus JBPOFM01. Next base: position 153,259 of record JAKQHT010000023.1, on the reverse strand, counting down.
TTTGCCAGAGAAACCAAGAGAATTCCGAGAACCGTCAACAACCAATATTTCAGCCTGACAATTATATATTTATACTGCCATGAGCAAAACACAATAGCATATAAAACAAAAGCTGCTTTCAGCCCTCTGTTAAATTTAGGGAAGTCTATCGAATAAAAAATCTCGATTTTGTCAAAAAAATCAAAAACAAGCGTAAGTGCCAAAAAGCCAAAAAGGGCAATGGCACTGGTTTGTGCAAGTTTGGTGCCGATATCTGCTTGTGCTGATGTCACGCGCGCTCTTTTATACAGTTCAAAATATAGGTTTCATAAGATGCGTTGATGGCGTCCCATGTATAGAACAGTTCAATTTTTTTAGCATTCAGCTTTGTGAATGTTTCCTTGTTGCAAAATGCAGTGTCCTCTTTTAGTACGGCCTCAATATCTGTGCTGTTTTCAAAATAAACCGCTTGGTCACCCAAAATACTCTTGTTGAACACGTTCCCGTGAGCCACTATAAGCGCATTGGATGCCATTGCCTCCAGTAGTGACGGGTTGGTCCCTCCTACCGAATGTCCATGGAAATAATATCTCGAATAATATCTCAAATTGTTCAGGTGTTCCAAATTATAATTTGCGCCCATAAAACGGATGCGACGGTTGTGCCGAAATTTGTTCTGGAGCATCTTGCCATAATCGTTAATGGAACCAAAAATAATCAAATCGTTATCGGTACTGGCGGCGTCGTAACCTTTTAGAATGGTTTCAATATTGTTTTCGGGCTCCAATCGCGCTATGAGCAAGCAATAACCGTACTCGCTAACCCTGTATTCTTGGAGTATCTTGGGATTTGGGCGGTCAAACAAGGTAGCCCCGTAGGCAATATATTCTGAATCTTTACGGTATTTTGTTTTGATATATTCCTGTATCCCCTTTGAATCCGAAATCAAAAAATCACTGTGCTTCACCGCCAGTTTTTCGGCATACTTCAAAAACTTACGGACGGCTTTTGAATACTTTGAGCGCTTCCACTCCATTCCGTCCATATTTGTGATGACTGTTGCGCCTTTGGGCATTAACCGGTGCCAAATGGAGCTCGACGTATATCCCAGCTGCAAAATGATATCAAAGTCGCGGTTTCTGGAGTCCAAGATACAGTTGAAATCATATATGAATTGACCCGCGGTGCCGATTCTATATTCTGGATCAAAGCAGCGCAGTATGCCAACACCGTTGTAGTTTTTCTCCCTGTATGGGTGATTGTGCGAGTTGTAAACAAACACTTCGTGTCCTTTTCGGGCCAAAAACACCGAAAAGTATTCCGCAAATTGTTCAAAACCACCGTGATTGTTCGGTATGCCCCTAGTGCCCAGTATCGCTATTTTCATATTTTGGTTTTGAATTTGTCAGCATCAATAAAACTAAACTAAAAAAGTAAATTCCATTGACTCTTCCAAAAATAGATTCTGAAAACATTACGGCTATCATAAACACTGAAAATTGGATCAGTAGGATGTCTTCATTTTTAATTCCGTAGTATAGTCCGGTTCCGGGTATAAGCAGCAGGATGAACAGCCCCAAAATACCGGTTTTCCAAAGCGTGTCCACATACTGGTTGTGGGGGTTGTAATGTATATGCTCTATCAAGCCCAGGGCGTCGAGCCTTGATTTCAGCTCGTTCTCATCGCTGTCCGTGACGCCGTTCCCTGTCAAATACTCTGCCCCGCTCATTGTTGCTACCGCCTCCCTCCAAAGCATCAACCTCAAGGTCAATCCGTTAATCCTTGAGTCGTATGGGTTGTCGATGTGATTTTCTTTCAGTATTGATGTGTCTTCTATGTTTAAGACATCGTTAAAGCGATGTTTCAGTGGAGAAAAAACCACCAATACCATCAAAAGTGGTATGGCCAAAAATCCTGTTTTATTGATCTTCACGATATTGATGAACATCGCTATAAGCGTAAATATCAAGACCATTTTTGAACCGCTGAAGACCATAAAAAGGAAAAAAAGAGTTATCAAAAAATACTTTTTGATGCCTTCAAAATTCAGGAAAACGTAACATGTTGAGAAAAACAACAAATAAGAGTAATAAATTGGGTGAAGGTATTTTGTAAAAAATTCAAAAGACATAAACACCACGTTTTCGTACACCAGGACATCAATCAATGACGTGACGATAAACCCAAATCCTAAAATCAATGCCGAAGCAGGAAAAAAAGCGAGAAGTTTTCTGTCGTTGATGGCCGGAACAATGATGGCCAAGACCAAAAAAGGGAGAAATTTTTCGATGGTGCCCATTTCTTCAAATCCGTCTTTCGAAATCAAAATGTTGTTTATAGCGTAGATAATAAAAAAAACAATAAAGACAACGCTCAATTTACTATTGCGAACATCTAAAGCCATAACTTTTTTAAGGTTTAGTACGACTGTCAATATAAGCGCGATGTTGTAAATAGGCGGAGGGGAAAACACGGCAACAATCAACAATGCCAAGGTAAACTTTGCGACGGTGTCCAAATGAATGTTTTCGATGGAAATGGCCCTAAAAGCCGCAAACGCAGTGATTGCAATAAAAATGAGGCAAACCCAAAAAGACCAAAACCGTTGCGTGTCCGAGGCATAAACAATGTCTTGCGAAAACTCCATGAACGCTTTTGGGGCTCCGACCTCCACGCTATGGCCCTTGTTCTTCTCAACGAGCTTTAAATTTTCACGAACAGCTGTCCTGCCTATATCGATATCTTTCGTTTCATTGTCATTCAACAATTTTATTGAATAAAGCCGTACCGACCGATCCGGATTGTTAAAATAAAGCCGGAATCTTCTTGGATTGACCGTTCCGTTTAGCGATGCCGTATAGGTGGAGTCTGCCTTGTGTGCAAACCTATAAACCGATCCAAAATCAATGGCGTCTTGGCGACCACTCGCCATATACACCAATGGAAGCTCTTTTGAGTCGATATCCTTGTTCAAAATGAGCTCAATGGCGGTAACGCTTTTTTCAAAATTGGTGTACTTATCGTTGTAATATAAAACAGCCGTGGCCAACAGCAGTGCAAAAATGGCAAGCAACGAATAGACGTCTTTCTTTTCGAATGTCATAAATACTATTGGTTTTGATGGTTTTCTATCAACAATTTGAAATCGCGGGCAATACTTTCCCAGTGATATCTCGAAAGTATCTGTTCATATCCTTGTGATGAGCGCGTATCGTTTTTTATTTGGGAAATCAACTTTGCCTTCAACGCTTCGAGATTTTTAGGGTCAAACATTTGAGATTCGGAAAGCTCAAAATCGGACATTGCGGTTGCGTTGGATACCAACACTTTAGCGCCAAGCGCCATCGCTTCTATGGGGGGTATGCCAAACCCTTCGGCAAAAGAGGGAAAAACAAACAAGGCGCAATTTTGATAATACGCCATCAGCTCTGTGGTCGAAATGTTCTCCACACGCAGCAATCTATCTGCCAGCAGGTTTTTATGCTCCTTTATGTACCGTTCCATTTCGGGCGTGGGAATATCGTTCTTGCCTATAAATACAAGCTTGTAATCCTTGTAAAGTTTGGTTTCAACAAAGGCCCTCAACAACATCAAGTGGTTCTTTCTCGGTTCAATGCGCGATACGTAAAGTATGTATTTTGTATCAACCGGGGACGCAAGGTCTTTCTTTTCGTAAAAAATAGGATCAATACCATTGGGGGTAACAAAAATCCTATCGTTTGCTATGTTATATATCTCATGGAGCTTTTGTTTCGAAAATTCAGAAACCGTAAGTAGCACATCTGCTCTCTGTCCCGAAACCCTGTGAAGAAAATGGTTGACAACCCTTTTCTTGATGGGAAAATAGTGCTTGAACTCCTTTTGGGCAAATAAATTGTCGTGAATGGTGACGATATACTTGCCACATTTGATGGGAGGCATGGTATATTGAAAATGTGAGTAGTCTATATCGTACTTCTTGATTAGCCGGGGCAATTCCACCAGTAGCCGATAAAATTTATTGGAGGCCCGCAACGGCAGATAGGTCACGTTTTTAAATCCATTTCCAAATTCGTTCTTGAGATTTTCAACGTCCTGCGCCACAAAATAGAAGTTCCATTCGGGAGCTTGTTTGATGAGTGCCCCATAAAGCCCCTTGAGATAGGTGCGGGAACCTTGGTGCTTGTCATCAAAAATATGGGCATCAACGAGTATGTTCATTTTTTAGCTGTGCTTCTGCTCAAAAAAACTGGTTTGCGGTCCATTGCCGATCTTTTTTGAACCCAACAAATGTACGTATCTAAAATGAAATTGAATAGCGGCATGGCAAACCAAACCTTTCTTCTGGCAAAATTTCCCAAAGTGTTTGAGGTGTCTGTTCGTCATTCGGTCACACGCTCCAATGGTGTGCTTTCTTTGTTGGGCAATTGACTCAATTCAAAGTAAATATATATAAAAACGAAATAGAAAAAACCTTGTTTGGGTATATCGGTTCCTATCATGTTTATAAAAAGGCCCAATACGAAAAACAATGATAGCCTGTTTCTGTTGCTATAGAATATCTCCAACAGCGACAATACCATGAGCACAAACCCAAAAATGCCCTTTTCAGCAAGTGACATCACCCAATAAGCATCCGAAACACTGTAGTAATATATGGGATCGGGTGTTTCTTTGTGAAAATTGGTATAGCCGGCAAAAATGACATTATCAGCATTTGGTGAGGATAACGACCCAATACCATTGCCCAACGGGTTTTTTAAAAATTTATCGAAAGAATATTCTATAAACATCCCGCGCTGTGATATGGCGCTTTTTTCGGCAAATGGATTAAACGTTGAAACATATTTCATGATTGTTGGAGAGTTCAGACTATATACTGTGAGTGATATAAAAATGGCAATGCCGATTCCCGTGGCCCATAACACTCTTTTTGTCAACTTTATCTTGTCAGGGCCATAGATGGCCAAAAGCAATAAAAGAACAATCAGAATAGGGCCTCTGGAAAAGGTGAGGATAACGATGGTCAAAAGTAAAAGCACATCGAAAAACTTGTTTGTTTTGTTCAGATAGTAAAGCGTAATGAGATAAATCGATGCCAGTTGGCCCAAGATTCTAAAGTCGAAAACGAATCCCATGTTTCTTGGGAAACTGCCTCTGGTGACATAAAAAGATTCCGGATTTACAGTTTCTTTAAAAACGATGCCTCTGGCAAATAGGTATTCAAACTGATCGGAAAAATGAGGGCTTAAGTAAACAACTACACATGCGACAAAACTGTATCTGAAAAATTTTAACAGGTAATGAAAATCAATTTCCTTTCTGGGCAATTTAATCATTAAAATTGCGAAAAGAACCAGTGGCAAAATCTCTTGAGCCAACACTGAAATCGCATAAGACAGGTGCAATAGGCTGAATGTCAATAAGAAAACAACATACAAAACCGTGTACTTAAGCATTTTAAAGCGGGTAAAACTTAATTTCTCACTTTTGAAAAGAGCTAAGAATACAAAAAAAGCTATCGGAAGATAATTGCATAGAACGTTCAAAATGTTAAATGCCATGTCCGAATGGGGAATCATCGGCCCCATTAGAAGCCGGGCACTCAACATCAATATCAATGCTACAGTAATATCCTGTTTGACAAAAATCCTGTAATAGGATATCAAAAGAAAAGGGATCCCGGGTATATAGGTGTACTCGGGTATTTTATATACCGTGAGTATCAGTACAAACAATGTACACAAATGTAAACTAAACCGAGCCCTCTTAATTTTCAAAACCTAACTAATAATTGTCAAAAATCCCCTGCTCAAATTCTCTATATTGCTTTTGTGCATACATCTCGGATCGCCATGGGAGTCTGACATGATTCCTTCAAATGAGTTGTGCAATAGCCATTTTGAAAATTCTTGGATGTCCATTTTACTTGATTCATCTAAACCCTCCTCGAATATGTTCCTGTTCCTAAAGTCCTTCCAGGATACTTCAGAGCATCCCTTTAGGTTATTGAAAAATGTTGGCGCAAAGGTGAAAGACCTCTTACCCATCAAAGCTGCTTCATAGGCTATGGTCCCGGATACGGTAAATACCGCAGCGCAGCTTTCAAGTATTTTATAAGAGTTCACTTTATGGTCTATTAGAAAAGTATTTTTCAATGCTTTTACTTTTTTATAAAAACCCATGTTCCTGTCGCCTATGGCATTAGAATGTTCTTTTACCAACAGCACATAACCGGAAGGCATGATGCGCCAAACGTTTTTTATGAGCGTCCATTGGTTTTCGTAATACCTTCCGATAACATCAATAGATGCCTCCGGTTGCTTGTGCAAGGTAAACAAAATTGTTTTTTTGTGTTTAGGGATGTCTTCTAATTTGGTCTCTGATATCAGTTTATTGAAAAGGAATCTATTGACTATCTCCCGGGTCCTTATTTTAAACTGTGTATAGGGGTTGCCGTAAAGCGTTACATCATTGGCATCTTGATTTGCCCGTGTCATAAAATTCATCAAAAGCTTTACATTGTGGCCAAAGGTGCTTTTCTTATCTATGAATTTATCGTTCAAGGCCAAATATGCCGGTTTCTCGGCTTTGATAATCGGTGTCTCATTATTGGAAGATTCTGCCTCGTTTTCTTTTATAACCGATTGAAATTCATCTGTGAAAAAGGCAAACCTCCCGTTAGGAATACGTATGGTGTGTGGATTTATGAACCGGCAGCCAAGGCTTATGTCGGCGTTTGCCAAGCGCATTGCGAGCAGTTCATGCGCCCAGGTAAGCTCACCAAATATAAATTGTATCCCGTTTGCCTTGATAAAATCCTGATAAACATGCTGGAGTTTATATAGGTATTCAAAAGACCATTCTTGAGGTTCTTCTCTTAAAACCCTGTCTCCGCACACCAATTCATTTATTTTCAAATCATTAGACAGATGATGGGTCTTGGCAGAAAGCACTTCTTTTTTTCCTATATACAGAACTGCGTCATCAGAAAACTCCTTGACCAGATGGACATACTGTTTTTTGTTGGGCGTAATCCAATAAATTGTATTCCCTTTTTCCGACAAGTCTTTTGCAACCTCTATAAAGACATTTGTTTTAAAATAATTGGCTATAAAACATACGGTTTTCATTTCATGGCATTTTTTGATCCGGTGTGGGTTGTAACAATCCTTTAATGTTCTGAAAAAACAAGTGGTAAGGCAAACATAATGATTAAGAATCTTTCAAAGAAATAGAATCTATAAAACTTTAAAGTGCCGTTCAAAGCCTACAATAAAAGGTAATGCCATCAAAAAATATAGAGCTTTTAACTTTTAATGTTTTTTAAGTAAACACAGAGTATGTTTAAACAGTATATTTTTCATCAAGTATTCTTGGTCAGAAATCGTCCACCCTTTTTTTTGACTTGGCAAAGACAACGAGACAGATATTGAAGGGGTTAAAAGAAAAAAAAGATAAAAGTGATTTCATTAAAATTTCGTTATGACAAATAATATTTTCTGTATTTGAGCAACAAAACACTCGTGCCAAATGTCGCCAAGGTACTGGCAAACATGGCTATAATGATTTTATCAAGATATGCCATTGATCCTATAGACAAAATTGAAACAAAAATGACAACGTTTATACAGGCCAAATAGAGCTTGAATATGTTTTTATTTTCCCTGCTAAAGTATAATTCTAAATATGACACTAAACACCACAAATAAGTATATGCAACAATGCCGCTTAAAACAAACATAAAATTTTTAAAGTTATAATTGTAAATCTCCAAATAACAAAAGACCAACAAAATAACAAAAATCGTTGAGGCAGTAATAAATATGATGTATTTCATTAAGGCCGATTTTTTTATCTCCTTTTCACTTCCGTTTGTATAAATGTCCTTGACTATGAAAGCCAGGATCGAAGTATGGGTAATGTGAATAAGCATGCAAAAACGTTGAACCAAAGACAACAATGTGCCATCATCCAAAGACATCTTGTCCAATGCGAATATTTTACCATAATTAGCTACAAACATCATAATAAATACCTGCAGAATTGTCGGCCACGCAAACAAGAGCGATGCTTTCAAAAACGATACGGTATTTAGATTTTTATAGTGCTTGTGCCATTTGAGCAAAATATACCTTGTTGTCTTTAAAAAGTAAAAGACGCAAAAAAGTATTTGCCCAATGAAGATTACCCAAAGCTCAAACTCTTTATCTAAAAACACATACAAGAGCAAAATTATTAGAGAAATAATATTGGCGACAATGGTCAGAAAAAGTGCTTTTTCTGGTTTGTTGATTAATCTGTAGTACGATGACAAAAATGCAAAAGTTGCCAAAAATATCGCCCTCGAAGTTATGTAAACAATGTATTGGTCAATTGGAACGACAAAATAGTGTATCGCAATCAATATACAGCCTATGCAACAGAGGATAAAATAAAGCAAATGGAAAATTTTTATGCTTTTGTTTATAATCGCCCTTTTATGCCCTGTATTTCTATATATGTAGTAAAAATAGCTCCCCAGGCCCAAATCCAAGAAGGGAATGATGACTATGGTGATCGAATAGATGTACTCAATGGATAGATAGACCGATTGGTCCCCGAACATCTGTAGGACTAATATGGGCAACAAAAAAATGACGGCTTTGTCAAAATAGCTCAATGCCATGAACCCCAACAGCCCCTTGTTGTTTTTATAAAGTGATTTTACTCTTTTCACTATAAAATAAAATTGCAACCCTTATGCTCGATAGCTTTATAAGGAAAGTGATACCGGTTATTCGATCTATAAAAAAGTAAATTTAACCTATAGGTGCAGCATTTATGGCAATTACTTATCTATCTTGTCTTAAACGTGAAATAATCAAAGAATCCCAATACTTCCCGTCTTCAAAACAATTTTGACGCAACAGACCGTCTTTTTTAAAATTAAACTTTTCAGTAAAGAATGATATTTTCTTTGTGTCGAACTCATATAATTCCATCCATAACTTGTTAAGGTTAAGGTTGTTGAATCCATAGTCAATAAGCAATTTTGCAGCTTCTTCCGCAATGCCCTTGTCGTCTATGTACTGGCCGTCCTTCCCGATATAAAATGAAAAGTCTGCCGAGCGGATGATCCAGTTGATGTACAATAGCCCTGCGGCACCAATGGTTTCGTTTGTTTTTAAGTCCACAATGGCAAACATGTAATTTATGTGCTTTGTGCGCTGAAGGCTTTCAAACCAAGCTTCTTGGTCGGCCAGAGACAGTTCCCTGACTTCCCTGAAATTCCTTCGGAAGTCTGTACGGTTCCGCCAATCGCGAAGTAGTTTTAAATCTTCTTTTTCTACTGCTCTTAAGCCTACTTTTTTTCCTGTTATCATAGTTAAAAATGACTAATGGTTAGGTGGTCTCCAGACACTATGTCTTTTGCCAATGGTCTGCCCAAAATACTACCTATCTCGTACGGCTGAAGGCCGCCTTCCGAAATGGGCCTTAAGGCGATAACATCTGCTTTTGTCAAAACCTCACCCGCCTTCAGGTCCCTATTGACCCTCAAGCAGCGCCTCTGCACCAATATGGATTGCTCTTCATTGGGTTCTATCCGCTTGATGCCATCGCCGAGAGCAGAGAGCAATTCGTAGGAACGGTCCACCATGTCCCTCCAGGTCTTTGGGTTCATGGCAAACGCATGGTCCGGGCCGTCTTGGTTGTTGTCGTCCGTAAAGTGCTTTTCGATGACCCTTGCCCCTAAGGCGATGCTGCCCAGGGTGGTGGCGTGTCCCGGGGTGTGATCCGAAAGGCCGAGCATCACTTCGGGATATTTTTCTTTAAACGCTTTCAGCACGTTGAGATTGCAATAATTAAAATTGTCAACGCTGCCCGTATAGTTGGTATTGCACTGCATCAGTACCAAATCGTCGGTCTTTTTTAGTGCCAGAGCCATTACACGATCCACATCGTCCATTGTTGAGGCGCCAGTGGCTATAAGTACAGGCTTGTTTTTGTCCAAAATATACGAAATGATTTCGAGCCAAGTGATGTCGCCGGAGCCTATTTTGTATAGCTCCACATACGGATCGACCAGATCAACGGAATCAAAATCATACGGGCTCGTGAAATAATCGATGCCCACTTTGTCACACTCCTCTTTGAGGGTTTTGGTCCACGCCTTGTCAATGCTTGCGTCTTCATAGACTTCATAAACCGATTTTTTCCATTTGGATTGGTGGGACAATTTGCCCTGCATGGCATCAAAACCTTTCTTGCTCACTATTTTACTGGCCTGAAAGTTCTGAAATTTGGCCGCATCCGCTCCGGCTTCCTTTGCCAAATGGATCAGTTTGATGGCTTTTTCCAAAGAGCCGTTGTGGTTGGCGCCAATATCGGCAATGAAATACAACGAATGGTCGTTGACGATTTTGCTACCCAATTTAATTTGCCTCATCATAATGGTCTTTTAGTTCCTGAATGGTTTGTTTTAAAGTTGGCAACTGCCTTTGGCTCACCTCCTCAAACCGCTTGCAGTCCAAGGTTTGGTCCGTACTGCGTTTTGCCCTATCTTCAAAATCGGTGATTTTTCCTCTTTTGACCAAACCTGTGGGTAAATTTAAGCTTTTTAGCAATGTGATGCCAAATTGATATTTGGTACATATCTCACGCCCTGCAACATGAAAGGTTTTTCTTGAAAACGCAGTGGGATTGTTGATGATATATTCCAAATGTTCGGCGAGGTTCCATATGGATATTGGAGTAAACAGCACATCATCAAAAAGGGAAATTTCACTCCCCGCACTTGAGGAATTGACAATCCATTCTACAAAACCTTGTTTGTTTTTGTTCAGGTTTTTTCCGACAATGGTGGTTCTTACGATGGTATAATCACAATTGGAGTGGCGCAAAAAAAACTCGCCCAACTCTTTTGCCTTACCGTAAACGCTTTCTGGATGTACACAATCGGTCTCATTGGCAAGGTGCTTGTCGTTTGAAAAAACCGCATCTGTCGATATATAGATCAGTTGGGTCTGTTCGGGGATTGCTTTGCAAAATTTTTGCAGTGAAATGCCATTTATGGCAAATGCCTGTTCAGGGTTCTGTTCACAATAATTGCCATTGGTCAATGCGGCAGCATGGATAATGGTGTCCGGTTTTGACCACTCAATAAGTTTTGAGTAATCAGAACTGGACAAATCAAATGCCATGAAATTTTTGATTCCATCGAAGTTCAAATCTTTTGTCCCGGTGGCAAAAACCTCAAAATTGTCTTGAAAATATTTGGATAGTGTGGCGCCAAACATTCCCGTTGCGCCTGTAATCAATATTCTTTTTTTCACCTGACTTTCTTTTTTTGAAACAGTTGGTATTTAAATTCGGCTATTTCCCAATCGTCAAGATTGTCAATGTCGTGCGCTTCCATTTCGTTGATTTCCAAAGCGCCCGTGTTGTCGGTCCACAATTGTCCAAATTGTAAAAGTCTATCGACCCTAAACCAATAAAATTGCCCCGCATCGTGATAGGATGGGGTCAGGTCCTGGGAGCGTGTAACCAAATGCTCGGGGGAGATCATCCGCATTTGATTGTGATCGCTCAATTGCAGCCCTCTTTGAATGGGATAACCGTACTTTAACACGGGAAAAACACAGTCAAAATTTGATGTGTCCAAGAATTCGTGAAATTGCTTTAATCGTTGTGGCGTAGTAAATGGTGCCGTTGGATAGATGCAACAAGCTTCGCCAAAAACCATTCCTTTGCTTTTGTAGCGCAATAGTACTTCTTCTATCACTTCAAATGTGGTTGCGTGGTCATTGGCGTTATTGGAACTTCTCAAAAAAGGAACACTTGCACCAAAAGTTCTCGCTATGTCCGCAATCGATTCGTCGTCCGTAGATACCATGATCTCGCTAAACATTTTGCTTTGCAGGGCTGCTTCAATGGTGTATGAGATTATTGGTTTACCCAGAAAATCCTTTATGTTTTTCCTGGGGATTCTTTTGCTGCCTCCTCTGGCGGGAATGATCGCAATCCTTTCCATGTTCAAACTTCAAAATTGCTGTCCACATGCTGCTTTATCAACTCTCTCATGCTTTCAATGGTTTCCCATTGGTCATTGTCCCCGGAGTTGTAACTAAATCCCTGGGGCACTTTTTTGGCCTTGAATGTGCTTATAAAGTCTTCAAGGTTCCACTTGTGCTTGGCGGGCAAAATGGTATAATATTTTCCGATATCGTAGGTGTAAAAGGAATCTGAAGCGGTAATCATTTCCTCATGGATTTTTTCCCCTGGACGTATGCCGATTACTGGCTTTTCACATTCTGGACCAATGGCCTCTGCCACGTCAAGGATTTTGTAAGACGGTATCTTGGGAACAAAAAGCTCGCCGCCCCAAGCGTGTTCCAGTGCGTGCATGACCATATCAACGCCTCCTTGCAATGAAATGTTGAAACGGGTCATGTTTGGATCGGTAATCGGAAGAATACCCTCTTCTTTCTTCTTATTGATAAAGAAAGGTATTACAGAACCGTTTGAGCCCATAACATTGCCATAACGCACAACGGATAACCTTATGGGGTTGTCGCCTTTGATGTTGTTTGCAGCGATAAATAATTTGTCCGATGTCAATTTTGTTGCGCCGTAAAGGTTGATCGGTGCGCATGCCTTATCGGTTGAAAGCGCCACCACGCGTTCCACTTTTGTCTTGAAGCAGGCGTCAACAACATTTTCGGCGCCGCCGATATTGGTTTTTATACATTCATCTGGGTTGTATTCGGCAATATGCACATGTTTCATTGCTGCTGCATGAATGACATAATCAACCCCTTGGAATGCCCTTATCAAGCGGTCCTTGTCACGGACATCCCCAATAAAATACCTGATCTGTGGAAATTGTGACGTTGGAAACTCTTGTTCCATCTGAAATTGCTTTTGCTCGTCCCTTGAATAGACGACCAGCCTTTTGATTTCTGGGTGTTTATATAAAATATGCCGGGTCAATGCTTTGCCGAGAGATCCCGTACCGCCCGTTATAAGTATCGATTTGTTTTTTAGTTCGAACATGCATTCAGATTTTGGTCGTTAAAGCCATTTCAAGATTTTTGTTCCCAACCATATAAGGATCGTAAACTTCCTTGCCATTCAGGTCAAAGGGTTTAAATGTAATTGTCAAGGAATCGCTCTGCATTTCTATGCCGCCATTAAAATTAAAGAACTTTTTTAATTCGCTTCCTTTTATTTCCATTGAACCTTTGTTATATGCCAGAACACATTTTTTGATTTTCATTTGCCCTTGCTGGTTGTTCGAACCAAAGTCGAGTCGAATGTTATAGGGATAAACTTCTTTCGGGAGCTCAAATACCACTTCTTGAAAATCGTTCATCCCGTTTGTCTTTCTTTGGATCATTTGCTCGGCCTTATAAGTATCCATTTCATCTTTCAGATAAAACACCTCCAAGGCATCATTTTTATCCAACTGAACCTCCAAAAGCACTGAAAATGTGTTCTTTAATCTTTTGATTTCGGGTTGTGGAGCAATGTCCTTTGATGAATCCTCTTTTTTTGTACCGCTCTCTTTACACCCAAAAAACAAAATGGTGAAACCTATAAAAAATGCTAAAACAATTCTAATATTCATGGTCGTGATGTTTTTTATACCACCATTCCTGCTGCCACGGTCTCGTTGGTAGCGTCATCTATCAAAATGATGCTGCCCGTTGTCCTGTTTTCCCTATAGGAATCGACCATCAGCGGTTTTGTGGTTCTTAGTGTTACCTTACAAATGTCGTTCATGTTAAGTTCGGTGTCATTTGTATTGCGTTCTAAAGTGTTGATGTCTATTTTATAGACTACGTCTTTGATCATCGCCTTCTGTTCGTTGGACGTGTGACGTATGGTATATTTGGCCCTTGGCTTGGCGCTGTTGTTGTGCAACCAGCAAAGCATCACTTCTATATCTTGTACCACTTCTGGCTTGTTCTTGGTTCGCACGATCATGTCGCCCCGGCTGATGTCGATGTCATCCTCAAGGGTAATGGATACCGACATGGGTGCAAAGGCTTCTTCAAGTGTCCCGTCAAAGGTGTCTATCGATTTGATTTTTGAGGTAAACCCTGAAGGCATTACAGTGATTTCGTCCCCTACCCGAAGCACGCCACTTTCTAACCTACCGGCATAGCCGCGATAATCTCTGTGCGAGTCGTTTTGTGGGCGCAACACTGTCTGTACGGGAAAACGGGCATCCACCTTGTTAATATCGCTGCTGATGTGCAAGGTTTCGAGCGTGTGCAGCAGTGGTGCTCCTTGGTACCAGTTCATATGTTCTGAACGGTTCACGACATTATCGCCTTCAAGTGCACTGATGGGAATAAACCGGATGTCTCGAACCAATAATTTGGATGAAAATTCCTCAAACTGATTAATGACGCGGTTGAAAGCCTCCTCGGAATAATCTACCAAATCCATTTTGTTGACACATACAATAACATGGGGAATTTGCAATAACGATGCAATAAACGAATGGCGCTTGGTCTGCTCAATAACTCCATGCCTCGCATCGACAAGGATGATGGCGGCATTTGCAGTGGATGCGCCGGTAACCATGTTCCGGGTATATTGTATATGTCCGGGCGTGTCTGCAATGATAAACTTGCGCTTGGGAGTCGTAAAATATCTGTAGGCTACATCTATGGTGATGCCTTGTTCTCGCTCATCCCGCAAGCCGTCAGTAAACAGCGCTAAATCAACGCCTTCGTGACCTCTTTTTTTGCTGGTGTTTTCAATCGCGGCCAACTGATCTTCAAATATCGACTTGGAGTCGTACAACAAACGGCCTATCAAAGTGCTTTTTCCGTCATCGACACTTCCGGCCGTTGTAAATCGTAATAATTGGTTGTTATCTATCATGGTTTTGTTCAAGCTTTATGTTCTGGGTTTTTTGGTTCAAAGTTGTCTGGTTATTTAGAAAAAATGTCCTGCACTCTGCACGCAACCCGAAAACCCTTTTTTTCTCTAAAAATATCCTTGCCGTTTCCGGTCTTCCATTGCGGATTCAGAGCGCTTGTCGTCGCTGCGGTTGCCGCGTTCTGTCTGGCGCATCCCCGAAACCTCGTTCACGATTTTTTCGAGCGTATCCGCATCAGATTCAATGCCTCCGGTAATGGTAATGTCGCCAAGGGTCCGGAACCTGATTTTTTTTACTATGACTTCTTCATGGGCTTCCAATCTTAAAAATTCCGAATTGGGAATCCACGAATCTTGTCGCCATACCACTTCTCTTTCGTGGGCAAAATACAGCGATGGAATGGCAATGTTTTCTCGTTTGATATAGTTCCAAACGTCCATCTCTGTCCAGTTACTGATTGGGAACGCCCTAAAATGCTCGCCTTCAAAATATTTTCCATTGAACAGGTTCCAAAGTTCGGGGCGTTGGTTTTTGGGATCCCACTGCCCAAAATCGTCCCGGTGCGAGAAGAAACGTTCTTTGGCCCGTGCTTTTTCTTCGTCACGTCTTCCGCCCCCAATGGCACAATCTATTTTATGTTTTTCTATTGCATCCAAAAGAGTGGTGGTCTGGAGTGCGTTCCTTGTGGCGCTCTTGCCTTTTTCTTCTGCTACGCGTCCGGCATCTATTGATTCCTGAACAGAGCCCACAATAAGGTTGAGCCCGAGTTCCTTTATCAAATCATCCCTAAACTTGATGGTTTCCGGAAAATTGTGCCCGGTATCGACGTGCATCAACGCAAAAGGAATCTTTGATGGATAAAACGCTTTTCTCGCCAAATGTGTGACCACGATGGAATCTTTTCCGCCGGAAAACAAGATTACCGGGTGCTGGAACTGTGCCCAAACCTCCCGCAATACAAAAATGGCCTCACTTTCCAGTTCGTCCAAATAATTCAGATAATATCTACTCATGATTGAGATTTAGTTTTGGTTCAATGTGCTTTAGTATTTTTTCTACAGCCTGTGCTACTGTTTCATTCTCGGTCTGTATCTCTATGTCGGGGTCAATGGGCGCCTCATAAGGAGATGATATGCCGGTCATGTCCTTGATTTCTCCTGCACGGGCTTTTTTGTAAAGACCTTTTACGTCACGGCGTTCACATTCCTCAACACTGGTATTGATGTAAATTTCAACAAAATTATCCTCTTTGACGATAGTTTTGATGTTCTCGCGGTCTTTTTTGTATGGCGAAACAAATGCCGCTAAAACTACTAGCCCGGCATCGATCATCAAATTCGCGGCTTCTGCAATTCGTCTAATGTTCTCGGTCCGGTCATCTGGGGAAAACGTCAGGTCCTGGTTCAATCCTTTCCGGATATTATCGCCATCGAGCGTGTAGGTTTTGATGCCTTTTTCAAAAAGAGCTAACTCTACTTTATTGGCAATAGTCGATTTCCCGGATCCGGACAGCCCTGTAAACCATAGCAGAAAGGCATTGTGGCCATTGGCTTTGCACCTGTCAGCTGCTGAAATTTGATACGTGTGTTCAACTATGTTTGGTTCCATTCTCTAAAAAATTATCGGTGTTCTCGAGACCATAACGCACTTTGTGCCATACTTTTTCATGCAAGAAATACAATGCCATTTTTGTGACCAATTCCAAGAGCCCAATTTTAAGACCTGTCAGTGGGTTGCCCGTTATTAGCCACGCCAGTAGCATTGTGTCAAGAGTGCCCAATATACGCCAAGTAACGCTCTTTAACAAATGTCTTTTGTTGCTATTCTTGAACCGGACCTTGAACCACAACCTTTCGTGGATGTAATACAAAATCATTTTGGTGGCCACTTCCGAAAAACCGATCTTGAGCCCTGTAAAAGGGTTTCCGGAGACAATCCATGACAAGATGATGGTGTCGATGGTTCCTACCAGTCGCCATGTTATGGTTTTTGCGATATGTCTTTTTTTGGAATTGTCTTTCATCGTTTTGACGCCAAAAACCAAGGATTGAGTAAGTTTTCTTTATTATAAAGCAATGGCAGGTCTGTTTCTTTTGAAATGACCTCTATGCCAACAGCGTTGCAAATGGCGTGGCCGGCAGCTGTATCCCACTCCATGGTAGGGGCAAAACGTGGATAAGCATCTGCCAATCCTTCTGCCAACAGACAAAATTTTAAGGAACTCCCTTTTGAAACTACTTCTATGGTTTTTCCGTTAGTTTTGAGTTGTTCCATATAATCCAGCGTCTCTTGGCTCATGTGGGAACGGCTTCCCACGACCCTAATTGTGTCAACTGCCGTGTTTGGATTCAATGTCTTGGCCGATTCAAGAATCTGCTCTAATGTGTCGTTGTGCGCGGTTAATTGGGCTTTATAGGATTTTCCCTCTCTTACGTTCGCAAAGTAGAGTTCTTTTGTTACTGGAACGTAAATGACGCCCAAAATCGGCACTTGATCCTCAACGAGTGCAATATTTACAGTAAACTCGCCATTGCGCTTTACAAACTCCTTGGTACCGTCCAGCGGATCCACGATCCAGCACCTGCTCCATTTGCTCCTGATGGCATAATCCGTTTGCCTGCTTTCTTCACTGATGATCGGGATGTTGGTATATTCCAAATGTGATAGGATGTTACTATTTGATGCCTTGTCAGCCTGGGTCAGTGGAGAGCGGTCTTCCTTTAGTTCGACATCAAAAGGTTTTTGATAAATCTCCATGATAGCCGCCCCGGCTTCCAATGAGGCTCTTATTGCAATATTGATAAGTTCATTTTCCATTTAAGTACCAGTTGTAAATAATATTTAGTCCTTTGTCAAGGTTCACCGAGTGTTTCCATCCCAAGGCGTGAAGCTTTGATACGTCTGTAAGTTTTTGCATGGTGCCGTCGGGTTTGTCGGTATTAAACACGAGATCTCCCCGAAAACCGATCAATTCCTTGATTTTAAACGCCAGATCCTTGATGGATATTTCCTCACCGGTACCAATGTTGATGTGTGTATTCCTTATTTGTGTTTCCTCTTTTGGGTAGGTGTCTTTGAAATCCTTGTTTTCCATTATGAAAACGCAGGCATCTGCCATGTCTTTTGACCAGAGAAATTCTCTTTTGGGGTTTCCGGTTCCCCAGATTTCAACGGTGTTTTGGTCAACACCAAATTTTTTGAGATAGATTTTTGCGTCTTCGAGCGTTGCAAAACCGGTATCTTTCAAAACTTCATCATACTTCGATTCATCCAAAAGTTTTGCTAAATGTATTTTCCGTATCAGGGCCGGAAGTACGTGCGATTTTTGAAGATCAAAATTGTCATTGGGTCCATAAAGGTTGGTGGGCATCACGGAAATGAAATTTGTGCCATATTGCAGATTGTAGCTTTCGCAGGTCTTGATGCCGGCTATCTTTGCGATGGCATAAGGTTCATTGGTGTATTCGAGCGTGTCTGTCAGCAAATAGTCTTCTTTTATCGGCTGGGGTGCGTTCTTGGGATAGATGCAAGTGCTTCCAAGGAACAGGAGTTTTTTGACCCCGTAGAGATAGCTGTGGTGTATGACATTGTTCTGTATCATTAGGTTTTCATAAATGAAATCGGCCCTGTAAAGATTGTTTGCGACAATGCCGCCCACTTTAGCGGCAGCAAGAAATACGTATTCGGGTTTTTGAGCCTCAAAAAAGCGGGCAACTTGCCGTGGATCCAAAAGGTCCAGCTCTTTATGTGTTTTGAATACTATGTTAGTGTAGCCCTTGCTTATCAGGTTTTCCAATATGGCGCTCCCAACAAGGCCTCTGTGGCCGGCAACATAAATCTTGGCGTTTTTGTCCATTTCTATTCAAAATAGTTTTTGATGGTGTAGCCATTATCCTTCAGGAACTGTTGTTTTTTCATGAGTTTTAGGTCGCTGTCCATCATATCCTTTACCAGCGCATCCAGGCTGTATTCGGGAATCCATCCCAGTTTTTCCTTTGCCTTTGTTGCATCTCCAATCAGCAAATCTACTTCTGTTGGGCGGTAATAGGTTTTGTCGACAGCCACAACCTCTTTCCCGGTGGGCAATTGGTATTGTGGGTTTTTGCAACTTATAACGTATCCTTTTTCGTCTGCCCCATTCCCTTTAAAGTCGATTTCAATACCAATATGGGCAAAGCACATTTTTACAAAATCTCTTACCCTTGTGGTCTTTCCTGTGGCAATGACCCAGTCTTCAGCTTCTTCTGCCTGAAGAATCATCCACATCATACGGACATAATCTTTTGCATGGCCCCAATCGCGCTGTGCATCCAGATTGCCCAAATACACTTTGTCCTGAAGACCCAAAGCAATCCTGGACGTGGCCCTTGTAATCTTACGTGTCACAAAGGTTTCGCCCCTAATGGGCGATTCGTGGTTGAACAAAATGCCGTTGCATGCATAGATATTATATGCTTCGCGATAGTTTACCGTAATCCAATAGGCATACATTTTGGCGACAGCATAAGGACTTCGCGGATAAAAAGGTGTTTTTTCGGTTTGCGGAACCTCTTGCACTTTTCCGTACAGTTCCGATGTTGATGCCTGATAGATCTTTGTTTTGTTTTCGAGTCCAAGCATTCTGACGGCCTCAAGCAACCTCAACGTTCCCAGGGCGTCGACATTGGCGGTATATTCGGGAATCTCAAAAGAAACATGTACATGACTCATGGCGGCCAGGTTGTATATCTCGTCTGGCCTTACTTCTTGTATTATTCTGGTTAGGTTGGTACTATCGGTCAAATCACCATAGTGGAGCACAAAGTTGCGGTTTTCTTCGTGTGGGTCTTGGTACAAATGGTCGATCCTATCCGTGTTAAAGAGTGATGACCTTCTTTTGATACCGTGTACCTCATAGCCCTTTTTCAATAAAAACTCGCTTAAATAGGCGCCGTCCTGTCCGGTTACCCCGGTTATTAGTGCTACTTTTTTTTGCATCTTACTGATTTACTGCTTTCTGGCAATTAATAGGTTAAACTTTTGGCTTAAACCCACAAAGGTAATGGTTACACAGGAAAAAATCCCTTTTTAGCCCAGCTTATTTAGAATTTGTCCCATAACTTTCTCCAACTCCACTGACCAGTCGTTTTGGGCGTGATATATCTTTTGAACTTTTGAATTGTCCATCACACTGTATATTGGCCGTTGGGCCTTGGTTTTGAAACTTTCAACGGCCTTGATTTTTTTTCTGTCATAATCTGTGAACTGCTCGGCGATTTTGAGTGACAGTCCGTGCCAAGTAGTTTCTCCTTTGGCGCTGAAATGGAAAATGCCGTAATCTTTGTTTTCATTGACTATCAACCAATGGATAAACTTTGCCAACGACTCGCAACTGGTAGGAGTGCCTCTTTGTGAGGTTACAATCGAAAGGTCGGCATTTTCCTTGATTTTTCCGGCTATGGTGGTCACAAAATTCTTTGGGTATTGAGAATACAGCCATGATGTCCTGATAATAAAATATTTTGCCATTGCCTTTTGGATAAGCCTTTCGCCTTCCAACTTTGACCGTCCGTACACATTGATGGGGTTTGTGGGATCGGTTTCTGTATAGGGCGTGCACTTTTTTCCGTCAAAAACATAATCTGTTGAAATGTGGATCAAGGTCGTGTTTGATGATTTGCATGCCTGCGCTAAAAAGTCTGCCGCATCTGCATTAATGGCAAATGCTTCGTGTATCGCATCTTGGGCACCATCTACATTGGTAAAAGCGGCGCAATTGACGCAGTAGTCAAAGGCGTGGTTGTTGAAAAATTGGCAGACCTTGTCTTTATTGGCCACATCAAGTTCGGTCCGGCCAACAAAAACACATTCGAGTTCCTCTGCGTTTAAACAAAAAATGTCTTTGATGGTCTTTCCGAGCTGTCCGTTGGCGCCGGTTACCACAATTCTCTTTTTCATAGCTCAATGCTGTCAAAGTTAGGCAGTATTTTGTCCTTTTCTGATATGATAAACGTTTCCGGGGATAGTTTCCAATCGATATTCAGGTTTTTATCATTATAAATAATACCGCCTTCAGATGCTTTATTGTAGTAATTATCACACTTATAGGAAAATATGGCTTGGTCTGTTAAGACGATAAAGCCATGGGCAAATCCGCGAGGGATGAATAGTTGCTTCTTGTTGTGTTCTGAAAGCTCAATGGATAATGTTTGTCCAAAAGTTGTAGAATCGGGTCTGACGTCCACCACCACATCCATAACGGCGCCTTTGATTACTCTCACCAATTTAGCCTGTGCGTATTGCCCTTTTTGGAAATGCAAGCCCCGCAATACGCCTTTTGACGACAGTGACTCGTTGTCCTGAACAAAATTTACCTGATCGCCAATAAGTTCACAGAACTTCTTTTGATTAAAACTTTCCAAAAAATAGCCTCTTGCATCTTCAAAAACTTGAGGTTCGAGGATAAAACACCCTTGTAAGTTCGTTTCTTTTGCAATCATCGTTTGTGGTTCAATAAGCCAAGGAGATTTTTTCCGTAACCGCTTTTCATCAAGGGTTCTGCCAACTTTTTGAATTGTTCATCGTCAATATAACCCATTTCATAGGCTGCGCCCTCTATTGATCCTATTTTCAGTCCTTGGCGTTCTTCTATGACCTCAACAAATTGTGAGGCCTGCATCAAAGACTGAAAAGTGCCCGTGTCGAGCCATGCCGTCCCCCGATCTAAAATACTCACGCTGAGCTTTCCTCGTTTTAGGTATTCTTTGTTTATGTCTGTAATTTCCAACTCCCCTCTATGGCTCGGCTTGATGCTTTTTGCAATAGAAACAACATCATTATCATAAAAATAAATACCCGGTACGGCAAAATTGGACTTGGGAGAAGTTGGTTTCTCTTCAATTGACACTGCTTGTCCGCTCGTATCAAATTCCACAACGCCATAGCGCTCCGGGTCATGCACCCTATAAGCATAGATGATGCCGCCATCGGGGTCATTGTTTGCCTGAAGCAATTTTGAAAGACCGGTCCCGTAAAAGATATTGTCGCCCAATATCAGTGCGACTTTGTCTTTTCCAATAAAATTTTCACCAATTATGAACGCTTCCGCCAAACCGTTTGGTGCTTCCTGTACTTCGTATTCAAACCTACAGCCAATTTTTTTACCATCGCCAAGCAGGTCTTTAAAAAGAGGTAGGTCTTTAGGCGTAGAAATAATCAAGATTTCCTTAATACCGGCATACATCAAGGTTGAAAGCGGGTAATAGATCATGGGCTTGTCGTATATGGGCATCAATTGCTTGCTCACTGAAAGTGTCAATGGGTGCAATCTGGTACCGGATCCCCCGGCTAAAATGATTCCTTTCATCGGGTCTGATATTGCTCTTGATAATAATTTTGATACTCGCCACTTGTCACATGGTCCAACCATTGTTGGTTTTCCAAATACCATTTGATGGTATTTTTTAACCCTTCTTCAAACACCAGCGATGGTTCCCACCCGAGTTCGGCTTTTATTTTTGTGGCATCTATGGCGTACCGCAAATCGTGGCCCGGACGGTCCTTTACAAAAGTAATCAATCGTTCTGAAGTGCCTTTGGATCTGCCCAAGGCTTCATCCATCAACTTGCAAAGCAACTTCACGAGGTCAATGTTTTTCCACTCGTTAAAGCCACCGATGTTGTACGTTTCACCGTTTTTGCCTCTGTGGTAAGCAACGTCAATGGCCCGTGCATGGTCCAACACATAGAGCCAATCGCGGGTATAATTACCATCGCCATAGACGGGCAATGGTTTTTGATGGATAATGTTGTTGATGAACAGCGGAATCAGTTTTTCGGGAAATTGATTGGGACCGTAATTATTGGAGCAATTGGTAATGATATATGGCAACCCGTACGTTTCTCCGTAAGCCCTTACAAAATGGTCAGAACTTGCTTTTGATGCTGAATAGGGTGAATTTGGGTCGTAAGGCGTGGTTTCGGTGAACAATCCCGTGTTGCCCAAAGTACCATAAACCTCATCGGTGCTGATGTGATAAAAGCGTTTGCCCGAAAAATCATGGTGCCAGATGTTTTTGAATGCGTTCAAAAGCACCATGGTGCCAATAACATTTGTCTTTACGAACGCCAACGGGTCGGTGATGGATCTATCTACATGCGATTCTGCTGCCAAATGGATGACGCCCTCAAACCGATGCTTTTCAAATAGGTCGTTTATGAATATTTCATCCGTTATGTCGCCTTTGATAAAAGTGTAGTTGGGCCGATCTTCTATGTCCTTTAGGTTTTCCAGATTGCCCGCATAGGTCAAGGCATCCAAGTTGAATATCCCATAATCCGGATAGCGCTCCACAAACAGTCTGGCCACATGCGAACCTATGAACCCTGAACCGCCAGTGATAAGGATAGGGGTGTTAGCTTTCATAGTTTTTGATAAATTTATACAGCTTGATGGTCATGTAGCCAATACACAACAATATAAATGCAATTATGGGGAAAAGCACATAATAACGAGATAACAATGAAGAATCTACCTTGCCTACTTTCGGGAATCCGGAAAGGATGTCATAATAGATATCTTCATCTGCTTTCAACTGTTCAATTTCCCGAATGGAGTCTCGTATGCGAATCTCGTATTGGAAAAGCTCGTACTCATGGGTTTTAGACCTTTCCTGTTGTAGCGGCAAAAGCCCTTGCACGTTTACAAACGCTTCGCCCTTATCGGCCTCTTTTTGAACAATTTTCAAATAGGTCTGCTGGAGTGTGTCGATTTTTGATAGGGTGCTTTCGAAAGCGGTTTTTTTGATTTCAAATGTTTTGTCCCTTTTTTGTTTTTGGGCAATTGAAAGCTCATTGATGAAAATATCATCAAATCCTTTTTCCAGACTTTTGAAAATATCTTTCTTGAGGGATTTGACCGTTATCAAATATAGCTCGCTGGAATAGATGTTCCTGTTTTCCACAAAGTCAACATAAGTGATGCTCAATGCTCTGGAACTGTCAAGAGATTTTAGATATAGGTCATACTGTTTAAGGAGATCGTTTTTGGTCTCTGGTCCGCTTTCTACTTCAAAACTCTTTATTTTTTGAGCATCTTCTTTTGCAATACCAAAAGCGTTGGACAGTACTTCAAAATTTCTCTCCTCGAGCAACGAATTGTAATAATTCACATTGGCGATCAACTGGTACTTTGAATTGTAGTACGGTTTTACCAACATGCTGGCTTCATAAACGGGCGCCTTGTTTTTTTCGAAAAAATAACCGACAGCAAATGCAATACCAACAACTATGGCAACCGTTATCAAGTTGTCTATCACCACCTTTAAAAAGCTCATAAAAAGTGTAAAAACAACTTTGAAAAAACCTCCTATAAATTTGAATAGTCGGTCAAACATTTTTCCGATGGCATTAAAAATCTGGCCCAAATCTATTTCTTCAGAAGTCTTGTTCTGTAAATCTTTGCTCATGATGACAAAAAATTCAATTAAATATTTGTTCTAAAATCTTTCTGGTAATTAAATATGTCGGCTTTACACCAGAGGTTCCCAAACCGCCCGATGCCAATGTGCTTCCCGTCTCCAGTGGATTGTCGCTGGCATAATAGGCATACCTGACTTTTACGTTGGGGTTGATACTGTTCCTAACCTTTGAGGCCGCCTGGATGGCTTTCTGATAGTGCGCACCCTCCATTTCGAGGCCTATAACGTTCCACGTGGAGTTGAAGAAAAATTTGAGGATATCCTTGTTTTGGAGCGAAGTGCCCAAAACCGTAACCATAGAACCCTCACAGACGTGAATATCCTGATTTTCAAAATCGTCTTTTGAAAGTTCATTTTTAAAAGGATAATTGTCTGCAGTGCCTTCAAAAATATGGGCAGTGGGAATCATGATATCGCCTTTGCCTCCATCTAAAATACCTGCCTTTCCCATGATGGAAATGGATTCTACGTTGAGACAGGTTTTTTTGCCACTGACCTTTGTGGGTTTTAAGAGCTCATCCATGGTTTCATACGCTTGTTCGCCAAAGGCATAATCCATGACAAACAGTACGGGCATTTCCTCGGGTTTTTGTTTTCTGGAAATCTTCAGATCTGTTTTTGATAAATCGATTTTGGCCGTATCAAAAATTTGAATGTCAATGTTGGTGCCAGTGGTATTGGGAATGAAAATCATACCCTTCTGCAACGCTTCTTTGGTTACTTTATTGCGAAGTGTTTCATTATCTTTTTGGCTCAATGCTTCATAAACCTCAAAAATAGGTTTGTTGGCCATCGCTGATTTGAGTGCCTGGGGCGCAAAAAGAGTATTCATCACACTGTGCATGTTGGCACTAATGATATGCAAAGGCCTGTCGAGCAGGTTATGTTTGTACAGAGCTTCTTTGATGGTGTCTGCCCAAATTTCACCGTGGATATGGTGGCCCAACCGCTCCCGCAACACTGGGCTAAAAGTTACCGTTCGCTTCTTGTTGCTTACCACTTCGTCTATGGCAAGCTTGCCCAACCAATACACCAAATGCAGCAAACGCTCGGGCTGGTGCGGCAACGCAAAAGCACCGTAAACCTCGGTCAGTTCGTTAAATGTCCTGCCCAAGATATTGGCGGTGTGCGTAATGGCAATTTCGCGTTCCTTTTGCGAGAGCTCTTTTTTGGAGAGGACCGCTTTTTCGAGTTTTACCCAATCACGGGTGGTGTTGCCTTGCTCATCGATCAAAACCTTTTTGCAAATCTTGTGCGATTCGACAAACATGAATGTAAGATGGGTCAATATGTCATAAATCTCCGAACGTCCACGGGTAATCTCTATGTTCATCTGCTCTTCGTCTATTCGGTAGCAGTTGCGTCGCCGTTTTGGCGGAACTATGGGCTTAAAATGCGAGTTTGCAAACCCTTCGTCACTGGTAAGATTGATAAAAGCACACTCTTCGATGCCATATGGCAACCTGTCAACAACGTACAGCAACCCGTCGAGCTCGGCTTTTTCTTCGCCTATAGAACCATAAATTTCCGGACGTAACAGCAATAGGGATTCTCTTAGGGTTTCTCCAGAAATCCCCATGGGTTTATAAAAACCGCGGTTGAACAAATGCCGCATGGTAATGTACATCCTCTCAATGGCATTGGTGCTCTCTTGTGCTCTTGTCCTTGCGTGTTTCTTCATAGTGCCCATTAGTAGTCGTTTGCGTGCAAATATAGGTTATTTAATTATTAAAT
This sequence comes from Bacteroidota bacterium, assembly GCA_029557895.1. Classification (GTDB taxonomy): domain Bacteria; phylum Bacteroidota; class Bacteroidia; order Flavobacteriales; family Flavobacteriaceae; genus JBPOFM01. Next base: position 127,234 of record JAKQHT010000023.1, on the reverse strand, counting down.
CCATCGTTGCCAAAGCATCGGCTATTTTGCGGTCGTTGGACAATCTTGGTATTTTGTTTTGCCCTCCCAATTTTCCAATGGATTTCATATAGTCCTGAAAACCATTCTTTTTGACCTGTCTGATTTTGAGCTGTTGTAGCACTTTCCCTTGTATCAAATCAAAATAGTAGGTGTTTTGGGATTGTAGCGAAGTTTCTATTTTTTCAATGATATGGTCAATGTTGTGTGGTGCTTTTTCAAATTCGATGAACCATTCGTGGTAAGGAAGCCCGCTGGGAGGATTGATTTGAGGTGCTACGGTAAATTCAGTAACGCCTGTTTCGGTGCCGGCAAGCGCCTCGTTGAGTGCTTGTTCCACCTCTTTGGCAATCACGTGCTCGCCAAATGCTGAAATGAAGTGCTTTATTCTGCCCGAAACAATCAAACGATAGGGTCTGGTTGAAGTAAATTGCACCGTATCTCCAATATTGTAAGCCCAAAGCCCGGCATTGGTGGAAATGATCATTACATAATTGACACCAACCTGTACATCTTTGATGGTGCTGCGTTGAGGGTTTTCATCAAAAAAAGTGTCGGCCTTCACAAATTCATAAAAAATGCCCGAATTGAGCAATAGTAACATTCCTTTTTCATTTTGAACATCCTGGAATGCAAAAAAACCCTCACTTGCCGGGTAGAGTTCGATGCTGTCAACCTTTCGCCCGATAAGACTTTCAAATTTTGCGCGGTAAGGCTCGTAATTGACGCCCCCGAAAATAAACAGGTTAAAATTCTTAAAGACTTCGCCTACTTTTTTTCCTGTTTTCTGATTGATTTTTTCAAAATACATCTGCACCCACGAAGGAATCCCTGAAATGACGGTCATGTTTTCTGGCAAGGTTTCTTCCACGATCGCATCCACTTTTGTTTCCCAGTCATCGATGCAGTTGGTTGCCCAAGTGGGCATTCTGTTTTTTTGAAGATATTTAGGCACGTAATGCGCCACGATGCCCGATAGCCTTCCAAACTGGATGCCGTTTTTTTCCTCCAAAATTGGGCTGCCTTGCAAAAAAATCATCTTGCCGTTGACAAAGTGCACCCTGCCTGTTTCTGCAATGTACATCAGGATTGCATTACGGGCAGCTTCAATATGATTTGGCATGCTTTCTTTGGTGATGGGGATGTATTTTGACCCCGACGTAGTACCGGAGGTTTTGGCAAAATAAATGGGTTTGCCCTTCCAGAGTATGTCTGGTTGTCCGGCAACGGTTTTTTCGATATATGGTCGTAAGGCTTCATAATCCCTGATGGGGACGCGTTTCACGAAATCTTCGTACGAGGTAATGTTTTGGAAATCGTGATCTTTGCCAAACTCTGTGTCGCGAGCACTGGAAATCAAGCTCTTGAAAACCTTGTCTTGGGTCGCAATGGGAGTGTTTGCCCATTTTTTGATGGCTCTTCTGACAGCCAATGCAAATGGCTTTGCCAAAATTGATTTTATGGACACCATTATTTGAAATCAATAAAATTGGTAGGGTTAACCGGATAGCCCTTGCTCCACAGCTCAAAATGCAGATGCGGCCCGGTTGTATATTCGCCGGAATTTCCGGCCATGGCAATGACCTCACCTGCTTTTACCAAATCGCCCTGCTGTTTGGTCAAGGATTCGTTGTGCTTATACACCGATATCAATTCTTGGCTGTGCTCAATGATGACCACATAGCCCGTTTCGGCGGTCCATTCGGCAAAGATGACCGTGCCATCGGCGGTGGCCTTTACCGGTGTGTTTTTTGCAACCACAACATCGACCGCAAAATGTTTGGACTTTATGTCATAGGGTTCGGAAATGGTTCCGTTAACGGGCGGAAACAGTACAAAACTTGATTCGGAAATAGCCGATTCAAATAGATTATACTTGTCTTCCTTATCGACCTTTTCGCGCAATAGTGAGTCTTCCTTCGTAGCAGCAAGTACAAGTGCTTCCCTATCTGCTTTGGCCGCTTCGATGACCGAATCCCGATTAAATTCCACGGTTTTCACATCTCCCGTGAGTACGCGCCTTATTGATGCAAAATATTTTTCATTGAGGTCAATTACTTGTTGGAGCGAATCGGTCTTGAAGTGCAGTTCGGTTGCTTTTTTCTTTAGTGTTGCCGATGAATAGCCGGGGATAAATTCGCGCAGCGGCGTAAAGGCAATCAAGATGGTGGTTCCGGCCACGAGAACAATGGTGGTAAGCGACACGATAACGAACACATTGAGTCTCGTGAGCTTCATGGCAAAACGTTCCTCAAATGTGTCTTCGTTGAGAACTACCAACCGGTATTTGTTGAGGAGCTTCCTTGTAAATTTCTTTTCTTTTTTGTTATCGGCCATAATGATGACAAATTTAACCAAAATTCATCCAAGAGGTGATTGCATTCATCTAAAATTTGATTTTTAACGCTTCAATTGAAGTTTAATTACTAACTTTGTCCAAAATTTTAATGTTATGAGCGGAGCAAGCATTGTATTGGCTATTGGACCCGGTTCTTGGGTATTGATTGCGCTCGCGGTTCTGTTATTGTTCGGCGGAAAAAAAATCCCTGAATTAATGCGAGGACTTGGAAGCGGGATCAAGGAATTTAAGGACGCCAGCAAGGACGATTCAGAAAAAAAGGATACTTCAGATAAAAAAGAATAAGACTTTTGGGTTTTACCGTTTTGGGTATTGCCGCAGTGGGGGATTTTTAGCACTAATGTTCAATAGATGCAGCAATGTTCGTTTACCCACAAAAGTTTCATAGAAGCACTTCACCCCCCCCCCCATTGCGGCAATACCTTGTTAGCGGTTCGGCTATTTTTATTCTCATTCCTTGTTATTGTCCTTTGTCCTATTTGCAAATCCGCTAATTAAAAAAGCAACGCATAAAATTATTAGAAATACCTTAAACCATATGGGCGGTTCATAGATGTCGGTAAATTCCATTATAATTAATACCACAAAGAAAAAACCTGATAGAAAAAAATAATTTGTCTGTTTATTCATAGTTCTTTTAGTTTATGTTAGTCCATATTAAAATATTCTTTGTACCACGCAATTTCGTGGTGGTCAATTTTGGTTTTGTCAATTAGATGTGTAGGGTTAAGTTTTGAATACAAAATTTCAAGTGACGCATAATCTCTTTGACTTATCACCTTAAATCCGTTTCTTATTAATTGTGCGGCAGCCACACCTGCGCCAATTTGATACACTTTATTTTCGGAAAATCTATTGCCATCATAAATTACCTGACTGCCACAAGCAGCACTTATGTCCATTAATACGGCAATTTCAATGTTTTCTTTTTTAGCAATTTCAAGCATTTTTTCAGAGGCTTTAATTATTCCTTCTGTCCAATCTTTCCCACTTTCTGATAACACTTTTGCCTTGCCTTCCAAAACGTCAAATCCCGTACCACCGTGAATGTCGCTCATTTCTCTTGGCGTTCCGTAGGAAAACTCTTCGGGACAAAACTTCACGACTTTAGCCGTGTCATACTGTAAAATTTTTAAAGCAGTAGGGTATTCGCCATTGGCAGTACTGTCATAACCGCAAGTAATTCCCGACAAACAAGCACTCATTAAAATTCTAAGCGGATTGTCTTTTGTCGGTGTTCTTAATTGGTTTAAATATTTTCTGTCTGTCATAACTTTTGTGTCGGTTATTAGCTGACCGCTAACGCATTTTTATCAGCAAAAGGCCGGCTTTCCAGTTGGCCTTTTGTTTTATTTAAACTTTACAGATCTTAATATTGCTTCAAGTTCAAAAACGTAGTCGCGCTTTTCAATAGAGGGTGCAAACACATAGCCTTCGAGCACCAGGTATCGGTTGTTTGCCTTGTCTTCAATGGCATAATTGATGAACGGCCCGGACATAAATGCGTTTTTCATGTCCCAGATGCCTTTGGTCTCGATGGTCGGTTTATTGTCTATGGTCGTTTGGAACACATAGGGCGCAAAGGCTTCTTCCGTAATCATATAAGCACCTTCGGTAGAGCTCTGTATGTGTGCTTTACCTATGGAATCGCGCATTTTGATGATATCCCCCACCAATGTGCTGTCTGTATTGCGGATCTTGTCCAAGGGTACTTGGTAAATCATAAAATCCATATTGCCCGTAATGATGTCCTTTCTGATCCAAAAAAAGTTGTCGCTGTGGGTTGCTATCCGATATACGGTCGGGAAATCAATGTTGATGCCCAATTGTTCCTGTATGGCTTTTGTGTCGTGTAGTGAAAGCTTGATGCGCCTTTGTTTTTCCTTGATTTCTTCTTTTTTGAAAGTTGCTATGATTGTATCGGCATTGGCTTCTATCTGGTCGATGATTTCTTGATTTGTGTTCCCGGAAATTACTACCATGGTCTGTGGTATTGCCAAAGCGTCTTTGTGAAATGCAACTCCGGCAGGACTGCCTTTATCGATCTTCAGAACAATCCGGTTTTTTGTGGCAAAACCCGAAAAAACCGAAGTGGGCATCTGGCTGATTGAAAAAATCGGTTCTTCGTTGGTAAGTCCTTGTACGGGAGCGGCAAACGCTTCGCGAATGCCTTCTCCTACTGAATCGTCCCAAAGCAAATTGTCAATTACGACCAACAGTGTATTGATGTTGCCCGAGGACTGTGGTATCAGTTTTTGGTTGGGTCTTTCATCACAATTTATCAAAGTTAAGAGCGAAAAAATGGCAATTAGCGGAAAACGTTTCATTTAGATATTTTTAGGGTGGTTCCTACTTTTAAATTGTTACCACTAATATCGTTCCATTCTTTAATATCGTCAACAGAAACTCCGGAAAATTTTTGTGAAATGCTCCACAACGAGTCGCCTTTTTTTACCGTATAGGTTTTTTGGTTCTCCGAAGCAGCCACCTTCACGGTACTTGCTGCCGGTTTGGTAACTGTGGTGGTTACTGCACTTTTGGAATAGATAACAAGGCGCTGTCCTACTTTCAAATCATTGCTCCTCAATCCGTTCCACTTTTTTAAATCGCTTAAACGCACACCGTAATTTCTGGCAATTTTGCCCAAATAATCTCCCGAACGAACCTTATAAGTCAACTTGCTGTCCTGCTGAAACAACTGTGGAAGTGGCTTTTCGCGCTTATCAAGCTCTGCTTGTACGTGTGCGTAAATTTCTTTTTCGTTTGTGACAAATTTACCAACGGCATGTCTGGGCAATCGCAATGTGTAATTTTCTTCCTCAACATATGGGATGATGTCTAGCTTGTAGGCAGGGTTAAGAAATTGCAATTCTTCAATTGGAATGTCCATTAGTTCAGACACTTGGTCGAGACTGATGGTTTGTTTTACGTGGATGGTATCGGTTTCCATATAGCGGTATCCAGAAGCCGCTTTCTTGAATCCATGGGCTTCGGCATATTCAAAAATGTACATAGTTGCCAAAAATGCTGGAAGGTAACCGGCTGTTTCACGAGGCAAATGCGGACGGAGGTTCCAGTAATTCTGGTATCCTCCCGAGCGCCGAATGGCTTTACTGACGTTGCCCGGACCGGAATTATAGGCCGCAAGGGCCAAGTCCCAATCTCCAAAAATTTCGTACAACTTTGCAAGGTATTTGCTGGCTGCAATGGTCGATTTTATGGGGTCGCACCTGTCGTCAACATAACTGGTGACGTTGAGACCGTACATTTTCCCCGTCGGGTACATAAACTGCCAAAGGCCTGTGGCGCCAACGCGTGATTTGGCTCTTGGTTTTAAGGCGGATTCTACGATTGCCAAATATTTGATTTCAAGCGGTACATCCATGTTGTCGAGTTCTTTCTCAAACAATGGGAAATAGTATTCGCTCAATGCCATCAACTTTTGCAATGTGGTTCTTCGGTTTTTCAAATACGATTTGATAACGCTCTCAAGTCCTGGATTATACTCAATATTGAAGGGCGTCTTGGAGCCCATTTTTTCGAGTCGCTTTTTCAGGGTGTCCGTAGGGAGCTCCGGAAAATCGACTTCGTCAAACTTTATGTCCAATATGGATTCGTAAATGGTGTCATAAAGGGTGTTGCTGTATAGCTCCTCAAGCCACTTTTCATCATATATGGATGCTTGTTGGTTGTCAAGAAAAACTTTTTGCTTGATACTGTCTTTGGTGGTCAAAGTCGTAGCGCTTCCTGTCTCGGAAGCTTGGATAACGGGGTCAATGGTTGCAAGGTCGGGGCTATTGTCCTGTGTCAAACCCGACTCTGATTGGGCCATGCCAAGATTACATGCCAAAAAAAGACTCATCGTTAGGGTTATGGGTCGTAGGTTCATCGGCTATTAATTATAAATACACAAACGCTATAAGTGCTAAAATCTTACAATAATATTCAAATTGTTTATATATTACAAGATTTTAACATTATAAAATGTTTTTTATCGGCAATTTTGTGTGTTTCGTCGATGATTTTAGTCGTTTAGAATGGCCGCTATTCCCGGTAAGGTCTGTCCTTCAAGGCTTTCAAGCATTGCGCCACCACCAGTACTTACATAGCTCACTTTGTCTTCAAACCCAAACTGCTTTACCGCTGCAACAGAATCGCCGCCGCCGACCAATGAAAACGCTCCGTTTTTGGTTGCTTCGGCTATGGAATTGCCCAGTGCTATTGTGCCTTTTGCAAAGGTTTCCATTTCAAAAACACCCAACGGGCCGTTCCATAAAATGGTTTTGCATTTCATAACAACATCGTGGAACATTTGCAAGGATTTTGGACCCGCATCCAATCCTTGCCAGCCGTCGGGAATTGCCGTTACTGCTGCAACCTGTGTGTTGGCGGTATTGCTGAATGCGTCTGCAGCAACTACATCTACAGGTAAATGTACTTGAACGCCTTTGGCCTCCGCTTGTTTTAAAATGTCCAATGCCAAATCTATTTTGTCATCTTCACAAATTGAATTGCCTACCTTACCGCCCTGGGCTTTGACAAAGGTAAATGTCATACCGCCACCGATAATCAAATGGTCAACTTTATCAAGAATGTTCTCGATAATCGTGATTTTTGAAGATACTTTTGCACCGCCAAGTACTGCCAAGACGGGTTTTTCGCCCGTTTTCATCACTTTGTCGATACTGTCTATTTCTTGTGCCATTAAAGCGCCAAAACATTTTTTATTTGGGAAAAACTGTGCCACAATGGTTGTAGATGCGTGTGCACGGTGTGCTGTTCCAAAAGCGTCGTTTACATAAATGTCGCCATGTGCAGACAATTGCTTTGCAAAATTGACATCACCCGCTTCTTCTTCTTTGTAAAACCGCAAATTTTCCAATAGCAATATTTGTCCCGGTTGTAAATCATTTGCTGCCTTTTCTGCTGTTGCTCCCACGCAATCATCTGCAAAAGCAACGCTGCGTCCCATTACCTTTTCAACCGATTTTACGATGTGCCGCAATGAAAATTCGTCCTGTTTTCCTTTGGGCCGCCCCAAATGTGACATCAAAATACAGCTTCCACCATCGCCCAATATTTTATCGATTGTTGGTTTTGCAGCAGCAATACGCGTGGTATCGGTTACTTGAAAATGATCGTTGAGTGGTACGTTAAAGTCAACGCGTATTAAAGCTTTTTCGTTTTTGAAATTGAAGTCGTTTATGGTTTTCATCGAGAATATCTTTAAATGTTGCACTGCAAATTTAACCAAATAAGGACCATGACAAAAAGCGAATTTCAACAATTGGCATATCTTAATAAAAAAGTATCTTTGTCCATGCTGTTTTCAGAAATTTTAGGACAAGAACACCTCAAGAGCCACCTCGTCAAAAGCGCGGACAACGGTCGGATTTCGCATGCACAATTGTTTGTTGGGCCCGAAGGTTGTGGCACATTGCCCATGGCCATAGCCTATGCCCGGTACATACTGTGCCGTAATAAAAACAAGGAAAACGAAGGCGGAAACGAAAGCTGCAACCTGAAATTCAAAAACTTTAGTCATCCCGACCTTCACTTTGCCTTTCCTGTGGCCGCAACCGACAAGGTAAAAAGCCATCCGGTTTCTAACCATTTTATGGCAGAATGGCGGCAACTGCTTGCCGAGCAACCTTACGGCAATCTGTTTGATTGGTACAAATTGCTTGACATAGAGAACAAGCAAGGGCAAATAGGTGTTGATGAGGCACAAGATATAGTAAAAGCCTTATCCCTGAAATCCTATGAGGGCGGGTATAAAGTGATGATCATCTGGATGGCCGAGAAAATGAACATTGCTGCCTCCAACAAGCTTCTGAAATTGATAGAAGAACCGCCCAACAAGACTGTTTTTATCCTGATAGCCGAAGACGAAGGACAAATAATCAACACCATTCGTTCCAGATGCCAAGTGTTGCATTTTCCGAGGTTGGCAGAATCGGTCATACGCGATGCGCTTATTAAAAATTTCGATTTGGACGAGCCGACCGCAACAACAATAGCCCATCAGTCCGATGGCAATTATAACAAAGCTTGTGACCTCGTGTACCGAGACTCCGAAGACTTGGAGTTTGAAGCATGGTTTGTTTCATTGATGCGGGGTGCATTTAAAGCGCAAAGAGATAAAAGCGCTATCCACAACCTTCTCAAATGGAGCGAAGAGATGGCCAAAACAGGTAGGGAAACCCAAAAAAAATTTTTGCTTTTTTGCCTCGATTTTTTTAGGCAGGCTATGTTGTTAAATTATGAAGTCCCACAATTAGTTTATGTTGCTCCAAAAACAGAAAACTTTAAACTCGAAAATTTTGCGCCTTATGTGCATGGAGACAATATCTTACAGATTTGTGAAGAATTGCAAAGTGCCATTTATGAAATAGAGCGAAATGGCAATTCCAAGATTATCTTTACGGATCTTTCCATCAAGCTGACACGGCAGATTTACCTAAAAGAAGGGAGTTGAAGGGCAAGAAAAAACTTTTCCAAAGTTGGCCAACTTTGGAAAAGTTTTGGGAAAATTATTTTTTATAAGCCTTGTTCAGTTCACCAAGGATTTCATCGGTTAGGTCTTTACTTTCTTCTCCATAAAGTACACTTCCGGCTTCATTGCTGCCCAAAATATAGGTATAGCCGTTCTTTTTGCCATAATCCTTAATGAAGTTTCTTACTTCTTTTATCAAGGTGTCAATTTTGGTTTGGCTCTCCCTTTGTATGGTTTGCTCTTCCATTTGGAACTGCTGTTGTAGGCGCTGCTGCTTTTGGCCAAGCAACTGGTATTGTTCCTGTGCGGCTTTTTGTGACATCCCGGATGCTTTTAGCTGAAAGTCTTGAGCCTCGGCCTGGAATGCTTTGCCAATACTGTCAACTCGCCTGTCAAAGGCTTCAATTTTTGATTTTACCGATGCCTCAATGTCTTTTTTCTTTTGATATTCGTTGATAAGCTTGTTGTTGTCAACATAACCGGTTTTCATTTCCTTTTGGCACGATGCAAATGTCAAACATCCCAAAACAATCAATAGTGATTTTTTCATTCTTTTAGAAACATTAAAATTTTTGCAAATGTAGAAAAGTATTGCAGAAAAACACTTTCTTTTTAAGAGCTGGTTTAAATTTATAATGTGAGCATGTTTGTGGCCTTATTGGAGCAAAATACATATTCATCGGATACCCATGAAAATTATAGTTCACGGACTGCACAAGGCCTGTTTTTTTAAGTTGGCTGCGTGCTATCTCAAAAAAGATAACGACGTTGCGACCAAAATGAAACATATGCAAATTATTGGGTAAATTTTAATCCGGCCCCTACTTATAAATAAAATTAATCGATTGTTGATTCGTTATAAAAAACACTTATGGAAATTGGCTTTCAAAAACACGCTTTTAAGCCCGTATCATAAATATTTCGCCTCTTACACCGAGCCGTATTGAAAAAACCTCTTAAAGTGTCTTAAATTGATTTTTACCTGTTTTTGATCACGTAAATAAGCGATGAATACTCGCCAGAACGTTTTGCTTTGAGATTGGACTTCCACGCCACCCAAAATGACCTCAAAGGATGCATTGTTCCGGTTTTGTATTTTTCCGAGAGCAGCGAAACGTAATAAGCATCAAATGTCATTGGAAGCGTTTCAACAACATCCATATCGTGTTTGGCCATCAGTTTCAAAATAGAGGTTTTGGAAAAATGCCACAAATGCCTTGGTGCGTCATAAGCTGCCCAAAATTTTTTGTAATGCTGCGCGTCATAGCTTTTATAATTGGGAACGGCAACGATCAACGTTCCGTCGGGTTTGAGCAGCTTTTTAAATTGGCAAATGTGTGCTTCTAAATCCGGCAAGTGTTCAAGGACATGCCAAAGCGTGACGACATCAAAACTTTGCGGTGTTAGTTCAAACAGCGATTCGGCAGGTTTTACCGCGTTGTCGGTTTTGGCGTTGGCAATAGTTCTTGCGCTTTCGTTGGGTTCGATACCTGAAATTTGCCAACCGTCGCGTTGAGCGGTTTGTAAAAAATCGCCTGTGCCACAACCGAAATCCAATATAATTTTTTGTCCTGCGGAAAACCGGTTGACCAATTTAAGTTTTCGTTTTAAAGCAAATCCTTTTACAAAATGATAGGCTTTTTCAAACAGGTTGCGTCTGCTTGCTGTGTGCGAAATGTAATCGTCGCTTTTGTAATATTCGGGAAGTTTGTCCAATGTCGGTTGCGGTGTGGTTTGCAGCATATCCAAATCGTGGTGGTGCATTAGTGCAAAGGTTTCGCCCGAAACGGAATAATCTTTAACTTTTATATATTCTTTGGTCACTATTTGTTTGTTATTATCGAGGGATTGTAACGTATTTTTTTTTCGGTTTGTTTTGGCCTCTCACAAAGCCACCAAGGTTTTGGAGTTTCCTCCCGTCATCGGAATGGCAAAATTCACAACATATACTTTTGTCAAGCTGAGCTTGTTTGAGCTTCGGCGAGATTCTGAATAACAGAACGTATATACTCCTTTTTTGCCCGCTTCCCCTGGTTGTCCCAATGGCTGCCTTTAAACCACGAAACAAGGTTTTGTTCCACGTGGAACATCAATTGAGATCCGTTGATAATCCCCACTCCATTTGATGAACCGGAGAGGGATCTACCTGCCCATATATACCAACAGCACCGAAATATCGCTTGGCGACACACCGCTTACACGAGATGCCTGGGATATGGTTTTCGGGCGTATTTTACTTAACTTTTCACGCCCTTCAAAGCTCATCGATTTGATTTGTGAATAATCAAAGTTATCAGGAATTTTAATGTTTTCCAAACGGTTCAGCTTGTCGGCGTTGTTTTTTTCCTTGTCGATATATCCGGAATATTTGACCTGAATTTCCGCCTGTTCGATGATTTCCTTATCTAAATCATGTGTGTTGATATAAGCTTCAACCGACGCGATTTTCCGCATATCGGACATATCGATATTCGGTCGGGCAAATATTTTAAACAGCTTTCCAGCTTGGTTCACTTCAACCGATTCGTTATCGTTAAGGATTGGGTTTATGACATCTGGCGTAACGCTGGTTTCCTTAAAAAAATTGACAAAGGCTTCGGCTTTTGCCTGCTTTTCTTCCATGCGCCGCAAACGCTTTTCGCTTGCCAAACCGAGTTCAAAACCTTTTGGCGTGAGCCTTAAATCGGCATTGTCTTGGCGCAATAACGTTCTATATTCTGCACGAGAGGTAAACATTCTGTAAGGCTCTTCGGTGCCTTTGGTGATCAAATCGTCAACCAAAACGCCTATATAGGCTTCGCTGCGTTTTAAAATAAATTCATCGCGTTCCTGCACTTTTAATGCCGCATTGATGCCTGCCATTAAGCCTTGCGATGCGGCTTCTTCATAACCGGTGGTGCCGTTAATTTGCCCCGCGAAATATAAACCTTCAACCAATTTGGTTTCGAGCGTGTGTTTTAATTGCGTGGGCGGAAAATAATCGTATTCGATGGCGTAACCGGGACGAAAAAATTTAACGTTTTCAAATCCTTCCACGGAGCGCAGTGCTTTAAACTGAACATCCTCCGGTAACGATGTTGAAAAACCATTCACATACACCTCAACGGTGTTCCAACCTTCGGGTTCGACAAACAATTGATGGCGGTCCTTGTCTGCAAAACGGTTGATTTTATCTTCAATTGACGGGCAATAACGCGGCCCAGTACTTTTGATGCGCCCGTTGAACATGGGCGAACGGTCAAAGCCTTCGCGGAGCAAATCGTGAACTTCAGGACTTGTATAGGCCATGTGGCAATCCATTTGCCGCGTCAATGGTTTTGTGATATCAGAAAACGAGAATTTTTCGGGTACGTCGTCTCCGGGCTGTGGTATCATTTTTGAATAATCCAGCGATCGGCCATCCACTCTTGGCGGTGTTCCTGTTTTCATCCTGCCGGCATCAAATCCAAGTTGAATCAATTGCTCGGTAATGCCTGTTGCGGCCTTTTCGCCGGCACGACCGCCGCCAAAATTTTTATCGCCAATATGAATCAAACCATTTAAAAACGTACCGTTGGTGAGTACGACAGCTTTGGCTTTTATTTCGATGCCCAACGCAGTGACAACGCCTTCAATCTTGTTGTTTTTGACAAGCAATCCCTTCACCATGTCCTGAAAAAAATCAAGATTGGGCGTTTGTTCGAGCATCAAGCGCCATTCTTCGGCAAACCTCATACGGTCACTTTGAACGCGCGGACTCCACATGGCGGGGCCTTTTGATTTGTTGAGCATCTTAAACTGAATTGCCGAAGTGTCACTCACAATACCGCTGTAACCGCCAAGAGCATCAATCTCGCGCACTATCTGCCCTTTGGCAATACCACCCATGGCGGGATTGCAGGACATTTGTGCTATGTTCTGTAAATTCATGGTAACAAGAAGCGTTTTGCTGCCCATATTGGCGGCAGCAGCGGCAGCCTCGCTTCCTGCGTGTCCTGCGCCCACTACTATAACATCATAAGTGTTAAACATAAAATGCCTCCAAAATCCTCTTATTCCTCGACAAGCTCGGAATGACAAGGGCTTTTTTAATTGTTATTTAATATTGTGTTCCACGTGGAACTTTAATTCATTATAAAACCTCAAATGATTGCAAACCTTGAACATCTGTTGGGTGTTCTCTTTTTGGCAATCGGTCGCCAAACGACGATATACGCGTTTCGAAATTTTCATTGTTCATTGACGTTCCACGTGGAACATTATAAAATCCCTTAAAAAAAAAGGGCTGCAAATATAGGGTTAATTTATTATATATCAATCCCTTTGGGCTAGGTATTGATTCTCTTTGTTGCGCATTTGCTGTTCGTCTGCTTCGGTTTTGTCTTTGTAACCGCAGTAATGCAGTACGCCGTGAATGATAACGCGGTGCAACTCGTCTTGAAAGGTGGTGTTGAAATCGGCGGCGTTATCGGCTACGCGCTCAACCGAGATGAAAATATCCCCGTGTAGTTCTTTTCCTACCGAGTAATCGAAACTTATGATGTCGGTGAGCGTGTCGTGGTCCAAAAACTCAACGTTGAGCTTGTGCAAATAGTCGTCATCGCAAAAAATGTAATTAATCTCGCCTACTTTAAAGCCTTCGGCGGCAATGGTCTTGGTAATCCATGCTTGCAATGCAGACGGGTTTGTCAATTCAAAATTGGTTTCGTAGTTAAAACTAATCATCGGTTTTAATAAAATATTCTTGCACTTTCTTTTTATAAACGTGCCGCAAAGGTAATGCTTGTCGGTTTAAAATTTCGGTAGTGTTAAAGTATGCTTTTGCTTTTTCGATCTGGTCAACGGAACTACCGGGATGGTTCTTGCGATTGGTCTCTGATTTTCGCCTGTTGTCTTCTTCTTGAAGAAACGTGGCATTCTCTAAACGTAGCAATCGGTGCTGGACATCCATCATTTTTTGAAGCGTTTGATTGGTAAATCCTTTGTTGATAAGGTCCATTTCTACCTCTTCCATTTTTTGGAGCAACATTCTTCCTTCACCGGTCTTGCCGGCATTTCCGAGCCTGTCTTCGAGTGCTTGACGCAACTGCTGCTGGCGCTGGTAAATTTCGTAAATTTCGCCATTGAGTTCCTCGCCCGACGGGTCGCCATCGCTATGTTGGTTGTCACCTTTTCCGTCTTTGTTGCCTTTACCATTTTTCCCGTCTTGTCCCTTGGACTTGTCGCCTTCGCCATCGGAGCCTTCGCCACCGCTATTGCTGCTGCCTTGGTTATCTTGGGGTTCATTGCCATCTTTTCCGTTTTGGAGACCTTGCTCCATTTGTTGTTTGAGCTGTTCTTGGCTCATGATGATGTCGGGCAACTGCATGCCACTACCCTGACCTTGGCCCTGGCCTTTTCCTTTTCCTTGGCCTTGACCCGAGCCGGGGTTCATTTGTTCTTCCATATTGTCAAGAACGTCACTTAAGAAATTGGCTAAATCGTTGGCTGCCGTGATGGTATATTGTTGGGTTGATACGCCTTTATATAGTTGATTTTCAGACAATTCATTTAAAGATTTATCGATATTAAAAAAAACATCTGTTATCTTGGCGTTAATGGTTTCGGATATCTTGGGTTGACGCAGCGAAAGTGCAAACAGACTATCATCAATATGCTCAAAATGTTCGCGGAGGTTGTTCTGTTTACGCAAATTCTTGCCATAATCGTTACTGTTGATCTGGATATTTCTAAAAGTACCCATAAGCTTTTCCTGTTCAAATGAAAACAGTAACAGGTTGTCCAAAATCTGTCGAAGCATATCAGCATCTTCAGACATTTGGTCACCGCTTCCGGACATCATCGCCATCTGCATCTGTGCTCCCATCTGTTTCATTTTTTTTGCAGCAGATTTTTGTTTTTGCTGTGCGCTTTGTGCGTTCTTTTGGGCTTGTTGTCCATTGTTTTGGCCTTCGTTCTTCTCTTTTTCTTCCAGACTATCTGTGGCTTCTTGCTGATCTTTTTTGATCTCGGATTCGGCCTCTTTGTCCTGCGGGATATCCATCGGTTTTTTTAATGCTTGATTCTCTTTTTGAAGCGCGTCCATTTCTTTTTGAAAGTCTTCGAACTTCTGATTGAGATTCTCTTGCTTTTCCGAAGTGTTGTCCTTCTCTGCCTCATTGGAAAGCGCCTCCTGTTCTTTTGACAATTCTTCTAAATCATTTGCGAGTTTTTCGGCCTTTTTGGCGACATAATAGCGTTTTGTTAGTTCCAATAGTTGTTCAAGGCTTTTTTGTTTGTTCTTGTTCTGTTTGGCGAGTTGCTCGAGTTTGTCGCTCAAATCTTCCTTCTGGAGTTTATCTCGAAGCTTTTCGAGTTCTTCAAGCAATTTTTCGTCTTTTTCCAGTTGCGCTTCGTTTTCTTTGAGGCGTTCTTGGAGTTCTTCCTTAAACTCGTCCTTGGTTTGGTTCTCTGGCTGGAACTTTTCGAGATTGTCCTGTAAACGCTTGTTGAAGTTTTTCATCATTTCTTCCTGTTGTTTCTGGCGTTGCAGGAAATTCTCAAATTTCTTCTTATCGTTAAAATTCAGTTCGTTTTTTTCCTTTTGGGTCTTGGACAACTCCTTGAGCTGTTGTTCCTGTTCTTTGAGCTTGTCAAAAGATTTGCCCATGTCCTTGATGGTTTCATTCTGTTCGTTCAGCTGTTTGGTTTCCTCTTCGGCGGCGGTCAATTTCCTGTAATTGAAAACAGTGCTTTTGGTGCTTTTGAAATTATGTACCGCATCATTGTCAAACACTTGAAAATAAAGTTCATAATCAACACCCTCCTTGAGCTTGAGCTGGTTGGGGAAAGCAGTCACAAATTCATCAAAATTACCTGACGTTATGGGCAGGTTGTGCGCTTGCGCCGAAAGGTCATCGCCCACTGGGTAATACACCAATTGCAGCTTGGTCAACCCGTAATCATCGCTCACCTGTCCGTAGAAATATAGCGTTTGTCCGTCAATGGAATCTTTTTCGGCCTTAAGGTTCAGCTCGGGATATGCATCCTTAACTATGTTGATAGAAAATGCAAGGTTCTCATAATCTGGAAGTTGAGCGTTACTGGTGGAAATGCTATAATCGAAATTATGGAAAAGCCTCTTGGAGGCCTCAAAAAGGTTATCGCCGGAATTTGAAAAATGAAGCGTGTCTTTTGCATAAATGGAAACGCGGTCGGTTGTGCGGGTGTGGGCTTTCCAGATAATGGTTGTGCCTTCGGGGACAGTGGCGTTACCTGTGCTTTTGATGGTCTCATCTTGCTTTTTGGTGTGTGCGGGATAGTCCAGTAACATTTCAAAATTGACCAATGCCGGTGCGTTGATAATTTCAAGTTCGTAATTTTTGGATCTGACGCCATTGGCTTCAAAATGAAAATCTGTGGGGTGTTTTGGCCTTTCAAAATCAAACTCAAATTGTCCCGGTGCTGTTTGCCGCATAAAATGCGTTTCACTCTCAAAAAGAATCTGCACGTTTTCCGGAATCACCTTTCCCGAAGTTTTGACGAGTAGTTTAAAATCCTTGTTTTCAATGGTCTGCAGCTTATCGTTTAAAACATAAAACCGGAACGGCGCAGGTGGCTCATAAGCTGTTTTGTAATTTAATACGCGTTCATAGCTTTCACTGAACAGATTGAAGTGACCGGAAACGTATGCAACCAACAAAACGGCAACCGGAATGGCTGCATATTTTAGGTATTTTGCGTTATGCTTAAAGTTAACTGCCAGCCTGAAGGGAATGGGGCGCAGTTCGGCGGATTTCTGCTCAATGCTCGCCAATAGCAATTCTGATTGGACGGACGCTTTTTTGAGCTGCAATACGTTGAGGAGCTTGTCGTTCACTTCGTGAAAATGTGCTCCGATGATTTTTGAAGCTTCCTCATAATTGATGCCTTTTTGAAATTTGAGCAGTTTGGCCACGGGAATGGCGATGAATTTGACAAAAAGTGCCAATTCGACACCGATAAAAAGCCAAAAAAGCACCGTTCTTGCCATCGGATTGAGCCAAAACGCATACTCCACCAAAAGCGTGAAGAGAAAATAGAGCAAACCGATCGCAAAAAACAAAATTGCGCCTTTGAGAAGTTCATTGATATAATACCGTTTGATGAACTGCTCCAATTTATTCTGGATATGTGAAAAATGATCTTGCATCACATGGTTTAAACACACTAAACTACAATTTTATTTTAAAGTATAATTTATTAACTTTGATAAGTTTGTGTTAAAGTCAAAGTTTGTCTTCTGTTTGACGATTAACAATCATGAAAGTTCAGGGAAAGACAAATCATAGGGCACAAGCCCAAATACAGGTTATAAATAGCGCAAGGCCATCAAAAAAACAACCGATAAAATGATGTTTAGGGATTTCTACGGTTCAATTCTGAATGAAATTATCAATAGTCCGGACAATTTGCCATACCCGGTCAGAAAGATTAATTTCAAGAAAGGCGAATGTATTACAAAATACGGGCAAATTGAAGATGCTGTATATTTTCTAAATGTCGGAATTGTAGAGATGACCATAAAAAGCTATGTAACAGAAAAAGTGATTGATTTTTTCTTTGAAAATGAAATGTTTACTTCTTTAACTTCCTTTCTTACTCAACAGTCTTCGGATGTTCAGATGAAGGCGTTGACAGATTGTGAAGCCGAAGTAATTTTCTACCAAGATTTACAAATTGCCTACACTAGTTCTCTTAATGCCAATAAGTTTGGGAGAATATTGATAGAACAAGCATATGTAAAAAAAGCAAAAAGAGAAAAAGACTTTTTATCTAAAACAGCTGAAGAACGCTATGCCGAAATGTTCCGGACGCACCCGCAATACATTTCACAGATACCGGTTAATAAAATAGCCAAATATTTGGGAATTCATCCCGAAAGCTTAAGCAGGATTAGGAAGAAACTAAATTCCTAACATAGGTCAAGTCAAAAAATTAGATTCTATTTTAAAACAGATATAGTTTTGCATATCAAATTTTAAAATAAAACATTATGCCTAATCCATTAGAAATTTTATTAGACCCGGTTTCATTGTATATCCTGGGTTTGTATGCAGTCCTTATTGTATGGGAAGCTGTTTTCCCTGCTCGAAAACTCCCGAATATCAAATACTGGAAAATAAAGGGAATCATTTGGTTCTTTTTCTTTTTTTTCCTTTCTACCTATCTGCCTTTGTGGTATGACAAATGGCTTCCTACTTCACAGTTGTTTGACCTGAGCAATAGCAATGTTTTGATAGCGGGATTTGCTGGAATAATGCTTTATGAGTTCGGAATGTATATATGGCACAGAACGATGCACAAAAGTAACAGGTTATGGAGAGTTTTTCATCAGATGCATCACAGTGCAGAACGGTTGGATACCTATGGTGCTTTTTATTTCAGTCCGTTGGATATGACCGGATGGATTCTGTTAAGCACTATTTGTTTTTCTTTTATTGCAGGGGTTCCTCCGCAGTCAATTACCATTATTCTGCTTGTTACAACTTTTTTTAGTATTTTTCAGCACGCTAATATCAAAACACCTGTGTGGCTGGGTTATATTGTTCAGCGTCCGGAAAGCCATTCTGTACACCATTCCAAAGGAATACACGCCTATAATTATTCTGACATTCCGTTGTTTGATATTTTATTCGGAACATTCCGAAATCCCTCAAAATATACAGAAGAAACGGGGTTTTATAATGGAGCTTCTTCAAAAATAAAAGAAATGCTTTTGTTTAAAGATGTGTCAGAAGATAAGTAATTATTAAGTGTTTTAGAACAGACGACCTAAAATTAGACTGACAGAAAAATGGAGTTCAGTGACCATTTCAAAAACGGGGCGACACCGAAAAGCCAAACGAGTAGGGAAATTAAAACAAAACCAAATGGAACTTAAAGCGAACATTCAGACGGTACTTGCGGGAATTTGGATGTTTCTTTCTTTTAATACAAAAGCACAAAATTATGATTGTAATTGTAGGCAGGCTTTTGACAAAATGATTGAAAAATTAGAAGCCAATTATATAGGCTATCATTTGACTAAAATCGAAATAGAAAGTGAGTATCAAATCCGAAAATCGGAATTTAAAGCATTGGCAAATCAGACAGAGCCACAGAACTGTACCAAACTTTTACAGACATTTTTATCGTTCTTTGAAGATGGACATTTGTTTGTAAGCGAGTATCCCAAGTTTTCAGAAGAGGATTTGAAAAAAACAAAATCTGAAATAAAGGAAAACATTTTTGATGTGAGTACTATTGCCGGTTTTTCTGAAAGCCCAATAGAGGGCTATTGGACAGATGGCACTTCTAAATTTGCTGTTGTCAAAAACACGAACACAAAAATTCATTTTGAATACGCCGCGATTATTGTAGAAGCACCCGATGTTTCTAAAATAGGTGAAATAAAATTTGCGGTAAATAGTTCCAAAAACACTTGGGAAGGGACTTACTATACCAATAGTTATGCTTCGCGTTATGTGAAGGTTAAACCATACAAAGACAATACTTTGCTATCAATTTGGGGTGGCATTGTATGGGGCAGATTACAGTCGAAAGAAGCACAGATGTTCGACCCCAACGCTACAACCTTCCAGAAAATAGATGAAAAAAGTGCAGTGCTCACCATTCCTTCTTTCCTCATTGAAGCAAAAGATTTTAATAAAATACTGTTGGACAACATAGAACAACTCATAAGTATCGAAAACTTAATCATAGATATTCGTGGCAACACAGGTGGCAACGGGATTTATTTTGGTTTATTGACTGCCTATTACGAAAAACCTGCTCAGCATGTAAGAGGTTTTGCACTTTCTTCGGAGGATAATATTGCCTATTTTGAAAAACTTGTCTCTAATAGCAAAAATGACCCTTATGTATCTGTAGTTAAAGCAATGAAAGAAGCACAGGAAAAGATAGTACAAGGTCCCGATTTTGGTCCATTAGAATTGAAACCTGAAAAAACAAATATCAAAAAAGTAGTTATCTTAACGGATAGAAGCAATATGAGTGCAGCAGAAACTTTTGTATTATACTCAAAGGCAGTTAGCAGTAAAGTAATAACAATGGGTGACAATACAGGTGGTGTGGTTGATTATAACAATGTCAACCTTGTTAAACTAAACTGTGAAAAGTATGGGATTTATTTTGGTTATCCCACCTATACACTTCACGACAAGGTTGTTACACAAGGGTATAACAAAACAGGGATTCCACCTGATGTAAAAATTGACAATGCAATACAGGATAAAATTGCTTTCATTGTGAAATATTTGAAAGAAACCGATTGAGCAATTAACAATCGACTTATGCTAATCATAAGCACTATGGAAATAAATTACAGCTTAGATAAACAACCAACAGCGGACCAGATAATCGAACTTTATGATAATTCCGGTTTGCCCCGACCCATAAAAGACAAAGAGCGGATTCAGAAAATGTTTGACAATTCAAACCTTGTTATCACGGCTTGGGATAACGATTTACTGGTTGGTGTGTGCAGGTCAATTACAGATTGGGTCTGGAGTTGTTATCTGGCAGATTTGGCGGTAAGGCAGGAATATAAAAAAGCGGGTATTGGCAGACAACTCATAAATCTGACCAAAGAGAAAGTAGGTGAACAATCAATGGTTTTACTTTTATCGGTTCCAACAGCTATGGAATATTATCCGAAAGTAGGATTTGTTAAACAGGAAAGTAGTTTTATAATCGACAGAGAAGATTGGCGATGAACCCGATAGAGCATTTTAAAATCTGGTTTTTGGAACAAATAGAAAATACAGGAGTTAAAATCCCGAATGCCTGTTGTCTGTCAACTATCGGGCTTGATGGTTTTCCGAATGCAAGGTTCATTTCACTAAAAGAAATAACTAATGACGGATTTATTATAACAGGAACTTTAACTTCGAGAAAAGGAAACGAAATATGGCATTCAAACAATGTAGCACTGACATTCTGGTGGGCCGAAACAGACAGACAGGTCAGAATACAGGGTGAAGCGGCAATGGTTTCCGAAGAGGTTGCAGACAACTATTTTGCGGAAAGAAACAGGGAAAGTCAGATAGTCTCAATCATAAGCCAGCAGGGAGATGAAATTTCAGTAATTGAGGAGCTTGTTGAAAAATATAATGCGTTAGACAGCGAATCGAACGGAAAATATCTCAAAAGGCCCGACAATTGGGGAGGATATTGTATCAGTCCTGTAAGAATTGAATTTATGGAATTTAACTCCTCCCGTTTGCACGATAGAAAATTATACGAATTAGTAAATAACGAATGGGTTTTAAAACAATTACAACCTTAATTTTTTAATTATGCAAAACATAAATTTTGAAATAGTAAAATATTCCGACAAATACAGACAGCAGGTGTTTGATGTCTGGGAAAAATCGGTTCTGGCTACACACTCTTTTTTAACTACTGAAGATTTTTATGCTATCAGAAAAATTGTCGGAACAATAGATTTCAATGCATTTGATGTCTATTGCCTAACAACAGAAACGAAAGTTATCGGGTTTGTTGGGTCGGCAGATAAAAAATTGGAAATGTTGTTCTTATCACCTGATTATTTTGGAAAAGGATTAGGAAAAAGACTTCTGGACTTTGCCGTTTTGGAATTAAAAGCCGACAAAGTAGATGTAAACGAACAAAACATAAAGGCTGTTGAATTCTATAAAAAGTATGGGTTTACTGTTTATAAACGGACAGACAAAGACGAACAGGGCAGAAATTATCCCATACTAAAGATGGCGTTAAACCAACTTAACCACTCTTGATCAATAGCGCATCCAATCTTTTGTGCAATTGCTTTATTCATTACATTAGGTGTTCTATCTTTGTTTTCTTAAAAACATCAAGAAAATGACCAACCCTGTTCGTGTAAGATTTGCGCCCAGTCCAACCGGACCGCTACACATTGGCGGCGTTCGTACCGCGCTTTTCAATTATCTGTTTGCCAAAAAACACAACGGCACCTTTGTGCTCCGTATTGAGGATACCGACCAAAACAGGTATGTGGCGGGTGCCGAGAAATACATCATTGAATCCTTGAACTGGTGCGGCATTCCTTTTGACGAAGGCCCGGGCAAGAATGAAACTTTTGGCCCTTACAGACAAAGCGAACGAAAGTCCATTTACAAACAATACGCCGAGCAGCTGGTCGCAACAGGCAAGGCATACTACGCTTTTGATACCGCCGAAGCTTTGGACCAACAGAGAAAAAACTGCGAGGCCAATGGCAAAACGTTCATCTACAACTGGCACAACAGATTGGAATTGGACAATTCACTTTCGCTTTCTAAAGGAGCAACACGAGCAAAACTGGATTCGGGTGCAGAATATGTCATTAGGTTCAAGTCGCCGCAAGATGAAACAATACACCTCAAAGACATTGTGCGCGGCGACATCTCCATTGACACCAATATTTTGGATGACAAAGTACTGTACAAAAGCGACGGAATGCCCACCTACCATTTGGCGAATATTGTTGACGACCATTTAATGGAAATCACGCACGTGATTCGTGGCGAAGAATGGTTACCGTCAATGGCATTGCACTACCAGCTGTATGACGCTTTTGGCTGGGAAAAACCTCAATTTGCTCATTTACCGCTCATCCTTAAACCTACCGGGAAAGGCAAATTGAGCAAGCGCGACGGCGATAAACTTGGGTTTCCCGTTTTTCCTTTAGAATGGCGCGACCCGGAAAACGGCGAACTATCGAGAGGATACCGGGAAGATGGATATTTTCCAGAAGCGATGGTCAATTTTCTGGCATTTCTTGGCTGGAACCCCGGTACGGAACAAGAAGTGTTTTCGTTGGAAAAACTTGTTAACGCCTTTGAACTGGAACGCGTGCACAAATCTGGGGCACGTTTTGATCCGGACAAGATCAAGTGGTACAACCACCAATATATGCAGTTTCAGGATGATGATGTCCTGGCAAAACAGTTCAAGAGCCAACAACCACAATTAAAAGATATCGATAATAATTATATTGCATTGGTAATCAAATTGATAAAAGAACGCGCCACTTTTGTGAACGATTTTTGGAATTTGTCATCATACTTTTTTGAAGCCCCAAAATCTTATGACGAAAAGACTTTTGCAAAACTCATGAACAACGACACCCGGGAACTTATGGCCGAACTGGCACAAACAATCAACAAAATTTCAGATTTTACGGCAACCAACATCCAGGCAGTCGTAAAGGACTGGATTGGCAAAAAAGAAGTCGGTTTCGGCAAGGTCATGCAGCCATTCCGCTTGGCACTGGTGGGCGCCATGCAGGGTCCGGATGTGTTTGAAATCAGCTTTATGATAGGAAAGAACGAAACCGTCCAAAGGATTGAGAATCTGATAGGTACGCTTTAAAAATAAATAAACGCCATAAAAGACAGCATCGATTGGTTGCCCTTAAAAGTTTTGTTGGATGGGCCGGTATCCAGGTCCTGGCCATTCAGTTTGTTTAACATGTTTGTGAGACCAAGTACGTACTGTACCCGTAATTTAAAATGACTGAATCCGGCAGTGGCGCCAACAGAGGCATTGACATTGAATTTTGATATCTCGCTGATGTCTTTGGCCAAAAGCACATCGTAACCATCTATAATATAATTTTCCTTGCCACTGTCCTTAAGTTCCAATGCGCTGTTGTACTGAAGCATCGGCCCGGCATCAAGCATCAGATAGTCTTTAGCAAGTTTCAAATGAAAAAGAAACTGCGCCTGTGCCATCAGCAGCTTATAATCCAGGGGTTCACTTTGCGAAACGGGAAGGCTTTTGCCCATAATCCCAATGGTGCTTTCCGAAAATTGCATGCCATAGCTTACGGTGTATATCTTGTGAGGCAGATCGAGAGTTGCCGCAAGACCGCCAACCCAGCCATTGCCTCTATTGGTAACAAAATTGTCGGTGTTGATGTTAAACTGGGTAATACCGCCACCAAGTCCAAAACCATTCCTGATATATACCACCCCATGCGAACGCCTCTGCGAATGCGAAGCTGTAACAAAACCCATTGCGCACACTACTAACAGAATAATTTGTCTTATTTGCATAATATTTGTATATATTTCGGCAAATATAGCTTAATTTAGTCGGGTATGTTTTTTAACCAATAATATAATTGATATGAACTTTTTCTCTTTTCCTTTGATCTTTCTTGGAATCATTGTTTTGCTTTCCTCATTTTTTACCGTTAAACAACAGTCTGCCGCTATAATCGAGCGCTTTGGAAAATTCCAGAGCATCCGCCATTCAGGACTTCAAATGAAAATACCACTGATTGATAGGATTGCAGGGCGTTTGAGCCTAAAAATCCAACAGCTCGATGTTATTGTCGAGACAAAAACGCTTGATGACGTATTTGTGAGGTTGAAAGTTTCGGTCCAGTTCGTGGTTATCAAAGACAAGGTTTACGATGCATTTTATAAGCTCGATTATCCGCACGACCAGATAACCTCTTACGTTTTTGATGTGGTACGTGCTGAAGTGCCAAAGATGAAGCTCGATGACGTATTTGTCAAAAAAGACGACATCGCCATTGCCGTAAAGGCCGAACTGAACGATGCCATGCTCGAATATGGTTTTGATATCATAAAAACACTGGTAACGGATATCGACCCCGACCCGCAGGTAAAATCGGCCATGAACCGTATCAATGCCTCCGAAAGAGAAAAAATTGCCGCACAATATGAGGGCGACGCAGCACGTATTTTGATTGTAGAAAAAGCCAAGGCCGAAGCCGAAAGCAAGCGTTTGCAAGGACAAGGTATTGCAGACCAGCGTCGTGAGATTGCCCGAGGCCTCGAAGAATCGGTAGAAGTGCTCAATAAAGTGGGCATCAACTCACAAGAAGCCTCGGCACTTATCGTGGTAACACAGCACTACGACACCTTGCAGTCCATCGGCGAACACGTGAACAGCAACCTGATCTTGTTGCCAAACTCGCCACAGGCAGGCAGCGACATGTTGAACAATATGGTGGCAAGCTTTACGGCCAGTAACCAGATAGGCGAAGCGATGAAACAAGCCAAGAACCAAAAGAAACCGGACTAATCCGGTTTTTTTTGTGTCCAAAACTTGGTGAATTAACACGTTTGCTTGGTCAAATCTTTTCCGTTTTTTAAAAAACTATGGCATCCACGCAACCTTTCCGGATTTTTTGCATCTATAATTTACAAAAAGAAATTTTATATGAAACGGATTTTCTTGTTGTGTTTCTCCGTATTGTCTTTGGTGTCATGTAGTTTGGACACCGATGATAACGATGTGTTTTATTACGAGTTTATGCCTATCACGAGTGTAGATATGCCCGAAATCTTTGAATTGGGCCGGGTTTACGATATACACCTTAAGTACTTGCGCCCTTCAACTTGTTATAATTATTACGACCTATATTACATGGTTGATACCAACCAAAGAACCATAGCAATCGTAAATAGTGTTTACCCAAATATGGGTTGCCAAACACTGGAAGACGAAGAGGTTGAGGTGCGCTTTGACTTTTTGGCAAGCCAAAGAGGATCGTACGTGTTCAAGTTTTGGCAGGGCAAAGACGAGAATGACAATGATTTGTATTACATTGTGGAAGTCCCGGTGCTTGAATAAAAACATTGCCAAACACATAAAAAACAAAAACGCTTGGGTTTAGAACAACTCATAGAACAATGCAAAAAAAACGATGCTAAAGCCCAAAGCCAAATATACAAGCTCTACGCAAGTAAGCTGTTTTCGCTTAGCTTAAAGTATTCGCGAAACCATGCGGAGGCAGAAGACAATCTGCAAGACGCATTTGTCACTATTTTCAAAAAAATAGGGCAGTTTGAAAACAAAGGCTCTTTGGAAGGCTGGATGAAACGGGTCACCATTAACACGGCGCTGCAACGCTATAGAACTACCGGTGTGTTCAATATCGTCGGAGAAGAACACATTGAAGATACCGTTGTAGAAATAGATGATGACGATTTAAAAATGGATTTTTTGCTAAAAATTATCCAAGATCTTCCGGACAAGTACCGATTGGTATTTAACTTGTACGCCATGGACGACTATTCACACAAGGAAATCTCCGAAATGCTCGATATTTCCATAGGAACGTCAAAATCAAACCTCGCCCGGGCACGACAGATTTTAAAACAAAAAATAGAAGACCACCAAAAGGCACAACCAAAACATAGTAATGGACAATAAAAAACATATAGATCGAATTTTTAAGGAAAAGCTCAAAAATTTTGAAGCCGTTCCCGACGATGCCATATGGGAAAACATCCACCAACAACTCCATGAAGACAAGCGCAAGCGCAGGATTGTCCCGTTATGGTGGAAAGTCGCCGGTGTGGCAGCGGTTCTCGCATTATTGTTTACTCTTGCAACGAAGTTCATCACACAAAATGCGATTGACCCAATTGGTAATGGCGTAAACGTAGTCAACACCAACAATGACACCAATGAAAATCCCGACGCTAATGGCAACGATTTGAAACACAGTCTCAAGGATGCCGATGCCACAAAAACCGCCAATACAAGCAATCCCAATGGTGTAATACAAAACACCC
This sequence comes from Bacteroidota bacterium, assembly GCA_029557895.1. Lineage (GTDB taxonomy): Bacteria > Bacteroidota > Bacteroidia > Flavobacteriales > Flavobacteriaceae > JBPOFM01. The sequence continues at coordinate 100,821 of JAKQHT010000023.1, read as the reverse complement.
CAACGGAACAAGTCGTTAAAATAACTGTTGGAACGGCCACAGCTTCAAATGGTGAAAACCGTTTTGCGACCAACGCTAAAAATGAAAACGGCAATTCGGTTGTTTCAAAAAACCATCGTTCCAAAAACCAAAACAATGGTGACGTAACAATTAGCAAAGTAGAAAAGGAAAATGCCGTTGCCGATGGTTCCAAAACCGACATGAATGCATTGTCGGATATTAAAACTACTGAAAATCAAAATATTAAAAACACATCCAAACAGATTGTCAATCCTATTGAAAACCAAAATAACGTCGCCGTTACTGATGCTTTTGAAAAGCTGGAAGACATTTTGACCAAAGAAGAAGAAACCATCGAAGATGCCATTGCCAAAGTTGAGGAAGCAAATTCAAACGATGATGTTATGGAAAAGCAACCCAACCGCTGGAACGTTTCGCCAAATGTGTCGCCCATCTATTTTGGTTCGCTGGGAAAAGGCTCTTCGCTCGACGAGCAATTTATAAACAATACCAAGGAGGGTGCTGTGACCATGAGTTATGGTATAGGGGGAAGTTATGCGGTTAACACTCGGTTAAAAATCCGAGCCGGAATAAACAAGGTGGCCATGGAACATGCTACAAATGATGTTCTTGTCTTTAACAGCATCGATCAATCTTCAGGGGCAAAAGGCACCATCAGCAACCTTTCTGCCAATGCCAATGGACAGCGCATGACCTATTTGAGCGAAGAAAATCTCAACAAAGATGCAACACCGGTCATCATGAATTCTACGCCCAATAGTACCATCAGTCAACGGTTGGGCTTTGTGGAGATCCCACTTGAGGTAGAGTATGCTTTGGTTAACAAAAAACTGGCTGTAAATGCCATTGGTGGGTTTAGCGCCCTAATTGCCGACCGAAACGAAATTTATGCCGTGAGTGGTGGTCAAGAGATGCTCATAGGTGAGGCCAACAACATCAACGCTATGAGTTACAGCGCCAATCTTGGGCTTGGGGTCAATTACAACATATCGGAAAAAATCAAATTGAACGTTGAGCCGACGTTCAAGTATCAAATAAATACTTTCAGTAAAAGTGCGGGCGATTTCAGGCCGTATTTTATTGGAGTATATACAGGTTTTAGTTATAAGTTTTAGGTTTTTTAGTTGGTTAGATAATTGTTGCGACGCAATGATTATGAGAAGCCGCCCGGTGCCACGGGCGGTTTTTTTTTTCAGTGTTTTAATTCATTTGGAATTCCTTAAGCTGGGCAAGTATGATTTGGCGTGCCTGCTTGTTGAGTGATTTGGTATCGGTGGTTGTCAAGTGTTGGGTAGGCAAAAATTTGTGGGTCTTTACCCGCATTCTTCCGGGACTTCCACTAAAAAAAGTGTATGAAAACCTTTTTTTGTTGTCGGCAAACGTCATTGGCACCACCGGAATTTGGTGATTGATGGCCAGACGGAAAGCACCATCCTTAAATTCGTCCAACAGCACGTCTTCATCCGGAACGCCTCCTTCTGGAAAAATACAGATGCTCAAACCTTGGTTCAGTCGTTTTTGTGCCCTCAAAAATACCCCTTTTCTGCTTTTTTCCGAAGATCGATCCACCAGGATACAAGTGCGTTTATAAAAAAACCCGAACAAAGGTATTTTGGCAAGTTCCATTTTGCCCACAAAAACAAATGGGTTTTTTACCGTGGCCAGCATCAGCATGATGTCGGTCATTGAGGTATGATTGGCAATGAACATATAGCTGCGGCCCTTTACCGTTGCTTCCTCGCGTTCTATATGCCACCGAAACCCCATCCCAAACAGTATAATCACCGCCCATAGACGCGCCAACTTAAAAAAATAAGGATACCATGATTCTTTTGATATGGAAATCAAAAGGAACGGGAACATTACCAAGATGGGAAGCGCTACCAAAACGTAAAACCAAACGCGGTAGAGCGTCCAGAAAATATACTTCAACGGTTTCATAACGGCCAAAACTACTCAAATAAATTGAGCTATTGTGCTAAAAAAATTACCTTTGTCGGCAGTAATAGTTTTTAACCAAAAAAGATTCTCGCCCTTAAGGGTAAATACTATGGCACGAATTCTCACAGGTATACAAAGTACCGGAACCCCACATTTGGGCAATATCCTCGGAGCTATTATCCCGGCAATAGAAATGGCAAACGACAGTGACAACGAATCGTTTCTCTTCATCGCGGACATGCACTCGCTTACGCAAATAAAGAATGCAGAAACCTTGCGTCACAATACCTACTCTACGGCGGCGGTATGGCTGGCTTTTGGTCTCAACACGGACAAAACCGTGTTTTACAGACAGAGCGACGTGCCTCAAACTACTGAACTGACCTGGTATTTGAGCTGTTTTTTTCCGTTCCAACGTCTCACGCTGGCGCACAGTTTTAAGGATAAGGCCGATAGATTGGAAGACGTCAATGCGGGGCTATTTACCTATCCGATGCTTATGGCGGCCGATATCTTGCTGTATGACGCAAACATCATTCCCGTGGGCAAAGACCAATTGCAACACATTGAAATAACCCGTGACGTGGCGATGCGATTTCATGCCAAAATGGGCGAAACGTTTGTTATACCTGAAGCAAAAGTACAAGAAAACACCATGCTCGTTCCTGGAACCGATGGCGAAAAAATGAGTAAGAGCAAGGGTAACGTTATCGATATTTTTATGGATGACAAACAATTGCGAAAGCAAATCATGGCGATAAAAACCGACAGTACGCCTCTGGAAGACCCAAAAGACTGGAAAACCTGCAATTGTTTTGCGATTTACAGCCTGTTGGCAACACCCGATGAAATCGTGGCCATGAAAGCCAATTACGAAGCTGGCGGCTATGGCTATGGAACAGCAAAACAGGCGCTTTATGATCTTATAGTCCAAAAGTTTGCGGTGCAACGCGAACGATACCACTATTATATGGACAACCTAAATGAGATTGAAAATGCACTATTTATAGGTGTTGAAAAAGCCAGAATGGTGGCCGAGGAGGTGTTATCAAGAGTACGGACAAAGGTTGGATATTAGTTTTTTATTCTAAAAACTTTTAAACAATTTGTTGTTGTTCATGCTACGGTTGAACTACAAAAGAAATACCAATGGGAACTCATTTTTTCTTATATTTTTTTCAGCAACTTTCAATAAATTATTAAAGCATTTCAGAAAATAATTACGAAAGCTCATCAATGAACCGCAATTTTTCAATTCGCGATTTGGTTTTATAGAATTAGATAATAAAATCTTAAAACACTGGTTTTTAATAGCTTATCAAAAAAATTGTTTTAAATACATTTCAGGTTTATCATTTGTAAGCGTTTACAAACGATTTTAAGTACGTAACTACCGAATAACCAGACCATACGTTTGCATCTTTGCCCTGTCGAAACATAAGAAATCGATAGAATGAACTGTTTAACAATTAAATTTTAAAATCATGAACGCATTGAAAAACAAAGTACAGTTGATCGGAAGATTGGGACAGGACCCAGAAATCATCACATTTGAGGGTGGTGCAAAAATTGCAAAATTCAGCATGGCCATAGACGACAGCTACAAAGACAAAAATGGCAACAAAGTAGAACGTACCTACTGGCATCCTGTAATCGTCAGAAACGGCCTTGTGAAAATCGTTGAGGAATTTGTGGTAAAAGGGAAGGAAATAGCAATTGAAGGAAAGCTTACCAACCGCACCTGGGAAGACAAAGAAGGCAACAAGCACTTGGTTACTGAAGTTGTTGCCAGTGAACTATTGCTGATGAGCAAATAAACAATTTTCAAAAAAAATAAAGGCCGTCACAAGATGGCCTTTTTTGTTTTGGTAATTTTTCAAAAAAAAAGAGCATCCAACCAAAGACTCTTGTTGGGGGAATGTCATTTCAGTAAAATAAACTCTTATATTTGCACATCAAAAATCTTTCAGATGCTTGGTTTTAAGAGCTTGGTGGTATGTGTTTTGGGAGCTTTGGCATTATTGTCCAATCATGGACAAGTGCCGGCAACCCATGTTTTGCCATCAGGTAATGAAGCAACAATCAGCACCAATGATCACAAAGGTGTTGCCACTATTGAATTTAGCAGTTTTCAATACCAGGTTTTTGATACTTCACAAAATTCAAAATTGCCTTTTTCGGGTTTTTTTGAAACCAAGAGCCAACCCATCGCTCATGTACACCAACCAGTACTTTTGTACTATTCGATAGGCAATGCCATCGATTTGTCGTTTACTTCGACATCCATGATTTTTCCCTTTCACTGTTTTACATAATCTGAAATCGTCATTTGTTTTTTGCTGTTTGGTTCCGTGAATTTACCGGATCGCAAACGGCCCGTATATCTATTTCAAATTATAATAAAAAAACAGTTCATAAAATGAAAACATCTGAAGTATTGATGACTATACTCATCACTGTATTGGGCATTTTACCATTTGTATGGTTTACCTATATTGGCAAAAAAGCCTCATCAAAAAGCAAACAAACTATCAATAATCTTCTCAAATCCGAACAACTCAATTTCAATGAAAAAGAATCTAGGAACAACAAGTTCATAGGTATTGACAATAACATCGGAAAATTGTTGTACATCCAGGTAAAGCCCAATGAAAACCGAGTGGCAAAAATTGACCTGGCTGATGTGAAATCTTGCAAAATCCATAAAGAAACCAAAGAGTTGAAACGGGACAACAAATTCGAATCTGAACTGCACAGGCTCCACCTTGTCCTGAATCTGAAAAACAAAAACGAAGAAGCGCTTTGCCTTTACGACATTGAAGAAAATTTCTCGGAAGATTTTGAAATGCAACGTGCCGAAGAATGGCAAAAACGCATTGTCAATGCAGCAGCCATAACAAACGGCACTATTTGAGCGCAAAAACATCCCGGACAATACGTTGTTTCGGGATGTTTTTATTTTATAAAGGATTCCGTTATTTAAAAAGAATATTCTCTTATTTTTAGCATCCTTAAAACAATTATATGCTGTTTTCAATTTTTCTTTTGCTATTAGGTTTTGTTGTACTCATCAAGGGCGCTGATTGGCTTGTGGACGGAGCCACATTTCTTGCAAAAAAGAACAACATTCCCAACATTGTCATAGGGCTTACCATTGTTGCGTTCGGTACCTCTGCCCCGGAATTAGTGGTCAATACCGTAGCGTCATATGAAAAACACTCAGATATTGTTTTGGGCAATATCATAGGCAGCAACAATTTCAACCTCTTTATGATACTTGGCATTGTAGGTATCATTTACCCTATTACAATTCAGTCAAGTACCATGAAGAACGAAATCCCTATTTCACTTTTTGCGGCCATCCTATTATTGGTGCTTGCCAATGGTTATTTGCCTTACGATGATATGGGATTGTCCCGAATAGATGGAGCTATATTGCTCGTAATGTTCTTATTGTTTTTGTATTACATCTTCCAAAAGATGAAAAACGATAAAAACACTGTAGAAGTTGAAATAGTAGAAACAACTATATTTAAAATCTGGGGATTGATCGTTATTGGTTTGGCCGGATTGATCATTGGGGGAAAATTAATTGTGGACAATGCTGTAAACATCGCAAGCCAATTGGGCGTAAGCCAAAAAATCATTGGCTTCACCATTATAGCTGCTGGTACTTCACTGCCAGAACTTATGACCTCTGTGGTAGCCGCACTTAAAAAGAACAGTGATATAGCCATTGGCAACATCATTGGGTCTAATATTTTCAATATTTTCTTGATATTGTCTATCAGTGCTTTAGTAAGACCTATTGAGTACAAGGAGGTATTCAATATGGATGTTTATATCCTGATAGGAGGAACAATTTTTTTGTTTACTTCCATGTTTACCGGAAAAAAAATGAAGCTTGACCGTTTTGAAGCTACGCTATTGCTTTTGACCTTTATCGGCTATACGGCATATCTTGTCAGTAAAGAACTATAAACAATTGAACTATTATAGCGAGGCACTATCGTATTTGGCTTTAATAACAAGCTTTATGATAAAACCACTCATTACATGTTCATAATTTGGTATTAAAATCTGAAAGATAAATTTGTTTGTGTAACACAATTTTTATAATCAAAAATACAAAACGCACCACCAAAAATTTTACACGTTTTATTTACCAAAATTATCAAACATTAAATAGAACTAATGCACAATTATTGCTTATAAATTTATAGTAATTTGAAGAGTTAAAGTAGTTTTTAACTATTGTTGATAAACTAACAAAATGCATTGTATTTCATTAATTTACCATAAAAATTTAGTGTTTATTTCTTATTGACAAAAGGTAAAGAACGTATTATCAAAAGAAATTGAACAAAAGTTTTCATCACTATTAACAAGCCATAATAATCACAAAAATTAATTTTTTAAATTTTAAAAAAATATTGATTAAATGTTATTTGTTGATAAACTAACAACTTTGTGGGGTTATTGTTTTTTTTATGATGTAACTTTGCAATAATGCAATTACCAATTCACTATTCCGTTTAGTGCTCTATAGACGGATTTCTCTTAACTTTAGGGAATTAAAAAAACACTACCATTATAAATGCCAAGACATAAAAATAAAAAATCCAACCGAAGAATTTCTGACCTAACAAATACTATCATAGGTATTTTCAATAAAAATAGGAACCAATCATTCAATTACAAACAAATTGCCGCCAAGCTGCAGCTCAATGATGCCAGCAGTAGGAACCAAATAATTAAAAAACTCAACGAACTCCTTGCAAAAAAAGAAATAGTTGAAACAGAACGTGGCAAGTACAAGATTGCATTCAATGCTGAATACCATATAGGAAAACTCGATATGGCCTCAAGAGGTTCAGGATATGTTATTACCGACGATTTTGATGAAGATATCTACATTGCAGCAAATAAAATGAACAAAGCACTTGATGGCGACGAAGTTGAATTTTATGTTTATAAGCGCAGAAAAAGAGGAAAACTCGAAGGAGAAATCACAAAAATCATAAAACGCGAAAAAACCGAATATGTTGGCGTAATCCAGGTACATAGAAATTATTCGTTTGTAGTGGTTGACGGGACCAAGATGTATAAAGATATTTTTATCCCAAACAACAGAAAAGGCAAAGCCGAAGACGGTGACAAGGTTTTGGTATCATTGGAAGAATGGGAAGAAAAAGCCGACTCGCCACCGGGCAGGGTATTAAAAGTTTTAGGACGTCCCGGCGAGCACAATACCGAAATCCATTCCATCCTTGCCGAATATGGTTTACCATCAGAATTTCCTTCAGAAGTAGAGTCATTTGCTAACGAACTCGATACAACTATCACGGCGCAAGAAATTGCAAAACGCCGTGATATGCGCAAGGCGCTGACCTTTACGATTGACCCAAAAGATGCCAAAGATTTTGACGATGCACTGTCATTTGAAGTTAAGGACAATGGCCTCTATGAAATTGGGATACACATTGCTGATGTATCCCATTACCTTAAAGAAAACACCCTTCTCGACGATGAAGCATATCAGCGTGGCACTTCTGTTTATTTAGTGGATAGGGTCGTACCGATGTTGCCCGAAATACTGTCAAACAACGCCTGTTCGCTACGGCCACAAGAAGAAAAATATACGTTTTCGGCAATTTTTCAAATGAACGACAAAGCCGAAGTAAAAAAACAATGGTTCGGAAGAACAGTTATTTACAGCGATGCCAGGTTTTCGTATGAAGAAGCACAAGCCATCATTGAAAACCAAAACAATCAAATTCCCGAAGCAGTATCGCTTACAGGAAAACCATACAAGACCGACCCAAGCATCGCCGATGCCATTCTAAAAATGGATGCATTGGCAAAGACCATGCGCATCCAAAGGATGAAAAACGGCGCAATTTCTTTTGACAAAGTAGAAGTAAAATTCGATTTGGACGAAAACGCAAATCCAACAGGCGTGTTTTTCAAGACCAGTAAGGATGCCAACAAGCTTATCGAAGAATTTATGCTTTTAGCCAACAAAAAAGTTGCAGAATTTATAGGAAAACAGTCGCCACCAAAAACCTTTGTCTATCGGGTACATGACGAACCTGATGCGAGCAAGCTCATCGCATTAAAAGGATTGGTTTCTACGTTTGGTTATAAATTGAATTTTAAGGACAGAAAGAGCATATCGGCATCGCTAAACAAATTGCTGAACAATGTTCAGGGCAAAAAAGAGCAAAACCTTGTGGATACGCTTACCATCAGGAGCATGAGCAAAGCCGAATATTCAACGCACAATATTGGCCATTACGGCTTGGCTTTTGATTATTATACCCATTTCACATCGCCCATCCGACGCTACCCCGACGTGATGGTCCATAGATTGCTGCAACACTACCTCGATGGCGGAAAAACTGCCGGCGAAGCTATTTATGAAGAACGTTGCGTACATTCCAGCAATATGGAAAACCTCGCAACCAAAGCAGAAAGAGATTCCATCAAGTACATGCAAATACGTTTTATGGAAAACCACAGGGATGAAGCGTTTTTGGGCGTTATCTCCGGCGTCACGGATTGGGGCATCTATGTAGAGATCATTTCCAATAAATGCGAAGGCATGGTCAGCGTGCGCGATATGAAAGACGATATTTTCACTTTTGACCAGTCGCAATATGCGATGGTAGGCAGTAGAAAAGGGATCGTTTACCAACTTGGTGATGAGGTCATCGTAAAAGTAAAAAATACCGATTTGGTCAAAAAACACCTCGACTTTTATCTGATAGGAAAACAGGAAACCGATATATAACTTTTTTGCCACACAATCGGCTTATAATGTGTTGGTTTGATTGCCAAACCAAAATGACTGAACAACAAATAATTTAATATATGATATTAACCACCACCAACACCATTGAAGGCTTTAAGATTATTGAATACAAGGGCATTGTTTCAGGTGTCGAGGCTGCCCCTCCAAATCCAATATTGACCTTTAATACGAAAAAATACTATACCTCTGTTAGAGAGAGAATCAACGATACCAAAGAAAAAGCTTTCCAGCAACTCGTTGCAAACGCCAAAAAGCTGAACGCAAACGCCATTGTTGGCATCAATGTCGAAATTGAGGTTGCACCAACTAGCTATACCATTGTTTCGGTAACCGGAACTGCGGTATATGCAGCTTGATTTCCCAAAACTGTAACAAAAAGATATCGGTGCCATCTATATTAATGGCACTTTTTTTGTGTTATATAGTTACAGAATTCTTTTAAACTTTTTTAAAACCTAAAACCATGAGATTAACAGTCGTGTTTATTGTTTTGTTTGTCACACATTTTGTGATGTCTGCACAAAATTCTTTGGAAAAGAATGTCGGGACGTTTGACGAAGTCAAAGTCTATGATCTTATTGAGGTCAACCTTGTCAAATCCAACGAAAACAAAGTCGTTATTTCGGGCAATGAAGCTGACAATGTAGAAATTATAAACAAAAACAATAAACTCAAAATCAGGATGAAACTTGATAAAATATTTAAAGGAGAAAGTACGTTTGTGACGGTCTATTATTCTGCGTTGAAAACCATAGACGGCAATGAAGGTTCGTTGATTATTTCCAATGAAACGATAGATCAAGACTACATAGAGCTCAAAGCCCAAGAAGGCGCGAGGCTTAAGATAAATGCAAACGTAAACAAACTCAATATAAGGGCCGTGAGCGGCGGCATTGTGGAAGTAAGCGGAAAAGGCAACGCACAGGACATTGTCCTTAATACGGGCGGCATTTACCAAGGACAAAATTTTGAAACCCAAACCACCAATGTCACCATCAGTGCCGCAGGAGAAGCCAATGTATTTGCAACCAATACCGTGAATGCCAAGGTTAGGGCAGGAGGCGATGTCAATATTTATGGACAGCCAAAAAACATCAACGAAACCACGACATTGGGAGGCCGCATCAAACGAATGGAATAAATTGATAAAGTTTATTTAAATTTGTGGAAACACAAGTTTTATGTTTGATGACATTTTATCGGCCATTCCCTTTGGTATCATCTTGGCGTTCACCATAGGGCCGGTTTTTTTCGTTCTTTTGGAAACCAGTGCTACCAAAGGTTTCAAGAGCGCCCTGATTTTTGACCTTGGTGTCATGTTGGCCGATATTTTCTTCATTGCGGTTGCTTTTTTGAGTACCAACAAGTTGTTGGAAAAAATTAAGGACGACCCCAATTTTTTGATCTTTGGCGGTGTGCTGCTTATCGTTTATGGCATTATTTCCTTTACCAAAACCTCAAAATCGTTCAGGGCCATCGTTCGGGAATATCACAGGGTAGAGTTCCAAAAAAATTACGGAAAGCTGTTTTTTAAAGGGTTTTTGCTCAATTTCATCAACATTGGTGTATTGGCGGGTTGGTTGGGATTTATCGTTATAGGCAATTCGCTAACAGATACCACCGAAGGCGTATTGGTATTTTTGGGCACCATTTTGTGCACCTATTTTTTGGTCGATATCTTTAAGATACTTATAGCCAAAAAGCTTAAGAGCAAATTGACGCCGAGGCATATTTTTAAAACCAAAAAAATCATTTCGCTGGTAATCTTGGGCTTTGGCGTATTACTGTTGGTACAAGCGTTTTTCCCAAAAGAAAAAGAAAAAATAAAACACCAGATTGAGCGGTTGTCAACAATGGATTAAAGTTGTATGGTGGCAGGTTTTATTTGCACAAAAAAACCCTGTGGATTGCATGCACCGATTATGGATAGTAATGAGTTGGGAAAATCCCAACATTGGTCATGCATAGCATTGAGTTTTTTATCCTATTAACAAACATGTCCAGGTTGGCCCAAACGTTTCAGAATAACTTCTTTTGAGGTTAATGCTTGACCGTTTTCGCATTTTGATCAACCATTTGCAGTAACTTTTTTATTCAACCATTAAAAACAGCCAAATATCCATACTTTACGATGTATTGGCACACCACCCACCGGGGTGTATCTGCACAATCTCCATCAATACCCCTTTTGTTTCATTGCTCACATCTTTTGGACTTTTCGATGTGTATTTATAACCATTTAACGTTTTACATTATGAAATCAAAAATTACAAGAACCGCTTTATTTATGACGGTAGCCCTTGCCACTGGGCTTATGTTGGCCCAAGAGCCGGCCGGAGGAGGAGAGTATAAGTTCAATGAAGAAAAACTTTCTTGCGTTACGCCGGAGCAAAGAACCCAGATGATGATGGACATACGCGATGGTATCTCACTTTTGAAATCCCAAAACCGTTTGGCTTATGACGGACAGAGAAGGGGCAGCCACATGTATTTTTCTTGGCCCATAAGAAAAGCCGATGGTGTTGAGTACAATGATGTTTGGGCCATTTCCGGATATTTGGACCACAACCCAAACTACCCTAACCAGCTTACCGACTATAATTGCGGCACAACCACCTATGACACAGAAAGTGGGTACAACCACATGGGTGTAGATATCTATACTTGGCCGTTCCCCTGGCTGATGATGGACAATAACGAGGTAGAGATTATCGCTGCCGCTCCAGGGCAAATACTGTATAAGTACGATGGTCTCTTTGACAGAAGCTGCAGTTTTAACAACAATTTTTGGAACACAGTCTATATACAGCATGCCGATGGCAGTGTTGTTGCTTATGGCCACATGAAAAATGGCTCTGTAACAACAAAAAGCATCGGCGAAATGGTTGAAGAAGGTGAGTATTTGGGTATTGTGGGCAGTTCCGGAAACTCCACCGGACCTCACTTGCACTTTGAAGCTTATACCGAGATAGAATGGAACGGTGAAGGACAAGATGTCCTTTTGGATCCCTATTCCGGCCCGTGCAATAGCCTGAACGATGATACCTGGTGGCAAAACCAAAAACCGTATAGAAACCCCAACATCAACGCTGCACTTTCACATAATGCCCCACCCGTGTTCCCGGCTTGCCCAAACCAGGAAACAACCAACGCAAGCAACCAGTTTGACCCCGGGCAAATGCTTTATCTGTCTGTTTTTTTGAGAGATCAAGAAGCAGGCACCAGCTTAAACCTAAAACTCATTAAACCAGACGGTACATTTATGTATAATTGGAATTATGACCTTACTGATCACTATTCCTCTTCTTGGTGGTATTGGAATTTTAATAACCTAACGATAGAAGGCGAATGGAAATGGCAGGTCACATATTTAGGACAGACAGTAACACATCCTTTTAATATAGGATCTTTGGGCGTGGGAGATGAAAATTTCAACGCAACAGCAGTATATCCCAATCCGTTTAAGGATTTTATCACCATTTCTTCAAACCAAACCGTTCAAAAGGCAACAGTTGTAGATATGTTGGGCAAGCAGGTAAAAACCATCGCCAACACTCCGGAAGGCATAAGAGAAATCAATCTTGAAAAACTGTCAAATGGAGTCTATTTCCTAATCCTTGAAAGCGATTTGGGCCACAGAAAAACCATTAGGCTTATCAAGGAATAAAATATAAAAAAGTCCGTCCCGGAACCTCAAGGATTGTTCATTCTGAACCCGTTTATAAACGCAACGCACGGATTATCAATATATAAATGAATATAAACCTCGCCATCCTGATTTTGCTTCGGGATGGCGAGGTTCAGTTTGGCAAAAACGCAGGGTTTTGGGATAACCTTTTTAATCCCGAAAAACCTCAAAGATATTTCGTAAATCTTTTTTGTAGGGCAAATGGTCCGCTCGGCCCTTTTTGAAGATGTCGTTGCTGTTGCCCTGACCCTTGCGCAAGGCCTTTTGCTCTTCATAGGGCAATCTGTGGATTTCCATACAAGTGGTAGAACAACAGTTTTCCATTTTCTCCTTGCAATCGTCACATTGGATAAACAGCAAGTGGCAGGCTTCATTGGCACAATTGGTATGCAGATCTGCCGGAGCACCACACTGGTGGCAATGGGCAATCACATCATCGGAGATGCGCTCGGAACGGCGCTCGTCAAAAACGAAATTCTTTCCGATAAACTTGTTTTCAAGTCCTTGCGCGTTCACTTGCCGCACATAATTGATGATGCCGCCCTCAAGCTGATATACGTTTTTAAACCCTTTGTGCTTGTAATAAGCACTTGCTTTTTCACATCGGATACCCCCGGTGCAGTACATCACAAGGTTTTTGTCTTCTTTGTGCGCTTTCAGGTCTTCTTCGATGATCGGAAGCGATTCGCGGAAGGTATCCACATCTGGCAATATGGCGTTTTTAAAGTGGCCTATTTCACTTTCATAATGGTTGCGCATATCAACCAAGATGGTGTTTTCGTCTTCAATAAGCTGGTTGAATGTTTTGGCATCCACATGAATGCCTTTGTTGGTAACGTCAAAGGTATCGTCGTTGAGACCATCCGACACGATTTTATCACGGACTTTAACTTTCAATTTCAAAAAAGCAAAATTATCATGTTCTACGGCGATGTTCAGTCGAACATCTTCCAGAAAGCTGATACTGTCCAGATGCGCCTTGAACGCATCAAAATTATCGGCAGGCACTGATAACTGCGCGTTGATGCCTTCGTGGGCCACGTAAATCCGACCCAAAACGTCAAGCTCGTTCCAGACAACAAAAAGGTGGTTTCTAAAAAGTTGTGGATTGCCAATTTTGGCATACGCATAGAAAGAGATGGTCAAGCGGTCTTTCCCCGCCTTTTCTATAAGCTCTGCTCTTTCTTTAGCGCTTAAGGTATTGTACAGTTGCATGCTATACGAATTTTAAGGGTTAAAGTGCGACAAAGATACACAAACTATGAAATAATGAAACCATGAAATAACGGAACGGCAAAGCATGTCACAAAGAAACGCAGCTTGCCGTGTTTTGATACCACATTTCTATTGCCAAAAAAATGGATTTTTTGCCCTATCGTTTTTGCCTTCCGCCACCAAAAAAGGCAACCCGTTCTTCACAAGTTGCCTTTTTGCAGACTAATTCGTTATTAATTTTTTTTTCAAATATCAAAAAAACCATAACGAACTAACCCCCATCGGCTTTGCAGCTGCCATTTATCGTAATGGCAACCGAAACACCCGATGCATTGTTAAAAACAATTTTCTTAAAGTATTTCATCCGTCAAAAATTTTTAAGTTAATGATTCAGATGAAAAAGTCTCGTTTTAATAGTAAAAACGATAGATTTCATAGCAAGATTTCCCAATCTTTTTATGTAGATGCAAAAAGTTCAAAAAGGTTGCGTTGCTACGTTGAAAAAGTTGAAATAAGTCGTATTTTAGCACAAAATAAACGACAAAAAAGTAAGGAATGAGCAGCGAAAAAGAAGCAAAGCTAAAAGCGCTCCAACTCACGTTGGACAAACTCGATAAAGCTTATGGCAAGGGAACGGTAATGAAAATGAGCGACCAATCGGTAGTGGATGTAGATGCCATATCGTCGGGTTCGTTGGGACTGGATATCGCCCTTGGAGTGGGTGGATATCCCCGCGGCAGGATCATCGAGATTTATGGACCGGAATCTTCCGGAAAAACAACGTTGACACTGCACGCTATCGCTGAAGCCCAAAAAACCGGAGGCATAGCCGCATTTATCGACGCCGAACATGCATTCGATAGGAATTATGCAGAAAAACTCGGGGTTGATATAGGCAATCTTATCATTTCACAGCCCGATAACGGCGAGCAAGCCCTTGAGATTGCCGACAACCTGATTCGTTCTGGCGCTATCGATATTGTGGTCATCGACTCCGTGGCGGCATTGACCCCTAAAAGCGAGATTGAAGGCGAAATGGGCGATTCCAAAATGGGACTTCACGCGCGGCTCATGTCGCAAGCCCTAAGAAAGCTCACGGCATCTATCAGCAAGACCAATTGCACAGTGATATTCATTAACCAATTGCGTGAAAAAATTGGCGTTATGTTTGGCAATCCCGAAACCACCACGGGAGGTAACGCACTGAAGTTTTATGCATCGGTACGTCTTGACATCCGAAGATCAACGCAGATAAAAGAAGCTGACGGCAGTGTTTCGGGCAACAAAACCCGTGTGAAAGTCGTGAAAAACAAGGTCGCGCCACCATTTAAGACTGCCGAATTTGACATCATGTACGGCGAAGGCATCTCAAAAGTTGGAGAAATCCTGGACATAGCCGTTGAAAACGAAATCATCAAAAAAAGCGGGTCGTGGTTTAGCTATGAAGATACCAAGCTCGGACAAGGCCGAGATGCCGTAAAAATCCTCATAAAGGACAATCCGGAACTGATGGATGAATTGGAACAAAAAGTAAGGCAAATAGCCAAGGCAAGCTCTTCTGATGACTGAAAATCGTGACCGTGTCAAAACGATCAAAAGTTGCCATTAAGATCTGATAGTCGTTGGGATTGTTGTAGAACGATATAACATTATAAATCAATGTTTTATCATAAAACGAAATTTTTCTGTAACAAGTTTTAGACGATATGGTTCAGCTTGAGCAAAAGTAGTTTTTGTAACCGCCTTTTTTTGGACAATATTTTTTCGTCAATTAATAGTTTTATAAACCCATTCTAAATTCAACGGCATGAACATAGCAATAGGCAACGACCACGCGGGTACCGATTACAAAAAAGCTATCGTAAAACACCTTGAAGCACAAGGTCATAAGGTAAAAAACTATGGAACCGACACCCTTGATAGTGTCGATTTTCCCGATTTTGTACATCCGGTAGCCAACGACGTCGAAGAACATAAGGCAGATTTTGGCATCATTATCTGTGGAAGTGGAAACGGGGCCAATATGACCGCCAACAAGCACCAAGGCATACGCGCTGCGCTATGCTGGACAAAGGAAATTGCCATGCTCGCCCGACAGCACAACAATGCCAACATCTTGAGCATTCCGGCGCGGTTCACGTCCGAACAGCAGGCAGTAGCGATGGTAGATGTTTTTCTGGAAACGGCATTTGACGGCGGGCGACATGTAGAACGGATAAAAAAAATACCGGTGAAGCAACCGTAATGAAGGCCAACAGCCATTCCATTGCTTGTCTTTCAAATCTTTTCAAGATGTTACAGTTACAAATCAAATCATTTGACGATCTGACTCTCAATGAGCTTCATGAGCTGCTGCAATTGCGAAGTGAGGTTTTTGTTGTAGAGCAAAACTGCGTGTACCAAGAAATCGATGGTAAGGATAAAGAAGCAATGCACCTTTTGGGTCAAGACAAAAGTGGTTTAGTCGCCTATACCCGAATTTTTCCTCCTGGCGTTTATTATAACGAAGCGAGCATTGGCAGGGTTTTGGTCAAAAGGAGCGAAAGACAGCACGGATACGGCTACCGGATCATGGAAGCTTCCATAAAGGCCATTTTTGAGCACTATGGCACCTGTGGCATTAAAATATCAGCACAGAAATACCTTGAAAAATTTTATGGAAATCTGGGCTTTAAACCGGTTGGCGACGACTATCTTGAAGACGGTATCCCACACGTTGCAATGGTTAAGATTTAGTTGCCGGAACCCGCGTGCGTGATCAGGATTTCGACCCTCCGGTCGTATTTTGGTTCGCCACCGAGCGGGAATTTTCGGCGCATGCCCACATATTTCATTCTTTTTTTGTCAACGCCTCTTTTTGCCATATAGTCGTAAATGTATTTTGCCCTTGCCTGTGACAGGTTGCGCTGCTTGGTTTTTCTGTCTATCGCATCACGTCCATTTTGAGTGCAGCACACGTGGCCTTTTATGGTAAAGTATATATCGGTGCGCTCTAACATTACCTTGGTAATTTCTTCAAGGACTTTTACCGATTCGGGGAGTAAATAACTGTAACTTGTTTGGAAAAGCAGGTTTTCTAAAACAATATTGTCGCCCGCTTTGATTTCTCCCCTCAAAATTTCGGCCGTGTTTTTTGTTGTTTTTTTCACTTCAGGCTTTGGTGGAAAAACCGTGGTCGCAATGATTTGCACTTTTCTGTTAAGGCTCCTTATTTTATCGACATTGTGCTCTTCTACGGTTTTTAAAAGGATTTCGCCTTTGCCATCAACATTGGTCATGACGGATTCATCAAATTCATTGTTGGAGAAAATGGTTTTGATCGCATTGGCGCGATCTTGTGAAAGTTTCAGGTTATAGTCTTTGCTTCCCCGATCGTCACAAAATCCATAAATGGAAATATTATCAATGTCCAACGATTCTATTTTTGTCAAAAACTGGAGCAAACGTTCATGTTCGGCATTGGTCATTTCAGATTTATCGGTTTCAAAATAGACCTCATGCGTCAATACCTGTTGTGCCACAATAAATTGTGGCAGTATAAACAATATGGCGGTTAAGATTTTCATTATTCATCGATTGGGATTGTGATAAATCATAAGTTTAAGTAACTCGAAAATTTAACTGGGTCTTTGAACAGTGAAGTGCTTTTTTGTATTTCAGGATTGTTTGAAATATAATACTGGTAAAGCCCTTCACTATAAAAGTAACGCTTCACGATTTCGCTGGAAAGCAAGGACATCAATTGCGCTTTATTTTCGTCTAAAGCTTTGTTTTTGTGGTTTTTCAATGCTTCGGTTAAAGCGGCATAAGCGGGAGCGATGGTCTTGTCCAGATTTTCTTCCTTTGCTACGGCCATGGCTTTTTCAAAAGATTTTTCGGTGCCGGTTTCAAAATTGAAACGGCTGTTTTTTATGAACTTTTTGAAAGATTCGAAATCGGCATCTTTAAATTTAAAAATTGCCGGATCTTCAACCTTGTGGCTGTAATAATAGTCGGTGGCAAAGTCAAAGATTAGGTTTTCCCCGAGAATGGCCTTCGTTAGCGGACTTATTTTTGAATCATCAAGTTCTATATCGGGCTGTATGCCACCACCGTCATAGACCGTCCTGCCCCTTCGGGTCTTGAAAGCGTTGTAATGATCCTGGGTAACCCTCACGGCATTGCCTTTTTCGTCCCTGTTTCTGTAGTCGAGCGCTTGGATGCACCTTCCGGAGGGTGTGTAGTAGCGAGAAATGGTGATTTTCATCTGTGTGCCGTAGGCCAAAGGTTTGGGACGCTGCACTAGACCTTTCCCAAAGCTTCGGGTACCAATGATGACCGCTCTGTCGAGGTCTTGAAGAGCTCCGGCAACAATCTCACTTGCCGAGGCGCTCTTGCCATCTATCAAAACGATTAATGGGATTTCCGTATCAACTGGTTCTTTTTGTGTTAAATATGTTTTGTTATATTTTTCCACTTTGGATTTTGTGGTTACCACAAGTTGGTTTTGTGGCACAAAAATGTTGACAATGTTCACGGCCTCGTTCAACAGTCCGCCCGGATTTCCCCTCAAATCCAGAACAAGTTTCTTGGCGCCTTGGTTTTTAAGCGATTTTACTGCAGAAGTGGTTTCTTTTGAGGCTTTTTCTCCAAATTTCCTTAAGACGATATAGCCAACATCTCCATCAATGATCGAGAAATGCGGTACATCGTGTATTTCTACCGATTCGCGCTTGATAGTTGCGATTTCTGTTTTTCCTTGTCGCATGTAGGTTAGTGTTACCGTGGTACCTGAAGCACCCTGAAGGAGGTTGGCGGCATCATCCTTAAAATCGGAAACCGTAACGTTGTCAACCTTGATGATTTCATCGCCAGCTTTTAAGCCCGCTTTGTCGGCAGCATAGTTTTTATAGGGCTCAACGATGACCAATTTGTCCTTTAACGTCAACACGCTTGCGCCAATGCCGGTGTAGTCGCCGGTATTGTTGATTCGGGCATCTTCAACATCTTGTTCGTTATAAAAATTGGTGTAAGGATCCAAGTCTTGGAGCATGCTTTTTATGGCAGTGTCCATCAGCTCACCGGGGTTGGTATCATCGACATAGTTCATGTTGAGTTCCTTGTAGAGCGTTGTAAAGATTTCTATCTGCTTTGCAATTTCAAAAAAATCGCCCTTATAAAATGCCGTTCCGGAAACGAACAGCATCAGGGCCGCTACAATGGACAAAAGCCGTTTTTTGGGGATATGTTTCATTCTTCAATTCTTTTTTAGCCGTTGCCATTGTATCACACGAGGCAACGTCGTTTAAACCGCAATCCTGCGCTGTGCCTACTTTATTGGGCAAACCCATGCAATATTAAAAAAGCTGGAATGGTTTTCATAGCGTTAGGGGTTGCTTTTAGAAATTTCCTTTGTAAATTTTTCCAATAAAACGGACATCTTTGAGCACATGGTCTCAAAATCTGTTCCGTCTTTGCTAATATACAAAAACATCAACGTATATGAAGCAGAAAAATTGCTGAAAAACGCTTGTTTTTGAAGTCGATAAGCTTCTCGCATCAAGCGCTTGATGCGGTTGCGGTCAACAGCCTTTTTAAAATGACGCTTGCTCACAGAAACGCCGGCCTTGATCTTTGCCCCATCGCTACTTTCGACCTTTAGATAGACCATGCGCAACGGATAGGCCGAGACAGATTTGCCCTTTTCAAAAAGAAGTGCGATAGTTTTTTCGTTTTTGAGCTTTTCGCTTTTGCCAAATGTGTACTTCATCATCGGTAAAGATACAGATCAATTTCAAATAAAAAACCGCTTCCAAAAGCGGTTTTTTTAAGCGGGCGCACGGGATGTGGTTACAATGTGTTATTTACCCTATTGATATCGGCCATTAAACCTTTTGGGTCGATGGTTACTGATTTGATTTCGTCACGGGGTTTATCGATGGTGAACTTGTAAGTTGGGTATGCCCAAGCCCAATCGCTCAAGATGGTTGCCGAAGTGTTTTTGGTGCCGTACATCATTCGTAGCGGGACGTGATAGTCCTGTTTTGTGCCGTCTGTGTACTCAATCGCAATATCGAGCGGCATGGGCATCAGGCCAATGCGTTCCAATGTAATATTAGTGACATTTCCCGATGCATCGATGCTTTTTATGCCATAATCAATGGTATTGGTGGTTTGGGTCCAGTCTGTTAGGTACCAATCCAGCTCAAGGCCCGATACTTTTTCGGCAACACGGATAAAATCCATGGGTTTCGGATGTTTGAAGGCCCATTCGTCAAAATAGCGCTTGAGGGTCACATCGAGATGATCTTCACCGATGATATAGCCTAATTGCGCCAAAAACACTTCGCCTTTGGCGTAAGCAGAAATAGAATAAACCTGATTGTAGGCATATCGGTCAGCATGGGTGGTTTGCGGTTGCTCTTTTCCAGAATTTGCCAAATATGTATAAGCCCGATAAGCGTCTGAATATGGGTTGGCCTTTTTGGTGTTTTTTATGTCGTTCAGCGCCCGGTCTTCAAGATAGCTTGTAAAGCCTTCGTCCATCCATTCGTGCTTGGATTCATTGGTTGCCAGTAAGAACTGGAACCAACTATGGGCCATTTCGTGTGCCGTCACACCAATGAGGCCGTCAAGATTTCCTTCGCCCACGATCAGGGTGCACATACCATATTCCATCCCGCCATCGCCTGCTTGGATTATGGAATATTGCTCATAAGGATATTTACCAACGGCATCACTATAATAGCGCATCAGTTCTGAAGCAATGGGCTGGAGTTTCTTCCAGTTCTGTTTTTTGTCCTCTGGCAAGGTATTCTTATAAAAAAAATGCAACATTGGCCCGTCTTCGACCTGCAGTTTGTCGTGAATGTATTGTGGATCTGCGGCCCAGGTAAAATCATGAACGTTGGGAGCTATAAAATGCCAGGTCAGTGTTTTTTCTTTACTTTTCTTATTTTTTAAAGTTTGCGTTTCATAGCCATGACCGATTTCATTGGGGTTTTGCAAATAGCCCGTTCCGGCAACTGTATAACTTTTATCAATAGTGATTTTCACGTCAAAATTGCCCCAAACACCATGAAATTCCCTTGCGATGTAGGGGTCTGCATGCCAACCCTCATCGTCATATTCTGCCAATTTGGGATACCATTGTGCCATGGATAGTGCCACTCCTTCTTTGTTGTTGCGCCCCGACCGTCTGATCTGTACGGGAACTTGTGCTTCAAACGCCATATCGAAAGTCGTTGTGCCACCCGGCTGGATGGGTTCGTTAAGCGTAACAACCAAAATGGTACCTATGGTTTCATATTGTACCGGGTTTCGGTCTTGTTTCAGTGAATTTACTTTTATATAACCGATTTCGTCGGGCTTTAGTTTGCTGATACGACTTTCAAAAATCGGGTTTTCTTTTGTTCCGATATTGTTTACCATCCTGCCATCGGGGTCGGTAATGGATTTGAGCCTGGCATCCATTTCGCTGCCGGGCTGGAAGGCATTGAAGTACAGATGATAGAACACGCGGTTTAGAACGTCAGGCGAATTATTGGTATAGACCAATTGCTGTGTTCCGGTATATTGATACGTTTTGACATCCATCTGAATGTCCATGGTGTAATCTACATGTTGTTGCCAATATGCTGACTTTTGTTCGGGTTTTTTTTGAGCTTGAATAGGAATTGCTCCCAAAAAGGCAAAACACAAAACTACTTTTAAGCAAAAATTAGATGAAGGCATGGTATATGAAATTAAAAAAGGCTTGCAGAAATCACATTCTGCAAGCCTTTAGGGTTTGAAAACTATTGTTTTTTTGCGATTGTTTCGGCCATGATCAGGGCATTGTAAGCATTGGCTATTTTACCTGATTTTGACAGATTGCTAAACGATTGAACGTTATTACTGTCTCCACCAACAATTACCTTGGTTGTCAATGGTGTGCCAGAGTTGATGATGATATCCTTGACCTGTGCAGCCGTAAGGCTCGGGTAATGCGAGCGTATCAGTGCCGCAATACCAGCAACTCCAGGTGCAGCCATGGATGTGCCACCTTTGGTATCGTACTCATTTTCGGGTGTTGCCGAGTAAATTTTTCCTCCAGGAGCGAAGATATCCACATTGATCTTTCCATAATTGGAAAATCCAGACACCATTTTGGTGCCATAAACGGGATCCAAGGCTCCTACGGAGATAAAACTTGAAGAAACTTCAGGGCCGTTGTTTACCTGATCGTTCGGAAAATTAAACTCAACATCAAGGTTTTTGCTGTCATTACCTGCTGCATGAACAAAAACAACATCATTGTCTGATGCATATTTTAAAGCATCGTACACCCAATTGCTGTGTGGTGAAAACGACTTCCCAAAACTGGCGTTGATAACCTTGGCGCCATTGTCAACGGCATACCTAATGGCGAGAGCTACATCTTTGTCATATTCATCGCCGTTAGGCACCGCCCTGATTGGCATGATTTTTACGTTATTGGCCACACCATTCATGCCCAAACCATTGTCTCGTTTTGCAGCAATGATGGCTGCTACGTGTGTTCCGTGGCTTTCGCTTTTTTTCACGTGTTTTACATTTCCGTTGCCATATCCGGGTTTGTCATCGAGATCGTCGGGGTTATCGCCTGTTGTGCGCCCTTTGAAATCTTTGTTGAGGTTGAAGTTCAATCGTTCATGAATGCTCACAAGACCTTCTTGGAGTTCATTTTTAAAATCTGCTGCAGAACCCATATCGAGGCTATACACATACTTCATGATTGCTACGGATTGTTCCAAGCTTTCGTCTGTTGTTTTTATCGCGTTTACTTCTTCTTTGGTGTAATTGGTTTTACCAAGGTGTTTTGCAATGGCATCATCTGCAGCTGTTATCTGTTGCAACATTTGCTCGTAGCGTATCTTGTAGTTGGTGTATTTCTGCACTTCTTCATCGTAAATTTTTTGAGCTTCAGCGTATCTCGGGTCGCTGGTGTTTCCACTTGCGAGCAACCGCACGTATTCCAATTGTTCGTCGTAGGCATCTCCCAAGAAGTTCCATCCGTGGATGTCGTCTACATAACCGTTATTGTCATCGTCCTTGCCGTTGTTGGGTATTTCTTTTGTGTTTTTCCAAATAACACCGTTCAGGTCTTCATGGTCTATATCGATACCGGAGTCAATAACCGCTACGATGACGGTTTGGCCTTTTTTGTTTTTGATGATGTTTTCATAGGCACGTTCAACGCTCATGCCCGGGATCGTATCTTTGGCAAGATCCAAAAGGCCCCAGGATTTTTTCTCATTTTCCGTGAGCTCCGATGCCTTGAGCGGCATTGTATCAATGTTTTCTACAGGAGTGGAAATGACTCCGGATGTTCCTCCGCAACCAAATAAAGTGGCTGCCAATACATAGGTAAGCAGAAATGATCTTAAATGTAATTTCATGTTGTTTTAATTGTTATTTAGTGAATATTTCGTTGGTTGTGTAAATTTCGTTCAGTGCCACGCCTCTATCGGTATGTTTCACTGTTATGATTTGGTTGTGTGCATCGTGTTCCAAAAAAAGGAAAAAATTGCCATCTGCCGCCATATCGAGAAATTGTTGTTTTTCTTCGAGTGTGATCAATGGCCGGGTGTCGTAGCCCATTACATAGGGCAATGGCAAATGGCCTGCTGTTGGCAACAGATCTGCCATAAATGCGATGGTTTTGTCTTTATAACTGATTAAGGGAATCATTTGTTTGTCGGTATGTCCGTCGGCAAAAAAGACATCAAAACCGAGTTCGGTGCTTTTAATGGTTTTTCCATCATTTGGGAGTTCCGTAAATCGCAATTGCCCACTTTCTTGCATAGGGATAATGTTTTCTTTCAGGAACGATGCCTTTTCCCTGTTGTTGGGTTTTGTGGCCCATTCCCAGTGATCTTGGTTGCTCCAGAATGACGCATTTTTGAATGCGGGTTCGTAACCGCTTCTGTCTTTGTTCCATCGGATGCTTCCTCCGCAATGGTCAAAGTGCAGATGGGTCATAAAAACGTCGGTAATGTCGTCACGGCAGAACCCATAGTTTTTTAGAGAGCGATCCATGGAGTGGTCGCCCCAAAGATGGTAATACCCAAAAAACTTTTCGCTTTGTTTATCGCCCATACCCGTATCAATCAGGATCAACCGATTGCCGTCCTCAATAAGCAAACATCTTGCCGCAATATCTATCATATTATTGGCATCAGCAGGATTGGTTCTTGACCAAAGCGTTTTTGGAACAACGCCAAACATAGCTCCCCCATCGAGCTTAAAATTTCCGGCCTCTATTGGGTATAGTTGCATTGATGTTTATGGGTATGATAAATAATGCGCAAAATACTAAATCGCTTCTTTAAAATGTGTTCATCTTAGAATTTATTAACATTTATTGGCTTATCTCTGTACGGATACTTTTTGAAAGCTTTCGTAAATGAACTATTTTTATGTGAAATTATGCAATCATGGGAATCAAACGTGTTATAGAAATGCCTTTGCACCTCAAAAAAATGGAGCTATTGAGGTTTGGGCGAGATTTTAAACCCGATGAGGAAATTATTTTAAGAGATTACCTTGCCATTGAGCGTACCCGACTGGCCAACGAGCGCACGTTGCTTTCGTACATACGTTCGTCATTGTACTTATTGTTGGCGGGAATTGCCTTTTTTCAGTTGGAAGCTTTCCCAAACTTCAAGTTCCTGGCTTTTTTGTCACTCGTTTTTAGTGTTGTGTTCATGGCGATAGGCATTTTTAGGTTCGCCCTGCTAAAGAGAAGCTTAAAACGGCTATATTATGTTTCAGAGCGCAAATCAAAAAAATGAATCTTAACAGATGTTAAAAAAAAGGAAAAAAAAGATAATTTTAAAAAAAAGCGACTATATTTCAAAACAGAATAGCGCCATAAAAACGCAATGATTTGTGTAGGCTAAACGACTTTTGATTGTTCAAGATACAACATTTGCCGACAGCACATTTACTCCGTTTATCACAAGTAAAAGGCCATAAAACAATAGAAAATGACCGACTTTTTTAACCACCTATTGCACGAATTTGAATTACCTCTACAAAATCCTGTCCTAGTATTCTCATTGATCCTGTTCATAATTCTATTATCTCCCATTCTGTTGAGAAAGTTGAACATTCCGGGGATTATCGGATTAATTGTTGCAGGTGTTGTCATCGGTCCGCACGGGTTTAATATCCTCGAAAAAAATTCTGCTATCGAGTTGTTTTCAACCATTGGGTTGCTATACATCATGTTCATTGCGGGTCTTGAACTTGACATGAACGAATTCAAGTCCAACCGCAACAAAAGCCTATTGTTTGGTTTTTTTACGTTTATTTTACCCTTGGCAATCGGTTTTCCCGTTTGCCATTACTTGTTGGGTTATGATTTTAACGCAAGCTTGCTTACGGCGAGTATGTTTGCCACACATACGCTCGTTGCATATCCGATAGTGAGCAAATTTGGAATATCAAAAAATCAAGCGGTCGCCATTACCGTGGGCGGGACCATACTTACAGATACTGCCGTTCTCATCATACTTGCCGTAATCATGGGGAATAGCCAGGGCAACTTGAACCAGGAGTTTTGGATTCGTCTTGCCATCTCGTTGGCTATTTTTTCGGCCATTATGTTTTTTGTCATTCCACGAATTGCCAAATGGTTTTTCAAAAAGCTTGAAAGTGAAAAGCACTCACACTACATTTTTGTGCTTTCTGTGGTGTTCTTTGCGGCCTTTTTGGCCGAAGTGGCAGGGGTTGAACCCATTATCGGCGCATTTGTTGCGGGATTGGCGCTCAACAAGCTCATCCCTCATTCATCGGCTTTGATGAACCGGATAGAGTTTATCGGCAATTCGTTATTTATCCCCTTTTTCCTTATTAGTGTGGGAATGTTGGTCGATGTGAGCGTCATATTAAGCGGACCAACGGCACTCATTGTGGCCGGAACACTTTCGGCGGTTGCCTTATTCGGAAAATGGGTTGCCGCATGGTTTACCCAACTTGTCTTTAAATACTCAAAAGCACAACGCCAACTCATTTTTGGATTGAGCGGAGCCCATGCTGCAGCAACACTTGCGGTAATCTTGGTAGGATATAGGGCAAACATATTGGACGAAAACATACTCAACGGTACCATCATACTTATCCTGATAACCTGTATCGTTGCTTCTCTGGCTACTGAAAAGGCAGCAAAAAAAATAGTGATCGAATCCGAAGAAGACACCGAAGCGCTATTAAAAACCAATGGGACGCAGAAAGAACAAATCCTTATTCCGATAGCCAATGTGTCCAATATCGACAAGCTTATGGAGTTGGCCGTGACCATCAAAGACAAAAAATCGACCAACCCCATCTCTATTCTTTCTGTGGTATCCAATAATGACGAAGCCGAAATCAATATCCTCAAGGCAAGGAACAAGTTAGAAGAATTTGTAAGAGAAGCATCCGCCTCCGAGACCGATGTCAATATCATAACGACCATTGATCACAACGCGGCAAGCGGGATAGCCCGGATTTCAAGGGAAATAATGGCAGATGTCATCATCCTTGGTTGGCCACAGCGTGCGGGATTTATTGACAAGCTTATTGGCGATAAGGTGGATAGCATATTGAACAATACCGATAAGACAACATTTATATGCCATTTACAAAAACCAATGGTGTTGCACAAGCGGATTGTAGCCGCCGTGCCACCATTTGCTGAACACGAAACGGGTTTTGGGTTTTGGGTCTCCAAAATTGCAAGACTGGCACAGGAATTGAGCATCCCCATACTTCTCTATTGCAACGGTCAAACCGAAAAAGCAGTTCAAAAATTGTTGAAACAGGCAAAACTACCGGCGTCAATCAATATAAAACCATTTACAGACTGGGAAGACTTCCTGATACTTTCAAGGAGCATAAACGAAGACGACCTGTTCGTGCTTGTCTCTGCCCGAAAGGGCGCAACATCCTATTTGGGCGCTCTCGACAAGCTCCCGGCAAAACTCGAAAAGCATTTTGCGTCAAACAGTAGGTTTGTGATCTATCCCTAACCGCAAAATAAAATTGAACCGGCAAACAACGCGGGCTTGCCGGTTCAATCCTAAATTTACGCGATTTTTAAAATTGACTAGCTTTATAAATCAGATTATCACCGATCCGTGTGGAATTACAGCGCCTTTTTTGATGACCACAATGCCTTCTTTGATGACGTATGTATCTGTTTCAATATCCTTTGAATTTTGGCTACCATTGATCCTCACGTCGTTGCCAATGCAACAGTTTTTGTCGATGATGGCATTTTTGATAAAGCACCTTTCGCCGATACCCATCGGAATCTTGGATTTTGAAGTCACCTCGCTCAAGGTTTGATAGCTGTCAGACCCCATCATATAAGTATTGATGACCGTGGATTCATGCCCAATCCGAGATCGGATACCGATAACGGAATGTTCCACTTTTGCGGCATTGATGATGCAACCCTCCGCAATAACTGCCCGATTGAGCGTGGTGCCCGAAATTTTGGTAGTGGGCAGCATACGGGCTCGGGTATAGATTCGGTTTATGTTGTTAAAGAGATCGAATTGAGGAATTTCGTCGGTAAGGCCGAGGTTGGCTTCAAAAAACGAATCGATATTCCCAATATCGGTCCAATAACCCTCAAACTGGTAACTCAAGGTTTTGTGCTTATGGATGGATTGCGGGATGATTTCTTTCCCAAAATCATTGGTGTCGGGATTTCCCATAAGTTTTACCAACAAATCCCGATTGAAAATATAGATACCCATAGAAGCGAGATAGTTCCTCCCGGCACGCTTCATGTCGTCACTTACTTGCGAGGTCCACTCCGGCAAAAGACTGGCGTCCGGTTTTTCGATAAAGGACGTGATCACATTGTTTTCATCGGTTTTTAGGATGCCAAAAGAGGTGGCCTCTTTCGCCTTTACCGGGAGCGTGGCAATGGATATCTCTGCATTGCTCTCTATGTGTGCATCCAGCATTTTGGTAAAGTCCATTTGGTAGAGCTGATCGCCAGATAGAATGAGCGCATACTCAAAATCGTGGTTCAAAAAGTGGTGCATGCTCTGCCTGACCGCATCTGCCGTTCCCTGGAACCAGGTGGTGTTGTCCATTGTTTGTTCTGCAGCCAAAACATCCACAAATGCCGTGCTGAAAAAGCTGAAATGGTAAGTGTTTTTGATGTGCTTGTTGAGCGATGCCGAGTTGAATTGTGTCAGCACAAATATCCGCTTGATGTTTGAGTTGATACAATTGGAAATGGGGATGTCCACCAAACGGTATTTTCCCGCGATCGGCACGGCCGGTTTCGACCTTTTTTCTGTTAAAGGGTACAGTCGCGAACCCTGTCCGCCACCGAGAATTATTGAAATCACATTATCGTCGTACATAATTTATAGTTGTATGGATTGATATAGATTGATATAGGTTTTTGCAGAAGTGTCCCAAGAATGGTCTATCTGCATCATTAATCGGCGATTTTTCTTAAAATGGTCCTTGTATCCATAAAATGCAACGCCACGCCCCATGGCATGGACGACTTCATGGACCGTTGGCCCGGAGTGTCGTATGCCAAACCCATTTTCGCCCACATCGATTACTGTGTCCATAAGACCGCCCACACTGTTTACAACCGGAACGGTACCGTATCGGAGCGCATACATTTGGTTAAGCCCACAAGGTTCCACGCGTGAAGGCATCAGTAGAAAATCGGCTGCGGCATACAGGAGGTGCGAAAGTTTTTCGTTATAACCAATATAGTTGTTATAGTAACCCACATGGGCGTGTTTCAGGCTTTCCAATTGGTTCTCCACGCGGTTATCGCCCGAGCCGAGCATCAACACGCACAACTTTCTTGACCATAGAGCCTCTTCAAAAATGTAGGGGAGCAGATCGGCACCTTTTTCACCAACCAACCTGCCTATGAACACAAATAACGGCAATTCTGGATTAAGGCCAAATTGCTGGCAGACCCAAGCTTTGTTGGCCGCTTTGCCAGATTCAACGGATTTGATGGTGTAGTTTTTTTCAATGTAAGTATCCGTTTTGGGATTCCACACTTCAGAATCGATACCGTTGAGAATGCCCACGCATTTGTGGCTTTCCGTCCGGAGCAGATGTTCCAGTCCATTGGCGGCATATTTTAGCTCATTCATATAACTTGGCGACACGGTCGTGACTTTCCAGGCACATTTGATGCCGGCAGCAAGTGGATTTACAAGCTTGTTCCAGTCCAGCAATCCCACTTTGCCAAAATCGAATGGCGGAATAAGGTGTACCAGGTCGTGGCTGAACCACCCTTGGTACTGGCCGTTGTGTATGGTAATGACCGATGGTGTTTGGCGCAACCGTTGATAGGCGTAGCACTGCGACATCATAAATGGAATGAGTCCAGTGTGGTGGTCGTGGCAATGCACGATGTCCGGCACTTTCTCGAGCTGCACGAGCCAGTTGAGAGCCGCTATCTGAAATGCCAAAAACCGCCCCGTATCATTACTTGAATATACATAATCCTTGTAAAGCAGATAAGGGACATCCACAAAATAGACATTAAACCCCAAATCGTTGTTTTTGAGAGTGAGGATGTTATAATCCATGGGCATGCCCAGTTGGAGCCTGCCCGAGTGGATCAGTTCAAACTCGTGGGTCCTTGTGTACTTGTTGTCATAAAAGGGCATGATGACACTACTGCTTTCGCCGAGTGCATTTTGGTATTTTGGCAATGCGCCCACAACGTCGCCCAGCCCACCAACCTTTGCGATGGGAAAACACTCGGCACTGATATGGTATATGGTCATTATTTAGTTTTAGTTCCGATTTAAAACTACAAAATATTTGACCATTTCATATTAAGATACCATAAATTTTTAAGAGAATTTTTATGAACTAATCATTCAGCTTCAAGACAGCCATAAAAGCTTCTTGTGGAATCTCGACGTTGCCCACTTGGCGCATGCGTTTCTTGCCTTTTTTCTGCTTTTCGAGCAATTTCCTTTTTCTGGAAATATCACCACCGTAACATTTGGCGGTTACGTCCTTGCGAAGTGCCTTGATGGTTTCCCTTGATATGATCTTTGCCCCAATTGCCGCTTGTATTGGGATGTCAAATTGCTGGCGGGGGATGAGTTCCTTGAGTTTTTCGCACATTTTTTTGCCTATGCTGTGTGCATTGTCGGCATGGATCAGAGCCGACAGGGCATCGACGGGTTGGGAGTTGAGAAGGATATCAACTTTTACCAGTTTGGACACCCGCATCCCGATGGGCGAATAATCAAACGAGGCGTAGCCTTTAGATACGGTTTTCAAACGGTCGTAAAAATCGAAGACAATTTCTGCCAGTGGCATGTCAAAAGTTAGCTCCACGCGCTCTGGTGTCAGATAGGTTTGGTTGTTGATAATACCGCGCTTGTCGATACAAAGCGTCATGATATTGCCCACAAAGTCTGATTTTGTGATGATTGATGCCTTGATATAAGGTTCTTCGACACGGTCCAATGAGGATGGGTCGGGAAGATCCGATGGGTTGTTGACAACAATGGGCGTATCAATATGCTTTTTAGTGAATGCATGGTATGATACGTTGGGTACCGTGGTAATGACGGTCATGTTAAACTCACGTTCCAACCGTTCTTGTATAATTTCCATGTGCAACATTCCCAAGAAACCACAACGGAAACCAAACCCGAGCGCCGCAGAACTTTCTGGCGTGAACACCAATGAGGCGTCGTTGAGCTGCAATTTTTCCATGGAAGCCCGAAGTTCTTCATAATCTTCGGTGTCAACGGGGTAAATACCCGCAAAAACCATCGGTTTGACGTCTTCAAATCCTTCTATGGCATTTTTGGTGGGTTCTTTTGCGTCGGTGATGGTATCGCCAACCTTTACTTCTTTGGCTTCCTTGATTCCGGTTATCAAATAACCCACATCTCCGGCTTTGATCTCTGGACGCGGAAACTGTTTTAGCTTTAATGTTCCCACTTCATCGGCATTGTATGTTTTGCCGGTGGCGATGAACTTTATGAGCTGGTTTTTTTTGATGGAACCATTGATGACCCTAAAATAGGTTTCAACACCCCTAAAAGGGTTGTAAACCGAATCAAATATCAAGGCTTGGAGCGGTTCGTCCACATTGCCTTTTGGGGCGGGAACCCTTTTAATGATGGCTTCAAGTATCGTTTCTACACCATAACCGGTCTTTCCGCTGGCATGGATTACTTCGGATGGGTCGCAGCCCAAAAGGTCAACAATGTCGTCCGTAACTTCTTCGGGTTTGGCGCTTGGCAGATCCACTTTGTTCAGGATTGGGATGATTTCCAGATCGTTTTCAAGGGCAAGGTATAAGTTGGAAATAGTTTGCGCCTGAATGCTTTGTGCTGCATCTACGATGAGCAGTGCGCCTTCGCATGCAGCAATGGAGCGGGATACTTCATAACTGAAATCGACGTGGCCGGGTGTATCGATGAGGTTCAGAATATAGGTTTCGCCCTCAAAGGTATATTCCATTTGGATGGCGTGCGATTTTATGGTGATGCCCCGTTCGCGTTCCAAGTCCATATTGTCCAGCAATTGGTCTTGTTTTTCGCGCTCACTTACCGAGCCGGTAAAGTCCAGCAAGCGGTCCGCAAGGGTGCTTTTTCCGTGGTCAATATGCGCAATGATGCAAAAATTCCTGATGTTTTTCATAAACACGCCTGCTATAATCTTAATTTTTTTGCAAATATAACCGATTTATTAAGGTTTGGATATTTTATTTTAAAGCCAAAAACATTGAAAATTACGGAAAAACCGTAATAAAAAGTCAAACGCAATTTATATATTGCACATCCTAACAACGCATTTGCTATTTTCGTTCTGATGTATAAATATCTGATAGCTATACCGCTACTATTATTGTCTTTTTCCGGTTTTTCTCAAGAGCTATCATTGTCGGGATTTGTGGAAGATTATGAAAAGCAACCCATAATGTACGCCAATATACTGGTGTTGAGCACTGAGGACGAATCTGTTGTTAAAGGAGTTTCTTCAAACGATTTTGGTTTTTTTATTGTCAACGACCTTGAATTGGGCGAGTATTTGGTCAAGATCAGCTTTATTGGCTATAAAGAACAAACGGTTAGGATTACTCTGGACGAAAACAAGGATCTCGGGGTCCTCACACTTGAAGAAGCCTCGGAAGCGCTTGACGAGGTCAATATTTTGGTCAAGAAGCCGACATTGAAAAAAGAGCCGGACCGATTGGTGTTTAATGTAGAGAGCACACCATTGGTTGAAGGCAACATGTTTCAACTGCTAAAAAGCACACCGGGCGTTTTGGTGGTCGACAACACCATTTTGGTAAAAAACACAGTGCCTTCCGTTTACGTCAACGACAGAAAAGTGCAGTTGTCCAATGAAGAGCTGGTGCAACTTCTGGAAGGGTCATCGGCCAACAGCATCAAATCGGTAGAGGTCATTACCAATCCATCGGCAAAATATGATGCCGAAAGCGGCGTGGTCATCAACATTGTGATGTCCAAAAACTTAATTGCCGGCTATAACGGCAGCGTTTCCGGAAATTTCGAGCAGGGTGTTTTTCCGAGATACCAAGGCGGCATGAACCATTTTTTCAAATCGGACAAGGTTAACCTCTTTGCCAGTTATACCTATTCGCACAACAAGACCAACAGGAACGACGAAACGACCATCAACTATCTGAACCCAGACCAATCCATCGACCAGACCTGGAAATCGGACATCAACCGGAATACTTGGACCCAAACGCACAATATAGGCTTTAATTTTGATTACACCATTGATGACCAAAACACCTTGAGCCTTTCGTCAAACATGATGCTATTGCCGTATTTTCGGTACAAAATCGACAACGGCACCACTGTTTTTGATGATTCCGACAATCTTGATTTTTATTTTGGGTCCGATAATTTTTCGAGTGATAAAAAGTACAATCTGGGTTTTGACCTTGGGTATGTGCACCGTTTTAAGAACCAAGGCGGGCGGCTTTCGGTAGATGCCCATTATACAACCTATGATTATAACAGGAACCAAAACGTGCACAGCGACTATTATGACCAAAACGGTTCGTTCATGCAATCATCTTCCTTTAGAACCGACAGCGACCAAGAGAACCAAATTATTACAGGGAAGATCGATTATTTGTTGCCGTTTAAAGACGGCGGAACGCTTGAAGCGGGCGTCAAGGGCTCGGCCATTGAGAGCCGGAGCGGCATTTTGCAGTATGATATCGAAAACGGCGAAGAAACCCTCGACCCCAACAATACCAATGCGTTCGATTATGACGAAAGGGTTTTTGCCGGTTATTTGAATTATAGTAAAGATTGGGAAAAATTGAGCCTTGTGGCCGGGCTGCGTACGGAGCAGACCAACATCAAGGGCGTTTCGGTCTTGGATGATGTTACCAATAAGCAGGATTATCTGGAATGGTTTCCCACGGCGAGCATCAGCTATGCATTTTCGGACAACTTTACTTTGTATGGCAATTACAAACGCAGCATAGAACGGCCCGATTACCAAAGCCTTAATCCGTTTCGGTTTTTCTTGAACGATGTGACCATCGTTACCGGGAACCCTTCGTTACAACCCGTCTTTGCCAATCATTCTGTAATTGGCACTTCGCTTTTTGATTTTTTCACTTTTGAGGCCTATCACAAAACATCCAAAAACTTTTTGATAGATCGCCCGGTGCAGGACAATAGCGAGAACACATTGACCTACACACCAACCAACATCGAGAAATCAACGGAATTTGGGTTTGATTTTGTATTCAATTTTGAAATGGCAGCACGGTGGTCCGTATATTTTGTGACTTCGTTTTACCACACCGAAGACCGGGCAGTTTTTGATGGCATTACAGTGAGCCAAAACCAGTGGTCCAATTATACCAGTTGGAGCAACGACCTGACGCTTTTAAAGGACAATAGCCTGTCGTTAAACTTTAACATTATCTATGCATCCAAAAACATTCAAGGTTTTACTGTCTCAAAAGACCTGCTTTTAACAGATTTGAGCCTTTCAAAAAGGATTCTTAAGAAAAAAGCCACAGTGTCACTGCAAGTGTCGGATATCCTTAACACACAAGATTTTAGGATGGCCAACAGATACCTCGACCAGCGTAGCGCAAATACCGTTGACCTCGACACACGGTATGTCAAGTTAGGGTTCCGGTACAAATTTGGCAATACGACTTTGGAGACCAACCAGCGCACCATCGACCAAGAGGAAACAGAACGTTTGGAGAAAAAAACGCTTTGATTTATAGCTTGTTATAAAAAATAGTTAATTTACCTATTGACCGGCACAGTGACAAACGATAACTCTGGGGAATTAACGATTTTAAAATTTACCGTCATGGCCACAACTTCCTGTACACCGAAAGAGCCGTTCATCAAATTAGATGATAAAGGTAAGGCCGGCATCCTCAACTACAACCTACCGCAAAGCACTTCATACAGTGCGACGGCGTTTTTGAGCCTCGACATTCCCGAAGCGTCCTTTAAACCGACCCCGACCTCAACCTTTTGGTCAGGATTACAGAATAAATCGATAGAAGAACTCGTACAGCTAATCCTTCAGGACATAAACACAAAGGGCACTGTCGGCATTTTTGAGAATATCAGCCTGATAGACCGGCCCAATGTGCTGTTCTTCGATCCGATACCCACTACAGAAATCGAACTTGGCAAGGCGGGAAAGGTTCTAAACGAAAAAACACAGCGGGTACAAACGCCAACGGAGTTCATGAACGACCAGTACGAGGTAACGGTTGTGACCACAACCCCGCAACCCACCAATCCCGGAATAATAGCTACACCGACAAACCCTACCAACTCTGTGGTCATATCGCCAATGATGATTATCAGGGCTTATATACCCATCAACTATACCGCCCAGATGATCAAACAGGGCAAAAGGCCCGTTCTGGCAGCCAATACTTTTGGCACGGTCGTGCAGACCAATTATGTCAACATAGAGGATCCGGAAAACGAGAAACCCGAACTGATCATAGCGCTCGAACTAAAAATGTCGTCCTATTTGGGAAATTTAGGAGAATCAGAAACAGGTGGAACTGAAAAAGACAGAAAAAAATGGGACAGTATATATAATTATCTTATTAAGAGGAGAATAGGAAATAGATTTGTAGGAAAAATCAAAGTGTATTGATATGAACCCCAAACTTTTTATATTGTTCATTTTTGTTTTAGCCTGTTCACAACCAGAGGAATTCAGCATACCCGTCCAAATAGAAAATAACTCCCCGTTGGATGTTACGGGTTTTGAGAAGTTTTCCTGTAAAAATTATCTGCCTTATGATATTTACGCTAATCCTATTAGAGGCGTAAACGCTTTTGATAAAAACGCCATATTTATAAATGAACACCCAGGTGAATTTAAAGAGCGGTTGTTCAGTAAATTAACTGTAAGCACTAAAAACCACGACTCGTTATGGATAAATGTTGAAGTTTTTAGGATTCTTCATTCAGATACTTTAAGGATTGCAAATTTTGGAGGTAGAACAATATCTTTAAATGACCATGAAAACCAAATCAAAGACATAATGTGTGGTTTTCTGAACAAATAATGTACAAATGCTTCGCAGGGAATTTAGTTTATACTTAGTATCTGTTTTTGTCATGCTCTTAATGATATGGTCGGTTTTGAGTTTTTTATCATTGGGTTATGACGGAGGTACAGACCGATCGGATTTTGGAAGAAGTTGCTACAAGATGGCGAGCATTATAAATTTCTCAAGTATCTTTTGGCAAAAATTTTTTCCGTCGTTTATAGTGGTTGTTGTCTCTATATTTATCACATCAATCCTTGTTGCGAGTCTTATTTTATTAGTGAAAATAGTAATCCCAGACACCTTGAATAAAAAAAATGATGCTTTTGGCGGGCATAACGATATATCCTATGGAGGTGATGTCTATTTTTGGGAATTAAAATGAAACAATTCGTCATTTATATATTAGTAGTTGCTTCGGGCTAATCGTTTTGTTTTGCGCAGCAAGCACAAGGGCGGGATATGTTATTTGAGAAAGTTTCGTCCAAACTGAAAAACGACGACAGATCGCTTATGGTGTTTGGAGCATTGTTCAATGCCTTACGTCCTTGACCAACAATCCAATGGCAAGCCCGCCGAATTCTGTTTTGACATCAGTGCGACCCTGTACAATAAAGGAATCCCATTCGTAAGGCTCATCAAAGAAGAATCGATGAATGGTACATTTGAGAGAATGTACAAAAAAAAGAAGTCAACACAGCAAATCAAGTATCAAAAGAAATTACAAAAGGCTTGTAAGCAATTTTAAGAATTATAATACAGACAATGATTTTGGGGATACAGAGGAACAAAGTGAATATTTTTTACAGTTCATAGAACTGTATTATATATTGCCAAATACAAAATAAAACTGATAAACAGATGAAAACCATCGCCTTCGGGGACCACAGCAAACCCGGATTTTCGTTATATTTAGTAAAGCTCGCTGCGAGGTCGCGAGGTCGCTGCAAAAGCCACAAAAAAACCGGTTTTAAGAAACCACTTTAATCCTGCCACTCGGCCAAGAACAGATTGGTATCGTGGCCGCCGCCATTGTTCCTGTTGGAAGAAAACAAGAGTTTTTTGCCATCGTTTGAGAACACAGGAAACGCGTTGAACGTGTTACCGTAAGTAACTTTCTCAAGGTTTTTGCCATCGATATCTATCATATAGAGGTCAAAAGGAAACCCGTGCTCCGATTCAAAATTTGACGAAAACAGCACCCGCTTGCCATCGGGCAAAAAGAACGGGCTCCAATTGGCATTGCCCAGATCGGTCAGTTTGCGGAGGTCGCTACCATCGGCATTGCAAATGTACAGCTCCATATTTGTAGGCTGTACCAGACCTTCGCTCAAGAGTTGTTTGTACTCGTCGATTTCTTCTTTAGTTTTTGGCCTTGAGGAGCGGAAGATAATTTTGGTGCCATCGGGCGAGAAGAACGCACCGCCGTCGTAGCCGAGTTCAAAGGTAATCTGCCGTACATCACTGCCGTCAAGGTTCATCGTGTAAAGGTCGAGGTCGCCGTTGCGGTCGGAGGTAAAAACAATTTTATCGCCTTTGGGCGAAACGGTAGCCTCGGCATCGTAGCCTTTTTCATTGGTAAGTTGCGCCGTGATGTTGCCCTCAAGATCGGCCACAAAAATGTCGTAAGTATCATAGATGGGCCAAATATATTTGCCATCCTTTTTCATCGGTGTTTCGGGGCAGGCCTCGCCGCCCAAATGTGTGGAAGCATAAACAATGTGCTTGTTATCGGGCAGAAAATAGGAGCAAGTGGTCCTGCCTTTTCCGGTACTGACCATTTTGGGCATTTTGTCCTCAAAGGTATCATCGGCATCCATCACGAACATCTGGTC
Organism: Bacteroidota bacterium; assembly: GCA_029557895.1. GTDB lineage: Bacteria > Bacteroidota > Bacteroidia > Flavobacteriales > Flavobacteriaceae > JBPOFM01. Next base: position 63,751 of record JAKQHT010000023.1, on the reverse strand, counting down.
GCAAGCAACGCCCCATTTCTTGTAATTCGATTGAAAGACAATCTGTTTGTCGTCAAAGCTCCAATAGGCTTCCGCATTGTCGCCGCCAAAAGTTATTTGCTTGAGCGATTTGAAATGTTTTTCGCCGGGAAATATCAGACTGTTGTCGTTGGTCGTTTCCTGTTCGGTAACGATCGCATTGCTTGACTGTTTTTGGTTGCATGAAAATGCTGCAAACAATAATAAAAGGCAAATCACTTTCTTCATAATCGCAAATAATAGTATTTTTGTGCAAAATTAATGTTATGAGAGCTAAATTCATAATTGCAGGCACACTTTTATTGGCATTTTCCGCTTGCAAAGACAAATCAACCGATGAAATATCCCTGAAAGAGGACGCGACCATTTTGGCTTCCGATGATTTTATGGGAAGAGAAACAGGTACTGAAGGCGAACGCCTTGCGGCCGAGTATATTTCCAAACGCTTTAAGGATCTGGGCCTTTTGCCAAAAGGCAATAACGGGTATGTACAGACCTTTACCTTTAAGCCCAAAAAAGACCCTCACAGTGAGGCAACTTTTACCCAAGAAGCCGCAGACAGTACCGTAACCGGGACCAATATTTTGGGCTATATAGATAACCAGGCACCGTTTACCATTGTCATAGGGGCACACTACGACCACCTTGGCTATGGAGGCGAAAATTCCCTGTACAGAGACAGTATCAGGCAAATACACAATGGCGCCGACGACAATGCCAGCGGTGTAGCGGTACTTTTGAACCTTGCAAAAAAACTCAAAAACAACAACAGGGGCAACAATTATTTGTTCATGGCATTTTCTGGCGAAGAAATGGGGCTTTTGGGATCCAATTATTTTGTCAAAAACCCAACGGTGGATTTCTCGAAGATCAACTACATGATCAATATGGACATGGTGGGTCGCCTCAAGCAAGACAGTACTTTGGCCGTTTATGGCACCGGCACCTCGCCAAGGTTCAAACAAACGCTCAATGCCACCAACACGCGCTTCAAGCTTTTGCAAACAGAATCCGGGGTCGGGCCGTCTGACCATACGTCTTTTTACCTTAACGATATTCCCGTGCTTCATTTCTTTACCGGACAGCACGAAGATTACCATAAACCGGAGGATGATTCTGATAAGTTGAACTATGAAGGCATGCAGGACATCTCGGATTATATTTTTGAAGTAATTTCAGATTTGAACCACGCCGGAAAATTAGCCTTCAGAAAGACAAAAGACGAAAGCAAAGACACACCAAGCTTTAAAGTGACCTTGGGCGTCATCCCTGATTATATGTATGATGGCAAAGGGATGCGCATCGATGGCGTGAGCGAGGGCAAACCGGCACAGGCAGCTGGGCTTCAAAAGGGCGATGTTGTCGTGAAACTTGGCGACAGTGCCATAGTCGATATATATGCATATATGCGGGCACTATCGGTTTTCAAGCAGGGTGACAGCACACGCATAATTGTTGAAAGAAACGGAAAGCAAGTCGAGGCCGATCTGAAGTTTTAGACACTCCCGAAACACAAAGGGGTGCGCATCAATAATGCCAATGGTAAAAATAGGCGACATACAACTCCCGGATTTTCCGTTGCTTTTGGCGCCGATGGAGGATGTCAGCGACCCACCGTTTAGAAGATTGTGCAAACTGCATGGCGCCGATTTGATGTATTCGGAATTTATTTCTTCGGAAGGGTTGATTCGCGATGCGATCAAAAGCAAACAAAAACTCGATATTTTTGATTACGAACGCCCGGTTGGCATCCAGATTTTTGGTGGCGACGAAGAAGCCATGGAACTATCGGCAAAAATTGTGGATGCCGTACAGCCCGATCTGATAGATATCAATTTTGGCTGTCCCGTAAAAAAAGTGGTTTGCAAAGGTGCCGGTGCAGGAGTTTTGAAGGACATCGATTTGATGGTACGCCTGACCAAAGCCGTTATCAAGGGCACCAATCTTCCGGTAACTGTAAAAACACGTTTGGGATGGGACGAAAGTTCTATCAATATCGATGAGGTTGCCGAACGCCTCCAAGATATTGGGGTGCAAGCACTGACCATTCATGCGAGGACGAGGTCACAACTGTACAAGGGCCATTCCGATTGGTCACATATTGCAAGGGTAAAAAACAACCCACGGATTTCGATGCCCATTTTTGGTAATGGCGATATCGATTCGCCCCAAAAAGCACTGGAATATAAAAACAGGTTTGGGCTCGACGGCATGATGATAGGCCGGGCTGCCATTGGTTACCCATGGATTTTTAACGAAATCAAACATTTTTTTAAAACGGGCACACATCTGCCCGCCCCAACATTGGCCGATAGGGTGGAAGCTGCCCGTAGCCATTTGACATGGGCAATCGATTGGAAGGGTGAAAAATTGGGGGTTTTTGAGACCCGACGGCATTATACCAACTATTTTAAAGGTATTCCCAACTTTAAGGAATACCGCACGAAGATGGTTTCCAGCGACGACCCGTCAGATGTTTTTGAAACCTTTGACCAAGTGCTGCACGATTTTGCGGGGCATGGGGTTGTTTAAGGCTTCACCAAATTTTCATCAATTCTTGAGGCAGCCAGTTTTGAAGCTACGATTCCCAAAATAGAAATAGTGGCAAGAACGATAAACACATTGGCCACTTCAAAAGTTACAGGATAAGGCAAAGAGGTTGTGAGCATTACCAATGCAAACTGTTTTTGGAGCAACACCAAGGCAATCCCGAGAATGAGACCCGCAATGCCACCAAAAATGGTCATCAAACTGCCCTGAAAGAAAAAGATACGGCGTATGTCCTTGACGGTCGCCCCCAAATTGAAAAGTGTGTGCAATGACCTTTTTTTGTCCAATACCATCATGATCAAAGCTCCCACCACATTAAACAGCGCAATGATGATGATGAGCGTAAAAATAAGATAGACTACCAAATGCTCGGTGTTCAGCATTTTGTATAGGGCATCGTTCAATTGGGTTTTGTTTTTGATAGCCACAGTGTTTCCAAATATGTTTTCGATGGCTTTTCGGGTGTCATTTTCGTTGGCACCGGGAAGGCATTTTATTTCAATGGCGCTTACTGCATCTGTGTCAAACCCCAAAAGACGCCGGGCATTGGCGATATCTGTAAAAACGTAGGTGTTGTCGAGGTCTTCGTTGATTTGGAATATCCCGATGTTTACCGCCGAGATGGTGCTATAAGCATCCTTAATGGACGATATTTGCCCTTTTCCGGGTTTTGGAACATAAAGTTTTGGTGCTTTGCCATAGTCCAAAACACCAAAGGACAGGTTGTTTGCTATACCCCAACCGGACACGATTTGTCCTGTATCTGCAGTGAACCATTGACCCATGACAACCATGGAGTCTATTTTGCTTACTTTCAAAAAGTTGTCATCCACCCCTTTGAGGGTAACCAATAGGTTCTTGTTCTCAAACTCGAGGATGGATCGGTCTTCTATAACTTTTGAAATTGCCGTAACCCCGTTTATATTGAGGAGCTCTCGGTAGTCTTTTTGCGATACGTTAAATGATTTTCCTTTGCTCGCCACAATTTTTAGGTCGGGATCCACAATCGACGAAAAACCAAGACTAAATGCTTTGAGCCCTCCAAACCCCGACAGTACAATAAATAATGCCGCTGCAGTGACCACAATGCCCGTAGCTGCAATGAGCGTCATGATATTGATGGCATTACTGCTGCTCTTTGTGAACAGGTAGCGCTTGCCTATGTAAAACGCGAAATCCAATTAAGCTTTTTTTCGTTTCTGCAAAAGGGAAGCGTCTTTTATGGGGTCTTCATCCCCTTTTAATGACTTTTCGATGCGGTCGATGTATTCCAATGAATCGTCAATAAAGAATTCCAATTGCGGCATACGTCTCAATTGGTTTTTGGTCCTCTGTGCCATTTCGTGACGTATCAGTGGCGTGTTAGATCGGATACCGACCAAAAGTTCTTTGGCGTCCTTGTTTGGGAAAATGCTTAAATACACCTTTGCAATGGAAAGGTCAACGGTCACCGAAACCTTGGTTACCGATATAATGACACCCTTCATCCCGCCTTTGGTTGCTGCGCCCTGAAGCACGTCCACAAGATCTTTTTGCAATACACCCGCTATTTTTTTCTGTCTGTTGCTCTCTTCCAATTCAAAAAGGTTTAATACGTTTAACAAAAGGCCATTGACCCATTCGGTCTTTTTACAAAAATAGTGCATATTTGAGAGCCCATTTAATATTTATACGATAAAATTGGATAAATAGTAAACAAGCTCTGAAGATTGTCTTATTTTTGAAAGAGCAAAAACACAGGCTATGGAAAAAATAGAACATATTGGGATTGCGGTCAATGATATTGAAGCCTCAAACGCACTGTTTGCCACGCTTTTTGGCAAACAACATTACAAGATGGAGACCGTGGAAAGCGAGGGCGTATTGACTTCTTTTTTTGAATCGGGACCCAACAAGATAGAGCTGTTAACCCCCACCAACCCAGACAGTCCGATAGCCAAGTTTATTGCCAAACGCGGTGAGGGCATCCACCATGTAGCCTTTGCCGTTGCCGACATCCGATCAGAAATGGCGCGCTTGGAACAGGCAGGTTTTGTATTGCTCAACAAAGAGCCCAAAAAAGGCGCCGACAATAAGTGGGTGGCATTTCTGCACCCAAAAAGCACTAACGGCGTGCTGATAGAATTGTGTCAAGATGCCCCGCTTTAACCCGGGTCGAAGACGGAGAGTAAAAGCAGAAATAAAAATACTTGTAATAAACTAAAAATAATGGTAATATTGCAGCCTCAAAATTCATGTATCCCAAATTGCGGATCCTGACTTTTAATAGGTCCTATAGCTCAGTTGGTTAGAGCACCTGACTCATAATCAGGTGGTCCCTGGTTCGAGCCCAGGTGGGACCACAGATTAAATTAGCCACTTGCAGGAATGTAAGTGGTTTTTGTTTTTGCCCTATCGGGCATTGATTTGTTGCCAATTATGGTTGTTGTTTTAAACAAAACACCCATAACGGCAACAGGCATTGGGTTGCCAGAACACCATAAGGTTTGGAATTGTTGAAAAGTAAAATGACCCCCAATGGGATGTTACGTTATTAAACGGATCAAAAAGGATGAATTTTGAGAATTAGCAAGAGCCAGATGGATACTTTGGTTGAAAAAATTTTGAGCAATGTGGGGCAGTGGAACGATACTCACAAAATAATTGAAATTCCGAGGGCGGAAGAAGCATTGATACGCAAAGAGGTTACACGACATTTAAAATTTTAGACTTCTTAAGTGCATGTCAAAACTCTTTAGCTATATCTTTCCGGTAACCAAAAAAGTACAGTCAGATTATAACGGAATCTTGGAAATCACGTGGTACAATGGCAAAAAGCACCTCGACGCACCCAATGCCAATTATTCCTACGGAAACCTTCAGAAAGTATTGAAGTCCGGGCTTCAAAAAATTGACTTAACCAATGTAAAGCATGTTTTGCTCTTGGGTCTTGGTGGCGGAAGCGTAATCGAAACTTTACGTTGTGATTTTCAATGCAATGCTTTTGTAACTGCCATAGAGCTTGACCATAAAATCATCGAGATTGCCAAAACCGAATTCGGATGGGCCAACGACCCAAATCTTACCATGGTTTGCGAAGACGCCTATACATTCATCAAAGGGCACAAAGACCTTTATGACCTTGTGATTGTCGATTTGTTTATAGATACCAAAGTGCCCGACAAGTTTCTGGAGCCTGCATTTTGGGAAGATGTCATCAAAGTACTTTCCATTGGCGGTACTTTGCTCTTTAACGCTTCCATGGAGCAAAACGACCGCATCAAGATAGCTGCCATAATGGGTCAATTGGAGCAAAACAGCCTCAACCTGCAGCTTTTGGAAAATGTGCTGGGCATCAACACCTTGGTTTTGGCCAAAAAACCCGAAAGATGATAACTTAAAATTTGTATCTTGTGTCACTAACCGTATAAACTTGATGCCTATGGAACGGTCTTGTTTGGAATGTGGCGAGAAAATCGTTGGGCGGGCTGATAAAAAGTTCTGTGATGATGCATGCCGCAATGCCTATAACAACACGATCAATAAAGACAGCACCAACCTCATCCGAAATACGCACAACAGGCTCCGCAAAAATTACAGAATCCTAGAAATGCTTAATCCCGGAGGAAAAACCACGGTTCCCAAAACAAAACTTGTGGAACAGGGGTTTGATTTCAACCACATCACGAGCATTTACACCACAAAAGCGGGCGTGGCATATTATTTTGTTTATAATCAGGGCTATTTGCCCATTGACGGCGGTTATTACACCTTGGTAAAAAGGGAAATGCGTTGATGGTTGCCTGCGGAATCGATGTTTTTTTTACGGTCAAAGCAAGTTGTTGTTTTCCCCAATGTACTGTTGCACAGTTTTTTTTATTATTTTTATACGTACAACCAAAAAACCAACCGTCATGCTCAAAAAGTCCATTGCTCTTTTGCTCATCCTCATTGCAGTTTATTGGAGCTTTTCCGCACTATTGCCCCAAAGGATATCCGACAATAGTACACCTAAAACCAAATTTTCTACAGAGCGCGCACTTGTACACCTCAAAAAAATATCAGAACACCCTCACTTTGTAGGCTCGGAAAACCATGCTGTTGTCAAGGATTATCTTGTTTCCGAACTCAAAAAAATGGGTTTAGAGGTCCAGATTCAGGAGGGTAACACGCTGACCGACTGGGGTACTTTCGTTAAGCCGGTAAATATCTTGGCACGGTTACAAGGTACGGACAATTCAAAAGCTCTTATGTTGCTGTCCCATTACGACAGCAATCCCCATTCGTCATATGGGGCCAGTGATGCGGGTTCTGGTGTAGTGACCATATTGGAAGGCTTGAGAGCGTTTTTGGCCGAAAACAAAAAGCCGAAAAACGACCTCATCATCCTGTTCACCGATGCCGAAGAACTTGGCCTCAATGGCGCTTCGCTGTTTGTTAACGATCATCCTTGGGCAAAAGATGTAGGGCTGGTGCTCAATTTTGAGGCGCGAGGTAGCGGCGGGCCAAGCTATATGTTGATAGAAACCAATGGTGGCAATAAAAAGCTTGTAGAAGGTTTTATAAAAGCCAATCCCGACTATCCTGTCGCCAACTCGTTGGTTTACAGCATTTATAAAATGTTGCCCAACGATACCGACCTGACCCGTTTTCGCGAAGATGGCAATATAGACGGATTGAATTTTGCCTTTATTGACGACCATTTTGATTACCATACAGCGTTGGATACATATGAACGTCTCGATCGCAACACCCTGGAACATCAAGGCAGTTATCTGATGCCGTTGTTGGCCTATTTTTCAGATGCCAATCTCAACAACCTCAAAAGTTCTGAAGACTACGTGTATTTTAATGTGCCATTGTTCAAGATCGTGAGCTATCCTTTTTCGTGGATTTTGCCAATGCTGCTTCTTGCCATAGCTTTTTTCATCGCGCTTGTGTTTTATGGTATCAGCAAGCGCACATTGGATTCAAAGGAAATGGCCAAGGCCTTTCTGCCCGGCATTGCCGCGGTGGCCATCAATGGCGCCGTGGGGTATTTTGGTTGGAAAGTACTTTGCGCCATCTACCCCCAATATGGCGAAATGCTGCACGGATTTACCTATAACGGCTATGCCTATATCTGGGCATTCAGCCTCTTTTCCATGGGCGTGTGCATGTGGCTTTACGCCAAGGTTTACAAACCCGAAAACACAGCAAGCCTCGCCGTTCCCCCTCTGTTTGTCTGGTTGTTGCTCTGTGCGTTTTTGGCCTTTAAATTAAAAGGCGCCAGCTTCTTTATCATCCCTGTATATTTTGGATTGATAAGTCTTTTTGTTTTGGTCAGGCAAAAGCGCCCCAACATCATTCTGTTGGCGCTGTTGCTGTTTCCGGTGCTGACCATAATGGCACCATTTGTAAAAATGTTTCCCGTGGGTCTTGGGCTGAAAATGCTCGTAGCCTCTACGCTTACGGTGTCGTTGATATTTGCGTTGTGCATTACGGTGTTCGGGTTTTCGAGGTATAAGACACGGTGGTCGTACATCTTGTTTGCCACTTCTATAGTTTTTTTGGTCCTTGCACATTTCAAATCGGGATTTGCCGATGAAAGGCCCAAACCCAACAGCCTGGTGTATGTATATGATGCCGATAAAGACGCCGCTGTCTGGGCCACGTACGACAACATCCTCGACCACTGGACCAAGGCTTACCTTACCGATAATCCCGATGAAGCAGCCGAATTTTTGAACGAAACCTTTGGCAGCAAGTACAACACAAAATTCACTTTTAGCAAAAAAACCACCATCAAACCCCTAAAACTCGATTATATTGACCGCCAAAAGGACACGGTAATTGATGGCATCAGGCATATAAAACTGTTCATTTCGCCACAACGACAGGTACACCGCATGGAATTTTTTGCAGACACCACATATAGGTTCCTTTCTTTCCATCTCAACGGTATGGAAGTGCGTCCGCCCCACGGCGCACAGACCGCGTTCTCGGGACGGCAACACAACAAACTGTTTACATACTACGTTTCGCCCAAAGTACAGCACCTCGAAATGGAATTTAGCATTCCTGCCGACCAATCCACAGAACTACTGATGTACACCGCATCCAACGATATGCTCAACAATACACTGTTTGATGTGCCAAAACGCCCCAAGACCATGATACCAAAACCCTTTGTGCTGAATGATGCGGTTATTGAACGGAAAACGATACGGATTGAGTAGTTTATGGCACGAGTAAGGCAACGTGTGCGCCTGACAAACAACAGGTTATAAAAAAATAAATCTTTGAGATTACCAAAAAAATCATATATTCCCAAAAAAAACACAGAATAACCCTGTGTTTTTGTTTTCCAAGATTGTGTGGAAAAACCATTGACATTTTGTGAAAAGCCTATTAAGATAGAAACAAAGAAAACCTTAACAATTAAATATATATTATGAAACAATTATTACTTTTTGCAGTTATGCCTGTTTTGGATAACGCTAATTTGAAATTTTGGCTTTGAGGTTTCAGAAATGAATGGCTTGGTGATATGTTAGAACCCCCAAATACCCAACCCCCGATTTTTTTATGTTTTTTTTATAGGTTTGGACTGCGATACTTAATTATTTTTGCAGAAATGCCACTCCATGAACTCCATTCTTTTGGTAGAAGACGACATCCCTTTTTCACAAATGCTGCAACGCTTTTTGGAGCGGCAGTCGCATAAGGTCAGTTCATGCCACAACATCGAGGGTGCAAAACAAAAACTTAAAAACGCCACATTCGACCTTGTTTTTACCGATTTGAGGTTGCCAGATGGTGACGGCATCCAACTTCTGAACGACATCAAGGCAAAGCACAATGACCTTCCCGTGGTACTAATGACGGGCTATGCCGATGTTTCAACGGCGGTCAAGGCCATGAAGCAGGGCGCATTTGATTATATTTCAAAACCCTTTAACCAAGAAGAGGTTTTACAGGTGGTCAACAATGCCCTACACGTTAAGACCGTACCGCAAAACAACAAAACCAAAGCCACCGAACCAGACCCAATAGATGATTTTGTGCCGGGCATCAGTACCGCATCAAAAGCGCTTCAGGAGTACATCAACTTGGTTGGGCCTACCAATATGTCCGTGCTGATTTCCGGAGATAGCGGTACCGGAAAGGAGGTTGTGGCAAAGTCCATTCACCTTAAAAGTTCGCGCAGCCAACAGCCTTTTATCGCCGTTGATTGTGGTGCTATCCCCAAGGAGATTGCTTCAAGTGAGTTTTTTGGTCATAAAAAAGGTGCTTTTACCGGAGCTATCAGTGACAAAATGGGCCATTTTGAGGCAGCCAACCATGGCACCCTTTTTTTGGACGAGGTTGGGAACCTCTCTTACGAAAACCAGATACAGTTGTTGCGCGCACTTCAGGAACGGCGCATCAAACCCATAGGCAGTAACGAAGAAATTGCCGTGGACATCCGCCTTATTGCTGCAACTAACGAAGATCTGGCAAAAGCTGTCGAAAACGGCGATTTTAGGGAAGACCTCTACCACCGTCTCAACGAGTTTTCCATAAAAGTACCAAGCCTTTACCAGCGGCACGACGACCTCATTCTCTATGCCGATTTTTTTCTGGAGCAAGCCAATAAGCAATTGAACAAAGCGGTCATTGGGTTTTCGCCCGAGGTCTTGCGGATTTTTCAGGAGTATGCATGGCCGGGAAATTTGAGGGAATTGTCCAACGTCATCAAGCGTGCCACCTTGCTCACCCAAGGCGAGGTCATCCAAAAAGAGTCCTTGCCCGTGGAATTGCGGTCAAAATCGGCCATCCAAAACACTTCGGATTTTAGCATAAAAGGCAACGAGAAAGAACTTATCGTAAAAGTGTTGTCAGAGACCGACAACAACAAGACCAAGGCTGCCAAACTCCTCAATTTTTCGAGAAAAACACTCTACAACAAACTTAAAGAGTACGGTCTCGATTGAGGTGTTTTTCGAGGGTTACGCAAAGCATTTTCAATCTGGTTTCAAACGTATCAAAATCGTTGTTGTCGATGGTTTCAGTTTTCTCAAATTTTTCCAGAAACGGTACAACCGAATTGATTTCCAATTGTTTGAACATTCCCAACATACGATGGCTCAAATCGTTGATGGTTTTTATATCGCCGATTTTTTTGGCGTTTTTCATCTGTACGATATTGGCTTTGGTATCGGCCAAAAATGTCATTAAGATACTATGCATGGCTTCCGGGTCATCATCGAGAAACCCTGAAATGGATGACGTGTCGAACAGTTCCGTTTTTTCTATATCAGCCAAATTTTTTTGTGTGCCGGACGCTTTGGCCTTTGGGAACAGCTGCGTGATGGCATCCAATAATTTATCGGGACCAAAAGGTTTGAACACCACGGTTGCAAATCCACTTTCTTTATAGTGGGCCGCCTTCATTTCTGTACGTCCCGTAACGGCTATGATGGGTTGGCCTTTATAGTCGGGCAGGTTCTTGACCATTTCCATAAAGTGGAACCCGTTCATTTTAGGGAGTTGTATATCGGTAATGATAAAATCGTAAGTCAGGCCTTTCAAACCTTCCAGAGCTGTTTTGCCATTTTCAAAAACATGGGAAGCAATACCTTTCTGCCGAAGTACTTCGGTGATGAGTTGCCGCAACGAAGCATCGTCGTCCACAACCACCGCCATTAAAGGCATTAGGTCGCTTTTGGTCGGAACGGGCGCAATGATTTCTTGGTTTTCGGAAAACCGTATTGGTATTATCACTTCAAAAGTACTGCCCTTGCCAGGGCTACTCTGTAAGGTTAAGGTCCCGTTGAGCAAACCAACCAATTTTTTTGTGATGGCCAGACCCAACCCAAAACCATGGGCTTTTTGACCCTCGTCTTTGTGAACTTGTGTAAATTCGTTAAAAATTTCTTCTTGCTTTTCGGTACTGATGCCTATACCTGTGTCTGTCACGGTAATGTGGGCAAATGTTTGCGCACCTCCGTTAGATAATTTTGAGCTGATCGTGATGTTTCCTTTCTGGGTAAACTTAAAGGCATTGCCCACAAGGTTGTGCAATATCTGACGAATCCTGAATGGGTCGCTCAAAATGATTTTGTTGAATTTCGGGTCAAAAACCATAACCATTTTTATGGGTTTTTCCAAATGTACAGCTTTGAGACTTTCGCAAGTCTCTTTCATCAAAGCATTGAGGTCAAATGGTTTGTCTTCTATTTCGATTTTTCCGCCTTCGAGTTTGGAAAATTCCAAAAGCCCCTCGACAAGTTGTGCCATATATTTTGAAGCACTTTGAATGTGTTTCAGGTAGTTGCTGTTTTTTGAGGAATGTTCTGATTTTTGTAGCAGCTCGCTGTACCCCGAAATGGTGCTCAAAGGAGAACGGAGGTCGTGGCTTACCATATGCATTAGCTGTTCCCTGCTTTTGAGAAGCGACGAAGTGTATTCGTTTGACTTTTCAAGTTGCTTACGGTAACGCTGCGTTTTCCAAAAGTCATTCAAAATCAATATAGAAAATAACACGACCAATACAAAAGCCGCTATAGCTGCAAAGGACAGGATGTTGATACTGCGGTTTAGGATGTCGTTGCGCTTCTCGTGGAGGCTCTGTGTATATGCCTGCATTTCGGACTCTAAATTCTTGAGCAGGTTGCGGAGCTGCCGACTGGTCTGCAAGTCATTTTCGATAAGTTCGCGCTCTTTGATGAGTTGTGATGTGCGCTGGTAGGTTATTTCACCCTGCACTTGCCGCAACAAGGCTTTTGAAGCCGTGACGATAGAATCTATCTGCTTTTGCCCTACCGGTTTTATGGAGTCTTTGGCATTAAGCTCGTTGGATATTTTTATGAATTCCAAAAGGATGTTTTTGGTCTTTGGGGTAAGCGTTTCTGGATTCACGACGTAGTCTTCAAGCCTCAATTTGCCAAGAATAGGGTCAATGCTGTTGAGCTTTTCTATGGTTTTTTTGATGGATGCTTCGGTGGCATTATCGTTCTTGATTGCCATTAACTCCACGAGTGTTTCCCTTTTTTTTGCGAATACCATTTTGATGCTGTCCAGAAGGTCTCTCTGGTAATCGTTATTTACCCAAATGCCCAGCGAATCAATGGTTTTCAGAAGTGTTTCGTTTTGTTGCACATAGCTGTCAAATTCTTCTTTCGAATTGCGTTGTATTACTGCGCGGGCAAGACTTTCGTTTTCATAAATATCGGCAATAATACCACCGATTCGTATGACCTTGTTGCGGTCGGTAAGGTCTTCATTTTGAACACTGGTAAAGGTGCGAAGTTCCGAAAAAACCACCCCTACGGCAGTGGATGCCAGCACACCCAAAATGATGTAGCCGACCAAAACTTTTAAGGTTATTTTTCTGTTGGATGATTCCATAAATTTGGGTAGCATAAGTGAAAGATAAAAAATGTTGCGGTATTTAGCGTCATAGTTGATGGATTTTTTTGAGGCAAGCGATAGGAGGCAGGAGAGTGTAGCACCTATCTGTTTGATGAAAACCAATCGTGATTGAAGCATATCTTCTTACACTTGTGGCAATTGTTGCAATCATCAATCAAAAATCGTAAATCGTAAATTTGTTTATGTGTATCTTTGCTCCTATAGCATTGTTTTAATCCCGATTTATGAAATTTTTTTTCTGTTTTGTATGTGTGTTTTTATTGTTTGGTTGTAACCCAAAAGAAAGTGGCACAGATGTTAAGGCGCGGGAAGAACATCAGGATCCCAATAAAATCACGGCAAAGGACATCGAAATGCTCAACGTTACCGAATATGTGTTGAGCTCCGCAGCCAGAGACGCTGTCTCGGAGTGGCAACGATATCGAGAATTGATGGTACAGATGGAGTATCTTAAAAAAGCCGATCTTGCTTTTTTTGATGGGAAAAACGAATTGTTGATAGGTTTTTTGAACGACCTCAAAAAGGATACCCCAAAAAATCTGGACATACCTGCCGTAAAAGAACGCTTGATTGTTCTTGAAACCAAAATATTAAAATTTCACGGCACACTGAAATTACAGCGCAGGAACAAAAATGAGATCTTGGGCAATATCAAAGAAATTCTGGTTGCACTGTCGAACCTCCAGTTGCAAATCAACAAAAAATTTGAATTTGAGTCGCAAACAATTATCCATCCGTAGCGCACCCGAACATTCTTAATTTTTTGTTAATAAAAAAAGCAAAAAAAAGTGGCACTGCAATAAATCATTAATTTTAGGCGCCTTCATTTTCCAAAAATAAAATGAAGGTTTTTTATAAACCACAACAAAATGAAAACAAACAATTTAAAACAGTTTTTGGCGCTTACTTGCGTTGCTTTCTCCAGCCTTTTGGCTTGTAAAGATGATTCCAAAAAAGAATTGGGTTCTAATGAAAAAATCGTTCCGGGGATCGAACTGGAACACATGGATACAACTGTAAGCCCCAAGGTCGATTTTTACAAATACGTAAACGGCAACTGGGACAAGAACAATACCATTCCCGACGATGAATCCGTTTGGGGCGGATTTAGCGTTTTGAGAAAAACGACCCGTCAGGACGTGATGGACATCGTCAAGAAAGCACAGGAACAAAACACCTATGCAGAAGGTACCGACCAGAAGAAAGCACTTTTGATTTTTGAAACAAACCTCGACACAGTTGCCCGCGATCAAGCAGGTGTTGCGCCCCTGAAGCCATATCTCGACAAGATAGACAACATCAAAAACGTTCAAGAATTTTTGGAAGTCATTGCACAAAATGCGCCAATGGCCATGGCATCACCACTCATAGGTTTTGCTGTGTTTGCTGATTTGAACAACAGTAAGATGAATGCAACGTATGTATCGCCGGGAGGTCTTGGACTGCCAGAGCGTGACTATTATTTGGAACAGGACCAAAAAACTAAAGAGATACGCTCCAAATATATCGACCACATAGTAAGAATGTACAGATTTATCGGTATAGACGAAGCGCAAGCAAGAAAAGAAGCCCAAACCATATTGGCGCTTGAGACCAAATTGGCAGCTGCAAAATTGGATAAAGTAGAAAGTCGCGACACCCGAAAGATGAACAACCCAAAAAGTTTTACCGAACTTCAAGCCATGTCGCCCACTATCAATTGGAACAAATACACGACCGATCTGGGCATTGAAAAAACCATCGACACCGTCATCGTGCTACAACCCAAGCACATACAAACGGTCAATGCAATCCTGAGGACAACCCCTATCGAAGATCTAAAATCATTGTTGCGCTGGGCAACGGTCAACTCCGTTGCGAGCATGCTGACAACAGAAATGGAGAAGGCCAATTGGGACTTTTACAGCAAAACATTGAACGGAGACATTAAACAAAAACCTGCCGATGAACGCGCATTGCAGGTAGTAAACGGCACCATTGGCGAAGCCATTGGCAAAGTCTATGTTGATGCCAAATTTCCACCACAGGCAAAGGCAAAAGCCGAAGAGATGATCCAAAACGTTATCGAAGCATTTCAGGTACGCATCAAATCGCTTGAGTGGATGTCAGAAGAAACCAAAGAAAAAGCCAAAGAAAAGCTCAATAAATTTACCGTTAAGATAGGCTATCCCGACCAATGGAAAGACTATTCAAAACTTGAGGTAAAGACCGGTAACAGTTATTTTGAAAACATGTTGGCTCTTGAAGAATGGGAACGCCAAAAAGCCTATTCAAAAATAAACGAGCCCGTTGATAAAAAAGAATGGGGCATGTCACCACAAACGGTCAATGCTTATTTCAACCCATTGAATAACGAGATTGTTTTTCCTGCGGCAATCCTACAACCGCCTTTTTACAATTACCAGGCCGATGATGCCGTAAACTATGGCGGTATTGGCGCGGTAATAGGTCATGAAATCTCCCATGCATTCGACGATTCCGGAGCGCGCTTTGATGCCGATGGCAACCTCAAAAACTGGTGGACAGACCACGACCTCGAAGAGTTTACTAAACGTGGCGATCTGCTTGCCGCCCAATACAGCGATATTGAGGTGGCGGACAGTCTTTACATTAACGGTAAGTTTACCCTCGGTGAAAACATAGGCGACCTTGGCGGAGTACTGGCCGCCTACGACGGACTTCAGCAAAGTTTTAAAAAGCATGGTCGCCCCGAGAACATCGATGGCTTTACGCCCGAGCAAAGGTTCTTTATGAGCTGGACAACCATCTGGAGAACATTGATGCGCGATGAGGCATTGCGCACCCGCATCAAGACTGATCCACACTCTCCGGGCATGTACCGTGCCACGCAGCCACTCAAAAACGTGGATGCGTTCTATGAAGCGTTTGATATCAAGGAAGGCGACCCCATGTACCTCGCCCCGGATAGTAGGGTCAGGATTTGGTAATTATAAACCGGGCATTATAAAATGTAAAACTGTTTAATGTATTAGTGAATGTATGTTGGATTTTTTGGATTATTCATGATAAAAAACACCATATACAGCATTCAAATATTTCATTATAGCGGTCCAATTATCAGAATATTTGTAAATACAACAGAACAAAAATAACAACCAACCCAATGGCATACAACAACATCCTATCAGAAAACCAAAACGGTATTACAACCATTACCATCAACCGACCCGCAAAACTCAACGCATTGAACAAAGACACCATTCAGGAACTGCACGAAGCGTTTGATGCTGCAAATAACGACACAAAAACCAAAGTGATTATCGTGACCGGCAGCGGCGAAAAAGCCTTTGTTGCCGGTGCTGACATTAGCGAATTTGCCGATTTTGATGTGGAAAATGGCGGAAAGCTTGCCGCACAAGGCCAGGCGTTGTTGTTTGATTTTGTCGAAAATTTAAGTACGCCTGTCATTGCCGCCGTTAACGGTTTTGCACTTGGAGGCGGACTCGAATTGGCAATGGCCTGCCACTTTAGGGTAGCAAGCAATAATGCAAAAGTAGGCTTGCCCGAAGTATCACTGGGTGTCATTCCCGGTTATGGAGGCACACAACGCTTACCCCAGTTGGTGGGAAAAGGGCGAGCAATGGAAATGATTATGACCGCCGGAATGATTGATGCCAACACCGCTTTAAGTTTCGGATTGCTCAACCACGTTGTATCCCAAGAAGAACTGTTGCCGTTTTGCGAAAGCATAGCCGTCAAAATCATGCGCAATTCGCCGGTGGCGATAAGTGCCGCCATAAAAGCGGTTAACGCCAATTTTAAAGACGGGGTTGACGGTTATAAAGTAGAAATTGAGCAGTTTGGCAACTGTTTTGGTACCGAAGATTTTACCGAAGGCACAACGGCGTTTTTGGACAAGCGCAAAGCCGAATTTCCCGGTAAGTAACAGAAACTTCCTACATTAGTTGTTCAAAAACAAATGCGTTATTAACAACGGCGAAAGTGATATTTAGGTAATTTTAGGGACTTGGTATAGCAAATCCTTTTGAATTACTTAATCATGTCAAACCAAAATCCCGCCATAAAAGGTCGTGGAGCGCAGCTCAACACACCCAACCGATTTTTTGAATTGCGCCACGAAATGCGCGATGATTTTCTGGAATATTGCAACAAAGAAGGCGAAGAAGCCGACAAAAACAGAACCCTTTTTTTGGAAGTTTTTCCCAAAACCATTGTCAACAAAGTTGAAAGCCCAGATGTTGGCATGGGCTATTCCATGAACATGTACCAAGGCTGCGAGCACGGTTGTGTCTATTGTTACGCCAGAAACTCACACGAGTATTGGGGTTATAGCGCCGGGCTCGATTTTGAACGTCGTATTCTGGTAAAGAAAAACGCACCGGCATTATTGGAAGAACAGCTCAAGAAAAAAAGCTGGCGTGCATTTCCCATAGTAATGTCGGGCAATACCGATTGCTACCAACCCGCCGAACAGCAATTTAAAATCACAAGAGCTTGCCTTGAAGTCTTTTTAAAATACAAGCATCCCGTAGGAATCATCACCAAAAACGCCTTGATACTTCGTGATTTGGATATTTTAAAGGAACTTGCCAAAGACAATTTGATAAGCACAAATATTTCCATTACTTCATTGTCCGAAACCACGCGGCGTGTGTTGGAACCAAGAACAGCAACCATTAAAAAACGTTTGGAGACCGTTAAAACCCTATCAGAAAACGGGATTCCGGTAAATGTGATGCTCGCGCCCATCATCCCTTCCATTAACAGCCACGAGATTTTGCCTTTGGCAAAAACCGTTTCGGAGCACGGCGCATTCTCCATAGCGCATACAGTGGTACGGCTTAACGGCGCCATAGGCCATTTGTTTACCGACTGGATAAAGAAAACCATGCCCGACCGTGCCGATAAAGTGCTGCACCAGATAGAAAGCTGCCACGGCGGTACGCTCAATGAAAGCCGTTATGGCGTTAGGATGCGCGGCGAAGGCAAAATAGCCGAGCAAATCAATATGATGATGGCGCTTGCTCGAAAGAAATACTTTGCCGACAAAAAAATGCCAAAACTCAACACCACATTGCACGAGCAGTTTAAAGATGGGCAATTGAAATTGTTTTAAATTTCAATCTAATTGAAAGCCGCACCGATATTGGCGCATTGTGTGAAGTTTTTGTGGTTTTTTAACGGATAAAGTATTGTAATATAACTCCGGGAAATGGGTCAATTACCGGTATTGGTGCACAAAAGAACAACAAGAAATCAATTTTATAGTAAAAATCGAAGGGCAACACATGGCGCATGAATTAAAGTGTAATCTGCAGGCGAAACCAAAACCCGAAAACCGGTTTTTGACTGCATATCCCAACAATGTTTTTAAAACCATTTATCCCTGCACTATTGAAGATTTTATTCTTTAGCGCACTTTCCTAATCCAAATTCCCTCACCGTTCACCGCGCCATTCAGCATAAAATTGGTCGAGGTAGGCGAGCATGAATTGGTGGCGTTGTTGTGCAATTTGCTTCCCGGTTTGGGTATTCATACGGTCTTTGAGCAACAGCAGTTTTTCATAAAAATGG
Source organism: Bacteroidota bacterium (assembly GCA_029557895.1). Lineage (GTDB taxonomy): Bacteria > Bacteroidota > Bacteroidia > Flavobacteriales > Flavobacteriaceae > JBPOFM01. The sequence continues at coordinate 45,253 of JAKQHT010000023.1, read as the reverse complement.
TTGATGGTCGGTGCGGTTGAAGCTTTGTATTCCTCTTTGGTCATGTTGAGGTTTGGCGGTATATCGGGATTGTAAATACCCCGGTTTTTATAACCGCCGTAATTGAATGTGCGGGCAATCCCGATGGCACCTATGGCATCGAGCCTGTCGGCATCTTGCACTACATCCAATTCCGGCGACCTGAATTTTTGAACCTCATTGCCACCTTTAAACGAGATATTTTCAATGATGTTTACGACGTGAGCAATGGTTTCGGGCGCAACGTTGATGCTTTGCAAAAAAGCCGATGCTTTTTTTGGGCCAATGGTTTCGTCGCCACCATGAAACTTGCTGTCTGCAATATCGTGAAACAAAGCACCAAGCTGTACCACAAGCATGTCAACAGCTTCATTTTTAGCGATAAGAGTAGCGCTATTATACACACGCAAAGTGTGAAACCAGTCGTGTCCACCTTCGGCATTGTGGAGCTCTTGCTTTACAAAGGCGATGGTTTTAGATAGGATTATGTCAGTTGTCAATGCCGTTGTGTTTTTATCAAAAGTAGTAAAAATTCTGCGATGTCATTGGACCGCGAAGCAAGTGCTCAAAGTTTGGCCATTCCTAATTTATTCCTAAATCAAATACTAATATTGTCCTCCAAAATAATTATTTTCGGGCATGAAAATTCTGATTATAGAAGACGAACCGGCACTTCTCGAAACATTACGGCACTTTCTTGAAAAAGAAAAATACATCATCGAGACAGCCAATGATTATTTTTCGGGCATCGAAAAAGTTGGAACGTATGATTATGACTGCATTCTTTTGGATATTATGTTGCCCAACGGAAACGGTATCGACATTCTGAAAGAAATCAGAAAATCAGGCAAAAAAGATTCGGTGATCATACTTTCTGCCAAAGGTTCGGTTGAAGATAAGATTTTGGGATTGGATTTTGGGGCCGATGATTATTTGGCCAAACCGTTCAATCTTATGGAGCTTCATTCCCGAATCAAATCGGCAATACGAAGAAAGAACCAGGATGGAGAAAAATTCGTCAGCTATAAAAATGTGAAACTCTATCCCGAAGAACGAAAAATCTTGGTTGATGGCACCGAACTTTCGTTAAACCGAAAAGAGTTTGACCTGTTGTATTATTTTATGATTCGTCCCGAAAAAATATTACAGAAAACATCCCTTGCAGAATCGGTTTGGGGAGATAACATTGACCAATCTGACAGTCTGGACTTCATTTATTCACAAATAAAAAACTTGCGCAAAAAACTCAAAGACAATAATGCCGAAATTGATTTTCAGGCTGTTTACGGAGTGGGATATAAATTGGTATGAGCGTTTCACTAAAAAATTACACATTAAAATATTTGGCGGTTGCCCTTTTGGTGATAATTGCAGTTTGGGCAACATTGTTTTATGCTTTCATTCGGGAAGAACTCTATGACAACACCGATGACGGACTAAAAAACCTTAAAATACAAATCATACGCGAAGCTTACATAAACCCCGACATACTGCAAATCAAAGAGTTCGATTTTAATCAATTCCGGATCCGTCAAATTAGCGAGGAAGAATACAAGAACGGCAACTTTTTCAGAAACGAAAATTTCTATATGGAATATGATGATGATTATGAACCATATCGGGTACTTGAAACTTGTTTTAGGGACAGTGAAAACAAACCGCAAAAATTAGAAATCAGAACTTCCACAGTTGAAGAGGACGAGTTCCGCGAAAATCTATTTGTCGCCCTTGTTTTCCTGTATGCATTTTTGGTGATAAGCATTATAGTTATCAATACTATTGTACTTAAAAAAGTTTGGGAACCTTTCTATAAAACCCTGTCAAATCTGGGAAACTACCAATTCGGGAAAAGCAAGATCAAGGAAGATAAGCCCATCAAAATAAGGGAATTTAAACTTCTGAACAGTGAAATCAATAAAATGATTGAGCGCAACGAACAGACCTTTGAGCAACAAAAACAGTTTATAGAAAATGCCTCCCACGAGTTGCAAACTCCTCTCGCCATAGCAATTAACAAGCTCGAAATGCTTATAGAAGACGAAAACATTTCGGAAGAAAACCTTACGGAATTGAGCAAAACCAAAGAAGGATTACTGCGTTTGGTAAAGTTGAACAAATCGCTCTTGATGCTTACCAGAATCGAAAACAATCAGTTTAGCAACAAGGAACACGTAAACCTGAATGACATTGTAAAAACAGTTATTGATGATTTTTCGGAAATGATAGCGTTCAAAAATATTTTGCTGAATCTATCCGAAAACGGAGTTTTTCAAACCCAGATCAACCCCGAATTGGCTTATATCCTCATTTCGAATCTATTCAGAAATGCCATCAAATACAACCCTTCTGATGGAAAAATAGAAGTTGAAATTTACAAAAACCAACTGCTCATCAAGAATACTTCCACAGGAAACGAACCTCTCGACAAAAACAAGATTTTCAACAGGTTTTACAAGCAATCACAAAACTATACTTCTACAGGTTTGGGGCTTTCAATCGTCAAAACCATTGCAGATAACCACTCGGATTTGGGTATTGGATATTCGTTTGAAAATAATTTCCATATTTTTTCGGTAAAGACAAATAATTCCTAATTCTTTCCCAATTCATATCTGAACTTTGCCGTAGAAATTCAAAACAAATTGATATGGTAAAAGTAAGATTTTTAATGGCATTTTTTCTTTTTGCAGCAATGCTGACCAATGCACAGGAGTCGGTAATTACAAAAAGCGAATTGCCTCAAACGGCACAGAAATTCATTTCGGCCCACTTCCCGAACAGCACAGTTGATTATGTAAAAATGGACAAGGAAATCCTTTCCACAGATTATACGGTAAGGTTTACTGACGGAACCGAACTCGAATTTGATTCTAACGGCGAATGGACAGAAGTTGACGGAAAAAGAACCGCTATCCCAACCGAATTCATTCAGAAAAGCATTCTTGTCCATGTAAAAGAAAAATTCCCAAACACACATATCGTAAAAATTGAAAAAGGACGTTTTGGAAAGCAGGAAATAAAACTTTCCAATGGTTTGGAACTGGAATTTAACTCAAAAGGAATATTCAAAAGAATAGATGATTAAAATAAAAATTTAAAAAAATGAAAAAATTGGTTTTAGCGACAACAGCAATTTTAGTTTTGGCTTTTACGGGAGTTTCGTGCTCCTCTGACGATGATGACAACGCATCGGAAACCATTATTGATTATTCAGAATTATCCGTTGAATGCACAACGTTTGTTGAAACGTATTTTAATGGTTATGAGGTTTTAAGAGTTGAAAAGGGCCCATACTCTGTTGATGAGTACTACGAAATAACTTTTGTGGGAGGCACCCAAATTGACTTAAACGCATCCTGCGAATGGACCGAAGTGGACGGTAACGACCAGGCAATCCCGACGGGATTTATAAATACATCGATTGTTGAATACGTTTCAACAAATTACCCAACGACCGCTATCGAAAGCATCGACAAAAAAACCTATGGATTTGATGTGGATTTAGTTGACGGTACCGAATTGCGTTTCGATTCTGAAGGTAATTTTTTGGGATTAGACAACTGATCCATATGAGATCATGTAAAAAAAGCGAAAACCAATTTGGGTTTTCGCTTTTTTTTACCCACAACCGCGCATGGGCTAAAGTGGGCAATGAGCCCAAAGATCACTTCAAAACCGCAGGTTCAACCCATTTGAACTGAAAGGAATTTTCAGGAATTTTCATGCGTTCTGCCAAGCGTTTCATGCGATCCGGAAGTTTCATTAAGTACTCTCTTGCTTTTTCGGCCTCGTCTGTAAGCCCGATAATATTGCCAATTTCCCAGCGCTTGATGAGCCTTTCCAAAATATCCACATAATCCATTGAGGTATAAACACCTATGCGTTGCGCTGTGTTTGAAAACTCTTCAAAAGCGGTACTTATTTTATTGCCCGATTCTCTTAAGAAATGTGCCGGCATGGTGATTTTCAGTTTCATCATGTGCTGGAATGCCAGCATCATCTGACTTGGATCTATTTTAAAAATACGTTCTACAAATTCGCAATAGGCGTTATGGTGACGCATTTCATCGCCCGAAATAATGTTGCACATTTTTGCCAATTGTTTGTTGCTGCTCGCTTTTGCGATTTTTGCAACCCGATTGTGCGAAATATATGTTGCCAATTCCTGAAAACTGGTGTACAGAAAATTTTTGTACGGGTCTCTGTCTGTACCAATGTCAAAACCATCAGCAATGAGGTATTGTGTGGTTTTTTCAATTTCTCGCATATTCACTCTGCCAGATAAATACAAGTATTTGTTGAGCACATCGCCATGGCGGTTTTCTTCGGCAGTCCAGTGACGCACCCATTTTGACCAAGCGTTGCGCTCTACTTGGTCAATGCCTTCAACATCCATAAGCCACGATTCGTATGTGGGCAACGCTTCTTCTGTTATCATATCGCCTACTAAAACCACCCAAAAATCGTAAGGTAATTCTTTTGAAAGCTCGCGTATTTCACGGACGTCTTCAAAAAAGGTATCGCTTTCAGAATTGGGTAAAAAATCGGTGGGTTGCCATATTTTTTCTATGGGCAACAAATATTTTTCTATGAGCGAATCAACATCTTTTTCAAGAAATTGCATCACTTCGAGGCGGACGTTTTTTAATGACATGACTTTTGGTTTTATGTATGAATGGCCGCGGTGATTGTAGATTCTACCTGTTTAATCAAGGCGTCTTTGTCGGTAAAGGTAGCTAATTTTAAGGGTTCGTGCACGGTTAATGTGACATGTGCGCCCAATCCCATTGGAAATTTACCGTATTTTAAGGTTTTCCAGGAGTTGTTGATGGTTATTGGCACGACTAATGCCGACGGAATTTTTTTAAACAAAATTTCCAATCCTTTGGTTTGAAACGGTTTTGGAACGCCGTTTTTGCTTCGCGTGCCTTCGGGGAAAATTACTGCAGCACGATTGGTGCGTTCTATGTATTCGCCAAATTTCATGATGGCGGGCAGTGATTGTTTTGGGTTTTTGCGGTCAATCAGCACCGAACCGCCATGCCTCAAATTATAAGATACGCTCGGGATGCCCTTTCCCAATTCTTTTTTAGAGATAAATTTTGCATGATGCTTGCGCATATACCAAATTATGGGAGGAATATCGTACATGCTTTGATGGTTTGCTACAATAATAAGCGGTTGGTTTGTAGCTATTTGATGCGGATTATAAAAGCTAAACCGCGTACCAAGAACGTTCATGCTGCGCATCAGGAAAAATTGCAGCCAATCCACGCTTATTTTATGTGCTTTGTACCCAAAAACATTAAAGCACACCCATTGAATGGGATGAAACACGACAAGCGTTAACCCAAAAAGCAGGAAATAGACAACGGTAAGTGGATAGGCGAGCAATTTTATCATATTGTAAAAATAAAGCATATACAATTAAGGCCAAAAAAACCACGAACTGTTTCGTGGTTTAGGGTCATTTGAAAAACGTAGATCAACAATGCTCGTTGTAAGCATCCATTAAATTGTCAGCAATCATTTCTGCCGGACGGCCCTCAATGTGGTGGCGTTCCAACACGTGTACCAATTCGCCATCTTTAAACAGAGCCATGCTTGGTGAGCTTGGCGGAAATGGCACCATATGTTGCCTTACACGGTCAACGGCTTCTCTATCTACGCCCGCGAATACTGTAACAAGATGATCCGGGCGTTTTACGTTCTGTAAACTCAATCGCGCACCCGGACGGGCATTTGCGGCGGCACAGCCACACACGGAATTGACCACAACAAGGGTAGTGCCTTTTTTGTCAAGTGCAGATTCTACATCTTCGGCGGTGAACAATTCTTCAAAACCCGCACGGGTCAAATCTTCACGCATGGGTTTTACTAATTCTGCTGGATACATATCGTTTTAATTTTTTTAATAATTCAAAATATACTGCAAAGATACCAATTGTGTAACAAAATAGACAACGATTCTACTAACAAATGGTATATTTGGCAATAGCTAAAATCAATGGTATCATGAGTTTTTCAAAATGGATCGGTGCCTCGTTGGGTTGGGCCTTTGGCGGGCCCATTGGCGCCATCATCGGGCTTGCCCTTGGAAGTATGGTGGAAGGTTTTTCAAAAAGCGATTTTGAAAAAAAGCTTGGGGAGGGCCATACCGCTAAATCCCAACGGCGACAACACCAAACCTACGAAAGGCCACAACGGCAAACCCCCACCACAAAATCCGGTGATTTTGAGGTCAGTTTGCTTGTCCTCGCATCGGTGGTTATCAAGGCCGATGGCACCCAAGACCAACGCGAACTGGATTTTGTCCGTCAGCAGTTTGTGGCCATGTACGGGAAAGACCGTGCCAACAGCGCATTTCGCCTTTTTAAGGACATCAACCAGCAGCAAGTGCCTTTGCGACAGGTATGCCAGCAGATCCAAAGAATGATGGACCATCCCTCACGGTTACAACTGCTCCATTTTCTTTTTGGTATTGCAAAGGCAGATGGCATTGTCACAGAAGCTGAAGTCGGACAGATTTATACCATATCGGGTTACCTCGGTATCAGCTCCCGTGATTATGAGAGCATCAAAGCAATGTTTTATGATAGTGCGGACAACGCATATAAGATTTTGGAAATAGACAAAGGGGCAACCGTGAACGAAATTAAAGCTGCCTATCGCAAAATGGCGAAAAAATACCACCCCGACCGGGTGGTGCATTTGGGGGAGGAACACCAAAAAGGAGCCGCAGAAAAATTCAGACAGGTACAGCAGGCGTATGAAAAATTGCAAAAGGAATTGAAGTTTTAATCAAAAAACATTGGCAAAATTCCAGCTCAATCCCAACGAAATGTAGCGCATATTGTGGTTTAGCCCAATGCCCCAGGAAGCATCCAATTGTAAATTATCTTTTAATAGATAAGTGATGCCAACATCAAAATTGCTCTCAAAAGAACCGCCTTCTCCAATGGTGCCGAACGGTTCGATGTAGCAACCCATCTTATCGGTAATTGTGGCGCTCCAAGCAATCGAATAGGGTACATTGTGTGTTTCTCCAAGGTAGGAGTACCCAATATTATAGCCCAATCCCAGCCATTCATTTAAAACGTGTGAAATACAGAGTTTGCCAATGGTGCCCCAATGTTGGTTGCTTAACCCAACTTTGGCCGAGGGGATAACAACATGTGATAAAAGTGCCATTTCCGTATGGTTGTTGTCGCTCTTGAAAAACCTAAACTTTAATCCAATTTCAAAATCTGACATTCCGTCTATTTTATGGTTGTCAAAATTATGATGTTCATATTGGTTAAACACCCGTATTTCAACAGTTTTGAATATACCATATCGCAATAAGGTAGATGGACCGGCAAAAAGTTTGCTTTCGCCGCCACCGGTATTTTCCCATGTAAATCCGGTTTCGATCTGTAAGCTATTTACCGGGACGACGGACGAAGCTTCCGTTTGGTCAGGACGGTCAGTTTCGATTTGCCCGTATATTGTCAACGGCCAAAAAAGTAGGAATAGACAAGCAAACAGTGGTTTCATGGGTCAAATATAGAATTATTTAGTCAACCCTAAAAATAAATTTACCCTAAATAAAATAAAATTGTACCTTTGCGCAAATTGTGTTAATATGCCCACATTATCAGAAGAAAATTACCTAAAAGCCATTTTCCATTTAGGATATGGCCACAGTGACGGAGTGAGTACCAATGCCATTGCCTATAAGATGGACACCAAAGCGTCATCGGCCACGGACATGGTCAAGAAATTGGCAGAAAAGCAATTGGTAAACTATAAAAAATACCAAGGCGCAAAACTGACCGAACAGGGCAGGCAGGCAGCTGTTGCTGTCATTCGGAAACATCGGCTTTGGGAGACGTTTCTGGTAGAAAAACTCAATTTTTCATGGGATGAGGTACATCAGGTAGCCGAACAATTGGAGCATGTGGAATCCGAAAAGTTGATTGACGAACTGGATGCCTACCTTGATTTCCCGAAATTTGACCCACACGGTCACCCCATTCCGGACAAGAACGGCCATATCCATAAAACCGAGAAGCTGAAATTGTCGCAAGCGCCAATTCCAAACACTTACATCTGCGTGGGCGTCAACGATTCATCGGCAGAATTTTTACAGTATTTGGACAAAATAGGCATTGCCCTTGGCACGCCCATCAAAGTCTTGTCAAAAGAAGTATTTGACGAGTCACTGACCATAAGTATCGGTGGCGGTCAGGTGCATATTTCAAAACTTGTGGCCAGCAATCTATATGTAAATTTTAACCATTGATAATATGGACAGTATCATTGCTTATTTTGAATCCATTGACCCAATTGTTGGGGCATTGTATGCCTCGTTGTTCACGTGGATTGTGACAGCTCTGGGAGCTTCATTGGTGTTCATTTTCAAAGGGATGAACAGGGCTTTGCTCGATGGTATGCTCGGTTTTACCGGAGGCGTAATGGTGGCGGCAAGTTTTTGGAGTTTACTGGCGCCCGGTATCGAGATGAGCCCCGGTGAAGGGTTTGTAAAAGTCATTCCCGCCGTAGTGGGCTTTGCTTTGGGCGCTTTGTTCATTTTTGGTCTGGACAAGGTACTGCCGCATTTGCACATCAATTTTAAAGAATCAGAAAAAGAAGGTGTAAAAAGTTCATGGCACCGGACCACCTTGCTGGTCTTGGCGATAGCGCTTCACAATATACCCGAAGGTTTGGCGGTTGGCGTTTTGTTTGGCGGCGTTGCGGCAGGAATTCCCGAAGCGACCATTGGTGGTGCGGTGGCTTTGGCGCTGGGTATTGGTATTCAGAATTTTCCTGAAGGCCTGGCCGTGTCCATGCCATTGAGGCGTCAAGGTGTGAGCAAGTTCAAAAGTTTTTGGTATGGTCAGCTCTCGGCCATTGTCGAGCCCATTGCAGCGGTCATAGGAGCTGTGGCCGTAACATTTTTTATCCCGATATTGCCGTATGCTTTGGCATTTGCTGCAGGCGCAATGATATTTGTGGTGGTCGAGGAAGTTATCCCAGAAACGCAGCGAGATAATTATACCGATATCGCAACCTTGGGTTTTATAGGTGGTTTTTTGGTAATGATGACACTAGATGTAGCGTTGGGGTGAGAGATAAAACCATTACCTGAAGTTGCTTCTTTTGGTGGGCGAATTATTTAAAAACGTATTCATTTAACGAAGACATGAAGCGGGTTTTCTAAAAACCGCCACAGATCATGGGATAGGTAAAAACTGAAAAAAAACAATCAATCACCCACACCCACAGTTTTCGCCGCCGCCACAGTTTTTCTTTTTTGGTTTGAAAACAAACTTCTTGAGCAGATAGGCAACTGCTAAACCAAGAATAACATATACTATAACTTCCTGAAAATCCATTATTTAAAAATTGAAAATCCAATAAGCGCAAACAGATAGGCCATCACGCCCAGGCCGATGAGTTGTATCAATGGCCATTTCCACGAGTTGGTCTCTTTACGAACAATGGCAACCGTTGCAGCACATTGCAGCGCAATGGCATAAAACAGCAATAGTGATACCCCAGTGGCGACCGTAAATACTTTTTCGCCTGTACCCGCAAAGGTTGCAGACGCCATTCGAGAACGTATGGTGCCTTCGTCTTCGGCGTTTTCCACACTGTAAATTGTGGCCAATGTACCCACAAAAACTTCACGGGCGGCAAACGATGTGATTATGGCAATCCCAATTTTCCAATCATATCCGAGAGGCTTTATAACAGGCTCAATCGCTTTTCCCATCATACCGATATAAGAATTTTCCAATTGGAACGAGGCCAATTCTGTATCGCGTTCGTGTTCGGACAAGTTGAGAGCTGTTGCTCTTTCATCAATAATGGTTTCGGCATTGCTAAAGGTCTTTCCACCGTGTGTTGCCAAAAACCACAAGATAATGGAAACGGCCAAAATGATTTTTCCGGCATTGATGACAAAAGCTTTGGTTTTTTCTAAAACGGTATAGGCCACGTTCTTTAGCAAGGGCAGTTTATAGGTGGGCATTTCCACTACAAAATACGATTTGCCCTTCATCTTTATTATTTTGTTCAATATAATGGCAGCCCCTATGGCCAGAACAATGCCAAGAACGTACATGCCGAGCAGTGCTAAAGCTTGTGAGTTGATAAGTCCGAAAATTTTTGTTTCCGGTACAATCAACGAAATCAAAATGGTATAGACCGGCAACCGGGCAGAACAGACCGAAAGTGGCGTGACCAATATGGTAATGAGGCGTTCTTTCCAGTTTTCGATGTTTCGTGTGGCCATAATGGCGGGAATGGCACAGGCATTTCCGGAGATGAGTGGCACTACACTTTTTCCGCTCAAACCAAAACGGCGCATGGTTTTGTCCATCAAGAACACCACGCGGCTCATATATCCGGTTTCTTCAAGAATAGCGATAAACAGGAACAGCATTGCAATCTGTGGAACAAAAATGACCACGCCGCCAATGCCCGGCACAATGCCTTGACTGATGAGGTCGTTGAGTTTTCCTTCTGGTAACAAGCCCGAAACCACGTCAGACAATGAAGCAAAAGCATCGTCAATGACATTCATGAACGGTTCTGACCAAGAAAATATGGCTTGGAACATCAATAGCAACAAGATTGCAAAAACAACGTAGCCCCAAACCTTGTGGGTAAGAATTCTATCTAATTTGATGCTTAAATCCTTGGCGGCATTTAGGTCAATGGTCTGACCCACCTTGAGCGTGTCGTTGATGAACTGGTACCGCCTGATAGTTTCTTTTTGCTGCAGGCGTTTGAGCTCGCTTTTAGATTTGGTTTTAAAATCTGCCACCGGATCTATCTCGTTGCGATCGGTTTTCCCGAAATTGACATCTTGCGTGATAACCAGCCACAGTTTGTAAAGCAACTGACCCGGAAATGCCTTGCGAAGTCCGTCAAAATACTCCGGGTCTATTTCTGAAGCGTTAAGACAGGGTTCCATTGACAGTTCCCTGTAATTGGCTATCAGTTCTTTTAGCTCCTCGACACCTTGTTTTTTTCGGGTACTTACCAACGCGATCTTGGTTTTGAGCATTTTTTCCAAATAGGCAACATCCAGCGAAATGCCCTTATAGGCCATACGGTCTGACATATTGATGACTAATATGGCCGGAATTTCAAGGTCTTTAATCTGTGTAAAGAGTAGTAGGTTCCGTTTCAGGTGCTCCACATCGCTGACAACAACAGCCACATCGGGGAAATTTTTATCGTTTTTGTTTAGGAGAAGCTCTATGACCACGTTTTCATCCAGGGACGAAGCATTGAGGCTGTAAGTTCCCGGAAGGTCCAGGATGTGTGCCTTAACACCTCTGGGCAATTTGCAGACGCCTTCTTTTTTTTCGACAGTAATCCCGGGATAATTGCCCACTTTTTGGTTAAGTCCAGTCAGGGCGTTGAACACAGAGGTCTTACCGGTATTGGGGTTGCCTATCAGCGCGACATTGATTTGCTTGCTCATGGGACAATGTCGATTATGATGTGAATTGCCGTCTCTTTGCGTATGGCAAGGTACGTACCATTAATGTTCAGGTACATCGGGTCTGAAAAAGGAGCTGCTTGAACCAACTCAACAAAATTGCCCGGCAAACAGCCCATTTCGAGTAGTTTCAAAGGGATATGTGCCGATGAAACATCGGTAATCACGGCGCGTTCGCCTCGCTTTATTTGTGCCAATGTGGTTTGCAATGTTTATTTAGATTGATTTAAAGAAACAAAAATAAGGTAAAATGTCAGGTTAAAAAATAGTTGTGGTAAATTTTGACCTTACCAACATGCTTTTTTATTAACTTAAAACAACGGTAAATTATGAAACAAAAACTGAAAAACTATTTGAAATTTGGAATTCCTCTATTTGGGATTCCATTAATTCTCACAAATAGCCAAAATGATGATGATTCAATTCGGCATTTAAATTGGTAAGCCCCGGAAACCCCTTCTTATAGAACATCTAAAAATATCATCGGATAAAATTTTAGAACACATATCTTTAGCCAAAGCCATTTATACATTAGAAAAAGAATTATCAATAATAAACAAAATTTTCAGAGCCGAGAGGTTTGCAAAAGTGAATTTGATTTTATTGTTGAAACCGACTACACTACTGTAAATCGAGCTACAACCTTATTTTAGAAATACCGTTCCAAACACCTATTACAAGGACATCAATAATTTTATGGATCCTTTTGGGGAACTTGGTTATCTATTTATGGAAGTACGTATTTTAAAATAGTATCAGTTACAGAAATCGCTCAATATACAGGAGGATTTCTTACAGGTTACATAACTGGAGAATACCAACATATATTGAAAATGGCACACACAAATCCACTACTTTTCATGTACAAAAACGTTGTCGGGACTTTTGGGAACTTAACACGAAGCCGCGTTGTGTTTGTTTGAAAATCAAATTATTGATCAATCAGCAATACACGATCAAGATTTATTGTATTCCGCTTTTAGTATTTTGATATCCTTTAGGAGCCGTTGGATTTCGTCGGGGTTGGTGCCGTCATAAAAACCGCGAATTTGTCTTTTTTTGTCGATGAGCATGAAATTTTCGGTGTGGATCATGTCGTACTCGTCGCCGTTACCTTCGGTTTTTACGGCAAGGTAACTTTTTCGGGCAAGTTCGTAAATCTGTTTTTTATCGCCGGTCACCAAGTTCCATTTGGCATCCACAACACCTTTTTCCAAGGCATATTTTTTAAGTTGCGCTACAGAATCTATCTGTGGGGTCACAGTGTGCGAGAGAAGCATCACTTCAGGGTCGTCCATGATAGCGCTCTGGATGTTTATCATGTGGTCGGTCATGATGGGGCAAATGGTCTGACAGGTCGTAAAGAAGAAATCGGCGACATATATTTTGTCTTTGTAATCTTCATGTGTCACCGTTTTTCCGTTTTGGTTGGTAAGTTCAAAATTGGCAATAGTATGGTATTTACTGATATGCTGTATGGTACTGTCCACCATTTCGGCATTGACATTTGACGGTTGATATATGGGTAATACCAATTTTGGTTTCAAAATAGAATAGAATATGGAAATGATGACCATAGATAAGATTGAAAAACCGATCCAAAAGAATTTATGCTGCTTGATATAGGAAAACATCCGGCCGAAAATTAAGATTTCAAGAGATTTGACAACAAAAATACGACACACACCACAAAAAATAGGTATTTTTATAGCCTTAATTAAAAAAGTGATGAAACACCCATTCTTTATAATTGCCTGTTTATTTTACATCAATGTGTTTTCTCAAAACGCTTACCGCACCGAGCGGGAATCCATCAGGGAAGCAGAAGCCAAATCTGCCTTGAGCCGCATGGCCTTTAGGGCAAACCCCAACACGGGCAATTATGACATAAAGTATCACCGTCTCGAGCTCAATGTCGATCCGTCACAAGCCCATATAAGCGGTGACGTCACCACATATTTTGAAGCAAAATCGCCTCTTTCGCAAATCCATTTTGACTTGGCAGGCAATATGGTTGTCTCACAAGTGATGCAGCGCGGCACACCTTTGGCATTTTTGCAAAACGCAAATGATGAACTCATCATCACGCTGCCACAAACACAAAACATGGGCGTATTGGATTCGCTGACCATCAGTTACAGCGGAAATCCTGTCAGTTCCGGGTTTGGTTCTTTTGAGGTAAGCACCCATAACGGCAAACCCGTACTTTGGACACTTTCAGAACCGTATGGCGCTATGGGTTGGTGGCCTTGCAAACAAGACCTTATCGACAAGGCCGATGCCATCGATATCTATCTTAACACACCGCGATTTAACCCTACGGGCGATGAGTATGTGGCGGTTGCCAATGGCGTGGAAATCGGACAGACCATCAACGGTTCTAACAAAATCACGCATTATAGGCACAATTACCCTATTCCGGCGTATCTTATCGCCATAGCCGTGACCAACTATGCCGTGTATTCGCACCAGGTTCCAAACAACGGAAACCCTTTTGAAATCGTGAACTACGTCTATCCTGAAAATTTGTGGTGGGTACAAAACAGCACGCCCGTTACCGTAGATATCATGGAGCTTTTTTCGAACCTGTTTGAAGAATATCCTTATTCCGATGAAAAATATGGGCATGCCCAGTTTGGCTGGGGCGGCGGTATGGAACACACCACGGTGTCGTTTATGGGAAGTTTCGGCAGAGGACTGATTGCCCACGAGCTTGCACATCAATGGTTTGGCGACAAAATTACCTGTGGTAGCTGGAAGGACATCTGGCTCAACGAAGGCTTTGCAACGTACTTGTCAGGGCTTGTGGTAGAACATCTGGACGGCAATACCTCATTTACTTCATGGAAACAACAGGCCGTCAGCAACATTACCTCACAGCCCGGTGGTGCCGTTTATCTTACCGATAGCGACACGTTGAATGTAAACCGGATTTTCAGCGGAAGGCTTTCTTACGATAAAGGATCAATGGTGTTGCACATGCTCCGAAAGAAACTTGGCGACGCCACTTTTTATCAGGGGCTCCAAAACTATTTGAGCCATCCTGAACATGCATTCGGATTTGCAAAAAGCGAAGATTTCATAGGCATCATGGAAAATACGAGCGGGCAGGATCTCTCCGAATTTTTTGAAGATTGGCTATACAATCAGGGATATCCAAGTTATACCATCGAATGGCACCAACCCACCGGAAACCAGATAGGTTTTAGGATTTCCCAAACACAGAGCCACCCATCGGTCGATTTTTTTGAAGCACCTGTCCCTTTGCGAATCCTTGGCACACAGGGCGAAATGTTGGACGTGGTACTTGATAATACGACCAACCAAGAGGTATTTAATAGAGCAGTCACTTTCACGGTCAGTAACGTGCTGTTCGATCCGGAACATGATCTTATTTCGAAAAACAATAGTGTTTTGCTAAATGTGGAACTGCCCGAAATTGAAACCCAATTTGTCATCTTCCCTAATCCTACCAGCGACAAAATACAAATCAGGAAACCTAGTAGCCTTACGGTTTATGAATTGCAGATTTTCAATGATTTGGGTCAAATGCTTTACAAGGGTTTCCCAAGTGAAAATGTGGACGTTTCTTCTTTCCCAACGGGGGTATTGCATCTTAAGTTTTACACAAATGCCGGTATCATTACTAAATCGCTGTTAAAAAATTAGGTGTGTGGGCTGCTTTGGTTTTTCAAATTCGCCTAAAACACTACCTTTGCTGACTTAAAAATTTTGATTTAAAAAAAACACATGGAGTTTGTTATAAAGATATCCCAATTTTTGTTGAGCTTGTCACTGTTGATCGTTCTTCACGAATTAGGGCATTTCATCCCCGCAAAATGGTTCAAGACCCGGGTAGAGAAATTTTACCTATTTTTTGATATAAAATATTCACTGTTCAAGAAGAAAATAGGCGAAACCGTGTATGGTATTGGATGGCTGCCCTTGGGCGGTTATGTCAAAATTGCCGGCATGGTAGATGAAAGCATGGACAAGGAACAGATGGCCGGGCCGCCGCAGCCTTGGGAGTTCCGGTCAAAGCCCACCTGGCAACGCCTTATCATCATGCTGGGAGGCGTTACGGTCAATTTTATTTTGGCGTATGTCATATACGTATTTGCTTCCTGGGCTTATGGAGATATCGATATCAAAGCGGACAGTATTAAGGACGGTTATTACGTGGGCAATCCCATACTAACTGATTTGGGCATAAAGACCGGGGACAGGGTCGTGGCCATCAATGACGAAAAAATCATCAACTATTCGGATATTCGCAAGAAATTGATTGAGGCAGAAACTATTACCATAGCCAATGACGAAGGCTCAAAAACAGTTACGTTGCCACATGATTATCTTGGAAAATTGAGTACTTCCAATGACCGTACGTTTTTTGAGATCCGTTTTCCGTTTGTGGTAGGTGCTGTTTCGGACTCGTCTGCCAACAAATCTGTCGACCTGAAGGCCAAAGACATTATTGCCAAAATCAACGGTGAACCTTTGAAGTATTTTGATCAGGTGTCAGATCGCTTAAAACCCTTGTCGGGACAAACCGTTGATGTAGAGATCATTCGCGAAGGTGAAAAACTACAACGCCAATTAAAAGTGGATAGCAACGGAAAATTTGGCATTCTTCCCGCTGGAAGTTTGAGCGATATAGAAAGAGTTGGCTATTACGAGATTGTGCAGAAAGAATATAGTTTTGTAGAAAGCCTTGGGGTAGGCTTGACAAAATTTACGGGGCAAATCAGTTCATATGGTGCACAACTCAAAAAAATCTTTACGCCCAGTACCGGAGCCTATAAAGGTGTTGGTGGATTCAAGGCCATTTATGACATTTTCCCAAACACTTGGAGCTGGGAGTTTTTCTGGCAGATAACAGCATTTCTGTCCATTATGCTTGGAGTACTGAACCTCTTGCCAATTCCTGCGCTCGACGGTGGCCACGTCATGTTTTTGCTCTATGAAATGGTCTCGGGTAGAAAACCATCCGAAAAGTTTTTGGAGCGTGCACAGATGGTAGGATTTTTCATTTTGATAGCGCTTGTTCTGTTTGCCAATGGCAACGATATTTTCAAGGCAGTGTTCAAATAATGAATTTTACAAAAATATATTTGCTCAAACTAAAAAATGCGGTATATTTGCAACCTCAAAAAAGTACTTGACATTTTCCTCCTTAGCTCAGTTGGTTAGAGCATTTGACTGTTAATCAAAGGGTCGCTGGTTCGAGCCCAGCAGGGGGAGCAAAATCCCAGCCGTAAATGGTTGGGATTTTTTGTTTTACCCCAATATAATATGCACTACGTTTACATTATTTATTCTGCAACAATCAAGAAATATTATATAGGAGAAACAAAAGATCTTTCTTTAAGGTTGGTTTGGCACAACACAAAAGAGTTTAAGGCTTCTTATACTTCAAAAGTTTCCGATTGGGAAGTCTTTTTTGCGATAGAATGTGTAGATATAGTTCAGGCTCGGAAAATCGAGAAACACATAAAATCCATGAAAAGCAGGACCTATATTGAAAACCTGAAAAAACACAAAGAGATTTCACAAAAACTATTGGAAAAATATAGTTAATCCCAAGGTCGCTGTCCCGATAGCTATCGGGACGAGCCCAGCAGGGGGAGCAAAATCCCAGCCGTAAATGGTTGGGATTTTTTGTTTGTATATGGTTGTATTTTGATGAGGTTTATTACAATCATTACTATTCAAATATGGAAATAATATGAGCCAGTAAAAGAACATTATAAAAAACAGAAACACCGAGGTCGCTTTAGAAAATTATTTAAAGCGCCACAATAAATATTTAGATCTATTGTAAATCAGCTTTTATGGTCTAATTTTTCAGTGGGGAACACTATTTCCAAAAAGCACGCAATTGCCGTTTTAAATCTTCAAAACTTTCGATATCGTTCAAATGGCAATTGTCTATTTCGTAAAGATCGGAAAATGTGTCAAATGTACTGCCGTCGAGGCGTTTTCTCGTGCTGCCTTTTGGGTAAAAGCGGCGTTTGGCAACAAAATCCGGCTTTGATATCCAGCCACATACAGTCACTTCTTTTTTGACCTTGTGATAACTGCAAAAAATATAAACATCGGTATCAAAATAGTCTTGGAGTTTCAGGAAATTGTTAGTATAGTTCCGGCGCACATCCGTGCTGCGCCCCATGGTTTTTACATCTATTTTTATACCTTCGAAAACCAAGTCCACGCCATCATCAAATCCGTTGGATCCCGATGCATAGCCCAGCCCGAAGCCGTCCATCACAACAGATTGGCCAATCATGCCCGTAAGCTGCTGCTCCTGGGTACCGTTGGCAGTATGCCGCTTTCCAAAATCATAAGCCTTTACCAACTTTTCACAATGGCCAACAAGCGTATTATCAGGACGAACCGTAAACATAAACGGGATTTTTTATTCAATGTACTAAAAAATCTGGTTGTTTACACGTTTTCCATTTTTTGATGATGACATTTCAAGACATTTCCGATGTATCGATAGTAAACACCGCTATTAATCAATTAAAAGGGGTATTATTTTTAGTTAAGGTGGTTTATTGCGAAGAGGTTGTCTTTAAAAGGCAGCCTCTTTTTTTATGCTTTCTTGCGGGATCTAAAAAACAGAAAGGCAATCAAAAGGGCGATTCCGGCCAAAACCCAATATAACCATTGTTCGGTGGTTTGCAGATCAATGGGTGCTGTGTCGCCAATCAGGACAAGCCCTGCCCAATATTGAGGATGCACGGTGCGCCCTTCTGCCGAAGCAATATAGTCGAGTTTTGCCTGTTGCAGCGCCTTGTCTTTGGCCCATCCTTTTTTTATGTGCTTATAGAACTGTTCCACGATTTTGGCACTGGACTGCTCGTCGATCTTCCAAAGACTTGTCAGGATACTTTCGCTCCCCGCATAATTAAAAGCATGTGCCAAAGAAATCATCCCTTCGCCAGCCTGATAGGTTGGTTTTCCCGTTTCGCAGGCTGTAAGGATGGCAAGATTGGAAGACAGGTTGGTGTTGTAAATTTCATAGGTGTAAAGATAACCGTCTTCATTTTCCAGAGAGTCTGTTGATTTTGCAAACACCAGTCGCGACAATTCCGGGGATACATTATTGGATTCGGCATGGGTGCCGATATGGATAATTTTATGCTCGCGGGCCGAATTTTTAAAAATGTGCTCTGTAGATTTTTCGTTCAGGAACGATTCGCCCTTAAAAAGCCGCTTCGAGATTTTAGCCAATTTTTTAGTGAACGGTTGTGGTAACAGAGTCATATAGGCCCTGTCAAGATCCAAAGAGTCTTTAATGGCTATTTGGTAATTTTTTTTCATCTGCTGGTTAAATTCCGGCACAAAAGCCACAAAATTGTCTTTAATACCAACCGTTTTACTGCCTTTATCTATCAAGAAAAGGCTATAATTGTACGAAATGATATATTTTGAAAGCAAACTGTTTGATGCCAGTTCTCTATATGTCCCAACAGTTGATGGTGTAAGCATTTCAAAGTTGAGATTAAAGAGTTCTCTGTCGGGAACAATCACAACGTGTTCTGTCTTTAAGGTATTTTCAAAAGGGCGCCACAAAGCGTCATATAGATTTTTGAGCAATTCAAAATCATTATGAAAGAGTTGCTTTTCGTCCAAAAGTCTTGTGATACGTTCTTTCAAGTGTGATTGGTCGAGTTCAAACAATTGTGTTTCGGAGCTTGAAACCACAAAGGCGTACAATTGGTTGCCCACAAAAGCATATCGGATCACGGTGGTATTTTCCGGGATGTTTTCAATACTGTTATTTAGGGATTTTGTAATGGATGCAAAACGGAGCTTATAATATTTTGGGTAATCCTTTTTTAGCATTTCCAGATAGGAGTCCCAATCCGATTTGGCCTTGAAGAACGCATCTATGCCATCGTTATTTCCCAAGGCCTGTTTTAGGTTTTTTTTCAGGACAGCTTCTTTTAGCATGATCTTTTCTGGCATATCGATATAGGCAATGGACTCTTTTGAGTTGAGTCGGCTACGGATTCTATTGTACAGAATGGATTCATGCAGGCTTAACACTTCTTGGAGATAGTTTTTGTCTTTAGAAGTAAGGTATAGATCGAGCGCCAGTTGTTTAGCGAACTCAAACAGTTCGGCATTGTTTTGAATCATTAGCGAAGTGTTGCTCTCGTCGCCCAAAACGGTTTTTCGATTTTCAAGAATGGCAATGGCTTGCTTGAGTTCGGCAAATTCCTTTTTGAGGAATGCCATATCTTTTTGGCCGGCGAGCTTATATGCCGACTTTGATTTAAGCAATATGACCTCTGGTTTATAGCGTGCATATTGTGCCGAATCTGGCACCATGCTTTGTGTAGGCAGTGTTTTTTTTAGAAGCTCCAATGTGGAATGGCTTTTTTCCAGGGCTTGTTTGTAATCGCCAAGGATGTAGTAAATTTCGCCAAGGTTCAGGGCTTGTTGTATTTCAAATGATGTGGTCGAACCTTGATTGGCCACAATATAGTCATAGGCTTTGTGAGCCATTAAGATGGCCTTGTCCTTATGGTTGTTATTGGCGTAAAAGTGTGTGGCTTTAAAGATGAAATCGAGGTAGATGGCATCGTAAGCACCCTGTAAAGCGCCTTCATAGAGTGCTTCGGCTTTTTGGTATTCTTCTTCTGCAATGGTAATGTTGCCCAAGTCTTCGTTGATGGTCGCTTTGGCAAAATGGGCATCGCCCGCCCAATAGGCGTTTCCGCCGTCGGTATTATCGATATGGGCAAGTCCGTCGTCCAAAAATTTTTCTGCCAAAATGTAATCTTTTAAAGCCAGATAAATTTGTCCCAGTAAGATCTTGGCCTTGAACAGCTCCGGATTGTCCTTATCGAAATAACGTTGCTTTTGCTGATATGCGTATTCCAAGAGATCTTTGGCCTTGCCATAATCGCCCATTTCTTTATAAATGCCCCCATAATTTTCAATAGCCTGAAAAAGAAATTCCTGTGCCGATTCTTTTTTCGAATTTGGAACACTATCCGAGGCAATGAATTTTGTGAGAAGGTTAATGGTTGATCTCATGGTTTCAAGTGCCTTGTCCGTATTGCCCTGACTGGAATAAATCCCGGCAATATTGTTTTTTAGGTGTGCGGGCCTGTAATAGAGGTTTATCGGATCTGGCTTGAGCAGTTTGAGTGTTTTCTCTGCCTTTTCATAGAAGTAGAGCGCACTGTCTATTTTTGAAATATGCCACATGGAGCCACCTATGGAATTGTACAATATGTACAGGTTCTTCTTATCTGTGCTTGGGTAGGACTCATAATATTTTAAGGCTTTGCGCTGATGATTGAGCCCATTGGCAATATCACCTTTTCTGTTTGCCAATGTTCCAAGGTTGCTTTCCACAAATCCGAAATGTTCAGGTGTGGCACCGCCCCATTTAGAAGTCCAATAAAGGGCTTCTTGATTGGATTCATAGGCTTTCTGGGAGTTTCCGATAAGCTCCCAATAGCCGGCCATTTCTATATGTGCTTGTCTATTTACCTTTACCGAATCGGTGCTTGCGGCAATCTGTTTAATCAAAGCAACGGCAGCTTCTGTCCCTTTGCCGGTACCAAAAAGTTCTTGGTTGATTTTCCCGGAGTAATAAATATAGTCTGTCAGATAATAATAGGATTGGCTTGACGATAGTTTGGCTACGGTACTGTCGAGGACTTTTTTGGCTTGTGTGAGTTTGTTTTCTGAAATGAGCCTATCAAGTGTTTTGGTGCCGGGATGTGTTATTTTGTCTTGCCCAAACACAACATTTACAATGGATAAACACATTAAAAAAAGTAGGGTATGGCAATTTAATTTGTCCATCATTATTGGGTCAATCTTTTAACTTGTCCAAAACGGTCACAGCGTTCTCATGATGGCTCTGTTGTAGATTTTTCTTGGCCTCATCCACGTTTCCTTCCTTAAGATTCAGCAATCCTAAATAATAATGGGCATCACTTTTAAAAGTGCTTTCGGGCTGTTCTACCGTTTTTTGAAGGTAGGTTGCCGCTTGTTTGCCGTTACCTTTGGCAAGATAGGCCGAACCCAAAAAATAATTGATGGTGTCGTTCTGTGGGTTTTTTTTATGTAACACAAGCCATTTGTCTATAGCGGTGTCGTAATTTTTCTGCTTGTAATCGACCATGGCGTCAAAAAAAGCAAAGTTTTCCGAACCGCCCATAGTGGTCGGCAATCCCGGATCGGGGCTAAAATGGTTGTTGTACAATCGTTCATTGGCCGAACCGGTAAAGAACCACAGGCTGCCAAGAGCAATTACCAAAACTGCCGCAACAGCAATTTTCTTGTAATACAGAAATCGCACTTTTCCATCGCCGGGTACAATAGCATTTCGTTTTTCCAGTTCTTGATGGAATTCATCGAGTTTTTCTTTGAGCGCTTGTCGTTCAATGCCTTCAAAAAGGGAATGCACGTCTTCTACCAACTGCTCGAACTGTGCGTCACTGGCCAGTCGTTCTTCAAATGTCTTGAGTGTTTCCGCGTCCATCGTGCCGTTGTAATAATGCTCAATGGTTTCGAGGAGTTCTTGTGATATGTTGCTATTAATATTCAATTTTTATGATTTTTGTACCAACACCAGTTCGCGAAGCTTTTCCATACATCGGTACTTCTTGTTTCGTGCGGTGTTCTCTTCTATTTGTAATACGTCTGCAATGTCCCGCAGAGATTGTTTTTCAAAATAAAATTTTGTGAGAAGCTCCTTGCAGGGATTGCCCAAGTTTTTGAAAGCACCCATTGCCAGTTTCATTTTTTCGGCAAATATGGCTTCCTGGCCTTGGATATCGTCCTCAATTTTATCTTGAAATGCTTTTTCCATGGGGACTGATTTTGTTTTTTTAAAATGGCCGGATCGCAAAACATCCATCCATTTGTTTCTGGCTATTTGATAAAGATAACCTTGTAAAGCATTTTCATTCTGTGGGACGAACGCATCATTTTTGATATTGGTCCAAACACTGATAAATGCTTCTTGATAAATGTCCTTGGCGTGTTCTTTGCTGCCTTTGTTTTTCAGCACTAAAGATTCAACCTTATAAAAACTTGATGTATATAGGGTCCTCAAGGCTGTCGGGTCGTTGCTTTTTATGGCGTTGACCAATTGTGTTTGCGAATCAATTGTAGAGGTTAGTTTCATGTGTTTTTGCAAAAACACGAGAAATATACAATTAATTCATATCTTAACAAGCACTCATCCTGTCAAACAGAGCATTTTTACGATTAACTACTTTTTTGAAGCATATTTTTTGTAAACCACGCTCCGCCAACGATGAGCAGCAAAGCTCCTGCCCAGCGCAACATGTTGAAATCCGCTGTTGAATTGTTCATCTTGAACTTGAACACCGATTTTCCGAAGGCATCTTTGTCCACTTTGATGTCTTTGGCCTCATCCGGGAACTCAATCGTATAGGTCTGCTGAATGGTTCCACCGAGTTCTGGAGGGCTGCTTACCAGCATATATTTATGGCTTGTAAGCTCGGTGAGGTTAGCATTTTTTTGGTCGGTGTCAATGATCCAGTTGCCTCTTTTGTCAACTTTACAAACGCCATAAGCATTCATTGACAGGGTAAAACTACGCTCCATATCATTCTTGTCGAGCTTAAAGTCATCAAGAAAATATGCGGGCATCGAGCGCTCGATGTCGCGCTTCAGTGCTGCGGGATTGTTACCGACAGATTGGAGCCAAGTCTGCCATTGCTGGCCGTTCATGGTCATCGAAATGGTAATTTTTGCATCGCCCACAGCATCGATTTTCATATCGATTTTTTGTTGTATCTGGCCATATCCGATTGAGGCCAAGAGCAATGTACAAATTGCTAATAGGTTGTTTAAGGTTTTCATTATCTGATACTGTTATAAATTGTGTTTATCTCATTTGATTTTTGCCCAAAAGCGTAATCAGGCGAACCGACGGCAACCAATCTGATACCGCCACTTTTGTTGAGCGCTTTGCCCATCCAATTGAAAGTTCCCGCGTTTGAATAAGTCAGTCCCACAACGGTATTTCCGTTGATCTGGTATTGCATGCTCATTCCAAAATTTCCAAAATATTGTTCGATGGTGTTGAGCGCTTGTTGCACATTCCCCGCGGGTATGTCGTATATGGAAACCGTGGTCAACTGGTCAGGGCTGGTTACTTGCGCCGTCAATATTGGCATTTGAGGCACTGGTTTCATATGGGTTTGCCAACCGCTTGGGATGGAAAACGAAAGTGAACTTGTTCGCAAATTGTTGTCGGGGGTATAAACTCTATTGCTGCCGCCTTGGTTTGATGGCTTGTTATTGTCCTGTACGGGAGCTCCTCCAGACCACGAAGCAACGATTTGGTCAACTTTTCCTCTCAAAAACTGGTCGTCTTTTAAATCCATGGAGGTAACGCCCTGCTGATTAACGGCATGGATGTCCACCAAAGTATAGCGAGGGTCTCCCATTTGAGCCTGTTTAAAAAACGTTTCGAGCTGTTCTTGTCCTTTTTTAAAGGCTTCTTCTGCGCCCATGATGCCGCCAAGTCCCTCACCGTTAATCCCAGTGGCCTCTATGGCATAATATTGACCGTTCATTTTGAACCCCGGATAGGCATGGCCCGGCACCATATAGATGATTGGATCGATACCCGCAGCCGAAAGCACGCTGGCATAAAGGCAACTAAGTTCGATGCAAAGTCCTGTATTCCCGGTAATGACTTCCCTTGGCAAACGGATTTGTTGTACGATAGATTGCACATCTTCGGTGGATTGTGGGATGCCTTTGGTGCCGCTATATACCATGTGAGATGCGCGTGTGCCCTCATAAATACCAGCAAGAAAGCGCACGCCGTCTTCGGGTTTGTTGGTCACTGAGGCCGCTTCGCCTTTAAGCAATTTTTCTTGGAGGTTTTGCGTGTAGTATTTGACTATAGGGTCGTTCGGGGTTACAAAACAGGCAATCAAAGCATTGTTGTCGAACATGTCAGACCATGTGCTGATTTCCTCCTTTTTTATACCTGTATATACATATTCGTTGCGGTTGGTAAACTTAAAGGAAAATTCTTCCTCTACAATATCATCTTTGGAAGCACCGTCCCAGGACACTTCTACTTCCGCTTTTTCAATGGATTCGGTGCTTTTTTCGGTAATTTTATCGTCAAATTTTGGATAGCACGGCACTACCAAGGTTTGTCCCGGAAACATTTGTCCAGAAACGGTCAGTTCGGTCCAGTCTATATATCCCGGGATCCGGTACCGTACCCTAACGTCTTCAAGCGAATGGTTTGTGTTGTTCTTTATTTTTGCCTTGAAGAGGTAATATTTTCCGTCCAAAGCTTGTGGATTGGCATAAACCCGATGTGCTGCGGGCATGATAAAATCGGCTTTTTCGATGACGACATTGATGTCATCACCAGAGGCATTGCCTTTAAAAACAAAGCTGGCTGCCAAAAGGATTGCGCCTATGGCTGCAACAATAATTGGTGTTATCCGTGAATTCATTTTACTATTTTTAAGTTGTACCCTTTATGGCTACATCTCTAAAATTTCAAAATGTCATCTTCACAGCACGATTATTTTTTTTCGGAAGCGTATTTTTTTTGGAGTTGCAAAATCATTTCTGCGCTCATTTTATCGAGGTCAAAGCGGTGCCGCCAGCCCCAATCGTTTCTGGCACAGGAGTCATCTATCGATTTTGGCCAACTATCGGCAATGTTTTGCCTGTAATCCGGATTGTAGGTAATGTTAAAACCGGGAATATGTTTTTCAATTGTTTGTGCAATCTCTTTTGGTGTAAAGCTCATGGCACCAAGGTTATAAGAAGACCGTATCGTGATGTTTTCGGCCGGAGCGTCCATAAGCTGCAGGGTGGCATCGATAGCATCGTCCATGAACATCATCGGGAGTTCGGTGTTTTCAGATAAAAAACTTTCATAGGTTCCATCGGTTATGGCCTTGTGGTATATTTCCACGGCATAATCAGTGGTACCGCCGCCGGGCAATGTTTTCCAGCTTATGATGCCTGGATAGCGAATACTTCGCACATCGACCCCGTATTTTTCAAAATAATATTCGCACCAACGCTCGCCGACCTGTTTTGTAATGCCATACACGGTAGATGGCTCCATAACGGTATGCTGCGGGGTGTTTTCTTTGGGTGTTGTAGGGCCAAAAACCGCAATGCTCGACGGCCAGAACACTTTCTTGACGTATTTTGCCTTGGCAAGATTGAGTACGTGAAAAAGTGAGTCCATGTTGAGGTGCCAAGCTTTCATGGGGTATTTTTCACCGGTTGCACTGAGCATGGCCGCCATAAGATATATGGTGTCTATTTTGTGTTTTTCCACACAGGTCAATACCGATGCATAATCTTGGGCATCGACAATCTCGAAAATACCGGAGTTGACCACTTCAAGATTGTTGTAGCCTATATCGCTGGCCACGACATTGTCTTTGCCGTATAGGTTGCGCAATTTATAGGTAAGCTCTGAACCGATTTGGCCACAGGCACCGATGATGAGTATCTTATGGGACATTGCCAAAATAAATTTGGAGCAAATGTACAAAGTTTTTTAAGGCGTTTATACGAAAAACAATGTTGGGCGTGCAGTGGCTTGTAAAATTTTTACACAAGGTTTTTACACAAACGGTTTGCTTTACACATTTTGAATTGTTCGCTATACATCACGTTTTGACATCTAATTCGCTTAAAAGCAGCGACATAGTTGTTCGTTTTTCGTTTTCATGAAAAATCGGCACGATAGTTTCATTTACCATAAATGGATTTAAATAAGGCATTTTTATAATCACAGACAAAGACCGCCACTCTCAATAAGCTTATGTAAAGGGTAAGCAAGTATTTAAACTCGGATTTTACCATTGGTGGAGCGGCATCGGTGGTAAGTGCCAGCCAGGGTTAAAACCGGATTGGTAATAATGTACAAATCCTCGAGATTTTGCCCGGTTGGTCAGAAAAGGACGTTTGAAGCAAACGTCCTTTTCTATTTTCAGAAAAAATCGAATAAATTTTATAGCTTTGACCTCAAAATTGAACTATAATGAAGCAATTATGTATCATTTTGGCCGTCTGTGGTTTTGTGACCGTTGTATCGGCACAGGGCAAAAACGAGCTCCAGAAACACTATGAAGCATTTTACAAACAAATGAAAGTACAAGGCGATGTGCGCGGGGTCATCGATGCGCTGACACACTTGGACGTACTTGCGCCCACACAGGCCAGAAAAGACACCATTGCCTATTTTTATGTTTCTGAAGGACAATATGTTCAAGCCCTCAACACCATAGGCGTAGAGAGCAATACAAGCAATTCCGATCTCAACATAGAAGTTAGGGCAATAGCACTCAAATCGCTGAACCACACGGAAAAAGCCGTTGAAAACTATGAAGTGCTTTTTGCGCGAAATCCAAACGCCTATTTGGCTTATGAAATTGCGGATTTAAGGATTCAGTTAAATGATTTGCAAGGTGCTAAAAAAAAGATAGAATACGGTCTGGCCAATGCCAAGCCTGATATGATGCGGGCTTTTTACGAAACACAACAGCCTTACGAAACATCCCTGAGGGCAGCATTCACATACTTACAGGCATTGGTAATTTACAACGAAGATCCCAATGCGAATGTAGAAACTGCCATTGCTACGCTCAACAGAGCTTTGGCTCTGGACCCCAACTTTAACCTTGCCAAAATCAGTAAGGAAGCCTTATTAAGGAAGCCACAAGAGTGATATTGTGTTGATGACGGAGTGTTGCAGCGTCTTTTTTTGTGAATTTAAGGGTCTTCTTTGTGCAATTTCAAGTCTTTGATTTCTTGAAGTTTGGATTCATATAAATGGCAATAGATGTCTTTGCTATTCTATCTGGTTTGCATCATTGTGTCTGGGCTTGTAAGACAAACACCCGATTGGGTCAATGCGCCATGACCAATACATAAAATATTAGGCTCCCAGTGGCGCACCATCTATTAAAACACAATTATTATTGGCAATCAAGTCGTAATGTTTGCCAATAGACACACAGATAAATATTTTATAGACAATAATATTACTTCACGGATATGATTGAAAGTTTTGCAATCAATTAAATCCATTCCTTTGTGGCTAAAAACATAATACGCTATGGGTTAAGGCTATATGTTTCTGTCAAATGGATTTAGGGAATGTAACCGTAAAAACCGTTTCTTTGCCCGCTTCCGATATAAAGTAAATGCTTCCGTTATAGGTTTCCACGATATTTTTTACCATACCAAGCCCGAGCCCCATACCGCTTGATTTTGTGGTAAATTTGGGTTCAAATATTTTTTCGCCAAATTCTTTTGAAATGCCAATGCCGTTATCGGAAACTGTGATAAAAACGGTTTGGTCTTCATCAAAAACCTTGATTTTTATCCGCTTTTTGTGTTGGTCTTCCGGGATGGCCTGTATGGCGTTTTTAACCAAATTGGTAATGACCCTTATAAGTTGCGAACGATCGAACTTTGCTATGATTTCTTCTTTTTCACACTCAAACGTTATGTAGTCTTCACTGAAAATATCCAGAGCCAAATTGGCCACTTCTACTACATTGAGCAATTCGTTTTGCTGCGCCGGCATCTTTGCAAAATTTGAAAAAGCAGATGCTATCGAGCTCATCATATCTATCTGCTGAATGAGGGTTTTGCTGTACTCATCTACTTTTTGCTGCACAGTTGGGTCTTGGGCGTCAAATTTCCTTTGGAAATTCTGGACAGTTAACCGCATGGGCGTCAGTGGGTTTTTGATTTCGTGCGCCACTTGTTTTGCCATTTCGCGCCAAGCGTGCTCTCGCTCGCTCGTGGCAAGTTTTATGGCACTTTCTTCAAGTTGGTCGATCATGCTATTATACGAATTGACCAATGTCACAATCTCCTTGCTCGAAGAATCTATATCAATTTTTTTGTTCTTTTTCTCAAGTCGTGTTTCATTGATTTTGTCACTGATGGTCTTGAGCGATTTGGTAATGTATTTTGAAAGCAAAAACGCCAATACCACAGCAATACCGAGCATTAGAATGTAGGCATAACCCAACCGCATCAAAAACTCGTTGCGTTCTTGGTTGAGCATCTCGTCATTTTCAAGATATGGCAGGCTTACTATGGCAAGGGGTTTGAATTTTTTGTCGGTAACAAAAGTGTAAGACGATCTGTAAACCTGACCTTCCATAACCGTTTTTTCGACATAGCGATGTTCGGGTGTGTTCGAGATTTCATTAAGAATTTCTGCGCTCAAACATTTTTGCTGGGTGATGCCTTCGATGTTTTCTTTTGAAGATTTCAGAAAACTGCCTTCCAAATCGTAGAGGTTGACCTGAAGCCTGTGAATGTCTGCTATCTTATGTATTTCATCCTTGAAAATCAACGGAATGTACTCTGATGTGACGGGGTAGGTCGTTTCTCGTATCACAAAATCGATGTGCCGTTTGATGTTTTCTTCCTTGCGTTCCAGACGCTCTTTGTGATAGTTCTGCGCTTGCTCGTTAAATTGGAAAATGGTCACGGCCGCAATAAGTATGGATGCCGACAATATCAACAAAATCATGGCGAAAAATATCCGTACGCGCAAAGAGAGCTTTCTTGTTTTCATAAGAGAGGCTGTAACTGGCTAAAGATAACAATAATTGAACCAAACCGTTAAATTCCAAATTTAAAAATTCGAAATTCCAAAAGTGAAAAAAATACGGCCAAAATGCCAAAGTTGATTAACTGTTTTGATGTTTTTTACTGCCTACCGAGCACGGCGCATTTGGATTTTTTTATTTGAAATTTTCACCTCGTTTTTTTTTGTAAATTTTAAATCCGAGCATCAATAAAACACCCAATACAACAATCCCCACAATGCCAAAAACCCAATTGATAGCACTTTTAAGTATGACCAAAAACACGATGGCAAACAATATAAAAGTTGCACCTTCATTCCAAAGCCGCATAAAATTGGATGTTTTTGTAACCTCGTCACGCTGCAATTGCATGTAATATTGGTGCGTTTTGAAATGATAAATCAACAGCAACACCACAAAAGCCAGCTTAACATGCATCCATCCTTGCCGCAACCAAGCCGGATACAATATGAGCAACAAAACCCCAAAACCGGTAGCGAGTACCGCTGATGGCCACGTAATGATGGACCACAAGCGTTTTGCCATAAGTTTGAGTTGCTTGGCCAAAATTTCTTTTTCGGGCGATGGTTTTTGCGTGGCTTCTATGTGGTAAACAAATAATCTGGGCATATAAAACAAGCCCGCAAACCAAGTGATTACAAAAATTAAATGAAACGACTTTATATAGTTGTAGTATTCCATAATTTAAATTGCGGTTGTCTCGACACCCGAATCTGCCCATTCATTTATCCATTTAGACAATAGCGCGACCCATTCATCGTCGTCGTTTAAACACGGTACGGTCGTGTAGGTGTTGCCGCCCATTTCTTGAAAAATTTCTTCGCCCTCTATCGCGATTTCTTCAAGGGTTTCAAGACAATCGCTCACAAATGCCGGCGTTACGATCGCCATATTTTTGATGCCTTGTTTTGCCAGCCGTTCAATGGTTCTATCGGTATAAGGCTGCAGCCAAGGGTCAAAACCTAAACGCGACTGAAACGAAGTCGAATAAGTGTTTTCTGTTAAATTGAGTTGTTCGGCAACCAAGCGCGTTACTTCAAAACATTGATGCCTGTAACAAAATTGATGTGCTTTTGATGCTGTAACACAGCAGTTTGTGTCTATTTTGCAATGCGATTTGGTTACATCGCGTTTTCGGATATGCCTTTCTGGTACGCCATGGTACGAAAACAACAAATGCTCAAACGTTTTACCTTCAAGATGTTTTGCTATGCGTTTTGAAAGCACTTTAATATAATCGGGGTTGCTGTAAAATGCGGGTAAATCTGTAAGTTTTAAATCGGGAAAATGGTCTTTTTGTAATTGCCGGGCAAGCACCAAGATGGTCTCGGTAGTTGCCATGGCAAATTGCGGATACAACGGAATTATGAACACTTCCGTGACGCCCTTATCAACCAATTCCTGCAAACCGTTTTTTATGCTCATGCTGCCGTAGCGCATAGCCAATGCCACCGGGAATGCTACTTTTTGCTGTACTTTTTGTTTCAATCTTTCGGAGATCACAATGAGCGGCGAACCGTCTTCCCACCAGATTTTTTGGTACGCTTCTGCGGATGCTTTGGGTCTTGTGTTCAAAATGATGCCCCTTACAATGAGCGCTCTTGCCCAAAACGGCACGTCAATAACACGTTCATCCATTAAAAACTCGTCCAAATAGCGTTTTACATCTTTTGGATTTGGACTATCGGGAGAACCGAGATTGACCAAAATTACCCCTTTTTTCATCTAATCAGCTTATGGATTGTACATATTTTTTAGGCGTTGTCCCGAATTTTTTTCTAAAAGCTGCAATAAAATGGCTCGAAGTACTATACCCAACTTTTAGCCCCGCTTCGTTGACGTTATAGCTTCCCGACTCCAGAAGTTTTCGTGCGTACTCCATCTTATAGTCGAACAAAAAACTATAAACAGAGTCGCCATAAATCTGTTTAAAGCCTTCTTTTAGTTTTTTTAAGTTCAGGCCAATTTCTTCCGATAATTCACGTAAACTTGGAGGTTCTGCCATACGAGCGATGACAATGTCCTTGGCCTTGCGTATCTTGATCACGTTGGCCTCATCCATCAAAAAAGGGCATTGCGCAACATCGGTGCCTTCGGTGCGGTTAAAAAAGAGGCTCAACAGTTCGTACGCCTTGCCCTTGTAGTACATGTTTTTTACGGACGAATTGTAGCTAAACTGCATCAACTGTGTCAGAACAATGGCCATTGATGGCGTTATTTTTCCATCCTTATAATACTTTTTGTCTTTGTTTTCCGGACTTAAAAACGTGATATAGTCGGCTTCTTGTGAAAACAGCCCGTGAAATTTTTTGATAGATATCAACACCGAAACCATCCATGAACCCGGTTCCATTTCCAGATGAATGGGCAGGTCGCGCTGCGGATTGTATAATAAGAGGGTGTTTTCTTCACGGATGTCCAATGCATAGCGGCCTTCGTTGAAAATGAACTTTCCAGAACCTTTTGGACAAAAATGAAACTGAATGAAACTACTGTCGTTGCTGCGTTCAACCACCTCCATGCCTACAGAATCATTGCGATAGGTCAATACGATAAAACCCTCTTCAATTTCGGTTTCGTCAAAAGAACCTATAGCGACATTTTTTTTATCCATAGTTGTTCGGCTATTTTTATGTGTTATTTAGATTGATTCCAAATTAAATCGTTCAAAACGGTTGTAAATGCTGCAAAAGTACGGATTTTATCTTTTTTGTGAACCTCAAAAGTAACAAAAACCGAAATCGACATTTTAAGTTCCTTTAGCGTTGTTTTTATTAGACCTACATTGATACTTTTGCTCTTTAGTTTGAAAATAAACGGCAACGAACCCGCCAAATGACACGAGCCACCCATTTTTACGCCATCGGTTTGAGCTACAAAAAAGCCGATGCCACCATCAGAGGGCATTTCAGCTTGGACGAGCTTTCCAAAGCGACGCTTCTGGAGCAGGCCAAAACCAACGGCATCGAAAGCATTTTTATTATTTCGACCTGCAACCGTACGGAAATCTACGGTTTTTCGGAGCATCCGTACCAACTCATAAAGCTGCTTTGCGACAACACCAAAGGTACTTTGGAAGAATTTCAAAAAGTAGCCTATATCCATAAGGGAAAGAATGCTATATCGCACCTTTTCAGAGTAGGTTCCGGACTTGACAGCCAGATATTGGGCGATTTTGAAATCATTAGCCAGTTGAAGGCCAGCGCAAGGGCTTCCAAAGAAAGAAGCTTGCTCAACGCCTTTACCGAGCGCTTGGTCAACGCGGTTATCCAGGCCAGTAAACGCATCAAAAACGAAACAGAAATATCATCAGGTGCAACATCGGTATCTTTTGCTTCGGTACAATATATTTTGAATAATGTGAAAGATGTAAGCTCAAAAAACATATTACTGTTCGGTACCGGAAAAATTGGGCGCAACACCTGCGAAAACCTTGTGAAACACACCAAAAACACCCACATTACCCTTATCAACAGGACAAAATCGAAAGCAATAGAAACCGCCGGAAAATTCAATCTGGTGGTCAAAGGTCTTGAGTCCCTCAAAGACGAAATCAGCACATCCGACATCCTGATCGTTGCAACGGGAGCACAGACACCTACCATTGGCAAAGAACAACTTGCGGCAGAGAAAGCTTTGCTCATTCTCGATCTGTCCATCCCAAGGAACGTGGACCAAAACGTTACAGAACATGCCAATGTAAGCCTCATCCACCTCGACGATCTCTCACGTGTGACCGATGATACCCTCGAACGCCGTAAAACCTTTATCCCATTGGCCGAAAACATCATTGAGGAGGTAAAGCACGATTTTATGGAATGGCTCGAAACACGAAAATTTGCCCCAGCCATTAACGCGCTCAAACTTAAACTTTTGGATTTGAAAAATGCCGAATTGGAATTGCACCGAAAGAAATTTGCCGACTTTAACGAAGCACAGGCGGAGCTCATCGGAAACAATATCATTCAAAAAATAACGAACCACTTTGCACATCATCTAAAAAATGATGACCTTTCTACCGATGAAAGCATTGAGCTTATCAAAAAAGTGTTTCAGTTAGAATTTACAGAACATGTCTAAACCCATTAGGATTGGAACCCGCGATAGCGAACTGGCGCTATGGCAGGCCAAAACCGTACAGCATCAGTTAGAATATTTGGGACACAATACCGAATTGGTCCCATTAAAATCCACAGGCGACCTGTCCCAAGACCAGCCCATCTACCAAATGGGCATTTCCGGAGTTTTTACAAAAGTATTGGATATCGCACTGCTCAACAACGAGATAGATATAGCGGTACATTCGCTCAAGGACGTCCCGACGGAGCTGCCCGAAGGACTAACGCAAGTTGCCGTGCTCAAGCGGGGGAATTTCAGGGATACCTTGGTGTACAAGAACAATGAAGAATTCTTATCACAAGAACACGCTGTCATAGCTACCGGAAGCTTGCGCCGCAAAGCACAGTGGCTCAACCGCCATCCCACCCATACGGTTGTCGGCCTGCGTGGCAACGTCAATACACGCTTACAAAAGCTTAAAGAAAACGACTGGAACGGCGCCATCTTTGCCGCAGCCGGATTGGCACGTTTAGGATTAAGACCACAAGGCGCCATTAACCTCGAATGGATGCTCCCTGCGCCCGGACAAGGTGCCATCATGATTGCAGCAAGAGAAAACGACAGCCACATAAGGCAGATATGCCAAGAAATCAATGATGAAGAAACTGAAATCTGTACCGACATAGAACGTGATTTTCTTTTCTATCTCGAGGGTGGTTGCTCGGCACCCATTGGGGCATTGGCACAAATAAAGGATGGACAGGTACACTTTCAAGGTGTGCTTTTGAGCTTGGACGGCAGTAAAAAAATTGAGGTAAACCGAACCGAAATTTTGGGTAACCATCAAAAAATTGCGGAATTCTGTTCGCTACAGATCCTTGAACGCGGTGGACGCCGACTTTTGGTTGACATTCGTGACGTGGATAGGAAGACCCAAGTGTTTTCTACGAAAAAGCTAACCGAATTGCAGCGATTACGGTTCAAAAATGTAAAGGCCGAAAGTTCTGACTTTTTGAGAATATCCCTTAACCGTATTCCAAAACCGCTGCTCAAACAAAAACACGATAATGTCATCATAACCAGCCAAAATGCCGTGGAGGCCATTGCTGCCATCATGCCAAAAGAACAATTGCAGTTTGGGAATATTTACTGTGTGGGCCGACGGACAAAAAAGCTGGTCGAGGCAAAAATAGGTAAGGTCAGACATTCCGAAAACAATGCTGAAGCCCTGGCAGAATATCTGGTGGAGTATATGGAAGGCAGCGAAGCCACATATTTTTGTGGTGAATCACGCCTTGACCAACTGCCGGAAATACTTGAAAAAAACCAAATAAAGCTCCACGAAATTGTGTCTTATCAAACCGTTTTGGATTCCGATAAAATAGACGAAGGCATTGAAGGCATCCTGTTTTTCAGCCCTTCGACCGTAGAAAGTTATCTATTGAAAAACAAAGCCGATAAGGTGGCCTATTGCATTGGAGAAACCACGGCCGAAGTTGCCAGAAAACATTTTGAAGATGTACGCGTTGCAAAAACCCCAACGGTTGAAGGTGTTATCGATCTGGTCAATGAAAATTATAAATAGCCAATAGAGATTTACAATTTGGTAGAAATGTGGAAAAATGACATGGTGATGAATTCAGGCAATCAAATCCCCGATCCGGGTTTTGGAAGACTTAAAAACGACCTGTTCTTAAGAGCTTTAAACAATGAAACCGTAGAACGCCCGCCGGTTTGGATGATGCGTCAGGCAGGAAGGTATTTGCCGGAATTCCGTGCCTTGCGTGACAAATATGATTTTTTTACCCGTTGCGAAACACCTGAATTGGCTGCCGAAATCACGGTGCAACCTATCAGAATTGTAAAACCCGACGCAGCGATTTTGTTCAGCGATATTCTGGTTGTGCCAAGAGCGATGGGTATTCACGTTGAACTGAAAGACAATCTCGGACCGCAAATCCCAAACCCAATCCGCACAATGGAACAGGTCAATCAGGTTTTTGTTCCCAATGTCGAGGAAACTTTGGGTTACGTTTTTGATGCCGTAAAGCTGACCAAAGAAATGCTTAACGACGAAGTACCTTTGATAGGTTTTGCAGGTTCGCCGTGGACGATTTTCTGCTATGTGGTTGAGGGAAAAGGAAGTAAAAGTTTTGATATTGCCAAAGGTTTTTGCTTTTCAAATCCCGTTGCGGCACACGCATTACTCCAAAAAATTACCGATACCACGATTTTGTACCTGAAAGAAAAAGTAAAAGCAGGTTGCAACGCCATTCAAATTTTTGACAGTTGGGGCGGAATGTTATCACCGGTAGATTATCAAGAATTTTCATGGAAATACATTAACCAAATCGTTGAAGCACTTGCCGAAGACACAAAAGTTATTGTTTTTGGGAAAGGGTGCTGGTTTGCTTTGGGCGAAATGGCAAAATCAAGAGCATCGGCACTTGGTATTGACTGGACGTGTTCGCCGAGAAACGCACGGTATTTGACCGGCGGAAAAATCACGTTGCAAGGCAATTTTGACCCAAGCCGTTTGCTTTCGCCGATTCCGACCATTAAAAAAATGGTACACCAAATGATTGACGAATTTGGAAAGGACAATTATATCGTAAACCTGGGTCACGGTATTTTGCCGAATATCCCTGTGGAAAATGCCAAAGCATTTATTGATGCTGTGAAAGAGTATAAAAAATAGTTTTATTCGATATTCAAAAGGGAATAATAGTTAGCGGAATATTTATAGATGGATTACCTAAATGTAAACCGACAGAAAGCGAACAAGAGTTAAACTTTGATTAGAAGAAATTAAATACTCTTTCACCCAAAAACATATCTGTTGCTTTCTATAAAAAGAAAACAATCATCTTAAAAGCGTTGAAAAACATAATTCTAATTTACAGACAAATATTAAAACCTTAATTTTCAGTACAACAAAAAACAAATGACCTTTTGGAACCGTATAAAACAATTAAGCATCAAGCAATTTATTATCTTGCTTGGAGTTTTCATTATGCGTCCTTTGTTTACATTCCCACACATAAGGCAACATTAACAACACCTTTGTTTTGATATATGTCATGATACATCAGCAGCAAAACGAACTTACAAGGCTTCAAAGCTCTTGCGGAAAAGAAAAAAATTAAACAAACGGCTCATGGTTAAAAATACACTAAAAGGTATCAAGGCTTATTCTGGGACGTTCGGATTGATGTTTAAGTTAGGGCTTTGGAAATATTTTGGCGTTCCCATGGCCATTAGTTTTCTGACAGCCACCCTTATTTTCGTCTTGGCTTATACCTTGGCTGACGATTTTGGGTATTACATTTCAAAAATATGGATATGGGAATGGGGGCATGAAACATTTTTCTTTATTAGTGAAATTATAAGCGGCATCCTTATTTTGGTATTGGGCCTTTTGCTTTTCAAACATATTGTGATGGCACTTTCTGCACCGTTTATGGGTCCCGTATCCGAAAAAATTGAGAATTATTTGCTTGGCAATCAAAACCAGAAACACAAAAGCGGCAATTTCAGAACACTGCTTTGGCGCGGAATCAGAATCAATTTCCGAAACCTTCTGATGGAACTGATGCTCACCATCCCTATCATTATCATTGGGTTTGTTCCCATATTGGGAATCGTCAGTACGGTTTTGCTCTTTTTGCTTCAGGCCTATTATGCCGGCTTTGGAAATATGGATTACACCCTCGAACGGCATTTCAGTTACCGTGAGAGTGTTGCATTTGTGAAGAAAAACAGGGGTTCGGCCATTGGTAATGGCATTGTATTCATGCTGTTCCTGTTCATCCCGATCATCGGGATTATACTCGTATTGCCACTATCGGTCACGGCAGCAACGACTGAAACCATATCGCTGTTAAAAGCCCAAAACAAACTAAAAACCAATGGTTTATAATTCAAATACCATTTCCATAGTACCTTTGGCCACAACGGATTCACTCCAACTCAACAAGTTCTTTGTGTCCAATTCCGAATGGTTCTTTGAGTACCTTCCTAAAACTTTGGCCGATAACAGTACCCTCGATGGCACTCGTGCCTATATCAAAAAAAAAATGACTGCCGCAGAGAACAATAAAGAGTTTGTATTTACAATAAAAGACCGATATTCCATATATACCATAGGGCTTGTCATCATCAAGAACATCAATTGGGACAAGAAACAGGGCGAACTCGCTTATTGTATAGACAGGCAAAACAGTGGCAAGGGACTGATGAGCGAGGCCATAAAAGCAATCAGTAATCATACCGCCGAAAATCTTGGTTTGAGGACCCTTCATATACTTGCCCACAAAAGCAACCGGGCCAGCGTAAAAGTAGCCCTGAATGCTGGTTTTGAGTGGAAAGCCACTTTGCCAAAAGCATTTGCACCGCCCAACAAACCCGCTTTGGATATGGAACTTTACGTGTGGTCCTGTGGCGTATGAATTTGTGAAATACCGTAAGGTGTTTTGACAACCTTGCAAATAAAGTTTTAAATAAAAAATGACAATTAATGTTTTCTAAATCTCACAGTTATATGATAGTTGCAAAACGGATTTAAAGAGTAAATTTTATATTGTCTCCAGCTCGATTTAGCTACAATCTTTTAAATTATATAAAACAATGAAAAACAAATTCCTGACCTTTATACAAAACCTACAAGACACTATTTGCAAAGGATTAGAAGAAATTGACGGTGTTGCCAAATTCCGACAAGATATCTGGGAACGTCCCGAAGGCGGCGGCGGACGCACACGGGTTATCGAAAATGGAAATGTTTTTGAAAAAGGCGGCGTAAACATTTCTGCCGTTCATGGCAAACTACCCGATTCAATGCAAAAGATGTTCAACGTTGAAGAAGCCAATTTTTTTGCCTGCGGATTGAGTTTGGTCATTCACCCAAAAAGCCCAATGGTGCCAACCGTACATGCAAATTGGCGTTATTTTGAAATGTATAACGAAAATGCTGAAATCATCAACTCCTGGTTTGGTGGCGGACAGGATTTAACACCGTATTATCTGTTTGAAGAAGATGCCAAACATTTTCATCAAACCTGTAAAACCGCTTGCGACAAACACAACCCCGATTTTTATCCAAAGTATAAAAAACAATGCGACGACTACTTCTGGAACGCACACCGAAACGAAGCTCGTGGCATTGGTGGATTGTTTTTTGATTATTTGAAAGAAACAAACGGAACAAGAATGGAAGATTGGTATAATTTTGTAACCGAAGTCGGCAACAGTTTCCTCCAAGCATACATCCCAATTGTGGAAAAACGCAAAGATTTGCCTTATAACGGAGCACAACGCAAATGGCAGGAAATCCGTCGAGGCCGTTATGTAGAGTTTAATCTTGTACATGATAAAGGAACGCTTTTCGGATTAAAAACCAATGGTAGAATTGAAAGTATTTTGATGAGCTTGCCACCGCACGTACAATGGATTTACGATTATCATCCAAAAGCAGGAAGCGAAGAGGAAAAACTTTTAGAAGTCTTGAAAAACCCAAGAGGATGGATTTATTAATGATAAACTTTACCCTTTAGCCAAAAAACTTTAAATAAAAATGTTAAGACCAAGAATACTGCGGAAAAATGCTTCGATCAGAAGCCTGGTAAAAGAAACTTCTTTGAGTGTGGATGATTTTATTGTTCCACTTTTTGTGACGGAAGGAGAAAACGTCAAAGAGGAAATTTCCTCAATGCCCAATTATTTTCGTTTTAGTTTGGACAACTTGGAGAAAGAAGTAAAAGAACTTTGGGATTTAGGACTAAAATGTGTGTTGCTTTTCGTAAAAGTTCCCGACAACCTGAAAGACAATCAAGGAAAAGAAGCTATCAATCCAAACGGACTAATGCAAAGAGCAATCAAAACCGTTAAGAAAACCACGCCCGAAATGGTTGTAATGACAGATGTAGCTCTTGACCCATATTCAAGTTTCGGGCACGATGGAATTGTTGAAAACGGTGAAATCATAAACGACAGAACCGTCGATATTTTGGCAAAAATGAGCCTTTCACATGCCCAAGCAGGAGCAGATTTTGTGGCCCCGAGTGATATGATGGATGGAAGAATTAAGGCTATACGCGAGATTTTGGAAAAAAACAATTATACCGATGTGGGCATTATGAGTTATAGTGCAAAATATGCATCTGCCTTTTATGGTCCTTTTAGGGACGCTCTTGATTCCGCACCCGGGTTTGGCGACAAAAAAACTTACCAAATGGATTATGCCAACCGAACAGAAGCTATTAAAGAAACATTATTAGATGTTGAGGAAGGAGCAGATATTGTAATGGTAAAACCCGGACTTCCGTATCTGGATATAGTCAGAGAGGTGAAAAATGCAGTTAATCTACCTGTTTCGGTTTATCAAGTTTCGGGAGAATACGCGATGGTTAAAGCTGCCGCCGAAAAAGGATGGTTAGACCACGACGCGGTTATGGTCGAACAGCTTTATGCTTTCAAAAGGGCCGGAGCGGATTTGATTGCGAGTTATTTTGCCAAAGACGCCGCAATCCTTTTTAAGAAGTAGCACCATGCAAGAATGTACCGTCATAACACCTTTGGGATTTGCGCGGATAGCAGGCAATGAAACCGGCATTGCTGAAATATCGGTTTTGGACAAAGGAAAGGTTTCGGAAAAAGTACCTAAAGTTTTACAACGTGCAGTAAAGCAATTAGACGACTATTTTCAGGGCAAACGCACTTCGTTTGACTTCAAAATAAATCCTAAAGGAACAGAATTTCAGAAAAAAGTATGGCGCGAATTATGTGCCATACCGTTTGGAAAAACGATGTCCTATCTCGAACTGTCCAAAAAATTAGGTGATGTCAAAGCCATTCGTGCCGTAGCTTCTGCCAATGCCAAAAATCCAATTTGGATAGTCGTGCCGTGCCACCGTGTCATCGGCAGTGACGGCTCGCTTGTTGGCTATGCCGGCGGTCTATACCGTAAAAAATGGCTTTTGGAACACGAAAACACCCACAAACAACAAACCTTGTTTTAATTCAGATGGTTTTTCGTATAAATTTTTTATATTTAAAAACTCTATTCTATCAATTATGAAATATCTAATAAAAACCATAAAATGGCTAATTGTATTAGCGGTGCTTTTAGTGGCTTTACTTTATGTAACAGATACCGATTATTTGCTTAAAGCCTCACGGACAATTTACTTAAAAGGCTACACTACGGCGTATCTGGAAGATTACAAAGAATTTGACAATCAAGAGGTTAAAAATCAAACAGCACAACCTTGGCCCAACCACAAGGACTATAACACCGCTACAGAAACAGAAAAATTAAAGCAAACCAATGCCACATTGGGAACCATTGCTTATGTGATTATCAAAAACGACAGCGTCTGGTTTGAAAACTATTACGATGGATTTGATAGCGGTTCAAAAACCAACTCTTTTTCAATGGCAAAAAGCTACGTATCGGCATTGTTGGGCAAGGCCATTATGGATGGTTACATAAAAAGTCTTGACCAGCCCGTAAGCGACTTCATCCCGGAATTTGGTAAAGGCAAAGGCGCAAAAATGACCGTTGGCGATTTGTCGAGTATGTCATCGGGCACCGATTGGGACGAAGCCTATTATTCGCCGCTATCCATTACCACCCGTTCCTATTTTGATGACGATTTGGACAAAGTCATCATGGGTTTGAAAGTCGTTGATGAACCCGGAAAAGCTTTTAAATATGCCAGTGGCGATACGCAAATGCTCGGGATGGTCATTGAACGTGCCACTGAAAAAAAATTATATGACTATCTCACCGAAAGTTTTTGGAAACCACTGGGCAGTGAGCATTCTACTTTGTGGCAAGTGGACAGCGAAGACCACGATATGGTCAAAGCCTACTGCTGCATCGCAAGCAATGCCAAAGATTTTGCCCGTTTCGGGAAGTTATATAAAGATTTTGGAAAATGGAACGGCAAGCAACTTCTTGATTCTGCATTTATTGCAAAATCCCTGACGCCTCGCTTTCCTGAAAGCCCCGAATACGGCTACGGCTGGTGGCTCAAAAATACCGCCGATAAAAAATTCTTCATGATGCGCGGGCATCTTGGACAATATGTTATTGTTGAACCCAACGACAATGTCATCATCGTGAGGCTCGGACATCTAAACGCGCCACATCATGAGGGTGAAGAATTTACCGAAGACATTACTACCTATATAGAAGAAGCCTATAAAATGATGGAAAGCAAGGGCATATCCTAAATAAATCCTTGAAATGATACACAAGCTCAATCTCGAAGACATCCTGTTTTTGGATATAGAAACCGTTCCCGAAGCAAGAAGTTTTTTAGATTTGGACGCAGCCAAACAACAATTATGGACCCTTAAATCTCAATACCAGAGAGGTGATGTTTCGGCAGAAGAATTTTATGAACGCGCAGGTATTTGGGCCGAATTTGGAAAAATCGTTTGCATTTCCGTTGGTTATTTTAAACTCCAGGGTGATGTTCGCAATTTTAGGGTCACATCATTCCATGGTGATGAAAAATCAATTTTAAACGATTTCAAAAACTTGGTATCCACACATTTTGGCCAATCCAAACATCTGTTGTGCGCACATAACGGAAAAGAATTTGACTTTCCATATATCGCAAGGCGTCTCATCATCCACAATATGGAATTGCCCAATAAATTGAACCTTTTTGGTAAAAAACCTTGGGAAGTGCCACACCTCGACACTTTGGAATTGTGGAAATTTGGCGATTACAAAAACTATACATCCTTAAAGTTGCTGACCAATGTGTTGGGCATTCCATCTCCAAAAGATGATATCGATGGTAGCGATGTTGCAAGGGTTTTTTATGAAGAAAGCAACATTGACCGTATCGTTGCCTACTGCGAAAAAGACACAATTGCCGTAGCCCAAATACTGTTGCGCTTGCGTGGCGAGGATATCCTCCACCAAAACGAAATCATTCATATATAAAAAAGTCCAGATAGATCATCTGGACTTTTTATGAACTTTTGAATTTATTATTTTACGACAATCTTTTGGCTCAAAACACCATTCTTGCCTTGTATTTTCAACACATAAAAACCAGAGCTCAAATTGTTGATGTCAATTACTTGTCTGGCTACGTTTTCAATAAGAGGCATTGCCATCATTTGTCTTCCCCGAACATCATAAACCGTTGCTTTTGTGGTTTCTGAAAGAAGTCCATTAATGACAATCTGTTTTGGGGTTAAAGTGGCATACACAACTAACGATTCAAAGCCATTTTGGTCGAGCCCCAAAGCAGAGGTATCAAACCTCAAGTAGAAGCGCCCAACTCCTGACAAGTTACTGTCTGCAGTAAAAACATAATCATTAGTGTTAAGCATTGTAAACG
This sequence comes from Bacteroidota bacterium, assembly GCA_029557895.1. Lineage (GTDB taxonomy): Bacteria > Bacteroidota > Bacteroidia > Flavobacteriales > Flavobacteriaceae > JBPOFM01. The sequence continues at coordinate 2,678 of JAKQHT010000023.1, read as the reverse complement.
TATTGTTGGACCTATCCTCGAGATAGACACCAATACCGTTTGTTAGGGTGTTGGTTGGCATTCCAATCGTGATTTGTTGCCCAAGGGAAGCATTGACCCCTATCGGAATTGTCAAGTTGTCGTCCAAATCATCAAAACCAAAAGTTTGGATAGCAATATCATTGCCGGCATTCTCTTCTACCAAACGGGAATAAATGGCAAAACCGGGGGCTACACCATTGAACACTATGGCATCATAACCAATATCAAGGCCTTTTGAAGCATTATTTGTAAAATAAAAATCGGTTTTAAAACTGTTTGAAGCAGAAGTCATTGACAGGTTTAAATGTGCTATATCTCCATCAACCACTTCCCTTCCTTCGATGAAGTCATCATCCAAAAGAGCGTTACCGGAAGCAATGGTTCTGAAGCTGGGATTAAAAACTACCGTTCCGCCCCCAACTTTTGAAGACACAAAAAACCCTTGCCCAGGTGTAATAATAGCGTTTGGATTTGCCGTTGCGTAAGCGAGGTTAAGAATTTTCCAACCATCAGCGGCATTGCCGTCATATCCATAAATAGCGGCGCTCGAAGGCAAGAATTCGTTGATATTGGCACTTAAAAAGTCGAAAAGCTTGATGTACGAAGGGTATGGGTTCCCTATTAAATTCCATTCGGCATAAGAAGGCCCGGTGTTAGAGATATTGACATTGACAATTCCTGTGTTGACGTTTCCTTCAAATGCAAAAGTGCCATTGTCGGTGGAGGCAGCCCTATAACCTATGCCCGCACTCAACAGTATTGATGCATCAGAAGGAAGATCCGTATCATAAGTCTGGTATGTCCCCGTGATTTTATCAAAATGACCAAATAGTTTTTCTGATGCGTTATTGGGGTTAGAGACGATGTTAGTGTTTTCTGCAGCAAAAGCCCCAAACGTTTGGCCTGTCAAAGGCGCAGAGATCAAATCGTTGCCGCCAGATGAGGCATTAATATTGACATGACGCAGATATTTTACATTCCCAGAAACGGTTCCGTTTGCAATAAGGCTGGCATACTGGTTTGAACTCGAATTAAGGATAAAATTGCCATTACTTGTCAAATTGCCGTTCAACTCAACAGATTGACCCTGCAGCACATTCATTTCTGCACCACTGTTAATGGTAAGATTGTTCAGGGCGATATCGTCGTTCAGGTTAAAAGTCCCGTTCATTACCAAAGCGTTTGCGCCAGAGGTTAACTCAGATGGAGCATTGGGTGTCCAGATGTTGTTGGCAAATAACAATCCATCATACATCAAGTTTATGGTATAATCCTCAACCTCGCCATAATTAAAAGATTCACACGAAGTTGGAATGGCGTTGTATTTCATTGAAACGCGCATTCTCGTTGGCCCATAGTAAGCGATGTTTTCTGGAACTGTAAAATTTCCGGTAACAGGAGTGTTGGTTGTTGCTGAACTGCTCCAAACCATTTCCCCCGTGTCATTAAAATCACCATCATGATTGTAATCAATCCAAACGGCATAACCTTCAGGATAGGTAGTCCCTGTCCAGACAGGTGTAATGGTTATGGAATATTGAGTGCCAGCGACCAAATCAGTGGTCAATGAAGGGTTGGAAGAAAAATCGGAATAGCCGGTACCGCTTGTTCCTGGGCCAGAATTGTTATTGTCCAAAGTGTTTAGCTGTACCCTTCCTATATATTCGTCGCTCGTATCATTTCCGTTTGAACTACAGTAGCTTATATTAGTTGTAATAAAGAAAATAGAATCGCTGTAATCTGAATTGCCTCCTTCTGCGCATTTGCTTCTCACCTGTGCTTCATAATTGGTCAAAGGTTCAAGATTTGTCAATTCTAAAGAAAAATTGGAGGTAGCGATTGTAATCCAGGTACTGCTTCCCACTTCTCTGTACCTAACATCATAGGTTGAAGAGTAGACTTCATCCCAGTTCAATGTTGCGCTGGTTCCCCCAATACCGGTGACTGCCAATCCAGTGGGTATATTGGCGACACAAGGGCCGGAAATCGTAAAGTTTGTATTAGAGATATCAAAAAAAATGTTGTTGGAAGCCTTTACCATAATCCTGTTTTGGGTTCCTGGGGTATTGGGTACTGTTATGGATTGCGAGCCATCGTTTGGCGTGTTGGCCAATAGGGTAATTGGATAGGTATAACCATCATCTGTTGACAAAAAGATGTCCACATTGGCACAACTTATTGGCGACGCAGTGGTTCCTGCCACGTCCCAAGTAACGGTTTGGGTACTTCCTGCGGACCAAGTCACGTTGGTATTGGGTGCTGTTACTATAAAAGGGCCAGCCGTATTGGTCACAGTTACTGTCATATCGTCAACGGCCGTTTGCCCTCCTCTTACATCATTGTCCCTGACGGTTACGCGGTAGTTTATCGCTCTACTTACTGATACAAGTTTTTCCCAGTCGGTAGAGCCATTAACAGTTACCAAATCTTGTAATCTAGGTATATATCTGGTAGGATTGGTGGTTCCTTCAAACGACCGGACAAGAGGTCCGGTGGCAGTTGTTTGGGTAGGAACACCGGCAGGTCCCAAATCGTACTGCTCCCATGTATAGGTGTGCGATGCAATCCCATCGGCATCTGTCGAAGAGGCCGTAAGGGCATAGGGCGTAGAGATAGGAATCGTGTAGTTGGCACCCGCTTCCGCAGTGGGCACGGCA
>JAKQHT010000007.1 GCA_029557895.1 Bacteroidota bacterium | reverse complement strand
GCAGGCGATGATGTTTCGATATGTTTGGGCAGCAGTGTCACCCTTACCGCAGGCGGTGGTACATCCTATTTGTGGAGCACGGGCGCAACGACCCAGAGCATCACCGTGAGCCCAACGGCCACGACGACATACAGTGTTGAGGTAACCCAGAACGGCTGCAGCGGCAGTGATGAGGTCACCGTTACTGTCAACAATCCGCCAACTGTTAATGCAGGTAACGATGTGACTATATTCGAAGGCGAAAGCACCATTTTGACTGCCACAGGTGCCGACAGTTACCAGTGGAGCACGGGAGAAACCACACAAAGTATTACCGTGAGTCCAACGGCAACCACAACCTATACCGTTACCGGAACATCCAACGGATGCCAAAGCACTGACAGCGTTGTGGTAACAGTCCTGCCGGAAACTGTAGTTGCAGACGCCGGCGAAAACAGGGGGGTTTGTAGAGGCTTTAGCGTCACATTGACAGCTCATGGTGGCGATACGTATTTGTGGAGTACCGGAGAAACAACCCAGAGTATCACCGTAAGTCCTATTGTAACCACTACTTATTCGGTGACGGCATTTGTGGGTAATTCTCAAGACACCGATGAAGTAACTGTATTTGTAACACCAATCCCAGTGGTTGATATTATCAATGGAGACAACGTCACTATTCTTGAAGGGGAGTTTGTAACGCTTTCTGCCATTGGAGCAGATACTTATGAATGGAACAATGGTGCGACCCAACCGAACATTTTGGTAAGCCCTAGAGCTTCAACAACATATAGTGTGATAGGATATGTTAACGATTGTGCGTCAGATCAAAAATCTGTAACAGTCAATGTGGTTCCTCAAGTAACTGCATTTGCAGGAGAGAATCAAACGATTTGCCGAAGCCAAAGTGTTATCTTGACGGCTTCAGGTGGTGATCAATATTTGTGGAGCACGGGAGATACGACCCAGACCATCACTGTAACACCCGATGAAACCACCGAATATTCTGTCACGGTGTATAACGAATTGGATTACGATACAGCAGATGTCACGGTCTTCGTAAATGATTGTTCCGTACCGGATGATATTATTAATACGCAGCCGTTTGATTTTGTGGTTTTCCCGAATCCGACCTCTGGCGATTTGAAAATCAAGATCAGCGGGCTTTTAAGGGCGTCCAGCCTTACCATGTACGATTTGGCCGGAAAGGTGCTGTACCATGAAGTCATCGAAGAAGAAGATAGGGTTGGTTTCCGAAGGTTGATTGATATGTCCAAATTTTCAAATGGGCTCTACCTTTTAAAATTGACCAATGATAACAATGTTTACACCAAAAAAGTAATTTTGGACAGATAAGATAAACCCAAACTTTTCCAAAGTCTCAAAACTTTGGAAAAGTTTTTTTTGGATTTTACCTAATTTTTTGGTTGAATACGTACTACCTTCGCCAAGCTGTCGCAATTTTCAACGGTTATTTCAAATTCCTTTTTTTTGTAGCTATTGTAAATGACATACAATTTACAGTCCATAGCCTTGGTATCGCTTTTTGAAAAATCGACATCACCAAAGCGTATCAGGTTTGATACGTCCAAGGTATCCATTTGATATTCGGTCATGACCGTTTTTACGGCATCTGAATAATTTTTTTTCTTGTTGGCAATGTTTTTTGTGGTACGGGCATTTGGGCCATAATCGCAAGATGTCTTTTTGCCTTGAAGTATGAACGCCAAGATAATAAGGCCAATGGAAAAGCCGCCAAGGTAGTAGGCGACGCGGTGTATCAATTTCATTTAATTAGTTCTTATAAATCAAAAAATCAATAGATTGACATCATTATATTTTAGGTGGAACCAATCTGCTATGGACTTGTTGGTCAAGATGCCGTGGTAAAGGTACAATCCATTTTTTAAACCTCTGTCAAAACGCAAGGCGTTTTCGATACCGCCATCTTCGGCAATCTTGATCAGGTAAGGGGTGAAAATGTTACTGATGGACACCGATGCGGACCGTGAGTAGCGCGCCGAAATGTTCGGAACGCAATAATGTGTAATGCCGTTGTACTCAAAAGTAGGTCGGTCGTGGCTTGTAATTTCGCTGGTTTCAAAGCAACCACCCATGTCGATACTTACGTCAATGATAACTGCGCCTGCTTTCATGCAGTCCACCATGGCTTCGGTCACGACGATTGGCGCCCTATTGGTCCCTCTTACAGCTCCAATGGCCACATCACAACGTTTCAGTGCCTTGATGAGATTTTTGGGCTGTAGGGTAGAGGTGTAGAGGGTTTGGCCGAGATTTGCCTGAATCATGCGCAATTTGGATATGTTGTTGTCAAAAATCTTTACATTGGCACCAAGTCCAATAGCGGAACGTGCGGCAAACTCGCCAACGGTTCCCGCTCCAATGATGACTACTTCGGTTGGTGGTACGCCACTGATATTTCCAAACATTAGGCCGTTACCGCCATTGATATTGGACAGCATTTCTCCGGCAATCAATATGGATGCTGTACCGGCTATTTCGCTTAACGCTCGGACGGCAGGGTAGGCGCCGTCTTCATCTTTTATAAATTCAAATGCGAGAGCCGTGACCCTTTTTGAGGCTAGGGCTTCAAAGAATTTTTTGCTTTGTGTTTTGAGTTGCAGCGCCGATATGAGCAATGTTTGCGGATTGATGAGCTTGATTTCGTCCAAGGAGGGTGGTTCGACCTTTAGGACGATAGGGCATGAAAAGACCTTGGCTTTATCGTTTGTAACCTCTGCTCCGGCCTCGCTGTACTGTTTGTCCTTGAAGTTGGCACCATCGCCGGCTCCTGCTTCAATCATTATCCTGTGGCCGTTGCTTACCAATGCTGACACGGCATCGGGTGTCAGGCAAACGCGTTTTTCCTGAAAGTGGGTTTCTTTGGGGATTCCGATGAACAATTCTCCCTTTTTTCTCAAGATTTCTAGGGTTTCTTCTTGGGGCAATAGTTGTGCCTTGGTAAATGGCGATAGTTGTTTGCTCATAGCAATGTTGTGTATTGGCAACTCAAAGTACAAATAATTATTGGATTTTCGACATTGGTAAAATGAAAAATATGGTTGTAGGTGATTTTGGATCTGTAAAAAGCAGATAATGCGTGTGGGCGTGGCCTGTAGAGGATCGGCCAATAGCAAAACAACACCCCAAAAGCTACTTCTTTTGGGGTGTTGTTTGTTCAGGGATTGAAAATATCAGTTTGAACTTACCATTTTGATGTTCAATGCTATTTCTTCTTTGACCTTTACCATGCCGCCGAGTTTTTTGGGCGGTTCCAAATCAAAATCGCTGAAGTTCAGAACAAGTTCGCCACACATTGAGTTGTTGTAAAACTGAAGTTCCAGATCCCTGAACTGTTTTGGTTTTCCAACCAAGTTGAGCATCAGGTCACAGGTATATCTGTTGTCAGTAATCCTAAAGTTGGACAGTTCAATCTTAATTTCCGGATATTCCTTCGCATTGAGCGTTTTTCTAAAATCGCCATTGAGGATAAAATTACCGCATCCAAAATTCCTTACGGGGAGTGTATGGATAATCTTTGCGTTCCTTTTTTTGTTATTGAAAAACAAGGTGTCGCTTGCGGGCATTTCATAGCTGCAAACAAAGCTGCCCAACGATGTTTTCCCCTGTACCGTAAATTCATTTGTGCAGATGACCATATAGTCCGATGTACTGCTCTTGCTGAACGGGGTAGCGAGAATTATCAATATGAGGTAGCTGAAAATCCGCATGGCTTTATTGTTAGAACGCGATTACGGCTTCGGCAACGAAGCCATTGAATTTACCGTCGTGCAATATACTGTTTTGGTTGTAACCATCATATTTTTGGTTGACATATTCAAGTTTTACCAAGATGTTTTTGGTCATAAAGTAACCACCGCCAAGGTTGAAACGGGTAACGTCAACGTCGTCGCCATTGGCAAGCTCTGTGCTTACGCTGTTGTACCTGCCTCCTACATAGAAGTTTTCGTTGCTTCCAAAACGGTACAACAGTTCAGTGCCCAATTGGAATGCATTTCTGTTGTCGGTTTCGGCATTTGTTTTACCGGAAACAGTTTCAATCAACCCAAAGAATTCCAGGCCTTTGTATTTGATGAATGGGTTTATCATGAAAGCTGTCATTTCGTTGTTGAAACCTGGATTTATACGGCCAGAGGCATATTGGGCAGATGAAGAAGCTGCACTGTTTTCCATTACAAAATAGTATCTTGAGCCGGTTCTGTCACCAGAATATAGGTATGTTCTCGCAGAGTGCGCTGTGTGGTACATAGACCCGGTTAAGCGTAATCTCAAATCTGCATCAATTTGTTTGTCGTAGCCCAATTTCAATATTGTGGAAGGGCTTGTAGTGCCTTTAAAGGCGGTTTGGTTCAGCTTACCATTGGTAACGCCTACCATTGCTAACAAGCCATTGTGTTGGTAGTAAACTTCTGCACCAACTTCAGTAGTGAATGCATCCATTAAATAGTTTCCTACAAACGGGTTGTAAATTGCCAAGGCATTATCTGAACGCCTGAAATGCGCATCACCATAGTTGTTTTCCATGTGGCCGAACTTCAAGGTTACTTTGTCCATGACGTTTTTGAGGAATCCTTCTTCGATAAAGTCCAACTTATCGATAGTGATGTAACCGCCTTTTACATATGGTTCAGGGTGGTGCCTTGAAGAGAGGTATGTCCTTAAGTGCAGGTTGATACCGTCATACAACCTAACGTCCAGATCCAAGTTGGCAGTTGCAAGGTTAAAGTTGTTGCCAATGGCATACAGTTGGTTGGCGTTGCCTCCGTTACCGTTATCAACAAAATTGGCATTGTTTTCGTGGTCTATGGCCTGAAATTGGAGTGCAAACGCACCGCCTATTTTCACGTGTACCTCGTTTGAGGAGCTTGTGGTGTCTTTTGGAGTTTCAAACACATTGACACCGTTCTTGTCATAAGTTCTAAAGTTTCGAAGTTCCTGTGCTTGGCCCAAAGTTGTCAGACCCAATAGGACTGCGATAATCAAAAAATATTTTTTCATCTTGTTTAAATTTAAGTTATTAATTATTAAGTTATTAGGTTATTGATTTATTTGAAATTTACGTTGAAAGAAATGGTTACTTCATCACCGGTTTTGATAGTTCCCATCAGTGCTTTTGGTGGTTCGATACCGTAATCGGTAAGTTTGAAAGCGTGGCTTCCTGAAAAGCTATAACTACCATTTGCGGAAGTTTGTTTAACCTTTAGGTCCACTGACTTTGTTGTGCCGGCAATGCTAAAAGTTCCGTTGAGCGTCCAACTGCCATCACCTGTTTTTATTGCAGATTTAAGGTTGAACGTTACATATTTGTGTTTGTCTGTGTACATGGCCTTATATGCGTTCTTATCCATGCCATTTTTGCCACTCTTGATACTTTCTGCCGGCATTTTTACCACCATTGAAGTGATGTCGGTAATCTGATTGTCAGCGATGGTGGCAGTAAGTTTGCCCTCGGCAACCTCCGAAACCATGTCCCAGTCATGGAGACTGGAAGTGCCCGAAATCTTCAGTTGCGGTTTTGATGCAAGCGTTAGAGATTCTTGTGACATTAAGGTGCCGTACGTACCTATAATGAGAAAAATTAATAATCTTTTGCTGATACCTGATAATAGTTTCATGATTTAATGTTTAATTGATTTTACGATACAAAATTCCGTACATAACTAATATTTAAATATGATTTTTATCAGTGTTTAATATGTATTTATGATGTAAATTAAAGTGTTTGGCACATGAAAACGTTGTAGTTGGGAAAGAAGTAAATTTTTTTTGTGTGAAGGAAAATCGATTGGGAAATAAAACCTTTAGACAAAAATCCAATGGTCACTTTAACTCTTCGTGTATCAATGCGCCAACTGTTGTGCTTCGTTCTCAAAAGAGCGCACCATTGGACAGCTTTCAATATGGTATAGAGAATGGTTGTTTTATTATCTTAAATAAGGAAAGAACAGTTTTCTTGGATAATTTGAAAAGCTCGAACTATAACCGTAACCGTGATGTTGCCGCTACATCTGTAGGTGCGAAATCGTTTTGCAGGAATTTCAAATGCCCAACGATGGCTATCATGGCTGCATTGTCTGTGGTAAATTCAAATTTTGGGATGTAGGTTGTCCATCCGTATTTGCTCTCTGCTTCTTTAAGTGCCGAGCGTATTCCAGAATTGGCAGATACGCCGCCACCTATTGCAATGTGCTTGATGCCAGTCTGTTTGCTTGCAAGTTTTAGTTTGTCCATCAAAATTTCAATGATGGTATGCTGTATAGAAGCACAAATATCATTGCGATTTATTTCGACAAAGTCCGGATCTTTTTTGGTCTGCTCTTGAATAAAATATAAGATACCGGTTTTAAGACCCGAAAAGCTAAAATTAAGTCCATCCACTTTTGGTTTACTGAAGATAAAGGCTTTTGGGTTTCCGAGTTTGGCCCTTTTGTCGATTTCTGGTCCTGCGGGATATCCCAATCCGAGCAGTTTTCCGCTTTTGTCATATGCTTCTCCCACGGCATCATCAATGGTTTCGCCAATGATTTCCATGTTAAAGTGGTCGTTGACCCTTACAATTTGAGTATGTCCACCCGAGATTGTCATTGCCAAAAAAGGGAACGGCGGTTTATTAAAGCCTTCTTCATCAATAAAATGTGCCAAAATATGCGCTTGCATGTGGTTGACGTCTATCAACGGTATGTCCAGCCCCAATGCCATGGATTTGGCAAATGAAGTTCCTACAAGTAGCGAACCCATCAATCCCGGGCCACGTGTAAATGCAATGGCCGACAACTGCGACTTGTCAATATTGGCTCGCTTAAGGGCTTCGTGCACCACAGGGACAATGTTTTGCTGGTGCGCACGTGATGCAAGCTCCGGTACCACACCGCCGTATGCTTCGTGTACCGATTGCCCCGCAACGACGTTGCTTAAAACCCGGCCGTTGTGCATCACGGCTGCTGCTGTGTCGTCACATGAAGATTCAATTCCAAGAATATAAATATTTTGTGAATCCATTAATGATATTTAGGCACAATAATTGTTAATTTTGAACGCAAAGTTATAATTTTAGACACGTATCAAAAAATTTCTGAAAATACTACTCAAGATAGTGGCCATTTTTGTGCTCCTTTTCGTTATTTTGGTACTTGTACTTTCTTTTCCATCCGTACAGACTAGCCTTGCGCAAAAGGTAACAAAACTTGTCAATGATGATTTCGGCACCAAAATCCATATTGATAGAATAGGGCTGAAGTTCAATGGCGATGTGGCATTAAAACAAATCTACATCGAAGATTACAAAAATGATACACTGATTGGCATCAACGAACTCAATACTTCTGTTTTGAGTTTTCGCAATCTGTACAACAACAAACTGACATTTGGCGACGTGGACATCAATGGATTGGTATTCAATATAAAAACCTATAAAGGCGAAACAAAGACCAACCTCGATGAATTCATAGCGAAGTTTGAAGAAGATAACCCCAAAGTAGATTCCAAGCCATTTTTGTTGTCATCGAGCGACATTTCCGTTTATGACGGTACCTTTAGACTTATCGATGAAAACAAGGAAAAGCCAAAAATTATCGAGTTTGACAAGCTCTACCTGAACGCTACCAATTTTCTTATTAAAAAAACCGATATCAGTGTCAGGATAAACAATCTTGCTTTCATAGATAGTAGGGGCGTGGTAGTAAAAAATATGGTGGCCAATTTTGACTACACACCGACACATTTGTATTTTGACAACCTTAAGATAGCAACTGCCAACTCCAACCTCAATGGCAAGGTAAGATTTGATTATGAAGTGGGCGGAATAAAAGATTTGACTAACAAGGCAAGGGTTGATGCGGTTTTTAGAGATTCGGAAGTATTTCTCGACGAAATGAATACGTTTTACAATGAATTCGGCACCGACCAAAAAGTATTTTTGAATGTTGCCCTGTCGGGAACGCTCAATGACCTATATGCCGAAAACCTGAAGATGACCACCAACTCCCGAACCCGGATTTATGGCGATATAAAGTTCAAGAACTTGTTCAATACCGAAGAGGGTAATTTTGAACTTGACGGAAAGTTTGACAATCTTTCGTCGAATTATTTCGACCTAAAGGCGCTGTTGCCCAACATCTTGGGAGAGTCTATACCTACTGTGTTTTCAAAATTGGGGGACTTTACACTTGTGGGCGATACGAACATCACTTCGTACCAGATCGTTTCCGACTTCGAAATCAGTACCGAAATAGGAGATATCATTGCCGATCTCAAGATGTCAGAAATAGATAATGTTGACAGCGCCAGCTATGAGGGAAAATTGATATTTCAGGATTTTGACCTTGGAGTTTTGCTCAATGACCCCACAGTTGGCGAAGCCTCTTTTGATGTTGATGTGTCCGGCAAAGGGTTTACAATCGATAACATCAAAACCAATGTATCCGGTGAAGTGTTCTACCTCACTTATAATAATTATGTTTATAACGACATTTTCATAGAGGGCGAGCTCGGTAACAAGATTTTTAATGGCAATTTGGTTTCAGAAGACGACAATTTCAAGATAAAATTTGACGGTCTAGCAGATTTATCAAAAAATCCAAAGACCATGGATTTCAATGCAGAGGTGATTTACGCAGACCTCAACGCGCTCAATTTTGTCTCAAGGGATAGCATTTCGGTATTCAAGGGAAAGATCGCCATGTCAATGAAAGGCAACGACTTCAACGATGCACATGGTTACCTCAATTTTGAGAACACTACCTATATCAACCAAAACAACGAATACCATTTTGAAGATTTTGCGGTGGTAGCCACTTACGAAGACAGGCTCCAGACCATAACCATTAATTCTCCGGACATCATTGAGGGCAGTATCAGCGGAAATTTTAAATTTTCGGATATTGGCAAGATGACTGAAAACTCATTGGGCAGCATCTACACCAATTACCACCCACATAATGTTGACGCCGATCAATATTTGGATTTTAATTTTACCATTTACAACAAGATTGTCGAATTGTTTGTGCCAAAATTGCAACTGGGGGCAAACACATCGATTAAAGGCAGGATAGAGAGTGACGAAACGGGTTTCAAGCTCAATTTTAAATCCCCCAAAATCATATATGAAGACTATTTTGCCGACAATGTCAATTTACTGGTGGACAACTCAAACCCATTGTTCAATACCTATGTTGAAATCGATTCGCTGAAAACCAATTTCTACAACGTTTCAAAATTCGACCTTATCAATGTTACCAAGCGCGACACGCTGTTCATCAAAACACAGTTTGGGGGAGGCAAGAAGAACAATGACAACTTTGACCTCAACCTTTTTTATACCATCGATGAAAATAGCCAATCGGTTGTAGGTTTCAAGAAATCTGAAGCATTGTTCAAAGAAAATGTTTGGCAAATAAACAATGACAACGATTCGCTGAACAAGGTTGTTTTTGATAGACAGTTCCGACAGTTCCAAATCAAAGATTTATTGCTGAAACATCAGGAAGAAGAAATTGTGCTGGATGGCGAATTGCGAGATTCCACTTATAAAGACTTGAACGTCGAATTTAAGGATGTTGACCTGTACAAGATCACGCCCACACTCGATAGTATGGCATTTGGCGGTAATCTGAACGGAAAGCTCAAATTGTTGCAACAGGACGGGCACTATTCACCAATGTCCAATATCACTGTGGACAGGCTTAAGTTCAATGACTATCAACTTGGCGATTTAAGAGCAGACCTGATTGGAAACCAGTCATTGACAAACTATGAAGTGGACATCCTGTTGCAGAACGATAATTTGAAGTCGTTGATAGCCAAAGGGTTTTTGGATATAGGCAAAGAAAACCCGGGTATCAATCTCGATATTGAATTTGATGAATTTCAATTAGCGCCGCTCAATGTTTTTGGCCAAGATGTCATTACCAACATCCGTGGACTTGCATCGGGCAACGTCAGGGCATCGGGCAATCCCTCAAAACCCGATATCAATGGCATCCTGTTGCTTGACAATGCAGGGCTTACCATACCATATTTAAACGTCGATTATTCCTTTGATTTTGATTCTGAAGTACGCCTTGAAGAACAAAAATTCGTCTTCGAGAATGTTGAAATGACCGATTCGCAATATTTCTCGAGAGCTACCCTCAACGGTTATATGGCACACAACAATTTTTCCGACTGGAGGCTCGGGCTCAACATCGACACAAACAGGTTTTTGGTTCTAAACACTACAGATGACGGCGAATCATTATATTACGGTACTGCTTTCGTAACGGGCAACGCCAATATTTCGGGGCCGACAGACCAATTGGTCATCAAGGTCAATGGCAGTACGGCACAAGGCACGGTGTTTAAGATTCCGTTGAGCGATACACAAAGTTTTGGCGACAACTCGTACATCCATTTTTTGAGTCCTGAAGAAAAACAGGCTAAACTTCGAGGCGAAACCCTTACAGATATTGAGGTCAAAGGGTTGGAGCTCGATTTTGATTTGGATGTAAACCAAAACGCAGATATAGAAATTGTAATCGATAGAAAATCAGGAAGTACCATACAAGGTACTGGAGCAGGTAACCTGCTGATCGAAATCAATACCAATGGAAAATTCAAAATGTACGGCGACTACATCATCTATCAGGGTATTTATAACTTTGCCTATGCCGGTCTCGTACAGAAAAGGCTCGAAGTGGAACGCGGCGGAAACCTGCAATGGAACGGAGACCCCATGAAAGCACAGGTCGATCTAAAAGCCGTCTATCGTACCAATGCCAATCCCTCCGTGCTTTTGGACAACCCCATCAACCGCAGTATTCCGGTCGATGTGGAGCTCAATCTTTCAGGCCAGTTGGAACAACCAGACCTCGATTTTACCTTTGGATTCCCCAGCGTGAGCACGACCATAAAATCAGAGCTCGACTATAGGCTCGAAACCAAGGAAAGCAGGGATTATCAGGGTGTGTTTTTATTGGCCACAGGGTCTTTTGCAAGTGAATTGAGCCTCGGCCAGCAGGCCTATGGTACGGTAGAGGATCGTGTCAACAACCTTTTTAACAGCTTGCTGTCAAGCGATGATGATAAGGTGCAGGTAGGTGTTAATTTCCAGTCTGGAGAAGAAACCCCAGAATATAAAACTGATGACAGGTTGGGCCTTACGTTGAGTACAAGGATTAGCGAAAAACTTTTGTTCAACGGTAAAGTGGGTGTGCCCATAGGTGGAGCCACACAAACGGTCATAGTGGGCGATGCCGAGATAGAACTCTTGCTCAACGACGATGGTACCTTATCTGCAAAAGTGTTCAACAGAGAGAACAGTATCCGTAATTTCGGGGAAGAGATCGGCTACACCCAAGGGCTAGGACTGTCTTATAATGTAGAGTTTGATACCTTTAAAGAATTGCTTCAGATTATTTTTTCAGGAAAGAACAAAAAAAAAGCCACCAACGACGATAATGGGAAAGAACAACATGAAAATGAAGAACAAATGACCCCCGATTTTATTACCATAAAACCACGGTCAGAATAACATTCTCCAATCATCGATATATGTCTTAAAATCGCGGTTCCCACAATAAAAAATGCTTGATGTTTTATAGAGTTATTAACGAAAACGTTTGAAATACCAAGTGCTTGTTAAATAATCTTCAATACGTTTATGAATGTAGTTTTTGTTTATTAGTTTTACTCTCTCAAAGTATATTTAATGTCAAAAAACATCAAAAAAATTGGCGTATTGACCTCTGGTGGCGACTCACCGGGAATGAATGCAGCCATCCGCTCCGTCGTTAGGACTTGCGCTTATCATAATGTAGAATGTGTCGGGATATACCGTGGCTACCAAGGTATAATTGAAGGCGATTTTAAGCCGATGGATGCCAGAAGTGTCAAAGGTATCATCAATAAAGGCGGCACAGTTTTAAAGTCCGCCCGTTCCAAAGATTTTATGACCAAGGAAGGCCGAAAGTTGGCACACGAAAAGCTGATTGAAGCCGGTATCCAAGGTCTTGTGCTTATCGGTGGCGATGGCACTTTCACAGGAGGCATGGTATTCAGCAAAGAATTTGGCTTCCCCGTGATGGGCATTCCGGGCACCATAGACAATGACATCTACGGAACCACACATACCTTGGGTTTTGATACCGCCCTGAACACAGTGGTAGATTGTATCGATAAGATACGCGACACCGCAAGCTCGCACAACCGTTTGTTTTTTGTGGAAGTGATGGGTCGCGACGTTGGACATATCGCCCTAAATGCAGGTGTAGGTGCAGGTGCAGAGGAAATATTGATCCCAGAAGAAGACCTTGGACTCGAAAGGCTTTTGGAATCCTTGAAACGTAGTAAACAATCGGGAAAATCGTCGAGCATCGTCGTGGTGGCCGAAGGTGACAAAATAGGCAAAAATGTCTTTGAACTTAAAGATTATGTGGATGCAAACATGAGCGAATACGAAGTTCGCGTGTCTGTCCTTGGACACATGCAACGAGGCGGTTCGCCATCTTGTTTCGACAGGGTTCTGGCAAGCAGGATGGGCGTAAAGGCCGTAGAAAGCTTGCTCGAAGGAAAAACCAATTATATGGTTGGCCTTATCAACGACGAAATGGCACTAACGCCCATAGACAAAGCCGTCAAAGGAAAATCAAAGATAAACAAAGAACTATTGCGTGTGTCAGACATCATGACCACGTAGTAACAATATTAATCATAAAAATATAACAAAAAATGTCAAATTTGAAATTGGGGATCAATGGATTCGGTAGAATAGGAAGAATAGTATTTAGGGCAACGCTCAATAAACCGGGTGTTGAAGTCGTGGCCATCAACGATCTGCTCGAAGTCAACCATTTAGCATACCTGCTGGAGTATGATTCCGTGCACGGAAGGTTCGATGGCACCATAGAAGTAAAAAATGGGCAATTGATAGTCAACGGAAAAACAATTCGTGTCACAGCCGAGCGTGATCCGCGCAACCTTAAATGGGACGAGGCCGGTGTGGACATCGTGGCAGATTGCACAGGTATATTCACAACTTTAGAAACCGCCAACTATCACATTGAGGCTGGCGCAAAAAAAGTAGTGATATCTGCGCCCAGCAAGGATGCTCCCATGTTTGTCATGGGCGTAAACCATACGGAAGTAAAAGTAAGTGACACGATTGTGTCCAATGCATCCTGCACGACCAATTGCTTGGCTCCAATGGCCAAAATCCTTGATGACAATTTTGGAATCGAGGAAGGGCTCATGACCACGGTACATGCAACCACTGCAACACAATTGACTGTTGATGGCCCTTCCAGAAAAGATTTTAGAGGAGGCCGCAGCGCATTGATTAATATCATTCCTGCATCAACAGGTGCCGCAAAAGCTGTTGGAAAGGTCATACCCAAGCTCAACGGCAAATTGACAGGGATGTCATTTAGGGTGCCTACCGCCGATGTTTCTGTGGTTGACCTTACCTTTAGAAGCAAAAAAGAAACTTCATTGGAAGAAATCAAAAAAGCATTCAAAGATGCTTCTGAAGGTGCATTAAAGGGCATTGTGGGCTATACCGATGAGCTGGTCGTTTCCCAAGATTTTGTGGGCGAAACACGCACTTGTGTCTTTGATGCAGAAGCGTCTATTGAATTGAATTCCAAATTCTTCAAGGTCGTTGCTTGGTATGACAACGAGTTTGCTTACTCCACAAAATTGGTAGAATTGGCTCAACACATACATTCTTTGTAAAAATTTCTTTCAATTTCCGTATAAGTTTTACTACATTTATATTTTAGGTATATAAAGAAACTTATACGGAAATTTATTATACAGGCAACATGATTTTAATAGCTGATAGCGGATCCACCAAATGCGATTGGATTTTAGTGAACAACAACGGAAAACAACTTCAGGAGAAGATCCGAACCAAAGGACTGAACCCGGAAATACTCAAAGAAAAAAAACTTCATAAGATTATCAGCAGCAGTCAAGAGCTCGCCGCCATAAACAAGGATGTGACGCATATTTTCTTTTACGGTGCCGGTTGCGGTACCGAAACGCCAAGGATTATGCTAAAAAAAATATTGGAAGATATTTTTCCCATTGCCCAAGTTGAGGTTACAGAAGATACGATGGCAGCAGTACGTGCCACGCTCAACAGCGATGATGAGGCGGCCGTTGTCTGTATTTTGGGAACGGGGTCCAATTGCAGTTATTTTGATGGGGCCAAGTTGCACCAACGTGTCGTGTCGTTGGGCTATTCACTGATGGATGATGCCTCTGGTAATTATTATGGCAAGCAACTCATCAGGGATTATTACTTTAACCACATGCCCGAAGCCATACGCGTTTCCTTTGGAAACAAATACAACATGGATGCAGATTATATAAAAAACCAACTATACAAACAGCCTAGTCCAAATGCTTATTTGGCAAGCTTTGCCGAATTTATGTTTTTGAATAAGGACTCCGTCTATATACAAAACATGATAAAGGACGGCGTGCGACTTTTTGCAAAAAACATGATCATGCAGTTCAAGAACGAGATCGAGAGCGTGCCTGTTCACTTTGCGGGATCCATTGCCTACTTCTCTCAAGATGAAATTCATTCGGTCGCGGAGGAAATGGGCTTTAAGGTCGGAAACTTTGTTCGTAGGCCAATCGAAGGGCTCATGTCTTACCACACAAAACGGTTGTAGAAACTTTGTTTTTTGTTGTAACGGTTATTGTCTAACGGCAATCATGCTTATCTCAACATTGACATCTTTCGGTAGCCTTGCCACCTGGACGGTTTCCCGAGCAGGTGCGCTTGCTTCATCAAAATAACTGCCGTACACTTCATTTATCAATGAAAAATTGTTCATGTCACTGATAAAAATGGTAGTTTTTACCACATTGGCAAAAGTCATATCGGCTGCAGAAAGTACGTTCGATAGGTTTTCCATAACCTGTTTTGTTTCTGTTTTTATATCATCCATAACCAATTGCATGGATATTGGATCTAAAGCTACCTGTCCTGAAGTGTACAGTGTGTTGCCTGCAAGCACTGCCTGATTGTACGGACCGATGGGCGCAGGGGCTTTTGGGGTGTTGATGATCTGTTTCATATCTTTTTGTCTTTAATGGATTAGCGCAAATTTTGGTCGGGTCGTCGTCGTTGGTCGTATTTCAGGTCTTTCAAAAGGTTGGATTTGATACCGATGAAAAAATTCCAAGAAGTCCGGGTGCTGAATGGGATCCAGCTAAAGTTCATGCGCCAGCTCAAAAGATCGCGTTCAAATCGCAACTGTGTATAGGTAAAACCATGGTTTTTAAAATCATAGCCTGAAGAAGCTCCGACAGACCATCTTGGCGAAATTTCTATATCGCCAGAAAACATTAGTGAGTTGGATGAAATTTCGTTCTGGCGGGACGCATTGGCATAATTGATGGCATACTGCAGACGAAGGCTCCACGGCATTTTATAATTATAGAGTTCGCTCGGGGTTTCCTCTTCCAGTTCTTCATCGTGCAAGCGTTGATCGGCAAAATCTTGAGGTTTGCCAAAAAGGTCGTCAGAACGCCCACCGCTCATTAGCGATTCTTGTTCCTGTTTGCGGTCAAGCCCGTCGTTCTTGTCGCTGCCTTTGAACGTTTCATTTGAAAGGCTGTAGCTCAAATTGAGGTTGGCAGATGTTAACCGGAAGAGGCTTCCTCCATTTTCAATATTGAACTTGTTGATCTGCCGGTTGTTGTTGTCCAGTGCATAGGGGTCAAGCACCATCCCAAAGTTGATGCTCATCTTACTGTTTAAAATTTGTGTTCCGCCAGACACCCTTACCGGGCTCCAGTTCAGGGAATCCCTTGCAAAATCGTATGCGGTTTGAAAGTTGAGGTTGTCAATGATCTTGATTTTTTTAGGCTCACTTTTGGTAGAATCTTTTGATCTCACTTTGGCCTCGATATTGTTTGCCAAAGAAAAGCCCATAGAACTCGAAAAGTTTTTGTTGGGGCTTCCATAGATGGATCTCTCAAACCTTGAATACTGTTCTTTGGTCATGGTCCCGTCGGCATCTATATATTCAAAGGAGTCATAATATTGATCAAATGCAGGATTTATATTGTAGCTGATAGATGGCCGCATAACGTGCCTGATGGCTTGTATCTTAGGGTTTTTTCCAGGTTTTTTAAAGTCAAACATCCCATAGACAGTTGTGCCGATACTTGTGCCAAAATTATAGGTCCTAAAACTCGCAAAACCGTTCAAGTCCTCTGTTTCGACCCTTTCGTTTATTACATCGTAAAACTTTCTGACGGTATTGAAGGTCCATGTCTCATCAAAATTGGTAGTAGCACTGACACTGAAAAATTTAAAAACCTTAAAGTTTGTGGATATTGGGACGCTGTGTTTCACACCCATTTTGGCATCTTCAAACATTTCTTTTTTAAAGAAAAGCGAATCGGTGGTCTGTATGCGGTTTTCTGCCCTCGCACTGTACTGAAGGTTGATGTTCTGCAAAACCCCCTTTTTTGTCCCGACCGATGGTTCAAACGGAAAGATGCGGCTTACACTTCCTTGAAACGTTGGCAACGTCATGTTTATCTGCTCTGTCTGCGTATTTTGTGTGTGTGTCGCGGTGAGGCTTAAATTGACCTGGGGTTCTGTATCGAAGGATTTTGAGTAAGACACAGAAGAAGACATGGTGTTGTTCAGGAAATTGGATTGGTTGATCTGATTGATCGACTCTTGGTAATAACGGCTGCTTCCAAGGTTTACCGAAGCCGAAAACCTTGAGCTTGGGTTCGATTTGGCATCTTGTGTGTGTGACCACCTGATGTTATATACAGACGATTTGGCATAATCGTCAAAACCCCGCTCACTGGAAATGAGGTTTTCGTACCTAAAGTTGATATTGCCCCGAAAACGATACCGTAGGGCATATTGCGATCCAATCCTTAAACCATAGCTGCCGTTGGTATAATAGTCGCCAAGAACCTCAAGATCAAAATAATCGCTGATTGCAAAGTAATAGCCGCCATTCTGTAAATTGAAGCCACGGTTGTTATCCTGTCCGTACGATGGGAATATTATGCCCGAAGTCTGCTTGTTGGTCAAAGGAAAATAGGCAAAGGGCAACCCAATGGGTGTAGGTACGTTATAAATGTACATATTGGTAAGCCCCACCACGACTTTTTTGCCGGGCACTACTTTGGCCTTGCGCATTCTGAAATAAAACTCTGGATCTTCACGGTCTTCGGATGTGGTAAATTTTCCTTCTTTTAAAAAGTAAACAGAATCGTTCTCTTTCTTGGTAAGTTCGGCATCGATGTAACCACCGCTCTGTTCCGTTCTGGAGTTGAATATCAAGGCTTTCTTGTTGTCTGTATTGAAAATGATGGAGTCGGGTTCAACTACATTGGCCCCTTGGGTAAACACGGGCAATTGCGTATAGTTGCCCAGCGTGTCCTTTAAACGCCCTGCATACACTAAATTCTTGCTGTAATCAATGATTATTATGCCCGACTTGATGTTCATGTCCTGATAGTTCACCTCTGCCTCGTCGTATAGATAGATTTTCTGTTCACGACGGTTGATGGACACATACTCCTTGGCTTTGTACTTAACAATGCCTTCCAGAAAATCTTTTTTGGGGATGGTGTCGCCAACAATGGTGTCGTTCTTTTTTTCTGTTAAGCCTTTGGCAGACAAAGAGTCGGTGGCCACAAATACACTGTCGCGTTCAATGGGCTTTATCGATTTGTCCGATGAAGGTAAGTCCTGCGAATACCCCAAAGTGTTGATAAGCACTGTAAAACTTAATGTCAAAAGTATGTTGAGGATATTGGTACGCAACGCTTTTAAATGTATTTTTGCAAAAGTATGGCTCGGTTTTTGAAACCCCAAAAGTACACATATTTTTTTGGGATAATCCATTGTATAACCAAATTTAGAAACAGACAGAGCTTATCAATCGTTAAAACCCTTATGAAAACGAAATTAGTACCATTAATCGTATTTGCTTTCATCCTATTTTCAAGTTTTTTTTCCACCGCAACCGCTTTTCAGGACAATAGGGGGAAATTTGTGGTTGTCCTTGATGCCGGACATGGTGGGAAAGACCCCGGCAAGCATTCCAAATATGGCTATAAAGAAAAAGATATTGCCTTGAGCATAGTATTGTCCATCGGCGCCGAACTTGAGAAAAACCCTGCTTTCAAAGTTGTCTATACCCGAAAAACCGATGTGTTCGTCAGATTGGAAGATAGGGCTAAAATTGCCAACAATGCCGATGCCGACTTGTTCATTTCCATTCATTGCAATGCGCATCATACCGAAGCATCGGGAACCGAGACCTATGTACTTGATTTGAAGAATACAAACCGGAACTTTGAGGTTGCCAAAGCCGAAAACGAAGTTATATTCCTCGAAGAAGATTATGAAAAACACTACGAAGGCTTTGACCCGCATTCGCCTGTCTCTTCCATAGGCATTACCCTGATGCAGGAAGAATTTACAGAGTATAGCATTCTGCTTGCCAGTTATATAGAACGTAATTTTGTCAATCAAATAAAAAGAAAAAGTAGGGGCGTGAAACAGGCAAGTTTGTGGGTCATCCACCAGACCGCGATGCCAAGTGTACTTATCGAGACCGGATTTATAACCAATAAGGAGGAAGGTGCTTACCTTAATTCCGCAAAAGGAAAAAAAGAAGTTTCGCAATCCATCTTAAATGCCATCATTGATTACAAAAAAGTGATTGACAGAAACGTAGGCGAAAACATCTACTCACAGTCTGTAACGCCCAATACGGCCGAAAATGTTGCGGTTGCCCCAGATGAAATTCCTCATACCCAAGATGTTTACCCCAACATTGTGTTCAAGGTGCAGATTGCGGCCGGATCAAAAGAGTTGGATCCAAAACCATTCAATTTCAACGGACTGTCCGATATCTCAAGAGAAAAGGGCAATGGCGTTTACAAATACTATCACGGTTATACTTCCGATTATAACATGGCCAAAAGGTTTCAAGCAGAGGCACAAAGCAAAGGATTTAACGACTGTTTTATCGTGGCATTCCGCGATGGCAAGCAGATAGATCTTCACGAAGCATTGAAAACTACCGCAAATTAAAATCATTCTTTCTATATTTATTGCTAATTTTGTGAGCAAATAAATCGACTGGCTTTGAAAATTTCAAGAGAAGTAAAAACCGCAATACTGGTTATTGCAGGAATCATTTTGATGGTTTTCCTGTTCAATTATCTTAAGGGCATCAACCTGTTGGACAATAATGCAGAATACCACACCAGGTTTGACTACAACGCACTGGATACCTCTGCGGGCGTGACCATAAAAGGCAACAGGATCGGGAAAGTGTCCAACATACAATATGATCCAAAAACCGGTAAAACCATTGTCTCTTTTTCAGTTGACAAAAACATCAAGTTCTCTACAAACAGTAGGGTCCGGCTTTATGAAACAGGCCTGATGGGAGGTAATGGACTGGCAATCATCCCGGAACCGGGTGATACGATTGCCAAAAGCGGTGATTTCCTTAAATCTGAAATTGAACCGGGGCTTATCCGTACGTTGACACAGAATTTTTCCGGTATCAGCGGGAATCTCGGAACAACTTTGCAATCGGCAGACACATTGATGGTTAATCTCAACAAATTGGTTATCGATGATTCCGAACAAGGACTTAAAAGTGCCATTGCCGAGTTAAAAACCACTATCGAATCATTCAATAGGCTTTCTGGTAACATCAATTCGTTGGTAGTAAAAAACGATGCCGATTTGAGTGCTGCCATCAAAAATTTCAACAAAGTATCTTCTAATCTGGCAACGGTTTCTGACGATTTGAAAGATATAAAAATTTCGGAGTCCATTGCCAAACTCGAAAACACCCTGGAAAGTGTCAATGCACTAATGGCCGAAGTGAAAAACGGAAATGGCACGCTCGGAAAACTTATGACCGATGAAGACTTATACAACAACCTTGAAGGCGCCTCAAAACAATTGGAACAATTACTGCAAGATTTCAAATTAAACCCTAAACGATACGTCCATTTTTCGGTATTTGGAAAAAAAGCAAGCAAGTTTGATGCCGAAGGAAACATCATAGAAGACCAAAAAACCCAACCAAAAGAAGATTAAGAGATGGCTTACATTCCCAACATCCTTTTTGCCATAGTGCTCATTGCAGGTATCACTTTTTTTGCTTCAAATGTCAAAAAACTTATTCGCAATATAAAACTTGGACATGGCATTGACGTATCTGACAATAAGGAGCAACGTTGGAAAAACATGGCACGAATTGCTCTTGGTCAAGGTAAAATGACGCGACGGCCAATTGCAGGAATACTTCACGTAATAGTATATATAGGGTTTATAATCATTAATATAGAAGTTTTAGAGATAATTATCGATGGGCTTTTTGGAACACATAGACTGTTTTCCGAAATTTTACCTCCATCTGTATATGGGTTCTTGATTGGGAGTTTTGAGATCCTGGCCGCATTGGTGTTGGTTTCCGTGATTGTGTTTTGGGCCCGGCGGAACATTATCAAGATCAAACGATTCTGGTCCAAGGAGATGACAGCTTGGCCCAAAAGCGACGCCAATTTTATCCTTTATTTTGAAATGATCCTCATGACCCTGTTTTTGGTCATGAATGCTACTGACGTACATTTTCAGGGAATGGGCACCGGCAACATCATCAGCCAACATATCCACTCTTGGTTTGGAAACACTACTGCAGAAACCCTTCACGTTATCGAGCGGACAGCATGGTGGGCACATATACTTGGGATCCTTGTATTTCTCAATTATCTTTATTATTCAAAACACTTGCATATTTTATTGGCATTCCCGAACACCTATTTTGCCAAATTGAAACCCAAAGGCCAGTTCAACAATCTTGAAGCGGTTACCAAAGAAGTAAAAATGATGATGGATCCCAATGTCGATCCATTTGCTCCAGCACCCGAAAATTCTGAAGCTCCTGCAAAATTTGGAGCCAGCGACGTTACCGATTTAAATTGGCTGCAACTGCTCAACGCCTATACATGTACTGAATGTGGGCGCTGCACAAGCGAATGTCCTGCCAACCAAACCGGTAAGAAACTATCGCCGCGCAAGATCATGATGGATACCAGGGACCGATTGGAAGAAGTCGGGAAGAATATGGACGCCAATAAAGGAACATTTAAAGATGATGGCAAACAATTGTTGGACAACTACATAACCCGAGAAGAGCTTTGGGCATGCACCACATGCAATGCTTGTGTGGAGGCTTGCCCGGTGAGTATCGATCCACTTTCGATTATTATGGAAATGCGCCGTTTCTTGGTCATGGAGCAAAGTGCAGCACCGATGGAACTCAACAACATGATGGGCAATATAGAAAACAATGGCGCCCCGTGGCCATACAATCAAATGGATAGGTTGAATTGGGCAAATGAACAGTAAGTGGCGAGCAAAGTGCATATAACACTATAATTATAATGGTAGTATGGGATAACATCCTAAACTCAAATTAAAAAGTACAATATACGTTAGGTTGAGTTTGTTTAAACCTTAAAAAAAACAGAAACAATACATGGAAAG